>NZ_JBLZWL010000015.1:0-2719 GCF_049194865.1 Corallococcus terminator | reverse complement strand
CTCCCTCCTGGCGCGAAGCGCGCGCGTTGCACGACCCGCGCTCCAGACGAACCCTTTGACGGGAAGCCTCGTGAGTCCGAGCGATGTCCCACGACCACTTCCTCCGCAACCCGAGCCAGCGCCTCTTCTCCCGCTTGCTCTTCCGAGGGAACATGTCGATGCCCATGCCCCGTCCTTCCTGGCCCCCTCCACACCGAGTGCTCGCCACGCTCCTGTCAGCGTCGCTCCTGGGAGCGTGCGCCACCGCGCCTCGTGCGGTGAAGGACGAGGGCACCGAGCGCATCGAGGACATCATCGGCCGCCCGGACCGCGAGGAGCCGATTCCCGAAGGCATCGCCTTCGTGCCGGACACGACTCCGCTACCGGACGACGCGCTCGCACAGCTCGACGAGCCCGCTGAGTCCGACGACGAAGAGGCACCACCCCCCCGGAGAAGCACGGTGGAGTCCTTCACGGAGCAGCCCTGGTCGCCCTACTCCGTGCCCCAGATGCTGGGCCTGTGCACGCGTCCTCCGCACGGCGCCATCCTCTCCGCCCCCGTGCCTCGCTCGTGCGTGCTCTCACCGGGGAGCATCCGGTTCCACATCGGCCCCAGGCCCGGGGGAACCATCCCGGGCCTGCTGCCGTGAATCGGGCCGCTCAGGCGTTGGCGATCGACTTGGGCGGCAGCTTGAGCACCTGGCCCACCTTGATTTTGTCCGGGTCCTTGAGCTGGTCCTTGTTGGCGTCGAAAATCTTCGGGTACAGCTTCACGTCCCCGTAGATGTCCTTGGCCAGCTTGCCCAGCGTGTCGCCGGACTTCACCGTGTAGAGGCCGTACGGCTCGGCGTTCGTCACCGTGAGGTTCACCATGACTTCCTGCTGCCACTGCGCGTGCTTCGCCTTGATCTGATCCCAGATGCGGTCGCGGTCCCACGCGTAGTCCACCGAGCCCTTGAGGATGAGCTTTCCATTCTCCTCGCGGGACTCGACCTTCGCGCCAATCGTCTTCGCCACGTCGAGCACGTCCTTGTAGTCGTTCTGCAGGGCCATGGGCGTTCCTCCAGTCGGGTCAGGTCGCACGATGTCCACGTGACTGCCGGCGTGCGAGGGAGCGCACTGTAGGCACGTG
This sequence comes from Corallococcus terminator, assembly GCF_049194865.1. Taxonomy (GTDB): domain Bacteria; phylum Myxococcota; class Myxococcia; order Myxococcales; family Myxococcaceae; genus Myxococcus; species Myxococcus terminator_A. Next base: position 1,608 of record NZ_JBLZWL010000015.1, on the reverse strand, counting down.
GGCCTCGCCTCCCGTCTCGCCCTCCAGGCCCTCATCAATGCGTGCCATCCAACAGTCTCGTGGATGCAGGCTCGCTCGTTCCACGACGGTCCCCGCGAGCCCCTGGCCCTCGTCAGTAGTGCAGCCGAGGGGCCCTTTCCTTTTCGCACCAGCTTCGTGATAGCGATTGGGCACCGAGCCACGGCGCTCCTTCACCAGTGCATCACGCGCGGGGAGGATGACAGGCCGCCTGCTGTACGAGGGAACGGACGGCGCGGGGAAGCAGAATAGCGCTCGCCCCCTCGAACGTTCTTTGGCTCGCTCAACCCCAGAGGAGTCGACCCCCCATGTCCACGCTGCGCAGCCTGTGTCTCCTCGGAGCTTTCTCCGTGGGAGCCCTCGCCTGTAACGGAAACAAGGAGCCCCCCTCCCCCTCGGGCACCATTTCCCTCCCCACCCGTCCCACGCCGCCTCCCTCGCCGGGCACTCCGACCCAGCCTTCCCCCGAGCCGACGACGCCTCCCGTGGCGGAGGTCCCGACGCCCACACCTTCGCCAGAGCCCCCTCCCAGCGAGGAGCCGGCCCCGCCCCAATACTCGCGCGAGTGGTACGTCAGCCCATCTGGCAACGACACGGCCGCGGGCACGCAGGCCAGGCCGCTTCGCACCATCAACAAGGCGCTCACCCTGGTGGGCCCTGGTGAAATCATCCGCGTCCAGCAGGGCACCTATGCGGAGAAGCTGGTGCTCGACTCCAACGTCCGCGCGGGCACCGCCAGCGCGCCCATCACCCTGCGCGGCGAGGGCACGCCCAAGCTCGTTCCCACTTCCAGCGGTTGGTACATGGTCCTGGTGCAGCGTCCGAACTGGCGCATCGAGGGCTTCGAGTTCGACGTGAAGGGCGCGCGGCAGATTGCCGTCACCTTCGCCGGAGACACACAAGGCACGGTGCTGGCCAACAACGAACTGCACCATGGGTCCTTCGGCAGTGGCATCAGCACGGACGCCAGCGCGCGCGGCGTCACCATCGAGGACAACCACATCCACCACTTCGCCCGCGGGTCCGACGACTCGCACGGCGTCGTCATCGCCCCCACGTCGAAGAACATCACCGTGCGCGGCAACGACATCCACGACAACTCGGGCGACTCCGTGCAGTGCCTCGGGCCCGAGGGCTTCAGCAATGACGCTCCCGCGAGCGGTGTCCTCATCGAGGACAATGACATGTACGACAACCGCGAGAACGCCGTGGACCTCAAGACGTGCCACGACGTCACCGTGCGCGGCAACCGCATGCACGGCTTCACCAAGTCCTCAACGTCACGGGGCGAGGCGGTGGTGGTGCACTACTCCGCGAAGAACATCATCCTGGAGGACAACGACATCTCGGACGCCTCGCTGGGCATCGCCATCGGCGGCAACCGGGTGGGCGCTCCGCCGACCAACATCTCCGTGCGGCGCAATCGCATCCACTCGCTGAAGATGCCCGAGGGCTCCGCCATCCGCATCGAGAACGGCGTCGACGTGCGCGTGCTGCACAACACCGTCACCGGGACGAAGGGCTTCGCGCTGGTGCTCGGACACGGCACCGGCGGCAACTCCACCAACGTGGCGGTCCGCAACAACCTCT
>NZ_JBLZWL010000028.1:0-3590 GCF_049194865.1 Corallococcus terminator | reverse complement strand
TTCGTGGAGCCGTCGGCCAGGCTGATGGGCGTGCCAGCGACGAAGCATGAGCAGCCCTCGTCCACCTCGCCGTCACAGTCGTCGTCCACGTTGTTCCGGCAGATCTCCTCGGGGAAGAAGTCGTCCTGGTAGCACTGCACGGCGCCGCCATTGCAGACGGTGTACCAATAGCCGCAGGCTCCATGGTTGCAACTCTGGCCGCCTCCCGGGTTGCCTTCATCCACGATGCCGGAGCAGTTGTCATCCTGTCCGTTGCAGACCTCGGTGCCACCCGGCTTGATGCTCGCGCTGCCGTCGTTGCAGTCACTGGTGTTGGAGACATAGCCCGCGGGAGTCGAGCACGCGGCGACTGTCGTGGTGGCACTGCCATAACCGTCGCCATCCGCATCCCGGTAGAACGTCGTCTGCACGCCCTCGTCCGTGATGCCGGAGCAGTTGTCATCCAGCCCGTTGCAGACCTCGGTGGCCCCCGGCTTGATGCTCGAGTTGCTGTCGTTGCAGTCGCTGGCATTGGCGGCGTAGCCCCCAGGCGCGGAGCACGCGACGGCGGTCGGACTGGAGGTGCCATATCCGTCGCCATCCGCATCCCGGTAGAACGTCAGCTGCACGCCCTCATCCACCGCTGCGTCGCAGTCGTCGTCTTGCCCGTTGCAGGTCTCGGTGGCCCCCGGCTTGATGCTCGCGCTGCCGTCGTTGCAGTCGCTGGTGTTGGAGACATAGCCCGCGGGAGCGGAGCATGCGGCGACGGTCGGACTGGAGGTGCCATATCCGTCGTTGTCCGCATCCCTGTAGAACGTCGTCTGCACGCCTTCGTCCGCGACGCCGTCGCAGTCCTCGTCCAGCCCGTTGCAGACCTCGGCGGCCCCCGGCCTGATGCTCGCGTCGTAGTCGTTGCAGTCGCTGGCATTGGTGGCGTAGCCCGCGGGAGCGGAGCACGCGGCGACGGTTGGACTGGAGGTGCCATATCCGTCGTTGTCCGCATCCCGGAAGAACGTCGTCTGCACGCCCTCGTCCGCGACGCCGTCGCAGTCCTCGTCCAGCCCGTTGCAGACCTCGGTGCCACCCGGCTTGATGCTCGCGCTGTTGTCGTTGCAGTCGCTGGCATTGGCGACATAGCCCTGGGGGGCAGAGCACGCGGCGACGGTCGGTCCGGAGGCGCCGTACGTGTCTCCATCTTCATCCCGGTAGAACGTGGTCTTTACACCCTCGTCCACGGCGCCGGAGCAGTTGTCATCCAGACCATTGCAGGTCTCGGTGCCACCCGGCTTGATGCTCGCGTCGCTGTCGTTGCAGTCGTTGGCATTGGCGACATAGCCCTGGGGAGCAGCGCACGCGGCGACGGTCAGACCGGAGGCGCCGTACGTGTCTCCATCTTCATCCCGGTAGAACGTGGTCTTCACGCCCTCGTCCACGACGCCGGAGCAGTTGTCATCCACTCCATTGCAGGTCTCGGCGGCACCTGGCTTGATGGTGTCGTTGCTGTCGTTGCAGTCGCTGGTGTTGGAGACGTAGCCCGCGGGAGCGGTGCACGCGGCGATTGTCGCGCTGGCGGTGCCGTACGTGTCGTTGTCCGCATCCCGGTAGAACGTCGTCTGCACGCCCTCGTCTGTCGCCGCATCGCAGTCGTCGTCCAGCCCGTTGCAGACCTCGGTACCACCCGGCTTGATGCTCGCGTTGCTGTCGTTGCAGTCGTTGGCGTTGGAGACATGGCCGGAGGGCTGTGTGCAGGCCTGCGTCAGCTGGCTCGCGGAGCCATACCCGTCCTGGTCCTGGTCCTTGTAGAACGTGAGCAGCAGGCCCTCGTCCACGGTGGCGTTGCAGTTGTTGTCCACTCCGTCGCACGTCTCGAGGGCGTTGGGCTGGATGGCCGGATTCGCGTCGTTGCAGTCGCCGGAGGACGCCACGTACCCGGAGGGCTGGAGACAGGACTGAGCGACAGTGCTCGCGGAGCCGAAGTTGTCGCCATCCGCATCGCGGAACCACGTATGGGTGGTCAGGCCTTCATCCGTCTGCGCGTTGCAGTTGTTGTCCAGGCCATCGCACACCTCGGAGGCACCCGGGTGGAGGGCCGCGTTCGCGTCGTCACAGTCCGTGTTGCTCGCGGAGTAGCCCTGCGGCTGCTTGCAGCTCTGCACCGCGGGTCCCGTCGTCCCGTAGCCGTCACCATCCCCATCGGGGTACCACGTCAACAGCGACACCCCCTCGTCCGTCTGGCCGTCGCAGTCGTTGTCCAGGTCGTCGCACACCTCGGTCGAGGCCGGGACCTTGGGCGCGCAGTGGACGACGCCGCCGGTGCAGTAGGTCACGCCCACATTGCACAGCCCCTGCTGGCCCGTAGCGCAGTCCTGGACGCCTTCGGGGTTGTCTTCATCGGCATCGCCGTCACAGTCGTTGTCCAGTCCGTCACAGCGCTCGTCGGAGGCGCTCTGGGTCTGCACGCAGGTGAGGGTGCCATTGGTACAGGAAGTCTTCCCGGAGCCGCAGACGCCCGGCGCTCCCGTGGCGCAGGACTTGTCTCCGCCGGGATTATCCTCGTCCACGTCATCGTCGCAGTTGTCGTCCACCCCGTTGCACAGCTCGGGCGCGCCCGGATAGGTGGTCGCGGCGTAGTCGTCGCAGTCGATCTTCTCCACGTAGCCGAAGAAGGGCAGCTCACAGGCCTGCTCGGTGGAGTCCACGTCGCCGAAGCCGTCCCCATCGCTGTCGAAGTAGTACGTGTTGTACAGCCCCGACTGCACCGGGGTCGTTGCCGAGATGGGGGTGCCAGTGCCCAGCTGTGCATGGCCATTGCTGCCCCAGGCCCACACCGGGCAGCCCGGGCGCAGCGCCAGCGCGTGCTGCGCACCCGCGGCAATCGCCTTGGCGTCCGTCAGTCCGCTCACATCCACGGCCGAGGCGCTGTTGGCCGTGCTGCCGTTGCCGAGCATTCCGGAGACGTTGAGGCCCCAGGCCCGGACCGCGCCGCCGCTCAGGATGACGTATGAGGCGTTGTGGCCCGCGGCGATGGCCATGGCGTCGCTCACGCCCACCACGAACGAGGGCGTCAGCACCGGAGTGGGGCTGGCGGTGCCGGTCCCCGCCTGACCGAAGGTGTTCTGGCCCCACGTGTACACCCTGCCGAACTGCGCATCGATCGCCAGCGAGTGGCCGACGCCCGCGGCAATCGCCTTCACAGGCGGCAGGTTTGCCACCTGCCTGGGCACCAGCACGGAGGGGCTGGTGGCGCCGGTGCCCACCTGGCCCCCCGTGTTCTGGCCCCAGCTCCACACGCGGCCATCCGCATCCAGCGCCAGCGCATGGTTCACACCCGCGGCGATGGCGCGGATGGTGGGCAGCCCGTTGACCTTCGTCGGCGTGGACACCGAGGCGCTGGTCGAGCCCGTGCCGACCTGTCCGCCGGTGTTCTGGCCCCAGGCCCACACCTGACCATCCAGGTCCAGCGCCAGACCGAAGCTGCCATTGGCGGCGATGGCCTGGATCTTCAGAAGGCTGGCCACCTTCACGGGCTGTAGGACCGTGGCACTGGTGCTCCCCTGGCCCGCCTGGCCTAAGGTGTTCTGGCCCCAGGCCCACACGGCTTCATCCGTCGC
>NZ_JBLZWL010000135.1:0-3043 GCF_049194865.1 Corallococcus terminator | reverse complement strand
GCCGTCGAAGTAGCCCTGCCTGACGGCGTCCTGGATGAGCTCGCCCTGCTGCTCGGGGTTGAGGTCTCCCCACTTCTTGCCGTCCTTGGCGCCCGCTTCCCAGTCGTAGCCCTGCCCCGCGCTCTGGGCGACCAGGGCCTTGGCGGCGTAGTCCGCGCCATGGTTCTGGTATTGCCAGACGTGGGTGGCCTCGTGGGTGAGCAGGTCCTTCGACGGCGGGAAGTTCGTCGGAGAGCCGTCCTGCGCCTTCGGGTTGACGAGAATCTTGTTCCCCGCGGTGAAGGCGGGCGTGTAGCGGCTCAGGTTGTCGAAGAGGGAGGCGGGGCCTTCCACGACGCGGACCTTGTCCAGGTCCACGCTGTCACCGAAGACGCCCTTCAGGTCCTTCTTCTGCGCGTCCGTCAGCGGCTTGCCCTCGAGCTTCTCGGCGGCGTCCAGGACCTTCTTGAGGACCTCCTTGCCGGGGATGGCCGCGGAGGGAATGAACTCATCCACGATGGACGCGGCCGCCGACTGCGCCACCGGCTTCGCCTGGGGCTTGGGCGCCACTTCCTCCTCGGGCCGGCGATAGGGAACAGTCCGTTGATTCTGGATGCGAACAGGGGCCATCGCGTGACTCCTCTTGGAGAGGGGGGCTGAGTCATTTGAATTGTCCGAAGTCGCCTCCGTTTTGTTTCCTCGAATTGTGAGATGTGTGAGTCCATGACGACGCCACCGCCCGAGCCCCTCCCGTTTCCGGAGAGCCTCTGCCACCGCTGCGAGGCGCCTCCGCGCTACGTCCAGACGCGGACATCCGTCTTCATCATGTGCCCGCTGGTGCCAGGGAAGTATCCGCCGCAGCCGGTGCGGACCTGCGTGCTCTTCCGGCCCGCGGAGGCCAATCCCGGCTGAGCGTGTCAGGGCGACGGAGGGAGCAGGCCCCCGGTGTCGCGGGCAGGAGGGCGAGGAGGGCGATTGCGAGCGGTTCTGGCCGTCCCCAACTGTGGCGCGCAGTCCAGTCACGGGAGGAGGGACCTGATGGTCGCCAGGAAGAGCACGCGCGCCTCGACGCGCACCCGCACGATGACGCCTCGGAAGAAGCGGACGGTGTCCCGCACGAGCAGCACCAAGGCGCGCCGCGTCAGCGCGACGAGTCGGCGCCGCGTGGGGGCTCGTGCCACCCCGGCCCGCAGCGGCAAGTACACGCGGCCCGCGCTGAGGGAACTCCTCAAGAAGCGCCTCACGGCGGGAACTCGCGGCGGACGGGCGGGGCAGTGGAGTGCTCGCAAGGCGCAGCTGCTGGCGACGGAGTACGAGAAGGCCGGGGGTGGCTATCGCGGCCCGAAGACGGGGACCCAGAAGTCGCTGACGGCGTGGACGCGCGAGGAGTGGGGGACTCGGACGGGCAGCACGCGTGCGCGCTCGGGTGGCACCACCGCTCGCTATCTTCCGAAGAAGGCGTGGAGCCAGCTCAGCGCGCGGCAGAAGCAGGCGACGGACCGCCGCAAGCGCGTGGCCTCGCGCCGGGGGCAGCAGTACGTGGCGAACACTCCGGCCGCGCGTCGTGCTCGCAAGACGGCGACGCGGCGCTGACGCCCTGGAGGTCCGCCGTGTGGGGATGCACGGCGGGCTCCCGGCTCAGCAGCAGCGCCCGCCGCCACCGCGATAGCGGGCAGCCATGCGCTCGTCGAAGAACTCCTCGTAGCTCATCACGGGGCGCTCGGGGTGATGCGCGCGCTGGTGTGCCACGTAGGTGTCGTAGTCGGGAACGCCAATCATCAGCCGCGCGGTCCTGACGGCCTGGCTCCAGGCGAGCCGCAGTCCCTCTCGAAGCGCGCCCACCTCAGCCGCCCTCCGCCGTCACCGGGACATAGGGCGTCTCGTTCGCGGTGGGGACCGAAGAGCGCCGCGCCGCGAGCGCGGAGCGGAGGCCAAACGCCACGGTCGCCACCACGAGCAGAATGAAGAAGACGGTGAGGGTGGCATCCAGGTAGTCGTTGAAGATGATGCGCTGCATCTCCTCCACCGACTGCGCGGGGGAGAGCACCTTGCCGGCGGCGGCGGCGGCCGAGAAGTCGCGCGCGTGGGCGACGAAGCTGACGCGCGGGTCACCGCCGAACACCTTCTGCCAGCCAGCGACCAGCGTGCAGCACACGAGCCACGCGGCGGGGAGGGCGGGAATCCACAGGTAGCGCTCGCGCTTCATCTTCACGAAGACGACGCACACCAGCGTCAGCGCGATGGCCGCGAGCATCTGGTTGGCGATACCGAACAGGGGCCAGAGCGTGTTGATGCCGCCCAGCGGGTCCACCACGCCTTGATAGAGGAAGTACCCCCAGCCGGCGACGCACAGGGCCGTGGCGATGAGGTTGGCGCCCCAGGACTCGGTCCGCTTGAGGGGCGCGTAGACCAGGCCCGCCAGCTCCTGAATCATGAAGCGCCCCACGCGCGTGCCCGCGTCCACGGTGGTGAGGATGAACAGGGCTTCGAACAGGATGGCGTAGTGGTACCAGAACGCCATCATCCCCTCGCCGGAGACCAGGCCGTGGAGGATCTGCGCCATGCCCACCGCGAGCGTCGGGGCGCCGCCCGCGCGCGAGAGGATGGAGGACTCGCCGATGTCCCGGGCTGTCTGGGCGAGCACCTCGGGGGTGACGACGAAGCCCCACTCGCTGATGGTGCGCGCCGCCTGCTCCACCGTCGTCCCAATCAGGGCCGGCGGGGCATTCATGGCGAAGTACACGCCGGGCTGGAGCACCGTCGCGGAGATGAGCGCCATGATGGCGACGAAGGCCTCCATCAGCATCGCGCCATAGCCCACCATCTTCGTGTCGCGCTCGTTGGCGAGCATCTTGGGCGTGGTGCCGGACGCGATGAGGGAGTGCCACCCGGACACCGCGCCGCAGGCGATGGTGATGAAGAGGAAGGGGAAGAGGCTGCCGGAGAACACCGGGCCGCTGCCATCCGTGAAGCGCGTGGTCGCCGGCATCCGCAGCTCCGGCGCGGCCAGGATGATGCCCACCGCCAGCACCATCACGGTGCCAATCTTGAGGAACGTGGAGAG
>NZ_JBLZWL010000035.1:0-2966 GCF_049194865.1 Corallococcus terminator | reverse complement strand
GCCCAGCGCGCGCTCCAGCGTGCCGTCGCTGGCGGCGTAGTTGGTGGGCACGCAGGTGGTGTCCGGCAGGTTCGCCGTCAGCGAGCCCTCGCGCGGGTCGCAGCCTCCGGGGCGCACGGTGTTCCACGTCGCGAAGCGGATCCACTTGCACTCGCCGCCCGGCACCACGGCGCTGCCCCAGTACGGCGCGTTGAGCGGCGGAGCGTCCACGGACTCACGGAGGACCACGTTCGCCAGCGCGCCAATCGTCTGGTCCGGGGAGACCTTCAGCGCCACGAGCATCGTCCCGGAGTCAGCGACGTAGAACTTCGCCGTCGGCGCGCCCACGTCCTGGTAGGCCATCACGCAGCGATCACACGTGAAGGTGTTGCCCCCGCCCACGGACAAGTCATACAGCCCGGGTGCCGTATTCACATCCAAGCGGATGCGTGCCTGGTCCACGGCGGCGGGGTCGCCAAAGCTGTCGAAGGTGCCCCGGTACATCGGCTGCTGCGTGTACATGACCGGCGTCAGCTCCACGCCGTTGGCCAGCTCTCTCATCGTGATTTCGGTACAGCCCGGGGGAGGCGTCAGGGACTTCGACTGCTCCTCGATGGAGCGCACTTCCTCCTGGTTCGTCGCGGGCTCCTTCGTCGTGGTGGGCCCACAGCCCACCAGTCCCGCGAGCACCACCGCACCCCAACGCAAACCCCGCACAGACGCATTGCCGAGACGCGACGCCATGTTCGCTCCAATCCTTGTCAGTAGGGCACGCACGTGCCGCCAGCCGGGAAGTCCGGGGGGACTGGAATTACCTGTGTGCTTGAGTCAGATGCAACTCAATTTCGGATGCCATCGCGATGTCGGGAGATGGTCTTCAAACGACAAGTATGTCCGCCAGCGCTGGGAATGAGTCCTGTTGGAAACTGGACTGTGCTTGGAGCGCATGTGGGCGGCGGCAGGCGCGGGGACGGTGGTGTGTTGAGCTGACGAAGCCGGCTCCGAGGCAATGTCTGACTCTGGCCCTGCGAGGCCAGAGGCTCCCCGTGAAGGGAGCCCCCGTCCCATGACTACTTCGACGCGGGTGTGAGCAGGCTGTTGACCGTGTTGACCACCGCGGCGCCCTGCGCGACGAAGGGCACGGGGAGGGCCGCGACGAACGCCGAGGAGGCGTCGATGGCGGCGCGGGTCTTCTGTGCCGGCGTGGACGACGGGTTGCTGAACACGCCGTGTGCGTTGGACGCGGAGGCCACCGCGTTGGCGATGTTCAGCCCGGGCACGAACCGGCCCAGGGTCTTCCCGACGAACGTGCTGGGCATCGACGTGGGCACCACGCCGTTCGCCAGCTTCGCCACCGCGCGTCCGCCGCTCTCGAAGGTGTCCGCCACGCTGGCGATGTTGCCCGCCGTGCCAGACAGGCTTCCCACCTTCTCCAGCACCTGCTGCGGCGTCGTCACCGGCGCGGAAGCCGTGTTCTTGTTGCCCACGCTCTTGGCGGCGGTGGCCTCGAGCGCGACCGCGTTCATCGTCCTGTCCAACGACTCCATGACAACCGTGCTGGTCTTCGGTCCGGTGATTCGGCCCATGGTGTCTCTCCTTGGTTGGAATTGCTGCGTACAAAGGATTTATCGGAGGTGGGATGGAGGAGTTTCGCCCACCTTTCTTCCGATACGACATCTGACCGATACGGCTGTTCCTGAAGCGATGCCTCGACAGGGCGCGGCAGGTGATGAAGGGTCGGCACCGTGACGCAATCGTCGGAGAGGAGACAAAGGACCATGGCAGTGAAGCGCGCTGTGAAGTCGACGCAAGACTGCTCGAAGGAGGTCACCGCGCTCCTCGACGAGCGAGCGCATCCGCTGCGCAAGGACATCGACCAGGTCCGGAAGATCATCCTCGGTGTCGACCCCTCCATCAGCGAGGCGGTGAAGTGGAACACCGCGAGCTTCCGCACCACCGAGTTCTTCGCGGCGGTGCACCTTCGCTCCGAGGACCACGTGCAGCTCGTCTTCCACACCGGCGCGAAGGTGAAGCAGAGCGCGAAGAGCGGTGTCGAGCTCGACGACCCGGAAGGGCTCTGCCGGTGGCTCGCGAAAGATCGCTGCCTCGTCACGCTCGAATCCGTGCGCGGCCAGCGCAAGGCGCTCGAGTCGCTCGTGCGTCAGTGGATTCGACAGGTGGAGTGAACCCGGCGTGAAGTCCTGGCCGGGGTGCGGCGGACTCTGCCCAAGGAGACCCAGGAACGATTCACCGGAAAGACTCGACGATGTATGTCGCTGCGATGGAGCCGTCGAGAATGGCCATCCCGGGTTGTGACTCGGGCAGCTTCCGCATCTGGTTCGCAGCGAGGTCACACCACGGCCGACCTGTTTCTCCATAAACGCTCGACGGCCGTGTTCAAGTCGGACCGGACCCGCGTCAGACCCTATGTCCGGAATGAGCGAGTGTTGTTCTGACGCCTCGCCCAGCGTCGTCGCCCGAACGGACTCACTCTTCGTTCACTCAATCCAGGCCCCCATCGATTAACTACGTCGAGCCATTTGGACTTTGCCGACGAGTCTGGGAGCGATTTCACATGCCCCAGCGGCTTGTATGGGCCATTTGTTCAAAGGCACACAGGAGGGGTCGAAATGACTCGCAATGGAACACGGGCGCGGAGCTTGTCCACGGTGGTGGTCCTGGGGCTGCTGGCATTCGATTTGATTGCCTGTGGTCCAGAGCCAGAGACAGAAGAAGCGTCGCGAATGGCAGCGGAGTTGGGAGATACGGCCCCATCCACTCTCGACGACGATCGGTCACGTATCGATCAGGAACTGGGGGACGGAAATAAGAACTGGAGCCCGCCCCCAGCTCCGACGGGCTGTGGCCGCATGTATGCGAACCAAGGCCTGGCCGCCGGAGAGAGACTCTATTCTTGTGACGGGCGCTTCTGGCTCGCCCAACAGGGAGACGGCAATCTGGTGCTGCGCCAAGGTGGACTTGCCCTT
>NZ_JBLZWL010000148.1:0-3951 GCF_049194865.1 Corallococcus terminator | reverse complement strand
GGAACTTCAATCCCCGCCGCATCGAACGCGCGCTCACCCTGGCCTGGAGCAGCGGCGCCGCCCCCGCGGTGCTGCTCACCAAGGTGGACCTCCACGATGACGCGACAGCGCTCGTCCAGGAGGTGGAGGCGCTCGCCCCCGGCGTCCCCGTGCTCGCGATGAGCTCATGGACCGGCGAGGGGCTCGACGCGGTGCGGGCGCTCATGCCCTCCGGCAAGACGGGCGCGCTGCTGGGCTCCTCCGGCGTGGGCAAGTCCACCCTCGTCAACCGGCTGCTGGGCGAAGAGCGCCTGGCCACCCAGGCGGTCCGCGTGGAGGATGACAAGGGGCGTCACACGACGACGCACCGCGAGCTGTTCCTCCTGCCCCATGGCGGACTGCTCATCGACGGCCCTGGGATGCGCGAGCTGGGGCTGATGGGGGACGAGGAGGAGGCGATAGAGCAGACCTTCGCCGACATCCTCGAGCTGGCCGACGGCTGCCGCTTCCGCGACTGCACGCACCAGAACGAGCCGGGCTGCGCCGTTCGCGCCGCCCTCCAGGCCGGAACGCTCCCCCCGGAGCGACTCTCGAACTTCGAGAAGCTGCAGCGGGAGAAGGCCTTCCAGTCGCGGCAGACGAGCCCCGCCGCGCAGCGCGAGCAGCGCAAGGTCGAGAAGGGCCGCACGGTGATGGGGTGGGAAAGCTCCCGCTCCAAGCGCCGCAAGGACTGAGCGCCCGCGCCGGAAAATCGCCCCGGAAATCCCTCGCTCAAGGATTCCCGCGCGTCGCGTTTGGATATTTCGAAAGGTGGGGACATCCGGGCAGAGCCGGGGTGTCCAAGGGGTTCAGACGCAGAGCGTCTGAAAGGCGGGTGGGGGGAGTGTCCGGGCGGCTTGCCGGCACTCGAGTTTTCGAACGCACTGCGTTCGAGGGGGGAACGAGGCGCGCCGGGGGGCTCGCCTCTGACCTTGCGAGGGGGCGCCCCTGGGGAGGGGCGTGGCTTCCGGAGGGCATGCCGAGGGGCGTGCCCGAGGTTGGACCGGAAGTTCGATTTTGAGCAGTCCATACGGCGGGGAGCGCGTCGAGGGGGCGCGCTCCCCGCGGTTCTTTTCAGGGCCTGGAGAGGCCCGCCGCGCGTGAGCTACCGCGCGCTGTCGGACGAGGGCATCAGCTTGATGGGCTGGCCGTCGTCCCCCGTCACCACTTCACCCTGGGTCTTCTGCTGCTCCGCGCTGGGCTTGCCCACGGAGAAGGTGGCCACCTTCGCCATCGGCGCGCCTCGGAAGGTGCCGCTGACGGTGACGACGAGGTGCGAGCGCCCGTCTCCGGGGGCGAAGTCCACGTCGAGCGTCCTGGTGGTGGCCTGCTCGAAGCGGGCTCCTCGCAGGGGCGTGGTGTCGCTCGTCACGCGCAGCCCGTCCACACCGGAGAGGCTCACCTGGACGTCGTCCGCGGGGCCCTGGAAGCGCAGGGTGATGGTGGCCTTGTCGCCGTCCACCTGGGCGTCCACCTCCACGGGCGCGCTGAGCTTGGCGGAGCTGGCCCCGCTCGCGTGCGACGAGGTGTCCGCCGAGCCGCTCCCGGCGGGGCTGCTCTTCGCCGGAGAGGTGCAGGCCACCGGCGCCAGGAGCGCGAGGAGGCCGGAGAGGACCGCGGGTGCGATGCGATTCATGAGAACTCCTGGGGGAGGCTGGAAGAGGCGAGGTCCGTTCATGGGCTGGTGATGGAGACGGAGTAGTTGTACGTGCCCGTGGTGCTCTTGAAGCCCGTCACAATCAGCACGTATTGACGGCCCGCCTGGCTGGAGAAGGTGAAGGACTCCGTGCCGCTGAGGAACCTGTCGGCGAAGCCCGCTTCGGTGCCCTGCTGGAGGGCCCGGATGGCCACGTCCTCGCTCGAGTTGGCGGAGATGTTCACCGTCCTGCCCGTGCCGTTGAAGACGTAGTACCGGTTCTGCTGCTGCTGGTTGGACGGCTCGCCGCCCGTGAGGGTGCCGCTGCCGCTGTACGGCAGGGACGCCACGTTCGTGTACATGGCCGCCAGCCGGGTATCGCCCTCGCCGAAGGCGGAGCGAATCGAGCCGATCTGATAGTGGGCCGCCAGCGTGTCCAGGGCCGCCGCGTTGACGCCCGGCTGCGCCTTGAGCCCGTGGATGAAGGAGCCGATGGTCGTCAGCGCGGGCGTCGTCTTCTGCGGTCCCACCAGCACGTCGTACAGCGTGCCCAGGCCGACGTTCACCTGGTCATACGAAGCCTCGGCCGCGGTCGACGCGTCGAAGATGTCGTAGAGCAGCCGCATGACGGTGAACTCCGAGAAGACGCCCGGCGTCGGGTCATCCGGGGAGGAGGGCGCCGTCTCCATGTTGAAGCCGAAGGCCGTCTGCCGGCCCCCTTGCCAGAGGGTGTCGACGTAGAGGGGGTCCGGCAGGAGGATGGCGGAGAGCGCGTTGCCGTAGCCCTCGCCGAAGGCGATGCGCGGGTCCAGCACGTCGCCGCCGGTGTGCGGGCCACCCGGGTTGTCCGCGCGGGAGAGGTTGGACTCGAAGAAGTGCCCCCACTCGTGAGCGATGACGTGGTCGTCGAACTCGTCGGTGTCCGCGCCCTCCTTGCCCAGCACGTAGATTTCATTCTCCGAGGGAGAGAAGTGCGAGGTGCCGATCTGCCCGGTGGAGGTGTCGCCGCTGCTGTTGCGCTCCCCGATGTTGTTCGGGCTCCAGTTCACCTTGAGCGGCGGAAAGGGGACCGTGCGCACGGCCAGGAAGGCCTGTGACGCGGTGTACATGGTGTCCAGGATGGCGAAGGGCGCGGCGACGCGCTGGGCCGCGTTGTAGGAGGAGCCCGTCCAGCCGTGGCCCGCATGCAAGTCCCTGCTCGTGGCGCCGCCGGTGATGGTGGCGGACACGGCCCAGATGGCGTTGCCCGCCGTGTTGTCCTCCACCTGGATGGACGGTGTGGTCGTCTTGGCCAGGGTCGCCACCGTCAGGTTGGCGCCGGTGCCCGCGGTGTAGGTGAGCTGGTAGCGCCCGTTCCCGTCCGTCGATGCGGTGCTGAGGATGACGGCGCCTCGCCTCACCTGGACGGTGGCGTTGCGCACGGGCCTCACGCTCGTCTGCGCGAAGGCCAGCGCGCCGCTGCCGGGGCCCGTGAGGGTGGCCGGGACGAAGTCGTACGTCACCCTGCCGCTGAGGGTGGCGGTGACAGGCGGGCCCGCATCGGGCTCGGGCTGCTCTCCCGCATCGGGCGTCCCTCCCCCGTCGGGCTTGTCGTCATTGTCATCTCCGGTACAGCCGAACACGGTGAGACTGAGCGCGAGCGCCAGCATCGCGCTGGTGCGGCCCCAGACCGATTTGCGAGACACGTACATTCCGTCCTCCCCCTTCCTGTCGCTTTCGATGGGTGGTGGGCATTCTCGGCGGGTCCTCCCGGAACATCAAACGCCCTGACGCGACAAGTCACCCTGGGACGCGGATTGTCGGGGAAGGGTGTGCACCCGGCGGAGAGCGTCCTGGCGCCCGGACCCGTCTTCGGGGCCTGGCGAGCAGGCCGACCTGGGACTGGGGTGTGGGTTGGCGGCGACGTGGGGCGCACGCATCGTTGACCCAGGTGTCGCGCGCGGGGGGCGAGCGACCCGCCGACTCATCGTCTCCTCGCCATGCCCTCTTCGAGCGACACTCCCTGCCTGCCCCTCCACGTCGGGAAGGGTGCGCCCGGCGAGGAGGACGAGTGCCTCTTCGAGGCCGTCGTCACCAGCATGGCGGAGGGTGTGACGGTGGCGGACACGCGCGGCCGGTTCGTCTTCGTCAACCCCACCGCGGCGCAGCTGCTGGGCGTGAGTGTCGAGGACACGGCCCTCTCCCAGTGGTCGGAGCACTACGGGCTCTTCCTCCCGGACCAGCGCACGCCCTATCCCCCGGAGGACCTGCCCCTGGCGCGCGCCATCCGGGGCGAGTCGGTGAGCCAGGTGGAGATC
>NZ_JBLZWL010000115.1:0-3437 GCF_049194865.1 Corallococcus terminator | reverse complement strand
ACCATCTCCCGACATCGCGATGGCATCCGAAATTGAGTTGCATCTGACTCAAGCACACAGGTAATTCCAGTCCCCCCGGACTTCCCGGCTGGCGGCACGTGCGTGCCCTACTGACAAGGATTGGAGCGAACATGGCGTCGCGTCTCGGCAATGCGTCTGTGCGGGGTTTGCGTTGGGGTGCGGTGGTGCTCGCGGGACTGGTGGGCTGTGGGCCCACCACGACGAAGGAGCCCGCGACGAACCAGGAGGAAGTGCGCTCCATCGAGGAGCAGTCGAAGTCCCTGACGCCTCCCCCGGGCTGTACCGAAATCACGATGAGAGAGCTGGCCAACGGCGTGGAGCTGACGCCGGTCATGTACACGCAGCAGCCGATGTACCGGGGCACCTTCGACAGCTTTGGCGACCCCGCCGCCGTGGACCAGGCACGCATCCGCTTGGATGTGAATACGGCACCCGGGCTGTATGACTTGTCCGTGGGCGGGGGCAACACCTTCACGTGTGATCGCTGCGTGATGGCCTACCAGGACGTGGGCGCGCCGACGGCGAAGTTCTACGTCGCTGACTCCGGGACGATGCTCGTGGCGCTGAAGGTCTCCCCGGACCAGACGATTGGCGCGCTGGCGAACGTGGTCCTCCGTGAGTCCGTGGACGCTCCGCCGCTCAACGCGCCGTACTGGGGCAGCGCCGTGGTGCCGGGCGGCGAGTGCAAGTGGATCCGCTTCGCGACGTGGAACACCGTGCGCCCCGGAGGCTGCGACCCGCGCGAGGGCTCGCTGACGGCGAACCTGCCGGACACCACCTGCGTGCCCACCAACTACGCCGCCAGCGACGGCACGCTGGAGCGCGCGCTGGGCACCAAGACGCAGGGCGAGGCGTGCACCACCACCCCGGCCGCGAGCGAGTACGAGCTGGACGCGACGGACTGCGAGCAGGGCTTCACCTGCACGGACCTGCTCTCCGCCAACGCCCAGTGCCTCAAGACGTGTGACTTCATGGCGGCCACCCCGGGCTGCCCCACCGGCACCGTCTGTGGCGTCTACGGCCTGTGCATCGAGCAGTCCGTGCTCAAGCCGCTCGGCTTCGACTTCGACCCCGCCCAGATTGGCGAGCAGTGCAGCGTGGGCCACGCCGAGTTCTGCGGCACCGAGGGCGCGCGCGGCGCGTGTCTGGACCTGGCTCGCACGGGCAAGGGCACCTGCTACGCCTACGAGCGCGCTCGCAGCAACTGCGGCCCGGGCGAAGAGCTGGGCTACATGAACTACGGCCGCTCCGGTGGCGGCTTCGACCGCACCTACGGCTTCTGCTACCACGACGGTCGATGATTGAAGTGAGCTGACACGTTCGCTGCCCGGGTTGCCTCCAGCCCGGGCAGCGGCGTTTCAGCGCAGCGCGCGCCCACCGATGCGCGAGCCCGCGTCCGCTGGCAGCCTCCGGAACAGCGGCCCCGCCAGCGACGACACCACGCCCACCGCGAGGAACGGCAACCAGAAGCGGTCCGGAGTCAGCGGCAAGTCCCCACTGCCTCGCGCCAGGTGAAGCATGAGCGCGCCCAGGCTGATGCCCACGCTCAGCGCCATCTGCTGCGTCACCACCGCCACCGTGGACGCCTGGCTCATCTTCTCCGGAGGGATGTCCGCGTACGCCACGGCGTTGATGGCGGTGAACTGCAGCGAGCGCACGAAGCCGCTGACCATCAGCGTGGCGACGATGAGCGGAACAGGCGTGGAGTTGCGGAAGAGCGCCGGCAGCGCCGTCAGCACCGCCGCCGCCAGGTTGGAGCCCACCAGCGTCGTCCTGAAGCCCAATCGCTTGATGACCCACGGCGCCACGGGCTTGCAGGACATGGCCCCCAGCCCCGTGCCGATGGTCACCATGCCCGCCTCGAACGGCCCCCACCCCAGGCCCACCTGGAGCATCAGGGGCAGGAGGAACGGCGTCGCGCCCAGCCCCATCCGCACCAGCCCGCCGCCCGCCGTGCTGGCCCGGAACGTCGACAGCTTCAGCAGCCGCAAGTCCAACACGGGCTTCTTCATCCGCAGCGCGTGGGACACGTACAGCGCGATTGCGCCCGCGGCCACCAGCGCCATGCCCATCTGGATGTGAACGGGCACCAGCCCCACGCCCAACGTCTCCGCAGCGCCAATCGTCAGGATGATGGCCACCGCCGCGATGCCATAACCCCTCCAGTCGAACGGGCCTGGGTGCGGCTGGGGCAGCTCCGGCACGTAGCGCGACACCGCGAGCATGCCCAGCAGGCCCACGGGGACGTTGATGAAGAAGATCCACGGCCAGTCCGCCACGCCGAGGATGAGGCCCGCCAGCGGTGGACCGATGAGCGGCCCCACCAGCGCCGGCATCGTGAACCAGCTCAGCGCCGACACCAGCTGGTCCCTGGGCGCCGAGCCCACCACGATGAGCCGCCCCACCGGCGTCATCAGCGCGCCTCCCAGGCCCTGGAGCGTGCGGAAGGCGACGAGCTGGGGCAGCGTCCGCGAGAAGCCGCACAGCACCGAGGCGATGAGGAACACGCCCATCGCCAGCATGAAGACGCGGCGGGGACCGAAGCGGTCCGCAATCCAGCCACTCGCGGGCGCGAGCACCGCCAGCGCCAGAATGTAGGACGTCAGCGCGAGCTTGAGGTGGATGGGGTCCGTGCCGAAGGCCACGGACAGCGTCGGCAGCGCGGTGGACAGCGCGGTGGAGTCGACGAACTCCATGAACAGCGCGCTCGCCACCGCGATGGACGCGAGCCGGGAGCCTCTGTTGGCGGACGCGGGCGGCGATCCAGGTGGAGAGGAGCCAGGAGAGTCGGACACCGCTCTTCTATGCACGGGACGCCCCGTGCATGTCACGCTCGACGACACTCCATCCGGGGGGGCCCCTGCCCGCGAAGGAGCCAGGGGGCCGAGCATCGGGCCCTGGCTCGCCAGGCATGCGGCCAGGACGCGAGGGACTCGTCAGGCCGGTCGCTCCAGCCGTCCGTCCGCGTGGCGCGCGAAGCGCCCTTCCTCCCGGGCATGCACCGGGTCGTCACTCTTCCACGGCCAGCCGCCGAAGCCCGTGCGCTGGTAGTCGCTGAACGCCTGTTGAATCTCCTGACGGGAGTTCATGACGAAGGGCCCATGCTGCACCACTGGCTCGGCGATGGGCCGGCCCTGGAGCATCAGCAACTCCGTCTCGTCGGGGCCGTTCTCCAGCACCGCGTCCACGTCGGGGCGCAGTTGGACGACATGCGAAGCGGGGATGGCGCGACCGCCCACCTTCAGCGCGGAGCCCTTGAAGAAGTAGAGGAAGCGATTGCTCCCTCGCGCGGCGGCGGGCAGCGTCCACCGCGCGCCCGGCGCCAGCTTGAGCGTCCAGATGGCCACGTCCGTGTCCGCCCGCGCGGCCCAGGACTTGGGAGGCGGCGGCGGGGCCTTCACGTCGCCCAGCGTCCC
>NZ_JBLZWL010000070.1:0-3587 GCF_049194865.1 Corallococcus terminator | reverse complement strand
GGATTCCGGCAGCCGTCACCTGGCCCTGATGGTCCGGGACTTCTGGCAGCAATTCCCAGGCGAGCTGAGCGTCAATGCCAACACACTGACCGCGTCTCTCTTCCCAGCCCGAGGCGGCACCGCGGAGACCACCCAGCCCGCGCTGTCAGGCACCCGCTACCACCGGGCGCAGAGCATGTACTTCGCCAGGCAAGGTGGCGCGAAGACCTACCAGCTTCGGCTGGCCTCGAGCACCGGCCTGCCCACCACCAGCGCCCTGCACACGGCCAACGACAGCTATCAGCGCCACCGCCTGGAGCTGACCGCCACCCCCGCCTGGTACACCGCGTCCGGTGTGTTCGGAGACCTGTCGCCGACCCCTCAGCTCAGCAGCAACAAGGGCTACGACAACGTCCTGATGAGAGACATCTACGAGCGGAGCATCGAGCAGTCGGACGGCAACGCCACGATGTTCGGTTGGCGTGACTACGGTGACCGGCTGCGCGCCGGCTGGGCCCTTCAAACCAACGGTGTCTACGTCCCCAGCTTCTACAATGACACCCATGTCGGAGCGAACAACTTCCTCACCCAGTTCCTGCGCAGCGGAGACGCGCGCTGGTTCCAGCTCGGTGAAATCAGCACGCGCCACTTCATGGACCTCGACGTGTCCCACGGCCCCCGCGCGGGCTACTGGTCCACGGGCGGCGCGCCGCAGCCCGCGGGCGAGGTGCATGCCATCAACCACGAGAACATCGACCACCAGGTCCGCAACCTGCACTGGGGCCACGCGCACGTCAGCGGCATGAGCAACCTCTACCTGCTCACCGGTGACAAGCGCTCGCTCGACGTGCTCACGGAGATCGCCCACTGGTGGAAGTTCGTCACCCCGCACTTCTTCAAGCGTCCATTCAAGTTCGCGGACCAGTACCGCGAGGCCGAGCGCGACTACGGCTGGCCCCTCTACGTCATGAACGAATACGTGCGAGTGACGGGCGATGCGACGTACCACAAGGACGTGGCGGGCCATCTCGCCGCCTACCTCGTCGAGTGGTTCAGGACCCCGAGCAACCACGTGGGCTACAACCCCGCCACGAACACCGTCTCCAACACCGTCCTCGGCGTGAATGACGCCACCCAGGGCACCGGCTATTGGACGATGACCAAGATGGACAACAACGCCGGCTTCAACGCCACCGGCACGAACCCGTGGATGGCCGGGGCCTTCATGGGCAACCTCATCAAGTTCCACCAGGCCGACCTGGAGTTCTCCGCCGCGGGCAAGCCCTCGGGCGTGAGTCACACCCAGCTGGTCGACATGCTGCTGCAAGGCATGAACTACGTGGTCAAGTATGGCTACGACAGCACCCGCAAGTTCTTCGTGTATTCGGAAGCACAGCGCGGCTACGACGGCGGCGACCACCACATCCTCTACCCGCTGGCGTATCTGGACCGGCTCTACAAGCAGGAACTGGCCGCGGGCCGCATCTCAAACCCCGCCTGGTTCGACACCCAGGCCACGTGGGGCCCGCTCGCCACCCTTCGCCATGACGAG
The DNA here is from genome assembly GCF_049194865.1 of Corallococcus terminator. Classification (GTDB taxonomy): domain Bacteria; phylum Myxococcota; class Myxococcia; order Myxococcales; family Myxococcaceae; genus Myxococcus; species Myxococcus terminator_A. Next base: position 2,056 of record NZ_JBLZWL010000070.1, on the reverse strand, counting down.
CTCCAGAACAAGACCGTCGGCGCCAGCACCCAATCCTATGGGTTCTATGGCTATGAGATTGTCTATCCCGCCGACTACTTCACCGTGATGAAGAACACGCTCGGCCAGTAGCATGGAAGCAGGGACGCGGGAGGGCGGGACGCCAGGGGTTCCTGGCGCTCTGTCCCCCGCGTCACATGCCCAGCCGGCGCACCAGCTCCGCCGGCACCGGATAGACAGACTCCCTGGGTAGCAGGCGCGTGGCCTGGTCCGCGCGACCTTCGTCCAGGTGCTTGCGCAGCTTCTGCACCAGGGGCGTCAGGTCGGTGATGGAGACCACCCAGTCCTCCACGAAGCGCTGGATGATGCCGCGCCCCAGGCCCACCTGGATGCTGTCGTGGGGGAGGCCCGCGCCTCTCACCGTCCGCTCCGGGTCCCACTGGACATGGACGGACGCGCGCTCGAAGGCCTGCCGCCAGGCCTCCGGAGAGCCATGGGCCCTGGGCTCGTAGCCCGTGAGCACGGCCTCACCGAGCGCCGCCTCCCAGCCACTGCGACGCAGGCGCACCGCGAGCGTCCGCTCCTGCCCGCTCTTGCGGCCCCAGTTGGAGCGGTGCATCAGCCACAGGAAGCTGGGTTTGATCCACGTCATCCGCCCCACGGAGAACGGCGGGCCGAACTTCTGCTGCTTCACCGCCACGTCCGCGATGGCGTCCGGATAGGCCTGGTAGACCACCATGGACGCCCGGTCGAAGTCGGCGCGGACCTCTCGGGCGGAACTCACCGCCGGGTGCCCGCAAGGGCAAGAACCCTGTTGCCACCCGTCGCCATGTCTCGCACATTAACACAGGGTTCCCGCCACCCCGCGCCCATGGCCGGTATCTCTCAACCTCTGGCACAGTGTGACAGAAAATGTCACACCTCGCGTGCATTGCGGGAAATGCAATGAAGTTGCTGCTGTCGACTTGTTCCTGAACTGCCTTTGGCTTCACCATGGCGACGTCATCATTCGTCTGGGGGAAGCGCATGTTCTTGAAACGAGGTCGCGGAGTCGTAGGCGCCACGGTGCTATGCCTGACATTGGGGGCCAGCGCCGAGGCCAGCACACCCAAGGATGGCAAGGACTCCATCCCCTACTTCGTCAGCGGGCAGTTTGGCGCCGCGCCGACCAGCGCCGCCGCCCTCCGAGGGCTCCAGCCGGCGACGCTGGCACCGGTCCTCGCGCGGGTGGCCCCGCTGTTCAAGGTCAAGCCCGAGCAGCTCTTCCTGAAGAAGGCCTACGTCAGCTCCGACGGAGAGGCCCACTTCCGCTACGGAGTGCGCCTCAACGGCGTGGAGGTCATGGGCGCGGAGCTGCGACTGCACGGGCGCGATGGCCAGGTCCTCCTCGCCAACGCCATGGCACGCACCGACCTGCCCGCGCCCGTGGGCGCCACCGTCTCCGCGGAGCTGGCCATGGAGTCGGTCCAGAAGGACCGCGCGACCCCGCCGAAGGCCGTCATCGCCGGCAAGCCGGAGCTGGTCTACTGGCGCGACAGCGACCAGTACCTGCTGGCCTACCGGATGCGCGTGACTGGCACGCAGACCGATGGCGCGCCGGTGGACGACACCGTGCTCGTCAACGCGCGCTCCGGAGATTTGTTCGAGCGCTACACCAACATCCACTCGGCGCTGGTCCGCCGGGTTCATGACGGCCTCAACCTCACCACCCTGCCTGGCCCCCTTGTCCGCCAGGAAGGTGAAGTGCCCGTCCAGGACCCCATCGTCAACGCCTCCTATGACAACCTGGGCGCCGTCTACAATTGCTACAATGACCTGTTCGGCCGCGACTCCATCGACGACGCGGGCGCTCCGCTCATCGCCACCGTTCACCACCGGGTGAACTATGTGAACGCGTTCTGGAATGGCACGCAGATGGTGTTCGGCGACGGAGACGGAGTCAACGCCATCAACCTGGCGCTCAGCCTGGACGTGACGGCCCACGAGCTCACGCACGCCGTGACGGAGCACGACTCCGACCTCATCTACTCCGGCGAGTCCGGCGGCCTGAACGAGGCGCTGTCCGACATCTTCGGCG
>NZ_JBLZWL010000095.1:0-4334 GCF_049194865.1 Corallococcus terminator | reverse complement strand
TGCTCCACAGCCGCCGCGCCACCAGCTCGGCGTCCCGGATGGGGCCCACCCGGAAGGCGAGGTCGAACCCCTCTTCCACCAGGTCCACCACGGAGTTGGTGAGCGTCAGCTCCACATCCACTCGCGGATGCTGCGCCGCGAAGGAGAACAGCAAGGGGGCGATGCGCTGGGCTCCAGAAGTCACGGGCGCCGTAATCCGCAGCTTGCCGGTGGGTTCCTCCTCCCGGTCCACGGACTGGTCGAGCACCTCGCCAAGCTGGTCCAGGAGCGGCCCTGCTCGCTCCAGCAGCCGAGTCCCTTCCAGCGTCAACCCCACGCGCCGCGAGGTGCGTTGGAGGAGCCGAGTCCCCAGCGTCTCTTCCAGGAGCGCTATCCGGCGGCTGACCGTGCTGGTGGGAATCCCCAGGCGCTTCGCGGCCTCCACGAAGCTCAGCTGCCGAGCCACGGCCACGAAGAGGCTCAGGTTCTCGCTGACCATCATTCCATTCATGAGATGGAGCCTTTCATATCATCCCATGGTTGCAACCCTGGCCAGGCGGTAGTCATGGGTCATGACCCTTGAACAACAACATGTCGTGGTGGTGGGCGGCTCCTCTGGCATCGGATTCGGAGTGGCCAGGGCCGCGCTGGAGCAAGGCGCCTCCGTGACGCTCGTGAGCCGCTCCCCCGAGAAGCTGGCTCGAGCCGCTGCCCTGCTCGAAAACCCAGGCCGCGTGAGGACATACCCGGCGGATGCCACGAGAGAGGACGCGGTGCGCCAGCTCTTCGAGGCGCTTCCTCCCGTGAACCACGTGGTTGTCACGGCGGTGGAGGCCGGCTACCTCGGCATCCGTGAGATGGATTTCGCCGCCGCGCGCCGCATCTTCGACTCCAAGCTCATGGCGGCGTTCCATGTGGCCAGGCATGCCCGGCTTCAGCCCGGCGGTTCACTCGTCTTCACCACGGGAATCGCCTCGGTCCGCCCCATGCAAAACGGTTCGGTCATCGCGGCGGTGAACGGTGCCATCGAGTCCGCGGTGCGCGCCTGGGCCTTGGAGCTCGCGCCGGTGCGCGTGAATGCCCTGTCACCGGGTTGGATTGACACGCCCGTCTGGGATGCCATCGCGGGTGACTCCAAGGGCCAGGTCTTCGAGCAGCACGCGCGTCGACTCCCCGTGGGACGCATGGGCACGACCACCGACCTGGGCCACGCCGCGCTGTTCCTCATGAGCAATGGGTTCACCACCGGCGAGGTGCTGCGCGTGGATGGTGGCCATCCCCTGGTCTGAGCACGGGCAGCCCGCACTCTCGCGGAACGGATGGGCTTGCGGCCCACGACGAGGGCCCGGCGTGCTCGGAGGCCGGGCCTATGGCCGCGTGACGTATACGAGGCTCGTCATCGCGTCCACGTACAGCGTCGTATCGTCGGCGTACAGCGGCAGCAGGGGGGTGACCGACACCTGGTTCAGCTTCGTCTTGCGGAGCTGCTGCGTGGCCGGGTCCTTGAACACGGCGAACGGGACATCCTGGATGACGTAGGGCTCGCCATTCACGTGGCCGATGAGCATCAGCACATGGCCGGGAACGACGATGAGGTCCCCCACCTGCGCCTGGGCCAGCGCGCGCAGCCGCTCGGCGTGCGAGTCCTTCGCCGTGAAGAGGCGGTGGTTCAGCGCCGCGCTCTTCCCTTGCATTCCGGAGTTGGGCGGCAGGAACAGCCCCAGGCTCCGGTACACTTCGCTGGTCAGGCCGCTGCAGTCGCGCGCATTGAACTGATGCCCCCAGCCGTAGCGCTCGCCGAGGAACTTGAACGCCTGGCGGAGGATGTTGGCACGTGTCAGCGGCAGATAGCCCGGCGCGGTGTCGGCGGTACGGCGCAGCAGCGCGCTCTGGAAGGCCAGGGTGCCGTCCTGTTTGCGCACCGGCAGCAGCACTGGCCACGACGCATAGCTGCTGGCTCCGTTGACGGGCTCGCCGGGTGCCACATCGGCCCGCGGCGGCGCGACCCCCATGTCGAGCTCGAGCTCGGACACCGCGGGGGCTTCCGGTGTGAAGACCGTGCGCACCTGGTCGCCCGTGACGACACGTCCGGGCGCCTTCGCCACGTAGGAGAACACCGCGTCCGCCGTTCCCTCAGCGACATCTTCGCGGCGGACCCACGCGGGACCCTGGGTCGTCAGGACGAACAGCCATTGCTGGTCCGCGCTGGGGTGCGCGATGACGACCGGCTCGCCCGGGAACAGGTTACCGGCCTGCAGGCTTTCGTAGTCGCGCAGGTTCTCCGCCGCGAAGAAGCGCCGGTCGGAGGGCAGTGAGCGCAGTGGAGTGCGCCGCACGCTGAGGCCGTAGCGCGCGGTGGAGGTTTCGGGGAGGTGCTCGGTCGCGGCGTTCTGGCGCAGCTCTTCGAGCATCGCCTCCGTCACCGGCCGGCCCTGTTCGTCGATGGCTGCCTGGATGGGCGTCTGCCGCGCATCCTTGACCCAGCCGGCGACTTGAGCCCGCGTCAGCGTGGCCGGGATGCGCTTCAAGTCGACCAGGCCGCCATCCGGACCGAAGGCGCGCATGCGCTTCGCCGCCACCTGGTCGGCGTCGAGCAGCACTTCGTCGGGGGACGGCGCGCGGCGGATCCAGAACTCGGGCGACAACATGTCTTCACTGACCGCGGGAACCCCGGCTGGAGACACGGCGAGCGCGGAAGGCGCGGCGCAGGCGGCGAGGCTGGCGGTGGTCCCCATCACCACAAGCGAGATAATCCGCATGCGCCAGGTGTGTGCGCCCGCCCGGCACGTCGTCGCACGTGGCTGGGTGGAGAGGGAGGGGGAGGCCAGGCGGCTCATTCGTTCAACTCCCTGAGGGGAAGACGGCTCCATGTGGCCGGTTGCTCACCCTCAAGCACAACGAACTCTCAGCGCGAGCTATTTCTCATGCGCGCGGCGTTTCACTGGGAGGCACTCATGTGCGGCTCCTGGTGCGTTCGAATCGCCCCTCACCGCACGATGTGCCATCGCTCCAGAAGCTCCGTGAACGGCCGTCGAGACCGGATGCTCTCAACGCCTCAGTCTCCCTCGTAGCAGACGCCGATTTCACGCAGCTCGACCGTCGACCACTCGGCGGCGGGGCACTCGCTGGCGATGATGAGCGCCTCTGCCCGGGTAGGGCAGTCGAAGAGGACGTAGCCTCCGACAATCTCCTTGGATTCGGCGAACGGGCCATCGCGGAGGGTGCGCTGACCGTCTCGGACCTCGACCCTCACCCCTTCCGAAACGGACCGGAGCGAGTCGCTGGCCTTCCATATCCCGCGAGCCTTGAGGCCCTCGACGAAGCCCACCATCCGCTCCATCTCGCGATTCCCCTCCTCGGGCGTCCGGCTCCTCTTGCGCTTGCCGTCCTCTAGGACCAACAGCATGTACGCCATCACGTACTCCGTTCGTGGGTGACTCCAGAGCGTCCTCCATCCGCCCTTCGAGCAGAAGCGTTTCCTGCGCCTGCCCGGACCCCGTGGATAAGTGGGTGATGCGGCCAGTGGCACCAGGCAGCGTGGGGGCCAGGATGGCGCGGGGCATTTGAGCCACAGTGAGCGGTTCCTCGTTCTGTTGCTGATGTCGGGATGCTATCCGCAGCTTCGCAGCCGGTAGGTTTCGTCCCGACGTATCCAGAGAGTAGGAGACGCCATGTCCATGGAAGAGCCGAACGAAGAGGTTGTGAAGCTGATCGCGGACCGGCTGATGCGCGTGCCGGACGTCCTCCCTCCAGCGGGCCACGCGTATCACATCATCGAAGCGCGGACTGCCGCGGGTAAGAGCGCTGGTGGGCTGTGGATGCCTGGGGCAGAGGGTGGTGTCCCAGTCTTTCAGAGCCGAGAGCTGGCGACCGAGGCGCTTCAGTTCATCCCTCCGCCGCAGGTGCTCGGGTACGACGAGGCCGCCGTGGGCTGGGCGGTGCATGCTCTGTCCGCTGATGAGTTTCGCGCCTTGTTCATCAATCCCAGCCTGACGCTCTATGTTGTCCTCAAGGTGAGCGACTCCGGCATCGAGGCCCAACCGTTGTGAGCGCCGCGAAGAAGGACGCATCCAGCTCCGGCTGTTGGAGGGGAGTATCAGGGGTCAATCGGCGCCCGTAATGGTTCACGCGGCGCGGGCGTCCGCCGATACGCGCCGGGTCCCACGCCCCAGCGGCGCTTGAAGGCCTTGCTGAAGGCGGGCGCGCTTTCGTAGCCCGCGCGTTCGGCGATGGCCTCCAGGCTGTCGTCGGACTCATGCAGCCACCGCGCGGAGCGGGTCATCCGCCAGTTCGACAGGTAGTGCAGGGGCGTCTCCCCCACCAGCGAGTGGAAGCGCGCGGCGAACCCGGAGCGC
>NZ_JBLZWL010000122.1:0-3758 GCF_049194865.1 Corallococcus terminator | reverse complement strand
CACCGTGGCGGCGGCTACGTCGGCATCGTGGGTGAGCGCGAGGAACGCCTCCAACCCCCGCGCCTCCATCACCTCGAGCGCCACGCCGGAGAGGGCGAAGTACGGTGCCCCCCCGTCCCGGCGCACTTCCATGTCCTTCCAGCGGATGCCCTTGGGCGCGCCCAGCGCCTTCACCAGCGCCTCCTTCGCCGCGAAGCGCGCGGCATAGGCACTGGCGGCGTCATGGCGCTGACCGCACAGGGCCCGCTCCGCCTCCGTGTACACGCGGTTCAGGAACGGCTCCGCGCGCGGTCCGTCCATGATGCGCTGGATGCGGGAGATGGAGCAGATGTCCAGGCCCAGGCCCCGGATTCCCATGGCGCGCTATCCCGGGTTGCGCATCAGGTCGAGCATCTCCCGCACCGCGCGGTCGAAGCCCACCAGCACCGCGCGCGCGACGATGGCATGGCCGATGTTCAGCTCGTCGATTTCGGCGATGCGGGCGATGGGCTGCACGTTGTCGTAGTTGAGCCCGTGGCCCGCGGCCACGCCCATCCCCAGCTTCGTGCCCGCCTTGGCGGCGTCGACGATGCGCGCCAGCTCCCGCGCGCGCTCCTTGTCGTTGCGCGCCTCGCAGTAGCGCCCCGTGTGCAGCTCGATGCGGTCCGCGTTCACCTTGTGCGACGCGCGCACCTGGTCCAGGTCCGGGTCGATGAACAGCGAGACGGTGATTTCGCCGTCCTTGAGGTTCTTGATGATCTTCGCGACGTGCTCGCGCTGGCCGGCGACCTCCAGGCCGCCCTCCGTGGTGAGCTCCTCGCGGCGCTCCGGAACGAGCGTCACCACGTCCGGCTTGTGCTCGTAGGCGATCTTCACCATCTCCGTGGTGGCCGCCATCTCGAGGTTCAGCAGCGTCTGCGTCGTCTCACGCAGGATGCGCAAGTCCCGGTCCTGGATGTGGCGCCGGTCCTCACGCAGATGGATGGTGATTTGCCGCGCGCCGGCCAGCTCCGCCATGGCCGCGGCCGTCACCGGGTCCGGATAGGTGGTGCGCCGCGCCTGCCGCAGCGTCGCCACATGGTCCACGTTGACACCCAGTCGCTGTCCCATCGACCGCACCTCGCTTGATGCGCGGTCCCGGGATTGTCGGGGGCCCCGGCACGCGCTGGCCCCTCTAATCGCGGCCAGCGTCCGGAAGTCAACCGCCGTGAACGACGACTAGCGATTGCACGCCTTGGCGAGGGCGTCGGCGATGTCCTTCGCGTAGGCCTCGTTGCGAGCGGCATCCTCGCCCTCGATGAGGACGCGGGCCTTGGGCTCGGTGCCGGAGAAGCGCACCAGCACCCGGCCGGAGTTGCCGAGCTTCTGCTCCACGGACTTGATGACCTTCATCACGTCTGGCATCTCGCCCAGCTCCTTCTTCTGCTTCACCACCACGTTGACCAGCGTCTGGGGCACCGGCTCGAAGATGGAGGACAGCTCGCTCAGGGGCTTGCCAGCGCGGCACATCACCGCGAGCAACTGGAGCGCCGCCAGCGTGCCGTCACCCGTCGTGGTGTGGTCCAGGAAGATGAGGTGGCCGCTCTGCTCGCCGCCCAGGTTGTAGCCGTTGCGGCGCATCTCCTCGACGACGTAGCGGTCACCCACGCGCGTGCGAGCCACCTTCACGCCCCAGCGCGCCACCGCGCGCTCCAGGCCGATGTTGCTCATCACCGTGGAGACCAGGACCTTCTTCTTCAGCTGCTTGCGAGCCATCAGCTCGCCGGTGCAGATGGCCATGATGGCGTCGCCATCCACGACCTTGCCCTTCTCGTCCACGACGATGAGGCGGTCGGCGTCGCCGTCCAGCGCGATGCCCAGGTGGGCGCCGTGCTTGATGACCGAGCGCGCCAGGTTCTCCGGGAACAGCGCGCCGCACTTGTGGTTGATGTTCTTGCCGTCCGGCGACACGCCCAGGGTGATGACCTTGGCGCCCAGTTCCTCCAGCACCGCGGGCGCCGTCTTGTAGGCCGCTCCGTTGGCGCAGTCGACGACGATGGTCAGCCCCTCCAGTGTCAGCTCGCGCGGGAAGGTCGCCTTGAGGAACACGATGTAGCGGCCCCGAGCGTCCTCCATGCGGAACGCGCGGCCAATCTTCGTCGCGGTGGGGCGAATGGAGTCGATGGCGCCCGTGGAGAGCAGCTCTTCAATCTTGCCCTCCGTCTCGTCCGGCAGCTTGAAGCCGTCGCGCCAGAAGAACTTGATGCCGTTGTCCTCGTACGGATTGTGGGACGCGGAGATGACGGCGCCGGCGTCGGCGCGCATGGACGTGGTGAGGTTGGAGATGCCCGGCGTCGGCAGCGGGCCGACGAGTTCCACGTCGACACCCATGGACGTGAGGCCCGCGGCGAGCGCCTGCTCCAGCATGTAGCCGGACAGTCGCGTGTCCTTGCCCACGATGACGCGGTGCCGGTGCGGCCCGTTGCGGATGAGGAACGCGAGTGCCCGCCCGAGCTGCATCGCCACTTCCGCTGTCATCGGGTAGACGTTCGCCTTGCCGCGAACACCGTCCGTGCCGAACAGCTTCTGTGTCGCGCGCTCCTCCTTCGGAGGCATGTTCATCCTGTAAGCCATGGTCCCGCTCCACCTTTCCCACGCCGGGCCTTGCCGGTCTCTCGACGTCGGGGCTTATACCCCGCCCACCGCCGGGGCTCGAAGGTAGGGTCCCAACGCCACCCTGGCAACGGCCCGGCCTTGCAGGCTCTATCACCCTTGAACAAGGGTGCGAAAACGATACCAGGCCCCGCCTGAACGGCCCATCCGAGCGAGGAGGCCACACCCGCGTGGCCCGTGGCCCACGGGCGCTCAGCGGCCGAGCAGGATGCCCCCATCCCGAGCGGACCGGATGGCATCCGCGACGGCGAGCGCATCACGTGCCTCGGCCACATCGTGCACCCGGACGACGTCCGCTCCACCCAACACGGCCATCGCCGCGACGGAGCCCAGCGTCGCCGCCAGTCGCTCGCCCGCCGGCTTACCGCCCGTCAGGGCCCCCAGGAAGCCCTTGCGACTGGTGCCCACCAGCAGGGGCAGCCCCGACACGCGCAGCTCGCCCAGCCGCCGCAGCAGGTAGAGGTTGTGGTCGAACGTCTTGCCGAAGCCAATCCCAGGGTCCAGCAGGATGCGCTCGCGCGTGACTCCCGCGGAGGTCGCCATCGCCACGGAGGCGTCGAGGAAGTCGAGCACCTCCTCCACCAGGTCCTCGTAGCCAGGGGCCCGCTGCATGGTGTCGGGCGTCCCCTGAATGTGCATCAGACAACAAGCGGCGTTGGCCTCGGCCACCGCGTGGGCCAGCTCCGGGTCCGAGCGAAAGCCGGTGATGTCGTTGACCAGGTGCGCCCCCGCCTTCAGCACCGCCCGCGCCACGGCGGCCTTCGTCGTGTCCACCGAGAGAGGGACGGAGGTTCGTGCGCGCAGGCCCTCGACGACGGGCAGCACGCGGGCCACCTCCTGCTCGGCGGTGACGGGCTGGGAGCCGGGGCGCGTGGACTCTCCGCCCACGTCCAAAAGGTCCGCTCCCGCGTCCGCCATGGCCAGGCCGTGCTCGATGGCGGCCTCCGCGCTCAGGTAGCGCCCTCCGTCCGAGAAGCTGTCCGGCGTCACATTGACGACACCCATGACGTAGGTGCGCGAGCCCCACTCGAACGTCCGCTCGCCCAGCACCATCGGCCCAGGCGCCTTCCCCGCCTCCAGGGCCCGCTCCAGTGCGCTCGCCAGCTCCGCGAGCGCACCGCCCTCCG
>NZ_JBLZWL010000103.1:0-4197 GCF_049194865.1 Corallococcus terminator | reverse complement strand
TCTTCCCCTCCGCGCTGGCCACGCGGCTGAGCAGGGCGTCCTTGTCGTCGGGCTCCAGCGTCTCGATGGCCTGGCGCAGGGTGTTGAAGTCGAGCCGGGCGATGGTGACGGCGTTGCCGCCCTTGATCTCCTGCACGGTGGGCACCGCCACCAGCTCGCGCATGTAGGTCTCGAACTCGACCTTCACGTCGGCCGTCTGCTGGATGCAGGTGTCCTTCGCGTTGACGATCTGCTGGCTGCCCTCGCGGTAGCTCAGGTCCGGGTTGCGGTTCATCGCATCCTCGAACGTGGTCGTCCGCTTGCGCAGGGAGGAGTACAGCTCGATGTAGTCGACGAGGCGGTCCGTCTCGGGGCGATTGACGTTGCGGGCCTTGCCCAGCGCGTCGGTGGTGTCGTCACAGGTGAGCTTCTGGAGCTCGGAGACCCCAGGCGTGTCTTTGACCGCCAGGTTCTGGGTCTCGCGGTCCAGTCGCTCGTCGGAGGAGATTTCCTTCACGCATCCAGAGGCGGAGAGGAACAAGAGGGTTGCGGCAGTGGAAGCGGACAGGCGGCGGAGCATCCGGACCTCGAACAATTGAGGGGACTTGGGCGTTGCTTTCCGGAAGTTTGTAGCGATAAGGGCCCCCAGCCGTCAACGACGCCCCCTTGGAGAACCTCCGGTGGACCTGCACGCCGAGAAGATCCTGATCCTCGATTTCGGGAGTCAGTACACCCAGCTCATCGCCCGACGGGTGCGCGAACTGGGCGTTTATTGCGAAATCCACCGCCCGGACCTCCCGGCGGAGGACATCCGCCGCTATGCCCCCCGGGGCATCATCCTCTCCGGAGGCCCGGCGTCCGTGGAGGCGCCTGGTTCCCCCCGGTGCGACCCCTTCGTCTTCGAGGCGGGAGTGCCCGTCCTGGGCATCTGCTACGGCCTCCAGCTCACCGCCAAGCTGCTGGGAGGGCGCATCGACCGGGGCGCTCACCGTGAGTTCGGCAACGCGGAGGTGGAGGTCCTCGCGCCCCGCGGGCCTTTCTCGGAGTTCCGTCCTGGTGACAGGGTCCAGGTCTGGATGAGCCACGGGGACCGGGTGGAGGAGCTTCCGCCCGGTTTCGAGGCCATTGGTCGCAGCGGCAACTCGCCCTTCGCGGCGGCGGCCCACCAGACCAAGCCCTTCTACGGCCTCCAGTTCCACCCCGAGGTCGTCCATACCCCGCAGGGCAAGGCCATGCTGCGGGCCTTCCTCTTCAACGACTGCAAGGTGAGCGGCTCGTGGACGATGAAGGGCTTCATCGACGAGGCCGTGGCCACCATCCGCAAGCAGGTGGGTGAAGAGGGCCGGGTCATCTGCGCGCTGTCCGGAGGCGTGGACAGCTCCGTGGCCGCGCTGTTGCTCCACCGCGCCATCGGCCCCCGGCTCCAGTGCATCTTCGTGGACAACGGGGTGCTGCGGCAGGGTGAGCGCGCCCAGGTGGAGGCGCTCTTCGTGGACCGCTTCCACGTCCCGCTGAAGACGGTGGACGCGCGGGCCCGGTTCCTGGACGCGCTGGCCGGCGTGACGGACCCGGAGAAGAAGCGGAAGATCATCGGCCGCGAGTTCATCGCCGTGTTCGAGGAGGCCTCGCGCGACATCCAGGACGCCGGGTTCCTGGCGCAGGGCACGCTGTACCCGGACGTCATCGAGTCCGTCTCGTACAAGGGCCCATCCGTCACCATCAAGAGCCACCACAACGTGGGTGGCCTGCCGGAGACGATGAAGCTCAAGCTGGTGGAGCCGCTGCGCGAGCTGTTCAAGGACGAGGTCCGCGCCCTGGGCCGCGAGCTGGGGCTGCCCGATGAGATGGTGAACCGGCAGCCGTTCCCCGGCCCCGGTCTGGCCATCCGCGTGCTGGGCGAAGTCACCGAGGCCCGCCTGGAGCTGGTACGGCGCGCGGACGCCATCGTCCAGGAGGAGATTCGCACCGCGGGGCTCTACAAGGAGCTGTGGCAGGCCTTCGCCGTGCTGCTGCCCGTGCAGAGCGTGGGCGTCATGGGCGACGAGCGCACCTACGAGTCCACCTGCGTGCTGCGCGCCGTCACCAGCGTGGACGGCATGACGGCGGACTGGGCGCGGCTGCCGTACCCCGTGCTGGAGCGCATCTCCACGCGCATCACCAACGAGGTGCGCGGCATCAACCGCGTCGCCTACGACGTGTCCTCCAAGCCCCCGGCCACCATCGAGTGGGAGTGAGGCTGGAGTAGGCGAGTAGGGTGGACGCAAAAGAGGCTGCCTGGCGAGAGTGCCCAGGCAGCCTCTTCGTGCATCAGGGGTCCGGGTTTCGAAGCCCGGGCCCCTTCAGCGCGGGTGAATCACCCGGCCGGCTTGGTGGGGACCGAGGGAATCTTGGTGCTGCCCGGGCGCAGCTCCTCGAGCACCCGGTTGGCGCCGTAGATCTTCTTCAGCGACTCGATGATGGCGTCGCTGTGCACGGCCACGGTGCGGTTGACGGACTCGTCGAAGCCGTACTCACCGCCCAGGGACTGGATGTTGCCGTCGAACACCAGGCCGACGATCTCCGCGTCCTTGTTGATCATCGGGGAACCGGAGTTGCCGCCGATGATGTCGTTGCTGGTGACCAGGTTCATCGCCGTGGCGCCGTCGAGCAGCTTCTCCGACTTCAGCCAGGACGGCGGAAGGGCGAAGGGCTCCTCGCCCGTGGCGTGCTCGAAGGTTCCCGCCATCTGGGTGACGGGCTCCACCTTCTTGCCGTCCTCCATGTAGCCCTTCACCGAGCCGTAGGACAGGCGCAGGCTGAACGTCGCGTCCGGGTACTGGTTGGTGCCGTAGGCCTCGAACTTCGCCTTGGCGACCAGCTCCGCGTTCTTCTTGATGACCGCGTCGATGTTCTCCTCGTAGTTCTTGCGGACCGCGCGGCCATCCGCGTCGAGCGCGAGGGCCAGCTGGATCATCGGGTCCTTGGACGCCGCGATGGCCGCCTTGCCGCCGTCGAGGAGGCCCTTGCGCACGGCCACGTCACACACCTTGGAGCCCTTCACGTCCTTGAGGACGCAGAGCTTGGAGCCCTTCACCAGCCGGGCCGCCATCTTCTCGGGGGACTCCTTGCCCAGGACCTTCTTGACGAACGGGTGGTTGGAGCCGAGCTCCTCGCGCATCTTCGTCAGGCCGAAGGTCAGGCGGAGGATCTCCATCTCCGGGTAGATGGGGGCCGGGCTGAGCAGCTGGGCCTGGAGGGCCGGCACGTTGGCCTGGTTGAACTCACGCAGGCGCTGGCCGTTCTCCTTGGGGAGCTCCTCGGAGGCGCGCACCAGCGTCTTCGCGATGCCGTACAGGCTGGAGGACAGGCCGTTGCCCTGCTCGACGAAGGCCAGGTCCTTGCGGATGTTGACGAGCTGGCCCTGCGCCTTGGCGATCTCATCCCACGCCGCGCCGTACTTCTTCTTCATCTCCGGGTTGGCGTCGACCTTCTTGCGCAGCTCCTGCTCGGCGGCGACCTTCTGGGCGAAGAACTTCTTGTCCTGGAGCGCCTCGAGGCGGCCCTTGGTCGCCTTCAGGCCGTTCTCCACGCCGAAGAGCATGTTGTTGGAGATGCGCTTCTGCTCGGGGCCGCGCTTCTGGAACTCCGTCACCATGCCGCGCACTTCGGACATCATGAAGAGCATCTTCGGCATGGCCACGTCGCGCTGGTACTCCAGCTCGGCGACGGTGAGGCCACGCGAGGTGCGGCCGGGGTGGCCGGACACGAAGGTGAGGTCACCCTCCTTGGCGCTCTTCTCGGACCACTTGAAGTAGTTCTCCGTCTTGGCCGGCTTGCCGTCCTGGTAGACGCGCAGGAACGTCACGTCCAGGTCCCACCGGGGGAACTCGAAGTTGTCCGGGTCGCCGCCGAAGAAGGCGATGGCGTGCTCGGGGGCCATCACCAGGCGCACGTCCTGGAAGCGGCGGTACTTGTAGAGGTTGTACTTGCCACCCTGGTACAGGGTGACGACGTCACAGCGCACCTTGGCGTCACCGGCGGAGCAGGCCTGCTCCAGCTCGGACATCTTCGCCTTCAGGGTGTCGTTGTACGGCTTGCCGGACAGGCCCGCGGTCGCCTTGTTCAGCGTCTCGGTGACGTCGGTGATCTGCTCCAGCTGGTTGATCTCCATCGCCGGGCACTGCGTCTCCTCGGCTTCGGCCTTCGCGTAGAAGCCGTTGGCGATGTAGTCCTTCTTCG
>NZ_JBLZWL010000134.1:0-6361 GCF_049194865.1 Corallococcus terminator | reverse complement strand
GCGTCCCCACCCCTCGAACGCCCCCGGAGGATTCGCCGCACGGTGACGGAAAGGTCCCCCGAACGAGGGATGTTTTCACAGGGCTTCCGGGTGTTTCGTGCAGAGCGCCGACCTCCCACCCCCAAGGAGCCCCATGCCCAACGCCAGCCCTACCCCCGGCAAGAACCTGCTCACCCCGGACAACCACGCGCTCATCCTGGTGGACCATCAATCGCAGATGGCCTTCGCGACGAAGTCCATCGACATCCCGCTCTTGCGCAACAACACGGCGCTCATCGCCAAGGCGGCGGCGGGCTTTCGCGTCCCCACCATCGTGACCACCGTCGCGGAGAAGAGCTTCTCGGGGCCGCTGTTCCCCGAAATCAAGGAGGTCTTCCCCGAGGCCAAGGTCCTGGACCGCACCACGATGAACGCCTGGGAGGACGCGCAGGTCACCGACCAGGTCAACCGCTTCGACAAGGAGCGGGTGGTGTTCGCGGGCCTGTGGACGGGCGTGTGCATCGTCGGCCCGGTGCTGTCGGCCATCGACCAGGGCTTCAAGGTCTATGTCATCACCGACGCCAGCGGTGACATCTCCGAGGAGGCCCACGAGCGCGCGGTGCAGCGCATGATTCAGGCCGGTGCCATGCCGATGACGAGCCTCCAGTACCTGCTGGAGCTGCAACGGGACTGGGCGCGCGGCGCCACCTACGCGATGACCACGGGCATCGCCGTCAGCAACGGCGGGGGCTACGGCCTGGGCGTCCAGTACGCCAAGTCCATGTTCAACGCCTCCGAGGGCGGCGGTCACTGACGCAGTCCCCTCCCCGCCACACCTCGACGATGGACGCGCGCTCCAGGGCACCTGGGCCGCGCCCGTCGTCGTGTCGTTGTCCGCCTCCCCCTCCGCGCACGAGCACCCCATGGCCGACCTGATTGTCCGCAACGCCCGCATCACCACCCTGGACAGGGATCATCCCGAGGCCCAGGCCCTGGCCATCTCCGGAGGCACCGTGGAGGCCGTGGGAGATGAGGCCTCCATCCTGGCGCTCGCCACGCCCGGAACGCGGGTCATCGACGCGGGCGGGCGGCGGCTGATTCCCGGACTCAATGACAGCCATATCCACCTGATTCGCGGCGGATTGAACTACAACCTTGAGCTGCGCTGGGACGGCGTGCGCTCGCTGGCGGACGCGATGGCGCTGTTGCGCGAGCAGGTGGCCCGCACGCCCGCGCCGCAGTGGGTGCGCGTGGTGGGAGGCTTCAGCGAACACCAGTTCGTCGAGAAGCGCCTGCCCACGCTGGAGGAGCTCAACGAGGCCGCGCCGGAGACGCCTGTCTTCATCCTCCACCTGTATGACAGGGCGCTGCTCAACCGCGCCGCCCTGCGCGCGGTGGGCTACGGGAAGGAGACGCCGGACCCGCCCGGCGGGCGCATCGAACGCGACGCGCGCGGCAACCCCACGGGCCTGCTGCTGGCCAGTCCCAACGCGCTCATCCTGTACGCGACGCTCGCCATGGGGCCCCGGCTGCCCCCGGAGTACCAGCTCAACTCCACGCGCCACTTCATGCGCGAGCTGAACCGGCTGGGTGTCACGTCCGTCATCGACGCGGGCGGCGGCTTCCAGAACTACCCGGAGGACTACGACATCATCCAGAAGCTGCACGCCGACGGCGAGCTGACGGTGCGCATCGCCTACAACCTCTTCACCCAGAAGAAGGGCGCGGAGGTGGCGGACTTCGAGCGCTGGACGGGCATGCTCACCCCGCGCCAGGGCGACGACATGATGCGCCACAACGGCGCGGGCGAGATGCTCGTGTTCTCCGCCGCGGACTTCGAGGACTTCCGCATGCCCCGGCCGGAGCTGCCCGCGGGCATGGAGGGCGAGCTGGAGTCGGTGGTGCGCCTGCTGGCCCAGAAGCGCTGGCCGTTCCGAATCCACGCCACCTACGACGAGAGCATCAGCCGGGTGCTGGACGTCTACGAGAAGGTGAACCGGGACGTGCCGCTGGACGGCCTGCACTGGCTCATCGACCACGCGGAGACCATCTCCGAGCGCAACATCGAGCGCGTGCGCGCGCTCAGCGGCGGCATCGCCGTGCAGCACCGCATGGCCTACCAGGGTGAGTACTTCGCGGAGCGCTACGGCCTTGACGCCGTCCGCCGCACGCCCCCGGTGCGCAAGATGCTGGAGCTGGGCGTGCCCGTGGGCGCCGGCACGGATGCCACGCGCGTGGCCAGCTACAACCCCTGGGTGGCGATGTACTGGCTCGTCACCGGCCGCACGCTGGGCGGACTGGCCATGTACGGCGAGGACAACATCCTGGAGCGCGAGGAGGCCCTGCGCCTGTGGACACACGGCAGCGCGTGGTTCTCACACGAGCAGGAGCGCAAGGGGCTCCTGAAGCCCGGCTACCTCGCGGACTTCACCGTGCTGTCCTCGGACTTCTTCCAGGTACCGGAGGCGTCCATCCTGGACATCACCAGCGTCCTCACGGTGGTGGGCGGCAAGGTGGTGCACGGCGCGGGTGACTTCGGTCCGCTCGCGCCCCAGCTCCCCCGGCCGATGCCGGACTGGTCTCCGGTGAATCGGTTCGGTGGCTACCAGGGCGGCACCGTCGCCCAGGCCCGGGCCGTCTTCCAGGGGGCCTCGCATGCGCATGGAGACTCCTGCGCCATGCATGGCCATGGCAGGACTCACGCTTCACGCCACCAGGTCCCCACGAGCGATGACTCGGGCTTCTGGGGCGCGCTCGGGTGCCTCTGCTATGCCTTCTGAGTCGAATGTCGTGGCTGCTCCTGCGGCAATCCCGGCGCCGGAGGTCGGCCCCCTGGCACCGCTGCGCCACGCCACCTTCCGGATGATGTGGCTGTCGGTGCTGGCCAGCCAGATTGGAACGTGGGTCCATGACGTCGCCGCCGCCTGGTTCATGTCCGAGCGGACCGGCTCGCCGCTGATGGTCGCCGCGGTGCAGTCCGCGACGACGCTGCCCGTCGTGGTGTTCGCGCTCTTCGCGGGCACGCTGGCGGACATCGTCGACCGGCGGCGCTACCTCATCGCCGTGCAGCTGTGGATGCTCGTCATGGCGACGGTGCTCGCCTGGCTCTCGCTCGTCGGCCGGATGGATGAGTGGGTGCTGCTGGGGTTGACCTTCGCGCTCGGGACGGGCGCGGCCATGGCCATGCCGGCGCAGGCGGCGACCACCGCGGAGCTGGTGCCGCGTCCGCTGCTGGCGCCCGCCGTGGCGCTCAGCTCCATCGGGATGAACATCGCGCGCTCGGTGGGGCCGGCCCTGGGCGGGTTGATTGTCGCGCGCTTCGGCGTCGGCTGGGCCTTGTCGCTGGACGCAGTCTCCTACCTGGGCGTGGTGCTGGCTTTGTGGCTGTGGCGGAGGGAGGCGACTGTCTCGACGCTGCCGTCGGAGCCCTTCGGCATCGCCCTGCGCGCGGGGCTTCGCTACGCGGCGCGCTCGGGCGACCTGCGCTCGGTGCTGCTCAAGTCGGCGTGCTTCTATGTCTTCGCCAGCGCCCTGCCCGCGCAGCTCGCCATCGTCGTGCGCAAGGAGTTGGGGGCTGGGGCGGGCACGTACGGGCTGCTGCTGACGTGTATCGGCGCGGGCGCTGTCTCAGGCGCCGTCCTGCTGCCCCGGCTTCGGGCGCGCCTGGGCGTGGACCGGTTGGTGTTCGGCGCCACGCTGCTCTACGCGCTCACCATGCTCGTCGTGGCCCACGTGCGTCTCATGCCCGTGCTGGGCGTGGCCATGGTGTTCAACGGCCTGGCGTGGATCAGCGTGTTGTCCTCGCTCCAGACGGCCGCGCACGTGTCGGTGCCCACGTGGGTCCGAGCCCGCGCGCTGTCGCTGTACATCGTCGTCTTCTCCGCGGGCATGGCCAGCGGCGGCCTGCTGTGGGGCTCGGTGGCCCAGCGCTTCGGGGTTCCCCTCTCGCTGACGGTGGCGGCGGTGGCGGCGGTGCTCGCGGGGGTCTTCTCGTTGCGCTTCCAGCTGAGCGCGGCGATGACACGCAACACAGGGGCCTCCGGGCACTGGCCGGCGCCGGAGCTGACCGAGGCCATCGAGCAGGACCGGGGCCCGGTGCTCATCACCGTGGAGTACCGCATCGCCGCCAAGGACCGCGCGGCGTTCCTGCCGCTCATCCGCCAGCTCGGCGACACGCGGCGACGTGACGGGGCGGTGCAGTGGGACGTCATGGAGGACACGGCCGAGCCCGGGCGCTTCCTGGAGTACTTCGTCGTGGGCTCGTGGATGGAGCACCTGCGTCAGCACGAGCGCGTCACGCATGAGGAGAAGGCGCTGCAGGACACGCTGCGCACGCTCCACCAGGACAGTCAGCCGCCGTCCGTTCGTCACTTCGTCGGCGCCGCGTCGACGCGCCCCCGTCTCACCCCCATGGAGAACGACTCGTGAACTGGAAACTGTGTGTGGGCCTGCTCCTGGGCCTGGGTATTGGGTTTGGATGCCGCTGGTTGGGGGTGCCCGCGCCCGCGCCGCCGGTGCTGGTGGGTGCGCTGCTCGTCGTCGCGATGACGAGCGGCTACACGCTGACCGACAAGCTCCTGGCGTCCCGTCCCTCGCGCAACCACGTCAACTGCGGCGGACCCACCGGCGAGACGCAGGAGACGCGCTCATGATGCTGGCGCTGTTGGGATTCGCCCTGGCGCTCATCATTGGCGCGGGGTGCAGGCTGCTCGACATTCCCCTGCCCGCGCCGCCGAAGCTCCAGGGCGCGCTGCTGGTGGTGGCCATGACGGTGGGCTTCCTCATGGGAGAGCGGCTCCTGGGCTGAGCACCGTCGTGCGCGGGAGTGGGGAGTCCTCCCGCGCCGGGGTGGGCGTCGTCAGGGCTTGGGGATGAGGACCAGGTCCTCGTCCTGCTCCAGGCGATACACCCCGTCCGCGCCCCGGCAGCGTTCGGTATGCAGGCGGAGCTTCCGGTCGAGTTCGCGCGCCTGATCTGGAGTCATGGCCGCGAGCTGCTCCGCGGTGAAGCAGCCCTCGAGCACGAAGAAGCGGCAGAGCGTGTACATCTCCTCGAAGGTCTGCGCGACGAAGCCGCTCATCGTGGGGAGCACTTCATGGGGCAGGTGCTTGCCCCGCACGGTGTCCAGCATCAGCTCGCCGAAGTTCAGCGTCTCCGCGAAGTCACGGCACAGCTCGTAGGTCGGTCCCCGAGCGGCGGCCATGATGAGCAGACAGTAGCCGCCCGGGCGGACGAACGAGAGCAGTCTGTCCATGAAGGCGCCCCAGTCGGAGAGGGGCACGTGGTACAGGACGTGTGAGCACAGGACGAGCTCGTACTTCTCCGTGGAGTCATAGCGCTCCAGCGGCTCGACGAGGACCTTGGCCTTGTCGAGCTTGAGCCCTGAAATCTGTTCGCGGTTGGGTTCGAGCAGCGTAAGTGAGCCGAAGTGCGGTGCGAGGCGCTCGGCCACCTTGCCGGACCCGGCGCCCACGTCCAGCAGCGCGCGGTGGAGAGGGAGCGCGGGGAGCATCCGCTCCTCGACGACGCGCGCGATGTTTTCGGGGTGGCGCGCGGTGGCGGCCAGCAGGCGAAAAGCCGTGGCGTATTCCTGCGGCGACATCGTGATTCCCATTTCAGACCCCCTGCTCCAGGTGAGATGCCAGCCCCAGTGCCCCTCACTGGGATGAGGGCCAGTGTATCGCCCCTCCGGGCGAGGAGCACCTGACCGACGTGGAACGACAGGTTGCCGCGCGACCAGTCGCCTCCCACCCGCGAGCGTGAATCGAGGCTGACACGCGGCCAACCCGCTGGATTTCACGCAGTGCCCCCGAACGCCTCACGCCAGCATCCGTGACTCCGTGGCGGCAATGCCGCGAGCACAACGACAGGCCGCGCCGTTCGCGATGCGAAACTGTACCTCGGTCCCTCGCACCTCTACCGGGGGCACGGCCCCACAGATCAGTGGGTGTTGTCCACCACAGCGGCCCCGCTCCTCGCGATGCGCCGCATGCATCCCCGCAGGGAAGCCCCACGTGTCACGCCATTGGTCTGACGCTTGCTCTGTCTGGACGCAATGACAACTCTCACTCTCAGAGAAAACTGGCGGGCCCTGGCCCTCACGGCCGCGCTCCTTCTCGGTTGCACCAGTGACACACCTGCACCTTCCGGAGGACCTCCTGGGGAGGACGACACCACCGTCCAGTTGACGCTCACGCGCCTGGGCGCGGGCACCATCACCTCCAGCCCCGCTGCGCTCTCCTGCGGCGCCACCTGCCTGGCCTCGTTCGCCAAGGGCACCGCCGTCACCCTGACCGCCACGCCTGACACGGGGTACGCCTTCGGTGGATGGACTGGCGGCGGCTGCACGGGCACCGCGGCCTGCACCACCACCCTCGAGCCG
>NZ_JBLZWL010000034.1:0-6954 GCF_049194865.1 Corallococcus terminator | reverse complement strand
TACGGTGTCGCCCCCCGTGCGCACCGCCGTCCTGCTCCTGCTCTCCGTCGTGCTGCTCGCCTCCTGCGCGAGCCCCCACTCTCCACCGCGCCTGACGGGCCCTTCGGTGGAAGCCCTGGCGGAAGAGCCTCTGGACGCTGGGACGGATGGCGGGTCGGGCGACCTGTCCTCCGCCCAGGACGGGGGAACGAGCGACGCGGGAGTGGACATCAGCATGTCCGCGAGTGCGCCCGGTGAAGACCCGCTGGCCCAGGGACTTCCCGGCCCGGAGCAGTTGAAGCGCCTGGACTTCCGGGGCGGAGAGCCTCGGCTCCCCATCCGACTCATGGAGGGCCGGCGCGAGGCGACGTTCTCCCCCCGAGGCCGGATGCGGATGCGCTTCGGCGGGGCGGTGGACAAGGTGCTGGACGCCGCGGCGGGGACGCGGTGGACGGTGCGCGTGACGCAGGGGACGCCCGCGGTGCTCGCCGCGCGCGTGCAGTTGAGCGAGCACCGGTTCGCGGACCGGGAGGGGCTCGCCGCCGCTCAAGAGGAGTGGCGGGCCCGGGGCCTCGCGGTGCGCACGCAGGTGCTGGGCGCGGTGTACGGCATCGCCGGCAAGGTCATCGACAACCGGCGCTCGCTCCTCCTCGTCGATGAGGTGCTCACCCCCGAGGACGCCGCGACCCGGCAGGCGGAGCTGCTGCGCCAGTTCGGCGCGCGGACCCTCCTCTTCGAAGAGGTCCGTGCTCCCGCGCGCGCCATCCTCGAGGTGCGCGACGAGTCCGGCGCGGTGGTGGGCCTGGCGCAGGACAAGCTGGACGCGGACTCACCGGACGGCGCGGGCTTCGACGTGCGACAGGTGGAGTTCGGCGTCGGCTACGACTTCCACGGCTTCGAGGACCGGACGTTCCGGGGCGCGCTCCAGTTCTCCGTGGACCGCCTGGGCCTCCTGGCGGTGGTGAACGTGGTGCCGCTCGAGGACCTGCTCAAGGGCCTGGTGCCCGCGGAGATTTTCGCGCGCGCCCACTCGGAGGCGCTCAAGGCCCAGGCCGTCACCGCGCGCGGCGAGGTGCTCGCGAAGGTGGGAATCAAACACCTGGCGGACCCCTACCTCCTGTGCTCGGAGCAGCACTGCGCGGTGTACCGGGGGCGCACGGGCGAGGCGGCCAGCACGTCCGCGGCGGTGGAGGCCACCCGGGGCCAGGCCCTCTTCAGCGCGGATGGCCGGCTGGTGGACTCCGTCTATAGCGCGGTGTGCGGCGGCCACACCGAGGACAACGACATCGTCTGGGGCGGCCCGCCGGACCCGAGCCTGCGCGGACGCCCGGACCTCCTGGAGCCCGCGGGCGCCTCCCCTTCTCCCTCCCGCCTGGAGGCGTGGCTGGCCGCGCCCGACGTGAGGGCCGCCTGCCGGCTGTCCAGCTTCGCCCAGCCCACCAAGTTCCGCTGGGAGAAGCGCTTCACGGCGGCCCAGGTGGACGCGCTCGTCACCCGGCTGGGCGTGGGACGCGTCCAGGCGATGAGCCTCCAGGAGCGTGGGGTGTCCGGCCGGGCCCGGGTGCTCGCGTTATCCGGGGACCTGGGGGCCACCCAGGTGCGTGGAGAGCTGAACATCCGGCGGCTCTTCGGGATGCTGAACAGCAGCATGGCGGTGGTGGAGGCCGAGCGGGACGCCGAGGGGCGGCCCACCCACTGGCTTTTCCGTGGCGGTGGCTGGGGCCACGGAGTAGGGATGTGTCAGACGGGCGCCATCGGCCGGGCAGAGGCCGGGCAGCGCTACCAGGATATCCTCCGTCACTACTTCAATGGTGCTGAAGTCGCCCCCATCTACTGACCTGAAGAGGGGGCGCGCCTGAGAACCAGTGCACGTCTCGTGAATGTCCTCCCCTGTCCAGGTGTTCCGCCGCGAACGGGACGGGACTAGGCAGCGGGCCCGGAGGTTTATCATCGCGCCGTGAGCACGGGTTCTTCTCCAAAGTCAGACTGGCGCCGCAAGCGGCGGCGAGCATCCCCCTGGCGAGTGGTCGCCGCGGTGCTGCTCGCCCTGGCGATTCATGGCGCCTACCTGGCCGTCGTGCTCTTCACGGGAACGCTTCCCCCGACGGTGCGGGAGCGCAAGCCCGTCACCCGGCCTCCCACCTCCGTGGCCGTGCGCCCGTTGACGGAAGACCAGTGGGCGCAGAACCGGGGCAAGACGGACTCGAAGACGCAGACGACCCAGAAGCCCCGCGTCCAGGACAAGAAGCCCGAGGAGAAGAAGCCGGAGACCAAGCCCGACGGGCAGGTGGTGGACCTGGCCCCGGGCAACGAGAAGGAAGCGCCCGACGCGAAGTACCTGGCGGAGCACAACAACCGCGTGGACAAGGAGACGCGGGCCCGGGAGCAGACGCCCCACTACCGCAACGCCATGCCGCAGCGCACCGCCCCCCAGGAGCAGAAGGGCGCGGACATGGAGCCGCAGGCGCCGCGCATCGCCGGCAACAACGGCATGGGCAATGACGACCGGCCGCTCGCCGAGGGGGGCCAGGAGTTCGCCTTCGAGATCCCCGACATCCACAAGAAGAACGAAGTGAAGGTGAAGACGGACCCGAACACGCCCGGCGGCGTGGCGGTGAACAACCAGAACGAGAGCGAAGAGCTGACGGGCAACGCGAAGCGGCTGCGAATCCAGCCGGGCACGGGGGGCGAGCAGGACGGCTCCGCCGGACGCGTGGGCTCGCCGGGCATCGCCGCGTTGATGCCGTCGCGCGCGGTGATGGACAAGGTGCTGGGCGCCGCGCCCAATGACCACCTGCGCGACGTGGACGAAGGCGACGGCACGCTGCTCAACTCGCGCGAGTGGAAGTACGCCAGCTTCTTCAACCGCGTGAAGCAGAGCGTGGGCATGCACTGGAAGCCCAACGAGACGCTGCGCCGCAGAGACCCCACCGGCAACATGTTCACCGGGAAGGACCGGCACACGCTCCTCGAAATCACGCTGGACGAGAAGGGCCGCGTCACGAACATCGAGGTGGAGAAGAGCAGCGGCCTGGACTTCCTGGACATGGAGGCCGTGTCCTCGTTCCAGCGCGCGCAGCCCTTCCCCAACCCACCGCCGGGGTTGTTGAGCGACGACTCCAAGGTGCGCTTCTCCTTCGGCTTCTTCCTGGAGATGGGTGGCGGCCCGCGCATGCGGCTGTTCCGCCAGCCCAACTGACGTTCGCTGAATCACGGGCGGCTCGAGAGGTCCTCGCCGACGGACGCGGTTCCCACTACCGTGCCTCGCCGTGGACACGTCTCCCGCCGACAGAAGCGCCAGGCTCCAGCAGCGAAGCCAGCGCATCCGCGCCGTGCTGCTCGCCATCCTCGTGGCCAACTGGGTGGTGGCCAGCGCCAAGCTCCTCTTCGGCTTCCTCAGCCAGTCCGCCGCGGTGACAGCGGACGGGCTGCACTCGTTCATCGACGGCAGCTCCAACGTGCTGGGCCTCGTCGCCATGGGCGTGGCCTCGCGGCCCGCGGACGAGGACCACCCCTACGGGCACGGCAAGTTCGAGGCGCTCGCGTCCCTGGGCATCGGCGCGATGATTGGCATCGGCATGCTGGAGCTGGGGCGCATGGCGCTCGACTCGCTGATGCATGACCGTCACGCGCAGGTGACGCCGGCCATGGCCGTCGTCATGGTGCTCACCCTCTGCGTCAACCTGGTGGTGACGCGCGTGGAAGGGCACTACGGGCGCAAGTACCAGAGCAGCCTGCTGTTGGCGGACGCGCACCACACGCTGTCGGACGTCTTCGTCACGCTGGCGGTGCTCGCGTCGTTGGGATTGGTGGCGCTGGGCTATCCGAAGGCGGACGGCATCATCGCGCTGGGCGTCATGGTCTTCGTGGCGTGGGTGGCCTACGGCATCGTCCGGCAGGCGGTGGGCATCCTCTCCGACACGGCGAGGTTGGACCCCGCGCAGGTGGCGCAGCACACCGTGGGCGTGGCCGGCGTGCGCAGCTGCCGCGACGTGCGCAGCCGGGGCATGGAGGAGAGCGTCTACGTGGACCTCAAGATAGAGGTGGACCCGAACCTCACCACCGCCCAGGCCCACGAGGTGGCGGACCGCGTGGAGCGCACGCTCCACGCCGCGTATCCCCAGGTGGTGGACGTCGTCGTCCACGTGGAGCCCGAGCACGCGGGCACCAACCGAGCGCAGGGCGCCGCGCCTCACGCGAGCTGAGTCGAGGCCTCGGAGACGAGAAGGGCCGCCTCCCCACGTGAGGGAGACGGCCCCGAGATGCCCCGAGTCTACGCGGGCCGTCAGGCGACGGCGGGCTTGGGCTCCGGCGTCATGTAGTCCTCGATGGGCGGGCACGAGCACACGAGCTTGCGGTCCCCGAGCACGTTGTTGAGGCGGCCCACGGACGGCCAGAACTTGTTGTCGCGCACCCACGGGGCCGGGAAGACGGCCAGCTCGCGCGAGTAGGGACGGTTCCACTCCGGGTTCGTAATCGTGCGGACGGTGTGAGGTGCGTTCTTCAGGACGTTGTTGTCCCTCGGCATCCGCCCCTCCTCGACCTCACGAATCTCCTGACGAATCGCGATCATCGCGTCGCAGAAGCGATCCAGCTCCGCGCGGGACTCGCTCTCCGTGGGCTCGATCATCAGCGTGCCCGCGACAGGGAACGACACCGTCGGCGCGTGGAAGCCGTAGTCCATCAGCCGCTTGGCTACGTCCTCGACCTCGACACCCGACGTCTTCTTCAGCGGGCGCAGGTCGACGATGCACTCGTGCGCCACCCTGCCCCGCTTGCCCCGGTACAGCACCGGGTAGTGGGGCTGGAGCCGCTCGGCGATGTAGTTGGCGTTGAGGATGGCCAGCTTCGTCGCCTTCGTCAGGCCCTCGCCGCCCATCATCGTGATGTACATCCACGAGATGAGCAGGATGCTCGCGCTGCCCCACGGGGCCGCGGAGATGGCGCCGATGGCGTCCGCCCCACCCGTCTGGATGACCGGGTGCCCCGGCAGGTGCTTCACCAGGTGGCTGGCCACGCAGATGGGGCCCATGCCCGGGCCACCACCGCCGTGCGGGATGCAGAACGTCTTGTGCAGGTTGATGTGGCAGACATCCGCGCCCACCAGCCCGGGCGCCGTGAGGCCCACCTGCGCGTTGAGGTTCGCGCCGTCCATGTACACCTGACCACCGCGCTCGTGGACGATGGAGCAGATCTCCTTGATCTCCTCCTCGAACACGCCGTGCGTGGACGGGTACGTCACCATCAACGCGGCGAGCTTGTCCTTGTGCTCCTCCGCGCGGGCGCGCAAGTCACCCAGGTCGATGTTGCCGTTCTCATCGCACCTGGTGACGACGACCTTGTAGCCCGCCATGACGGCGGAGGCCGGGTTGGTGCCGTGCGCGGAGGACGGGATGAGGCACACGTCGCGGTGCCCCTGCCCTCGCCCCTGGTGGTACGCGCGGATGACGAGCAGGCCCGCGTACTCGCCCTGGCTGCCCGCGTTCGGCTGCAGCGAGCAGCCCGCGAAGCCGGTGATTTGCGAGAGCATCTGCTCGAGCTGCTCGAAGATGACCTTGTAGCCGGCCGCCTGCGAGGTGGGCGCGAAGGGATGCAGCCGGCCGAACTGCGGCCACGTCACCGGAATCATCTCCGCGGTGGCGTTGAGCTTCATGGTGCAGCTGCCCAGCGGAATCATCGAGTGCGTCAAGGACAGGTCCTTCGCCTCGAGCCGCCGGATGTAGCGCAGCATCTCCGTCTCGGAGTGGTAGCTGTTGAAGACCGCGTGCGTGAGGAACGCGCTCGCGCGGCGCAGCTCCGGCACCACCGGCGTCTCCACGTTGGCGCCCACGTCGTCCAGCGACGGAGGGGCCGCCTTGCCCGCGCCCGTGGCGAAGGCGGTGAGGATGGCCTCCACGTCGGACAGGCGGGACGTCTCGTCCAGCGACACACCCAGCGTCTTCTCGTCGATGCGGCGGAAGTTCATCCGCGCCGACTCGGACGCCGCGAGCACCGCGCGCACCTGCGGCGTCGTCAGCTCCACGCGCAGCGTGTCGAAGTACTGCTCGTGCCGGACCTTCAGGCCCAGCTTCCCCAGCCCGCGCGCCAGGAGCACGGTGAGCCCGTGCACGCGCTCGGCGATGGCCTTCAGGCCCTTGGGGCCGTGGTAGACGGCGTACATGCTGGCGATGACGGCCAGCAGCACCTGCGCGGTGCAGATGTTGCTCGTCGCCTTCTCGCGGCGGATGTGCTGCTCGCGCGTCTGGAGCGCCATGCGCAGCGCGCGCCGGCCCTGCGCGTCCTCGGACACGCCGATGAGGCGGCCCGGCATCACGCGCGTGTACGCGTTCTTCGTCGCGAAGTAGCCCGCGTGCGGACCGCCGTACCCCATGGGCACGCCGAAGCGCTGCGCGCTGCCCACCGCCACGTCCGCGCCGAACTCGCCCGGAGGCGTCAGCAGCGTGAGGCTCAAGAGGTCCGCGGCGACGATGAGCAGGCCGCCCGCCGCGTGCACCTTCTCGCCGAACGCGCGGTAGTCCATCACCGCGCCGTCCGTGGCCGGGTACTGCACCAGCGCGCCCACGTACTTCTTCGCGCCCAGGTCCACCGTGCGGTGGTCACCGACGACGATTTCCACGCCCAGCGGCTCGGCGCGCGTGCGCACCACGTCCACCGTCTGCGGATGACACCCCTCGGAGATGAAGAAGGCTGCCCCGGCGTCGTCGCCCTTCACGTGCAGCGCCAGCCCCATCGCCTCGGCGGCGGCCGTGCCCTCGTCGAGCAGCGACGCGTTGGCGACCTCCAGGCCCGTCAGGTCCATCACCATCGTCTGGAAGTTGAGCAGCGCCTCCAGCCGGCCCTGGGCGATCTCCGCCTGATAGGGCGTGTACTGCGTGTACCAGCCCGGGTTCTGGAAGATGTTGCGCAGGATGACGTTGGGGGTGTGCGTGTCGTGGTAGCCCATGCCGATGAAGGACCGGAACACCTGGTTCTTCG
>NZ_JBLZWL010000121.1:0-7174 GCF_049194865.1 Corallococcus terminator | reverse complement strand
GGCGCCCCACCGCAGGCGACCTCGTCCTTGATGCCGTAGACAAACCGACCCGCGGGCATCTCCGCGAACTCGTTGACGTTGGGAGTCGTCGTGTCGTCCTGCCGCACCACGACGCGGGGATGGGAGACCACGAACCGCACGGGCGTGTTGTCGAAGCCCGCGGACAGGTCCCTCGTCGCCGGGGACGGCGTGGTGCAGTCCACGCTCGTCGTCGGATTCGCGTCCGTCACCAGCAGCGTGCGCCCGGCTCGCCCGGACGCCTGCCGCGTGGCCACCACGAGCTGATTGGCGGGCAGCACCGTCATCGACTGGACGGACTCGCCCACCTGGAGGCAGAACATCGTCACCACGGCGGGAGCGACCTCTCCCGCCTCGAGTGCCTCGGGGCCGGGCACCGTCTGGCGCTCGATGCGAGCCCCACCGGTGTCGGCCTCGAAGAGCGCGTCGGGGTCCTGGATGGCGTAGTACAGCACGCTCGGCGCGGGCGGCTCACCCTCGGGGCGCTCGTCCGGCGAGCGGGCCGCGAAGGCCGTCACCAGGCTGCGCCCGGTGAAGCGCTGCATCTGCACCAGTCGCTCGCGGGCGGCGGCCACCACGGAGATCTGCGAGGCCCCGGCGCTGCGCGCGTAGACGTACGGCCCCGGAAGCTCCGAGCCGTCCGCCTTGTAGCCCACGTCGTGCGTGAGCGAGTCCGGCCTGTCCAGCACCGGGATGGCCAGCGTCTGGAGCGGGTTGGGCGCGGGGATGAACTGCTTGGGGTTGGCCAACAGGTCCAGCACCTGGAGCTCGTCGCGATCCGACGACGTGACGAAGACCAGGTCGCCAGCGAGGGTCAGGTCATAGGTGCCGGACAGACCGGCGAAGCCCTGCGTGGCCTGGGTGTCGGAGCAACCGACAGCCAGCCCGGCGCACGCGAGGAGGAAGGTGAAAGTGCCGCGCTTCACGGGGAGGACTCCTGACACACGCTGGTGCCCTGACGCGTGTCGCGGAGCTGCTGCACGCCGAGCAGGGCGACCCGCCGCGCATCCTGCGGCCGGTCGAGGTTGGGAATGTCGATGACGGCGACGCGGCCATCGCCAAAGGTCGTGGCGAACAGGCGCGCCGCGTTGTTCCGCACGTCCACCGTCAGCCCGAAGGGCTGGCTGGGCTGGGCCGGGTCCTGGTCTCCCACGAGCACCTGCGCGACGAGCTGTCCCACCTCCTCGTCGTAGATGGAGACGGCCTCGTCGCCACTGCCCGTGACCGCCACCAGGCTGCCACGGCCCGGGCCACGGGAGATGACCTCCAGCTCGGCGGCGCCCTCCGGCAGCGACTGCGCGGACACCACGCGCAGCGTGGGCAGGTCCGACAGCGCGTTCTCGATGTCGAGCACGAGCAGCGTGTCGGGGCCTCGCGCCAGCAGGTAGACGCGCTCGCGGTTGGGGTCCACCTGCGTGGGGTTGTCGCGCATCATCAGCGGGGCCACCGCGATGCCGCGCGCCTCTCGGATGGAGTAGATGGCCCGCAAATCGGACTCGAGCACCCGCTCGGTCGCCGTGCGGTCCACCAGCCTCAGCACGTAGCTGGCGGCGAGCGCCCCCAGCTGGTTCGTGGAGGAGTTGCGTCCGGAGGCATAGAGATACCGGCCGCCGATGGCCACCGAGTGCGCCGCGCCCGCCAGCAGGCCGTTGACGCCCAGCGGGACGAAGCTGGAGGTGCTCAGCTCGGCGCGGTTGGGCGAGGCGGCGGGAAGGTCGACCAGGTACGACTGGAGCTCGCTCTGGGTCTCGGCGGCGGGCGGACCCACCAGCTCCGTGTGCGTCACCCACACCCGGGCGTCCGGGTTGGAGCGCTCCACGGCGACTCCCATGGGGGACGGGGCACCGGGCACGCCGTCCTTCGACGCCCCCGGGACACCCACCAGCGACAGGGCATTCACCCGGCAGTCGCGTCCGCCACCGCCCTGCTCGCAGCTCAGGTTCGCGCCGTCATCCGACACGTCGATGACTTGAAGGTAGCTGCCCTCATCGCGCGTCGGGATGAAGAGCCGGGGCGGGCGTCCGGGCGGACTCCACAGCGCCATCTCTCCCGCGAAGCTGTCGATGAGCACGAAGGCCGGCGCCGTCACGCGCAGGTCGGTGATGCGCGCCGGGAAGGCGTCCACCTCCGCGGCGTCGGTGAAGTCCTTGCCGAAGGGCCGCAGACCCAGGGCGTCGAGGTCCAGCGCGGAGACCGCGCCAGAGGCGTAGCACTTGTCGAAGTTCGCCCCCGCCACGTACAAAAATCCGTTCGTGGATGTAGTGACCTCGGGGCGCCAGAAGGCGACACCGCTCGGATAGACGAGGCGAGTGGACGGCGGAGGCTGCGGCTCGGAGTCGACGGAACACGACACGAGCAACAGCGCGGAGGTGACGAGGTAGGCGCGCATCAGAGGGGGGCGGAGTGTAGGAAGGGGCCTCCCCCTGGGCAACCGGAAAGGGGGCCCTCCATTCCCGGGAGCCCGCAAGCCGACGAACTGGCACCCCCGGGGACGTGCTTCATCCCCCGGGGGGCAGGCAGCCGGAAGACGGCTGTCAGGCGGCGGCCTCGGCCTGGATCTTCGAGAAGTCGGCCACCTGGTTGAACAGGGCGCCAATCTCCACGAGGAGCCGGATGCGGTTCTCCCGGAGCTCCTTGTCCTCGGCCATCACCATCACCTTGTCGAAGAAGGTGTCCACGGCGGGCTTCAGACCGGTGATTTCCTTCAGGGCGCCGGAGAAATCGTCCGACTGGACGAGCCCCGCCACGGAGTTGCGGGCCTGGGTGAAGACGGAGTGGAGCTGACGCTCGGCGTCGTCCACCAGCTTCTGGGCCTGTGTCTGCCCGCCCGCCACGTCGCGGCCCTGCTTCTCCACGATGTTGACCACGCGCTTGAAGGCCACCGCCAGGGGCTGGAAGTCCGCGCGCCCGACGATGAGGCTCAGCGCCTCCAGGCGCTTGTGCGCGGCGACGAGGTCGTCGAACCCGGCCGCCAGCACCGCCTCCACCACGTCCGTGCGGTGCTGCTCGCCCCACAGGGACTTGAGGCGGCCCCGGAAGAACTCCAGCACCTGCTCGCGCGGCGCGGCGTCACCGGCCTTGCGCTTGACGTTGGCCAGCTTGGGCGCGAGCAACCGCAGCGCCTCGTCCACCGCCGCCGACAGGCTGAAGCGATATCCCCGCCCCAGCACCAGCCGGATGATGGCGATGCACGCCCGGCGCAGACCGAACGGGTCCGCCGCGCCGCTGGGCGCCTTGCCGATGGCGAAGATGCCGCACAGCGAGTCCAGCCGGTCCGCGATGCCGATGAGCGCGCCCGCGTCCTGCGTGGGCAGCGCGTCCTCCGCGCCGCGAGGCAGGTAGTGCTCGAAGATGGCCTGGGCCACCGCCTCCGGCTCGCCGCTGGCGCGCGCGTACTCGCGGCCCATGACGCCCTGGAGCTCCGGGAACTCGCCCACCATGCCGGTGACGAGGTCCGCCTTGGCCAGCGTGGCGGCGCGCTCGATGGTCGCGCTCTCCCCTGCCCGCTTCGTCTGGACCGCCAGCCACACGCCCAGCGTGCGGAAGCGCTCCACCTTCTCCAGATAGGTTCCCAGCTGCCCCTGCCACACCACGCGGCCCAGCTTCTCCACGCGGTCCATCAGCGGCGTCTTGCGGTCCTCGTCGTAGAAGAACCGGCCGTCCGCCAGACGCGCGCGCAGCACGCGCTGATAGCCGCGCAGGCTGAGCTGCTCGTCACGCACGGGCGTGTTGGACACGGCGATGAACTTGGGCAGGAGCTTCCCCGCCCCGTCCACCAGCGAGAAGTAGCGCTGGTGGCTCTTCATCTCCTGCACCAGCACCTCCGGGGGCAGGTCCAGGTGCCGCTCCTCGAACGTCCCGACCACGGGGCTGGGCAGCTCGACGAGGTTCGTCACCTGGTCGACCAGGCCCTCGTCCTCCAGCAGCTTGCCGCCGGCCGCCTTCGCCGCCGCCGCCAGCTTCTCCACCAGCTGCGCGCGGCGCTTCGCGATGTCCGCGACGACGTTCGCCTTCGCCAGCGCGGCCTCGTAGTCCGCGGGCGCCTTCAGCGCGATGGCGCCGGGCGACAGGAACCGGTGACCGTAGGTGGTACCGCCGCTCTTCACGTCGCCGAAGACGACGGGAATCACGTCGCCGCCCAGCAGCGCCACCAGCCACTGCACCGGGCGCGCGAAGGACGCCTCCACGTCACCCCAGCGCATGGACTTGCGGAAGTTGATGGAGTGCACCGCGACGTGCAGCGCGTCCTTCAGGGTGTCCGCCGCCGGGCGACCCTTCTCCTCCACTCGCGCGGACAGGTACTCGCCCTTGGCCGTCTGCGAGCGCCCCAGCTTGTCCACCGACAGCTTGAGGCTCTCGGCGAACTTCTCCGCCGCCTTGGTGGGCTTGCCCTCGGCGTCGAACGCGGCCTTGGCGCTGGGCCCCAGCACCTCCTTCACCACGTCCTCGCCCGCGTCCGCCACGTCCCGCACCAGCACCGCCAGCCGCCGGGGCGTACCGTAGACGCTCACCTCACCGTGCTTCAGGCGCGCCTCCGCCATGCGCTCCGTCAGCACGCGACGCAGGTCCTCCAGCGCGGGGCCGATGAACGACGCGGGAATCTCCTCCGCGCCAATTTCCAGCAGCAGATCACGCGCCACGAGCCACCTCCGACTTCTCCTTCTTCTCCACCGGCTTGTTGAGCTGCACCGTCTTCCAGTACTCGCTGGCGGGCTTGCCCTCGAGGAGGGCCGGCTGCTCTCCCACCGTCCACGGCGTCTTCAGCAGCGGGTAGCCCAGCCGCTCGCGCATCTGGAGGTAGCCCTCCGCGCACAGCCGCGCGTTGTCACGCACGCGCTTGATGAACGCCGCGCGCTCCGTGACGGAGATGGCGCCGCGCGCATCCAACAGGTTGAACGTGTGCGAGCACTTCAGCGCGAAGTCATACGCCGGCAACGGCAACTGCCGCTCGATGAGGCGCTTGCACTCCTTCTCGTACGCGTCGAACAGCGCGAAGAGCATGGACGCGTCCGACTCCTGGAGCGCGTACTTGCTCATCTCCACCTCGTTCGGGTGGAACACCTCGCGGTACTTCACGCCCTTGACCCACTCGATGTCGAAGACGTTCTCCACGTTCTGCAGGTACATGCAGATGCGCTCCAACCCGTAGGTCAGCTCCGCGGAGACGGGCTTGCAGTCGAAGCCGCCGCACTGCTGGAAGTAGGTGAACTGCGTCACCTCCATCCCGTCACACCACACCTCCCAGCCCAGGCCCCAGGCGCCGAGCGTGGGAGACTCCCAGTCGTCCTCGACGAACCGGATGTC
Organism: Corallococcus terminator; assembly: GCF_049194865.1. Classification (GTDB taxonomy): domain Bacteria; phylum Myxococcota; class Myxococcia; order Myxococcales; family Myxococcaceae; genus Myxococcus; species Myxococcus terminator_A. Next base: position 1,852 of record NZ_JBLZWL010000121.1, on the reverse strand, counting down.
GTGCTCCAGGGGGTCGATGCGAATCTTCCGCAGCGACTCCAGATACAGCTCCTGCACGTTCTTCGGCGCGGGCTTGAGGATGACCTGGAACTGGTGGTGCTGGAACAGACGGTTCGGGTTCTCACCGAACCGACCGTCCGCGGGGCGACGCGAGGGCTGCACGTACGCCACATTCCAGGGCTCCGGACCGAGCGCGCGAAGAAACGTGTACGGAGCCATGGTGCCAGCGCCGACCTCGAGGTCGTACGGCTGCGTGTTGATGCAGCCCTGGTCGGCCCAGTGCTTCTGGAGCGTGAAGATCAGATCCTGAAAATACATAGCTTTGGGTGTCCTTCTCGCAGTGCGTCGAAGGAGGAACCCGCGGACCCTAGTGAGGGGGTCCGGAAGCGTCAAGGACCGCGCTCACTCCTTGTACAGGGGGAGGTCCGCCAGTCGAATCTGCAGTTTCGTCACTTCACCGGGGCGGATGGGCGCCGACAACCGACGGCTCACCGCGTCCACGTCCGTGGGGTCGACCAACCTCAACGTGTAGGTCCCCACCGGCAGCGGGAACTTCTGCAGCGGCGAGGTGCCCAGCTGGGTGGCGCCGTCGAACACGGCCGCTCGAGGCACCGTGTAGAGGGTGATCCACCCCATGCCCGCCGCGGCCGCGCCCTTGGCCGTGCTGGTGTCAATCACCTTCGCGCCATCCTCTTCCTGCGTCACGGTGGTGACCGGCTCGGGCACGTCCTTGGCCTTGCCCTCGACGCGGCGCGGGGTCGGCTTGCTTGCGGCCTCCGCCACGCCCTTCCCGGTCGGCGACGTCGCGGCGTCCTTCCCCTTGCGCGGAGACGTGACGGACGCGGTGCGCACCCCGGGCGTACCGGACGGCACCGGGGATTCCTTCTCGACGGGCGCGGGCGCCTCCGGAGCGGGCTCGGTCGGCGCGGGTTCGGGCGCGGCGGCCTGCGCGCCCGGACGAGGGTCCGCCGGAGGCGTCGTGCCTGGGAAGCCCGGCGGCGGCCCTGGCTTCTGCTGCGGAGGCCAGGGCGCTGCTTCCGCGGGGTCCTTCGCGGGGTGCGAATCCATCTCCGCCTTCACCCATGCCTTCGCGGAGTCGAGAGCCGGCGCGAACTGCGAGCGGACCGCGGGCAAGGTCGCCGCATAACCCAGGCCGCCCAGCACCAGGAGCAGCACCAGCCGCCCCATCCAGGGCGAGCGAGGCTTCGCCACGGGCGTCTCTCGGGGCGTGTCCGAGCGCTCCGCGCCACCCCGCGCGGCGCCGCGTGCTCCACTCCGGGCGCCCGCCTGAGCCGCTCCGGGACGCGGAGGACGCGAGCGGAACTGCTGCGTCGAGAGCTCGCTCGGCTCGTCGAGCGACTCCGAATCGTCCACCGCCTCCTCGGACTCCGAGGGACGGGGCTTGGGCGTGCGCGAGAGTCCCGACTCCAGGGCGAGCCGGGGCTTGCGCGGCGTCGCCGATCTGGCCTCCGACGCGCTCCTGCGCTGCGGCACGGCCTTGGGCCCGCTGCCAGCACCCGCGCGCGTCGGAAGCTCCGGGTCCGTCGTCGTGGCCGGACGCCGCTGCGGCACGGGCTTGGGCGCGCTGCCAACTCCCACGCGCGTGGACACCTCCGAGTCCGAGGGCGCCGCCGGACGCCGCTGCGGCACGGGCTTGGGCGCGCTGCTCACATCCGTGCGGGACTGCACCGCCGTCGCGGACGGCTTGGCGGGAGCGGCTCTGGCGCGCGGCGTGGGAACGCGCGTGGCGGCCCCGGGCTCGGCCACTTCATCCTGCTGCAGCGCTCCGGCGGCCTCGCTGACGCGGGCGTCCTCGGCGCTGCTGGCCAGCTCCAGCAGCGTGCGCGTCTTC
>NZ_JBLZWL010000102.1:0-5274 GCF_049194865.1 Corallococcus terminator | reverse complement strand
TTCAGCGTGGGGCGGCATTCCCCGCTGTCGGAGCTGAGCCTCCAATACGTGGACTACGCCGTCCAACAGCGCGAGTGGCTCCAGGGAGATGTCCTGGACCGTCAGCTCGCCTGGTGGAAGCAGCAGCTCGAAGGGGCCCCCGCCTCATTGGAGCTGCCCACCGACCGTCCTCGCCCCCTGGATGCTCGCAATCCGGGCACGGTGCTCAAGGTGGAGTTCTCCCGGGAGCTGACCCGGGGACTCGTGAGCCTGTGCCAGCGAGAGGGCGCCACGCTGTTCATGGGATTGCTCGCGGGGCTCCAGGCCCTGCTGTCGCGGTACTCGGGGCAGGATGACATCTGCGTGGGTGCGCCCATCGCGGGCCGCCAGCAGATGGAGACCGAGGAACTCATCGGCTTCTTCGTGAACACGCTGGTGCTGCGCACGAAGCTGGACGGAGACCCGACGTTCCGCGAGCTGCTGGGACGCGTGCGCGAGACGACGCTGGGCGCATACTCGCATCAGGACGTGCCCTTCGAGAAGCTGGTGGAGGTGCTCCAGCCGGAGCGCCTGCCGGGACACACGCCGTTCTTCCAGGTGGCGATGGTGTTGCTCAACACCCCGCCCATGGAGCTGGCCACGCCGGGGCTCTCCTTCGAGCACGTGGACGTCGACAGCGGCACGTCCAAGTTCGACTTCACGTTGATGCTGCGCGAGACGCCCACCGGCCTCACCGGGACGCTGGAGTACCGCACGGACCTCTACGAGCCCGCGTCCGCCGAGCGCCTCGTGGCGCACCTGCAACGGCTCCTCGAGGGCGCGATCGCCAACCCGCTCCAGCGCGTCTCCGGACTGCCGCTCGTCTCCGACGCGGACCGGCGGTTGGTGCTGGAGGCCTGGAACACCTCCGTGACGGGACCGCGCTGGGAGGTCTGCGCGCACGAGCTGGTGGAGGCGCAGGCGGCGAGGACACCGGAGGCGGTGGCGGTGGTGTTCGAGGGGCAGCGGCTGACGTACGCGCAGCTGGAGAGGCGAGCGAATCAGCTGGCGTGGCACCTGGGAGCGGCGGGTGTGGGAGCGGGGGACAGGGTGGGGCTGTGCATGGAGCGCTCGCTGGAGCAGCTGGTGGGGGTGCTGGGGATATTGAAGGCGGGAGCGGCGTACGTGCCGTTGGACCCGAAGTACCCGGCGGAGCGGCTGGGGTACATGGTGGGGGATGCGAAGGTGGTGAGGGTGCTGACGCAGGTGAGTCAGCGAGGGGCCTTGCCGGAGAGGGCGCGCGGGCTGGCGCTGTGCGTGGACGAGGAAGCAGGGGAGGTGGGGAGGCGGCCGGACATGACGCCCCCGAGGGCGGTGCCACCGGGAGGCACCTGCTACGTGGTGTACACGTCAGGGAGCACGGGGAAGCCGAAGGGGGTGGCGCTGTCACACGCGGCGCTGTGCAACCTGCTGCTGTGGCAGCGGGCGCACTCGGTGAAGGCGGAGGCGACGACGCTGCAATTCGCGTCGCTGAGCTTCGACGTGTCCTTCCAGGAGATTTTCTCGACGTGGAGCGCGGGCGGGACGCTGGTGGTGCCGCCCGCGGCGCTGAGGCAGGACGTGCCGGCGCTGCTGGACTTCATGGTGAGCCACCGGGTGGAGCGGTTGTTTCTGCCCTTCGTCGCGCTGCAAGCGTTGGCGGACGCGGTGGCGCACGGGGCGAGCGTGCCGTCGTCGTTGAGGGAGGTGGTGACGGCGGGAGAGCAGCTGCAGGTGACGCCCGCGGTGGTGGCCTTCTTCGAGAAGCTGCCGGGGTGCGTGCTGGAGAACCAGTACGGCCCGTCGGAGACGCACGTGGTGAGCGCGCACCGGCTGAAGGGGCCACCTGCGAGCTGGCCGAGGCTGCCGCCGATAGGGGTGCCGCTGCCGGACACGAAGCTGCTGGTGTTGGACGGGCAGGGGCGGCTGTGTCCGATAGGAGTGGCGGGAGAGCTGTACATCGGCGGAGCGCAGCTGGCGCAGGGGTACCACGAGAGGGCGGAGCTGACGGCGAGGCGCTTCGTGCCGGACGGGTACGCGAGGGAGGCGGGGGCGAGGCTGTACCGGACGGGAGACAGGGCGAGGTGGAGGGGGGACGGGGTGGTGGAGTTCCTGGGCCGGTTGGACGCGCAGGTGAAGGTGAGGGGCTTCCGGGTGGAGTTGGGGGAGGTGGAGGCGGCGCTGAGGGAGTTGCCGGGGGTGAGGGACGCGGCGGCGGGGGTGCATGAGGACGCGCCGGGGGACAAGCGGCTGGTGGGGTACGTGGTGCTGAGGGCGGGAGCGGCGTGGGAGCCGGAGGTGCTGAGGGAGGCGCTGGCGAGGAAGCTGCCGGAGCACATGGTGCCGCCCGCGTTGATGAAGCTGGAGGCGCTGCCGCTGACGCCGAGCGGGAAGCTGGCGCGAGGCAAGCTGCCGGCGCCGGACGTGGAGAGCCTGCGTGGCGCGGCGCCCTTCGTGGCCCCGCGCGGTGCGATGGAGGCGCGGTTGGCGGAGGCGTTCGCGGCGGTGCTGAAGCTGCCGCGCGTCAGCGTCACCGACAGCTTCTTCAGCATGGGCGGCCACTCCCTGCTGGCGACGCAGCTGGTGTCCCGGCTCCGGTCCCAGCTCAAGGCGGAGGTCCATCTCAAGACGTTGTTCGAGGCGCCCTCCGTCGCGGCGCTGGCCCGGCGCATCGAGTCCGCGCCTCGCGAGCCGCTGAGCGTGCTGCCGCCGCTGGTGCGTGCGTCGCGCGACTCACTCCCGCCGCTGTCCTACTCCCAGGAGCGACTGTGGCGGTTGTTCAAGGCGAACCCCACGTCCACGGCCTACAACCAGCCCGCGGCCTATCGGTTCAAGGGCGCGCTGAACGTGGAGGCGCTCCTCGCCGCGGTCCAGGGCCTGGTGGATCGCCATGCGTCGCTGCGCACCACCTTCAGCGAGGAGGACGGCAGGCCGGTGCAGAAGGTCGCCGAGTCGATGCGAATCGACCTGCCGCTGGAGGACTTCCGGGGCCGGGAGGACGCGGAGACGGAGCTGCTCCGGCGCATCGCGGAAGATGCACGCCGGCCCTTCGACCTCACCCAGGGGCCGCTCGTGCGCGGCTCGCTCATCCGGCTGGCGGATGACGAATACCTGTTCATCTTCAGCAAGCACCACATCCTCTCGGATGGCTGGTCGGAGAGCATCATCACCCGCGAGGTGGTGCACCTGTACTCGGCCTTCGCGCGGGGCGAGACGCCCACGTTGCCGCCGCTCGACATCCAGTATCCGGACTACGCGGCGTGGCAGCGCCGGTGGCTCTCCGGCGCGGAGCTGGAGACGCGGCTCGACTACTGGCGGGGCGCCCTGGCCAAGGCCCCGAAGCTGCTGAACCTCCCCGTCGACAAGCCCCGGCCCGCCACCCGCACGTTCAACGGCACGTCGATCTCCGTCTCGCTGGGCCGCGCGCGCAGCGACGCCCTCAACCTGCTGTGCCAGCGGGAGCGGGTGACGCCCTTCATGGCGCTGCTGTCGCTCTTCGGCACCCTGCTGTGCCACCGGGCGCGCCAGGAGGAGCTCGTCATCGGCTCGCCCATCGCCAACCGCGCGCTGCCGGAGCTGGAGTCGCTCATCGGCCTCTTCGTCAACACCGTGGCCCTGCACGTGGACCTGCGCGGCAACCCGAGCTTCCGCCAGCTCCTGTCGCGGGTTCGCGACGTCACGCTCGGCGCCTACGCGCACCAGGAGGTGCCTGTCGACCAGGTGGTGGACACCCTCGTCCCCCAGCGACAGCTGAATCGGGCGCCGCTCTTCCAGGTGATGTTCGTCCTCCAGAACACGCCCATGGAAGCGCTGGTGCTCCCGGAGCTGACCCTGGTCCCCATGCCCGCGGACCGGGGCGCGTCCATCTACGAGCTGACCCTGTCGCTGCAGGAGCGCGCGGATGGCTTCTCCGGCTTGCTGGAGTTCAACACCGACCTCTTCGAGCCCGACACGCCCAGACGTCTCCGCGATGCCTTCACCGTGCTCCTCGAGCGGGTGCTGGCGTCGCCAGACATGGCGGTGGGAATCGATGCGGTGGTCCCCGGATTCGCAGTGCAGGAGTGAGCGCCGTCATGGAACTCAAGAATCGCTATCGCAACACGGAGTCGATGATTGGCCACGGCAATCCATCCTTCACCGCCGCGAAAGAGGCGGGGCTGCTGGACTTGTCCGTGCACAACACCGGACGCGGCTCGCTCGCACTGCCGGATGGCCGCGAATTCCTCAACACCTGCTCGTGCTCCTACCTGGGGCTCGATTCGCACCCGGACGTGCTCCAGGGCGCCATCGACGTCCTCCTGCGCGAGAAGACGATGACCATGTCCATCTCCCGCCTGCGCGTGCGGCTGGCGGACCTGGATGCGCTGGAGGAGGAGCTCACCCACCTCTGGCGCGCGAAGACGGTGGTCACCAACTCCGCCAGCTCCGCGAGCGCGGGCCTCCTGCCGCTCATCGCCTCCGGACACCTGCTGCCGGATGGACAGAAGCCCATCCTCGTCTTCGACAAGTCCGCGCACTTCTCGATGAACCTCATCAAGCCCATCTGCGCGGATGAGACACACGTCATCACCGCGCCACACAACGACCTGGACTTCCTGGAGGACCTCTGTCGCAAGCACGCGCGCGTCGCGTACGTCGCGGATGGCTTCTACTCGATGGGCGGCGTGGCCATCGTGAAGGACCTGTTCGCCCTCCAGGACAAGTATGGGCTGTTCCTCTACTTCGATGACTCCCACTCGCTCACCATCTACGGCGGCGCGGGTGAGGGCTACGTGCGCGCGATGATGGGCGGAGAGGTCAACGCACGCACCATCATCATCGGCTCGCTGGGCAAGGGCTTCGGCACCGCGGGCGGCGCCGTCATGCTCGGGCCGCGGCAGCACGCGGACCTGGTGGGACGCTTCGCGGGGCCGCTCGGCTGGTCGCAGAGCCTGGCCATCCCCGCCATTGGCGCGAGCCTGGCCTCCGCGCGCCTCCACGGCACCCCGGAGCTGGCCGTGCGACAGAAGGCGCTGCGCGCCAACGTGCGCTACTTCGACGAGCGGGTGCGCACCCGGACCGCGGGCGAGGACTTCCCCATCAAGATCATCGACGTGGGGCCCGAGTCGGTCGCGGTGGAGTACTCGCGCAAGCTGATGGAGCGCGGCTTCTACTCGTCGGCGGTGTTCTTCCCCATCGTCCCGAAGGGGCGGGCGGGGCTGCGCATCATGATTCGCTCCAACATCTCTCCCGAGGACCTCCGACGACTCTGTGACGTCGTCCTGGAGCTGACCTCCC
>NZ_JBLZWL010000147.1:0-5651 GCF_049194865.1 Corallococcus terminator | reverse complement strand
GGCGCGCCGTCCGCCTGGCCTGTGCCGCCCAGGACCTGGTGCCCCTCAACATGCACCACGAGCGCACGTCCGAGGACATGCTGCCGCCCTACGTCAACGCGCCGGGCTACGTGCCCATCGCGGAGCGGTTCGCCCTCGCGGCGAAGGACGCGCGCAACGCGGCGGTGAACGCGACGTCGCCACCGGGTGCTTCAGCGCGGTGAGTCCCCGGAGGTGCCCGCGGGGGAGGGCTGGGCGCGGGAGAGTGTGGCTGGGAAGCGCCCCTCGCGCCGGGTGCCGCGGACGTGGAGGCCCTCCACCGTGCCGCAGGTGACGGCGCGCCTCCATGCGCCGGAACGCCTCCCGCCGGGCCGGGTCGACGACGTACAGCGTGGCCGAGGCGAGCCGGCGCTTGGCGACGTCGGCCAGCCTCCAGCGGAGTGGGGGCCGTGCGCTCACCACAGCATGATGGCGGACTCGCCCGAGCGCTCCTCGTAGAACAGGCGCAGGCGGACCACGTACTCGCGTCCCCGGAACAGCTTCAGCTTCAAGGCCGCGTTGGTGCCCAGGCCGCTGTCGTCGTCGCCGGCGAGGAAGCGCAGCCCCGTGGCGCTCTTCTCGAAGAGCACCATCACCGTGTCGGAGACTCCGAACGTGCGCAGCTCGTACGTGCGCGTCTCCCTTGGCGTGAAGGTGAAGTTGCGCTGCTGGCCGGGCTTGAGCTGGAGGCGCACGGACTGGAAGGGCTGGAGCTCCGTGTAGTCCTGCTCGGTGAGGGCCGGGTAGAACGTCCGGGCCCACGCCTTGTCCTGGTCCGACAGCCCGCCCTTCGGGGTGAGGCCGCCGCGGAAGTACTCCAGGGGCTCCTTGATGAGGCCGGGCTGGAAGGGGTACTCCATGACGGAGTCCGGGTCCCAGGTGGAGCCCTCCACCGCGCTGGCGGCAATCTTGCGGATGATGTTGTGGAACGTCGTCTCGCGGCTCCAGCCGTTGGGGGGCCGGGCCAGCGCGGCGTAGACGGCCTCCTCGTCCCAGATGATGCCCGCGTGCGGGTTCTGGTGCTCGTGCGGGAAGCCGAGCGTGTGGCCGATTTCATGGATGGCCGTGTCGATTTCGCGCGGGTGCTCCGTGAGGTCCCAGCCGAAGTTCATCGTCCGTGCATCCGGCCCCTGGGCGAGGATGTCCCGTCCCACGTAGGACCAGGCGCCGTCGTCGCGCATGAAGCCGATGCGCACCTCGGCCTCGTCGCGGGAGGCCACCTCCTGGAACTTCAGGCCCAGGCCCACCTGCGTCCAGCGCTCGAAGGCGGCGCGCACGACGTCCTTCTCGGTGTCCGTGGTCGTCCAGGGCACGAAGCGCGTGGTGCCGTTGGCCAGGCGCACCTCCTCGCCATCCGTGGACTTGTCGAAGAAGTAGTAGTGGAGGACCGTGCCATTGGCCCACTTCTGCTCGTTCATGCGGATGAGGCGAAGTCGCCGCGCGTTCAGGTCCGGCGGCAGCGGACGCTCGGGGACTTGTGGCAGCGCGCAGTACGCGTAGCCCAGGGCCTCGGTGGTGTCGCGGGGTGTCTCGCGGCCCGTCCTCCCCGCCGTCCTCGCGCGAGGTGCCGCCTTGCGCCCTCGGCGGACCGAGGGCCCGGACGTCGGCTCCGCCTTCGCCACGCGAGGCTTTGCCCGGCCCCTGCCTCGCGTCGTGCCCGCATTCTGTCTGCGTTTGTCCGTCATCGTGGCTCTCCCCCTGGCGGATGGATGCTTCCGCCCGTCGGAGGGAGTGTCGCGGTGGGACGTGTGACGGCGTGGCGCGGGGGAGGGGCGCGGCGATGGCCCGGCGCGAGGCACGCCGAGCCAGCAAGCCACCGTGAGGCGAGGGCCTCCGCTTCGTCAGCCTGCCTTGGCGATGAGCGGCTGGAGGGTCGGCGGCGCGCCGATGTAGCCGGCGGCCATGAGGATCTCCGCGGCGGCCTCGGCGATTCCGGCCTGGACCGCGGTGGCCTGGGTGGGCTTGCAGAACACGCCGATGCCGAGCACGGGCCCATGCACGGTGAACTCCGCCACCTCGACGCCGGGGGCGGGGCTGGGCAGGACCTCCGGCACCAACGCCACGCGCTCCTCGAGCGCTCGCATGAGGCCGTGGATGTCACCGCCGTGCACCAGGGGGACCTTCACGACAATCTTGCGGTGCGGGTGGTGGCTGAAGTTGATGATGTTCTCGCCGAAGAGCCGGCCGTTGCCCACGGAGACGCGCAGGTTGTCGGACGTGTCGATGGTGGTTGCGAACAGGCCAATCTCCTGCACGATGCCCGTCGCGCCTCCGGCGGAAATCTCGTCGCCCACGCGGAAGGGCCGCAGCACGAGCAGGAAGATGCCCGCCGCGAAGTTGGAGAGCAGGCCGGACCAGGCCGTGCCGATGGCGAAGCCCGCGGCGGCCAGCAGCGCGGCGAACGAGGTGGTCTCGAACCCCATCATCCCCAGGATGCCCAGCAGCAGGAGGATGGTCAGGGAGCCGGCGAACAGCGATTCGATGTAGCGGATGAGCGTGACGTCGAACTGACGCTTCTGCAGGGTGAGATTCAGCACGCGCCGGAAGGTGTTGATGACGGCGCGACCCACGAACCACAACACGAGGGCCCCGACCGCCTTGAGGATGAAGGGGAAGGCCTCCGCGAGAGCCAGGCTCTTCAACTGCAGAATGATTTCGTCCATGACATTCCTGAAGTGGCGGGGAGTCCACGTGGGTGGAGCGCCAGCTTCGCAGGGGCGCGTGTGCAGGCGCCAGGCCAGCGGCGAGTCACCGGGTAAGCCCGCGAATGTAAAGCCTTTCATCCGGTGGGGGCATGGCGGACCCGGGGTCTGACACGCCCGTGGACGCGTCAGCCGGCGCCGTTGACACGTCAGCGCGGCCCGCTCATGAGGGCTTCGTGGCCGACAGCAGGCGCTCCACCGCGAGCAGCACCGAGGCGGCGGTGGCCGGGTGCTTCACGAAGGCGGCGGGGCTGAGGTTGGACAGCCGGCCCATCAGCGAGTCCGGCGTCCTCGCGGGACCAGACCACGTGCCCCAGGGCGCGCAGGGCCTGCTGGGGCAGGTCGGGCAGGGTGATGCGCAGCTCCAGGGTGCTGCCCACCGGCAGCGCGCGCGTCGTCCGGATGGCGAGCCCGCCGGTGCCGATGTTCTTGCTGTACGCGCGCACCATGTCGTCTTGATTGGCGAACATCAGCTCCAGCACCGCGTCCGCTCGGGCGGGACGGGTGGGCAGGGGACTGCCCTCGGGGGGCAGCGCGCCCAGCTCCAGGAGCACGTCGCGCAGCAATTCCAGGCGTTGTTCCTCATCGGGTCCGAGCGAACGGGTGCGCTGTCTTTCGAGCAGGGTCTTGTACTCCTCGAGCGCGTTGACGCCTGGACTTCCCATGGGGCCCCCCTGCCTGCCTGTAATTCCTTGCAGCCTGCCATGGCCTCTCACGGCCGCGCGAGAGGTCTGCTTCCACCCTGTCGCCACGCACACACCCTGGTATAGCGGGCGCATGGACGTTCCCAGTGTGCCCCCTCCTCGTCCGGGTCTGCTGACGAGCCTGCTGCGCTGGGGCGCGGCCTGCGCCGCGATGCCTCCACTGCTGACCCCGGCGCTCCTGCTGGGGCCCGTGAGCCCCGGCGCGTCGGACGCGCTCATGCGCACCTGGTGCCTCTGGGCGCGGCGTGTCTTCGGCGTGGAGGTGGAGGTGGTGGACCACAACGCGGGTCGGTACGACGACGCCGCGTACGTCTTCCTGCAACTGAACCAGACGAGCCTGGGAGAGACGTTCGTGACTCCCCCGGCGCTTCCCCGACCCGCGCTCATCTTCATGAACCTGGGGTTCGCGGTGCTGCCCTTCGCGGGGTGGGTGCCGCTGGCGCAGGGGTCCACGGTGGTGGTGCGGCGGTGGCACGCGCAGGCTCGTCGCGCGGTGGACCGGGCCTCGGAGGCGCTGCGTCGGGGCGCCAGCTACTACATGTCCATCGAGGGACGGCGCAGCCCCGACGGCGCGCTGGGGCTGTACAAGAAGGGCGCGGCCGTGCTCGCGATTGGCTCCGGGGCCACCATCGTCCCCATGGTGTTCCATGGGGTGCGCGCGGTGCTCCCGCATGGCGAGTGGCGCGTGAGTCCGGGGCGGGTGCGCGTCGAGCTGCTGCCCGCGATTCGGACGGAGGGCTTGAGCTACGAGGACCGGGATGCGCTCGTCGAGCGCCTGCGGGGGCTCGCGGAGGCGCACGGACTGGGACGTCCGCCGAGCTGAGCCGCGCACGTGCGGGCTCGCCCGAGTAGGCTGGGCACATGGCCTACCAACGTAACCCGGTGAAGGCGCCCCGCGTGTCGGGGCTGGCGCTCAAGGCGTTCGTCAACACCCTGGAGAGTGGGATTGGCGCGCCCGTGCTGGAGAAGCTGGTGCGGGACAGTGGCATCACCGCGTGGCGCGAGCTGCCCGCCGGTGACGCGCCGCCGCTCCAGTTCCCGCTGCCGCCCGGCGCGCCCGCGACGGAAGCCCAGTCTCCGCAGGAGCAGGCCGCGCGCGCCATCGCCGCGCGGGCCGCGACACCGGCGCGCGAGACGGTGGGCTCGTTCGCGCGCGCGTACCGGGAAGGCGGTGCGGACCCCGTCGCCGTGGCGCGCCGGCTGAACGAAGCCATCGACCGGCTGGAGCGCGGCGAGGCGCGAATGGGCTGGTTCATCGCGCGCAAGCCGGACGAGGTGCTCCGCGCCGCCGAGGCCTCCGCCGAGCGGCTGCGCGCCGGACGTCCGCTGAGCGTGCTGGACGGCGTGCCGGTGGTGCTCAAGGACGAAGTGGACCTGGCGGGCTTCCCCACGACGCTGGGGACGCGGTTCCGCAACCAGGTGGCCACGGCGGACTCCACGGTGGCCGCGCGCCTGAGGGCCGCGGGTGCGCTGCTGCTGGGCAAGGCCAACATGAATGAGATTGGCATCAACCCCATCGGGTTGAATCCGCACCACGGCGCCGCGCGCAACCCGTGGAGTCGGGGACACATCACCGGAGGCAGCTCCAGTGGCTCGGCCGCCGTCGTCGCCGCGGGGTTGTGTCCGCTGAGCATCGGCGCGGACGGCGGAGGCTCCATCCGAATCCCGGCGGCGCTGTGCGGCATCGTCGGCCTCAAGGCGACGTGGGGCCGCATCCCGGAGACAGGGGTGCCGCCGCTGTGCTGGAACGTGGGCCACGTGGGGCCCATGGGGCTCACCGTCGACGACGTCGCGGCGATGTACGCGCTCCTGGCAGGGCCCGACGGCAAGGACCTGGTGGCTCAAACACAGCCGCCGCATCACCTGTCCGATTACGAGCGCGCGGACCTGACGGGGGTGCGGCTGGGCATCTGCTGGCCCTACTTCGAGGATGCCTCGCCGGATGTGGTGGCGCGCTGCAAGGACGCGGTGCGCGCACTCACCGACGCGGGCGCGACGGTGGTGGAGATTCCCGCGCCGGACCTGAACACGGTGCTGTGGACGCACAGCTGCATCATCCTGAGCGAGATGGCCGAGTCGATGCTGCCGCACTCCCGCGCCAACGCGGCGGACTTCGGGCTCGACTCGCGCACCAACCTGGCCATCGGCCGGCACTTCCGCGCCACGGACCTGATTCACGCGCTGCGCCACCGCCACCGGCTGACGCGGGAGCTGCTGGCGGTCATGG
>NZ_JBLZWL010000114.1:0-6443 GCF_049194865.1 Corallococcus terminator | reverse complement strand
CGCCGACGCGAGGAGCGGCGGGGCCTCCGGGGCGGTCGTCACGAGGGGAGCCTCCGCGCGAGGCGAGGCATCCGTCCACGTGACGTGGGAGTGCGACGCGCCGCAACCGGCGGCGAGCGAGCCCAAAAGGGCCCAGGTCGAGAGAGTCCAGGGATGGTGGCGCATGGAGCTGACTCCTAGAGCGAGGCGGAACCGGAACGCGAGGAGCGCTGCCGCTCACGGGCGGTGGGCGCGGAGGTGGCGCTCGTCGACGCCGGCAGCGCGACCGAGCACGCGTCCTCGCAGCGCTCGCTCAGGCACGCGAGCGTCGCGGGAGTGGTCTGTTGCTGGGACACGTCCGCGAAGCACCGGTCCGCGGCGCCAGGGCAGCCCTTGCGCGCGGCGCACTCGCAGCACGGCGCGGCCACGGTGGCCATGAGCTGGACCTCCTGGAGGACGCTGGACAGGCCCCGGTAGCAGGTCCGGGCGCCCGGCGCGAAGCGGCCCTTCGCGTCCACGATGGGAGAGCTGCCTCCGAGCCCGCACTGGTCCGCGGCGACGACATAGCGGCGCTCGCACAGGGCGATGAGCGTCGCGTCGGAGCGTCCCTCGCGGGCATTGCCCACGGCCTCGGTGCACAGGGCGCGGGAGATGTCCTTGAGCAGCTTGCGGTTGGCGGTGTCCTGTTCGGTGCTGGACGCGCCGGCCGTGGCGTCGGACTCGAAGACACACTCCTTGCCTTCGCGAAGCGTGTCGACGGTGCAGGCCCAGGCCGTCGGGGAGTCATTGGACACGGGCGGCGCCGCGAGCGCATCCGGCGACATCGCCGACGGAGTGGCTTCGGGAGTGGAGCCCAACAGGAATAGGGAGACGAGGATCGCCTTCATTGACATGGCAGGTTAGGCCGTTGAGGCACGCCACACAAACGGTGCCGCGCCACACTGTTCTCGGATGGCGCATACCGTCATCGAGGTGTCCGCTCCCGGGCACCCTTCCCTACCTGGGTCGAAGGCGCCCACGTCTTCACGCCTCGGCCCGCGAATGCGATTCCAGCACCATCTCCCGGGACGTCCCCCACTGAGCGCGTGGTGCGTACTGTTCCCACAGCGGCCCCAGGAAGAACCGGCCGAAGCGGTCCATGGCCAGGGTCCCCGCGCCCTGGCGTCGCGCGGGCTGCATGCTGGAGATGAGCGAGAGGAGCTGGCCCACGCCGAGCGTCAGCACACCGGCGCCCACCACCGGAGCCTGCGCATTCATGCCCGCGTGGAGCTGGCACATCAACCGCGTCGAGCCCTTCCACGCGTCCTCTCCTCGCCGGTCGACGACGACCTTCGTCCCCTCCAGGAAGTAGTCACGGCCTCGATGCGGAAAGCGCAGGCCATACGTCATCACCCGCGTGCCCGGTGACTCTGGAGGGCGGAAGATGTTGAAGCTGCCCCGACGCGCCGGCAGGTCCTCGCCGAACGGCGCGAAGCTCAGCCGCGCCACCAATCGCGCCGAGCACTTCACGTCACTGACGAAGGCGTCCAGGTCGCTGACGCTGATGGTGCAGTGGATCGTCATCGACTGGGCCTCGGGATGCAGGGCCCCCTCGGTGGGGTCCGTGACGCCCATCGTGAAGCAACCCGTGAGCGACTCGACGAAGGTCAGGTCGGGTGAAGGCTCCGTGGTCCGAGTCATCTCCGGAGTGAGCGGCAGGCCCCGCGAGCCACACACGTCGAGATAACGCCACGTGTCCGAGTACCCCATGTCGATGAGGCCCGCGGCGGTGGCTCGGCCCGCGTAGAGGTCCGGGTCCAGCGCTAGAGGGCGCTCGGGCTTGATGAGGTGCACGGCGATGGGGCGACGGTGGCCCAGCACGACCTCCCCCGCTTCGATTCGCGCGTTGAGGTCCTCGATGACGCGCAGCTGCGCGAACAGCGCGCCGTTGGCGCTCATCTCCACGAGGTAGGCGTACTGCTCGAAGAGGCCATCGTCATGGACAGGCGTGTTGCCCAGACACCACAACACCCACAGCTCGTTCGCGCCCCGGCGCACGGCCTCGAGCAGGTGCGAGTCCTGCGTCCACAGCGCATCCGTATAGAGCGTGCCGTCCCGCTCCACCGGAGGCATCAGGATGGGCGGAGAGATGGCCGCCAGCAGCAGCTCCTTGTCCAGCTCCCGGTGCGGGATGGCCACGTCTGTCTTCCGCTCGAAGTCGCAGACGTGGAAGGTGCCCTCCACGAGCGAGCTGGCGCGGATGGCCGCCACGTCGATTCCCAGGTGGGGGAAGACCCGCTGGAGCACCTTCTCCGGGTCTCCCAGCGGCTCGACATGAAGCACGTCCAGCGACTTCCTCGGCGTTGCGTGGGCGAGGAAGTCCTCCACGGACAGCGTCCGCCACCGCGCGCACGCCTCGCCGGGGGACACGCCGGACAGCAGCATCGCCAGGTTGAGAGAGCCCGCGGACGTCGCATCCGCGAAGTGGAAGCCGAGGTCCGCGTCCTCCAGCGCGCGAATCGCTCCCGCCTGCCAGGCCGCGCGCAGGCCACCTCCCACGAGGATGAGCGAGCGCTTCCGGGGACCGAGCGTTTCCGCCGGACCCACACGCGCGTCCGTCGCGTCCTCCTCCTCCCGGGGGGACACACCTGCTTCCGATTCCACGTCCATGGCGACGAAGGGCCGTGCCGTGACGTCATCGGGTGGCGGCTGCTCGAGAGCGCGCTCCTCGGGCCGCATGCCGTCCTCGCGTCGCCACTTCCAGGGGGCCTTTCGGCTCGACATCTCCCAGGCCCCTCGCTCGGTGAGGAGGAGGTAGCCGAACACGAGCACACCGCCGACCAGACACACGAGCGCGAAGACGAGCAGCAGGGACAGTCGCCGGCCCACCAGCACGGTCAGGTACAGCTCCGCGGCCACCGCGATGAGAATCGCGGAGAAGATGGCGAGGACGCGGCGCCAGGTGGAATCTCTCGAAGAGGGCCACCACCCGGGCCTCTTCCTGGCGGGCCGCTCGGGCGATGAAATAGACGGTTCGACTGGCATGACGCGGGCCCCCTCGTCTCGACTCGACCAGGTGCCTCACGCTCGTGACGGACTGAACGCGAGACCCGCCCCCTCCGGCGGCACGGCGTCAGCCAGGGGAACCTACGGGAAACGTGGGCCAGCGCGGGGGGACGCGCAACCCACGCGCGGGTTGCGAGCACCAGCGATGGGACTTTCGACTGGAGCCCGATTCACCCGCGAAGCGCCACCTCGGCCACTCGGGTCATGAAACACTGTCCGCATGGAGCGCCAGCCGTGGCTCCCGAGGAGACGCGATGTCGTCACAGTCGAGCTCGACCTGGACGCCCTATGACGGCGGCGCGTCCCTGGGGTGGATGGGGAGCCAGGGCGGCACCATCGCGCGGGATGAAGAGCAGGAGGGCCAGCTTCGCCTCACGTACGAGGTGGACGACTCGCGCTCCTTCCACGCCCTCACCTGCTCCGTGACGGGCTGGCTCCTCCACCACCGCTTCTTCGACAGCGCCGAGCAGGCCCTGGCCGAATTCGAGGCCATGAAGCCAGCCCTGGAGGACCTGCGCGCCCAGCTCCGGGAAGGCGGTCCGGGCTCTCCGGAGGAAGCACGTCGGGGTGGCCCGGTGCTCGCCGGGTTCCTCGCGCGCTTCTCCTGACTCCTCACGTCCCCTCAGGATTCTCGGCGGCCAGCGTCTCACCCGAGAAGCACACCTCGAGTCCGCCGTACTCCGACGGGCTCAACGTCAGCGCCCAGCCGTGCACCTGCGCGACGTGGTGGGCGATGTGCAGGCCCAGCCCCTGTCCTTCCGGGGCCCGCGTACGAGCGACGTTGCCTCGGACACCCCGCTCCAGGATTCGCGCCCGCTCCTCCTCGGGGATGCCGGGCCCGTCGTCGATGACTCGGAGCACGAAGCGGCCCTCACGGGTGCTCTCCAGGACGACTGCGACGTGTCCATCCTCGCGGCCGTAGCGCACGCCGTTGCCCACGACGTTGCTCACGGCCTGCTCGATGAGCGTCACGTCACCGAGGACTCGCACGGGCGTCGCGGGCACGCCGCTCTCCAGCGAGATGCGCCGCTGTCGGGCAATCGGCTGGTGTCTCCCGAGGACCCGGGCAATCACGTCGTTGAGGTCCACGGGCGCACGTTGCACATGAGGCGCTCCGGCCTCCAGTCGAGTCGCCGCGGTGAGGTTGTGGACCAGCGAGGCCATGTAGTGCGCCTCGCTCATGGCGGAGGCCACCTCGGCCGCGTTCACCGGCTCGCCCCGGGAGACGCGCTGCTGCATCGCTGACAGGTTGCCCTGGAGCACGGTGAGCGGCGTCATCACGTCGTGAGTCGTGTTGGCGAGGAAGTCCCGCAGCCCCTGCTCACGGGCTTCCTGCTGCGCCATTCGCGCCTGGATCTCCGCGCGCGCCTCCTGGAAGGCCCGGGCCAGGTCGGCGATCTCATCCTCGCCGCGCACGGACACGGGCTGCTCGTAGCCACTGCGCGCGGACGCACGCACGTCCTCGGTGAGCATGCGGATCCGACGCACCACGGGCCCCAGGGCCAGCACCACCGCCGCGACGACGATGGACACGAGCAGGCTCCAGTCCTTGAGCGGTGGGAGGAAGAACGACGAAGGCCCGGGTGGCTCCGCGCGACGCGCGAGGACATAGGCACAGGGGCCGTCATCCCAGGACATCCGCACGAGCAGCTCGAGGACCCGCCGTCCGTCCAACTCCGAGCGCCGGACCACCGTCACTCCTTCGAGTGCGTCCTCCCGCATGTCGTCCGTCAGCGCGGGGGCTCGGGGGTTCCTCGAGGTGAGCTGTGAGTCATAGGGGAAGAAGAGCACCCGTGGCGGGGCTCGCCCATCCGGCCCCAGCGGCGGCGGACCGTCGAACTCATCCAGGCCGCCCGGACGACGAGGTGGTGGACCCTCGAAGGTGTCGGAGCCTTCAGGGCGAGGCGGCCTGCCCGGCGCTCGCGGCGGCGGAGGCTCCCGGCGCGGTGGCCATGCCTCCGAGTCCCCCGACATCCTCGGCGGCGGTGGGGGGCGCCCATCATCCACCCCACCCCGGGGCCTCGAGCCATCAGCGGGCGGACGCCCCGGAGGCGCGGGACGCTCGGAAGGTCGAGGCCGCCACGTCTCGGGCGCGGCCTCGCAGCGCGTGCGCTCCACCTGCATCTGCGCGAGCGTGGAGGCCTCGAGCACCTCCTCCTGAGAGCGCTCGCGCAGCGACTGCTGGAAGTACGCCATCGCCACCACGACGGGCAGCACCGCCGCCATCGCCGTGAGCGCCAGGCGCAAGCGGAGCTTCACGAACCATCCCCTGCCACCAGCCGATAGCCCACGCCCCACACCGTCTCCACGCACTGCGCCGGCGCCAGCTTCCGCCGCAACCGCGAGACGTGCACGTCCAGCGTCCGCTCCGTCCCCTCACGCTCCGGATCCAACACGTGCTCCACCAGCCACTGCCGCGTCACCGCCTCACGAGGCCTGCGGGCCAGCGCCGCGAGCACTTCGAACTCCACCCGCGTCAGCTCCACCACGCGCCCCTCCACGCGCACCTCTCGCGCCTGGAAGTCGACGCGCAACAGCCCCAGCTCCAGCGCGGCGTCCGCCTTCTGGAGCACGGGCCGACGCAGGCGCGCACGCACCCGCTCGATGAGCTCCTCCGGCCAGAAGGGCTTCGTCAGGTAGTCATCCGCGCCGAGCTTCAGCGCACGCACCTTGTCCAACGTGTCGTTGCGCGCGCTCAGGATGAGCACCGGCACCTCCGAGAAGCTCCGGAGCGCCTTGAGCATGTCCAGCCCGTACGTCCCGGGCAGCATCAGGTCCAGCACCACCAGCCCCACGTCGGGAAGCTCCCCGGGCAGCAGGGTGCGGCCCTCCGTCCACCACAGCGCCTCGAAGCCCGCGCCCCTCAGCTGCTCGACAAGCTGCGCGCCGAGCCGAGCGTCGTCCTCCACCAGCAGGATTCGCTCCCCCATGTCCCGCTCGCCTCCTCCCACCCGGACACCGCGGTGCCGTCATGAATGGATGAATGAAAGCCGACGGTACACCGAGATTCTTAAGACTCCCTTAACAGGAGCGGTTCAGTCCGGGCCGTCAGGCGCTTCGCGGAGCAAGGCGGCGAGCTTCTCCAGCGCGAGCCTCGCCCGGGTCTTCACCGTCCCGAGCGGGTCTCCGGTGCGGAGGGAGATCTCCCGCTGGGACAGGCCCTCGAAGTAGGCCAGCTCCACGACCTCGCGCTGCTCGGGGGGCAACGTCATCATCGCCTTGCGCACCCGCACGCGGTCCTGCCCGTGGGCCGCCGCGTCGTCCGGAGCGGGCGGCGTCGCGCTCTCGGGCGGAGGGTGGTGGGCGGCGCCCTCGACGACGCGCGCGGCGGTGCCCATGGAGCGCAGCCGGTCGATGGCGCGCGTGCGGGCGATGGTCGACACCCAGGTCTCCAGCCCGCCTCGGTCCGGGTCGAAGTC
>NZ_JBLZWL010000069.1:0-6544 GCF_049194865.1 Corallococcus terminator | reverse complement strand
GCGTCCGCGACGTTTCGCGCGAGGCGAGGTTGTCTTCCATCAGGGGGACGTGGGGACGTCGCTGTATGTCATCCGGCGCGGAGAGGTCGCCATCCGGCTCAGCTCGCCTGACGGCAAGGAAGTCATCCTGGCGTTGTTGGCGCGAGGGGACTTCTTCGGGGAGCTGGCGTTGCTGGACGGAGAGCCCCGCTCCACGGATGCCGTCGCGCGGGAGGAGTCGGAGCTGCTGGCCCTCCAGCGAGAGGACTTCCGTCGGTTCCTGGAGGACCGGCCCGGCACCTCGCTGGGCTTGCTGGCGACCTTGAGCCGGATGGTCCGCCACGTCACCCAGCTCGTTCACGACACCCACTTCCTGGATGCTCGGGAGCGATTGGTGCGGGTGTTGCTGGACCTGGCGAGGGATCAGGGCGAGCGCGGCCCTGGAGGTGTGGTCATTCCACGAAAGCTCACCCAGACGGAGCTGGCCAACCTCTGTGGGCTGACCCGGGAGAGCACGAACAAGTGGCTGCGCTTCTATGTGCGCGAGGGATTGCTGTCCTATGAGGGAGGGAGAATCACCCTGGTCCATCCGGACCGCCTGGGCCGGGAAACCCCTTAGCACCTGGGGGCATCCGGGGTGTGAAGGCGTTCACTGCGACATGGATTGAGCGCGTCTACGTTTGTCATGTAGCCCCACCGTGGAGGCAGCATGGCGCGTCTGGCTTCTCCGCTCTCAACCTCGACCCAGCCTCACGTCTCTGGGGAATCCGGGGAATCATCGCCCCAGCGCGTGGGGGCGACCATTCCCGCCCCCGAGGCCACCCCGGTGGGCCCCGCTCCACTCCCCGTGTGGACGCGGTTCCTGCCCGCGGGCCGCGTGGTGGTTCGCGAAGGGGACCCCGGCGCGTCGCTGTTCGTCATCCTGGAGGGCAAGGTGGGGGTGTACCGGGAGGGTGGACTTCGCGAGGCCCGGATGGTGGGACACCTGACGGGTGGGAGCTTCTTCGGGGAGCTGTCGCTGCTGACGAAGTGCCCGCGCACGGCCAGCGTCGTCACGCTCGAGCGGACGGTGCTGCGTGAGCTGTCGCGGACGGGCCTGTCGCTGATGGGCGCGCGTCACGGGCTGGAGGCGCCGGTGGTGGCCATGCGGTGTCGCGAGCGGCTGCTCGCGGATGCCCTGAGTGGCAGCGCCCTGTTGAACGAGCTGTCGCCGGAGCTGTGGACCCAGCTGGGCTGCGCGCTCGTTCCCTGCTCGGTGGAGGCCGGGGAGCAGCTGCTCACCTACGGCAGTCCGGGCGAGGCGCTCTACATCCTGCTGCGAGGCCGCTGCGGCGTCTTCCACACGCACGCGGACGGACACATCACGTCGTATCCGGACATGGTGGAGGGAGACGTCTTCGGTGAGGTCTCCATGTTGCGAGGGCGCCTGGCCACGGCGACGGTGAAGGCGCTGACGCCCTGTACGCTGCTGAGGTTGGACCGGGACGTGTTCCGCAAGCACTTCTGGGGTCAGGCGGAGATGCGCCGCGCGCTCGTGAAGCTGGGGATGCGGCGCATGCACCGGACGATGGAGGTCATCGCCCGGCCCCTGGACTGAAGGACTACATCGCGAAGCCGAGCGTCACGCCGAGCACGTGCGCGGAGCCGGAGTAGGTTCCGTCGATGCCCGGCGCGGTGCTCTCCGTGTCCGCGAGGAAG
This sequence comes from Corallococcus terminator, assembly GCF_049194865.1. Taxonomy (GTDB): domain Bacteria; phylum Myxococcota; class Myxococcia; order Myxococcales; family Myxococcaceae; genus Myxococcus; species Myxococcus terminator_A. The sequence continues at coordinate 4,867 of NZ_JBLZWL010000069.1, read as the reverse complement.
ACGAACTGGTAGCCCACGTCCGCGCGCAGGCCGCTGGAAGTGGTGTAGCCCGCGCCGAGGGCCACCTTGTAGCGGTCCGCATCCGGCAGGTCCGGCGTCAGCGTGTCGGCGGGGCTGGGCGACAGGTCCGCGACCAGGCCCGCGCGCGCCTGGAGCTGGGGCGTGACGGCGTACTCGGCCCCCAGGTGATACTTCACCTTCGTCGACCACGTCTTCGCGATGGGGTTGTCGAGCGCGGGCGAGTCGGGGAACTCGATGGCCAGCTGCTCGAAGCTGGACCAGTAGGTGACCTGGGCGTCCAGCGCCAGGGTCAGCCGCTCCATGGGATAGAAGGCCAGGCCGAGCGCGAGCGTGGCGGGGAAGGTGACATCCGCGCTCACGCGCTGGTCCGTCATGCGCTGCTGGAACTCGATGGGGATGTTCTGGAAGTCGGCCTGCCCCTCGAACGTGACGGCGACGGAGCTGCGGTAGTGCACGCCCAGCGTCAGCTCGCCGGGCAGCAGCTCCGCCTGGAGCCCCGCGTTGAAGCCCACGCCCCACGCGCCGCCGCCCAGGTGCACGGCCCCTTCGCTGTCCAGGAAGTTCAGCGCGCGGCGGATCTCCACCGTGGAGCGCACGATGTCCACGCCCGCGCCCACGCGGATGGCGTCGTGGAGCTGATACGCGACAGTGGGGTTGATGTAATACGCGGCGAGGCTCGACTGCTGCCCGCGGAACCGCCCCACGAAGTCGTCCTCCCAGTTGCTGCGCGCGCCATAGGGCGTGTAGGCCCCCACGCCGAACGCGAGCTTCTCGAAGGGACGAAACACCGCGAACACATGCGGCGGCGGTGACAACGTCAGCTTCTGGCCCTGCGTGGCGCCTCCCGTGGGGGTGAATTTCAGGTTCGGGAGGATGGCGGTATCGCCGACGGTGATGTCCAACGTCTTCACGCCGAGGATGTTGGCCGCGTTGGAGTAGATCGCCGACGAGTCCTCGAGCCACGCCGTGGCCGCATTGCCCAGGCCTGTGGCCCGTGCGCTCTGCGTGTCGATCTGGAACCCCGCGGCCTGGCTGGCGCCGGCGGCGAGGAGCGTCATGAGTGAGAGCGTTGTCTTCATGGTCGGTTTGAAACAGCGACTATAGGACAGTCTGCTTTGCCGCAGTGCGCCGGCCATCCAGGCCTGGAGCAATTTTCCGGATGCCCTGCCCTGAACGGTGCATCCCCGGGTCCGGCGTACACCACGCGCCCAAGTGTGAACCGCGCATCCTTGGTAGGGGGCTGCGTGCATTTACCCAGGTTTTCTCAGTAAGACTTGTTTTACCTGGACTCCCCCTCCCCAGGCCCTTCCCATGACCCAGCCACGCTCCCAGGACCTCCTCGTAGAGCGCAGCGTCACTCGTGCGATGGAACCCCGCACCGACACGGAGCGCGCCGTCGCGCGAATCTGGAGTGAGGTGCTGAACATCTCGCAGGTGAGTGCACTCGACAGTTTCTTCGAGTTGGGTGGGCACTCGCTGCTGGCGACACAGGTGCTCTCGCGCATCCGGACGTCGCTCCGGGTGGAGCTGTCGCTCCAGGAGATGTTCGACCTGGTGACGGTGTCGGCGCTGGCGGGGCGCATCGATGCGCTGGTGGCGTTGCAGCCCGGTGAAGTGCTGGAGCCGCTGCATCCGTCTCGCGAGGAGCGGCCGTCGTCGCTGGTGCCGTGTGAGCGGCAGGCGGAGTTGTCCTTCGCGCAGCAGCGGCTGTGGTTCCTGGACCAGTACGCACCCGGCAGCCCGCTCTACAACCTGCCGGCGGCGCTGCGGCTGGAGGGGACGCTGGACGTCGCCGCGCTGGAGCGGGCTTTCACGGAGCTGGTGTGTCGACACCAGTCGTTGCGCACCGTGTTCCCGGCGCGAGATGGCCGGCCGCTGCAGGTGGTGGCGCACGCGGGCAACGCGCCCATGGCGTTGGAGGTGGAGGACCTGCGCTATCTGCCGGAAGCGGAGCGAGAGGCCATTGCCCTGCGCACCGTGCGTGAGGAGGCGCGGTGTCCGTTCGACCTGGTCCGGGGGCCGCTCCTGCGCGCGCGGTTGTTGCGGCTGACGGAGCGCGAGCACGTGGTCGTCGTCACGATGCACCACATCATCTCGGATGCGTGGTCCATCTCCGTGCTCATCCGTGAGGTGGTGGCGCTCTACGAGGCCTTCAGCGCGGGCTGGCCCTCGCCGCTGCCGGAGCTGGGGCTCCAGTACGCGGACCATGCGGCGAGACAGCGCGAGCGGCTGCGAGGCGACGCGCTGGAACGACAGCTCACGTGGTGGCGGCAGCGGTTGGAGGGCGCGCCGCCCGCGCTGGAGCTTCCGACGGACCATCCTCGCGTCGCGGGGGCAGCCCACTCGGGGGCGGTGCTCAAGGTGGAGCTGCCGGTGGGGCTGGTCCGCATGCTGCGTGGCTTCTGTCGCCAGGAGGGGGCCACGTTGTTCATGGGACTTCTCGCGGGGCTCCAGGTGTTGTTGTCGCGTTACTCGGGGCAGGACGACATTTGTATCGGAGCGCCTGTCGCGGGTCGCACCTCGCCGGAGACGGAGGGACTGATCGGCTTCTTCGTGAACACGCTGGTGCTGCGCACGAAGCTGGATGGGGACCCGACGTTCCGTGAGCTGATCGAGCGCGTGCGCGAGACGACGCTGGGTGCTTTCTCGCACCAGGATGTGCCGTTCGAGAAGCTGGTGGAGGTCCTTCAGCCGGAGCGCCAGCCCAAGCGCACGCCGTTCTTCGAGGTGGCGCTGGTCCTGGTCAACACGCCCATGGCGGCGCTGGAGAGCCCGGGGCTGCGCTTCCGTTCGCTGGACGTGGACAGCGGCACGTCCAAGTTCGACTTCACGTTCACGCTCAGCGAGACGTCGACGGGACTGTCGGGGACGCTGGAGTACCGCACGGACCTCTACGCGCCCGAGTCCGCCGAGCGCCTGGTGAAACATCTGGAGCGCGTGCTGGAGCGGGCGGTGATGGCTCCCCATCTGCGCCTGTCCGAGCTGTCCCTGGTGACGGAGCTGGATCGACGGCTCGTGCTGGACACGTGGAACGCGACGTCGGTCGAGTCGCGAAGCGGGGTCTGCGCGCACGAGCTGGTGGAGGCGCAGGCGGCGAGGACGCCGGAGGCGGTGGCGGTGGTGTTCGAGGGGCAGCGGCTGACGTACGCGCAGCTGGAGAGGCGAGCGAATCAGCTGGCGTGGCACCTGGGAGCGGCGGGTGTGGGAGCGGGGGACAGGGTGGGGCTGTGCATGGAGCGCTCGCTGGAGCAGCTGGTGGGGGTGCTGGGGATATTGAAGGCGGGAGCGGCGTACGTGCCGTTGGACCCGAAGTACCCGGCGGAGCGGCTGGGGTACATGGTGGGGGATGCGAAGGTGGTGAGGGTGCTGACGCAGGTGAGTCAGCGAGGGGCCTTGCCGGAGAGGGCGCGCGGGCTGGCGCTGTGCGTGGACGAGGAAGCAGGGGAGGTGGGGAGGCGGCCGGACATGACGCCCCCGAGGGCGGTGCCACCGGGAGGCACCTGCTACGTGGTGTACACGTCAGGGAGCACGGGGAAGCCGAAGGGGGTGGCGCTGTCACACGCGGCGCTGTGCAACCTGCTGCTGTGGCAGCGGGCGCACTCGGTGAAGGCGGAGGCGACGACGCTGCAATTCGCGTCGCTGAGCTTCGACGTGTCCTTCCAGGAGATTTTCTCGACGTGGAGCGCGGGCGGGACGCTGGTGGTGCCGCCCGCGGCGCTGAGGCAGGACGTGCCGGCGCTGCTGGACTTCATGGTGAGTCACCGGGTGGAGCGGTTGTTTCTGCCCTTCGTCGCGCTGCAGGCGTTGGCGGACGCGGTGGCGCACGGGGCGAGCGTGCCGTCGTCGTTGAGGGAGGTGGTGACGGCGGGAGAGCAGCTGCAGGTGACGCCCGCGGTGGTGGCCTTCTTCGAGAAGCTGCCGGGGTGCGTGCTGGAGAACCAGTACGGCCCGTCGGAGACGCACGTGGTGAGCGCGCACCGGCTGAAGGGGCCACCTGCGAGCTGGCCGAGGCTGCCGCCGATAGGGGTGCCGCTGCCGGACACGAAGCTGCTGGTGTTGGACGGGCAGGGGCGGCTGTGTCCGATAGGAGTGGCGGGAGAGCTGTACATCGGCGGAGCGCAGCTGGCGCAGGGGTACCACGAGAGGGCGGAGCTGACGGCGAGGCGCTTCGTGCCGGACGGGTACGCGAGGGAGGCGGGGGCGAGGCTGTACCGGACGGGAGACAGGGCGAGGTGGAGGGGGGACGGGGTGGTGGAGTTCCTGGGCCGGTTGGACGCGCAGGTGAAGGTGAGGGGCTTCCGGGTGGAGTTGGGGGAGGTGGAGGCGGCGCTGAGGGAGTTGCCGGGAGTGAGGGACGCGGCGGCGGGGGTGCATGAGGACGCGCCGGGGGACAAGCGGCTGGTGGGGTACGTGGTGCTGAGGGCGGGGGCGGCGTGGGAGCCGGAGGTGCTGAGGGAGGCGCTGGCGAGGAAGCTGCCGGAGCACATGGTGCCGCCCGCGTTGATGAAGCTGGAGGCGCTGCCGCTGACGCCGAGCGGGAAGCTGGCGCGAGGCAAGCTGCCGGCGCCGGACGTGGAGAGCCTGCGTGGCGCGGCGCCCTTCGTGGCCCCGCGCGACCTGCTAGAAGAGCAACTGGCGGAGTCGTTCGCGGCGGTGCTGAAGCTGCCGCGCGTCAGCGTCACCGACAGCTTCTTCAGCATGGGCGGCCACTCCCTGCTGGCGACGCAGGTGGTGGCGCGGATTCGCGCGCTGCTCAAGGCAGAGGTCCCCTTGAGGACCCTCTTCGAGGCGCCCTCCGTCGCGGCGCTGGCGAAGCGCATCGAGACAGATGTCCGGCTCAAGCCGG
>NZ_JBLZWL010000014.1:0-7074 GCF_049194865.1 Corallococcus terminator | reverse complement strand
GGGAGCGCTTGATGGCATCGCTGGCGACGACCGGGTCATCCACCAGCAGGCCCAGCGCGATGATGAGCGACGCGATGGAGATCTGCTGCAGGTCCACGCCGAACACGTGCATCAGCCCGAAGGTCATCGCCAGGGTGATGGGGATGGACAGGGCCAGCAGCAGGGCGGTGCGCCACTCCCAGAAGCCGATGAGCGCGACGAGGACGACGAGGATGATGGCCTCGTAGAGCGACGACATGAACAGGTCGACGTTCTCCTTCACCTGGAGCGGCTGGTCCGACGTGCGGCGGATGACGAGGTCCTCTGGGAGCAGCCGCTTGACGTGGGCCAGCTCCTCGTTGACCACCTTGCCGAAGTGGTCGATCTGCTCACCGGGCCGCATGTTGACGGCCAGGGTGATGGCGCGGTTTCGGACGAAGTGACCCTGTGCGTCGCGCGCGTCCAGGTAGTTCAGGAAGCGGGGCGGGCTCTGGTAGTCGCGGCGCACGTCCACCAGGTCTCGCAGGTACACCGGAGTCCCGCCGCTGGGCGTGGCGAGGATGTCACCCAGTTGCGTCTCGCTGGTGAGCTCTCCGGATGGGTCGATGGTGATGCTCTTCCCGCCAATCTCCAGGATGCCGCCGGGCGCGGTGATGTTGCGCGAGGAGATGAGGTTGGCGAGCCCGGACTGGTTGACGCCGTAGGAGGCGAGGCGCTCCTGGGAGTACTCGAGATAGATTTTCTCCGGCAGCACGCCGATGCGGGTGACCTTGGAGACGACCGGCAGGCGCTGGAGGTGCCTCTGAAGGGTGTCGGTGAAGTCGTCGAGCTGCCGGTGGCTGTAGCGGTCTCCCGCGTTCTCCGTCAGGCGCGCCAGTGCATCCTTGGGTGAGCGCACGACGATGGGGCGCCACACATCGGGGTGCAGCTCGGAGAGGCTCAGGTGGTCCTGGGCGAACGCGCGCAGGTGCTCCAGCAGCTCGGCGTCGTCCAGGGACGTGGCCATGTCCACGCCGATGAAGCCGGGGCTCTGGATGAGCCGGGCGTCGTCCGTCTCGGCCAGGGTGTCGAAGAACCGGCGCGCCTGGTCTCCCAGCCGCTGCATGGACGTCGCGTTGATGGCGGGGGGGAAGCTCACGACCACCGTCGCGCGCGGCTCACTGGACGTCGCCGAGGCACGGACGTCCTCGATGGCGCGGGCGATGGCGCGGGCGCGCAGCTCCAGCTCCACGTCGTTTGCCTTCGGGCTGGCCACGGTGAGCATCAGCGTGGCGGTGTCTCCGAAGTCCTTCAGGAACTGCACGGGGCCGGCGCCGGAGGGCAGGTCGCGAATGGTGTCGAGCCGCCCCTGGATGTCGTCGAACTCCTTGGCCCGGTCCGTCACGTCCTCCTTCAGCGTGACGTAGACGACGGACAAGCTGGTGCGGCTGATGGACTCAATCTTCTCGACGCTGGAGTTCTCGGAGATCTTCTGCTCGATGCGGCGGGTGACGAGCTGCTCGATTTTCTCCGCCTCTGCCCCCGGCCACAGGCAGGTGGCCACCGCGACGCGCACGGCGATGACGGGGTCCTTCGCCTTGGGCATCTTGACGTAGCCGTAGACGCCCCACGCGAGCGTGAACGCCAGGAAGACCCAGGCCACCTGGCGCTTCTCCGTGAAGTAGCGCGCGGTGTTGTGCTTGTGGCGCACCAGGTCTTCGTCGCGCGCCCGCTCCGCCTGCTCCGGAGTGGGAGGCGTGCTGGACTCGTCGGTGGGAGCGCTCAAGGAATCACCTCGACCGCTTCGCCATCCGAGAGGAGGCTGGCCCCGGTGACGACGATGCGCTCACCGGCCTGGAGCCCTTGCTTCACGGGGATGACGTTGCCCAGGTACTCGCCGAGCGTCACCTCGCGGGCCTTCACCAGCGACTTGCCGTCCTGCTCCTGGAGGACGAACACGGCGAAGCCGTCCGGCTTGCCCGGCGCGCGGACGATGGCGGACAGCGGGACGAGCAGCTCGGGCTGGAGTCGGGCGGTGCCTCCGTCGCGGAGTGACAGCGCGGCCACCATGCCGGGCTTGAGTCGCTGGTCGGCGTTGGGGATGGAGACCTCCACGGCGAAGACTCGGCTCTTCGGGTCCGCGGAGGGGGCGATGCGGGAGATGCGCCCCTCGAACTGCTGGCCGGGAAAGGCCTGGGTGATGACGGCCTGCGGGGCGCCGAGTCGGACGCTGGGCAGCAGCGTGTCGGGCACGCCGAACAGCACGCGGACGCTCTGCGTCTCGGCGACGGAGAAGGCGACGGTGCCGGGCGCGGCCAGGGCGCCGACCTCCACCGCGCGCTTGAGCACCACGCCCGTCAGGGGCGAGCGAAGTTGCGTGTCGTCGAGCGCGGTGCGGGCCTCCTCCACGCGTGCCCGGGCGACGGCGGCGGCTCCGGTGGCGCTGTCCTTCTGGGTGCGCGCGGCATCGAGCTGCGCGGGAGTCTGGACCTCGGCGGCGACGAGCTTCGTCGTGCGGTCGAAGTTGATCTGCGCCTGTTCCTCGGCGGCGCGGGCCTGGGCGAGCGCCGCGCGTGCCTCGGTGAGCTTCTGCGAGTAGTCCGTCTTGCGCAGCGCCGCCAGCTCCATTCCCTCGCGGACGTTGTCGCCTTCCTGGAGGATGCGAGGGCGGCCGTCGACATCGCGCACCTTGGCGATGGACTCCACGTAGCCGCCGACCTTGAAGGCCAGGTCCACGCGGGTGGCGGGCTGAATCTCCGCGGAGAAGCGCGCGTCCGCGGTCGTCCCGGAGCGGCCCACGGTGGCGATGCGCACTGCGGTGGGCGGTGAGGCGGGCGGCGTGCTCCGACCGCAGGCGAGCCCGAGCAAGGCCCACCCCATGAGAGTGAAGGCCTGGAACGACATCCTCATGGCGCGGGCTCCTGCGATTCGGCAAGCGTGTTGCGTGAAGGACAGCCCCGGAGGACCGGGGCCATCCCGTGGGAAACCTCACCACGGTGAAGAGACAGCTCGGGTGTCTGCACGGTGTGGCGGGCGTCGCGTGTCACGCGCTCGACAGGGCAGGGGAGGGGGATGCTCAGAGGACGACGAGCAGGCCCAGTGAAGCTGTCGGGTAGACCTGCCGCGGCGTCAGCGCTCCCCCGGTGACGCGCCGCTCGCGAGTGTCGGTGAAGGTGAAGTCGGGTGCCTCGGACGCCTCGCTGAGTCGCGCTGTCTAGAGCGCGGTCCGCTGTCCCGGCGTGAGGAACTTCACGCGGCGGTCACCGCGAAACGCGGCGCGCACCTCGGGCTCGGTGGAGAGGGGCTCGAAGGTGCCGTAGTGCATGGGGATGATGAGGGATGGACGGAAGTACTTCCGGATGGCCAGCGCCGCGGTGTCGGGTCCCAGCGCCCAGCGTCCACCTCCCGCCGCGAGCAGGATGATGTCCGGGTGGAACAGCTCCTGGATGAGCGACATGTCGCCGAAGAGCCAGGTGTCACCCGTGTGGTAGAGCGAGCGTCCGTCCGCGAAGGTGAGCACGTAGCCCAGCGGTCTTCCTCCGGGCTCCGTCGAGTGCATCGCGGGCACCGCATGCACCTTGACGTCGCCGAGCGTGAAGCCCCCGCCCACGTTGACGCTGTGCTGCTGGGCTTCGGGAATCTTCATGGCCCGCAGGTGCTCGCCCGTGGTGACCACGAGCGCCCCCGTCACGCGAGCCAGCTCGGGGACGTCGCCGGCATGGTCTCCATGGGCGTGCGTGACGAGGATGGCCGCGGGTTTCTCCTCGGCGAAGCGCGCCAGGGCCTGCCACTCCGTGGGCGTGCTCGGGTTGTCCTTCAGCCACGGGTCGATGAGCAGGCGCGTCCCGCCCGGAGAGATGACCTCGAACGCGGCGTGACCGAGCCATGTCACGCGCAGGCCCTTGGAGGGCTCGGGGGTGGACCCGGCTCGGGACGCGGGAGCTGTCGGCGCTGGCGTGTCCGACGCGGCGTGGGTGGTGGGAACGAGAGACAGCGACAACAGCAGGCACGGCACGAAGGCGCGGGGGCGTGTCATGTGCACTCCTCGGAGAGACAGCCTCGCGGCCGGGCTGGGCGCGAGCTGTCTGGGACCGCACCGAGGAATAGGGGTGGGGCGGGGTGCCGGGCTTGGGCGCTATTGACGTTGACTCGCTCGGGCGTACTGGCCCGGGGTCATCCCGACGATGCGGCCGAAGTGGCGGTTGAGCTGACTCTGGTCGTAGAGCCCGACCTCCACCGCGACCGTGCCCGCGGCGAGCCCTTGTTCGAGCAGCGTCTTCGCGCGGGCCACGCGCAGATGCGTCACGTACTCATGGGGAGGCAGTCCCAGCTCCGCGCGGAACACGCGCAGCAGATGGAACTTGTTGAGCCCCACCGCCACCGCGAGCGTCTCCAGCTCCACGTTCTGCGTGAAGCTCTCGTGGAGGAAGTCGCGGGCGCGTGACACCGCCGCGTGATGCGGAGCACGAGAGGGCGTGGGCTTCGTCTCGCCGTACTCGGTGAGCAGGGCCTCGAGCGTCTCCGCGACCAGCGATTCGCACTCCAGGGAGTCCCGTGTCCGCCGGGCCAGCGCCTCATGGAGCGCGAGGGCCGCGAGCTCCATGCGTCCCTGGCCGTTTGACAGCGCGGTGCGCAGATGCGGCGTGCGCGCGAGGCCCAGCAGGAGCGACGCCTGATTCACCAGCGCCGGAGCGAAGGTGACGGACTGCGCGGTGACGGGAGCGTGGATTCTCTCGTCGCGGTGCACCTCACCCGGCTCCTTGAGTTTGATCCTCCGGCCGGGCCCATGGGTCCAGACGCGCTTGCGGTACCAGAAGTCGAAAGCGCCTCCATACGTCACGGTGAGGCCGTAGCCGGTGGAATGTCCCGTCCACAGGCGGGTGTCATTCTCCACTCGGACCACTTGCATCTCGGGAACCGAGAGTGGGCGCCAGGCAATGACGGTGGCGGGGCGCGCGTGTGGCATGGTGTTTCGTCCTTGATGCTTTCTATCTCACGTTTAGGGTGCTTCACGAGGTAAGGGGCGTCGTGACAGTCGGGGGGGCGCGCTAAAAGCGCCAAACCGGGCCTTTTCTGGCGGCCTACCGGGCCGGAGGGATGTGACATGCCAGGAGCCACAGGCGGTCAGAGCGTGGGGGGCGCACGCATGGGGACGGATGCTGAGGGCGCGTTGCGCGCGGTGCGGTCGCTCGTGGAGCTGGACGAGACAGAAGAGGCGGCGCAGCTCTACGAGGAACTGGGGGCCTCGCAACGAGAGCGGCTTCGCAAGCAGGCGGCCCAAGGGCCGGTGAAGGAGCGGCGCGGACTGGTGGAGGTGCTGCGCCGCGCGAGGGACTTCCTGGGCGCCGCGCGGCTGATGGATGGCAGCGGCGACGACGCGGCGGCCGCGGACCTCTACGTCCAGAGTGGCCAGTACATGGAAGCGGCGGAGGCGTGGCTGCGCGCGGGAGACTCCGAGCGCGCGGCGGCGGCCTTCGAGCGCGGCGGAGCCCTGGAGCGAGCGCTGGAGGTCTATCGCGGCCTGGGCGCGCGCGAGTCCATGGCGCAGTGCCTGGTCCGGCTCAAGCGGGTCTTCGACGCGGCGGACCTCTACCGGGAGCTGGGCCAGCCGCACGCGGAGGTGGAGGCGCTGGGGGGCGTGACGCCCGAGGACCCTCGCTACATCGAGGCCGTGCTGCGGATGTGCCGGCTGTTGGACGTGGAGGGCTTCACGCACCGGGCGCTCGCCGTGCTGGTGGACGCGTTGGCCAGCTCCGAGGTGGCTCGCGCGGAGCCCGCCATGGTGACCGAGCGCGCGCGGCTCTTGCGGCGCATGGGGATGAACGCGGAGGCGGAGGCGGTGCTGGGGCGGCGCAACGCGGCCATCGCCACGCCCGTGGCCAACGGGTATCGCTTCCTCAAGGCCATTCCCATCTTCAGCGAGCTGGGCCTGGAAGACATGAAGGACCTCTACCGGCAGGCGCGGCAGGTGGTGCTCGCGCAGGGCTCGGTGGTGCTGGAGAAGGGCGAGCCCGGCGTCGGGTTGATCGTGCTCCTGGAGGGCACGGTGGACGTGTTCAGCGGGCCGGAGGCGGATGCCCGGCAGCTCAACTCGTTGGGGCCGGGCGCGTACCTTGGAGAGATTTCCCTGGTGCAGGACGCGCCGGTGTCCGCCCATGTGCGGGCACGCACGGCCGTGCGCGCGCTGCGCATCAGCCGCGCCGCCTTCGAGCACTACCTGGACACGCATGAGGCCGCGGCGCTGCGCATCTACCGGCTCTTCACCCAGAACCTCGCGGAGCGGGTGCGCGCCCTGAGCGCGTGACGCCGTGGCCTCACGGCGTCACTTCCAGGCGCAGCCCTTGATCTTCCCGCAGAAGGTCGCGTTCGTGGCCTTCTTGCAGTCCATGGCGATGCCCATGCACATCTTCGAGGCGTACGAGTAGGAACACCCGGGCTGGCTGTTGCAGAAGACGCTCGAGTACACGCCGCAGAAGGTCGCCTTGCCGGTACACCGGCCACCGCCTTCGCTCGCCGCCGTGTCCTCCGCCGGCTTCTCCTCCCCGTCCTTCTGGGGCGCCTCCTTCGCTGTCCCTTCTTTCGTGTCGCTCGGCGGGGTGGCCGCGGGTTTCGTCTGGGTATTCTTGATTTGTGTCTTGTTGGAGGCGGAGTCCTCCGCACTGGCGGGAGCACAGGCGAGCAGCACCACCGTCGCCAGTCCCATGACGAGTCCCAGCCGTTGCGCGTGGCGAAGCATATGCGGTCCTTTCGGCGCGGAGCCCGGTGGCTCCGCCGTGGTTTGAACAGGTCAGTGTAGAGGACTCCTTCCGGGCGTGGGGGTAGAGGCGTGCTCGGCGGCTCGCCTCACCCAAGGGGGTGGGTCCTTTTCGAACGACTGTCATCGACGGAGGTGTCTGGCGCGGATAACATGCCGAGGCTCATGGCCAGGCAGGATGGCGCCAGCGAAGATCCCGACCGGGGGCGGCGCATTGGAAAATACGAAATCCTCACCCGCCTCTCGATGGGCGGAATGGCGGAGCTTTTCCTCGCCTTCACCTCGGGACCGGGCGGCTTTCGCAAGTTCGTCGCCGTCAAGCAGATCCTCCCGGACATCAAGAAGGACGAGCAGTTCGTCCA
>NZ_JBLZWL010000008.1:0-9658 GCF_049194865.1 Corallococcus terminator | reverse complement strand
ATGGAGAAGGCGGTGGCGGGGCTGGGCTCGCTCATCTTCCTGCTCTTCATCATCAGCCAGTTCATTGCCTTGTTCACGTACACCAACATGGCGACGCTCGCGGCCGTGAAGATGGGCGACATCCTGGAGGATGCGGGGCTCGGGGCGCTGCCGTTGCTCGTCGGGTTCGTCGGGGTCGTCGCCGTGCTGGACCTCATCATGACGGGCGCCATTCCGAAGTGGGCCATCTTCGCCCCTGTCTTCGTGCCGCTGCTGATGCGGCTGAATGTCGACCCGGAGGCCGTGCTGGCCGCGTACCGCGTGGGTGACGGTCCGTTCAACGCCATCTCGCCGCTGAACGCCTACTTCGCGCTGATCGTGACCTTCGCGCAGAAGTACCAGAAGGAAGCAGGCGTAGGCACCATCGTGGCGCTGATGTTGCCGTACGTCGTGGTGGTCTTCATCGCGTGGATCCTCCTCCTCGTGGGCTGGCAGGTGCTGGGGCTCCCGTGGGGCCTCGGCTGAGCCACGCGCATCGGTGCCGTGCCAGGGCCGCGAGCCCTGGCGCGGCGCGAGGATGGGACCGGCTCAGTGAGGGCCCCACTGGGGTGAGTCTGGTGCGAAGGACGCGCGGACCCTGCTCGCCGCGGTGAGCATGCGGTGGAGACGTTCCCGAGCCGGAGGCTCCTGCGTGGCGGCCTCCTCGAGCACCCGGGCCACCAGTGCCTGGGCCGCGGCTCGGTCTTCCTCGTCCTGCGCGGTCAGCCCCACGGCGATGGCGATCTGGAGCACCTCCTCGAGGACCTCGGGATTGCCCATGGCGTGGTGGAGGGGGCCATCGACCGCGAGGAAGAGATAGTCGCGCAGGCGCATGCCCGCGACGGAAGCGCGCACCTGGCCCTCGGGGTCGATGACGTTCCAGTCCCCGAGCGGCAGGTGCCCCAGTCGGCGCAACACCGAGCGGACCTGCTGCAGCGCCTGTCGGGCCGTATAGGCGTCGTTGGAGGAGGACGAGAGGGCCCGGTTGGCGACGTCGACCAGGATGCGAATCCCGAGCGCGGGGTCGCAGTCGGGCTCTCGCACCGCGTTGAGAATGAGGGTGGTGGCCAGGTCATGCATCGCGCGAGGGTCCATCCGCCCCGCGGCCTCCGGCACCACCCAGCCGACGACCGAACCGGCGTCGACATAGTCCCCCACCAGGGCGTCGATGCGGGTCCGCACATTCCACTCCCGAGCGAGTTGTGTGAGCCGTCGAAGGTCGACCTCGGTGAGGTAGCCCGAGGACGGCACCGTGAGCGCGATGGACTCGGGAGGCAGCGTCAGCGTCGCGGTGGGGTCCAGGACGAGCCCACTCAGTCGCGCGCGGATGCGTCGCTCCGCCGCGGAGACCACCAGGTCCTGGACGAGGCCGAGGACCCGCTCCACGCGCATGTAGCGGAACGTGCGAATCAGGCACAGCACCAGGGCCATGAGCGCGCAGAAGACCAGGATGAAGGCCGCTGACAGGACGGGGCGTGGTCGCACTGCCTCGTCGGCGATCAGGCCCAGCTCGCGCACGGACACGATGATGTAGCCGCTGGAGAAACAGAACAGGGGAATGGCCCGGCGCAGCGGCGCGCTCTTCAGATAGAGCGGGACGAGCCGGGGCGAGTACTGGTTCGCCGCGGATTGGATGACCGGTGCATTCAAGGACAGGACGACAGTGAGGACGGTGATCTGGAGGCCGAACAGCGCGGTGAGCGCGGAGCGTGTCTCACTGGGGTCGCCACGCCACGCCTGGCCGAAGAAGGCCGAGGCGGTGTCCCACTGGATGCGCGCCAGCTCCAGGCCAAGCAAGCCTCCGGCGAGGAGCGCGACGAGGAGCAGCAGCCAATACGGGTCCCGGATGAGCCTGCGAAGACGGCGGCCGACCATGCGAACTCCCTCTCGCTCAAAAGGGAAAGGTGGCCCCGCCTGACGTGGCACGCAGCAGACGCGCGGCCGGGCCTCGGCCTGCGTGCTCTCGGGTGCCCTACCCCGCGTCCACTTCGACCAGCGCCGCGAGGAACAGCGAGTAGGTCAGCTCCGCCACCGGCCGCTTCTCGCGGCGAGCCTGGGTGCGCAGGGCCTTGGGGAGTGAGCACGGCTTGCCGCGCTCTCCGTCGCGGAGCTGGACGTAGCCGCGCTCGGAGTACCCGAGCACCTGCCAGCCGCGCTGACACAGCGCCTGGGCCAGGTCGTCCGTGAGCTGGTGGTGGATCGCCTTCGCCAGGGGGTGCTGGCCGAAGATCTCATTCGACCAGCCACCTTCGGCCTCGAGCCAGCCGCGCGCCCGCAGATAGTTGGCCTTCCGCGTGAGGGAGAGCCCTCCGACATGGCGCTCGAGTTTCATGGCGTCGCTGGGAGGATAGCCCGAACGCCCGCCTCCGCCGACGCGAATCACCATTCCGGCGAGGGGTAGCGCGGGCATTTGGCATCCCTGTTTCTGAAGGCAGGGAGACCGCATGCGTCGCTTTCCTACATTGGATCAGTTCTTGATCGACCCACGAGTTGATGAGCTGAGGGACGAGCACGAAGCCGCCATTGATGAGGATGACGATGAAGATGACGCCGCTGACGAAGACCTGGAGGGCGACGCGGACACACCCCGTCACCTCGCACGCCTCTGTCTGCAGCTGACCGAGTCCACCCTCGACAAGCCGCAGGAGACGAATGGCTTCCTCCAGCGATACCGGGACCAGCTCGGCCTGGAAGAGGGCGAAGGCTCACTCCTCTCCCGCTTCCGCCAACGGGTGTGGCCCGACCGCATCCCCACGACCCTGATTGCCTCCAACATCAGCTTCGACCGCCAGCACCCGAAATGGCTGCTGAGGCCGGTGAGCCATGGGCCGGAGGCTGGGAGCTACGCCGCCGCGCATCAGACCCTTGGGATGGAAGTCTATCGTCGCCAGGGGCGGCTCGTGGTCAAGCGCTTCGAGGTCACCCCTCACGTTCCACGACGAGACCACGAGTGGGTACTCACCGCGCCGCTCTTCTGGAATCCCAGTGAGTTGTGGATGGACCCCGAGGACCTGAATGTTCTCGGCCGCCTGCCCTTTCATCGCGAGGAGACGAGCAAGAGACTCGAAGGCTGGCGCGCGTTTCTCTCCTGGCAGGAAGAGCGCGTGAAGAAGCTCCAGGTCAAGGTGCCCTACCTCGGCTGGAGGTGGATCGATGAGCACCAGCTGGCCTTCCTCGTCAAATACCCCGTCCCTGGCCCTGGCCGCCTCGTAGGACAGGAGCTGAGCGCCACTCCTCCCGAACAGGAGAAGGACGAGCGTCCAGATCAGAGGCGGCCTCCGCCTCCGCGTCGGCGTGAGGCCGACCCCGTGCCGCTCGGCGAGGTGGAGAGCGTCACGGGCCTCGATCCGCGAAGCGAGAGCACTGGAAACGCCTGGGCCAACGCCCTCGGAAGCGAACCCTCACCAGGTCAGGTCGTCATCCGGCTGGACGAAGACACAGCTGTTCGGCTCCGACAGAAAGAGCAACTGCTCCCCGCTCGAGGCGTCCTCGTCTCCTCCATCGCGGGAGACCTGGCGCCCCTGCGCAATCAGACCCTGGCCATCGACCGCCTGCAGAACAGCCAGGGCTTCTGCCCACGCCTCGCGGACTTCCTCTTCTCGGCCGCTCGCGCGAGCCTGCCGGCGAGTCCACCTCCGGCCCTGACGCCGCTGGCCGGAACCCGCCCTCTCAATCCCGGACAGGACGCGGCTGTGACGAAGGCCCTGGCCGCACCAGACCTCTTCCTCATCCAAGGTCCTCCCGGCACCGGCAAGACGACGGTCATCGCCGAGCTGTGCCTGCGGGTCACCGCCGAGGGAGGACGGGTGCTCGTCGCATCCCAGACCAACCTCGCGGTGGACAATGCGCTCAGTCGGATCGCGGACAGGCCGAGCATTCGCCGTCTGCGCTTGGGGAACGCGGACAAGGTCGACGAGGACTACCAGGACTTTCTGGCCGGCAAGGTGGTGGACCGGTGGTTCTCCACCATCTCCGAAGCCTGCACGGAGCGCATCGAAGAGACCTCCCGGATGGAGGACGCATGGGCCCAGGCTCGGCAACGGCTCGAGACCTTGCGCGCGGTGTCGGTCGCGCACGACGAAGCCCGGACGACCCTGCGGCTCCTGAGCGAGCAGTTGGAGGACACCCGACATCGGGAGAACACGCACTCACGTCAGGTCCGCGACGTGCGCGAACGCAAGGAGGCCGCCCACCACCACATCGAAGTCCTCAGAGCCCTCCAGGCCTGGGCGGACGGTGTCGCGGAACCGCCGTCCCTCACCGCGCCTCTCGACCTGCCTGAGATCGACCTCGTCGTCAGCGAGGCCCGTGCCCTTCTGCCGTCGCGGGACTCCGTGGCTTCGCTGGATGGAATCGCGCTCCTGGCCGCCATCCAGCGCCGGAGCACTGTGCTGGAGACGCTGCGAAGCCTGCTGGGTGAGGGCCGGCGCCTCTGTAGCGGCGGACACGCGGGAGGTGCCCAGGCCGAGCTGGCCACCCTGGTGGCGGAGCGTCATCGCCTCTCGCTGTCCGAGGACGATGCCGATGCCGATGCCGCCCGACTCCCGGCGTTGAACAAGAAGATCAAACAACTCCAAGGTGAGCAGTGGTCTCGCTTCACGCGGCAGTTCGCGGACTCCTCTTCGCGAGGCTGGGGTACTCCGGCGCCCCTGCCCGCGCAGCAGCTCATGGACTCCCTCCAGCCGGGACGAGAGCTGCTGCCGAACCTCGATGAACTCGAGGCGCTCACCGAGCAGGCGCAAGCGGCCAGCGCGCGTGTCACCCGGTCTCTTCCGGAGCTGTCGCGGGCCTTCGTCACCCGGAGCCACGAAGCCCAGCGCCACGGGGAACAACTGGAGGTCACCGCGCGCGAAGCCGAAGTGGAGCTCGGGCACCTCCGGGCGGAGCGAGAGGGACAGCTGACTCGAGAGCGCGAGCTCCGGGAGGCGCTGGAATCGGCTCGGGAGCGATGGAATGAGACCTGGCACGCCCTGCTTCCGTCCGGAGACGTAGCGCCGCCGCCAGAGCCCTCGGCCCAGGCGGTCGAGGCCGCGGCCCAGAAGCAACGCGCGGCACACAGCGAAATCGAGACACCACTCGAACGCCGCAAACGGTGGCGCGAGGTCCAGCAGGAATGGAGTCAGCGACTGGCCCGCGTCGCGGACTCGGACCGAGAGCAACTCCAGGCCCTCTATATCCAGCACGCGAACGTCGTGGGGATGACGTGCAACGAGGCCGGCAAGAAGTGGCTCTTCCAAGCCCCGGACTTCCAGCCGTTCGACATGGTCATCATCGACGAGGTGAGCAAGGCCACGCCGACCGAGCTCATCATGCCGATGCTCCTGGGCCGCAAGGTCGTGCTGGTGGGAGACCATCGTCAGCTCCCACCGATGTTTCGAGAGCGGGAGTCGAGCTTCGCCGAGGCTCGAGCCGAGGGGGATATCGATGCCGAGACCTTCCAGAAGTATCAGCGGATGGTGACGGCCAGCCTCTTCCAGGAGTTGTTCGAGGCCGCACCCGACGAACTCAAGGCGATGCTGTGGACCCAGTACCGCATGCATCCCCAGGTCATGGATGCGGTGAACCAATTCTACGGAGGAAGGCTCCAACCCGGAGCGGGCCCCGGAGTGGACAATCCGAGGGAGAAGCTCGACACCCTGCGACAGCACCATCTGACCATCCCGGATGGCCACGGTGGCCGGCTCCTGGAGCCCCATCAGCACCTGCTCTGGGTGGACTCCTCTCGAAACTCCCAGCAACAGCCCAACTGGGAGGAGCAGCGCGGATCCTCCAAGGTCAACCTATTGGAAGTGGAGCTGGTCCTGGAGACGCTCCGCCGGCTCAACGAAGCCCTGAAGGCGCGGGGCTATGGCCAGCGCCTGGATCTGCGTGTCGATAAGGCGGAGGCAGGCGCGACGATGCGCGACTTCGTCCAGCGGCGCCTGCGTGGGCTCCCTGACGCCACCCTCGACGACCTCTTCGAAGAGAAACGGATTCGTGTGCAGGGGCGCTCCCAGAAGGCCGGGCGGAAGGTGCAAGCAGGAGAGACCCTTCATGTGGACGCCCGTCGACAGGTCGGGGTGATCACCTTCTATGGCGCCCAGCTCAAGGCGCTCCGAGGCGCCATCGACCGCGAGCAGGACACCCTCGATGCGATGGAGGTCCGGGCCAACACGGTGGACCGCTTCCAGGGAATGGAGCGCCCCATCATCATCGCCAGCCTGGTGCGCTCCGTGCGCGGCTCCCTGGGAGAGTTCGTGCGCCAGTTCCAGCGCATCAACGTAGGCTTCTCCCGGGCCCAGGAGCTGCTGGTCATCATCGGCGCCGCGGAGACCTTCAAGCGAGCGCGCATCGAGCTGCCGCCCCTGGATGGGGGCCCCCTTGAAACCAAGCCGATCTACGAAAACATCTTCAACATCGCCGTCCGTGCGGGAGGCAGACGCTATGCGCGGCAACTCCTCGCCTGAGCTGAATCCCTGGTGGGAAATCCCACTCCAGTGGCCCATCGAGCACGTCGCTTGCCAATTGGAGGTGGTCGAGCCACGCCGCCTCACCGCCCTGGAGTGGGCAGTGCTTCGCGTGATGGAGGCGTTCAGCGACACCCCGCCCACGTTGCAGGAGATGGCCGAGGAGCTGGGCCTCGGAGAGCCTCGCTTCCTCTTGGACGTCCTGCGCGCCCTGGTATCGCAAGAAGCGCTCGAGCTGCTCCCCGGCGTGACCAAGGCCACCGAGTTGGAGGAGGTCCGCTTCACCACGCGAGGACTGGAGCTGTTCCGAAAAGGTCAGGTCGACGGCGAGCCCTCCACCGTGAGCCATGGCTTGTGCTTCGACCTCATCACGGAGGAGTCACTCCCGGTCGACACCCTTGGAACTCCCGTCCCTGAATGCCCGGTCAGCGACCCGTCCGGGCTTCCCGCGCCTCGGGGAGAAGTGGGCCTGGAGCGACTCCGGGAAATCGTCCAGCGACTCGGGCCTCCCGTGGGAGGTGCGGACGCTCGCATCAGGAGCGTGCGAGTGCTCACCCGTGACGAGGCCCCCAAGGCTCGTGCTGGCTTCAGTTGGGTGAAACATCCGCTCGCGCTCGTCCCCACTCCGGAGGGACGGCTCCAGCTTCACACGCCATCTCTCACCGCGATGCAACGAGAGCAACTCACGCAGTACTCCCTGGAGCAGTGGGTCACTCCGTCACAAGCGGTGACACATGACTGGGCGCCCCACCCTGCCTTCCGACGACGTCGCCAGTCCTTGGGAACGTCGAGCACGTTGCGCGAGCGGCTCGTGCCCATCGCCCAGGCCGTGCAGGAAGCGAAGCGTCTGGTGGCCGCCGCCCGGACGGAGGTGCTGCTTCACGCGACGTGGGCCGCCGCTCCTGGACTCACGGAAGCCCTCTCCGCCGCGGCCAACCGAGGGGTGGCTGTCTACGTCCTCGGCGCCGAGAGCACGGGTATCAGGGACTGGTCCTCCTCCCCTCGGCGTGCGCCGGGGTTCGTCGTCGAAGCCATGCACGCGGACAAGGCTCCTGGCGCCCTCGTGGTGGATGGCTGCGAGGCCTTGCTCCTCGACGAAGTCACCGCCGAGGTGGAGGAACTCGGAACGTACTCTTTTGAATTCGTCGAGAAGCTCCGCGACGGCGCGGCGGCGCTTGGCACCGAGCTGCGACGCGCGCTGCTGAAGGCACTGCCCGCCACCGGAGCGGGCACGTACATACCACTGGATGTCCGTCAGCAACCCTCAACCGAGGCCGTGCTGCCAAGGCTGCTCGAAGAGCCCGTGTTGAGGCTGGACCTCGCGCGACTGGCGCTTCATCCCACTCCTCAGGGATGGGCCGGCATCGAGGCCTGGGTGTCCACGCGCTGCCCGGGCGTGGATCGAATCACGGCCATCCAACAACTCGCCGACCTCGTGAACCAGCTTGTTCCGGACGCGATGCCCGCGCCCTGGCGCGGCGCGGGTGCCATGGCCTGGCGAACCTTCCATCAGGCCATCGTCACCTCGGGCCCCCAAGTCGTTCCCGACAGCGTGTTGCGCGCGCTCATCGACGGAGCACCTTCGGAGACCACGCCAGAAGCGGTCCTCGACCCACTCATCGCGCACTGGGTCCAGGCCATGTCGGTCCTCCTTTCGGTCGCGCCACTGACGTTGCTGGGGAGGCTCCGTGCGGCCATGGACCGGCGTTGGCCGGGAGCGGCGTCGCGCAGTCAGCGCTTCATCGTGGACCTGGAAGTTTGCCTGGAGGTCACCCCGACTCGATCAGATCTGTGGAGGCTCGCGGAGTCAGCTCGACTCGTCGCGACCATCGCGTCCGCGGAGCAGGCGCGAACCTGGGCCTGGGCGGTGGTCGCAATCGTTCCCGCCCCGCTCCGGTACGAAGCCTTCGAGGACTGGCGGAAACATCAGGAGCCGTTGTTCCCCCTGCTGGGCCCCGCGCTGAAAGCCCATCACACCAGCCAGTGGAGGGCCCTCATCGCCGCCGCTCCCGCGCGCACCGAGGCACGGCTGTCCGAGCACCTGTATATGAGCCAGGGATTGCTGGAGCCGGCCGAGGCGATCACCAGCATTCTCGCGCTCCCTGCCTCGGAGGCTCTCCCGAGCCGGCTCGACCAGGTCGTCCTCCTGCGACGTACCAGCCAGAACGTGTGGAAGCAGAGCGCTCCGAATGACGAGACGTGGAACCGGCAGCTGCAAGCGCTCCTGCCCATCTCCCCTCGGGAATTCCTCGTCGAAGAGCATGGGAGTCTCGTCGAGGAACTCTCGCGACGGCTCCAAGGCTGGCCGGGCGCGGACCTGGTGCTGCGCCGTTGGACCCAGGCACTCCTGGCGCCCCTCGCGCTACAGGTCCTGGCAGAGGGCATGTCGTGGTGGCTCGAGTCGCTCCGTGGCGTCGCGGGAATCCTTGGCCCCGACCTCGAGCGCACCGCGAGCCCTCCGCTGCTTCGACACATGGGCGCCCTCCGCGATGCACGCAAGCAAGCGTCGCCTCTCTGGGAGCGGCTCACCGGAGCCTGGGAAGGACTGGGACTGACGAGGGCGTCTTTGGAAGCCCTCGTTGAACCACCCACCCCTCCCCCCGCGGTGCGGACGAACAAATCCCTCAAGCAGCGCAAGAAGGAGAAGCGGCGATGAGCGTGAATGGACAGCGAGCGCTGCAACTGGAACGAGCGCGACTGGAAGCCTTGCGACTGGAGCAGGTGCGACGCGAGGGACATGCCCTGATGGCCGTGTGCGACGCGACGATTGCGGGGGTTCGCGATGTCGCCGTGCAGCAGTACGCCGCCGCCGAGCTGCGCGAACTGGCCGGCGCCCTGCGCGAAGCAGGAGCCCACGTGGAGAAGGAGCCCGATGCCGGACTGAGAGAACTCCAAGGGCTCCAGCAGCGGTTGACCACCACCCTGGCGGCGGCCCAATCACGCGCCAAGGCGTGGTCGGAAACACAGGCGCAGGCGCAGGCCAGCCTCGAAGCCCTGGCGGGCCGCATCGAAGCCGTCTCGGTCGCCCAGAAACACCCACCAAATCCCAACCTGAAGGAGGCCCGCCAACTGATGGAACGTGCGCGCACCCACGCAGGAGGTGGGGCCGAGACCGAGTTGCGCCAGTGTCTCGAACAAGCGGAGCGCTCGCTGGAGTCAGCGCGGTCCGACAGCCTCGAGGAGAACGCTCGGAA
>NZ_JBLZWL010000027.1:0-7501 GCF_049194865.1 Corallococcus terminator | reverse complement strand
CCCCAACCAAAGGTTTCAAGTGACACGTGGAGAGACTCCGGACAGAGCGGTGCCTGCGGCGCACCTCGGTTCTTCAGGGGCACCCGGGAGACGTGGACCGCGCTGTGACGGGCCCTTCACGCCGGCCCTACCAGGCCCGCGTCCTCCGGGTGAACAGGACTCCCACCGCGGCAAGATGAATGTCGGCGTGCATGGAGCCTCCAGGGGACAGGCGGGACGACGACCCTCGCCGTCCGACGCCCCCTGCATATCAACGCGGCCCGCCCCGTGCCACGGGGGATATGGCGGTGGGAACGGGTGCTAGAACCCCCTGGCCGGACGGCTCGTGAAGGAAGGCCCCGCAGGCAGGAGGCCAGGGAGCGCCGATGCGCGAGGACTACGAGGCGGAGCTGCGGGCCGTGCTCTTCGAGGGCCTGCTCTCCGACAGCGAAGTGGCGGCGCTGCGTGCGGAAGCCCTGCGCCGGCAAACCGCGCCGCTGGAGCTGCTGCGAGAGCGGGGGCGACTGTCCGAGCACACGCTCGCCTCACTGCGCGGCGCATCGCGGGCCGCCCTCCAGCAAGGCGCGCTGGTGGGCGCTCCCACGGCCACCGCCCACGTGGGCCCACCCAAGGCGCTGGAGCCGGAGCCTCCAGAGGCCGAGCCGTCCTTCCCGGTGCCGGGCTGGGAGCGCTACGCGCCTATCCGCTTCCTGGGCCAGGGCGGCATGGGGCGCGTCTTCCTCGTGCAGGACCCGGTACTGCGGCGTCACGTCGCGCTCAAGTTCGTGCGGGACGACGACTCGGGGCGGGCGCGGCACTTCGTCGCCGAGGCGCAGGCCCAGGCGCGGGTGGACCATGAGCGCGTGTGCAAGGTGTACGAGGTGGGCCAGGTCCAGGGCCGCGCCTACATCGCGATGCAGTACGTGGACGGCAAGCCGCTGCACCGGCTCGCGGAGGTGCTCACCCTGGAGCAGAAGGCGCTGATGGTGGCCCAGGCCGCGGAGGGCGTGCACGCCGCTCACCGCGCGGGCCTCATCCATCGAGACCTCAAGCCCTCCAACATCCTGGTGGAGCGCACGGCCGACGGACAGTGGAAGCCCTACGTCATGGACTTCGGCCTCGCCAGGGACCCGGGTGAGGGAGCCACCGCCACCGGCTCCATCCTCGGCACGCCGCACTACATGGCGCCCGAGCAGGCGCGCGGCGAGGTGAACCGGCTGGACCGGCGCGCGGACGTCTACGCCCTGGGTGCCACGCTCTACGCGCTGCTGGTGGGCCAGCCGCCCATCCCCGGCGGCAACGCGCTGGAGGTGCTCAGCCGCATCCCCACCGAGGACCCGAAGCCCCCGCGCGTGCTGGTGCCGGAAGTCCCCGCGGACCTGGAGGCCATCGTCCTCAAGTGCCTGGAGAAGGAGCGCGCGGCCCGCTACGACTCGGCGCGCGCGCTCGCCGAGGACCTGCAGCGCTTCCTCGACGGCGAGCCGGTGCTCGCGCGCACGGTGGGCACGACGTACCGGCTGGCGCGGCTGACTCGCAAGCACTGGCGCAGGCTGCTGCTCGCGGCGGTGGCGGGACTGTTGGTGCTGCTGGCCGGAGTGCAGGCGGTGCTGGCCCGACGCGAGGCCGACACGCGAGAGCACCTGGCGCGCCGCTTCTCCGAGCTGGCCGAGCACGTGGAGTCCCGCGCGCGCTACACCGCCCTGGCGAGACTGCACGACACCCGCCAGGAGCGGCAGGTGCTGGAGACGCGGCTGGCGGACATCGCCGGGGAGATGCTCGGAGGCGGCGAGCACGCGCTCGGGCCTGGGAACGAGGCGCTGGGCCGGGGCTGGCTCGCGCTGGGAGAGCCGGCGCGCGCACGGGAGCACCTGGAGGCCGCGTGGAACCACGGCACCCGCACGCCTCGCGTCGCCTGCGCGCTGGCGCTCGCGTTGGGGCAGCTCTACCAGGAGCGACTTCGCGCCTCCGAGCACCTGCCCGCCACGGAGCGGAAGGCGCGGCGCGGCGAGCTGGTGACGCTCTACCGGGAGCCCGCGCTCGCGTGGCTGCGGCAGGGCAGCGGCGCCGACCTGCCTCCCGCCGAGTACGTCGCCGCCCTGCTCGCCTACCACGAGGAGCGGTACGAGGACGCGCTGGAGCGGCTGGATGCGCTGGGGGACCGGCTGCCGTGGTTCTTCGAGGCTCCCCTGCTGCGAGGCGATGTGCTGGTCGCCCGCGCCACCCGTCACTCGGACGCGGGACGTCGCGAGCGCGCACAGGAGGACCTGGACGCGGCGAGGAAGGCCCACGCCCGCGCGGCCTCGCTCGCGGAGAGTCTGCCGGAGGCGCACCTGGCCCTGGCCGGCGTCGAACAGGTGGCGCTGCGCATGGGCCTGTATGGCCAGGGGGACGTGACGCCGCACCTCGAGCGGGCGCTGGAGGCGTTGGAGCGCGCGCTCACCGCGTCGCCCCGGCACGTGCCATCCCTGGTGAAGAAGGCCCTGCTGCACCGCCGGCTCGCCGAGTTCCGGAGCCGGCAGGGTGGCGACGCGGCGACGCCGATGGAAGCGGCGCTGAAGGCGGCCCGGACCGCGCACGACGTCGCCCCCACCAGCAGCGACGTCCGCCACACGCTGGGACTCGTGCTCTGGCAGGGCGCGCGCATCCAGCAGGCGCGCAGCGAGGACCCGAGGCCGATGCTGCGACAGGCCATTGAAGCCTTCGACGGCGTGGCGCCCCAGGAGCGCGACTACGACTACCACTCCAACCTGGGCCTCATCTTCAAGGTGTGGGCGGACCACGAGGACGCGGTGGGCGAGGACTCGCTCGGCAGCCGCAAGCGCGCCATCGACGCGTACCTCACCGCCATCCGCATCAACGAGGCGCTGCCGGACGCGTGGATCAACCTGGGCAGCGCCTGGTTCAAGCGTGCGTCCCACCCACGCAACCCGGACGCGGACGCGGACCTGGAGCGCGCGAGGGAGGCGCTGGAGAAGGCGCGCACGCTCAACCCGCGCAACCTGGTCAGCCACTTCTACGAGGCCCAGGTCCACACCCTGCGCGCCGCGAGGCTACGTGATGGCGGTGGCGATGCGCGCCCGTCACTGGACACCGCGCTCGCGTCGTACAAGAGCGCCCTGGCCCTCAACGTGGATGTGCCGCAGCTCCACGGCGGCGTGGGGCTGGTGCATCTGGAGCGCGCGCGGGACGCATGGCTGCGCGGTGAAGACCCCTTCCCCGCCCTGGATGAGGCCCACGCGTCCTTCACCCGTGCCCTGGCCCTGGCCCCGAAGCAGGGCCTGCCATCCAGCAATCTGTCGGAAGCCCACGTCACCCGCGCGGCCCTGCGACTGGTCCGGGGAGAAGACCCGCGAGACGACGCGCGCGCGGCGCAGCGAGAGGCACGCAAGGCGCTCACGCTCCAGCCAGACCTGTCGACAGCCTGGGCCAACCTGGGGCAGGCACATCGGGTGCTCGCCGCCTTCGCGCTGGAGCGGGGCGCGGACGCGAAGCCTGATCTGGACGCCGCCGAGCAGGCGCTGGGCGAGGCGCTTCGGCGCAACCCTCGAGACGAGGAGGCGCTGCGCTACGCCGCGGAGACTCGCTCCCTGGGCGCCGCCTGGAGCGTGCTCACGACAAAGGATTGGGAGGCCGCCTTCGTCCGCGCCGAGCAGGCCCACCAGACCGCGCTCACCGTCAGCGCCCGGCCCCACGATGACCGTCGCGCGCTGGCGAGACTTCACCTGGACTGGGCCCTGGCGCGTTCGCGCGTCGGCGTGGACGCGCGCGACGTGCTGGAGCGCGGCCTCGCGGGAGCGGCCACGGTGCTGAAGGCGCGTCCCGGGGACGCGGAGACACGCGCGCTGCACTCGGCGCTGGAGCTCACCCAGGCCCGGGCCTTCCCGGAGGCGCATCCCGGCCAGCAGGCACGGGCGAAAGAGGCGCTGGCGAAAGCGCTCACCGCCCGTCCCCAGCTCGCGCGGACCTGGGGGCCCCTGCTCACTCAGACGCCCAAGGAGCGCCAGGCGTCACCCTGAACGCCTGGAGCGTCAGTCCTCCTCGCCCGGGTCTCTGACTACTTCCAGGTCCCCCGGCTGGCCAGCGCCCGTGTCGGTGGTGACGGCGAAGTGGTGGCCACCCAGGATGACCTTGGGGCGAATCGTTCCGCACCACTTCGAGCGGGGCCCCGCTGTCAGCGGGATGTCGATTCTGTCGTAGTCCACGAAGAGGGCGTCGGCATCAGGTCCGTAGAACTTGAGCGTGGCCGCGTTGATGCCGGGGGCGAGCTGGAACTTGACCGGTTGCCGACGCCGGATGCAGCTCCTCGCGGGCGACACGGGCAGGGCTCCCCTGGAGATGGTGATGACACACAGCTTGTTGGCGTCGAACGGAGGGCAGACCGCGCCTTGGGGTGGGCAGGGAGCCTCCACGAGCTTGGGGCAGGCGGTGCCGTCGTACTCCGCCAGGGTCTGAGCGCTCGGCTCGGACGCCTCGTCGGCTCCAGACGGGTCGGGCGCACAGCCCCACCCCAGCGACAACATGACGACGCTCAGCCAGCGCTTCCAATGCCATTGCATGGTGCGAGCCTCCCGGCCACGTCGCCCGGGTGCGCGGGCCAGGCCCGGCCCGGACGGTGGGCCGTGAAGCTTGCCACGACCAACGACTTCATGACGCGGGAGGCCCGAGCCCCAGCTCCCTGACGCGCCGCTGGAGCGCGCGACGGGACACCTCCAGCTGCCGCACCATGGCGTCCAGGTCTCCACCACAGGCCTTGAAGCAGCGGGTGATTTCCTCCGCGCTCAGGTCCTTCACCGTGCGGAGGTGGGGACTTCGGTCCACCAGGTTGTAGAGCGACGCCCGGGTGATGCCGAGCTTCTCCGCCGTCCCCTTCAAGTCCCAGGAGCACTCGCGCAGCGCGTCCAGCAGCTCCCGCTCCGTCACGTCCGAGGGCTTGCGCCGCGCCACCAGCGCTGGCTCTCCGTCCTCTTCGCCGGTGGACTTCAGCACCAGCTCCGCCTCCAGCGCCGCGTCCAGTTGGAGTCGGGGCTGTCCCCGTCCGCTGATGACGAGCTGGCGGGCCACGTTGCGCAGCTGTCGGACGTTGCCGGGCCAGTCGTGTCGCAGCAGGCGTGACGCCAGGGCGGCCGGCAACCAGGGCTCCGCGTAGGGGTCCTCGGGCTCCAGGCGCCACCCTTCCCCCAGTCCCTCCAGCTCCATCCGAGCGAAGTGGTGGAAGAGCAGGGAGATATCCTCCCGCCGCTCTCTCAACGAAGGCAGGTGGATGGAGTAACCAGAGAGCCGATGCAACAGGGGTGCGCGAAAGCGGCCCTGCTCAATCAGGTCCTCCAGGGGCGCGTCCGTCGCCGCCACCAGGCGAACATCCGTGGCGATGGGGATGTGCGCGCCCACCGGGAACATCTCCCCCGTCTCCAGCACGCGCAGGAGCGCCACCTGCACCTCGGCGGGCGCCTCGCCCACCTCGTCCAGGAAGAGCGTGCCGCCGTGCGCGGCGCGGAAGAAGCCCTCGCGGCTCTGGGAGGCCCCGGTGTAGGCGCCCCGCTGCGCGCCGAACAGCTCCGCCGCGGCCAGCTCGCGGGCCAGCGTGCCCAGGTTGACGCTGACGAAGGGCCCCTTGCTCCGAGGGCCGCGCTCGTGGAGCGCGCGGGCGACCAGCTCCTTGCCCGAGCCCGTCTCGCCCCGGATGAGCACGGGCACGTCCAGGTCCGCCACCTGTCGGACGCGGGTGCGCAACCGGCCCAGCGCCATGCTCTGCCCCACCATGCCCAGCATGTCCGCGGACCGCTCCTCGTCCGGCGCCACGTGGTGCAGCAGCACCACCACCCGCCCGGCCAGCTCCAGCGGCACCCCCGCCGCGAGCGACTCCGGTCGGAAGTCCCAGCTCACACCCGGCACCCCACCCGCCACCACCTGGGTACCTTCCCCATCGCCCTCCAGCCTGACGCCGCCATCCGGGCGCGGCAGGAAGCGCAGCACACGCCGGCTCACGAACGGGTCCGCCAGCGGCCGGCCCACGACCTCTCCCACGCGGGTGAACAGCGGCTCGTTGCGGGAGAGCGCCACCTCCCGGCCACGCGTCAGGGACTCCATCACGAACCGCTCCCCTACCCGCGAGGCGAGGGGGTGGGAGACCAGCGTGAGCGCCGGCACGAGGACGGCGGGCCGCGAATCACCGCCGTGCCGCTGGAGGCTCGCGGTGGAGACATCGTCGAGGAGTCTCTGCTTCATGAGGGGGACGCTCGGAGCCAGGGCCCGCGTTCGCATCCAGGCTACACGAGCCCGAAGCCTCACGGACCGAGGCGGACCCCGGCTGGCATCCGCTGACATGTCAGCCGACGCCGCTGACATGCCAGCCGGGCACCGCGCCCGCCGTCGAAGCCCCGTCCTCCGGGGAGACAACACCCGGCACAGCGGTTGCTCTGAGGGGAGGCCACGGAGGGGTTGGCCACCCGTGACTGCCCTCATGGAAACGATGTCGACCGGATTCTGGGAGCTGTGGCTGTGCCACCACTCCAAGCTCCTCGCCAAGAGCCTGCGCCACCTCGGTGGCCATCAGGCCGACGCGGAGGACGCGCTGAGCACCGCGATGCTGCGAGCCTCCGAGGCCTGGCCCCGGGAAGTCCAGCGGCTGCGCAACCCGGAGGCGTGGCTGACTCGCGTCGTCCACAACGCCTGCGTGGACCAACACCGCGCCCGGGCCCGGCGCGCGGACGGGCCCCCCAGGGACGAGGACGAGGCCACCTCGGCGCGAGAGCCCCTGGCGCACGTCCCCTCTTCAGAGCAGCTCCTCCTGGAGCAGGAGCAGTCGCGGCTGCTGTGGCGCCATGTCCACCGGCTTCCGGAGCCGCTGCGGCAGGTGTGCCTCTTGCGCTTCGAGCGGGAGCTGGACGGCCGGACGATGGCGGAGGAGCTGGGCATCACCCACGTGAACACCCGCCGCCGACTGCTGAGGGCCTACGAGCTGCTGCGTCTGGCGCTCGGCGCCTCGGCGCGAGGCACGGAGCGGGAGCCCTCCCGACGCGGGGGAGCGGAGCAGCCCGCGCCCCCCTGCCGGGCACCGCGCGCGCGACGGGAGCCGACTACGCGTTGGCGGCGTGGGCGTGCACGTCCGCCCCGTCACGCCCACCGCCGAGCCGACGGATGAGGCGGCGGCGGACGACCTCGATGTGCTCCCGGAAGAAGTAGAGGTTCTCCGCGTAGGCCAGCGGCATGGGGATGCGGTTGACCTCGCGCTCCGCCTCCTCCAGTCGCTTGAGCATGTCCTCGAGCATGTCCCGCTCGGGGTTCTCGTCGAGCTGGATTTCAATCTCCTTCAGTCGCGCGTACCAACGGACGATGCGCTGGCGGATGCGCCACTGGTACAGCGCGGGGACGGCGCGGAACAGCGGCACCACCACGGCGATGATGGGCACCAGCATCACCCACAGCCGGTCCACCAGGTTCGCCGCCCAGAACGGCAGGTAGCGCTGGAGCAGGGGGATGCCCGCCTCGTAGTAGCGCTGGGCCTCGCTGCTGAGGGCGAAGC
>NZ_JBLZWL010000021.1:0-9046 GCF_049194865.1 Corallococcus terminator | reverse complement strand
TGTCCTTGGCACGGTCCAGAGGCATCTGATGAAACGTTTCAGACACAGCGGACTCGCCAGGTCCCACGCCGGGTGCGGAAGCACTTGATGACACCTCGTCGTGACAAGTCATTGTGACAAGTCGTTGTGACAAACGGGGTGGGCCTGGTTTCCCGGCCGAGGCCCCGCGCGACGCCGCTCGGCTCGCTTCGTGGCATGTTCTTGAGAGAATCGTCGCTCAACCTTGACGTTTCCGTCCGGCACGGAGGTGCATCTTGCGCAAGTCCGCATACCCAGCATTCCATGAAGGAGCCGGCAAGCTCATGTATCCCAGAAGGTTGGTGACGCTCCTCGCGGCGACGCTCACTGCGTGCATCACGATTCCCGGTGTGGCCCCAGCAGGAGACGACCCGCTCACGGCGCGAGCGGCCGAGGAGTCCCGGTCGGAGCACGCGCCGCCGCGCCGACTCAACATCCAGGTGGGCGCTCGTCCCTACTACCTGGTCGAGGACATGGATGAGAGCCCCCTGAAGCGCAGGCTCCAGCAGTGCCCGGAGGGGCCGTTCTCCCGGACGGAGTTCTCCATCGGCCACCGCGGCGCGCCGCTCCAGTTCCCGGAGCACACGAAGGAGTCCTACGAGGCCGCCGCGCGCATGGGCGCGGGCATCCTCGAGTGTGACGTCACCTTCACGAAGGACCGGCAGCTGGTGTGCCGGCATTCGCAGTGCGACCTGCACACCACGACGAACATCCTCGCCATTCCCGCGCTGGCGGCGAAGTGCACGAAGCCCTTCCAGCCCGCGGACCCCGCCACCGGCAGGCCCGCCTCCGCGCAATGCTGCACCAGCGACATCACGCTCGCAGAGTTCAAGCAGCTGTGCGGGAAGATGGACGCCTCCAACCCCTCGGCGGCCACGGTGGCGCAGTACCTGGACGGAACGGCGCCCTGGCGCACGGACCTCTATTCCGCGTGTGGCACGGTCCTGTCCCACAAGGAGAGCATCGAGCTCTTCAAGCGCCTGGGCACGAAGTTCACTCCGGAGCTGAAGGCCCCGAGTGTCCCCATGCCGTACCAGGGCACCTATACGCAGGCAGCCTACGCCCAGCAGATGCTGGACGAGTACAAGCAGGCCCGCATCCACCCGAGCCAGGTGTGGCCGCAGTCCTTCAACCTCGACGACGTGAAGTACTGGATTCAGCGCGAGCCGCAGTTTGGCAAGCAGGCCGTCTACCTGGACGGGCGCTACGAGATTCCGGGCACCCGGTTCGATCCAAACGACCCGAGCACCTGGGTGCCGAGCATGGACGAGCTGGCCGCGTCGGGCGTGGAGGTCATCGCGCCTCCCATCTACGTGCTGCTCACGCTGGATGCGCAGGGGCGAATCATCCCGTCCGCATACGCCAGGGCGGCGAGGGCCGCGGGCCTGGACATCATCGCCTGGTCCCTGGAGCGTGACGGCCCGCTGGCGAACGGCGGCGGCTTCTACTTCCAGTCCGTCAAGCAGGCCATCAACAACGATGGCGACATGCTCGTGGCGGTGGACGTGCTCGCCCGGCACGTGGGGGTCATCGGCATCTTCAGCGACTGGCCGGGCACGGTGACGTACTACGCCAACTGCATGGGTTTGTAGGCCACGTTCAGGAAACTCGAGGAGGAGGCTGTATGCGATTGGACCGTCGTGACTTCCTTCGTCTCTCCGCGCTGGGGGGTGGGGCGCTGGGCCTGGGACCTGGATTCTGGAAGGGGGCGTATGCCGCGCCCGCGCAGCCGGGGCCGAGCCCGTACGGGGCGATGTCCAGCTCACCGGATGCCAATGGGGTGAGGCTGCCGGCGGGGTTCTCGTCGCGCATCCTCGCGCGCTCGGGGCGGGCCGTGGTGAGCACGGGCTACCTGTGGCATTCCGCGCCGGACGGGGGCGCCTGCTTCTCGCTCTCCGATGGGGGTTGGGTCTACACGTCCAACAGCGAGCTGTCCTCGGGGGGCGGCGCGAGCGCGCTGCGCTTCGACGGAGCCGGCGCTGTCACTGGCGCGTACCGCATCCTGTCCAGCACTCGCAGCAACTGCGCTGGAGGCCCCACGCCGTGGGGCACGTGGCTGTCGTGCGAGGAGTACGGCAGCGGCCGGGTGTGGGAGTGCGACCCGACGCGGTCGTCCCAGGGCGTGGTGCGCGGAGCGCTGGGCACCTTCTCGCACGAGGCGGTGGCGGTGGACCCGGACGGCCGCAGGCTGTACCTCACGGAGGACACCACCAGCGGGCGCTTCTACCGCTTCACGCCGTCCGCGTGGCCCGCGCTCACGGCCGGCACGCTGGAGGCCGCGAAGGTGACGGGAGACCCGATGGCTGGCACGGCCACGCTGACGTGGGTGGCGTGCGCCGCGTCCAGCCCGGCGTCGAGCCAGTCCTCCGTGGCCTCCAGGACGACGGTCTTCAATGGCGGCGAGGGCTGCTGGTTCGACAGCGGCGTCGTCTACTTCACCACCAAGGGCGACAACCGCGTGTGGGCCCACACGCCCGCCAGCGGACGACTGGAGGTCATCTATGACGACAACCTCTATGCGGGCTCGCCGCTGACCGGCGTGGACAACGTCACCGTGTCCCGCTCGGGAGACCTCTTCGTCGCCGAGGACGGCGGAAATCTGGAGGTCTGCATCATCACCCCGGGCCCCAGCCGCGTGGTGGCGCCGTTCATCCGGCTGGAGGGACACTCGAGCTCGGAAATCACGGGCCCGGCGTTCAGCCCGGACGGGCGGAGGCTGTACTTCAGCTCGCAGCGCGGCACCACGGGGCAGAGCAGCGGCGGCATCACCTTCGAGGTGAGCGGCCCGTTCCGGTGACTTATCGTTACGGAGTCGCGTGGCGCTGGCTCGGCACCTGACCCTTGGATGAAATGCCGTGCTCGTTCGCGCAGTGGACTGACGCCATGGGCAGGCGAGGGTAGAGTGGCCACGGAGGTGGCATGCCCCTTCGTCTTTTCCAGCACGCGTCGTGGGTCCTGTCGGTCCTGCTCCTGACGTCCGCGGTGGCCGAGGAGCGCTCGGCCAAGGGCCCCTATTTCATCGAGGGGCTCGTCGTCTCCTCCTCGGGGCCGGTGCCCGACGTGGAGGTGCGAGCCACCTTCCGTGAGCACGTCCTGAGCACGCGCACCGACGCGCGAGGCCACTTCGTGTTCCGAGGCGTGGCCAGCGAGTCATGGGTCCTGACAGCGACGCGTGGATCCGAGCTGGGGACCCAGACCGTGAAGATGTTGTCGGGCAGCGAGCGCTCCGTGGGAATCGAGTTGGCACCGCCCCGGGTCGTGAAGGGCCGCGTGCGCGGGGGGGCGGCCGGCACTCCCCTGAAGGGCGTTCGGGTCCGAGCAGGAGTCCAGGAGCGCCTCGGGCTGCTGAAGTACCAGGAGGTGCTCACCGGCGAGGACGGCGGGTTCGAGGTGCCTGTGTCCGGGTTCTCGCCCATCGCGGTCCTGGTGAAGGCTCCCGAGCACGTGTCCCGCTACATCACCCCTGTCTCGGTGGTGGCCCCGCTGGACGTGGTCCTCGAGCGCTCGGAGACGCTGCGGGGCGAGGTCGTCGACAGCGATGGGAAGCCCGTGGTCGGCGTCTGGATTCGCCTCAAGCACTACGGCCGAGTGGGCTTCCCCTCGACGTGTTTCTGGCCGCCGCCGCTCTCGGCCCAGACGCAGGCCGACGGCTCCTTCGCGCTGCCGGAGCTGGAGCGGGGCCGCTATTCCTTCCTGTTCGAGCCCAAGGACCGGCTCTCCGCGCTGGGCGAGGTGGTGATTCCCTCACAGAAGGTGCGCTGGGTGGTGCCCGCGGGTGGGCGATTGACTGTTGCCGTCGTGCTCCCCAAGGGATTGATTCATCAGACACTGGTGCACGTGGACGGTCCGCTCGGGCACCGCGACGTCCGAAGCTCCTCCAGGGCTCGGCGTCCGGATGAAGCAGGGATCGCGAGCTTCGATGGGATGGTTCCCGGCAGGTACCAACTGTCCTTGAGCTTCGACACGATGCTGGAGGAGTATCGGACTGTCTCCCGTGAGTTGCGCTTCGAGGGCGAAGCGCAGACGCTCACGTTGGACCTCCAGGGCGCTCGCCACTTTCGTGGCCGGCTCGTCGACGAGCGCGGCGTGGCCATCCAGGACGGGTCCGCGGAGCTCAACCTGGAGCTGAAAGAAGGGACGAAGCTGCTGATTCGCCGGACGACGTCGCGCAACGGGAGCTTCGCGTTCGAGCACGTTCCGCCGGGCGAGGCGAGTGTGTTCGGGGACGCGCAGGGCCATGACGAGTCGCAGCGGGTGAAGGTCCTGGATGAGCAGCCCGAGCCGGTCCGGCTCGTATCGAAGCGCGAGGTGAGCGTCCGCGACGCGGTCAGGGTGAGTGGCCGGGTGGTGGATGCTCGGGGCCGCCCCATCCCGTCCTTCCAGGTGGCGCACCAGTCCTTCAAGAACGCGCAGGGGCGCTTCTCCTTGTCCTTTCCCTCCGAAGGCAACAAGCCCCTGTTCGTGAGCATCTCCGCGGAGGGGTTCGCTCCCGCGCTCCGGAAGCTCGAGTCTCGGGCCGG
The DNA here is from genome assembly GCF_049194865.1 of Corallococcus terminator. GTDB lineage: Bacteria > Myxococcota > Myxococcia > Myxococcales > Myxococcaceae > Myxococcus > Myxococcus terminator_A. Next base: position 4,508 of record NZ_JBLZWL010000021.1, on the reverse strand, counting down.
GGCGACAGTCCGCATCGGGAACGTCAAGCTGGGGATGGGGCGGCTGCTCACGGGGCGCGTGGAGGCACCGAACGGGAAGGGGCTCTGGGAGGCCACGGTGCGGTGCAGATGGCCCGAGCTGCCTGGACGTGACGCGCCGGATGTCTGCTTCGGAGCCACCTATCCGGATGGAAGTCTCTATCTCTCGGGCGTTCCCGACGAGCCCTTCCTGCTGGAGATCCAACATCACGAGTGGCCGAGGACGCGGCGGCTCATCCCCGCGGGTGTCGACATCGCGCATGTGCGTCTGTCGCCCGGGCTCACGCTGGAAGGCGTGGTGAGGGATGCCCGGGGCCTGACCCTGGAGTCGGGCGGTGTGCTCGCGCAAGTCGATGGAGAGGACCACTTCGGGACGCTCTCGACGGACGGGACCTATGTCCTGCGGGTCCCGCCCGGGGCCGGTGCCATCGAGGTGCTCAATCGCTTCAGTGAGCCCGTGCCCTTCGAGGGCGCTGAAGGCCAGACGGTGCGCGCGAACCTGTTGGTGTTGACGGGAAATTGAGGTGAGGCCGACAGGCCCCCACCGTCCGGCGTCCAGACGAACCTCCCACGCCGCGGGGGGGATGCCGTGCAGGGCGGGCCCCCTCGCTCCAGGTGGCGGAGAGCCGCCGTGCGTCAGGAGTCCTGGCGCGCGTCCACGTTGGCGCTGAAGTGGAACTTGTACGTGCTGTCGTAGAACTTGATGCCATTGCCCACCGACGCGTTCAGTCCGTAGGCGCTGCCGGTGCAGCCCCCGCAGATGAGCACGCCGTTGCGGTGGATGTTCCACAGGCCGTTGATGTTGAACGCCGTGACGGCCGTGACGGACGAGCCCACGAGGTCGAAGGCGTAGGTGTTGCCGTTCGCAATGCCGTTGAAGCTCGCATACGCGGCGAACGTGCTCTCGTTCCAGCTGATGTTCATGTTGACGCCCGTCGCCGGGTACGTCGCTCCGTTGTCGCCGATGTACAGGCCATGGGTGGACTGGATGCTGTGTCCGGCCAGGGCGGGGACGGACACGAGCAGCGCGGCGGCGGCGACGGAAGAATAGGCCTTCATGGGATGACTCCTGCTTGGGGGGAACACGGAGTGCTGTGAATCACCCCGCGTGAAACCCATCCTGCATGAGCACGGTGATGCTGGAAAGACGTGTTTACTTTGTGAAAGCCGTGTTTCGGTCACGAAGCATGACGCCGTCGACATCGACCCATGCGCCTTGGTGCCGCACGACCCGGGTCACCCGAAGGAACGCTACAGAGGCAGGCCTGCACCGCGACGAGGCGCGGCGACGCACGACGGGGTTGCACCGTCCCGCCGATTCACCTCTGTCGACACGAAATACTGTTTAGGCGTATTATGCTCGATTGTCTGGAAGGAGTGACGCCTGCGGGGCGAGACAACCCCGCGAGCGGATACACCTAATCCAGTCTCAACACCGTTCACGGTCGGGGGCCTTCTGGTCGACCCAAGGAATATCCATGTTCACGAAGAGTCTTGTCATTGCAGTGGGATGCAGTGCGTTGATGTTCGGATGTGCCGGACAACCCGATGCGACGCAGGAGATTGTCGACAACCTGGTCGAGGCCGGGTTTCCGGCCGATGACATCATGGTCGTCGACGGGAAGGTGTACGTCGGCCGAGACGCCGAGGTCTCACTGGCCGCGTCGCTCGAGATGCTCGCGCGGGACAACAGCACCGAGGAGCAGTACCGCACGACGAACCTCGTCAGCACGGCGGTGACGAAGATCTGCATCAACGGCTCGACGTTCACCGGCGCGTTCAGCACGGCACTCGACCTGGCCATCCAGAACTACGACGAGCTGCCGCTCAGCTTCGCCATGGCGCGCACGCCGAGCACTGACTGCAGCTTCACCATCAACGCGGTCATCCAGCCTGGTGTCGTCGGAGGCTCGGCGGGATTCCCCGCGGGCGGGCTGCCGTACGGCACCATCAACATCGGCGGCGGGCTTTCCGCTTACAGCGTCGACGTCATCGAGCACGTCATCACGCACGAGCTTGGCCACACCATCGGCTTCCGCCACACGGACTACTACAACCGCGCCATCAGTTGCGGCAGTGGTGGCAACGAAGGTGACGCGGGCGTCGGCGCCATCCACATCCCGGGCACGCCGACGACGGCGACCCTCGGCGGCTCGCTCATGAACTCCTGCTTCCGCTCGGCCGAGACGGGGGAGTTCGCCTCCGGGGACCTCAGCGCGCTGACCTACCTGTATTCGGCGCAGGGCTACGCGTCGTTGAACTTCGAGAACTCAGATGCGCGCCGCACCGCCTCCACCGGCGATTGGGCCTACGGCGACTTCAAGGCCGAGTGCGCCAGCGGTGAGCCGCTGACGGGTGTGTCCCTCGGCCCCACCTCGCGGTACAGCCGCATCGCGCTCTGCCGCATCGGCGGCGACGACGCCTGGCGCTACCCGCACGCCGGCTGCTACGCCCGGAACTTCTCCGCCTCCGACAGCCGCGGCACCACGGCCACCGGCGACTGGGATGCCGGCAACTTCAAGGGGGAGTGCGGCACCAATGAGTTCGTCGCCGGTGTGGCCCAGAACACCGTGCATGAAATCACCGCGTTGCTTTGCTGCCCTGGCAGCGTCGCCCACAACTCCTGCACCCCTCGCGTCTTCGACGGCCAGGACTCACGCGAGTCCTCCACCTCGGGTGACTGGGACGTCGGCAATTGGAAGGGCGAGTGCGGTCCCGGCCGGTACATCGGAGGGATCTCCCGCAACGTCTCCGGTGGCGCGCCCCACGCGCTGCTCTGCTGCAGCCCGTGACGCAGCCTGGGTAGCCCGGAGTTGCTGAACAGATGTGGGCCGGCACCGGTGAGCTCCGGAGCCGGCCCGTGCTGTCTTTCGTCCGGGCAGTCGTAGTCGAGTGCGGGCCGGACCCTCGGTGTGTCGAGGGCCCGACCTGTCCGCTCATCGAGAGGGCCCGAGGGGCCACGAGAGCGCTCGCTCCAGTCGTGCCAGGAAGTCCTCGAGGCTTCCCTGTGCCAGCCGGGGGTACTCCCGCGCGAAGTTCGGCCAGTCCGCGCGGCTCGCCTCATTGCGCCACACGGCCTTGAGAGACTCGGTCGAGTCGCCCTGCTTCTCGGTGAACACACGCTCGAGGAAGTCCAGGGACACACTCACGTTCTCCGCGAGCAGGACGGCGTCGTAGAGGTCCTTGCCCTGGGGCCATATGTCGCTGACGAGCCAGACGAGCTTCCACGCGAGCGACTCGGCCGGCGTGGCGACCCGGACCTCCGTGTCCTCCACCGCGAGTGGGAGAGGAGAGGAGAGCAGCCGCTCGTTGAACACGACGTCGACCTGGACCGCGTCGCGGACGCGTCCCTCCCAGGTCCAGGGAAACGTGAGCCTCCGTCCTTCGGCGCGCTCATACGTCCAGATGCCGTCGACCGGGATGGCCGCCGGGTCCAGGTCCGTGCCTTCGAGTCGCAGCGCCTCCGTGACGGCCCGGGTCAACCCCGCGAGGAGGTGTCGTCCCGCGCTCGATTCGGGGAGCACCGTCTCGGGGGTGACGACCAGGTCGATGTCCTTCGCGGGCCGGGCCTGCTCGCCGTACCACAGCTCCAGGACCACGCTGCCGCGCGCGACGACCCGGTCCCCCACGGGGGCGCGGCCGATGCCCGCGAGGCACCGCCGGAGAATCCGGGCGCGCGCGGCCCGGAAGCGGGCCTCTTCCTCGGCGTCCTCGAATCGGGGGTGCCCCTTGATGAAGGCCAAGGGGTGCTGCTTCAGCGCCGGGTCGAACACGTCCGGCCGGTTGTCGTCCTTCTCGTAGCCTTCGGGAACGCCTCTGTGCCGCCTTCCCGGAATCGTGGGTCCGCTCATGGGTCGAGTCTCCGCGCGAGCGCCGCGTGAGGTGTGCACGAGGGATTCGTCGCATCCGCCGCACGCTGCCGCGCAGCGCTCCGGACGGACGTCCCCTCCTGGACGCTGACAGGCTTCTCCCAGGCGTGGGCATGCCAGACGATTTGAAAGGAGGGGAATGACTCATCCCCTTCTCACCTCGCCGGAGCGCGCGTCGAGCAAGGATGCCCGTCGCGCGAAGGCGCTCGTGCCTCCGGTAGCGGGGACGGTGCTGGCCCAGTCGTCGCTGATGGACCTGGGAGTCATCACCCGACACCTGCCCCAGGAGCAGCACAACCTGGTGGCGCTCCTGTTCGAGCTGCCCGCCAGGCCTGTCGCCGTGGGTGACACGTGGGCGCTCAGCATGGACCTGATTGGAGCGATGGGATTCGAGTGGCATGGCGTGCGTGAGCGCTTCGACCAGGCGCGGCTGACGGCGCTCGAGCGCGATGCCGCCGGGAGGACCGTGGCCATCATCGACTTCACCCTCACGATTCGGGATGCGGGGTACTACGCCCCCTTGTTGTCGCGTCGGAGGTTCCCCGCCTCCGACACGGCGTCCTACGTGGGGCGCGGGGAGTTCCTCGTCGAGGAAGGTCGCTGGAAGCGCCTGTCGGGAGA
>NZ_JBLZWL010000088.1:0-8235 GCF_049194865.1 Corallococcus terminator | reverse complement strand
TTCTTCGCCTACGAGGCCAGTCACTACTTCGAGAAGCTCCCCCGACATCCCCACGATGACCTGAAGGTGGCGGACATCGCCCTGTCCTTCGTGGACACCTTCCTCGCGGTGGACCACCTCGAAGGACACCTGCTCGCCATCGCCACGGGCTCCGACTGGGAGGACTGCGCACGACGACTGGACGCACTCGAAGCCCATGTGCATCGAGCCGTCCCCACGGCACCCCCGTCACCCCCGAGCACCTCCACCGTGGAGCCTCGCTCCAACTTCACGCGGCAGGGCTACCTGGACGCGGTGGAGCGCGTGCGCGAGTACATCCGCGCCGGAGACACGTATCAGGTCAACCTCTCCCAGCGCCTGGAGGTCGACTTCCCAGGCGAGCCGCTCGCGCTCTACGAGACGCTCTCCGCCACGAACCCCGTCCACTTCGCCAGCTACCTCGAAGGCGATGGCTTCCACGTCGTGAGCGCCTCACCGGAGCGCCTCGTCCGAGTGGAGCAGGGCCGCGCCATCACCCGCCCCATCGCCGGCACCCGTCGCAGAGGCACCCCCGAGGAGGACGCCCGCTTCGTCCACGAGCTGCGCACCAACGAGAAGGAGCTCGCCGAGCACGCGATGCTCGTGGACCTGGAGCGCAATGACCTCGGACGCGTCTGCGCCTACGGCTCCGTCGAAGTCACGAAGCTGATGGAGATCGTCGAGTACGCCCACGTCCTCCACATCGAGTCCGAGGTGACAGGCCAGCTCGCCCCGGGCATCGAGCCGCTCGACGTGGTCGGCGCGCTGTTCCCCGGTGGGACGATTACCGGCGTGCCGAAGATTCGCACCATGCAGCTCATCACCGAGCTGGAGCCTCACACGCGCGGCCTCTACACCGGCTCGCTCGGCTACGTGTCCTTCACCGGCGACCTGGACCTGAACATCGTCATCCGCACCCTGCTCGTAAAGGACGGCCGAGCCTACGCACAGGTGGGGGGCGGCATCGTCCACGACTCGCAGCCGCGCCAGGAATACAAGGAGACGCTCAACAAGGCGCGCTCGCAGCTCCTCGCCCTCTCCGCGAACAGAGGCGCGCGATGATTCTCCTCATCGACAACTTCGACTCGTTCACCTTCAACCTCGTGCAGGCGCTCGGAGCCCAGGGCGCGCGCTTGAAGGTGGTGCGCAACGACGCCATCACCGTGGCCGACATCGAGGCACTCCAGCCCGACCGCATCGTCATCTCCCCGGGCCCGGGCACACCCGAGGACGCGGGCATCTCCCTGGACGTCATCCGCGCCTTCGGCGGACGCGTGCCCCTGCTCGGCGTGTGTCTGGGACACCAGTGTCTCGGACAGGTGTTCGGCGCGAAGGTGGTGCGCGCGCCCGTGCCTGTCCACGGGAAGACGGCGGAAGTGGAGCACGAGGAGCAGGGCATCTTTCACGGGCTGCCTCGACCCTTCACGGCCGCGCGCTACCACTCGCTCGTGGTGGAGCGTGAGGACCTGCCGGACTGCCTGGAGGTGACGGCCTGGCACGAAGGGCTCATCATGGGAATGCGTCACCGGGAGCTGCCCGGGCTGGAAGGCGTGCAGTTCCATCCCGAGTCCTTCCTCACGACGCACGGTCCCCGGTTGCTCGCCAACTTCCTGGCGGCTCGGCGCTGAGGCATCACGGAGCCCGCACGCATGTTCTCCACGGTGGCGGTGAATGGCGAGGTGCGGCGCTGGGAAGACCTGCCGCTGCACGACTTCGCCCAGGGCTTCTTCTTCGGGGCGGGCTTCTTCACCACCTTCCGCATCGACGACGGAGCCCCGCGCTTTCTCTCCCGGCATCTGCAACGTCTCACCGCGAGCCTCGCGGCGTTCCCGGAGGCCGTCCGCGCGCCGCCGTCCGAGCTGCTCCACTCCGACGCAGTGAGGATTTCCCTCCGTCGCTGCCTGGAATCGGACCCGGCACTCGGGCCGCGCTTCACGGGCATCGGCAAGCTGACCGCGAGCGACGGTCGGCTCCTGCTCACCTTCAGGCCTCCCGCACCGGACGCCGAGCGACTCCAGCGTGAAGGGCGCACCGTGGACACCGTGGAGGCCAGTGCCTACCGACACGGTGAGCCACTGCCGAACCACAAGGGCCTGTCGTACTTCCGCCAGTTCTCACTCATGCAGCGCGCCCCGCTGCTCGCGAACGACCTAGGGCACGCGTGCGAGCTGCCCACCGCGAACCTCTTCGTGTTCCTGGACGGCGCGCTCATCACGCCCCCGCTGGATGCACCGTGTCTGCCGGGCATCATCCGAGCGGTGCTCCTGGACGCGGGCAACATCGACGGCGTACCCGTGCGCGAAGATGTCATCCCACTGACGCGGCTCTCTGACGCGCGGGCCTGTGTCTTCACCAACTCCGCGGTGCTGGCCACGGGCGTGACGCGTCTGCTCGGCCGGGCCCTGCCCGACAGCCTGTCACTGGCGGCGCGAATCAGGGAGCACGTCCTGGCCATGGCGTCGCGCGAGGGTTGAGGCAGACTGAGCGGCCATGAGCCGTTCCCTCGTCGTCGTTCACCGCTGGGCAGGACGTCCGAACACCGACTTCTATCCCTGGCTCGAGGAACGGCTGCGTCAGCCTCCGGAGCCCTTCGACTCCATCGTCACGCTCGACATGCCCGAGCCCGCCGCGCCCACCATCGAGGGTTGGGTGTCCGCGCTCACACGCGCGCTGGGGCCAGTGCCTCCGCCCTCCACGGTGTTCCTGGGCCACAGCGTGGGCTGTCAGACCATCCTCCGCTACCTCGCCGCCATGCCCGAGGGGCACCGCGTGGAGGGCGCCGTGCTCGTCTCGGGCTGGTTCGAGGTGGACAAGACGTGGGGCTCGCTGCGGCCCTGGCTCGACACGCCCATCGACTTCGCTCGCGTCCGCGCAGCGCTGGGCCACTGCGTCGTGGTGCTGTCGGATGGAGACCCGTTCACCTCCGACTGGCGTCGCAACCGCCAGCTCTGGGAAGAACGACTCGGCGCCGAAGTCATCGTCGTCCCGGGTGGACGGCACTTCAACAACCCGCGCGAGCCCGCCGTGCAGGAGGCGTTGCTGTCGCGCTTCGGCACGCGCCCCACACCGTAGGCGCTCAGGACTCGTCCGGACGAAAGCCCAGCCCCTCGAAGACCTCCTCGTCCCGCAGCGCGCGCCACGTACTCTCGGCCACGTCCAACACCACGGTGCCCACGGCCTCCCGGTGCAGCGTGAGCACCGGATGCCCCACCGCCGCCAGCATCCGCTTCACCTGATGGTGCCGCCCTTCCGTCAGCGTCAACTCCACCACGTCCGGCTCTCGCAGCCGAGCCTCCGCCGGACGCGTGAGCCCATCCTCCAGCTCCACGCCCTCTCGCAGTCGCTGGAGCGCCGCCGCTCCGGGCCGCCCCGACACGCGCGCCACATAACGCTTGGGCAGATGCGTCTCCGGGGCGGTGCCGTGTCGCACGAACCGCTCGTCATTCGTGAAGAACAACAGCCCCGTGGTGTCCCGGTCCAACCGCCCCACCGCGTACCACTCGAAGCCCTGTAGGGACTCGGGCAGCACCGCGCGCAGGCGCTCGAACACCGTGCCCACACCCTCCGGGTCCGAGCCGTGCACCACCGGCCCCGCGGGCTTGTGAAACATCAACACCCGCGTCGACGCCGCGAGTGAGCACTCCCGTCCATCCACGCGCACCACGCACCCGGGCCGCACCGGCGCGAAGGGCTCCAGCTCCACACGCCCCTCCACCTCCACCCGCCCCGCGCGAATGGCCACCTCCGCGTCGGCCCGAGGCAGCACGCCGGCCCGCCCCAGGGCCCGCGCCAGCCAGTCCGAGCGTCCTTCCTCGGCGGCCTCCGCCCCCCTGCGCCGCGCCGCCTCCAGCCACCGGGGCGTCTTGCTCTTTCGCGCCATCCTCTCGCCAGCTCCCTTCGTCACCCCGACATCCCATGTCCACCTTGGAGAACCAACGAGCACGTGTTCTCCGAGGGGAGAAGCGGCGGACAGGCGGACGTGACGGCCACGCCATTTGACTCCACCCGGGCGCCTCTGCCATTGCGCCGCCGTGGCCGTCCCTCCTGAAATCGCCGCTTCGCTCCAACACTTCCCGCCGCCCTCGGGGCCGTCCGTCGCCTTCACGCTGCGACTGGCCGAAGCGCTGCACCGCTACGGCACCCCCGCGCACCGGCTGGAGGGGCTGATGCAGCGCGTGTCGGAGCGCCTGGGCCTGGAGGGCCGGTTCTTCTCCACGCCCACGTCCCTCTTCGCGTCCTTCGGGCCACCGGAAGCGCTGCGCACCAGCCTCATCCGCGTGGAGCCCGGCGACATGGACCTGGAGCGGCTCACGCTGCTGGACGTGCTCGCCGACGACGTCATCCAGGCGCGCCTCACGCCCGCCGAGGGTGCCCTGCGCGTGGAGGCCATCCTCGCGCGTCCGCAGCGCTTCGGCCCGGTGCTCCAGGTCCTCTGCTGGGCCCTGGCCGGCGGAGCGGGCGCTCGACTCTTCGGCGGTGGGCTGAAGGAGATAGGAGTGGCGACGGTGAGCAGCCTGCTCATCGGCCTGTTGAGCGTGGTGACGCAGCGACAGCCCTCCACCGCGCGAGTGCTGGAGCCTGTCGCCGCCATCCTCTCCTCGGCGCTCGCCGTCCTCGCCGCGAGCGTCATCGGCCCGCTGTCGATTCAGATCGCCACGCTGGCGGGGCTCATCGTCCTCTTGCCCGGCCTGACGCTGACGGTGGCCCTCAACGAGCTGGCCACGCGCCACCTCATCTCCGGCACCTCGCGACTCACGGGCGCGGCGGTGGTCTTCCTCCAGCTCGGCTTCGGTGTCGCGCTGGGAAGCCGGCTGTCGGAGCTGCTTCCTCCGCCCATCACGCCGACCGTCGCCGCGCTGCCCGCATGGACCCAGGCTGCGGCCCTCGCCGTGGCGGGCGTGGCCATTGGTGTGCTGTTCCGGGCGCGCCCTCGCGACTGGGGCTGGATTGCCGCCGCGGGCACCTTCGCCTTCACGGGCGCGCGGCTGGGCTCGGAGCTGCTGGGGCCGCAGCTCGGTGCCTTCGTGGGCGCGCTGCTGCTGGGCATCGGCGGCAACGCGCTGGCGCGGCTGCGCAACAAGCCGTCCGTCACCATCGTCGTGCCGGGGCTGATGCTGCTCGTGCCCGGCAGCGTGGGCTTCCGCAGCCTGTCCTCACTGCTGGAACGCGACGTGGTGGCGGGAGTCGACACGGCCTTCAACATGCTGATGGTCGCCGTGGCGCTGGTGGCGGGCCTCTTGTCCGCCAACGCGCTCGTCCCGCCACGCAAGGTGCTCTGAAGCGCGCGCGCCTCAGCCCAGGCGCGTGAAGTAGATGGCCGCGAGCGACAGCAGGAAGTACGGCACCAGCCCGCCCGCGCCCGCGTAGTCCTTGGCCATGCGCTGACCGAAGAACAAGCCCACCAGCGACACGGCGGACACCAGCGCGCCCCAGAAGGCCAGCGTCGCGCTGCCCGTGGCGATGAGCGCCACCAGTCCGGCGGCGCTGAGGGCGCCCGCGGCCAGCTCCATCAAGGTGATGACGCCGAGCATCAACGGGACGACGCCCCGCAGGGGGCTCTTGGCGAAGTGGCCGGTGAGCCAGCCCAGGTTGCCCTTCCAGTCGATGACCTTGTCGAGCCCGGACTGGAGGAACAGGACGGCGAGGAAGGCGGAGCACAGCGCCTGGAGCAGCCACGAGGTGAACTGAGTCGATTCGAAAGCCGGCATGGCGCGGCACTCTAGCCGCCTGGGGCCCGGGCCCAAGTCTTCTCCGCTGAAGACCTGCCAGGCAGCCGTGGGGGCCGCTCCCCCCTTCCCTCCCACGGAACCGGCCCTAACTTCACGGGTATGGCATCCGAGCAGACCGCCCGGCGCGTCTTCACCGGCCTCATCCTGCTGTCCATCGTGCTGCTGGCGCTCGTCGTCCAGCCCTTCGCCAAGGGCATCTTCCTGGCCGCGGTGCTGGCGGGGGCGTTCTACGGCGTGCACTCCCGGCTGACGCGCAAGCTGCGCGGGCGGAAGAACATCTCCGCCGGCCTCATCTGCACGATGGTCGTCCTCGCGTTGCTGCTCCCGCTGGGAGGGCTCACCGCCTTCGTGGTCGCCGAGGTGTCCTCCGGTGCGCAGTTCGTCACCAAGACGGTGCAGCAGGAGGGCGTCGAGGGGCTGGTGCAGAAGCTGCCAGGGCCGGTGCGCCAGGGCGTGGAGAGCCTGATGGAGCGGCTCCCCATGGAGGAAGCGCACCTGGACGAGAAGATTCAGGAGCAGGTGAGCAGCCAGGGCGGCACGGCGGCGCGCGCGGTGACGGGCGCGGTGGCGGCCACGGGCTCCATCGCCTTCCAGACGGTGATGATGCTCATCGCCCTCTTCTTCTTCCTCACGGACGGGCGGGAGCTGGTGCTGTGGATCGAGAGCGTGTCTCCGCTGCGGCGCGGCGAGGCGCTGGAGATCATGCGCGAGTTCCGCAGCGTGTCCGGCGCGGTGCTGCTGTCCTCGCTGGCCACCGCGGGCGTGCAGGCCTTCGCCGCGCTCATCGGCTTCCTGATTGTCCAGGTGCCCGCGCCGTTGTTCTTCGCGGGGGTCGCCTTCTTCATGGCGCTCATCCCCGCGGTGGGCGCCGCCATCGTCGTGCTGGCTGCCTCCGCGCTCATGTTCTTCAGCGGACACCCCTGGGCCGCGCTCTTCCTGGCCATCTGGGGCACGGTGGTGGTGGGGCTGGTGGACAACATCGTCAAGCCGCTCCTGGCCAAGCGCGGCATGCACCAGCACGGCGCCATCGTCTTCTTCTCGCTGCTCGGCGGCCTCGCGGCGTTCGGCACGGTGGGCCTGCTGCTCGGCCCGCTCATCGTCGCCTTCTTCCTGGCCCTGGTCCGCATCCACGAGCGCGACTACGGCCGCAACCACCCCGGCCCCGACAGCCCGAGCACGCCCGGCCCCCAGGATGACCGAGGGCCTCCCAAAGAAGCGCTCGCGTCCCAGGCCCACGACAGCCACTGAAGACCTCCGCGCCCCCCGCCCCAGTCCGGAGCGAGGAGCGCGGTGTTACGATTTCGTCAGAACGACGCGCCGCTCGCGCGCCGACCCGGCGAGGACGACAGGCTGGACAGGCTGGAGTGCAGCACGTAGGTCGCGCTCGTCCCCAGGTCCGGGCTGCGGTTCGCGGAGACTCCGTCGGTGCCGGCCATGGCGGCCGACAGCGTCGCAGTGGCGACCACCGTGCCCGACGCGTTCGTCACCGTCACGGTGTCACCGCTGTTCGACAGGCCCAGCGTGCCCGTGGACGCGGCCACCGCGCCCGGCGTGCTCGACGGGATTCCCGCCGCGCCGCCGAAGACCACCACCACGCCGCCCGCCGCCACCGAGGTGCCGCTGGGGAACGTGTGCCGCACGCTCGCGGCGTCGGACACCGTCCACCCCGCGATGCTCAGCGCCGCCGTGCCGGTGTTGACCAACTCCACGAACTCGCCATTCACGTCGGAGCCGGCCTCGTTCACCATCACCTCGTTGATGATGAGGTTGCCCGTGCCGCCGCCGCCGCCCGTCGCAATCGAGAAGGTCGCGTTGCTGGTGTCGGTGATGCTGGAGTTGGACGTGTCCGTCACGCGCACCCGCGCGGTGGTGCTCGCGGTGGCCGGCAGCGTCCACGACAGACTCCCCGTCGAAGCGGACGTGCTCGACGACAGCGTCGTCCAGGTGCTGCCGTTCAGCGTGTACTCCACCCGCACGCTCGTCACGTTCGACGACGTCCACGTAATCGTCCGCGCGCTGCTCGTCGTCCAGCTCTCACCGCCGTTGGGCGACGTCACCGTCACGCTGGACGTCACTGAGTCGCTGGGGATGAGGAAGTCCTTGATGATGCCCATGTGCTGCATGCCGGACGCGCCGCTGTCACCGGAGACCGCGGGGGACAAATCGCCGATGGGCGAGTACACCCGCGTGTCCACGACGAGGCCGTTGGCGAACGAGCTGCCGCCGATGACCACCGACGTCTGGTACTGCCGCAAGTCGCTGTCCACCAGCACGTGGTCATAGGGGCTGTTGCGGCCCGCGTTGGTGTTGGTGTTGCCGTTGCGGTCCGCGGGGTACGGGCTGGCCGTGGAGACCACCTGCGCGAAGGTGCTGAAGCACGCCTCGGAGCGGCTGCTGGTGTTGAAGTCGCCGCCGATGACCAGGTAGTCCCCCGTGGGGATGTTGGCCTGGATGCGACTAACGAGGCTGGTCGCCTCCGCGTTGCGCG
>NZ_JBLZWL010000108.1:0-10338 GCF_049194865.1 Corallococcus terminator | reverse complement strand
GCTCGGATGGACTCCGCGGCGGGTGCTGGTCGCGCACGGCCGCTGCTATCTCGACGACGCGGTGCCCCAACTGGAGCGCGCTTTCGCCTGGCTGCGCTGACGTAAGGTCCTCGTCAGCGGCTGTTCGCCTGGGGCGCCGCGACGAGAGCCGGCGTGAAGGCGTCCACGAGCCCCTGAGTCACCGCCGAACCAAACGCCTCCAGCGTGCGCTCCTCGCGCCACCGAGCGGCCTCCTCGAAGTCGAGGGCATGGTGCGTCTCGATGATGACGGAGGGGATGGTCGGCTTGCGCAGCACGAAGATGCGTCGGTGCGTGGGCTCTCTCGCCACGAAGACCCCGGCCTGTGCTGAGTCCGCGGCATAGAGCCCCGTGTAGTCCACGCCGTCGTAGTGCAGGAAGCCCACCTGGGACAGGTTCCGAGCAAGCGCCCGCGCCAGCGAGGCCCTGCGCGCCTGAAGTGACGGCTCCGCCTCCTCGGACCACAGCACGCTGAACCCAGGCGTCGCGTCCTGGCGATTGCACTCCTGGCCCTCCGCGGGGGACCACGGCTGCGCCATCCCCCGTGAGTCCGAGTGCAGGCTCACCAGCACGTGCGCACCCCATCGCTCGGCCTCCGTGAGCCGGTCGGCGTAGGCGACCCGCTGTCCCGACTTGCGGCTGAGGCGCACCTCGAAGCGCCCCGTGGACTCCAGTCGCCGGGCCAGGTCCTCGGCCACGCGCAACGTGAAGACCTCTTCGTCCTCACAGGTGACGGACCGATTGCCGGTGTTCCCATCCGCCCCATGTCCCGCGTCCAGGTACACGCGCTGCTTGCCGAAGCCCTGGGGGAAGCGCGCCGAGACGAGCGTCAGCGGCGCCCCGGACGCGGGCCATCTCGGCGACGCGCGGACGGCCTCGGGCTCCCCGGACGGTGGCTTCGCGGGAGGCTCGACCACCACGCCCTTGGGTTCGGCTGGCGCGGTGGGAAGCGAGGAGCGATTGCCCTCCACCGACTCCCGCACCGCGCCTGAATCGACGGGCAGGGGGACGCGGTTCGGCTCGGTCGAGGCTCGCGTGCACGCGGGCCCCGCGAGCAGGATGACTCCCAGTCCCCACACTCCAGCGGATTTCATCATGACGGGTCCGACGCCTGGCAAGGGAGCGTCGTTCCCCAGTGTGCCGTGGAATGACGGGGAAGCGGAAGTCACGGAAGGAGGGTTGCCTGCCTGTCCGCCTCGCCGTCGCGCTTGCGTTTCCCCTCGGCTTCGCGAAGAAGCGAAGGGCCATGTCCGTGGAGCGCCCGCAGCCCGTCCCCTCGACTGTCCCACACTTCGCCACGGAAGGCGCCCTGCGCTCCTGGCTGCGGGAGCACGGCATCGAGCACCTGTCCCGCTTGAGCCTCACCGTGCTGATGCCCCTGGTGGACGCCGCGCACCTGCCCCAGGCCCGTCCCGCGACGGCCCGCCGCCGCCTGGTGGAGATGCTCAACGAGGAGGCTCGGACGCGCTGGAGCCAGGAGTCCCTCCCGTCTCCGAAGATGAAGGAGCTGCTCCCGCTGCTCGCGTGGCGCTTCGTGGAGGAGGAGCGTCGGAGCACGGAGCAGGCCCGCGCCTCGCTCCCAGAGCGCCTCGCGCCGCCCCCGGAGGCACGCACTCATCGTGTCCACGGCCTGCTCCTGGACCTGCGCGGTCGCGCGCCCAACACCGTCGCTCCACGTCCCACGAGCGCCCTGAGTCGCGACGCGCTCCAGCTCGACTCCGAGCTCCCGGGCTTCCGCTTCCGCGAGACGCGCTGCTCGGAGCTGCCCTACGGCGCGCAGATGGGGTTCATCCTCCCCGAGGCGAGCCTGACCTTCACGCCCACCGCCGTGCAGGGCGACTGCACCTGTGGCGCGCCACCGTGTGTCCATCTGCTCGCGGCCATCGACACCGTGCTGCTGTGGCTGCGCCAGCCCTGGACGGAGGGCTTCGGCGAGTCGCTCGACGAGCTGGTGCGCCCGGGATGGGACCGCACGCTCCGGGCGCTGGAGCGCGCGCTCGACGAGGGGCTCGGGAGCGGCGCGGGCGTGGAGATCTCCTGGCGCGTCGACGTCATCGAGGGCTACGGCGTGGAGGTGCACCCGTACGTGCACAAGCGCAACAAGAAGGGCCAGCGCTCGACGGGCGCGAAGGTGAGCCGGCGCAAGCTGCTCCAGGAGCACGGCGCGCAGCTGTCCTCGCTCGACGCGCGCCTCGCGTCGCTGCTCCCGGACAACGACGGGCCTGTCTCCCGCGCGCTGCTCGTCGAGCTGGTGGACCATCCCCGCCTCTACCAGGAAGGGACGCAGGACCTGCTCGTCCACGTCGAGCGCGCCAAGGTGGGCATCGTCGCGGTGGAGCGGGGTGTGTCGGTCGTCGTCACCGCGGGCGTGGACGGCGCGACGTTGTCCGCGTCGATGGTGGACCGCGTGCGCAAGTCGAAGCCCGAGGAGGCCCTCTTCCTCTGGGACGAGGGCGCGCGGCAGCTCACCCTCCTGGACGTGGGCCCGGAGGTCCGCGCGCTCGCCACGGTGCTCCATCGCCACGGCAACGTCTTCCCGCCGGAGAGCCACGGCGTGCTGCTGGAGAAGCTGGCGAAGCTGGCCGTGCGGCTGCCCGTGTCACTTCCTCGCGGCGTCATGGGCGAGCGCGTCCCCGTGCTCCAGCTCCCGGTGCTGCGCCTCGAACTCGAGCCGGGCGGCGCGGTGCGCGCGGACCTGCGCGTGCGCGCCCTCCCGGACAGCATCTCCTACATCCCCGGGGAGGGACCTCGGGATGTCTACGTGCGCCGTGGCAACGACGCCGTCCACACCGTGCGCGACTTCGTGAAGGAGCTGGCGCAAGCCGAGTCGCTCCAGACGCGCTTGCCCTTCGCGCTGGCGGAGCCGCAGGTGATGCCCTTCTCGTACACGTTCACGGGCGTGCAGGAGGCCCTCGCGCTGCTCTCCGCGTGTCAGGAGCTGGAGCCTCCGCCTGAGCTGGAGTGGCTGGGCTCACCGCTGCGAATCGCGAGCCACCGAGGCGCCAGCGCGCTCAAAATCACCGTCGAGCGCAAGCGGGACTGGTTCGGGATGCTCGGCGGGCTCGCGGTGCAGGGGGAGCGCGTGGAGCTGGCGCGACTGCTCGATGCCGCGCGCCGCAAGGAGCGCTTCGTCCTGGTGAAGGACCACACCTACGTGGAAGTCGAAGAGGCGCTGCGGCAGCACCTGGAGCGGCTCGCGGACCATGCCCATTCGTCGCGCCATGGCCTGGAAGTGGGGCCAGCCGCCGCGGAGGCCCTGTCCGCCCTGAGTGGCGCGGGCGCCGAACTGGATGCGGACAAGACCTGGCAGGGGCTCGTCGAGCGCATCTTCGCCGCGAAGGAGCTGAAGCCGAAGGTGCCCGCGACGCTGAAGACGGAGCTGCGCGACTATCAAGCGGAGGGCTTCCGCTGGCTCACGCGGTTGGCGTCATGGGGCGCGGGCGCGGTGCTGGCGGACGACATGGGCCTGGGCAAGACGGTGCAGGCCCTGGCCGTCCTGCTGGAGCGAAGCAAGCACGGGCCCGCGCTCGTGCTGGCGCCCACCTCCGTGGCCTTCAACTGGATGGACGAGGCGAAGCGCTTCGCGCCCTCGCTGCGGATGAGGCTCTTCTCCGAAGCGGCGGACCGGGGCGGATTGCTCGAACGGCTGGGGCCTCGCGACGTGCTCGTCATCAGCTATGGCCTGCTGACGCGCGACATCGGCCGGCTGTCCGAGCTGCGCTTCGCCACCATCGTCTTCGACGAGGCCCAGGCCCTGAAGAACGCCGGCACGCATCGCTTCCGTGCCGCGAGGGCGCTCCAGGGTGACTTCAAGTTCGCCCTCTCCGGCACCCCCCTGGAGAACCACCTGGGCGAGCTGTGGAGCTTGTTCGCCCTCGTCTTCCCGGGGCTGCTCGGCAGTCAGGAGGCGTTCCGCACCCGGTTCGCCATCCCCATCGAGCGCCGCGTGGACCCCACGGCGGCCCCCGCGCTCGCCCGCGTGCTGCAGCCCTTCCTCCTGCGCCGCACCAAGGCCCAGGTGGAGGCGCAGCTTCCTCCGCGCACCGACGTGCGCGTGCCCGTCGTGCTGTCCTCGGACGAGTGGACGCTCTACGAGGACGCGCGACTGGCGGCCATCTCCGCGCTGGAGTCCCGCCCGGAGGTCATGCGAGAGCGACGGGAGCGCGAGCACGAGCAGCGCTTCGAGGTGCTCGCGGCCCTCACCCGACTGCGGCTATTGGCCTCGCACCCACGCCTCTATGACGCCGAGTCGCGCGTGGAGTCCTCCAAGCTGGAGCGCTTCCTGGAGCTCGTGGACGAGCTGCGCGCCGAGGGCCATCGCGCCCTGGTCTTCAGCCAGTTCACCTCGCACCTGGCCCTGGTGCGGGAGGTGCTGGACGCGCGCGGCATCGCCTACGAGTACCTGGATGGGCACACGACGCTCAAGGCCCGAGCCGGGGCCGTCAAGGCCTTCCAGGAGGGCACCGCGCCGCTGTTCCTCATCTCGCTCAAGGCCGGTGGCTTCGGCCTCAACCTCACGGCCGCGAACAGCGTCATCCACCTGGACCCTTGGTGGAACCCGGCCGTGGAGGATCAGGCCTCGGACCGCGCGCACCGCATCGGCCAGGAGCGGCCCGTCACCGTCTACCGGCTGGTGGCGCGCGGCACGATTGAAGAGCAGATGCTCTCCCTTCATGAGCACAAGCGCGCGCTCGTCGCGGACGTGCTGGAAGGTAAGGACGGCGCGGGGAGGCTCTCCACCCAGGAGCTGCTCGGCCTGCTCTCACAGCGGCTCTCCGGGCCCGACGCGCAGGACACGCCGCCGACGCGGCACTGAAGTAGCGGGGCAGGGCGGCCGTACCCAAGCCCGCAAAGACAACGGGCAGGTCCCTCCGAAGAGGAACCTGCCCGCGTCATGACTCAGTGGCCGTCAGGAGCCCGCGCTTACGCGCGAACCTCGGGAGCCGCGCCAGCGTCAGCGGCCTGCGGAGGCAGGGGCTCCTTGCCCGGCTCGCCACCCGGAGTCCCCGCCGACGACTTGAACGGCGACGTCTCCAGCGCGGCCTTGAGGACCTCGTCCATCTGCGTGACGAAGATGAACTCCAGCTCGTTCTTCGCCTGGTCCGGCACGTCCACCAGGTCCTTGCGGCAACGCTCGGGCAGGATGACCCGCTTGATACCCGCGCGGTGAGCCGCCAGCACCTTCTCCTTGATGCCACCCACCGGCAGGACCAGGCCACGCAGCGTGGCCTCGCCCGTCATCGCCGTGTCGTGCCGCACCCGGATGCCCGTGAGCAGGCTGGTGAGCGCGGTGAGGATGGTGACGCCAGCGGAAGGACCATCCTTGGGGATGGAGCCCGCCGGGAAGTGCAGGTGCAGGTCCGTCTTCTCCAGGAAGTTGGAGCTGATGCCGAGCAGCTCCGCCTTGCTGCGCAGGTAGCTCAGCGCCGCCGTCGCGCTCTCCTTCATCACGTCGCCGAGCTGGCCGGTGAGCGTCATGCCGCCCTTGCCCGCCATCTTCGTCGCCTCGATGAAGAGGAGATCACCACCGGCCGCCGTCCAGGCCAGACCCGTGGCCACGCCCGGAACCTCCGTGCGCTCCGCGACCTCCGAGTAGAACATCTCGGGCCCGAGGATCTCCTTCACGCGATCCGGGTTGATGGTCTGCTTGTCCATCTTCCCACCCGCGACCTCCACCGCCACCGCGCGGCAGATGTCCGCGATGCGCCGCTCGAGGTTACGCACGCCCGCCTCGCGGGTGTACGCGGTGGTCAGCGTCAGCAGCGCCTCATCGGTGATCTCGATGTGATCCGGGCTGAGGCCGTGCTCCTTGAGCTGCTTGGGCACCAGGTGGATCCGCGCGATGCTCTGCTTCTCCTCGAAGGTGTAGCCCGACAGCTCGATGATCTCCATGCGGTCACGGAGCGGACCGGGGATGGGGTCGAGCTGGTTCGCCGTGGCGACGAACATCACCTTGGACAAATCGAACGGCACGTCGAGGTAGTGGTCGCTGAAGCTGTTGTTCTGCTCCGGATCCAGCACCTCGAGCAGCGCCGCGCTCGGATCGCCGCGGAAGTCCGCGCCGAGCTTGTCGATCTCGTCGAGCATCATGACCGGGTTCTTCGTGCCGGCCTTCTTCATGCTCTGGATGAAGCGGCCGGGGAGCGCGCCGACGTAGGTGCGCCGGTGGCCGCGGATCTCCGCCTCGTCACGCACGCCGCCGAGCGACAGGCGCACGAACTTGCGGCCCGTGGCCTTGGCCACGCTCTGGCCCAGCGACGTCTTGCCGACGCCCGGAGGACCGACGAGGCACAGGATGGGCCCGCGCATGTCGTTCTTCAGCTTGCGCACCGCGAGGTACTCCAGGATGCGCTTCTTGACCTTCTTGATGCCGAAGTGGTCCTTGTCCAGCTGCTGGCGCGCGTTCTCGATGTCGAGGTTGTCCTCGGAGATCTTCGACCACGGCAGGTCGGCGATCCAATCCAGGTAGGTGCGCGCGACGGTGTACTCGCTGGAGGCCGCCGGAATGGTCTTCAGGCGGTTGAGCTCCTTGTTCGCCACCTTCTCCACGTCGGGAGGCAGGGCCGCCTTCTTCAGGCGCTCCTGGAGCTCGTCGAGCTCCTCTTCCTCCTCACCCATCTCCCCGAGCTCTTCCTTGATCGCCTTGAGCTGCTGGCGCAGGTAGTACTCGCGCTGGGTCTTCGACATCTCGCCCTTCACGGCGGAGTCGATCTTGTTGGAGAGCTTGAGGATCTCCCGCTTGCGGTTGAGCAGCTCGAGCACGAGCTTCATCCGCGCCTTGAGATCCACCGTCTCGAGGACGGCCTGCTTCTCTTCGATCGGCACGTCCACGTTGGCGGCGATCAGATCCGCGAGGTGGCCGGGGTGGGTGATGCTCTCCACCAGCTCCGTGGCGGCGGCCGGCAGCTCGGGCATCAGCTCGATGACCTCGCGCGCCAGCTTCTTGAGGTTGATGCCCAGGGCCTCGACTTCGACGTTCTCCGCGGAGGTCTTGTCCTCCACCGCGTCGACGCGGGCCTTGAGGTAGGGGGCTTCCTGGACCAGCTCCACCACGCGGAAACGCGCGAGTCCCTGCACGACGAGCGAGTAGTTGTCCTCGCCCATCTTGAGGAGCTTCACGATGCGGGCAACGGTGCCCATGGTGTAGAGGTCGGCGGCGCCCGGATCCTCTTCCTCGGCGCGGCGCTGCGTGACGACACCGATGACCTGGTCGTCGCGCACCGCGTCCTTGATCAGGGCGATGGTCTTCTGACGGCCGACGGCCAGCGGGAGCACGCCGCCGGGAAAGAAGACGCTGTTGCGCAGGGGCAGGATGGGGAGGACCTGCGGGATGTCTTCCTTGTTGATGAGCCCGGGAGGGGCCATCGCGGTGGGCATGGCGCTCGCGGCGGTGCCCTTCTTCTTCTCATCGGACATGAAGTTCGGCCTCTTCCTTCGTCTTCAAGCCCAACCGTACAAGCGGCCGAGCCGGTGAACATCTGTCGGTTTTCTGCGGCAGATGAACCAACGTAACAACCAAAACGCCCATGGCAAACGCCGTGTGCGATTTTCCACGTCCAAGTCGGATGCCAGACGCTGCACCTTGTCTCGCCTCCGGGCCTGGGGTGGGGCATGCTCGCCCCCCCAGCCCTGATGCGTCGCGCCGCCTGGTCGCGCCGCCTCTTAGGAGGCCCCCCATGAAGCTGAAGCCCTGTGCCCCCCTGCTCCTGTTGCCGGCCCTCTGGGTGGCGTCCTGCACGTCGCCCGTCGACGAGGCGGGCTCCACTCTTCCAGGCAAGTGTCAGAGCGAGTCCCCCGTCGTGGCGCCGCAGAAGACGGACATCCTCTTCGTCATCGACAACTCGGCCTCCATGGCCGAGGAGCAGGCCGGTATCGCCACCGAGCTGCCCGCCTTCATCAAGGCCCTCCAGGAGGGCGGCGGCGTGACGCAGGACTTCCGCGTGGGGGTGATCACCACGTCCGTCTACCGGCGGATCCTCTTCCAGGGTGTGGAGCAGTACCGCGAATACCCCGCCGAGTCGGGACACCTCCAGGCTGTTCCGGAGGCGGATGGTCAGCCTTCGGACTCGCGCTACATCGAGAGCACGGACGAGCACTTGCTGGAGCGCTTCCGGCGACTGGTGCAGCAGGGGACAGCGGGCAGCGGGCAGGAGTCTCCGTTCGAGGCCGTGCGGCTGGCGGTCTCCGAGCCCCTGGCCAACACCTCCATCGGCGAGGGAGGCAACGGCGGCTTCCTTCGAGACGGGGCTCGGTTGCTGGTGGTCGTGGTGACGGACGAGGAGGACTGCAGCTCCACGTCGCGCCCGCCGCCGGTGGTCGTCCCGGACGATACGTCGGTGGACAAGTGCAGCGAGAACGCGGCGCTGCTGACGTCGGTGGACGAGTACTTCCAGTTCTTCAGCACCCTGCGTGACTCGAAGGGTGGGCGCCGCGAGGTGCTCTGGGCCACGGTGGGTCCGGTGGCGCTGAGCGACAAGCGGGCGGAGCTGGTGGTCGACGTCACGCCGCAGGGGAGGTACGTGCGCAACGTGGACTGCCCCACGTCGTACGGGCCGGGCCACCGGCACCGGGCGATGGCGGAGAAGTTCGACACCAAGTTCGACAACCTGGATTCCATCTGCCGGGAGAGCTACCGCGACACGCTGCTGGGCATCGCCGAGCTGGCCGCGGTGGCGCAGAGCCTGGACGTGGTGAACCTGCCGGATCCGCGGCTGGCGAGAGTGGAGCTGACGCGCGCCGGGGGCACGGTGGAGACGTGCTCGGTGGCCGCGGGGGAGCTGACCTACGAGCCGTCCGGTGAGGAGCGCCCCGCGCGCCTCTATTTCGGCGGGAGCTGCCTGCGCCGGGCGGACGACGAGAAGGTGGAAGTGAAGGTCATCTGCGCCGGCTAGGACGTGCAGGGGCTTGAGATCCCTGGCCTCGGGCCAGTGGATCCGAGCTGGTGCGTCGTGTCGCCTCACCCATCGCCGTGCGTCCTGGGCGGGCGCACGTCAGACCCGTGAACATACTGAACTGCCGTCCAGTCGGACGTTCGGTGTGCCGGGTTCCGGCGAGGAGGCGTGATGAGCGCGGCGTTGGAGCAGCGGGCGGGCTCGGCGGGCTCGGTGGTGGATCAGCTCCGGGAGCGGATCCGCCAGTTGCAGGCGGCGCCTCGTCGTTACCTGGCCGTCCTTCGCACGGGGATGGAGGCGGTGGACGCGCTGCTGCCCTCGGGCGGCTTCCCGCTGGGGCAGGCGGTGGAGCTGTGCGGTGAGGCGGCTTCGGGGCGGACCAGCCTGGCGCTGAGCGCGGTGGCGGCGGCGCACCGGGAGGAGCGGCTGTGCGCGTGGGTGGATGGGCCGCGAGAGCTCTATCCCCCGGCGGCCGCGGCGCAGGGCGTGGACCTGGAGCGGCTGCTCATCGTTCGTCCCAAGTTGCCCGAGCAGCGGGTGTGGGCGGCGGTGCAGCTCGCCCGGAGCGGAGCCTTCGCCTGCGTGGTGTTGGATCTGACGCGAGGGGTGGGCGCGGTGGGGCGGCCTTCGCGGGTGGGACTGGCGGAGGCGCGCAAGCTGGCGGACGCGGCGGAGCGTGGGGGCGGGCTGCTGTTGTTGCTGACCTCGCCGGACGCGCCGGCGGATGGAGTGACGCGGCTGCGGACGGAGTCGGGGGATGGGGATGGGTGGTCGGTGGAGGTGGTGCGCAGCCGGACGGGTGGGACGGGAGTTCGGGCGGTGGTGCCGTGGAGCACGCTGTACCCGGAGCTGGGGTTGGAGGGGGGCGGGAGGTTGTTGGACGTGGGGCCGGTGGATGCGGATGCCACGCCGGACTTCCTGAAGGAGGGGGCGTGGGTGGCGCGCAACGGCCTTGGGATTCAGGGCCAGCGGCCCGGGCGGGATGGCGCCATGCCGTCGCTGCGAGCGGGGCTGAGCGCGGCCTCGGCGGCGCACTGAGGCACGCGCCATGCGCAGGGCATATCTGCACTTCACGCGCTTCCCGGTGCAGCGCAAGGTCCTCGAGTGCCCGGAGCTGGCGGGGCGGCCCTTCGTGCTGGTGGAGGAGTCGCGAGGTCAGCGGCGGGTTGCGGCGGCATCGACGTCCGCGCTGAAGGCAGGGGTTCGGCCCGGGACGACGCTCACTGCGGCGACGGCGCTGGAGCCAGGGCTGCGGCACTTTCCCTATCGACCGGAGGACGAGGCGAGGGCGCTGGTGGCGCTGGGAGAGGCGCTCTTGTGTCTGGGGCCCGGCTTCCAGCTCTCCGCGCCGGATGGCCTGTGGTTGGACGCGGGGGCGGCGCACTTGTCTGGAGGCGAGGACGGGTTGTGCTCGCGGGCGTTGGCGCTG
>NZ_JBLZWL010000049.1:0-10435 GCF_049194865.1 Corallococcus terminator | reverse complement strand
GACAAGGAGAAGGCGCTCGAGGAGCAGAAGAAGAACATCGCCGACGTGGTGCGCGCCCGCATCGCCGTGGAGAAGACGGTGGCGCAGGAGGAGGAGCGCATCAAGGACCTGCGCGTGGAGTCCGACGCGCTCCGCAAGAAGCAGGCGATCATCATCAACGCCGAGGCCCAGGCGCAGGAGAAGACCGTCAAGGACGTGAACGCCGCCAAGGCCAACAGCGAGATGGCGGTGTTCATGGCGAAGGAGAAGCTCACCCTCGCCGAGGCGGACCTCGAGGCCGCCGACAAGACGGCCAAGGCGAAGATGCGGCTGGCCGACGGCATCCAGGCCGAGTCCGCCGCCGATGGTCTGGCGCGCATCCGCGTGAAGGAAGCGGACGCCGTGGCCACGGAGAAGCTGGGCATGGCGCAGGTGCGCGTGAGGGAGGCGGAGGCCGGCGCGATTGAAAAGCAGGGCCACGCGCAGGCGCAGATCGTCCGCGAGCGGCTGCTGGCGGAGGCCGCGGGTGAGCAGGAGAAGGGCATCGCCCGGGCCCGCGTGCAGGAGGCCGAGGCGGTGGCCATCCACAAGCGCGGCGAGGCGGAGGCGTTCGCCACGAAGGAGCTGCAGCTCGCCGAGGCCGCGGCCATCCAGGAGAAGCTGTTCGCCGAGGCCCGGGGCCTCGCGGAGAAGGCGGCGTCCATGAAGCTGATGGACGGCGTGGGCCGCGAGCACGAGGAGTTCCGCCTCAAGCTCAACAAGGAGCGCGACGTGGAGCTGGAGACCATCCGCGTGCGCAAGGACATTGCCCATGCCCAGGCCGAGGTGCTGGCCAAGGCGTTCGCCAACGCGAAGTTCAACATCGTCGGTGGCGACGGCCAGTTCTTCGAGCGCTTCGTCAAGGCGGTGTCGTTCGGCACCGCGGTGGACGGCGCGTTGGAGCACGGTGAGGCCCTGAAGACGGCGCTGGGGGGCTACCTCAACGGCCAGAAGGACCTGCCGGCGGACCTCAAGGAGATCCTCTCCAAGCCGGGTCTGAGCAACGACGCGCAGAACCTGGCGGTGGCGGCGCTTCTGCACCGCATGACGCCCGGCCCGACGGACGCGGGGGCGAACCTGAAGGCGCTCGTGGGCGCCGAGGGCACTTCGTCCACCACCGAAAAGCAGGGCTGATTCGGGCGGTAGCAGCACAGGGTCCGCCTTCGCCGCGCGCGAGGGCGGGCATGGCGTCACGACGACCTCGCCCCGGGCCCTTCTGGGGTGGCGTCCCTCCCATCGGGCGGGACGGGGGCGAGGTCCCCGCGAAATTTCCGGTGAGCACTCATGGCAACTGACGGTGGCAAGGGCGCGGCGCCCACGGGCGAGACGGCGCTAGAGGGGGGCAGCTACGAGGTCATCCGGACGCGCCTGCTGGCACAAGCGGACGTGCTGGGCGCGAAGGCGAACGACCTCAATGTGCGGCGCAAGGCGTTCTTCGGCGGCTCGGAGCTGGGCGTCACCGGCAACGAGCGGGTGCGCACCGAGAACAACTGCGTGGCGCGCGACATCGTCAGCGTCGGCAAGTACCTGCTCTTCGGCTACAACGTCTTCATCGGGTTGAAGAAGGAGACGTCCGTCGCGGATGTCTTCTCGCTGCACCGGTTCGAGAAGACGGCCGACGGGTTCGACCTGTCCGCCGTGCCGGACTCGGAGGCGGGCGGCTTCCTGTCGGACCCGCGCTTCATCAAGGACTTCAGCGAGCTGTACCGGTACTACAAGGACGCGAAGCTCCTGCAGCTCCGGCGCAAGGACGCGCGGCTTCTGGCCATCTTCCAGACGGGGCAGACCGCTCGTGACCTGAAGGTGTTCCGCTTCAACCTGGACACGGAGGGGCGCGCCACCTACGTGGACAACCAGGGTGAGAAGGACCACGTCTTCCCCCCGTCCCACGACTTCGAGTGGACGGTGGCCACGCGCGAGAACTACGTGCTGGGCCAGCACCCGCACGTCAACGTGTTGGATCAGGTGTTCGTGGAGACGGTGAAGGGCGACCTCACCGTCAAGGTGGAGAACAACACCTCGTCCGGCCTGGGCATCTACAGCGAGCCGGTGGAGGACGCGAACCAGTCGCTGGATGACGCGCGGTTCGCGTGGGCCCAGGTGGGCTCGCTCATCCTCATCCGGGTGCTGCCCTTCCGCGAGAAGGCCCAGCGCTACCTGGTGTTCAACTCGCGCACGCAGCACGTGGTGCGCATCGACGCCATCGGCCAGGCCTGCATCCGGCTGCCCGAGGACCAGGGCATCATCTTCCCCGGCGGGTACTACCTCCAGACGGGCGACTACAAGGTCTTCGACGGTGACGCCACCGGCTCGGGGATGGAGTTCAAGCACGTCATCCGCTCGCCCAATGGCGAGGACGTCCTCTACATCTTCCACCAGCGCGAGGAGGGCCGTTACCTGCTCTTCCCGTACAACCTGGTGCGCAAGGAGGTGCAGAACCCGCTGGTGTGCAACGGCTACAGCCTCTTCGCGGACGGCGGGCTGGTGGTGTTCCGCGAGACGTCGCAGGAGCCCACGCGGGTGCACCCGATGCAGGTGTGGCAGACGCCCTTCGTGTCGGACGAGCACGCGGCGTCGGTGCCCGCGGCGCCCGGCTATCTGGGCAAGGTGGGCAACGCGGAGCTGGTGCGCGGCATCTCCGACTCGCTGACGCTCCAGCGCATCGCGAAGACGGACAAGCCCAATCGCCGCACGTACGAGGACCTGGTCGCCGCCGCCACGCGCGCGCTGGATGCGTACTACTGGCTGGGCCACACGGAGACGGGCCTGAAGGAGCCCGTGGAGCTCTTGCGCCGCACGTCCGAGCTCATCATCGATGAGTTCGAGAAGGTGCTCGCCCTCCAGAAGCGCGCGTCCGAGTCGCTGGCGGAGGCGGAGAAGGCCCAGAAGAAGTTGTTGGGGCGCGTGCAGCCGGAGCTGCTGACTTCGGCCGAGGAGTTCATGCTCGTGCTGGCGGAGCTGCGCCAGCAGCGCGGGCACCTCATCACGCTGAAGGACATCCGCTACATGGACCTGGGGCGCGTGGATGCCCTGGAGAAGGCGGTGGTGGAGGCGTCCGACAACACCAGCTCCGGCTGCGTGGACTTCCTCCAGAAGGGCGAGGCGCTGCAGCCCCTGGCCGCGCGCCTGGACGAGCTGCTCGCGAAGCTGGAGCCGGTGCAGACCACGGTGGAGCTGGCGCCGCTGGGCGAGGACATCGAGAAGACGGCCCAGGGCCTCACGGTGCTGGGTGAAGTCGTCGGTGGGCTCCAGGTGGGAGACCCGCTGGCCCGCGCCCGCATCCTGGAGGGCATCTCCGAGCTGTTCGGCCGCCTCAACCGCGTGCGCGCGAGCCTCGCTGCCAAGCGCAAGGAGCTGTCCAGCCGGGAGAAGCGCGCGGAGTTCGGCGCCCAGTTCAAGCTCTTGGGGCAGGCCATCGAGAACGCGCTGGCCCAGGCGGACCTGCCGGAGAAGTGCGACGAGGGGCTGTCGCGCCTCACGGTGCAGTTGGAGGAGCTGGAAGGGCGCTTCGGTGAGTTCGACGAGTTCCTGGGGCAGATCACCCAGAAGCGCGAGGAGCTGCTGGAGGCGTTCGGCGCCCGCAAGCAGACGCTGGTGGACGAGCGGCAGCGCCGGGCTCAGAGCCTCTTCGGCGCCGCGGAGCGCATCCTCCAGGGCGTGCAGCGCCGGTCCAAGTCGTTCAAGTCGGACGACGAGCTGAACGGGTACTTCGCCACCGACGCGATGATCCTCAAGCTGCGGCAGCTCTCCGAGCAGCTCATGGGGCTCCAGGACAGCGTGCGCTCGGACGAGGTGCTGTCGCGGCTCAAGTCCGCCAAGCAAGACGCGCTGCGGGCGCTGCGCGACAAGCAGGACCTGTTCGCGGACGGCGATTCCCTCATCAAGCTGGGCACCTACCGCTTCAACGTCAACACGCAGCCGTTGGACCTGACGCTGGTCCCGAGAGACGGCGCGCTCTACCTCCAGCTCACCGGCTCCGACTACGCGCAGAAGCTGGAGGACCCGGAGCTGCTCAAGCACCAGGACCTCTGGGAGCAGCACCTCGTCTCGGAGACGCGGGGCGTGTACCGCGTGGAGTACCTGGCCTCCTGCATCCTCTCCGACGCGGAGGACGGCAAGGGCGGGCTGACGCTGTCCATGCTGCACGAGGCGGTGATCGCCGGCACGCTGCTGGAGAAGGTGCGCGCGTACGCGGCGGACCGCTTCGACGAGGGCTACGAGCGCGGCGTGCATGACGTGGACGCGGCGGCGGTCCTGGAGAAGCTGCTGACGCTGCACCAGGGCGCGGGCCTCTTGCGCTTCGCGCCGGTGCCTCGCGCGTGGGCCTCGCTGTACTGGGCCTTCGATACCGACGAAGGCGCGCGGACGCTCTTGCACCGTCGGGCGCGGAGCATGGCGCGGCTGCGGCAGACGTTCTCCTCGGGCGGGAGCCTGTCGGAGCTGGGGCTCGCGCTGGGCGAGGCCGTGGAGGCGTTCCTCAAGGCGAATGCCCTGGAGCACTCGCCGGCGGAGGCTCGACAGGCCGGGCGGTACCTCGTCGAGGAGCTGGCGGTGGATCGGCCTCGCTTCACCACGAGCGGCGAGGCGGTGGTGCTGCGCGACGCGTTCCTGGCGCAGCTGGATCGTCAGGGCACCCGGACCGCCTTCGAGGAGGATCTGCGCGGGCTGGAGAAGGACCTGTCCTCGCGGCTGCTCATCGCCAAGGCGTGGGTGGAGGCGTATCTGGGCCAGCGCGAAGGGGGCCCCGGTGACGCGGGCTATTTCGTGCTGGAGACGGCGGCGCTGCTGCTCACCGAGCGCAAGCTGGACCGCGAGCCCGCGGGCGCGCTGACTGCGGCCGAGGTGACGGGCCTGTTGGGCAGTCACCCGCGCGTGCAGGACCGGAAGCTGGCCCTGCGCCTGGACGAGTTCCTGGCGCGCCTGGGTGAGTTCCGTCAGCTCCGCGTGCCGCAATACCAGACGTACCGCGGCCTGCTGCGGGACTTGCTGGAGCGCGAGCGCCGCAAGCTGCGCCTGGAGGAGTTGACGCCGAAGGTGCTGTCGTCGTTCGTGCGCAATCGCCTCATCGACGAGGTGTACCTGCCGCTCATCGGCGCCAACCTGGCCAAGCAGCTGGGCGCGGCGGGCGAGGGCAAGCGCACGGACCGCATGGGCATGCTGCTGCTCATGTCGCCGCCGGGCTACGGCAAGACGACGTTGATGGAGTACGTGGCGAGCCGGCTGGGCCTCACCTTCGTCAAGGTGAACGGCCCCGCGCTGGGCCACTCGGTGAAGTCGTTGGACCCGGCGGAGGCGCCCAACGCCACGTCGCGGCAGGAGGTGGAGCGCATCAACCTGTCCTTCGAGATGGGCAACAACGTGATGCTCTACCTCGACGACATCCAGCACACGGACCCGGAGCTGCTCCAGAAGTTCATCTCGCTCTGCGACGGCCAGCGCCGCGTGGAGGGCGTGTGGAACGGCCGGACGCGCACCTATGACTTGCGCGGCAAGAAGTTCTGCGTGGTCATGGCCGGCAATCCCTACACGGAGACCGGAGAGCGCTTCCGCATCCCGGACATGCTCGCCAACCGCGCGGACACCTACAACCTGGGTGAGATTCTCGACGGGAAGGAGCACCTCTTCGCGCTGAGCTACCTGGAGAACGCGCTGACCTCCAACCCGGTGACGGCGCCCCTGGCCACGCGCGACACGGCGGACACGCACCGCCTGCTGCGCATGGCGCAGGGCGAGGAGGTGCCGGCGGGCGAGCTGAAGCACGGCTACGCGGCGGCGGAGCTGCAGGAGATCATCGCCATCTTCCAGCGGATGTTCCGGGTGCAGTCGGTGCTGCTGAAGGTGAACATGCAGTACATCGCCTCGGCGGCGCAGGACGAGCGCTTCCGCGCGGAGCCCGCCTTCAAGCTCCAGGGCTCGTACCGCAACATGAACAAGCTGTCGGAGAAGCTCGTCGCGGCCATGACGGACGCGGAGCTGGAGCGGCTGGTGGACGACCACTACCAGGGCGAGTCCCAGACGCTCACCACCGCGGCGGAGCAGAACCTGCTCAAGCTGGCGGAGATGCGCGGGCGCCTGACGCCGGAGAAGGCGAAGCGGTGGGAGGACATCAAGCAGGGCTTCGCGCGCGTCAAGCGCATGGGGGGCAAGGAGGACGACCCCGTGGCGCGTGTCACCGGCCAGCTCAGTGGAATCGAGGAGCAGCTCGGCGCGGTGCGCGACGCGGTGGTGCACGCGGCGACGCAGGTGGTGCAGGGCTCGGCGGACCGGAACGAGGACCCGACGGCCGAGGCGCTGCCCTACCTGGAGGCCCTTCGCGACGCGGTGCTGGAAGTGGCGAAGGTGGGGCGCGAGGTGAAGGACACGCCGCCGCCGCTTCCTCCTGCTCCACCCGCGCCGACGACGGACATGGCGCCGTACCTCAAGCACCTGGCCCAGCTCCTCAAGGCGCTCACCGAGCGGGTGGCGACGTCCACCCAGGCGCCCGTGGTCCAGCAGGCGCCGGCCCAGGACTTCGGGCCGTACATGGAGCAGCTCTCCCGGGCGCTCGCCGCGTTGGCGGACCGGCCGGTGAACGTGTCCGCGCAGATGCCCGCGGAGGCGCTCCAGCGCGCCGCCGTGGCCGGGCCGTCTCCGGCGGAGCTGAGCCGGCAGATTGAGTTGGTGGAGGGCGTGCTGCTGCCCCTGGAGCGGGCCTCCCGTCGCGCAGTGCAGGGCGAGGGGGAGAACGTGAAGTCGCTCCAGGTCTGGCAGAACGTCACCGAGGCGCTGGAGCTGCTGCGCTCCATGCTGCGTCGGTAGTCGCTCGGACCTCTCGAGGCCGGGGCTCGACGGTGTGTCGAGCCCTGGCCTTCCAGACGAAGGTCCGGGTCAGCGGAACTGGGCGGAGCCCTCGAAGGTGTCGTCGTCCAGCACGCGGGGCAGGGTGTCCTCCACCTGCTCGCCGGTGGTCGACGTCACGCGCACGGTGAAGGAGCCTTCGCCCATGCCGCTGTCGTTGACGAAGTAGTTGTAGTCCTGGCGCGGGACGTTCTTCCACGCGCCGTCGCCGCGACGCCACTCCAGCTTGGAGATGGGCACGCGGTGGTTGCGCACCTGGATGGCGGTCCACCACGGGTTGCTGCCGTTCTTGAAGTGGTACTCCAGGCCGCCGGCCACGTCGCAGGAGACCACCTTCCAGGTGATGTCCACGCGGCCCAGGCGCATCTCGGCGATCTTGGCGAAGGCCTCGCGGCTCAGGTCCAGGTGGCCGGCCTCGCACTCCGGGCAGCGGTCCACGATTCGCACCCGCACGTTGCCGCTGGGGCCCTGGATGTCGATGCACTGGCCACACGCGGCGCTGTCGGCGTACTGCGGGGTGTTCATCGCCGCGACCATCATGTCGTTCGGGCTGGCGTCGTAGCTGCAGTTTCCCGCGCCCGTGGCGTCGTAGAACGTCGCGATGCCCTTCTGCTCCTCGCCCAGGGGCACGCCTCCGCCGCTGGGGTCATCACTGCATCCGCCACACGCGAGGAAGAGCGTGGCCATGGGAACGAGCAGACGTCGGGAGGGCAGGTGGGATGGGCGCATACGGCCCCAGGATACAGCAACGCGTCCTCGCGGTGCCTGCCCTCCGGTCGCGGAAATGTCGCTGCAATGACTTGCAAGACTGCTAGCGTGCGCCTGCTTTTTCGCGAACCAGGGGGTGTCACGTCATGAAATTCTTCAGGCGCGCTGTCTATCTTTGTGCGGCGGTGGTCCTCCCGGCGTGTGGTGGGGAGGAGTCCCCAGGCGGAGTGGAGGAGGGGCCCGATACCCAGGAGTTGGCGTTGGTCTCGGCGGTGTCCCGGGGCTGTACCTTCGAGCTCACCTCGGCGGTCCGGACGGGCACGGTGCCGCCCATCCACGACATCACCCTGTACCGGCTCGCGTCCGCGTCATGCGCCTGGCCCGCGGCCAATGTGTGGGTGGGGAGCTCCGTCATCGTGACGCCCAGCCTGTCGCTGGCGGCCAATGACCTGGGCGTGGCCGTGGGGTACACGATGAAGAACAACTACAGCGGCAGCTCGCCCGTGACGGTGGGCCTCAGACACGTGGACCCGGAGCTGATGACCGTGGTGCGGACCTCTGGACTCGCGGTGTACCTGGGCACCGGAAGTGTCTACCTGTCTTCCTTGAGCATCCAGGTGGACGGCACGACGCTGACGGTGGGTGGGTCGAAGACGGGTCGCATCGGCGGGGAGACGGGCAGTGGCGGCAACTACGTGGCCACCTTTCCGGACTTCTTCACCAGCACCACCCCGGGCAGCGTCGTCGCGTACTGAGCGCGTCCGAGCGGCTCGTCGGAAAAAATAATGGGGTGGAAGGCGCCCCCCGGGCCTTCCACCCCATCCCCCTGCAAGTCCCCTTTGACCTACTCGCCGCGGGCGGACGCGCCGGACAGCGCGCGGGCCTGCGACACCAGCTTGACGAACTCGTTGCGGTCCGCGTCACCCGCGGCGGCGCCCTCGGCGAGCTTCTGCGCGGTGGCCAGGCTCCAGCCCTCGGCGGCCGGGTTGCCCCGGAGGATGTCCGCGGTGGAGGCGACGGCCAGGGCGAAGCGGAAGTCGGGCGAGGAGGCCTCCAGCGACGCGCGCAGCAGCGAGCGCTCGAACGGGAAGGACTGCTCAGCGGCCTCGGTGCCGTTGGGCGCCTTGGCGCGCACTCGCACGGTGGCGAGCGCCTCCTTCGTGTCCTTCACCAGCTCCACCTCGTACAGCGCGGTGACGTTGTGGCCGGCGCCAATCTCACCCGCGTCCACCTTGTCGTTGCGGAAGTCGTTGTCCGCCACGTCCCGGTTCTCGTAGCCCATCAGGCGGTAGCGACGCACGGCGAGCGGGTTGAACTCCACCTGGAGCTTCACGTCCTTGGCGATGACCTCCAACGTGCCGGTGAGCTGCGTCTCGAAGACCTTCTTCGCCTCCTTGTAGCTGTCCACGTAGAAGCAGTTGCCGTTGCCCTTGTCCGCGAGCTTCTCCATCAGGTCGTCGCGGTAGTTGCCCATGCCGAAGCCCACGGCGGTGAGGGTGACGCCCTCGGCCACGTACTTGTGGATGCTCTCCAGCATGGCCTGCGGGCTCAGCGTGGGGCCGATGTTGGCGTCGCCGTCGGTGAGGACGATGACGCGGGAGATGACCTTGCCGGAGGCCTTCTTCACCGCGTGCTTGTAGGCCAGCTCCATGCCGGTGCCCATCGCGGTGCCGCCACCGGACTGGAGCGTGTCCAGCGCCGCGTGGATGGTCTTCACGTCCGTGGCCGGCGTCGGCGTCAGCACCTCTCGCGTGGAGCCCGCGTAGGTGACGATGGCCACCGTGTCGTTCTCGTTGAGGTTCTTGACGGCGATCTTGATGGCCTCCTTGGCGAGCGGCAGCTTGTCCTGGGACGCCATGGAGCCGCTGGTGTCCACCAGGAACACCAGGTGCGCCGGCTTGCGCTGCGAGCGCGAGACGACCTTGCCCTGCACACCCACGCGCAGGATGTGGCGCTTCGAGTCGAAGGGCGACGGCGCGGCCTCCAGGTGCACCGTGAAGGCGCCCGTCTCCGGCGGGGTGTAGCGGTACTTGAAGTAGTTGACGAACTCCTCGACGCGCACGGCGGAGGCGGGCGGCAGGTTGCCGTTCTGGAGGTAGCGGCGGGCCACCGTGTACGACGCGGTGTCGACATCCGCGGCGAACGTGGACAGCGGGTCCTTGCTCGTCTCGGTGAAGGTGTTGGGCTTCCAGGTCTCGAAGGTGTTGCCCTGCCGCGGGCCACCGGTGTCCGCTCCATCCAGGTCCTTCTCCGTGGGGTGGGCCATGGCGGCGATCTTCTTGGGGGACATCGGCGGGGTCCGCCTCGCCATCTCCTCGCCCTGGACACGTCCGATGACGCCGTTGGCCACCGCGCCGCCTCCCTGGCTGCTGGAGGGGGAAGCCACGGCCATCATCGGCTCGGGGGCGGGCGCTTCACGCAGCTCCGCTTCGATTCCTCGCGGCGCCTTCAGGGCCCGGTCGTCACGTGACGGCTGGGACTCGGTCTTCGCCTTGGTGTCGCTTCCTTCGTCGGAGGCGAAGTCATGGGGGGCGGCGCTCGGGGGCGGGGCCGGCCGGGCGGCGACGGGAGTGGCGGGGGCCGCCAGGCCCTGGCGCTCGTCCATGGACGTGCAGGCGGGCAGGACACAGGCGACGAGCAGGGCACTTCCCCACTGGCTCAAACGGCGCTTCAGGAAGGTCTGGGACATGTGTTCTCCGGGGGACGGAATCAACGGGCGCCGCATCGAAACGCGCGACCTGACAAATGGGTCTATTCCCGCGATTTTTCCCGGTAGGTTCCAGGTCCATGCAGACCTCGAGACCCTTCCGAATCCTGGGCGTCCAGCAGATCGCCATCGGCGGCGCCGACAAGGCCCCGCTCCGCAAGCTCT
>NZ_JBLZWL010000141.1:0-10020 GCF_049194865.1 Corallococcus terminator | reverse complement strand
TCCGCGCGCCGGTTCTTCTCCAGCTCCGTCGCCGACAAGGGCCGCTCCTCGCCATACGACAGCGTCGACAACCTCGCCGGCTCCACACCCAGTCGCCGCAGATAATCCCGCACCACGGAAGCACGGCGCTGGCCCAGGGCCAGGTTGTACTCCGTCGTCCCCAATTCACACGTGTGCCCGGTGATGTTGACGCGGGCCTGCGGCCTCTTGCGCAGCGCGTCCGCCAGCTGCGTCAACGTGTCGCGAAACTCGGGGCGCAGCGTCGTCGAGTCGAGCTCGAAATAGACGGGCTCCAACGCCAGGGGGAGCAGGTCCGTGTCTGAGGTCTCGGTCATGGAGGAGGGCCGCTCTGGCTCCGGCCTCGTGGCCACCGGAGCATGGGGTGTTTGCGTATCCGTGGACGCGGTGGGGGTGGGCTGCCGCGCGGCACAGCCCGCGAGTCCAACGACGACGAGAAGAGAGAGGAGGAGAGGGCGCATGCGTTCCTCACAGAGCACGCGCCGTGCCGGGAGCACTTTCCGTCGGAGACCCCGCGAGTCCTCCCCGCGCGGCCTTGCAGAACGCCCAGGCACCTCTGGCTATTTGCCTTCCGAACGCTCCCGACGGTGGATGGTGGAGACATCAATCCCGAGCAGCTCCGCCGCTCGCGTCTTGTTCCCGCCGCACCGCGCGACGGCCCAGGCGATGTACTCGCTTTCCAGCCGGCGCAGGGGAATCACTTCCCGCTGGGCCTCCAACAACGGATGTTGCTCCGCGCCACCCTCCGCCACGTGTGGGCGCAGCTGCTCCAAGTCCACCGTGTCCCGGGTCCCCAGCACCACCAGTCGCTCCACCAGATTCTCAAGCTCCCGCACATTCCCCGGCCACCGCTGCGCACACAGCGCAGACACCGCCTCCTGCTCGAAGCGCTGCACCGGAGACCTCGGATTGCGCGCCCGCGCCTGCTTGAGGAAGTGCTCGGCCAAGGCCGGAATGTCCTCGGGCCGCTCCCTCAACGGCGGCGCCTGCAACGTCACGACATTCAGCCGGTAGAACAAGTCCGCCCGGAAGCGGCCCTCCTTCACCCGGGCCTCCAAATCCTGGTGCGTCGCGGCCACCACCCGCACGTCCACCGTCCGCGAGCCGTCCGCCCCCACCGCTCGCACCTCGCCCTCCGCCAGCACCCGCAACAGCCGCGCTTGCAGCTCCGGCGCCATGTCCCCGATTTCATCCAGGAACAGCGTGCCCCCATCCGCCTCCACGAAGAGCCCGCGTCTGGCGCTCGTCGCTCCGGAGAACGCCCCCTTCACGTGGCCGAACAGCTCGCTCTCCAGCAGCGAGTGGGGCAGGGCGGTGCAGTTGACGGCGACGAAGGGCCCCGCGCGCCGCGTGCCCTCGAAGTGCAGGGCCCGCGCAATCAGCTCCTTGCCGCTGCCGCTCTCTCCCCGCACCAGCACCGGCGCGCTGGACCAGGCCACGCGCTCCACCAGCGCATACAGCGCTCGCATCGCCGCGCTGCGCCCCACCATCGCCCCCAGCCGGCCCCGGTCCTCCGCCTGCGCCTTCAGGGTGCGGTGCTCGGAGCGCACCCGCCGCTCCTCCAGCGCACGGCCCACGTACAGCCGCACCTCGTCCAGCCGGAAGGGCTTGGCGAAGTAGTGCCACGCCCCGCGCTTCATCGCCTCCACGGCGTTCTCCACGCCGCCGAAGGCCGTCATCATCAGCACCGGCAGGTCCGGGTCCAGCTTGCGCGCCGTCTCCAACACGTCGAAGCCATCCACGTCCTGCATCCGCAAGTCACAGATGACGGCGTCGTACACCCCGCCTCGAAGCTGCGCGATGGCATCCGCGCCTCCCGAGGCCACATCCACCGCGTAGCCCGCATCCGACAGGGGCTCGCGCAGCATCTGTCCCATCTCGACGTGGTCATCGACGACGAGAACCCGGGCTCTAACCGACATGTTGCTCCTCTCGCGCGGGGGCCGCGGCGGGCCATTGCAGCATCACACGCGTCCCCTGTCCGGGCGCGCTGTCCAGCTCGATGCGCCCGCCATGGTTCCGGACAATGTGCGCCACCATGGTCAGCCCCAGGCCCGTGCCCAGTCCGCGCTTCTTGGTGGTGAAGAATGGGTCGAACACTTGATGCAGATGTCTCGCGGCGATGCCGCACCCGTTGTCCTCGACGGTGATGCGCACCCGACCCCAGGCCCCTGACGCATCCGCCTCGCCCGGCGTCGCCGTCAGCCGCACCTGTCCCCCCGGCTCACACGCATCACACGCGTTGAGCAGCAGGTTGACGAGCACCTGCTGGAGCTGGTCCGCGTCCGCCGCCAGCGCCGGCAGCGGCCGCGACACGTCCAGGTGCAGGTCCACGCGCCGCCGCTCCGTCTCGACGCGCAGCAGCTCCTGCACGCTCTTCACGACGGACGGCAGCGTCACCGCGCGCGACTCGGCGGGCTGCAGCCGCGAGAAATCCAGCAGCTGGCGGATGGTGCGGCTCACCCGGTCTATCTGCTCGACGATGGTCCCCAGCCCCGCGGACTGCGGATGCTCGGGGCCCAGCTTGTCCTGCACGTACTCGGCGCGGCCCCGGATGACGCCCAGCGGGGTGCCAATCTCATGCGCGATTCCCGCCGCCAGCACGCCCACCGTCGCCAGCTTCTCCGCGCGCAGCAGCTGCCCCTCCAGCGCGCGCAGGTTGCTCAGGTCCTCCAGCACCAGCAGCGTGCGGACGTCGGGCTGGTGCGGCTCCAGCGGCACCGCGTGGACGTTGTACTGTCCTTCCTCCGCGAAGAGCCGCAGCGGCTCGCCGTGCAGGCTGCGCACGCGGTTGTCTCCGCCCGCCGCGTTCACCAGCTCCTCCAGCCGCTGGATGACGGGCGCGTGGGCCTGCGGAAACGCCGTCGCCAGCGTCGAGCCCACCACGTCCGGTGGCATCTTCGTGCTCAGCGCGCGATTCGCCGAGGTGATGCGTCCCGACGTCGACAGGGCAAGCACTCCGGTGGGGATGTGGTCGAGGATCTTCTGCGTCTTGTCGTGCAGGTGGGCCAGGCGGCTCGCGTGGCGCAGGCTCTCTTGAAGCGCCACGGCGCGGCTGCGCGCCAGCACCACGTACACACCAAACGCGATGAGGAAGGATGAGAAGAGGAAGGCCGCGAAGGACAGCCGCAGCACCAGGCTCCGCTCGTGGGAGCGCAGCCCGCGCGTGGAGGACAGCGTGGCCAGCGGCCACAGCGCTCCGTTCTTGATGCGAACCGGCGCGAAGCTGGCCACCACCTCCGCGTCTCCCAACCCCAGCTTCACCGCCTCCGTCCGCTCAATCACCAGCGAGCCCGCCTCGCCCGCGAGCATCCGCCGCGACAGCGCCGCGAGGCCCGGAGTGCCTGAAGCGTCCGTGGCGAGCCGCTGATAGCGAGCCGCCAGCGTCGGGGCGCTCAGCGCGGTGGGTGAACCATGCGCGCCGAGCAGCAACAGATGGGTGTCGCTCTCCGCGGTGAGCAGCTTCAGCGGCGCGAACAGCGGCTCGGCGTCCACCAGCACCACCACGGCGCCGCCGCCCTCGGGCGCATCCTCGGGCAGCGCGGTGGCGAAGGCCCGCAGCCACCCCGTCGAATCCCCGGACAAGGGAGGCGAGGACGCGATGTGCCCCGAGGCTCCCTCCAGCACGCTCCTCGCGGTGCGCGCCAGCTCCTCCGCCGGGTACTGCTTCGCGAGCGACGCGCCCGTGCGCTTGTCCAGGAGCCGCAGGCGCTCCTTCCCATCCGGCCCGAAGACGACGATGGCCTTGTATTGCCCCACGGCCTCCAGGAGCGCGCGCAGCTCGCGGCGATGCTCCTCGGCCGTGCCCGGCTGCGACAACAGCTCACCGGTGAAGCGCAGGTCCTCGCCCACATCCTCCAGGGCCTCGGACACACCTCGGGCGGCTTCCTGGAGCTGGGCCTGCCGCTCGCGGGCGAACTGGTCCACCAGCGCCTGCCTGTCCCGCTGGATGAAATACACGGCGCCGCCGATGACGCCGGTGAGCGCCGTGCACAGCAACAGCACTGGCAGGAGGGAGGAGCGCATGAGGGCAGATACCAACATCCCGGCGCGAGGAGGGAATGGAAGCCCTTCCCGCGCCTCCGTGGCCCGCCTGGGGGGCTGACGGGGCCTCAGGGCCTCGATGCCTGCTGGTTGAGCTTCTGGGACACCTCGCGGACCTTGCCCTGGATGTGGCGCAGGTTCGCCGGCCCCATCCGCAAGAGGTGCTTCTGCGCGGGCGTGAGCGCCTCCAGCGCCGGGTCCGCGTAGACGTACAGCGCGCCCTTCGCCACCACCTCCACGTCGCCGTCGAGCACCGGCACCGCCAGCACCTGCTCGAAGGCGCGCCGCAGCGTCGCCTCGAAGGAGCTGCCCGGCGGGGCGCTCTCCTGATGGAGCCGCTCGGCCAGCCGGTGCACCTCGCGGTACGTGTCCACCAGCAGCGTGGAGTCGAGGCTGCCCACCACCTGGCCCAGGGTGTCGTACCGGGTGTACCCCTTCTTCGCGACGAGCGTGAGGCCCTCGCGGGTGCTGCTCACCTGGAAGTCCCCGGACGGCGCCAGGAAGGCGACCACGGCCCGAGGGCTGTCGCCGCTGGCCATGTTGGAGACGACGGCGACGAAGCGGCGCAAGAGGTCCGCCTCCCGCAGCCAGGCGCCGAACTGAGACTGGGAAGAAGCCCCGGAGAGCCGCGAGCGCAGGAGCGCGTCCACCTCCGAAGCGGGCGGCAAGGGCGCGTCCGGTGCCCGGTCCACCACCGAGGGCGCCACCGGCACCTGGGCGATGGCCGCGGGAGCCTCGGGCGCTCCATGGAGCAGGCCGTGCCAGACGCCGGCTCCCGCCAGCACCGCCGCCACCAGAATCACCAGCCCCCAACCCCAGAGCGCGCCACGTTCGAGCTTCACCATCGCACCGCCGTCGTTGTCCATGTGTCCTCCGCGACCGGACCCAGGGATTGCAGCGGTGATGCCAGCGATGGGGAGCCAGGTGGGCCGCGAGGCTTCACTCGGGAGCGCGTGCTCCCGGAGCCGTCAGCGTGCCCGCTCGCAAGCCGCGCGAGCATGGCGTTCCGCGCGCCACCGTGGCGGATTGCGCCGGGGGCGCGCGGGACTCACTCACGCACGCGGACGGGAGGCACCCGCGGAGCCGTCCTCGGGGGGAGGCATCGCCGACTCGGCCGTGACTTCCGCCCAGCGGATGTGGAACGTCGCCGACGTCCCGTCGAACTCCTCGGGTAGGGCCACCACCCGGAAGCCTCCGCACAGCTCCACCGCCCGAGCCAGCAGCCCCGCCGAGAAGGTCGGCACGTCCGCCAGCACGTCATTCATTCGCAGCTCCAAGAAGGTGGGGCTGCGCTCAACGATTTCGACCACACTGAAGTTGTTGCCGGCGCGAAAGCCCATCCCCGCGCGCAGCAGCATCCGGCGGGGACCGGCCAGCCGGACGACGCCCAGCAGCGCGCGACCGAAGAAGGTCCCGAAGTAGGCATCCATGAACCGCTCGCCCAGCGAGTAGTACGCGGCTTCGGCGGGAACTCCGCCGTAGACGTGCCCAGCGGCGATGCGGAGGAACTCCTTCCACTGCTCCAGCGAGTACGTCCGTCCGAGCTTCTGATCGAGGTCCAGGCCCGCACGACGCAGGTGCTCCCGACACGCTGGCGTGAGGCGGTTCTCGAGGGCGCGCACGAAGAGCGCTTCCACGGTTTGCGTGAAAATCAGCTTCTCGGAAGAAGTCATAGGGTCGCACCCTACACCGGTCGGCCCATCGGATGCTCGCCCACAGGTGAATCGACGTTCAGTGCCTCTGTCGGTGATCGACAGCCGGGCTGCTTTGCTGGAAAAACCGTTGGATTCCCGTGGGGTTAGCGAGCATTGCGCGGTGCGGCGGCGACGCGTGCGATCACGCCGCGCAGCCAGCGGTGGGCGGGTTCATCGTCGAAGCGCTCGTGCCAGACCTGGAGGACGTCGAACGGGCGCAGGGGAACGGGCGGGGGGAGGAGGCGCAGGGGGAGGTGGTCGACGAACAGCTCGGCCAGCCGGCGAGGGGCGGTGAGGACGTGGTTGGAGCGGACCAGTGAGATGACGGCGGTGAGGAAGTAGGGCAGCCGCAGGCCGATGCGTCGGCTGCGCCCCAGCCGTTCGAGCGCCATGTCCACCGTGCCGGCGCCCTCGCCCCGAGGGCTGACGAGGACATGCGGCAGGCTCAGGTACGTCTCCAGGTCCAGCTCCCGCTTCACTACAGGGTTGTCGCGCCGGACGACGCAGACGAAGTCCTCGGTGAAGAGCTTCTGCTGGCGCAGCGCGGGGCTGGGGTCCGGGTAGGCGGCGATGACGAGGTCCACCTCGCCGCTCTCCAGCTGAGCCTCCACCTGGGGGATGACGAGGGGGCGGATGGTGAGGTCCACCTGAGGTGCTTCGTGGTCCAACAGCTCCAGCAGGGTGGGGAGCAGCGCGGCGGCGAAGTAGTCACCCGAGGCGATGGTGAAGCGCCGGGCCGAGGTGCGGGCCTCGAAGACGGACTGGTTGCGCAGCGCTCGTTGGACCTCCAGCAGTCCCCGATGAAGGGGCGCGGCCAGTTGCTCGGCGCGGGGGGTCCGAATCATCCCGCCCCGGCCCCGGATGAGCAGGGCGTCTCCGAGCTGCTCCCGGAGCTGCCGCAGGGCGTGGCTCATGGCGGACTGGGTGATGCCTACGCGCGCGGCCGCCCGGGTGACGTTGCCCTCCGTGAGCAGCGCATCCAGGGCCACGACGAGGTTGAGGTTGATGCCGGACAGGTCCACCCCCGTGCTCGACGGCTGGCTCGGCGCGGGAGTGGGGCGGGGTTTCCGGCGCGCGGGGACACGGCCCTTGCCCTTGGCAACATGCGATTTACTCATGGGCTCATGAGTAACATGCAGTGGCCTCATGTTGGGGTTGGGAACACTCTTGGCCCATCTCGAAGTCACCGGAGTCGTCCATGAGCGTCGTCATCAACACCCCGAATGGAAACATTGGCCGGAACCTCGCCCTGCGGCTGCTGGATGCGGGCCAGTCCATCACCGTCATCAGCCGGAGCGCGGACAAGGTGGCGGATTTGGTGAAGCGTGGCGCGAAGGTGGTGGAGGGGTCCTCCGACGACGCGGCCGTGCTGGACAAGGCCTTCGCCGGAGCCTCGGCGGTCTTCTGGCTGACGCCGCCCGCCGTGCGGCCGGACTTCGCCGCCTGGACCCAGGACATGGCGCGGCTGGCGGCCGAGAAGGCGAAGCAGCACGGCGTGAAGCGGGTGGTGGTGCTGTCCAGTGTCGGTGCGCAGTCGGGGCCGGGGACGGGGCCGGTGAGTGTGCTGAAGGGGGTGGAGGAGGCCTTCAAGGCCGCCGTCGCCGACGTCACCATCCTTCGCCCGGGCTACTTCATGGAAAATCTCCTGCGCGACTTGCCTTCGCTCTTGAACGCGAGCTCCCTCTTCGTCACCACTTCCCCCGAGCGCAGGGCGCCCTTCGTCGCGACGGCGGACATCGCGCACAAGGCGGCGGACGTGCTGCTGGACGCGGGCTGGAAGGGGCACCGGTATGTCGGAGTCCACGGGCCCCAGGACCTCACGTACGCGGAGGTGGTGGACATCCTCTCGCGAGAGCTCGGTCGTCCCGTGCGCTACGTGCAGGTCTCCTTCGACGACGCGCGCAAGGCGATGCTGGGCATGGGCCTGCCCGGGTTCATGGTCGACCTCTACGTGCAGATGTACGAGGCCATCCCCAAGGGGCTGATGGACGCGGCCGAGCCCCGGTCGGCGGAGACCACCACGTCCACCACGCTGGCGCAGTGGGCCCGCGAGGTCCTCAAGCCCGCATTGGAGCAGGCGCGCACGGCCGCGGCGTAGCGCTCGGCGTGCCTGTCCTGTGTGGCTTCACACTTCTTCACGGGGACGCCATCTCTGTTCATCCCCAGCGGGAAGGGGTGGCGAGAGAATGGCCCCCGTCAATCAAGCGTGACGGGTGTCACCACACGTGGAGCGAGAAGCATGGCGTCGGGGCAGGCAATCATTGGCGGGCTGCTGGGGCGGTTCTTCTTCACGGAAGCGCGCGTGGGGCATGTCCGGGACGTGTCACCGCACTTCCGTTGGATGGAGCTGGTGGGCGAGGGACTTCGGGACATCGAGTGGAGCCCGGGGGACAAGGTGCAGGTCTTCATTCCGGACGTGGGCATGCGGACGTACACGCCGCTGGGCTGGGACTCGACGCTGGGGTCCACGCGCTTCCTCGTCTACATCCACGGCGACAGTCCCGGTGCGCGGTGGGGGCGCACCGTGAAGGTGGGGGACCGCTGCCAGTTCTTCGGGCCGCGCGGCTCCCTCGCGCTCCCGTCGCTTCCCGGGCCCGTGGTCCTCTTCGGTGATGAGACGTCGTTCGCCGTCGCTCACACGCTGAAGAACCTGAAGGCGGGCTCGGCGGACGTCGAGTACGTGTTCGAGGTCTCCTCGCGCGCGGAGTCGGAGCTGGTGCTGGGGGAGCTGGGCCTCGCGGGTGCCGCCGTGGTGGAGAAGCAGTCGGGGGAGGCGCACCTCGCGGACGTGGAGGCCCGGCTGCGAGCCTCCCTGGAGCGACGGCGTGGGGCGCACCTGGTCCTGACGGGGAGGGCGCACTCCATCCAGGCCGTGAGGACCCGGCTCCGCGCGAGCGGGGTCGCCCACGCCGGGCAGAAGGTGAAGGCCTACTGGGCCGAAGGCAAGAGCGGTCTCGACTGAGCGGCGGGCTCGAGGGCGGATGACGGGTGCCACACGGTTGTCCGGCGAAGCGCTTGCGTGCGCGCCCGCGTCGTTTCTAAAGACGATGCCCTCATGGACGAGCGCGCGCCTGGCCCCCGGAAGTCGGACCCCTCTTACAACGTGCTGCACCAGCAGGGCACCCGGCAGCCGCTGGATGTCCTCTTCAAGCCGCGCAGCGTGGCGGTGGTGGGGGCCAGTGAGCGTCCGGGCAGCGTGGGGCGCACCGTCCTCTGGAACCTCATCAGCAATCCCTTCGGCGGCACCGTCTATCCCATCAACCCGAAGCGCCCCAACGTGCTGGGCATTCGCGCGTGGCCGTCGCTGCGCTCGCTGCCGGAGCCGGTGGACCTGGCCGTCGTCGTCACGCCCGCGCCCGCTGTCCCGGACGTCATCCGTGAGTGCGCGGAGCTGGGCGTGCAGGGCGCCATCATCATCTCCGCGGGCTTCAAGGAGACGGGCGAGGCGGGCGCGGCCCTGGAGCGAGAGATTCTCCAGATTGCCCAGGCGGCGCGGATGCGCATCATCGGTCCCAACTGCCTGGGGGTGATGCGTCCGCCCACGGGCTTCAACGCGACGTTCGCCGGGTCGATGGCGCGGCCGGGCAACGTGGCCTTCATCAGCCAGAGCGGCGCGCTGCTCACCGCCATCCTCGACTGGAGCCTGCGCGAGTCGGTGGGCTTCAGCGCCTTCGTCTCCGTGGGCTCGATGCTGGACGTGGGCTGGGGCGACCTCATCGACTACCTGGCCGATGACCCGATGACGCGCTCCATCCTCATCTACATGGAGTCCATCGGTGACGCGCGGGCCTTCCTCTCGGCCGCGCGCGAGGTGGCGCTCACCAAGCCCATCATCGTCATCAAGGCGGGACGCACGGCGCAGGCCGCGCAGGCCGCCGCGTCACACACGGGCACGCTGACGGGCAGCGACGAGGTGCTCACCGCCGCGTTCCGCCGCACCGGCGTGCTGCGCGTGGACTCCATCTCCGACCTCTTCTACATGGCGGAGACGCTGGCGAAGCAGCCGCGCCCCGCGGGGCGTCGCCTCACCATCCTCACCAACGCGGGCGGGCCGGGCGTGCTCGCCACGGATGCGCTGGTGTCGGGCGGTGGTGAGCTGGCGGTGCTCGGCGACGAGACGCGGAAGGCGCTGGATGGCTTCCTGCCGCCCCAGTGGAGCCACGGCAATCCCGTGGATGTGCTGGGCGACGCGGACCCGGAGCGCTACGCGAAGGCGCTGGAGGTGGCGGGGAAGGACCCGAACAGCGACGGGCTCCTGGTCATC
>NZ_JBLZWL010000081.1:0-10440 GCF_049194865.1 Corallococcus terminator | reverse complement strand
AGCGGCCCGATTCACGGCAGCAGGCCCGGGATGGTTCCCCCGGGCCTGGGGCCGATGTGGAACCGGATGCTCCCCGGTGAGAGCACGCACGAGCGAGGCACGGGGGCGGAGAGGATGGCGCCGTGCGGAGGACGCGTGCACAGGCCCAGCATCTGGGGCACGGAGTAGGGCGACCAGGGCTGCTCCGTGAAGGACTCCACCGTGCTTCTCCGGGGGGGTGGTGCCTCTTCGTCGTCGGACTCAGCGGGCTCGTCGAGCTGTGCGAGCGCGTCGTCCGGTAGCGGAGTCGTGTCCGGCACGAAGGCGATGCCTTCGGGAATCGGCTCCTCGCGGTCCGGGCGGCCGATGATGTCCTCGATGCGCTCGGTGCCCTCGTCCTTCACCGCACGAGGCGCGGTGGCGCACGCTCCCAGGAGCGACGCTGACAGGAGCGTGGCGAGCACTCGGTGTGGAGGGGGCCAGGAAGGACGGGGCATGGGCATCGACATGTTCCCTCGGAAGAGCAAGCGGGAGAAGAGGCGCTGGCTCGGGTTGCGGAGGAAGTGGTCGTGGGACATCGCTCGGACTCACGAGGCTTCCCGTCAAAGGGTTCGTCTGGAGCGCGGGTCGTGCAACGCGCGCGCTTCGCGCCAGGAGGGAGGAAGAGGCCTCGCCTGGGTGCCCGCTCCGCGTGAAGCGGCCTTCCGTGGTCCTCCGCCCGCGCCATTCCTAGCTTGCCCGGGAGTGGATCGCGGA
The DNA here is from genome assembly GCF_049194865.1 of Corallococcus terminator. GTDB lineage: Bacteria > Myxococcota > Myxococcia > Myxococcales > Myxococcaceae > Myxococcus > Myxococcus terminator_A. The sequence continues at coordinate 9,705 of NZ_JBLZWL010000081.1, read as the reverse complement.
GGTCGTCGACCATGCTGTGTCAGAACTGCCGGACCCGCCCAGCCGCCGTCATGCTCAAGAAGCGGCTGAACGGGCAGGAGACGACCCTCAACTTCTGCAATCACTGCGCGAGCGCGATGGGGGTGGGGCTGGGGGACGCGAACGGGTTCGGCGGTCTGGAGAGCCTCGTCGAGCAGATGATGGGGCCGCGTCCACGAGGGCGGGAGAACCTCCTGACGCAGCTGTCGGAGATGGCGCAGCAGGTGTTGGAGCGCGCGGCGCGGATGACGCTCGACTCGGGCTACGAGCGGATGCGCATCGAACACCTGTTGCTGTCCTTGCTGCACTCCGTTCCGGAGCTGCGCGAGTCGCTGAAGCACGCGGGCGCGCCCGTGGACGAGTTCGAGGCCCGCCTGGACGCGGTGATGCCTCGACGCGAGCCACGCAAGGCGCAGGGTGTGGCGCTCTCCTCCGGCGTCAAGCGGGTGCTCCAGATTGCCCGCCTCCAGGCGCTCCAGATGGGGCACAGCTTCATCGGGCCCGAGCACCTGCTGCTCGGCATCCTGATGGAAGGGGAGAGCTATGCCGCGCAGTTCCTCTCGGGCGTCGACATCAATGAGCTGCGCAAGCGGCTGGTCGCCTCGGTGGGAGGCCCCTCGGCGCCCGCCGCGGGAGGCGGTGGACGGCAGGGCAGTGGAGGACTTCCGCCGAACCTCACGCGCTTCACGAGGGACCTGTCGGTGCTGGCACGTGCGGGAGAGCTGGACCCCGTCATCGGACGCGAGAAGGAGATCAGCCGCGTCATCCGCATCCTGAGTCGCAAGACGAAGAACAACCCGGTGCTCATCGGCGAGCCGGGCGTGGGCAAGACGGCCATCGCGGAGGGACTGGCCCAGCGCATCGTCGCGGGGGAAATCCCCGAGGTGCTCAAGGGCAAGCGCGTGCTGTCGCTGGACCTGGGGAGCGTCCTGGGTGGCACGAAGTTCCGGGGCGAGTTCGAGGAGCGCTTCAAGGGCTTGATGGATGAGATTCGCGCCCTCAAGGGGCAGATCATCCTGTTCATCGACGAGGTGCACACGGTGGTGGGCGCTGGTGGCGCCGAGGGCGCGGTGGATGCGTCCAACCTGCTCAAGCCGGCGCTGGCGCGAGGCGAGCTTCAATGCCTGGGCGCCACGACGCTGGAGGAGTACCGGAAGAACATCGAGAAGGACGCCGCGCTGGAGCGCCGCTTCCAGCCCGTCATCGTGTCCGAGCCCACGCCGGAGCAGGCCATCGAGATTCTGCGAGGGCTGCGCGATGCGTACGAGGCGCATCACCGCGTGAAGATTCTCGACACGTCGCTCACCGCGTCCGTCGAGCTGTCGGACAAGTACGTCAATGACCGCTTCCTTCCGGACAAGGCCATCGACCTGCTCGACGAGGCCTCCGCCATGGTGCGGCTGGGCGCGCGCACCGCGCCGGACCGACTGGGCGAACTGGAGGCGATGCTCGCGCAGAAGGAGAAGGACAAGAGCGCGGCGGTGGCGGGGGAGCACTACGAAGAGGCGAGCCGGCTCAAGGGCGAACTCGACACGCTGCGCACGGAGCTGGAGGGCCTGCGCACGCAGTGGCAGCTCAAGCGCGGCGTCACCGAGCCCACCGTGACGCCCGACGACATCGCCACCGTGGTGAGCGAGTGGACGGGAATCCCCGCGCGCAAGCTGCAACAGGAAGAGAGCCAGCGACTGTTGGAGATGGAGGATGCGCTGAAGCAGCGCGTGGTGGGGCAGGAGGACGCGCTGCGTGCCATCTCCGAGGCGGTGCGCCGGGCTCGCGCGGGCTTGAAGGACCCGAACCGCCCCATCGGCTCGTTCCTGTTCCTGGGCCCCACGGGCGTGGGCAAGACGGAGACGGCCCGCGCGCTGGCCGAGTACCTGTTCAACGACGAGGCCGCGATGATTCGCCTGGACATGTCCGAGTTCCAGGAGCGTCACACGGTGAGCCGGCTCATCGGCGCGCCCCCGGGGTACGTGGGCTACGAGGAGGCGGGGCGGCTCACGGAGGCGGTGCGCCGCAGGCCGTACTCGGTGCTGCTCTTCGACGAGGTGGAGAAGGCGCACCCGGACGTGTTCAACCTGCTGCTCCAAATCCTCGACGACGGACGCCTCACGGACTCACGTGGCCGCACGGTGGACTTCAAGAACGCGGTCATCATCATGACGTCCAACCTGGGGTCGGAGGCGATGGGGGCCGCGAGGGCGGCGCTCGGCTTCCAGAACTCGGCGGACGAGGAGCGCACGGGACGGGAGCGGGCCAGCGAGGCGGTGATGAACGCGCTGCGAGGGCACTTCCGGCCGGAGTTCATCAACCGCATCGACGAAATCATCGTCTTCCACTCGCTCAATCCCGAGCAGCTCCGCCGCATCGTCGACACGATGCTGGAGGCCACGCGCCGCAAGCTCCATGGGCAGAACGTGGGCCTGGAGCTGACGGACGCGGCACGCGACGCGCTCGCCGAGCGGGGCTTCGAGCCGCGCTATGGCGCCCGTCCACTACGCCGCGTCATCCAGCGCGAGCTGGAGACGGAGCTCAGCCGGATGATGCTGCGAGGCGAGCTGCGCGAGGGCCAGAGCATCCGCGTCGACTTCCAGGACGGACGCTTCGCCTTCCACGCGGAGCCCGGGGCGCGAGAGGAACCCGCACAGAAGGCTCCCGAGCCACCGGCTTCATGAGTGCATCGAGGTGGCGCGCCGCTCAGGGCGTGGCGCGGGTGTTGTCGAGAATCCACGCGAGGTAGGGCGCGTGGCCGTCGGCGATGTCGACGCGGAGCACCTCGGGCACCTGGTAGGGGTGCAGCGAGACGATGCGGGCCCGCAGGGCGTCGAAGAGCGCGGCTCTCGTCTTGAAGAGGATGAGCGCCTCCGCGTCGTCCTGCACCTTGCCTTCCCACCGGTAGATGGAGCGCAGGCCGGGGAGGATGTTGCCGCAGGCGGCGAGCTGTTCCTCGACGAGCGTCCGCGCCAGCTCCGCGGCCTTGTCGGCGGAGGGCGCGGTGACGAGGACCAGGATGGCGTCAGTCATGAGGCCCGAGTCAACGTGCGGCGCCGCGCAGGCCGGAGGGCGGCTGGTGCAGCGTGTCCATCTCCTGCCGCGTGCGTCGCCGGTCCGGCGTGTCCTTGGGCAGCTCCACGAAGGTGCACATCTCGCAGAGGCGGCTGTAGATGCGCTCACCCACGCGCTCGCGCAGCAGCTCCGCCTCCTTCACCACGGCCTTCGCGTCTTCCGTCGTCCGGTATCCCGTGGGGCCCGTGGGGCGCTGCTTCTTCTCGGGCTCCAGCGAGTAGTTCGTCGCGAACAGCGTGGTGCGGCCCGCGTTGTAGCGGCGGGCGATGAGCTCATCCAGCGTCTCCATCTCGAACGGGCTGCCGCGTCCCTTGCCCAGCTCGTCGATGGCCAGCACCTCCACCTCGGACAGCGGCCCGATGATTTCACCGCCGCTCTTCCCGTCCTGGAATCCCCGGCGGATGGTGGCGTAGAGCAGCGAAATCTCCACGTAGCGCGCGCGCACGCCCATCTCGATGACGAGGTGGCCCAGCGTCGCCGCCAGCAGGTGCGTCTTCCCGGTGCCCACCGGGCCGCTCAGGATGAAGCCCTTGGACGTGGCGCCCTTCACGTACTGGTGGCCGAAGTGCATCGCCACGCCACGGCCCCGGTCCTGGGCCTCGTTGAAGGCGCGGTAGTTGTCGAAGGACGCGTGCGCCATCACGCCGGGCATCCGCACGTCGTTGAAGATGGCCACCCGCCGCCGTCGCCGCGTGCAGGTACACGGCTCCATCACCTCGTACTGCTTGGGCCCCACCTTCTTGCTGTAGACACCCTCGCGCTCCACCAGCACGTGGCCCCGCCCGCCGCAGATGGAGCAGTTCTCCGAGCACACGCAGACGCGCGCCTGGGCCTGGTCTCCCTGCCGTTCGATGACGTACGTACGTCCGGCACAGACGCGGCACCCTTCCCCCGTCGCCTTTGCTCCCACACCCGTCTCGCGCATCGCCATAGCAGAGCCCTTCCCCGCCTCCTCGCAAACTGAACGGGCGAGCAGTGATGTTGCTCTTTCAGACTTCCTTCACGCCCAGTCGTCGTCGCACCGCCGCCACCACGCGGAAGCGTCGGGACAGCCGTCGCGCACGCACCGACATCACCTGCTGTTCAGAACCCACCGAAAGCGCGTCGCGCCACACCTCGCGTCGCTGCACGAAGGGCAGGGCTCTCAGGAGCGCCAGGAAACTCAGGGCTTCCTGCGCATCGAACGCCGCGGGCTCCCCCGGAATGCTCGCCAGCACCGTGCCGCGCAGCCACGCCACGCGGGGCGCCAGGGCCTGGTCCCGCCCGGCCAGGTCATCCAGCGCGTCGACGAGCCGGGCGTGTCGGGTCTCCTCCCACGACAGCGCCTTCCGACGTCGCGAGGGAGCCTCCGGAGCCGGGGTCTCACCCGCGCCCGCCGTCAGCGAGCGGTACTTCTTGATCTCCGCGTCCACCTGCCGCCGGCACGCACGCAGGTTGCGCAGCACCGGCTCACCGGGGCGCGCATCCCACAGCGCCTTCTCCGCCGAGCGGGAGATGCCGCGCGCCACCACCTCGAACGGAACGCCTTCCCGCGCCCACGCGGAGAGCAGCTCCGTGTCCAGCGCGGAGAGCATGAGCCCCGCGCCACGCACCGCGAGGAAGTAGTCCTGCACCAGCTCCTCGAAGCTGGCGCTTTCCGGCAACAGACTCATGATCCAACACCCACTCAAGGCAGGGCGGCCGGGCAGACGGCCGTCCGCTCCCCCTTACCCGGTGGGTCCGACAAGGCAACCGTCTTGTCATCCTTTTCACAGCAGTTCTGGAAGTTTGCCGGCCTGCTTTCCACTTCTGGCACGGCGAGCCAGTCTGGGTTGACCCTGCCCTTGGAAACCGCGCATAGTGGTTCCCCCTGAATGGAAATTCCCGAAGATTCCCGGCCACTTGCCTGTCGAGCAGGCAACCGGGAACGCCGGTCCCCCCCGCTTAGGAAGACCATGCGCCGTTCGCTCCTCGTCTGCCTCGTCCTCCTGGCCTCGGCCTCCGCCGCTCAGGAGAAGAAAGCGCCGCGTGACGCCGACCTTGGCCAGAAGTCCGCCACTGCGTTGGACAAGTCCCTGGCTGGCGACATCACCCGTGAGAAGAAGAAGGAAGACGTTGCCCCCGCGCTCCAATACGACCAGTTTCGACTGGGCGTGGAGCTGCAGGTGGCCTCCAAGCGACGCGAGCAGATCGTCTCGCTGAAGAAGATCATCTCCCTGTCGCCGGATCCGAAGGAGGTCCCAAGCCTCCTGTTCCGCCTGGGCGAGTTCTACTGGGAGGAGTCGAAGTTCTATTTCTTCGAGGCCAACCGCAAGGACGACGACCTCATCAAGGCGATGAACCGCAACGACACCGCGGCCCAGCAGCAGGCCAAGGCGGAGAAGGCGGAGTTCGTCGCGAAGCAGAAGGAGTACGGCAAGCTCGCCGTCGAGCAGTACACCAAGATCGTCCAGGAGCACCCCAAGTTCGAGCGCACGGACGAGGTGCTCTTCTTCCTCGGTCAGTACCTGATGGAAGAGGGCCAGGACCGCAAGGCGCTGGTGGCCTTCAAGCGCCTCGTGGAGAAGCACCCGACGTCCAAGTTCATCCCGGACGCGTACTTCGCCTTCGGCGAGTACTACTTCAACAACTCCAAGGGGAAGCGCCCGGAGCTGGAGAAGGCGCTGGTGGCCTACAAGAAGGCCGCCGAGTTCCCCGAGAGCCAGGTGTACGCGTTCGCCCTCTACAAGCAGGGCTGGTGTCACTACAACATGGGTGACTACGCGGCGGCGAAGGACAAGTTCAAGACGGTGGTGCTGTACGGCGAGCTGGCCGGCGCCAACGCGGTGGAGCGCGACGGCGGCAAGAGCGGCAAGAACTCGTTGGTGCGCGAGGCCCGGACCGACTACGTGCGTGCGTACGCGCACGACGGTGACGTGGCGCAGGCGCGCGCGGACTTCGGCAAGGTGGCCTCCAACCCGGAGGACCGCTTCACGATGCTGAAGCAGCTCGCCAACATGTATTACGGCGACGGCAAGGACCGCGAAGCGGCCATCACCTTCAACTCCCTCATCAAGGAGAAGCCGCTGTCGCCCGAGGCGCCCGGCTTCCAGGGGAAGATCGTCGACTGCATCCTCCGCATGGGCAACAAGGAGCGCACCGTGGCCCAGGTGCGCCGGCTCGTGAAGATCATGAAGGAGGTCGAAGGCTCCGGCGTCATCAAGGACGACAAGGACAAGAAGCTGCTCGCGGAGGCGAAGGAGCTGTCCGAGCGCACGCTGTCCAACCTCGCCGTCACCTGGCACAACGAGGGCAGGAAGACGCGCAATGAGGAGACGTTCCGCTACGCGGACGCCGTCTACAGTGACTACCTCACGCTCTTCCCGGAGAACCCCAAGGCGTATGACCTGCGCTTCTTCTGGGCGGAGCTGCTCAACGACAACCTGTCGAACTACGAGAAGGCCGCCGCCAACTACACGCTCGTCGTGCTCCAGGACGCCAAGGTGCTGGAGGCCAAGGACGACAAGGGCAAGGCGAAGCCGGGCAAGCCGGGCAAGTGGCTGCCCAACGCGTCCTACAACGCGGTGCTGGCCTACGACGAGGTCGTCAAGTCCGCTGAGTCCCGCGGCGAGGCGAAGAGCGAGTCGGTGGGCACGGACCTCTCCAAGAAGGCCACCATCCCCACGCTGAAGAAGGCGCTGCTGGACGCGTGCGAGCGCTACCTCAAGTACGTGCCCAAGGGTGAGAAGCGGGTGGAGATCGCCTTCAAGGCGGCGAACATCTACTACCGCCACAACCACTTCGACGAGGCGGTGCTGCGCTTCAGTGAAATCGCGCTTGGCTACCCCGAGTACAAGTTCGAGGACGGCACGCGCGCGGCGGAGATCAGCGCCAACCTCATCCTGGACTCGTACAACCTGCTCCAGGACTTCGCGAAGGTGAACGAGTGGGCGCGGCGCTTCTACGCCAACGACAAGCTGGCCACCGGCAAGTTCCGCGACGACCTGGCCAAGCTGATTGAGCAGTCGTCGTTCAAGCTGGTCAGCCAGTTGGAGGAGAAGAAGGAGTTCTCCAAGGCGGCCGAGGCGTACCTCAACTTCGTGCACGACTTCCCGCAGACGGAGATCGCCGACCTGGCGCTCTACAACGCGTCCGTCGACTACTACAAAGCGAAGATGCTGGATAAGACGATTGAGGTCCGCGCCCGGCTCTTCGCCCAGTATCCGCGCTCCAAGTACGTGCCGGACTCCATCTACGCCAACGCGGAGGCGCTGGAGGCCATCGGCGACTTCGAGCAGGCCGCGACGACCTACGAGCTGTACGTGAAGGGCTACGAGCGCAGCGTGTCGGAGAAGGGCGGCGGCAAGGCGCGCCCGAGCAAGTCCAGCAAGTCCAACAAGAAGGGCGGCGGCGACGACAAGCCGGCGGTGCCCCAGAAGTGGGACGAGGCCAAGGCGCAGGTGGCGCTGTTCAACGCGTCCACGTACCGCGAGGGCCTGGGCCAGACGAAGGCGGCGCTGCGCAACCGCGAGCGCTACCTGGAGCTGTGGCCGAAGGCGAAGGACGCGGATGACATCCGCATGTCCATCATCGACCTGACCGGCAAGAGCGGCGCGGCGATGAAGGCCATCAAGATGCTGGAAGAGTACGAGCGCGACAACATGCGCTCGGCCAGCAAGTTCCTCACCGCCGAGGGGCGGATCATCGACCTGTACAAGAAGATGAACAAGTCGCGGGACGTGACGCGCATGTACAAGCGCGTGGGCGAGCACTTCGACCAGCTTCCCCGCCGCGTGCAGACCACGCTGGAGAAGCCCGCGCTGGCCACCGCCGCCCAGGGGCAGTTCCTGGGCGTGGAGCTGGACTGGGCGGAGTACAAGCGCCTGAAGCTGTACTGGGGCGCGCCGCCGTCGCCGGACCGCTTCCGCAACAGCATCCAGGACAAGAGCCGCGCGCTGCAGGTGGTGGAGAAGAAGTACGTGCAGACGGTGACGCTGGGTGCTCCGGAGCCGTCGCTCTGCGCGCTCAACCGCATTGGCCTGGCGTATGACCACTTCGCCCACAGCGTCATCAACGCGCCCATGCCGCGCGGCCTGGACGAAGAGGCCCAGCAGGCGCTGCGCGACGAGTTCACCAACCAGGCCCAGCCGCTCAAGGACAAGGCCACGGAGGCGTTCGCCGCCACGGTGGCCAAGAGCCGCGAGCTGGACGTGTTCAACGCCTGCGCCGCGGAGAGCCTGAAGATGCTGCGCACCACGTATCAGCCGGACCGCTACCCGGAGATGCCGGAGGAGAAGGTCGCGCTGAAGAGCCGCCAGCAGATCATCGGTGGTGACGTGCTGGCGGGTATCCAGGATGTGCCGCCGCCCGCGCCCAAGGCCGTGGCGGAGGCGCAGAACGGCCAGAAGCAGGCGCTGCAGGAGGACCTCACGGACCTCACCGCGCAGCTGCGCTCGCAGACAGAGACCCAGGTGGACACGAAGGCCACCGCCTCCACCCCGGACGGCACCAAGCCCGCGAAGGCGGCAGGGGCCGACGAGGAGCCGGAGGACTTCCTTTAATGAACCGGACGACCCGTACCATGCGCCTGTTCCCTCTCCTGGCGGCCGCGTCGCTCATCGCCGCTGGCTGCACCGCGTCCAAGGCCACCAGCCCCGACCCCGTGGCGAAGGCCCCCACGGTGCCGAAGGACGCTCCGCCTCCACCCATCTCCAACACGGCCAAGGCGCGCTTCGAGGACGCGGTGAAGTCCTTCGACACGCAGAAGAAGGCCAAGGCGTTCGACTACCCGGCGCTGGAGCGCAAGTTCAAGTCCGCGCTGGAGTCGGACGCGAACCTCGCCGAGGCCGAGTACAACCTGGGCGTCATCGCCGAGCGCCAGGGCAACATCCCGGAGGCGAAGGCCCGCTACAAGGCCGCGCTCACCAAGAAGCCCTCGCTGCGCCAGGCGTCGGAGAACCTGGCCGTGATGGAGCAGAACGGCGGCAACGTGGCCGGCGCGGTGGCCCTCTATCAGGAGGTCCTCCAGCGCTATCCGGACGACGCGCAGTCCCGTGCGCGGCTGGCGGAGATCTACCGGCAGCAGAACGACCACGACAAGGCGATGGAGCTGGCCCGGAGCGCGCTGATGAGGGACCCCGCGTCCACCACCGCGCTGAAGGTGATGATCCGCAGCTACCTGGACCGCAAGCAGCTCTCCATGGCGAAGCTGGTGGCGCTGCGCGGCGTGAAGCTGGACGGCTCGGATCCGGAGCTGCACCACTCGGTGGGCCTCATCCAGCTCCGCGAGGGTGACGACGACGATGCCCGGCTGTCCTTCAAGAAGGCGCTGGAGGCGCGCGAGGACTATGTCCCGTCGCACGTCGCGCTGGCGCAGCTCTCCCTGGACGCGGAGGACTACCCCGGCGCCGAAGAGCACCTGCGCCGCATCCTCCAGGCCGATGGGAAGAACGCCACCGCGCACCTGAACCTGGGCCTCGCCTACAAGGGCCAGGGTCAGTACGACAAGGCGATGCAGGAGTACGACGAGGCGGAGAAGCTGGACTCCGAGCTTGCGGCCGTGCACCTCAACCGCGCCATCCTGCTCCACAAGGTGAAGGACGCTCCGGAGCGCGCCGTGGAGCTCTACAAGCGGTACATCGCCACGGCGGGCGGAGAGGTGGCCCT
>NZ_JBLZWL010000042.1:0-11628 GCF_049194865.1 Corallococcus terminator | reverse complement strand
GCGGCATCACCATCACCTCCGCGGCCACCACCGCGTTCTGGTCTCCTCGTCACGGGCCCTCCGCGGGCACGCCCCATCGCATCAACATCCTGGACACGCCGGGACACGTGGACTTCACCATCGAAGTGGAGCGCTCCCTGCGCGTGCTGGACGGCGCGGTGGCCGTGTTCGACGCGAGCCAGGGCGTGGAGCCCCAGTCGGAGGCGGTGTGGCGTCAGGCGGACCGCTACGGCGTCCCGCGCATCGCCTTCATCAACAAGATGGACAAGGTGGGCGCGGACTTCGTCATGAGCCTGGAGTCCATCCGTGAGCGCCTGGGCGCTCGCGCCGTGGCGGTGCAGTGGCCGCTCGGCGAGGAGTCCGGGTTCCAGGGCCTCGTGGACCTGGTCCGCATGAAGACGCTTCGCTTCGACGGCGAGGGCGGCGAGTACCACGAGGAGCTGTCCGTGCCGGAGGAGGCACGGCGGCAGGTGGAGTTGCTGCGCCTTCGGCTCATCGAAGCGGCGGCGGACGTGGACGACGGAGTGATGGAGAAGTTCGTGGACGGGCGTCTGGACGACATCACGGAAGAGGACCTGGTGCGGGCGCTGCGCGCGGGGACGCTGTCGCGCACGCTGGTGCCGGTGCTCGCCGGCTCGGCGTTCAAGAAGAAGGGAGTGCAGATGCTGCTGGACGCCGTCGTCGACTACCTGCCCGCGCCCTCGGACCTTCCGGCGGTGGAGGGACTCGTGCCGGGCACGGAGCAACGTGCCTCGCGCGAGCCGACCGACGACAGCCCTCCGGCCGCGCTGGTGTTCAAGATGATGAGTGACAAGAACGTGGGCAACATCGTCTTCCTGCGTGTCTATTCAGGCACGCTGCGCGCAGGCACCGTCCTGCTCAATCCCGCCACCGGCAAGCGGGAGCGCGTGGGTCGGCTGATGTTCATGCATGCCAATCGCCGGGAGGAGGTTTCGGAAGTCCATGCGGGAGATATCGCGGCGGCGCTCGGCCTGAAGAACGTGCGCACGGGAGACACGCTGAGCGACCCCGAGGCACCGGTGGTGCTGGAGTCGCTCGGCTTCCCGGAGCCCGTGGTGCACCTCGCCGTGGAGGCGAAGTCGCCCGCGGAGCTGCCGAAGCTGGAAGAGGGCCTGCATCGCCTGGCGGCGGAGGACCCGTCGCTGCGCGTGGGCGTGGACCCGGAGAGCGGCCAGGTGCTGCTGTCCGGAATGGGTGAGCTTCACCTGGAGGTGGTCGTGGACCGCCTGAGGACGGAGTACGGCGTGGAGGCGCGCGTGGGACAGCCCAAGGTGGCCTACCGCGACACGCTCAAGCGCGCCGTGCGTCAGGAGTACCGGCACGTCCGTCAGACGGGCGGGCCCGGACAGTATGCGCGCGTGGTGCTGGACGTCGCTCCGGCGGCGCGTGGCGCGGGGCTCGTCTTCGTGGACGACACCAAGGGCGGCACCATTCCGAGGGAGCTGGTGCCCGCCATCCAGAAGGGTGTCGCGGGAGCCATGGAGCGCGGCGTGCGGGACGGCGTGGCGCTCGTCGACGTGGAGGTTCGACTGGTGGATGGAGACACGCACGTGCGCGACTCCACCCCTCAGGCGTTCGCCATGGCCGGCTCCCTGGCGCTCCAGGAGGCGGTGCGGCGGGTGGGCGTGCAGGTGCTGGAGCCGGTGATGGACGTGGAGGTCACCACGCCCGAGGAGTACGTGGGCGAGGTGTTGGGAGACCTGGCCTCGCGACGGGGTCGGGTGTTGGGGATGGAGACGCGGGGCAATGCCCGGGTGGTGTCGGCGCGGGTGCCCATGGCCAGCCTCTTCGGCTACGTGACGGGCCTGCGGGGCAGGACGCAGGGCCGAGCCCAGGCGAGCATGCGACTGGGGACGTATGAGCCACTTCCAGATGTGCTCCAGGCGTCACTGTCCGAAGCGCGGGCGTGACGCATGGTGAAAAGGGCCCCGGGGCTTGGACAGCTCGGGGCCCTCGTTGTTCGCCCGGCACTCCACAAAGCGGCTGTCAAGGGCTCGATTTCACGGGACATCCGCCCCGGGAGAGGGCAGGGTCCGCGGCCGAATGCTTGGAATGGGCGGGAGGACCCCCCTGTTCTTCGACATTCTCAAGCGGGTCGGCCGGCCGGGCCGGACCGCGCACCGCCAGGTGCCCTCGATATTGAACTCGATTGGGCACGCTGCGCGGGCTTCCTTGCCTGGCGAGGAAGCAGACTCACTTCGACTTAGGAATCCATGACTTTCGACGAATTGCAGCTCCACGACACCCTCCTGCGCGCGGTCAAGGCGGAGGGGTACACCACTCCTACGCCCATCCAGATGAAGGCGATTCCACACGCCCTGGCTGGGAAGGATGTGCTCGGCGTGGCCCAGACGGGCACGGGGAAGACGGCGGCCTTCGCGCTGCCGATTCTCCAGCGTCTGTCCGCCAAGGCGCCGTCCGGGGGCGCGCGTCCCGTGCGTTGCCTGGTGCTCACTCCCACGCGAGAGCTCGCGGGACAGGTGAGTGAGAGCTTCGCGACGTACGGCAAGAACCTGCCGCTGCGCCACGCGGTGATTTTCGGCGGCGTGGGCCAGGGCGCGCAGGTGCAGGCGCTCAAGAGCGGCGTGGATGTGCTGGTGGCGACGCCTGGTCGCCTGCTCGACTTGATGGACCAGGGCTACGTGTCGCTGCGCTCGCTTGAGGTCTTCGTGCTCGACGAGGCGGACCGCATGCTGGACATGGGTTTCATCCATGACGTGCGCAAGGTCATCAAGGCGCTGCCCTTGAAGCGGCAGACGCTCTTCTTCAGCGCGACGATGCCGCCGGAGATTGTCGACCTGTCGCGCAACATCCTCACGGACCCCATCCGCGTGGAAGTGACGCCGGTCTCCAGCACGGCGGAGACCGTTGCTCAGCAGGTGTACTTCGTGGAGCGCGAGCAGAAGCGCGGCTTGCTCACGCACTTGCTGAAGGACGGCAAGATTGAGCGGGCGCTGGTCTTCACGCGCACCAAGCACGGCGCCAACCGGGTGGCCAAGCAGCTCGAGGGCTCCGGGGTGACGGCCGCCGCGATTCACGGCAACAAGAGCCAGAACGCGCGTGAGCGTGCGCTGGACGACTTCCGCAACGGCTCGCTCCGGGTGCTGGTGGCCACGGACATCGCGGCGCGCGGCATCGACATCGACGGGCTGAGCTTCGTCGTCAACTACGACCTGCCCAACGTGCCGGAGCAGTACGTGCACCGCATCGGCCGTACGGGCCGCGCGGGTGCGACGGGCACCGCGGTGTCCTTCTGCGACGGCGAGGAGCGCGCGTACCTGCGCGACATCGAGCGGACCATCCGCCGCAGCGTGCCGGTGGTGGCGGAGCATCCGTACCGCTCGGGCCTCGCGGCGCCGCGTCCTGGGGCGTCGGACATGGTGGACGAGCCTGTCGCACGGAGCTCGAACGGCGGTGGGCAGTCGCGGGGCGGGCAGGGCGGTGGTGGCGGCCGAGGCAACCAGCCCGGTAGCTCGTCACGCCGTCGGCGTGGCGGTGGTGGTGGCGGCGGAGGCCGTGCGGCGGGTGGCGGCCAGGGTCGTCCCGAGGCGGGCCGTTCGGCTCGTGGCGGGGGCAGCTCTTCCGGTTCGGGCCGTGGTGGTGGACAGTCGCCGCGCGGAGGCAGTGCTCCGTCGCGGACTTCGGGTCCGGCGCCGGCTCCCGCGAAGGTCGCTGAGCCGCCTCCGCGTCGTCAGTCGCCGAAGTGGCTGTGAGCTGAAGCAGTCCCTCTGAGGGCCCGTGATGCGCGCTCGACGTGCTCACGGGGCCCCGAGGGTGTTGTTGAGCAGTGAGTGATGGGTGGGCCGGTTACGCCAAGCCCGCCGTCATGACTCCTCGCGAGGCGCCATGGCGGCGATGGTGCCCTGCGCCACGGCGACCAACGTCTCGCCCTTCTCCGTGACGACGAAGATGTCGCAGTGGCAGACCGACTGCCGTCGTCCGGAGTGCAGCGCGCGAGCCCTGGCGATGAGCATGGAGCCCTGGGCCGGTCGCACGTAGTTGATCTTGAACTCCGACGTGACGACGGGCGCCGTCATCGCCGCTCCGCCCGCGAAGGTGAGCGCGTTGTCAGCCATGTAGCTGAGCACGCCTCCGTGCACGAAGCCGTGCTGCTGGCCCAACTCCGCGCGCAGCGGCAGCTCCAGAACGGCCTCGCTCTTCGTCAGATGCACCAACCGGGTTCCCATCAGCGTGCTGAACGCCTGCTGCTTGAGCACCTGCTGACCCAGCTCCATGAGTGACTCCACGGCGGCCTCCCGACTGTCTGGAATGTCGTTCTAGAACGTTGTTCTAATGTAGGGTAAAGCGATGCGCAACCCGGCTCACCGGAGAGAAGAGGTCCTCAAGGCGGCGCTGGAGTGTTTTCTGGAGCGGGGCGTCGAGGGGACGACGCTGGCGGCCATCCGCGAGCGCTCGGGGGCCAGCACGGGGAGCATCTACCACCTGTTCGAGAGCAAGGACGCCATCGCGGCGGCGCTCTACCTGGATGTCCTGGGCGAGTACCAGGCTGGGGTGGTGGATGTGCTCAAGTCACAGCCGGGCGCTCGGGAGGGCGTCGAGGCGCTCGTTCGTCACCACCTGGAGTGGACGCTGGCGCGACCAGATGCGACGCGCTTCCTCATAGGCGCGCGAGGCGTCGCGGCAGTTGTGGCGGCCGAGGCGAGCATCCGCGAGCAGAACAAGGGCTTCTTCCGGCAGATGAAGGACTGGTGGCAGGGGCACGTCCGGGACGGCGCGTTCGAGGAGATGTCCTTCGAGCTCTTCCTCGCCATCCTTCGCGGGCCCGCACAGGAGTTGGTGCGTGATTGGCTCGCGGGACGGACGAAGACGGACTTGCACGCGGCCATCCCGGTACTTGCACGTGCCGCCTGGCAGTCCGTCGAAAAACGGCCCACACGCTCCAAGAAGTGAGCGGAGGGCTTCTTGTTTCTACTGAGTGGATTCAGCGGTGGGCTGGGAGCGGATGCACCCGTGTGACTCGCCCCACCACGTCGCCACGTCGAGCCCAGCCGTTGATTCGGCCCAGCGCGTTGCCGATGAGGACCCGGTCCGGCGTGGCTTCCTTCACGAGGTGGAGCAGGGCGCCGCCCTTCCATCGAACGAAGACGACATCTCCACTCTGGACGTCTTCGGGCTTCACGGGGGCCAGCGTCACGGGCTGTCCATCCTCGATGACGCCACGCATCGAACCACCCCGAGGTCGCACGGTGATGCTCTCACCTTGCGTCAGCGCATGAAGCGCATCGGTCATCCATCCCATCTCGTTGTCTCCCTGGTTTGTTTGCCTGGGAGACGATGAAGACCAGCGGGGCTGACGCAGGGGCCCCGATTCGCGCGGGGCCCCTGAGTCACTACATGTTCCGCCGGTACTGCCCACCCACTTCGTACAGCGCGCGGGAGAGCTGGCCGAGCGTGCAGACCTTACAGGCGTCCATCAGCGCGGCGAAGATGTTGCCGTGGTCGAGCGCCGCGCTCTTCACCGCCTCCAGCGCCTCCGGAGCCGTCGCCGCGTTGCGCTTCCAGAAGGCGTCTCGCGCGGTGATGGAGTAGTCCTTCTCCTCCTTCGTCGCGCGAATCACCTCTGGCGGCGTCACCGTCGGAGAGCCCTTCGGATCCAGGAACGTGTTCACCCCGATGATGGGCAGCGTCCCGTCGTGCTTCTGCATCTCGTAGTACAGCGACTCCTCTTGAATCTTGGACCGCTGATACATGCGCTCCATCGCGCCGAGCACGCCGCCGCGCTCGGAGATGGCGCGGAACTCCGTGAGCACCGCCGCCTCCACCAGGTCCGTCAGCTCATCGATGATGAACGCGCCCTGGTTGGGGTTCTCGTTCTTGGAGAGCCCGAACTCCTTGTTGATGATGAGCTGGATGGCGAGCGCGCGCCGCACGCTCTCCTCCGTCGGCGTGGTGATGGCCTCGTCGTACGCGTTGGTGTGCAACGAGTTGCAGTTGTCGTTGAGCGCCAGCAACGCCTGGAGCGTGGTCCGGATGTCGTTGAAGGCGATCTCCTGCGCGTGCAGGGAACGGCCCGACGTCTGGATGTGGTACTTCAGCTTCTGCGAGCGGTCATTGCCGCCGTACTTGTCGCGGATGGCCTTCGCCCAGATGCGACGCGCCACGCGGCCCAGCACCGCGTACTCCGGGTCCATTCCGTTCGAGAAGAAGAACGAGAGGTTGGGCGCGAAGTCGTCGATGTGCATCCCGCGCGACAGGTAGTACTCGACGAAGGTGAAGCCGTTGGCCAGCGTGAAGGCGAGCTGGGAGATGGGGTTCGCCCCTGCCTCCGCGATGTGGTAGCCGGAGATGGACACCGAGTAGAAGTTCCTCACCTTCTTGTCGGTGAAGTACTGCTGGATGTCGCCCATCACCCGCAGCGCGAACTCCGTGGAGAAGATGCAGGTGTTCTGCGCCTGGTCCTCCTTCAGGATGTCCGCCTGCACCGTGCCACGCACCTGCTGGAGCGTCGACGCGCGGATCTTCTCGTAGACGTCGCGGGGCAGCACCTCGTCGCCCGACACGCCGAGCAGCAGCAGGCCCAGGCCGTCATTCCCCTGCGGCAGGTCGCCCTGGTACCGGGGCCGAGGCACGCCACGCTCCTGGTAGAGCGCGTCGATCTTCTGCTCGACCTCGTTGACCTTGTTGTTCGCGCGAATCCACTTCTCGCACTGCTGGTCCACCGCCGCGTTCAGGAAGAACCCGAGCAGCATCGGCGCGGGGCCGTTGATGGTCATCGACACCGACGTCGCCGGGTCCGCCAGATCAAAGCCCGAGTAGAGCTTCTTCGCGTCGTCCACGTTGGCGATGGACACGCCGGAGTTGCCCACCTTGCCGTAGATGTCCGGCCGGTGGTCCGGGTCCTCGCCGTACAGCGTCACGGAGTCGAACGCCGTGGACAGTCGCTTCGCGGGGAGCCCACGAGACACATAGTGGAAGCGCTTGTTGGTGCGCTCCGGGCCGCCTTCACCCGCGAACATGCGCGCCGGGTCCTCTCCCTCGCGCTTGAGCGGGAAGACGCCGGAGGTGAACGGGTACGCGCCCGGCGCGTTCTCCCGCAACAGCCAGATGAGGATGTCGCCCCAGTCCTCGTAGCGGGGCAGGGCGATCTTCGGGATGCGCAGGTGCGACAGCGACTCGGTGAACAGGTCCAGCTCGATGACCTTGTCGCGCACCTGGTACTGGTACTTGGACGCCGCGTAGCGCCGCTTCGTCGCGGGCCACTCGCTCAAGAGCCGACGGCAGTCCGGATCCAACCGGGACTCCAGGTCCTTGTACAGCTCCACCAGCTCGCTCAGGTACGCGGGCTCGCCCTCGACGCGCTCGGTGACGTGCACCACGTCGGAGGTGTCCTTCGGCTCGACGATCTCCAGGCGCTTCTTGCCGACGTTCTGGCGCAGCGCCTCGATGGTGCCGTGGAGCTGATACATCCGCCGCGCCACCGCCGCCTGCGAGCGCGCGAACTTGTCGTACGCCTCGCACGTCTCGACGATCTCCGCGAGGTAGCGGGTGCGCTCGGGCGGGATGATCCACTTCTTCTCGCTCATGCCCGGTGTCGCCTCCTGGTGCGACTGGAGCGGAGCGCTCGTCTTGCGGACCACCGTGTCGACGATGGCCCGGTAGAGCTGGTTCATCCCCGGGTCATTGAACTGCGAGGCGATGGTGCCGTACACGGGCACCGAGTCATCCGCCGTGGTGAACGCGTTGTGGTTGCGCTTCCACTGCTTGCGCACGTCCCGCAGCGCGTCCAGCGAGCCGCGCTTGTCGAACTTGTTGATGGCGATGACGTCCGCGAAGTCGAGCATGTCGATCTTCTCGAGCTGCGTCGCCGCGCCGTACTCGGCCGTCATCACGTACAGCGACACGTCCGAGTGCTCGATGATCTCCGTGTCGGACTGACCGATGCCGGAGGTCTCCACCACGATGAGGTCGAAGCCCGCGGCCTTGCACACCTCGATGGAGTCCCCCACGTGCTTGGACAGCGCGAGGTTGCTCTGCCGCGTCGCCATGGAGCGCATGTACACGCGCGGGTTGTCGATGGCGTTCATCCGGATGCGGTCGCCGAGGAGCGCGCCGCCCGACTTGCGCTTCGACGGGTCCACGGAGAGCACCGCCAGCGTCTTGTCCGGGAAGTCCGTGAGGAAGCGACGCACCAGCTCGTCCACGAGGCTGGACTTGCCCGCGCCACCGGTGCCGGTGATGCCCAGCACGGGCACTCGCGGCTGCTTCGCGCTCACCTTCGTCATCGCGTCGCGCAGCGCATCGCCCGCGCTCGCGAAGTTCTCCGCGATGGTGATGAGCGAGGCGATCTTCATCGAGTCACGCACCGGCATGGCGGCGACGGCCGGTCCGTAGTCCGCGGGGCGCTTCTCGAAGTCACACTCCGAGATGAGGTGGTCGATCATCCCCTGCAGGCCCATGGAGCGGCCGTCGTCCGGGGAGTAGATGCGCGTCACGCCGTAGGCATGAAGCTCCTCGATTTCCGAGGGGAGGATGGTGCCGCCACCACCGCCGAAGACCTTGATGTTCGCCCCGCGCTGCTTCAGCAGGTCGATCATGTACTTGAAGAACTCGACGTGGCCTCCCTGGTAGGAGGTGATGGCGATGCCCTGGACGTCCTCCTGGATGGCGCAGTCGACAATCTCGGAGACCGAGCGGTTGTGTCCCAGGTGGATGATTTCGGCGCCCGAGGACTGCATCAGCCGGCGCATGACGTTGATGGCCGCGTCATGCCCGTCGAACAGGGAGGCGGCCGTCACGATTCGCACATGGAATCGCGGCTTGTAGGGCCCGGGAACCGGGGTCAACTGAACGTTTCGCACGCCGCGTACAGTAGGAGCGCGGTGGGTGTCGGGCAAGCGATTGAAGCGGGGCTCGCAGAGGCTCGACGCGGACTGTCAAGCCCTCGATTCTGGCAGGAATGCTCCCAGCACGCGCAGTGCGGCGGACGTCGCCGTGGCGCGGCCCTCGCGCACGTCGTTCTCCAGCTGAGGCACCAGGGCGGCCACCGTGGGGTTCGCATGCAAGGCCGCCCGGAGGCCGTCCTGCACCATGGACCACATCCAGCCCACCTGCTGCGAGTGCCGACGCTGCTCCATCGCTCCCGAGGCCACGCGCTTCGCCACCTGTGCCTCCAGCGAGGCCCAGAGCGTATCGATGCCCTTGCCCTCCATCGCGCTGCACGTCGTCACCACGGGCTCGTTGCCCGGACGCATCAGGTGCAGCGCGGCGCGGTACTCGGCGCGGGCGCGCTCGGCTCGGGGCTGGTTGTCCCCGTCCGCCTTGTTGATGGCGAGCATGTCCGCCACCTCCAAGATGCCGCGCTTGATGCCCTGGAGCTCGTCGCCCGCACCCGCGAGCATCAGCACCAGGTAGAAGTCCACCATGTCGGCGACCACCGTCTCCGACTGGCCCACGCCGACGGTCTCCACCAGCACCACGTCGAAGCCCGCGGCCTCACACAAGAGCAGCGTCTCTCGCGTCTTGCGGGCCACGCCGCCCAGCGTGCCGCTGGAGGGACTGGGGCGGATGAAGGCGGCCGTCTCTCGGGACAGCCGGGCCATGCGTGTCTTGTCACCGAGGATGCTGCCACCGGAGATGGTGCTCGACGGGTCGATGGCGAGCACCGCGACGCGCTTTGCCTCGCCCACCAGGTGCATGCCCAGCGCGTCGATGAACGTGCTCTTGCCCACGCCGGGCACGCCGCTGATGCCCACGCGTCGGCTGCCGCCCGTGTGAGGGAGCAAGCGCGTGAGCACTTCCTGGGCGAGCGACTGGTGGCGCGGGTGCCCGCTCTCCACCAGGGTGATGGCGCGAGCCAGCACGGCCCGGTCACCCGAGCGGACGCCTTCCACATAGGCCTCCGCCGTCAGCAGCTTCACGCCTCCTCCTGCGCCGCCGAGAGCTTCTCCAGCAGCTCCACCGCGGCCTTCGAGATGACGGTGCCAGGGCCGAAGATGGCGGCGGCGCCCGCGGCGCGCAGCTCGTCGTAGTCCTGCGCCGGGATGACGCCACCGACGACGACCATGATGTCCTCGCGGCCCAGGTCGGCCAGGGCGCGCTTGAGCTGCGGCACCAACGTCAGGTGGCCCGCGGCCAGGGAGCTGGCGCCCACCACGTGCACGTCGTTCTCCACGGCCTGGCGCGCGGACTCCTCGGGCGTCTGGAACAGCGGGCCGATGTCCACGTCGAAGCCCAGGTCGGCGAAGGCCGTGGCGATGACCTTCTGTCCCCGGTCATGTCCGTCCTGCCCCATCTTCGCGATGAGGATGCGGGGCCGACGGCCGAACCGCGCGAGGAACGTGTCCGAGGCGGCGCGCGCCTGGATGATGCCCTGGGAGTCCTTGCCTGCCTCACTCGAATACACGCCGGACACGCTTCGCACCGTGGCCTCGTAGCGCCCGAAGACCTTCTCGAGCGAGTCGCTGATTTCTCCCACCGTGGCCTTCGCCCGCGCCGCGTCGATGGCCAACGCCAGGAGATTCCCCTCGTTGCGCCGGCCCGCCTCCGTCAGCGCGTCCAGCCGCCGCCGCACTTCCTCCGCGTTGCGCTCCGCGCGCAGCTCCTTGAGCCGGGCAATCTGCGCCTCGCGCACCGCGGAGTTGTCCACCTTGAGGATCTCGATGTTGTCCGGACGCTCGGGCGGATACTTGTTCACGCCGATGATGGCCTGACGACCGGAGTCGATGCGCGCCTGCGTACGAGCCGCCGCCTCCTCGATGCGCAGCTTGGGCAGGCCCGCTTCAATCGCCTTGGTCATGCCACCCAGCGCCTCGACCTCCTGGATGTGGCCCCAGGCCTTCTGCGCCAGCTCGTGGGTGAGGCGCTCCACGTAGTAGCTGCCGCCCCACGGGTCGATGACGCGCGTCGTCCCGCTCTCCAACTGGAGATAGAGCTGGGTGTTGCGAGCGATGCGCGCGCTGAAGTCGGTGGGCAGCGCAATCGCTTCGTCGAGCGAGTTGGTGTGCAGGCTCTGTGTGTGGCCCTGGGTGGCGGCCATGGCCTCCACGCACGTGCGCACCACGTTGTTGAACACGTCCTGCGCGGTGAGGCTCCAGCCAGAGGTCTGCGAGTGGGTGCGCAGCGCCAGGCTCTTGTCGCTCTTGGGGCTGAAGTCCTTGATGAGTTTGGCCCAGATCATCCGGGCCGCGCGCATCTTCGCCACCTCCATGAAGAAGTTCATGCCGATGGCCCAGAAGAACGACAGCCGGGGCGCGAAGGCATCCACTCCGAGGCCCGCCGCGAGGCCGGCGCGCACGTACTCCACGCCGTCCGCGAGCGTGTAGCCCAGCTCCAGGTCCTGCGTCGCTCCCGCCTCCTGCATGTGGTAGCCGCTGATGCTGATGCTGTTGAAGCGCGGCATCTTCTCGGCGGTGAAGCGGAAGATGTCGCCGATGATGCGCATCGACGGCCCTGGCGGGTAGATGTACGTGTTGCGGACCATGAACTCCTTGAGGATGTCGTTCTGGATGGTCCCGCTGAGCTGCTCGGGCTTGACGCCCTGTTCCTCGGCAGCCACTACGTAGAGCGCGAGGATGGGCAGCACCGCGCCGTTCATCGTCATCGACACGCTCATCTGGTCGAGCGGGATGCGGTCGAACAGGATGCGCA
>NZ_JBLZWL010000128.1:0-14529 GCF_049194865.1 Corallococcus terminator | reverse complement strand
ACCTATGCGGCCACCGCGGCGAAACATCCGGACGTCGTGTTCGGCAAGGTCGACACCGAAGCGGAGCAGGAGCTGTCGGGCCGGTTCGAGATTCAGTCGATTCCCACGCTCATGGCGTTCAAGGACGGCGCCGTGGTCCACCGCTCCAGCGGCGCGATGTCGCCGGCGCGGCTGGACGCGCTGGTCAAGTCGCTGAAGACGCTGGACTCCGCAGTGGCCCGGCAGGCCGAGGAGAACAAGAAGCTGACCGAGCAGGGCATCGTCCCTCCCGGCGTCCATCCCGACGCCGAATGGGATGACGGCGACAGCGAGTGGGTGCACGGAGGCAAGGACGCCAAGGGGCGCAACCACGGGCCCTATCGGTACTGGCGCGCGGACGGCACGCTCTGCAACGAGTGCACCCTCGAGCACGGCAAGCCGCACGGCCCCTTCAAGCGCTTCCACGAGAGTGGAGAGGTGTCCCAGGACGGCGAGTTCGTGAAGGGCGAGCTGCACGGCCCCCGCACGTGGTTCGCCTCGGACAAGTTCACCACCGAGCGCATGCACGAGAACGGCGTCTCGGAGAAGGTTCGCAAGACGGTCATGACGTATGACCAGGGCCGCGTCGTCGGCGTGAAGCACTACGACGGCGAGGACCGCCGCGTGGTGCCGTCGACGGGAGAGCCGTACCCGGACCGCCCAGAGGGTGTTCCCCTGGAGGCGGAGCTGCGCGAGGACCTGAACCAGTGGTCCCACGTGAACCTGAACGCCGCGGGTGAGCGCCACGGGCTGGCGCGGTTCTGGACCCAGGATGGCGAGCTGCTCTGGGAGGGTGAGTTCGTCGACGGCAATCGCCATGGCGTCTACCGCTCGCTGGCGAAGGACGAGTACCTGGACCCTCGGGTGATGTTCGACGAGGGGCGGTTCGAGGGCGACGACGCCTGCGGCACCTGGACGCTGTTCGACAAGGACCGTCAGGTGGTGCTGACGCGCGACCTGGGTGTGGCCCAGGGCGAAGAGGAGATGAAGGCCTCGCCGGTCTTCTCCAATCCGCCCCGGTCCGCCGAGGCGTGGCGTGAGTACGCGGACACGTGCATCGCGGCGCGCAAGTTCCGCGAGGCCCTCCTGGCGCTGGCCCGTGCGGCCTCGAGCGACCAGCAGGTGGGGCCGCTGAAGGAGTGGGTGGAGCGCGTGGCGCTGCCGCGCACGCCGGAGAACGCGCGGGCGACGGCGGGGCAGGTGCTGGAGAAGGCCTCGGACTCGTGGGCGCCCATGTCGGAGACGCTGGTCCACGGTGGTGACGTGGCCATGTTGCTGCGGGGCTACGCGGTGCTGCTCGACCAGACGGACCGGCCTCGGGCGGCGCTGGACTTCGTCAACGCGGCGCTGCTGTTCGACCCGACGCAGACGGCGTTCCTGTTCACGCGGGGCCTCATCCTGTTGAACATGGGGATGGACGAACACGCGCTGCTGGACGCCGATGGGCTGGCGAAGGCGGAGCCTCGCACGGCGGACTTCCTGCGGGCCTATGCGCGCTGCCTCTTCCCCCGGTTCGATTTCTGGCCGGCGAAGGAGACGCCGCACTCGACGTACAACGACCTGCCGGAGAAGCCCGCGCAGCCGCTCAAGGCCATCCAGCTCGTCGTCCAGAAGTACGCGACGCGGCTGGAGATGCTCCGCGCGGAGCTGCTCAAGCGCTTCAAGCCGGGCGCGGCCATGCCCTGGATGCCGCCGGAGGTGTCGTCGCTGCTGCCGGACGGGCCGGTGGAGCTGGCGGAGGAGGAAGTGGAGATTGGCGAGGACTCGGTCTCGGTGGACGAGACGCTCGCCGTGGCGACGCTGGGCCTGCCGGACCTGGTGCGTGTGGCTCGCGCGGACTGGGCCGCGCTGACGTGGCTGTTGTGGGCGTGCGGCGAGACGCAGGTCGCGATGCCTCGGAAGCTGTCGCCGCCGAAGGACTTCGGCCATGCGGCGGGGATGGCCAGTCAGCGACTGTGGCGCGCGAGGGATCGCCGCGTGACGGGAGGCCGGGGTGCGCAGGCCTCGGGCGCGGCCAGCTTCAAGTTCGAGGGCATCGACATCGACGAGGTCCACCCCAACCTGGTGGGCATCGTCGAGCAGCAATACGGCGAGGTGCAGGCGGTGTTCTACTGGATGGCCGACAGCGACAATGTGTCTCCCTGGCAGGACAACCTGAGGGGGAGCTGAGTCATGAACAGGACTCCTCGAGAGGTCGAAATCGCGGACCCGTTGTGGACCGCGTTGGAGACGATGAGCCGGGAGATGGGCGTGGACCGCGACGTCCTGGTCAATCAGGCCATCTTCGCGCTCGCCCGTCAGTTCGGGTTCATCCAGCCCACGCAGATCAGCCTCACGGACGGGGTGGCTGTTGCCGCTCCCGCGCCGGTGGTGCGTACGGCGCCGGTGGTCGCGGTCGCGGCGCCCGCGCCGACGGTGGAGCCGGCCCCGGTCGAGACGAAGCCCGCGCCTGTCGAGAGCACGCCGCCGAGCGTCGTGGTCGCCGAGCGCGTGAAGGAGATTGTCCGCGACGTCGAGCAGAAGGTGGAGCCGAAGCAGGCTCCCGCGGCCGTCGACCTGGCGGACACGGAGGAAGACGAGTCCAAGACCGGGGAGCATGAAGGCTCACCGGACGCGGAGGAGGCTTCGGCCAGTGACGCGGCGCCGGAGGAGGCGAAGGCGGCCGTCGTCGAAGAGGCTCCGGTCGATGTGGAGGCGCTGCGAGCGGCCGTCGCGGTGCGCGTCCGGGACCTTGTGCGAGACGCGGACCAGTGGGTCGAACCCGTGGACGCGAAGCCGGAGTCCGACTCGGACGAGGAGGCTTCGGACGAAGACTCGGATGACGAGGACGCGGACGAGGAGGACTCCGACGACGAGAGCTCGGAAGAGGACTCTGATGACGCGGAGGATTCGGACGAGGACTCGGACGACGAGAAGTCGGATGACGACGCGGACGACGAGGACGCGGGGGATTCGGGCGAGCACGCCGCCGACGAGGACTCCGACGACGAGGACTCGGATGAGGACTCCAAGGACGAGGCGTCGGGCGACGAAGACGAGGATGCCGATGCCGACGAGGCTGTCGCGGCGTCGGGTGCTCAAGCGTTGGCGGACGACGACTCCTCCGAGCTGGTGACTCAGGCCAAGGACGAGCGGAAGACAGGCGCTGGCGTCAAGCCGGACAAGACCATCATCGTCCAGGCGCCGCCCGAGCTGAAGGTGCACGTCAAGCTCGACGAGGGAGAGCCCGTGCTCGTCGCGCGTGAGCGGTTCATCATCGGTCGTGGGCCGAGCGCGGACCTGATGGTGAAGTCCGCGAGGGTGTCCCGCGAGCACGCGGTGATTCTGCGTGATGGCGACGACGTCTTCATCGAGGACCTCAAGTCCTCGAACGGCACGTGGTTCGACAACACCCGCATCAGCCGTCGGCAGGTGGCGGATGGTGAGGAGTACCTGCTGGGCGGCATCCGCATCACCTTCTCGATGAAGACCTGAGCGGCGAGCCAGAGGCCCACCGCCTCCACGGTCCTTCGGGACGGTGGAGGCGGTGGTGGGCCTCGGCGAGGCAGTGACCGGGTGCTCCAGGCGTCGCCGAGGCGCCACCCTCGGTGCGCTAAGCGCGATTGCGTGCGTGCTAGGACTGCGGAGGCCGGATTCCGGAGGCGTCATCGCCGTGGCGCGGAATGGACCGCGACTCCCGGAGTTCGAGCGACATCCCATGGACCTCATTCCCGCCGCGGAGCTGCCGTTCCTGGCCTTGTCCACGTTGTTCGCCCGTTCGTTCGAGGGCTACTTCGTCCCGATTCCCGATGCACCGCAGGCCTTCGATGCGCGGGTGCGCAGTGAGCACATCTCGCTCATGGAGAGTCGAGTCGCGCGGGTGGACGGTGAGTTCGCCGGGCTGGTGTTAATGGCGAGGAGAGGGGCGGTCAGCCGCGTCGCGGGCATGGGCATCATTCCCAGCCGACGTGGACAGGGATTGGGCGGGGCGATGTTGCGGCCGTTGATGGAGGCGGCGCGGGCGCGAGGGGATTCGCGGATGGTGCTGGAGGTCATCGAGCAGAATGCGCCCGCCGTGAAGCTCTACGAGCGGCTGGGGTTCCGGCGCGTGCGGAGACTCGTCGGCTTCGTGGGGACGCCGACGCCGGAGGCGGGGACGCTGGAAGAGGTGGACCTGCGTGAGTGCGCCAGGCTGCTTCCGGACGGATTGCCGTGGCAGCTCGATGCGGCGACGGTGCAGGGGTTGTCGTCTCCGGCGAAGGCGTTCCGGTTGGGGGCGGCCCGCGCGGTGGTGGCGGATGTGTCCGCGCCGATGCTGGGACTGCGCTCGCTCGTGGTGGAGTCGGCGTCACGAGGGCAGGGGGCGGGGCGGAGGTTGCTGCGGGCCCTGGCCGCCGCGCACCCGGGGAAGACCGTGTCGGTGGGTGCCATCGTCCCGGAGGGGCTGTGCGAGCGCTTCTTCCTGGGCGCGGGATTCACGCATCCCGCGCTGACGCAGCTGGAACTCGTGCTCGACTTCTCCGCGGACGCGAAGTGAGCGCGGCTCAGAGTTCGCGCCAGGCGTGTTCCGGGAGGGGCTTGAAGCTCGAAAGGAGCGCGAGTCGTGGGATGAGGACATCGTGCTCTCGGCCTGGCAGTCCCCGAGATTCAGCGAGCCGAAGCAGCGCGAGTCCGTTGATGTAGACCTTGCCCTCCGTGGCGTACAACTCGCGGTCGAAGTTGAGTTGCTTCCGGTACTCGCGCATGAGGACCTGGCGTGCGTCGAGCATCTGCGTGAACGAGGCGTGAAATCGGGAGGCCTCGTTCTCCAGCAGTGACTCGCATACTTGGAAGAAGGGCGAAGGGCTGTCTCCTTCGAGCTGCCGCCAGCGCGTCAGGACCTGACGGAGCCCTGCGCCTTGGGGCTCGGGGTGGACCATCTGGTGAAGGCAGTGAAAGAAGACGAAGTCCTCTTCGTCCTCCCAACCAGGGGTGGCGGTGTCCGGGGACAGCGCCGCGATGCGCCGGGCTGTTGGCAGGTCGCCCGCCGCGAGTGAGGCGAGGAAGCCCACATCGTTGCTGGCGGCCATGACTCGGGGGCTGACCTGCAGGCCGGAGGTCGCGCGCTCCAGGAGATTAAGTCGGGCCTGCCCTGCCTTGCACAGCAGCTCCGTGAATCGATTCGAGTCGGCCTCGCGCAACAACGCGCAGAGGGCCAGGACGCGGTAGGCCACGGAGATGGACGCCAACGTGTCTCCGGTTTCCTTTCCCTGTGTTGTCATGGCGAGGGCACGGCGGAGTTGGAACAGGGCATTGGTCTGTGCCAGCTCGAGCGGGTCGTGCTTCATTGGATGTCGACCTTGACGCCCATGCCGTGGAACACAGCGCCCGTCATCCCCGCGCGCTCGAAGTGCTCTCTCAGGTCCTCGCGCACGAGGATGAGCTTGGGCATGGCCCCGAGTCGGAAGAGGTTGGTGGAAGGGTCCACCGCCTCATCCCGGAGGTAGAGGCGCCGGATGCGCCCGAACTCGCGTCCTCCCTCGGGGCTGATTCTCCGGGCGCCGAAGCTCCGGTCGACATCCGCCCAGTCCCGGGTCCCCAGGACGTTGACGATATGGAGGTCGTCGGCCACGACGCGGCCCTTGGTGTTGAGTAGGGAGAAGGGGAGGTACTCGATATCCTCGGTGGCGTGCTGCGAGAGCAGTTCCTTCATCCGCTTCGACACCATGAAGTAGCCCAGCGCGTTGGGCACGATATCGGCGATGAGGTTCCCCTTCACCTCGGGGGTCACTTGGAATCGCAGGTCGGCCGGATACTCGGGGCCCATGGCGATGCCTCGGCTGGGTCGATGAAACTTGGGCAGCGCGGTGGGGAACTTCCAGATCTGGCAGAAGGACTCGTTCGTGCTGTCGCCTTGGACAATGAACCAGTTCATGTTCGTCGCGCCCGTGTGGAAGGTGTCACCGTTTGAAGGCGGTAGGCAGGTCGTTGATGTGTGCTCCGAGATGTGTCCGGCCAAATCTGACAATGAGCCAGTACTCCTGTTGTTGCCACCTCTCGAGTTCGGCCTTCATCTCGGCGGCGACCTGCATCTTGGTGTTCTTGCACTCCGTGTCCTTGATGACGGAGAGCTGCTTCTTGAACTCGTTCAGCATGTTCGTGCAGCGCTGGGCGTACTGGGTATCCTTCCCGTGACGACCTTGATGCACTGGCAGCCCGAGCACTTCCGCGATTGCTTGGGTGCAGGGCAGGATGATGATGTTCTTTCTGGAGTTCAGGTTGTATTTGACCTCGTCCTGGAGAATGACGAGTTCATCGTGGTCCAGGCACTCGAAGACAGTCTCTGCGGGGAGGATGTGGTGGTACTCGTTGAAGAACGGGCGGATGGCCTGCTTGTAATTCTGTCCCGTGAAGTCCCATGCGCCCTTCTCGTCAGTGGGGTTCACGGGTTGGTGCTCATCCCGCTTCCCGCTCTTGGGCATGCGCCCCTCCGCCACCTGGATTGCGAAGGTGAGCCCCTTCAATCGCTCCGCGGCGGTTCGAAAGGTTCCCGCCCCCGTCTTCCAGGCGCCCTTCCTGGGGGCGCTGGTGTCCAGTTCGTAGAGATTCTTCTTGGCGCTGAGCCCCTTGGTTTCGTCATAGCCATTGGCCTTGAAGGCACAGGCCGGGTATTGCTTGCTGGGTTTGTGGTCGTTCTTGTGCTTGTAGAGGCAGCCCGTGGACGGGTCCTTCTTGGGGTGCTTGTCCGCCGCTTTGAGTTCCCGCCAGTGTTTGCTGGACGTCATGGTCACACCTCGATTCCATCGCTTACGGACGACTGAGATGGAGCGCACCTCTGCTGCCATCGTCGCCGCTGACCCAGAGGAGGACCTTTTCCTCGGGGACATAGCCGCGCTCCAGACCGCGTACGCCCATGCAGATTCCCGCTGCGCCGCTCGCCGCGCCCAGCTCCCCGAATGTGGCGGCGGGGTACCACTCTCGGGAGTGATTCAGGACTTTGTCGGCACGGAGCCGTACGAGCGCGTGCCCCCAGTCATTGGCGCGGTAGGCGTCTCCATTGAGTGTCGCGATGACGAGCCGCGGAGCCTCGCCATGGTCCGGTAAGGGCTCCAGGGTATCGCGGATGCACTTCGCCAGACTCAGTCCAAGGCTGGGGGTCCGTGACAGCCTGTGAAAAGGTTCGGCATGTCCGTGGGCAGAGTCGAGGATGGCCAGGATTCTGGCTCCGCGACGAAGGGCGGTCTCCGCGCGTTCGAGGAGGATGAAGCCCGCGGATTCTCCTGGAAGGAATCCCACCGGATTGTCCGGCCCCTTTAGGAGCCCGAGCGCGTCGAGCGCCTCGGCGTGCCGTGGTTCCACCAGACTGTCGACCCCTCCGATGATGCAGCTGTCCACCTCGCCCGAATCGAGCTGGCGTGCGGCATGGTGAAGTCCTTGGAGGAATCCAGCCTCCCCGAAGAAGAGCGACTGTTCCCGAAAGGGGGCTGGGAGCGGGGTGGCCGCGAGGATTTTCTGAAGCAGACCGTGCTGGAGTTGTTCTCGGCGTGAGGTGTGTCCTGACGGAAGCTCCTCCCGTTCCTCGAACCGTTGCCAGTAGAAGTCACTGGGCGCCGCGAGAACCAGCGCGCAGCGGGACTTCGCGTGGAGCCCGGTGTGCGGGAGAAGGTCGAGCAGGGCTTGGGAGGCCAGTGTCGTCAGGCGCGCGAGGCCGGAGAATCCCTCGGTGACCCAGGGGATGGAGTGCCCTCTGGCGGGCTCGAGCTCGTGCTGCTCCGAATCCCAGAGTTGGACGTCCTCCAGGGCACTGATGCGGGCGACGCCCGCTCGACTGGCCGCGCAGCTCGAAACGACGCCGTCCCCAATCGACGACACCATTCCCAGCGCCGTGATGGCGAGCTTCCCGTTGACCCGGCGAGGCGGCGCGTGGGCCTCTGGCGCGCGTCGTGGCATGGGCATTTCGATCGCGGGGCGTGCGGTGTCGCTGATCTCCTTGAACGGGCGATTCAGGTTCAACCTCTTGTCGAATGCTCGCGCATCCAGGAGGGCCGCGCGCTGTCTGTCGGAGAAGGCTCGCGAGGGGAGCTGAAGCCGGCCCCGGCTTCGCAAGTGAAGCTCCTGGGCGAGAACATGACATCGCCGCATTGGCACCAAGGGATAGGACTCGAAGAGCCCGGCGGGAGTCTGCGGTCGCCCCATGAGGTAGCGGGTGTTCTTCTGGAATCGCGAGCGGTGTGTCTCCCACCAGCGACGAACAGCCTCGGGGGCGGCGAAGGGAAGCTCGTCTTCGGGACTGCTCACCTCGACTTCACCGTCGTCGAGTTCCTCCCTGGGGTGCGGGGACAGGAGGTGTTGTTCGAGTCGGAGCCCGGTGATGGAGCAGAAGGACTCCGCGGCCAGACTCCCGAGCGTCTCGTGCGGTAGCAGCTCCAGGCATTGCTCGACCGCTTCAATGCGACCGCCGAAGCCCAGTGCCCACAAGCATGACGCGCCGATGTCCGGGGACGTGGCGCGTTCCAGCAGGAATCGCAGATCCGTATCGTCACCTCCGAGTCCCAACAGGAGTCGTGGCAACGCACCTCCTTCCTGGGAGGAGGCAGCGAGTCTCCGACAGTGAGCCCAGGCCGCGTCGACGCCGAGAACGAGCGCGGTGACAAGGGCGTTGTCCCGCAGGAGTTCGTTGTCCCCATTCAGGGCCGCTTTCACAGCCCCGGATTCAATGGGCTCCTTCGTGAAGCGTGCGGCTTTCAGGGCGGCGCAACGCACCTCGGACGAAGGGTGGACCAGGAGGGACTTCAGCAGGGGCCCGGGCTCGGCTTGCCAGGATACGAGGACCTCCAGCGCGGCGGCTTGGAGGTGCGGGCCGCGCGACTCGAGCAGGGCTTGAAGGCGAGGAGCGCAGCCTGAGAGGGGACTCAGCTCAAGCGCTCGTTGGACGCCCGCCCGCTCTGCGTTCTCCGCGAGTTCGAAGTGCTCCAGGACGCGCTGCCTGTCGCTCTCGGCGCCGGTGGCCAACAGCACCAGGGAAGCGGCGGTGAGCGTCTCCGAGTCTCCCTGTTCGAGGGCGGGGTGGATCACCTTCCTGGCGACGTCGGGTCCACCGAGGACCAGGGCGTCGAGGTGCGCGAGCAGACGACGCTCGATTCCTTCACCCACTTCCTCCAGGGTGAACCTTGGCGAGTGGAGTGCCCGCTCCCACTGGGTGAGCAGGAAGCCCGCTTCTTGGAGATGGTCCTCGAACACTTCCCACTGGGCCTTGGAAGGCATGGGAGGTCATTGCTCGTCGACGGGATTCTCGCAGCACAGACACCTGGGCTCTTCCTCGGTTCCACCCTGGGCAGCGATGGGTGGCTGAATGAGCGGTACGGGTGGCGTGTTCTTGTCGTTGTGCAGCATCAGGTCGAAGGCTCGCGCGACATTCTGGCCCTCCACCTTCACGTCGAAGGAGAAGTTGATGAACTCGGCCTTCCCCTTCGTCTTCCCCGAGGCCACGCCCCCGCCAGCCGTGCCGGCCTCGTCGCCGGTGCTCGTGCTGAAGTGCGAGTCCTTCAAGCACATGGGGTTGCCTTCGACACTGACTTGCTTGCTTCCCTTCCCGGTGTCGCGGGACTGCGCGACATTGGGGTAGGGGATGGGAATCGGCCCGCCAGGACTCGGCGTCTTGCAGAGATCCGGCATCGCGACGCTGACGCCGTCGCTGTCCTTGGTCACGACAGACATCTTGTTGACGCCCACTGTGGTGGCCATTGCGTCCTCCCTTGCGGCGTCCCCCCGTGAGGCGCGGCGCATTGGAGGTGTCAGGCTAGTTCAGGGGTCGGAGGTCCAGCGCGGGTCGGGTCGGGTGTTCGTCAGCTTCCGAACGGCGATTCTGGCTCACCGCTCCAGGGCTGGGGGCATGCCCGGGCGAAAGTCCGGGCCCGGATGCTCCGGAGCTTCGGGATAAACCCGGCACGGAGGTCCAGTTCGCTCGCGAATCGCGTGAAACAGGTGGGCAGGCAGGCGGGCACGCGAACACACTGGGCGGCGAGCGCGGAATGGAGCATGAAAGCGACCCGTCCGGTCGTTCTACACTCCACTCGTCCATGGCCCGTCCCGTCCGTACCCTCCATGTGTTCCCCGATGCCGGTCGGCGTCAGGCCGCCTTGCGGGCTGAGCGGAGCGCGCGGGGCCTGGCGTTGGGCACGGACCTGCTCACGTGGGATGAGCTGCTGGGCGCCCTCGGCGGCGCTCGCGAGCTGAATCGCCGTCCGTGCCCGGCGGTGGGCGCGCGGGCGGTGCTGTCCTCGCTGGGGGCCCTGCTGGGGCCCACGCACTTCGGGGAGTACGTCCGGGAGCCAGCCTTCGCGCGCGCGGGGCTGGAGGTGGTGCTGGACCTCAAGGCCGGGCGCCTGTCTCCACGCGAGCTGCAGGACGCCGTGGAAGTCCTCCCGCCCGAGCGGCAGAAGCACGTGCGGGTGCTCGCCCGGCTGTACCACCTCTACGAGCAGAAGCTCGCCGAGCTGGGGCTCGCCGACCGCGAGGATGTGCTCCGGGGCGCGCGCGAGACGCTCGGGCGTGGCGAGTGGCCCGCGAGCTGGGATGGCGTGGGCACGCTCGTCCTGCACGGTGTCTACGACGTGCGGCCCTCGGGCCTGGAGCTGCTGCTGGCGCTGGCCGCCGCGTGTGAGTCGCGGCGCGTGACGCTCCGGGTGGAGACGCCGGTGGGTGGCTCGCCGGTGGCGGACGCGGCGCTGGCCTCGCTGTTCCGGGCGTTCGAGAACCGTGGCGAGACGATGCCGCACGTGGACCTCTTCAAGGCGGACGTCACCTTCGAGGCCCGGCCCTTCATCGACCTGGGTCGCTTCGTCTTCTCGCCTCGCGCGCCGCGTGACGTGTTGAAGGACGCGCGGCTCCAGCCTCGCGTGTGGAGCGCGGCCACGGCGCGGGACGAGGCGCGGCTGGTGGCGCGGGACGTGCGCAGGCTCATCGCGGATGGCGCGTCGCCCGCGGACATCGCCATCGCCTACCGCGAGCTGGGCCCGGAGGCGGGGTGGCTCGCCGAATCACTGGGGGAGCTGGGCGTGCCGGTGCGCCTGCCCTGGGGTGAGCCGCTCGCGCTGGCGGGGCCGGTGCGACTGGCGCTGGACCTGCCACTCCTTGCGGAGGATGGCTTCCCGGCCGAGCGCGTCGCGGAGTTCGTCGGCAGTCGCTATGCGCCGACGTTGTCGCGCGGAGGCCCTGCGGCTCCCGCGAGCCTCTTCGCGCTGGCGGCCGTGCGCGATGACCGGCTGGGCGCCTTGCGCGGACGCGGTGCCTACGACGTGCGCCTGGATGGCCTCGCGCGTCGACTCCAGGCGTTGCAGGGCGCGCAGAAGAAGGACGGAACCGCGCGCATCCACGCCGTGCGCCTGCTGCGCGAGCGCTGCCAGTTGCTGGTGGATTACTGCCGACGCATTCCCGAGAAGGGCACCGTCGCGGAGCTGCTGGCCACGTGGTGGTACGTGGTGGAGCGGCTGGGGTTGATGGACTCCGAGGGTGCGCTGGAGGCTCGTGAAGAAGGCGGGCTCGCGGCGCGGGCGCTCGATGCGCGGGCCCGCGACGAGGCCGCGCGCGAGGCGCTCCGGCAGCGCGTCCAGGGGCTGCTGCGGACGATGAAGGCGGTGGGGGGCGGTCCGGTGCTGCGCCGTCGCACCTTCGGCCGCTGGCTGCGCGATGCGATGGCGGATGCGCACCTGCCCGCGCGGGGACCTCGTGGCGCCGCGGTGGAGGTGCTGGAGGCCGCTGAAGTCCCGGGGCGCTCGTTCCGTCACCTCTTCCTCGCGGGGCTCACCGAGGGGCGCTTCCCCGGACGGAATGCGCCCTCCCCGCTGCTCGGGGACGCGGAGCGGTCCGCGCTCAACCAGCACCTGGGGCGGGATGTGTTCCGGCTCACGGGCGGCGAGTTCGAGGACCGCGCGGCGTGGCGGCTCACCGAGGACCGGCTGCTGTTCGCCAGCGCGCTCGCGGCGGCGGAGGAGACGCTGAGCCTGTCGTTCCCGGTGGAGGGCTCGGGAGGTCAGGAGCAGGTGCCGTCCTCGTTCCTGGAGGAGGTGCGCCGGCTCACCGCGCTGACGTGGCAGCCGCGCTCGTTGCCGCCCATCCCTTCGCTCGACGAGGTGCTGACCGAGTCCGAGCTGCGTCGCTGCGTCGCGCTGGAGGCACTGTCGCCTCCCAAGCTGCGCGTCACCGCGCCGGACGCGGCGGCGTCGCTGCTCATGAACCACTTCGACAAGGAGGCCTGGTACTCGGGCGCCAGCGAGCTGTCGGTGGTGGAGGTGGAGCGGCTGTACTTCTTCGGTGACCTGAAGAAGCTACCGGGTCGCTACACGGGCTCGGTGGACGGGAACACGCTGCGCGCGTCGTTGCGCGAGGCGTTCCGTTTCGACCTCACGCGGCCGTTGTCCGCTTCCGCGCTCGCGCGCTTCGGCAACTGTGGCTTCCAGGGCTTCCTCACGTACGGCCTGAAGGTGCCCGAGCCGGACCGCCCGGGCGAGGAGTTCGACGCGCGAGGGCGCGGCACCTT
Organism: Corallococcus terminator; assembly: GCF_049194865.1. Taxonomy (GTDB): domain Bacteria; phylum Myxococcota; class Myxococcia; order Myxococcales; family Myxococcaceae; genus Myxococcus; species Myxococcus terminator_A. The sequence continues at coordinate 2,015 of NZ_JBLZWL010000128.1, read as the reverse complement.
CTGGCACCGCGTCGTCGAGGAGGTGTTCCAGGCGCTCAAGGAGCACCAGCTCCTGGGCAAGGCGCCGGAGGACGTGCCGGACGAGGTGCTCGACACCGCGCTCCAGTCGGCGGTGGCGCACTTCGAGAGGTTCCACCACGTGGGCCATCCCGCGCTGTGGAAGCTGGCGCACGAGAAGGCGCGGGCGATGGCCCGCCGCATCCTGGTGGACGAGCGTCGCGGGCTCCCGTTCGAGCGGATGGTGCCGGAAGGCTTCGAGCTCAAGTTCGGTCCCGCCGCCAAGGACGACCGCTGGCGCAGCGTCATCCTCCCCATCGAAGGGGACGCCATCGTCTTCGAGGGGACCATCGATCGACTCGACGTCGCGGGCTCCGAGGTGGGCGTCATCGACTACAAGTCCGGGAGCCTGGACAAGAACGACTTGAAGAAGAAGCTGCTCACGTCGGACTTCCAGTTGCCGCTGTATCTCTTCGCGGCGCGGGAGAGCGGGCATGCGACGGCGAGTCAGGCCGCGTGGTTCTCGCTGCGCACCGGCAACACCATCCACCTGTCGGAGGTCGTCCCCGCGCAGGAGCTGGAGGAGCTGCTGTCGACGGACCCCGAGGTGCGGGCGATGGTCGCGGCGAAGGAGGGGCGCAACCTGCCCAACGCCGTGGAGTCGCTGGTGAAGACGCTGCGAGAGGGCCAGTTCCCCGCGAGGCCCCAGGACTGCGGTGCGTGTGGCTTCCGCGCCGTGTGCCGCATCACTGACCGCCAGATGACGGAGGAGGGGGGATGAGCGCGGAGCCCTCCCTGCTCGCGCTGGAGCGCAACCTCGCGTTGATGGCGGGTGCTGGCGCGGGCAAGACGTACAGCCTGGTGACGATGACGCTGCACCTGTTCGCCGGTGCGCGCGAGGCGGGCGCTCCGATTCGTCCCTCGCGGCTGTGCATGTTGACCTTCACGGACAAGGCCGCGGCGGAGATGCGCTCCCGCGTGCGTCAGCGTCTGGACGGGCTGGCCCAGGGCGATGTCCAGATGGACCAGGAAGAGGAGCTGCGCGAGTCGCTGGAGCGGCTGGGCCGACCCTTCCCGTTGCCCGATGCGTGGCGGCAGCTGCGCGAGGAGCTGAGCGCGGCCACGGTGGGCACGTTCCACTCGCTCTGCGGCCAGTTGCTGCGGCGGGCTCCTCCGGCGGTGGGCATCGACCCGAGCTTCGAGGTGCTCGACGAACTGGAGGCTTCCAGCCTGGTGCAGGACGTGGCCGAGCGCGTGGTGCTGGACGCGCTGGAAGCCGGTGACCCGCAGGTGCGTGAGCTGTGTCAGGAGCTGGGCTTCTCCGACTCGGGCTTCTCCGATGGGTTGGTGGCCGCGCTGGTGTCCGTCTACGGCAAGATGCGCGAGGAGGGGCTCAAGGCCGCCTCCGCGGCAGTCGGCGATGCGGCCGAGGCTCGCGCGGAGTTCGGTGACGCGGTGGCGGAGTGCCTGCGGCTGTGCGCGGAGGCACGCGCGCTGGATGCGAAGGGCGAGTGGGGGCTGTTGTTGGGCGCGATGGAGAAGGCGCTCCATGGGATGACGGCGGAGACCTTCCAGAAGGGTGACCGCTACCCCTGGCTGCGCGCCTGCTTCGCGACGGATACCCGCAACTTCTCGCAACTCCGCAAGGGCGCCGGCGCCCTCGTGAAGGAGCTGTACTGGCGCATCTACAAGCGCAAGACCAAGAGCGACGCTCCGGTGCGCATGCTGGTGGATGCCTGGGCCGCGTGGCACACCGCTCCCTTCGAGGTCACGTTCCGCGAGCTGCTGGGCCGCGTGGAGACCCGGCACGACGCGGAGTTCTCCCGTCGCAACGTCTTCGACTTCACGTCGCTCCTGGTGAAGGCGAGAGACCTGCTCCGGGACCACCCCGAGTTTCGCCGACAGACGCAGGAGCGCGTGGGCGCGCTGCTGGTGGACGAGTTCCAGGACACCAACCGCCTCCAGTTGGAGTTGGTGTTGTTGCTCTCGGAGCGGCGCGAGGAAGGTCCGCGCGAGTT
>NZ_JBLZWL010000094.1:0-17913 GCF_049194865.1 Corallococcus terminator | reverse complement strand
GGAAGGACGCGGAGCTGGCGTTCTCCACCGCGCGTCCCACGCTGGGAGCCACCCCGCCCCGACTGGAGACGGACTGGCTCTTCCTGCGCGACAAGACGGAGCGTGAGAAGCAGGTCGTGGAAGTGGCCATGCGCGAGGAGGTCATCCAGACGGCGGGCGAAGGTGCCGTGGCGAAGCGTGACGACGGCCTGCCGGGCATGGACGACGGCGGCGAGGCGTTGACGCTCGCGGCGGCCCACCGCACCACGGTGCCCTCGGACGGTGAGCCACACCGCGTCCCCATGTTCCACTTCACCGCGCCCGCGGCGTCCGAGCTGCTGGTGTGCCCGGAGCTGTCACCGCTGGTGCATCGCGTGGCCCGGTTCGACAACGTGGGCCCGGCGGTACTGCTCGCGGGTCCCGTGGACCTGGTGCGCGCGAGTGGGTACGTGGGTCGTTCGCAGCTTCGCTTCACGGGCAAGGGCGAGCGCGTGCGGCTGGGCTTCGGCAGCGAGGACTCGCTCCGGGTGGCCCGGCAGACGGACCTCCAGGAAGAGACGAGCCGCCTGTCGGGGCGCAAGGTGAAGACGCACCACGTGAAGATGTTCCTCTCCAACATGAGCGCGCATCCCGCGGCGGTGGCGTTGGAGGAGCGGATTCCCGTGTCCGAGGTGGAGACGGTGGAGGTGATGCTCCTGAAGGACTCCACGAAGCCGGCGCCCACGCGCTTCAGTTCAGAAGGCATCGCCCGCTTCGAGCTGACCGCGCCACCGCGCTCGCAGCAGGAGCTGACCTTGGTCTACACGGTGACCAGCGCCGCGAAGGTCGCGGGGCTGTAGAGGAGGTTCGTGATGCGCACGCTGTTCGGTCTGTTGCTCGCCCTGGGTCCGGCCTTCGTGGCCGGGGCCGCCGCTCCGCCGGGCACCGCGTCGGATATGGCGCAACGGCCCCCGCAGCTCTCGGTGGAGTTCGGGGGTGCGTGGGGGAGGATGCAGCACCCGACGGCCTACATGCTCGACTGGCGGAACGAGACGAGCACCCTGGGTGCGCGGGCCAACTCAATGCGCCTGTCGGGCGGGCTGCACTTCAACATGGTGAGGAGCTCGGACCGGAGCGACTGGTGGTGGACCAATGGCGTGGAGTGGTACCTGACGGGTGATGACCTTCAGGTCCTCTCGGTGCGTCCCGGGTTCGAGAAGCGCTTCGCGCTGACGGGCAAGTTGCTGCTGGGCCTCAACCTCTTCGGCGCCGCGTCCGAGGTCAGCATCGCCTCCGGGCGGATGTTCTCGACGGTGCCCGACGGGACGGCGGACCCGGAGCCCGACTCGGCCTTCTTTCAGCGGCGCATCCGGAAGTGGACCTTCGGCGGGGGCGGCTCGGCGGCGCTCCAGTATCAGTTCAGCCGCTGGGTCCACACCCGCGTCAACGTGGGCTACACGCAGTACGTGAAGCAGGCCAAGAACTTCGGACTGGTGGCGGAGTCGGAGCCGGACACGTTCTCCGTGTCACTCAGCGGCCCCTGGGCCGCCGCGTACGTGGGCGTCGACCTCTGAGTCCTGGTTGAGAATTCCTCCCTCGAACGGGCCCGCGGGAGGTCCCCGGGCTCGTGTCGATGAAGCTAGGGTGCGGGGCATGCACCGCTGCATTCTTGGATGGGTTCTGCTGGGCCTCGTCGTAACAGGGTGTCACCGCGCGAGGGTTCCGGACCTGCCGGCCAGCCATGGCCACCTCTCCCGTGCCGTGCTCCAGTTCACGGACTACACCGTGGCAGCCGCCCAGTCCTATGGCGCCACGGGAGCGTTCGGCCCCGGCTCGGAGCAGCCCATGAATCCCGCGCATGCGCCCGCGGCATTCGCGGAAGCGGTCCAGGCGCTGAAGGGACGACCCACGGACCAGGACGTGGCCAAGGCGGCCGCGCAACTTCATGCTGCCTGTGTGGCTCGCTTTCAAGCCGCATGCGCGTTCCTGGAGGACGAGTTCGAGCGAGAGAAGATCCTCGAGCTCGAGCCCCTCCGCGATCCTCCGCAGATGGAGGCCAGGATGCAGTTGGGCCTCGTTGCCCTCGCGTGTCGGCTTGGAGCGGACGGACGCTTTCGGAACTGCATCGTGTTCGAGCGTGCTCCCCATGGGGCCACTAAGCGGTTTCTGGACATCGTGACACGTGCCCGGGCACGCCCCTCAACCCTGGCGGGGCATCCTCTCGAGATGCCTCACGCCTTCAAGTACATCATCGACCCCTCCGACAACCGCCTGACGCCCGAACAGGAGCTACAATTCGTGAGGCACCGTGTGGCTGCGTTCCCAGAGAGCCCAGCAGCATGGGACGACCTGGCATTCCTGCTCGCGCGAAACGTCACCGAGGGACCGGAGTACCCTGGCGTCCTGCGACGACTGAATGAACTGGCCCCTCGATACTGGTGGGCGGCCAACGAGCTGGCCTGGCTCGAGGTCCAAGCCGGGCAATATGCCAAGGCACTTCCCCTGGCCACGATGGCCCAAGCCGAGGCCCCCGTGAATCCGTATGTCCTCAAGACGCTCGCCGCGACACTGCGGGGCCTGGGGCGATGCGCGGAGGCCATCGCCGATCAGCGACGCGCGGTGGAGAGACTCCCGAAGGAGTGGCCCGAGCCCGAGCGGGCCCGGTTCGCGCGCGTCCTGACGGAGTACCAGCAGCAGTGCACCGAGGGAGTCACCGCGGCACCACGATCCCACTGAGCCTGGGGTCGCTTGCTCGAGACGTCAGTGCTGCACGACGGCGACATAGTTGCCGTAGCGCGTCTGGATTTCGGAGACGTACTTCACGGGCTCGGAGCCTCGGCAGTAACCGTGTCGCGCGCGGCGGTAGTGCTGGGGCTTCTCCAGCAGGAGCATGGCCTTCTCCACGTTGCCGAACCAGCGGTTGGGGTCCAACCCCCGCTCCTGCGCGAGCCGCCGCGCGTCCAGCACGTGGCCGAGCCCCGCGTTGTAGGAGGCCAGTGCGAAGCGCAGCCGCTGCTTGAAGGGAATCTCCGGAGCGATGCGTCCGATGAGGTGGTGCATGTACTTCACGCCCGCGTGGATGCCCTCCTCCGGGTCCTCCAGCTTCCGGAAGCCAAATTCCTTGCCAGTGCCGGGCATCACCTGGAAGAGGCCCTGCGCGCCCACCCAGCTCCGCGCCAGTGGATCGAACCGGCTCTCCTGGAACATCTGCGCCACCATCAACCGCCAGTCCAGGCCGTAGCGCTGTGAGTAGGACCGCACCAGCACGTCATAGGGTGAGATGGCACCGGTGAGCACCGCCTCGTCCGTCGTCGCGGGCGCCTCGCCCCGGTGACCCTCGAAGTAGCGGCGGCGGGCCAGGTTGTACTCGGTGCCTCGGTAGGTCTTCTTCACGAAGCCGTCGAGGAAGGCGCGCAGCTTCACGTTCCGCGGGCGCACGGCGAAGGCAATGCCGTACTGGCCCTCCGGGCCCGCGCGAGGGCCTGCCCCTGGAAGTGTCACCGCGGCCTCCACGTCATCGCGGTACACGCGCTCGGCGGCGAGGATGTGGCTGTCCGTCACGGTGTAGGGAATCTCTCCGCGCGCCACCTGGTCGATGAGGGTCTCCGCGTCCTGGTCCTCGGGCGCCTCGACGACCGTGAAGCCGTGCACGGCCGACGCGTCCTTGAGCGGGGTGAAGTGGCTGGATGAGCGCCGGACGTGGACGGCCTTGCCCTTCATGTCCGCCAGGGACTCGGGCTTGGGTGCGCCCACGCGCTGCACGATGACTTCGTCCACGAAGAGATAGGGGCGACTGAAGGCCACCTCTCGCTGCCGCTCCGGCGTGACGGTGAACGCGGCGGCAAGCACATCGCCCCTGCCCTCCTTCAGCCAGGAGAGGAGCTCGTCGTACGAAGGAGGCACCACGACCTCCAGCCGCACCTTGAGGGCCTGGGCGGCGAGCTTCGCCATCTCGTAGTCGAACCCAGCCTGCTCTCCTCGATGCAGGAAGTAGGTGACAGGACTGTTGCGCGTGAGGACGCGCAGCACGCCGCGCTTGCGGATGGCGTCGAGGTCGCCTGTGAAGAGTTGCTCCCGGTGGTCGGTGAGCGCGCGCTCCACGAGGAAGGCATCCAGGGCCCCACGCAGCGCGGGGTTCTCCGGCCGCACGGCCCAGGCGAGGGCGCGCTTCTCGGCGATGGGGAAGAGGGCCTCGACGTCCGGGTTGTACGTCTCGATGGCGGCGAGCAGGTGGCTGTCCACGACGGTGAGCGGGACTTCTCCTCGGGACACCTTCCAGGCGAGCTCCTCGGAGTCGATGTTCTCGGGCACGGGCTCGACGGTGAGGCCTGGGGCCTTCTCCTTCGCGAGCGTGGCGAGCGCCGTGGCGAACGTGGAGCTCGCGCGCACGTGGACGGTGCGAGCCGCGAGTTCTTCCGGCTTGCGCGGCAGCCCTGTCGCGCCCCGCTTGCCCACGACGACTTCATTCACCAGGGCCAGGGGACGGGTGAAGGCCAGCTCCTTGGAGCGCTCCGGAGTGACGGTCAGGTCCGCGGCGATGACGTCTCCACGCCCCTCTCGCAGCGAAGGGATGAGCTGGTCGAAGCGCTCCACGGCGACGAACTCGGCGGACACGTGGTGCTTCTCGGCGAAGCGCTCCAGCAGCGCGTGGTCCTGCGAGCGGGGGGTGCCCTGACGCGGCAGGAAGTCCTCATCGGTGCCTTCCACGAGGATACGGAGGACACCGCGCTTGCGCAGCGCGGGGAGGTCTCCGGTGAACGGCGGCTCGGGAGGCTTCGCGGGCTCGGCGGCGACCTGGGCCACTTCCGTGGGGAGCGGCAGGGCCTGCTCGGGGAAGGGAGGGTCTTCCGGCTCCATGGCGACGACAGGCGGTGGCGGCGGAGCGGGAGGCTCCTGCTTGCAAGCGAGGACACTCACGAGCAGCGCGGCCACGAGCAGACCTCGCGACACACCTTGGGACTGACGAGCCGAAGACTTCATGGGTGCTTCCCCCTCCTCCGGGCCGTGCCCGATGTCGCGGACCTGGTCCCTCGCCCACCGTCTAGCCGAGGTGACGGGGGGAAATCACGCGCCCCTCTGCAATGCGCACCGGGAGGGACGCCGGAGGCCCACCCGGCCCCACTTGGAGTACGAGAGCGGAGGGGCGCCTGGGTGTAGCGTGTCTGGACGAATGAAGACGAAGAGCTCACCGCCCATCGCCCTGCTCGGGGGACGCAAGACGCTCCCGCTCATCGAGACGTACTTCGAGCTGAACCACCTGAAGCAGCTCTTCCGCCAGGGCTGGCTGCGGGTGGGAGTCGCGCCCGAGCGATGCGAGAGCGTGGCCGAGCACTCGCTGTTCGTCGCGCTGCTCTCGCTGTTCATCGTCGACAGCTGGAGGCACCGGAGCTGCGCGCGGTGCTCGCGGAGCTGGAGGCGCTGAGGCCCGACTGAGTCGGTGGCGCGAGGTTCAGCCGAACCAGCGACCGGACTCGGGAGCGAAGATGCGGACGCGCTCGGCGAGCGTGGGCGGGAGGCGCTCGCGAATCAGGGCGTGCACTTCTTGCGGACCGAGGGACTGGCTGAAGTGCATGAGGACGATGGCTTCGTTGTGGAAGCGGTCGGCCTGGGCAATGAGTTCGTCGAGGTGGAGGTGGGCGCGGTCCCTGGCGTCCTGCACCGGGCGCTTCGGGTCGACGAAGGTGGCTTCGATGATGAGGACGCGCGAGTCGAACAGGGACGGCTCGGTCTCCAGCACGCGAGCGAGTGTGTCGGTGGCGTAGGCCAGCTCCAGGTGGTCGACCTCGGTGAGGAGGTTCTCGCCAGCACGGCGTCGCTGGGCGATCTCTTGAGGTGGCAGTTCGAGGAACTCGGGGCGCAGCTTGGAGACGCGGCGGATGAACTGGTAGCCGAGCGAAGGGACGGGATGGTGCGTGCGGAAGGCGCGGACATGAAGGCCCTGCCCGAGCGGCTGGACGTCACCGGGGAGCATGGGGACGGTTTGCACGTCCATGGCCGTGTGATGGAGACGGGAGAGCACGCCGAGGGCCTCGTGGACAGGGGCCTCGATTTCGGCGGGGAGGAAGACGGTGGGGGCGCCCTTCCCCATCAGGCGGCGGATGCCGAGCAGCGAGCCGAGGCCGCTGGCGTGGTCGGGGTGGGCGTGACTGAGGAAGATGCGGTCGGTGCCCGCGAAGGAACGAATGGGGATGCCCGCGTCGAGCACCACGTCCAGCTCGGGGACCTGGAGGGAGGTGTAGACGCCGCCGACGGAGATGCCTCGGACGGTATAGGGGCCTGCCTGGACCTCGGTGAGCATCGCCGTGCTTATGGCGTGACTGGGGCCCTGGTCGCAACCCACCGTGAGGCTTGGGTGCCATCCGCGACATGATGGAGCGAGGGACGAGGACAACGGATGGAACGAGTCTGGCGACGGCTGTGGGTGACGGGATGGACGGTGTTCCTCGCGGCCTGCGCGGGAACACCGGAACGTGCGTCAACGAGGCGCTACGAGTTCGACTCGGCAACCAACGGTTGTCGTCACAGGCCGGAGTTGTGCGCACGCATCCCAGGGGAGGAAGCCGTCATCCCCGCTGTCCGGCCGCTTCAAGCCATGGCGTCCGCTACTCGGACCGCAGCCGCTGCGCTTCGTGTGCTGGACTCCGCAACCCAGGCGCTCATCGAGGAGCGCCTCAAGGAGTGCGCGGACCTGGCTCGCTCCTCGGTGCTGTTCGAACACCTGGGCGGGCGGCCCCCCACCCGCAGCGAGTGCAATGAGTCGCGCATCGATGAATCGTCCAACCGACGCATGACCCTGGCCATGCAGCTCGGGTGCCTCATGCATCGCGTGGCACTCGACTGTAGTGAAGCGGCTCTGGAGAAAGTCATCCCTGGAGGATTCAGCCGCGAGCAGCGCTACCGTTACGACAGGGCGCGCGGGACTCTCGCGATGGTCAGCGAGGAAGAGACCCGAGGCCTCCTCAACTCGGGCTGTGGCGACGAGCTGAAGGGAACACTGGTTCCCGATCTCGTCATCCACGATGGAAATCCGCTCAGCGCGCACCGCATCTACGACTTCAAGTTTCCCTGCATCGCAACGAACATGACACCGTGGCACGAGTATCCCGTGGGCCACACATACGGAGGCATGAGCCAGAAGATGATCTATAGGGAAGCCTTTGATGCCCCTGCGTCACGAGTCCTTCCTCGCTGGGGAGTTCCGCCATGAGTGAGCACTACCCACGGATTCGTCTCACGTACGGCGAACTTCTTCTGGTGCGCGAGGGATTGAGCTTCGTATTCTTCATGGACCGCCCTCACCGGGAAGTCGCTCAAGCCGTGATCGCGGCGATGGAGGCGTATCTGCAAGCGGTCGGCCCCGACGCAATCGGGAGATATGCCAGCGAGGATGGCGAGTGGATTGACCTGACAGAACAGGAGTGGTCATTCGTCCGCGCGAAGCTGCTCGACCGAAAAGTGGCACTACTCCTGCTGCACGATGCTGAAGACGCGCGCTATCAATACCGGTTTGAGTACTTCGGCAAAGCGCACGATGCTGCGATATCCCCCAAACGACGAGACCCTGTCTGCGCGGTGCGCTTCTGGCTACCAACCGAGTATCTGGAACAGCACGGTCCCACCGAAGTGCGAGGACTGGCACTCAAGATCGCGAGCCTCCTGCCGTTTTGCTCGGGACATGTGGGCCTCGCCTTCAATGGCGAACTCGATGTCGCCGGGATGATGGCCGAGGTCCGCAAGGTGTGCTTTCACTACCCAGGGCTGGACCTCCTAGAACTGGAGCACGTCTCCTGGGCGATTGGCACCCGCGTACGGGGACCCTCTTGGCTCACCTTCCTGGGGCAGCCGGCACTCGCGGGCCTCGGCGGTGTGTCTCGACTCCGTGAGCAACTCCGCTCTCCAGAAACCACCGTCGATGCCCTGCCCGAAGACCGTGCCGTCATCACTCTAGGCGCCTGGCCCGAGGCCGGTGACACGCTGCACGGCAACACCCTGCCCGCCTACCGCGAGCTGGCCCGCGTCCTGGAACCCTGGCTCTTTCGCGAACAGCATCCCTACAGCCTCGGACTCTCCGCGGACGATCTGCTTCGCTGGGAGCGCCGCTTCCTCGATTGAAGCGCTTGGAGTTCCTGATGAACGAGGACAACGGATGGAACGAGGCTGGCGACAGCTGTGGATGACGGGATGGACGGTCCTCCTCGCGGCCTGCGCGGGAACCCCGGAACGTGCGTCGACGGGGCGCTACGAGTTCGACTCCGCCTCCAACGGTTGTCGTCACAGGCCGGAGTTGTGCGCACGCATCCCAGGGGAGGAAGCCGTCATCCCCGCTGTCCGGCCGCTTCAAGCCGTAGCCTCCGCCACGCGGACCGCCGCAGCCGCGATTCGCGTGCTCGATTCGGCCACCCAGGCGGTCATCGAGGAGCGCCTTGAGGAGTGCGCGGACAAGGCTCGCTCCTTGGTACTTCTCGAAAAGTGGGCTGGACGAAGCCCTACACCTGCGGAATGCAACGCCACCGTGATGGACGCCAGTTCAGGACGCCGGCTCACCGTCGCCATGCACCTCGGATGTCTCATGCACCGAGCAGCCCTGGTCTGCACGCACGAAGCCCTTGAAGAACTCAGACCCGGGCGATTCAGCCTGGAGCAGCGCTATCGTTTCGATGGAGCTACGGGCATCCTCCAGCAGATCAGTGAGGAGGATGCCCGACTCCTCCTGCGCCTTGGCTGCGGAGAGGAACTGAAGGGTACGCTGGTCCCTGATGTGATCATCCATGAGGGAGACCCGCTGGTGGCCTCGGCCGTCTACGACTTCAAGTTTCCCTGCGTCAACACCGATAGCGCCCCTCCGTGGAGGCAGTACAACGATGGGCCTCATCAGAAGATGAATCAACGAATGGTCTATGAACGCGCCCTTGGCACGCACATGGTCCGACGCGTCGTCCCAAGACTTGGAGTCGTCCGGTGACTGAGCACTACCCACGGATTCGCCGTCGAGCCCGCAACGGTGCGCTGCTGCTCCGTGAGGGCTTGAGCGTCTGCCTCTACATCCCAGGTGGGCACCTGGACCTCCGTCAGCGGGTCCTCCTTGCGATGAAACACTTCGTCGAGGCTGTCGGTCCCGAGGCTCTCGAGATGTACGCATCTACAGAGGGTGAATGGTGCCCTCTCGATTCCGCCGGGTGGGACCATGTCCGAGCGGTGCTTCTGCAAGCCAGTTGCCCCATGATTCAACTGAGGAGCCGCTCGCCCGAGGATGGTTACGGTTTCGACTTCCTCGGCAAGCCAGAGGATCCGACACCTTTCACACGTTCGCGCGATGTCATGAACGCGATTCGGTTCATGCTACCGACTGAATTCCTCGATGCGCATGGGCCCGAGTCGATGCGAAAGCTCGCATTGGATCTGGCGACAAACCTGCCCTTCTCTTCCGGACACGCGGGGCTCGCTTTCGATGGCGAGTTCGATATCGTGGGTGTCGCTCCCGAGGTCCGGGCCCTCTGCTTTCGCTACCCAGGGCTGGATCTGCTCTCGCTGATTCATGTCTCCTGGGATATCGGCACCCGCGTGCGAGGACCCGCCTGGCTCACCTTCCTCGGTCAGCCTGCGCTCGAGGGCCTCGGCGGTGTGTCACGACTCCGTGAGCAACTCCGCGCTCCAGACACCACCGTCGATGCCCTGCCTGAAGACCGCGCCGTCATCACCCTTGGCCCCTGGCCCGAAGCAGGTGACACCAACCTAGGGAACACCCTCCCCCACTACCGCGAACTGGCCCGCGTCCTGGAGCCCTGGCTTTTTCGCGAGCAACACCCCTACAGCCAGGGGCTCTCCGAGGACGAGCTGCTTCGTTGGGAGCGTCGCTTCCTCGATTGAAGGAAGCGACTTCCGCAGCCATCGTGCCGCGCACCGGCTTTCACGTATCGAAGCGAAACGTCGTCTCCATCGCGGAGGCTCGCGTCTCGAACCGCTGACAGAACGCGTTGAGCTCCTCGTAGGAAGCCATCGGCAAGACCTCCCGAAACTCCAGGTGCCGCACCAGGCAGAAGAGCGTGACCTCCAGGAAGCTCAGGTCCCGATCCGGTGGAAGCGCGGCGAGCACCGTCGTCGTGTTCTGCTCCAGCCACGACATCATGCTGGTCAGCCCCGTTCGCATCTTCGACTGATGGGCACTCTCTCCCGTGCCCCCCAGCTTGGACATGATCAACGTCACCTCCGTCGACATGGCCTGGAGGATGAGCTCCTGCGCATTCGCGAGCACCGGCGCCTCGAGGTCCTCGGGCCAGACCACGCGTGGCGTGAGGCTCGACATCCGACGAAGCTCTCGACAGACGTTGAGGGCCCCGAACCAGACACCTCGGGACGTCCGCATGACCGGAATCCGCAGTGCGGGGTTGCCACCGTAGTCCTCCGGATTCGAGGACAGGAGATCTCGCAGCACCTGGAAGGAATAGTCGACGCGCAGCTCCGCGGCGAAGAGCCGTGCGATGCGGGTGAAGTGAGAACTCGAGCGGCCGATAATGACAGGCGTGGTGATGTCTTCCCCCGCGATAGGCATCTGTATTCCTCCGTTCAAGTCGACGACGTGTCGCGCCCCGGCGCCAACCCGAGGACAGCCCGCACCTCGGCGGTGGTGCGCCCCGCCCAGTAGCGCCGGTGGTTGTCCGCCGTCGCGAAGCTGCGCGTCTCCATCCGGTCCACGTAGAGCGTGCCGTCCAGGTGGTCCAGCTCGTGCTGGAGGATGCGCGCGTACCAACCCGTCGCCCGAATCGTCACCGACTTGCCCTGTTCGTCCAGGGCATCCACTCGCACGCCGCGCGCCCGAGCCACGAGCGCCGCGAAGCCCGCGACACTCAGGCAGCCCTCATGAAACTCGGCGGGCGTCGCGTCTTCCACCGTCAGCTTCGGGTTGATGAGCACGTGGAACGGCACCGGCGTTCGCTCCCGCGCCGCCAGGTCCGTGGGCGACACCCCTGCCTGGTACTCGGACCGGTCCTCGACGACCACCAGCCTCAAGCCCACTCCCACCTGTGGCGCCGCGAGCCCCACCCCAGGCGCATCCCGCATCGTGTCGCGCATCAACACGATGAGCCGCTGAATCTCGGGACTGCCAATCTCCTCCGACGTCAGGTCTCGCGCCTTCTGCCGAAGCACGGGTTCTCCTGCCTGGACGATCTTGAGCACCATGCCGCAAGCGTAGCAGGGCCCCTCGCGCCGACGCCGCGCGAAAGAGAGACTTGTCGCCCATCAACCCACCGCGATTCCCATGCAGCTGACGCCTCCGCGTCGCCGCGCGTCACACACGGAAGCGTTCTGCATCACACGCCTCGCGTCCGGATGACGGCAAGGGCACGCAATCCCGAAGCCCCACTTTCGTAGGGGCTCACGACCTCGGGATTGAAGGCAGGTAGACTTTCGAGGACAGAGGGCCGGCTCAGGAGTCACCCACCGCCACCGCCGGTGGGCTTTCCCCGCGTTCGTGGGAGTCGCAATGCGGCGGTTTCAGCGCCTCGGGTGGGCCGCACTGGCCTCACTCGTCATCCATGCGGCCCTCCTCGCCCTGCTCTGGAACGGGACGCCACCGGCGCGTCCGCGACCCGCTCCCACCCGGCCCGCTCCCTTGTTCGTGGAGGTCATCACCTCGCCACCAACCGAACCTCCGTCGGCTCCACCGTCCACTGCGCCGGCACCCGTGCAGCAACCTCCCGCCGTTCCACCAGCGAAGCCTCCGCCCTCCCCACGAGCAGAGGCCTCTCGTCCGAAGCCCCCGGATGCTCCGGAGCCGGAGCCCCGCACTGAACACGCCGAGAACGCGCCCCAGACACCCACGCCCCACTCCGAGCCAAACGCGGTGGCCTCCGTCGCGGCCCCCGAGGAGCCCGGCCCACGACACGCGGACACTCCCATGGGCCTGCTCGCGGGAGAGCCCACGCCCCTCGGTCCTCGCCTTCCAAGAGACCGCCTCTTTCCCCTGCCCTCCGCCCTCACGCCTGGAGGAGACTCCCGGCCGTCGGGCATTTCCACGCAGAGCGGACGCACGCTGCGCCCAGGAGACGTGGGCCCGTCACGAGAAGCCCTGCTCGCCGAGGAGCGCGGTCGCGTCGGGGAACGCGTGCAAGGCGTCATCGACGACCAACAGGCCACCCTGCGCGTGGCCAATGGGTTGATCGACCCGTACTTCAGCCGGCTGCGCGAGGCGCTCGAGAAGGGCCTCGAAGACGCGCCGGTGTTCCCGGGCACGAGCCTGCTCAATCAGGCCAAGACGGCGTGGGCCTCCCAGTCGAAGAACTTCGGCGCCACGGGCAACCCGGGAGGCCCCGTCCCCAACGCGCCCACCAGCTCCGAGCAACTCCAGGCCCTCCAGAACCGCTCGGGCGACTCGTCCGGCAGCCGTTCGATGGAGAGACTGCGGGGGCACGTCCAGGCGGGCGACGAGCTGCAGAAGCTCGCGGGCGGCGGCGGCGCGAAGCTCATCGTCACCCTCGAATTGCACCAGGACACGGATGGCACCCTGCGTGACGCGAAGCTCGTGACGTTGAGCGGCAATCCTGCCTACGACGCCTTCGTGCTGAACGCCGTGCCCGCCTCGCTCGCGAAGCTCGGCGCACCTCCCGATGGGGCGCGCGGCGTGAAGGCCAGCGGCATCCACACGCTCTGGTCCGTGGAGGGTCGCGTCGTCTACTTCCGCAAGCTCAAGGAGCTCAAGGGGCAGGACAGCCTCTACGTCGCGTCGGCGGTGGCCGCGGGCCTCCTCGCGGGCCGCTTCGAGGAGACCACGGGCGAAATCGAGGTCATCGACTTCCGCAACCCGCGCTTCGTCTGTCAGCCCAGGCTCCTGAGGGTCTACTGACCCACCGCCCCCCATTGGCTCGACTCGCGTCGGGAGGCTAGGCTGGCCGCCATGGCTCGCCGCAAGAAGGCCGATGAGATGGCCGCACGCGTCCGCAATCTGCTTGCAATGGACGCCGCCGGCATCATGCGCCGGCTGGAAGCTCGACGTGACGAGATGTTCGCTCTCTTCTCGCGCCTGCGCAGTCGAGAGCCGCTGCTCGACACCATCGCCTCGCGCTACGCCGACGGCGCGTTCGAACAGCTCATCCACCTGCCGGAGCAGGAACAGGCCGTGGTGGACCGGTACTACAGCAACCTGGACGAGCTGCGCTGGTACTTCACGTACACCGAGGACATGCCCGGCACCGCGCAGGTGAACTTCATCAAGCTGCACAAGCGGCTGGAGGAGGCCTACCGGGTGCTCGTGGTGACGATCGGCCCGCCTGCTTCCGCCGACGGGGCCCGCGTCGTGGACGTCGAGGTCCTCAGCCGTGAGGACAGGGAGAACGCGCCGGTGAAGACCCTGGCGCGCGCGCCGCTCCCCAAGCAGCGCCGCGCATCACCCAGCTGACACGGCGCTCAAGCCACGTGGGCCTGGAGGTCCGCCTCGGCGGCCACGGGCGCTTCCGAGCGCTCACGGGGCGCGAGCTTCCGCATGGACCGCTTCCCCACCACCACGTCGACCATCTTCCGCACGCGCGTCCAGACGCTCTCCTGCACGTAGGGGATGCCGTACTTCTCGCACAGGGCGCGGACCTTCGGCTGCACCTCGCGATACTTGAGCATCGGCAGGTCGGGCCAGATGTGGTGTTCAATCTGGTAGTTCAGCCAGAGGTGCGCGAAGTCGTTCAGGTCTCCGCCCGTCCGGTAGTTCGCGCTGCCGATGACCTGCTGGATGTAGCGCTCGCCCTTGTTCGCGGGCTTGTCGTCGAAGCGGTACAGGTCCTCGCCCGTGTGGTTGGGGCCCACGACGAGGAACGTGTGGACGCTGGTGAGCACGTCCGCCATCACCGAGTTGCAGAACGCGCTGAACACGGCCCACGGGCCGATGATGAGGAACAGCGCGGGGAAGAGCACGAACTGCACGGCGGCATACGGCAGGTAGCAGTGGAGGAGCAGCTCCTTCCACTCGACGCCCGTGAGGGCCCCACCGTCACGGCGGCCCTTGCGGCGCAGGGCGCTCAGCGTCTCGGGCGCGTAGTACGAGGCGCGCCAGGTGAGCGCCAGCAGCGTGAGCTGAAGGTAGCGCAGCGCCAGGGGCCGGGACGGGTTGCGCAGCGTGCCTTCCGCGTTGCGCTCCAGGAGGTCCGGGTCCGCGTCCTCGCCGGTGTGCGAGTGGTGCAGCACGTTGTGCTCGAAGACCCAGGCCTCGGGCAGCATCCAGTCGAGCCAGTCGAGGTAGCGCCGGCCACCCTTGGCGAAGCCCTTGCCGGTCCGCGACGCGGGGAGGCCCGGGACGCGGTCATAGCCTCGGTGCCCCACATGGTGCATCAGGAGCCAGCGCGTCGAGCGGCCCAGGCTGAGCGCGGCGGCGCTGAACGGGTTGGGGGCCAGCCAACAGGTGGCGATGCCCAGCAGCGTGCTCACGCGGCCCCAGCGCTCGATTTTACGAAGGTGTTTCGCGTCCGCGTCCCCCAGGTTCGCGTCGAGTTCCTGCCGCAACACCTTCAGCTCTCGGTGGAAACCCTCCACGTCCACGGACGCGGGATTGAAGGCGGGGGGCAAGGACGACGACATGCGGCGGGCTCCTCGGACGAGGCGTCAGACGGGGGGACGGAGCGACGCGTCAACGGTAGCCGCCAGAGGGTGCCTCGGGAAGCGTTTCCGACCTCGCCGCACGGGCCCACCTTTACGGCGCAGCCAGCGCATGCGCCCCAACCAGGCAACGTGACTCCCTGATTCTTGCGTGCCTTCACCCACGGGAAGAAGAGGGGAATCCACGAATTTCAACTTAGACTGGAGGTTCACATCCAGGCAGGGGACAACGTGAAGCTCATATCGAACAGCGCGATCGTAACGGGAGCCGCACAGGGCATCGGCCGGGGCATCGCCGAACGCCTGATGCGAGATGGGGCCAATGTGCTCCTCTTCGGCCGGACGGGCGCGAAGGTGGAGGAAACCGCCAAGGAGCTCAATCGCATTCTCGAGGGGCGCGCGCGCGCCGTGCCCTTCGAGGGCGATGTGAGCCGGGCGGAGGATGTCGCCCGGGGAATCGAGGTCGCCACGCGTGAGCTGGGGTTGCCGGGGATCCTGGTGAACAACGCCGGGACGGCGACGCTGGCGCCCCTGCTCGAGCTCCCGGACGAGGACTTCGACCAGGTGATGGCCACCAACCTGCGGGGGCCATTCCTGTTCATGAAGGCTTTCGCGCGGGCGCTCGTCCAGGCCCAGAAGCCCGGCGTGGTGGTCAACATCTCCTCACTGAACCAGATCGCGGTGACGGATGGGCTGGCGCACTACTGCGCCTCCAAGGCGGGACTGGCGAACCTCTCGAAGGTCGCCGCGTCGGAGCTCGGGCGCCATGGAATCCGGGTGAATGTGGTGGCGCCTGGTGCCATCCGCACGCCGCTGGCGGAGAGTGTGGGGCTCATGGAGGTCATGGGGCAGGAGTTCCTCGCCCGAACGCCGTTGGGCAAGATGTGCGGCATGCCGGCGGACGTCGCGGGCGTCGTCTCCTTCCTCTGCGGCGACGATGCCGCATGGATCACCGGCGAGACGATCTCCGTCGACGGTGGCAATCACATCCGTGGATTGCACAGCTATTGGGACATGATGAGCCGCGCCGCGAAATAGCAAGACGGCTACGAAGCAAACGGCCCCGCTCCCACTCAGGGAACGGGGCCGTTCGGAACATCCCGAAGCGCGTCCTACCGCCGAGGCTTGCCCGGCACCGTGCTGGTGATGCCCAGGTACTCCTGCAGCGGCTTCACTTCCAGGTCCGTGCGCTTGAGCGCCTCCAGCGCGCCCACCGCCATGCGCGCCGCCTGCACCGTCGTGTAGTACGGCACCGAGTGCATCAACGCCTCACGACGGATGGAGAAGCTGTCGGAGATCTCCTGCTTGCCGAAGGTCGTGTTGATGACCAACACAATCTCCCCATCGACAATCTTGTCGACGATGTTCGGCCGGCCCTCCTTCACCTTCTGCACCACCTGCGCCTCAATCCCCTTCGTCGCCAGGTACTTGTGCGTCCCCGCCGTCACGATGAGCGAGAAGCCCATGGACCGCAGCCGCCGCGCCAGGTCCACCACCGCCGGCTTGTCGTCATCCTTCACGGAGATGAAGACCTTGCCGCTCTTGGGCAGCTTCACCCCCGCCGCCAGCTGGCTCTTGGCGAAGGCAGACGCGTAGTCCTGCGCCAGGCCCATCACCTCGCCCGTGGACTTCATCTCCGGCCCGAGAATCACATCCACGCCCGCGAAGCGCGCGAAGGGGAACACGCTCTCCTTCACCGCCACGTGCCGCATCTCCGGCTCCGACGTCGCGTTGAGCTCCTTCAGCGTCTTGCCCACCATGCACAGCGCGGCGATCTTCGCCATCGCCACACCCGTGGCCTTCGAGATGAACGGCACCGTGCGGCTCGCACGCGGGTTCACTTCCAGGATGTAGATGGTCTTCCCCTGGATGGCGAACTGCACGTTCATCAGGCCCACCACGCCCAGCTCCCGCGCGAGCGCAATCGCCTGGTCCTTCATCCGCTCCACCAGGTCCGGCGGCAGCGAGTGCGGCGGCAGCGTCGCCGCCGCGTCACCCGAGTGCACACCCGCCTCCTGGATGTGCTCCAGCACCCCGCCAATCATCACCGCGCCCGTCCGGTCGGCGACCAGGTCCAGGTCCACCTCAATCGCATCCTTCAGGAAGCGATCAATCAGCACCGGGTGCTCCGGAGACGCGCTCACCGCCTCGCGCATGTACCGCTCCAGGCTGGTCGCGTCGTACACCGTCTCCATCGCGCGCCCACCCAGCACGTACGAGGGACGCACCATCACCGGGTAGCCGATGCGCTCGGCCACCTTGAACGCCTCCGCGTGGCTGCGCGCCACCCCGTTCTCCGGCTGCGTCAGCCCCAGCTTCTCAATCAGCTTGCTGAACCGCTCGCGGTCCTCCGCCCGGTCGATGGCGTCCGGCGACGTGCCCAGGATCGGCAGGCCCGCCTTCTCCAGCGGCACCGAGATGCGCAGCGGCGTCTGCCCACCGAACTGGACAATCGCGCCCACCGGCTTCTCGCGCTGCGACACCTCCAGCACGTCCTCAATCGTCAGCGGCTCGAAGTAGAGCCGGTCCGACGTGTCGTAGTCCGTGGACACCGTCTCCGGGTTGCAGTTGACCATCACCGTCTCGTACCCGGCCTCGCGCAGCGCGAAGGCCGCGTGCACGCACGCGTAGTCGAACTCGATGCCCTGACCGATGCGGATGGGCCCGCTGCCCAGGATGAGCACCTTCTGACGGTCCGTCGGAGGCGCCTCATCCTCTTCCTCGTAGGTCGAGTACAGGTATGGCGTGAAGGCCTCGAACTCCGCGGCGCACGTGTCCACCCGCTTGAACACGGGACGGATGTCGCGCGAGTGCCGGTGCGCCCGCACCTCCTCCTCCGGGTACCCGAGCAGCTTGCCCAGGTAGCTGTCGGAGAAGCCGTGCGCCTTCGCCTGCCGGAGCACCTCGTCCGGGAGCTGATCCAACCGGCCGTACTCCTGGATGGACTGGCCCTCGCGCACCAACATCTCGATGTAGCGCAGGAACCACGGGTCGATGTGGGACAGCGCGTGCACGTCGTCCACCGTCAGGCCCTCGCGGAACGCCTGGGCCACGAACCAGGGCCGCTCCGGGCGCGGGATCCGCAGCGCCTCGCGCAGCACCTTCTCGCGCTCCTCCTTCTCCGCGGGCAGCTCGGGCGGCTCCAGCCCCACGCGCCCCAGCTCCATCGAGCGCAGCGCCTTCATGAACGCCTCGGGGAAGGTCCGGCCAATGGCCATCACCTCGCCCACCGAGCGCATGCTCGTGGTCAGCGTCCGGTCCGCGTGCGGGAACTTCTCGAAGTTGAAGCGCGGAATCTTCACCACCACGTAGTCCAGCGTCGGCTCGAACGAGGCCGGCGTGTCACGGGTGATGTCGTTGCGCAGCTCGTCCAGCGTG
>NZ_JBLZWL010000074.1:0-17445 GCF_049194865.1 Corallococcus terminator | reverse complement strand
CTCAGGAGGGGGCGTTCATGCCCCCCATGACTCCTCGGGAGGACGACATGAAGGCGACGACGCGGTACCTGGTGCTTCTCTCCATGCTGCTGGTGGGCTGTGGTGACTCGAACGCAGACGATGGGAACGGGGATGGGGACACCGACTCGTTCCCAGAGACCCTCGAGTGTGGCGACACGAGCTGCAAGCGCGCCACTCAATACTGCGCGACCATCGTCACCGCGACGACGAGCCATTTGTGCCTGAACAAGAAAGAGAGCTGCCAGGGCTGCGAATGCGTGGACCTGGAAACAGACCTCACCATCCAGACCGGGCGGCAGGACTGCACCCCCACCGCCCGGCTGAATGTGTACTTCTCATGCGCCTATTACGATGAGGTGGACTACATCAAGACCTCCTGCACGGTCCGCACTCGCTGACAGCATCGGGTGGGAGGCGCTGGGGTCGTTCCTCCCACACCTCGACAGGGGCGAGGGGACCCCCACCGCTCAGTTCTCGTAGACCTCCACCTCGTTGATACGCACGTAGCCCGGCTGCGCGACGGACCCAAGGTGGCCGAGAATCCGCAGCTTCGAGGCGGTGATGGCCATGGAGGTATGGGTGGTCCGCGCCAGCGTGTTGTTGCTGACGACATGGAGGGTCACCCAGGAGCTCCCGCTCCAGACCTGGATGCTGAATTCCTGGGGGGCACCATTGTCGCTCATGTAGAGCTCGACGCGCCGGAAGGTGCGCAGGCCACCAAAGTCCAGCTCCACCCACTGCGGGAGCGCGGCGCCCCAGGCATTCGTCCAGCTCGTGTCGCCGCCAATCACCGTACTGGGATTGCCGTCGTTGACTCGGGACGGGGCATAGCAGCCGCTCGCGCAATACGACGAAGACGCCGAGGTGTTCGCGGCGAGCGCCAGATTCTCGTGGGTGTTGTAGAGCTCGATCTCATTCACACGGACATATCCCGGCTGTACGGCGGAACCCAACCGGCCCAACAGCCGCACGCGGCTGGTGACGACAGGCGAGAAGGAGTGGGTGTTCTGCACCTGCGTATTGCCCGTGACGTTGGCCACCGCCACCCAGGCGGAGCCGTTCCAGGCCTCGAGCAGATAGGACTGTGGGACACCGCCACTGCTGCCGACGACGACGGCCCGGTTGATGACGTAAGGCTTGCCGAGATCCACCTGAACCCACTGAGGGAGGGGCGCGCCATCTGCGTTGGTCCAGCTATGGAAGCCATTGAGCGTGCTGTCTGGAGAGGCGTCGTTGACGCGGTTGGGCGAATAGCAATGCTCGCCAGTGCTGCCGCAATAGGTGGATGACGCCGAGCTGTTACCCATCAGGGCCAGGTTTCCATTCCCGGGCCCATAGAGCGCCCGGACGCCAATCCGGTCGCGCTGCGTGAGGTGCAGATCGACCGTGTTGGTGCCCGCGCACTGCGGATAGTGCATCACCGAGTCCGAGTCATAGGGCGTGAGCGTTCGCCAGTTGCTGTCCTCGTAGCAAAGGCCACTGTCAGGGCGCGTGTGCTCATGCCGCAAGCCCAACGTGTGTCCCAGTTCATGGCGCAGGATACCCGCCAACGTATAGGGCGGGATGCTCCCGAAGGCGCTGGAGTCGATGAGGACGTTGCGGTTCGCGCGGACATCGTCGGGGAAGAAGGCTCGCGCCAGATAGCCCTGGCCCGAGACAGGGCTGACATCAAAGACCACGTTGGGATTGCTCGCGCCGCAGGCAGCGTCCTCGGCCGGGACGTGGATGAAGTTGACGTTGGCCGCGCTCTCCCAGGCATTCGCCGCGCGCGCCATGGCCTCGACGGCCAGGGCGTACCGGGAACCGAAGTTCCTGCTCACGCAGTACCGGAGGTTGAGCTTCTGGGTGCTGTTCCATGTCGCGTTCACACCGCCCACGGTGTGGACGATGAGCGCGCCGGGCGTTGAGAGACCGTCGTAGTACTCCCGCAGCTCTTCGACGTCCGACATCGGCATGTCGCCGTCGACGATGTAGATGCCGGTCTCCGGCTCGCGATACGTGCTCCGCTCGAACTCCTCGAAGCTGAGCCGGTGGGCGCCGACAGGCCCTTCGTCCAAGGCCTCTGGAGCCGCTCCGGCGCCGCAGCCCACCGACACCAGGAGGGTCATGAACCGCAAGGCATTCGAACCCCAGACGCTTCGCTTCGACTCCATCTTCTTCATTCGCATGAGCTCCACCCAACGCCTTGGACAAGCATGATGCGCTCCTCTGGACGAGCGCAGGTTGATTCCCAGACCGGAGGAACGTACGGGAACCCGTTGGGAGAGGGCATCACCCATAGGGGTGATGCCGTCCGTGGGGGAGAGACTGTCGTTGCCGTGCATGGTATGACCAGCCCGGACGTCGTGCCTACGCTTGAATCCAGACGTGGAGGAAGGTCATGCGCGTGAAGGGCCCGCTGGATTCCATGCAGGGAGAGCAGGTGCTCTTGGAGCTGATGACAGCGCTGACCAGCTCGCTCGACCTGAAGGAAGTCTTCTTGGAGTCCTACGGGATTCTGTCACGTGTGCTCGCCGCGGACTTCGGAGGGCTTTGCGTGTCCAAGCCAGGTGCGCTCGGCCAATACGACTGGCCGATGGTCCAAGACATGCCCCAGGTCTTCTTTGACCGCTACCCGGAGATTTCAGACGAGTGCTTCGTGAGCTTCGCGGTGATTCAGCAGCCCAACACCGTGCTGCGAGACTCGGAGATGCTGTCGCGCCAGGAGCTGTGGAACAGCGCCATGTACTCGCACTGCCTGGAGATGGACATGCGCGTGGAGCGCGTGATGTCCGTGTTGCTGGACATGGGCCTTGGCTGGCACAGCGGCTTCACCCTGTACCGGGAGGGCCGGAAGGCCTTCTCGGAGCAGGAGCGAGCCTTTCTTCAGCGCCTTACGCCCATCCTGGCGAGGACGGTTCGCAACTGCCTCATGCTCGGAGACATGGTCCGTCAGGGAGACCTCCTGGACCAGCTCTTCCGTCATACGGGGCTTGAGAGCATCGTGCTGAGCCCTCCCAACACCGAGCTGATGCGCACCCCCCGCTCCACGGCACTGCTCCATCGCTGGTTCCCCGATGCGCCCTGTGGACGTTTCGGACTGCCCCAGGTCCTCCTGGAGGCGCTGGAGTGGCTCAGTCGCGCCGGACACCGGCTGCTCTCCGGGCAAGACGTCCTGACGTTCCGGCGGCCGGGGCGAAGCTTGAAGGTGACCTTCCTCCGGTTGCCAGCCCATCCCGGGAGAACGCCATGGGCGCTGTTGTTCCAGGAGGTGTTTCACGCGGTCCAGGTTCCCACCGAGTGGCGCAAGCGGCTCACCCCTCGCGAGCTGGACGTGGCGGAGCGTGTCTTGAATGGTTGGGACAACCAGACCATCGCGGAAGATATGGGCAGCTCACTGAACACGCTGAAGACGCACCTGAAGCGCGTCTTCGTCAAGCTGGCCGTGCCCAGCCGGTCCAAGCTGATCCTCCTCGCGCAAGAGCGGAGCACCGAGGCGCCGGGGTGAGTCGCGGGGCTGCCCTGGTGGGTCATCCATGCGAAAGCGTCAAGAGGTCGCGGGCCCCTGTCTGGCGAATTACGAGCGAACGGCTGAATCACCCAGGCAGGCAGCGGAGTCAACCTGTCCACCGAGGCGGGCGCGGCTCCATCACCATCGTCGGCGTACGGTCGCCTTGGGGCCGGTCACCAGGCTCGCCGCGGGCACGTCGTCGACGACGACCGCCCCGGCCGCGACCACGGCGTCGCGCCCGATACGGACCCCGGGCATGATCATCGCGCCCGCGCCAATCCACACATTCTCCGCCACGTCGATGGGCGCGCCCGTGAGGTACAGCCGCCGCTCGCCCGGGTCGACTGGATGGCTGACAGTGATGAACGTGACCTTCGGGCCGACCATCACCCCTTCGCCCAGCCGGATACCGGCGTAGTCGAGGAACGTGCAGCCCTGATTGATGAACACCCGCTCGGCCAGGTCCAGATGCAGGCCGTGGTCCGTGTAGAAGGGCGGATAGACGGTGACCCGCTTCGGAAGCGGCCGCCCCAGGATCTGCTCGAGCAGCGCCGCCTTGCCCACCTCGTCCTCGAAAGGCAGGAGGTTGAGGCGCGACGTCAGCTCGGTGACCCGCAGCACCCGCTTGCTCATCGCCGCGAACTCAGGGCTGAACACCCTCGCCCCGTTCTCCTGGGACTCAGGGCCGTGGATGCGCATGAGACGCTCACTGGGCATTCCACGAGCCTCGCTCTCTCCCCACACCCACGTCCAGCGGAGCCTGCCCACGGCCCTCTTTCACAGCTGGATGCCGGTGAGCGCGAGGCGCAGCACCCGGCGCGCGGTGTGCGGGTCGTCTTCGTTGGCGACGGCAATCGCGTTCGCCAGCCGCATCAGGTCCTCCGTGGTGGCGCTGGCGTGAATCACGCCCGCCGATGACGCCTTCTCCACCAGGCCGTTCAACACGTCGCGCACCATGTCCGTGCAGCAGATGTCTTCGGCGGAGAGGCCCTCCGGGCCCGTCAGCAGCGCGGCGGCGAGCCCACGATGGGTCGCGGTATGGACCGTCAAATCCTCGAGCCAGGCCGCCAGCTCGGCGGCGGGCTTCTCGCCCGGCTGCTCCGTCCCCCGCGCGCAGAGCTGCTCGACCCCCTCCCGGAAGACCACCTCCAACAGCGCCTGCCGCGACGGGAAGTGCCGATGCAGGGTCGCCGAGCCCACCCCCGCCTTCCGGGCAATCTCCTCCAACGACGCCTGCGCGCCATCCCGAGCGACCAGCTCCGCGGCGGCCACGACAATCCTCTCCCGGTTGCGTCGCCCATCCGCGCGCAACGGCTTCACGTGCTCCACGACACTCCGCTCCTCGGGCTCCCTTCCTTGACAAACGGGGGGCCCCTCCGTATTTGACCATGAGTTTAAACGGTGGGGTCCCCCACTTACAACAGGAATTGCCCATGAGCAGCCAGCAGACCGTCTTCATCACCGCCGCCACGGGGCGCCAGGGTGGCGCCACCGTCCGGGCCCTGCTGTCCGAAGGCCACTCCTCGGTGCGCGCGCTGGTGCGCAATCCGGAGGCGCCGAACGCCCGGGCCCTCGCGGCGGCGGGCGCCGAGCTGGTCGTCGGGGACCTCGACAATCCCGCGTCGTTGCGCGCTGGTTGCGCCGGAGCGCGGGCGGTCTTCTCGATGCAGTCCCCCATCCTCTCGGCGACGGGGATCGACTACAGCAAGGAGCTCCAGCAAGGGAGGAACCTCGTCGAGGCCGCGCTCGCCGAGGGCGTCGAGACGTTCGTACACACCGCGACGTCTGGCGTCGGAAATCACCGCGACGTCGAGGGCTGGGCGGAGGGACGCTGGAAGTCCCACGAGACCTACTGGGAGAACAAGCTCGCCACCTGTGACCTCGTCCGCGGCGCGGGCTTCCGGCACTGGACCCTCATCCTGCCCTCCACCTTCATGGACCACATCATGTTGGACCCCGCCGGCTTCGTCGACCAACGCCGCCTGGTCACGGTCATCCAGGCGGATCGCCCCATCACGTTGATTGCCCCAGAGGACATCGGCAAGGCCGCCGCGGCGGCAATCCAACATCCCTCGAAGTTCCACGGCGTGACGCTGCAGCTCGCGGGGGACGTGCTCACGCTGCCGCAGATCGCCGAGATTCTCTCCCGCCTCGACGGCAAGGAGTACACCGTCCAGTCGGGCACCGTCGATGAGGCCATCGCGGCGGGGCTGCATCCCGGCGTGGCGCACGGCGTGGCGTACATGAACGTCGCGCCGGTGCTGGCACGGCCCGAGCTCGCGCGCGCCTACGGCCTGTCGCCCATGAGCTTCGAGACGTGGGCAAGCCAGCGTCGCGGGCTGACCTGACCGCCTGTACCTGCTCGAGCCCGGGTCGCTGCTTCGCGGCGGGCACCGGGTTGCCGGGGGTGACCTGACGGGACGCCTGGAGCGGGGGAAGGTGATGTGGCGCAGCCCACGCCAGGCCTTCGCGAGGGCACCTTCAGCAGCTCCTCGGGTGCCTCGGCGGCCCAGGCGGGCGGGAGCTCCACGTATTCGTCGCGCAGCACCTTCACCAGGTGATGCGCCAGCGCGCGGTCCTCGGGCCATGCGGGGACGAGGTACTCGCGAACCAGCAGCTCTATCGTGGTCTGCTGCCGCCAGATGACCTGGGACAGACTCTCGAGCACCCCGGGCGGCTCCACCGTCATGCCCCGCGCCAGGGCGTGGTACGCGGCCGGGTCCTCCACCTTCGACAGGCAGACATAGAGCTGTCCTCGCGCCGCGTCGTCCTGCTCCGCTTCCAGCCCGGAGAAGAGCAGCGGCCGAGTCTCCTCCGGCCAGCACTTGAACAACACCTGGTACAGCGAGCTGCCCACCGCCGAGCGCATGAGCTTCCGTGCCTCGCCGTCCTCCACCCAGGGGTAGAGCGGCGCCAGGGTGACGCCCTTCTTCCGCTCCAGCGTGGCCACGAAGTAGTGGCCTGCGATGTCCACGACGACCTGAAACTGCTTGGGCTTGAGCACCGCGGCGACCTGCGCCAACACCTGCCGTGCCTTGGGGAGCTCGACGAAGCGCTCGGGCAGGCGCAAGCGCCCATGCGCCCCGCATGAACCCCTGGACAACCCGATGAAGCCCTCCCAGTATTTTCATGCCGAATCGGCACTGCGCGCCTGCTCCAGAGCTTGCCCACCATGAATCATCCGACATTCATCACCGAAGGGGGCTTCAACGGGTCCTCTCGGGGCCTCCACTACACGCTGTCGGACAACGAGCGCGCGCAGTTGCTCTCGCGACAGTGGCCCGATGAGCCTTGGAAGTTCCTGGCTCGCGTTGTCGAACTCGCCAAGGCCGGAGATTTTTCCGAGGTCGGTTCATTGAGCAGGTTCTTCGAGGTCAGCAAGGAGGTCAACATCGCGCCGGTGGCGCTCCTGCTCACGGGTGGCATGGGGAGTAGAGCGGAGCTGATGCGATTGACTCAAGTCATGCACGATGGCCCGGACGGATTGCGCGTCTATGCATGCCAGGCGGCACGCAATGCCGGAAGCATCTGGCTGGTGCCTCACATGCTCGAGGCCTGGAATCGCTGCAGTGGGGTAGACGCACACCAGTCTATTGGACTTGCGATCGCCGACCTGCTCGACCCCATCGCGGCGCTTGATGACCTGGGGCCCATCGGAGCAAAGGCAGGAATTTTCGACTTCACGACAGAGCCCTCGCTGACCGATGACCGCCTGGCGGCACTTGCCCTGAAATTGCGCGACAGGAATGCCAGCACTGACTTCAATCGCCTGGTCATCAAGAAACATGAGGAGGTCTTGGCGCTGTGCGAAAGCGAAGACGATGCCATCTGGGCCGGCGAACGCGCTGGGGCGACAGAGCTTTCTAGGCACTTCCTGCGCATGTTGTTGTCACCCGCGTTCGATGTCACCCAGGCGCCCCTGACCGTTGTATTGCGCGAGAAGTTCGAGGCGACAACGGGGCTTGATTGCTCGGCCTTCTTCAGGGCTGGCGGCTTCGTCCGGCACGAGGCCGTCGACCTGCTGGAAAGGTTCCTGGCATCACCGACCGCGAGCGACTTCACGCCTGGAGCCCGATACTTCTTTGCGCATCCAATTACCTAGGCGCTGCGTCAACACTGCCTTCAAGGGTCACCTTGGACATGACATGGTCCATTGTCGCGAAGTGCAGAAGAAGGTTGTGGACTCGGTGAGCCAAGGCAGGCGTCACCGTCAACGCCCTCTTCAGCGCTGCCCGGGTCAACTGGCTCGTGCCGGAGAGGCTCTCACATAGCATCTCCATGTCCTGCTCCCGGGGCTGGATTCGCTCGTGCTCGGCCACGGCGCCCAGGACGAGCGCGACCTGCAACCGTCGCGTTGCATCGCCTCGTGTGAGTGGCTCCTCCAGCCAGCCTGCCAGTGCGTTCTGAAGCTCCTCCGAAGAGAGCCCTCCGCGCAGCAGCACGGGACGCTCGACCTCCATCCATTGGCGGCGAATCTCCTCGTCCACCAGTTCGGCGGGCACCACCACCTCACTGCGCTCGACCAGGATATCCAGCACGCGCTCGCGCACCTCTCGAACGACCTCGGCCTCACCTTCGTCCTGGAGTTCTTCTCCAATGCGCCGCATGACGTCATCCATCGTGGCACCACGCCCCAAGAGGGCCACACCCTCGGCGGACTCCTCATCGGGCGCGAGCAACTCGTGCGCCGCTTTCACCTCGATGATGAACCGAGCCGGGACCTCCCGCAGTCTCTCGACGGGGTAGTCTGGAGGGAGCGTCAATGACACTTCCCGCACGGCGCCCACCGTCATTCCCTCGAGCGCCTCGAAGAGTCCAGGGAGCAGGGGCTCTGGCGCCACCAGGGTCCACCAATCACTCCGCACCGAGAATGGAATCAGGCGTCCCTGGGCCATGCCCATGACGTCGAGGAGGACCTCATCGCCCTGGGAGATCTCCTCCCCATGTGACAGCTCGCGCCGCTGAGCGCTTTCACGTCGCAGCTCCAGGAAGCGCGCGTGGATGTTCCGCCCAGTGACAGAGGCCTGGGTGGGGCAGGAGAGGATGAGCCCTTCCAGCGAAGGTGTCTTCAAGGACGGAAGTGACACATCGATCCCATCCAATGCGAGGGCTCTTGGTACGCGCATCAAGAGCATCTGCCCTTGCAACTCTTGAAAGGAAGAATCCGAGCTGATTCCCATACAGTGGGCACTCCTCGAATGGACAGGGCAAGCACGCTTGAATTGACTGTGCGACGCGGGACTTCAGTCCTCGCCGAAAATGGACCCGACGAGACTGGAGACCGCCGAGACACCCGCGCCGAGCTGGCTGACCACGGGAATGTTCGTCGCGGCGGCGATAGAACCCAAGGCAGTGATGCCAGCAGTCAGCTTCTTGACCGGGTCCGCCGTGGGGCTCTTCAAGGTCGCCAGCGCCGCCGCTGAGTCCGCCGCGGCAATCGCCCAGTTGAGCCCGGGCACGAAGCGGCCGGCGGCCTTCGCGGCGGCCGTGGGCAAGGCCCTGCGAGCGGCGGTGCTCGCGCCCTCGAAGGCTCGCGTTGCGGCATCCTTCAACGCGGGCCGCACCGGCAGGTTCTTCGCGGCCGCTTCCGCCGCGGAGAGCGTCAGACTCCGCCGTCCCTGATTCAGCGGGTCCAGGTTTGCTTGAGCCGCCTTCCCGGCGATTCGTTGGGCCTCCCGTCTTCCGACCTCGACGCCGTCCCCCCTCGCCGTGGACAGGAGCTTCTCCTTCGCCGCACTGCGCAGACTCCGGAACGTACTGACTTGCGCGGCGGTCTCGAGGCCACCCTTCGCGGCGTTGAGGGTGCCCGACGTCAACCCCGCGGCCTTCTCCGTGGTCTTGCGTGCATCCCCTTCCTTGACGGCCTCAATCAGCTCCTTGCCGCCCTGAGGCAGCTGCGCGACGGTGGCCGCCAGTCCCGCCTTGTTCGCCCCGCGAGAGAGCAGCGTGTTCTTCGCCTCGACCTTGCCGTCAGGCAGGCGTCTCCGCTGGGGGTTCGACTCATTCCGGGTTTGCGTGCCGAGGACGAGATCCGTGGCCGTCTTGCCACCCTCTCCCAGACTCTTCAGCGTGCTCAGCGCCCCCTTGTCTTCACCGTCGTCCTTTCGGGCCGGATTCTTCTCCGGGGCCGAGGCAGGCCCTCGCCCGAACGAGTCCCTCGGATTCATCCCTGTCGCCGGGGGTTTCAGTCCCTTGGCACTGGGAGGTGCTTTCGGGCCGGAGACCGGTGCCTTCCGCGCGTCGGGCGACTCCTTGGGTGGAGGGGGAGGCAACTTGGGGAGGGGGCGACTGACGGGAGGCATGAGAAACCCTTTCAACCTGGTAGCGAGGTCGTGATGAATGAGGGAATGGACTAACCTGCGTCCCAAGATTTCTTGAGGGCCTCATGGGCGAGCGAACACCCACATCCGCCAGGTCTGGCGAACCGGACCGCGCTGCGGAGTCCGCCCCCAGGCAGTCATGTCCCCAGGAAGCGACGCTGACTGACTTTCTCGCGGGGCTGCTCTCCGAAGAGCACAGGACCCATGTCCTGGCACACGTGGAGGGCTGTGCTGACTGTCGATGGGCCCTCGCCGCGGGCGAAGGCGCGCGCCCGATGGAGGCGCCCTTCCAATCCCTGGAGCCCGGAACCCGGGTCTCCCGCTACGTCGTGCAAGAGCGCCTGGGCTCCGGAGCCATGGGCGTGGTGTACGCGGCGGAGGACCCGGAGCTGGGCCGCCGGGTGGCCCTCAAGGTGTTGCGCCCCGAGGGAAGCCACCACGAGGAATTGCAGCAGCGGCTGCAGCGCGAGGCGCAAGCACTGGCCCGGCTCTCCCACGCCAACGTCGTCACCCTCTTTGACGTGGGCCCGCACGGGGACGGCATCTTCCTGGCCATGAAGCTGGTGGAGGGAATCACGCTGGCGGAGTGGATGAAGGAGCAGCGTCCCTGGAAAGAGGTGCTGCGGGTCTTCCTGGAGGCAGGGCGGGGACTGGCGGCCGCGCACGCGGCGGGACTGGTGCACCGGGACGTCAAGCCCGCCAACATCTTGTTGGGGCGGGATGGCCAGGTGTACGTGACGGACTTCGGCATCGCCCGCCTCCTCCACCAGCAAGAGGAGGTCCCCGCTTCGTCCCCGAGCCCCGAGGCCCTCCTCCATCCCACGGGACGGCTCACCCGGACGGGCTTCCTGCTGGGCACCCCCGCCTACCTCGCCCCGGAGCTGCTGCGGGGCCAGCGCGCCGACGCGCGCTCGGACGAGTTCAGCTTCTGCGTGGCGCTCTACGAGGCGCTCTACGGAGTGCATCCCTTCCAGGGAGAGACGCTGCGGGAGCTGGCCCAGGCCATCCAACAAGGCCGGGTGCGTCCACCCGCGCGCGACGTGCCGGTCCCCGTCTGGGTCCGACGCGCGGTGCTTCGCGGCCTGCGAGCCGAGCCCGCGGAGCGCTTTGCCTCCATGGAGCCCCTGCTCGCGGCCCTCACTCCACCGCCCCGCCGGACACGGACGTGGGTGGTGGCGACGGCGACGGCGACGGGGCTGCTGGGGGCCCTCGTGGCCGTCGGGGTGACACAGCGGCGCGAGGCGCGCTGCGAGCAGGAGGTGGAGAAGCTGGCGGCGGCCTGGAGCCCCGCGCGGCGCGAGCGCGTGCATGCGGCGTTCATCGCCACGGGCACGCCCTACGCCGCGCCGACCTGGGAGCGGCTCTCGACGGCGTTGGACGCCTACGCCGACCAGTGGCGCACGCTGCGGACCGAGGCCTGCCTGGCCGCGGGCCGGGACGCCTCGGACAAGGCCCCCTGGCAGACGGCGGCGTGCCTCGACACGCGACTGTGGCAGCTCGCCGCCACCACGGAGGTGCTGGAGAAGGCGGACGCCCTCACCGTGGAGAACGCGCCCCAACTGATGGCCTCCCTCGAGGGGCTCACCGGGTGCAGGGACTCACCCGGGCTCACCAGTCGCCCCCAGCCGACGGATGACCTCCGCCCCCGGGTGGACGCGGCACGGCACGCGCTGGCCCAGGCCCGGGCCCACATGGTCGCGCGCCGGCTCACCGACGGCCTCGCGGCGACGACGGCCCTCCTCGATGACATCAAGGGGCTCGACTACAAGCCGCTGACGGCGGAGGTGCTGCTTGCCCACGGAACCAACCACCTGGAGAACGACAAACCCAAGGAGGCGGAGGAGCTCCTCTACCAGGCCCTCTGGGCCGCCGAGGCCGGGCGTGATGACGAGACCGTGGCGCGCGCATGGCTGGAGCTCATCTGGGTGGTGGGCGAGGCGTTGTCCCGTCCCGCCGACGCGGAGAAGCTCGTCCGCCATGCCCAGGCCGCCGTCGAACGCCTGGGCCGCGAGCGCTTCCCGGACATCACGACGGACCTGCACCTCTATCTGTCTTCGCTCCGGCTTCAGCAAGGCAAGCACGAGGAAGCAGAGCAGGAGGCGCTCCAGGGCCTGGAGTTCTCGCGCAGGAGGACTGGCCAGGACAGCCTCCGCGCGGCGAGCCTCCTCCACCAGCTGGGAAAAATCCGCATGGTCCAGCGCCGCGACACGGAGATGCTGGAGCTCCACCTCCAGGCCCTCGAGATGCGCAAGCGCCTGCTGGGCCCGGACAACCCCGCCCTCGCCGTCTCCTACGACAGGATCGGCTCGGCCTACCATCGGCTGGGCCGGACCGCCGCGGCCACCGACGTGTGGCGCAAGGCCCTGACGCTCCAGGAGGCGGCCCCCGTCCCGGAGACCCCCGTGCTCGCGACGGTGCTCCTGAACCTTGGCACCGCCGCGCGCGTCGCGGGCCGGATGGAGGAGGCAGGGCCGATGCTCGAGCGGGCGCGCACCCTCTTCGAGCGCATCCGTGGACCCGACCACTTCCTTGTCGTCGACGTCATCCTGCAGCAAGCCATGCTGTACGGAGACCAGGGCCAGAACGACAAGACGATTGCCCTCACCACCGAGGCCCTGGAGCGCATCCAGCGCTCCCTGGGCCCGGACACCCCGCGCGCCTCCAGGCCCCTGATGATGCGAGGGTATGCGCACATGTTCTCTGGCCACCATCCCGAGGCGCGGCGCGACCTGCTGGAGGCGCTGCGGCGGATGGAGCAATCGCAGGGCTCGCGAGGGGCGGGCACGCTGTCGGTGCTGCTGCCCCTGGCCGAGGTGGCCATGGAGCTCAAGGCGCCGAAGGAGGCGCTCGAATACTGTGAGCGCGCGCTGAAGCTCACCGAGCAGGTCCAGAGCCAGGAGTCCGAGGACGGCGCCAACGCCCTGACCTGTGTCGCAGAAGCGCAACTGGCGCTGGGCGCCACGGACAAGGCCATCCCGCTCCTCGAGCGCGCATGGCGGACCCTCACCCGAATGGGTGAACAAGGCGACCCGTTGACCGCGGCCAACACCGCCTTCGTGCTGGCCCGGGCGCGAATGGAGCTGCGCCCCTCCCCTGACCGGGCGGGTGCGAGCGCGATGGCCAAGGAGGCCCGGACCCGACTGGAGTCCGTGGGCGTCCGGGGTCAACCAGGGCTCCAGGAAGTGCTCGCCTGGCAGCGCGGCAAGGGGATTCGATGAGCGAGGAACAGAAGACACCCACCCTGACGGCGCTCCTGCGGGAAGCGCTGCCCCGGGAGCGGCGCGCGGAGCTGGAGGCAGTCGAGGGGCTCGAAGCCCTGCTGCACCACCACGTCGAAGCGGCCCGGACCCAGTGGCCCACGCTGCCGCGGCCGGATGCGGCCTTCATGCGGCATCTGGCCCAGCAACTGCCCGCGGGCAAGGTCTCGGAGGTGATGCGCATCCTCCAGGGGGCGGACCTGTACCTCGCGTGCGCCTGCGCCACTGGAGAGCCCTCGGCCCTCCGGGCCTTCGAGCAACACGTCCTCCGGCACATCCCCGCCCGGCTCGGGCGGCTGTCGCCGAGCATGGTGGAGGAGGTGCTGCAGGTGCTCCGTGAGCGGCTGCTGGTGGCCAGCGGGAACACGCCACCGAGGATTGCGAGCTATGGCGGTCGAGGGCCCCTGCTCTCCTGGGTGGGCATCGTCGCCGCGCGCATCGCCGGGGAGCTGGTGGGCCGGGACGAGCGCCATCAGCTCGTCGCGGAGCCTCCCGAGGAGCTCGCGCGACTGCTGGCGCCGAGCGACCCCGAGTATGCGCTGCTGCGCGAAGACGCACGCCAGCTCCTCGTCGAGTCGCTCCGAAAAGCCGTGGCGGTGCTCCCCGAACAGGAGCGGGCCCTGCTGCGCCTGCACCATTTCCATGGGTTCACGATGGACCGGCTGACGCTCATGTATGGCGGCTCGCGCTCCGGCGTCGCGCGGAGGGTCGCCCAGGCCCGCGAGCTGCTGCTCGAGCGCGTTCGCATGGAGCTCGCGCCCCGGTTGAAGCAGGACCAGCTCGCGCTGGAGAGCCTCCTCGGGCTGGTCAGCAGCCGACTCGACATCAGCCTCCAGGGCTTGCTGGACTGAGGCGCTGATGCCATTGGCGCCCCGCCTCCACGGGGCCCGCCAACATCGACTCCCGAGATTCTTTGGGACGCCGGCCGCCGCCCTCCCTCTTTCTCCTCGATTGCAAGGGCAGACACGCATCGACCAGCGCGGGACATCCCGCACGAGGAGATTTGCCATGGGTTAGGAGGGCCTCGCCGCCGCGGAGAAGAAGCTCAAGGAGGCCACCGAGGCATCCAGGGCGGCGGCCCAGAAACTCCAGGACACGGAGGAGAAGGCAGCCCTGGCCGCGAAGAGCGCCGAGGAGGCCATGCACAAGGCGAACGCGGCGGCCGTCCAGGAGTCCAAGACGCCGCCCTACAGCCAGAAGGACATCGACAAGGTCAAGCCGACGAAGACCGAGCTCGACTCGGCTTTCGAGGGCACGAGCCGGAAGGCGGAGCTGGAGAAGCTGCTGGGCCTGACGCCCCCGCCACCGCAAGAAGTCATCCTGACGGCCGAGAGCGGCGGAGCGCCAGGGGCTCCGTTCGACGCGGTGGGAATGAAGGACACGCGGGACGCTCCCCATGGCCCCTTCGGGCAGGAGCACACGCACCCGTCCGCCGACTTCTGGTTCCACCAGCGGCCGGGGGCGAACACGGCGGGCGGGCCCCCCGACACGGCCCGCGGCGACACCGTCCCCTCCGAACCGCAGGGGAGCGCCCCGCCCTCGGTGACCTCACAGCCGTAGACGAAGTCAGGAGCCATGCGCGGGAGGCCGGACACCTCCCACGCCGTGGCTACCGCTGAGTGTCCCTCTGAAGAATCACAGACTCGAGGTTCTCATGCGCCCCTCCCTCCTGCTCGCCGCCCTCCTGCTCCTGACTCCCTCCGGCTGCAACGACTCCGACTCCAATGACACCCCTGACTCCGGCATCCCCGGGGTGCCCGACTCCGGCATCCCCGGGGTGCCCGACTCCGGTATCCCCGAGGTGCCGCGGTCCTCGCTCGCGGCGTGCTCCTTCTCCGAGGCGTGCGCGAACGCGGCCGAGCGATGCTACGTCAGCCAGGAATGTCCCCCCGCCGTCCCGGAGGGGATGGATGCCGGCACTTGCGGGCCCGAGATGGGTGACCGCCTTTGCCATCAACGGTGCGCTAGCAATGGCACCTGCGGTGCCGGCGAGCACTGCGAACAGGTCTCCATCACAATGCGTTCGGACTACGGCGAGCGGGTCGCCCTCTGCTTCGAATGAGTCTTGAAGTGACGCGGTCGACACAGGGGGCGGGCCCCCCGCTCAGGCGGGGGTGCTTCGCACGCGCTCGCCCCACGGGGCCGTGCGCCCGGTCAGCGCGGCCAGCACGCCCACCAGCTCCGCGGGCTCGATGGGCTTGGGCACGTGCATCTGGAATCCCGCGAGCAACGCACGGGTGCGGTCCTCCATCCGCGCGAAGGCCGTCAGCGCGATGGCCAGCGTCTGCCCGCCCTGCTCCGGAGGCAACGCGCGCAACCTGCGGATGAAGGAGTACCCATCCTCTCCAGGCATTCCAATGTCCGAGAGGACGACCTGGGGACGGAAGTCCCGCAGCTTCTCCAACCCCTCCCGGGCGCTGGCCGCGGTGACGACCTGGGCCATGCGGCTCTCCAGCATGACGGCGAGCAGCTCCCGGGCATCGGGCTCATCGTCCACCACCAGCACCCGCAGCCCCTCCAACACGTCCATGGGCAGGGTCGGCGCACCCAGACGCGCCGTGGCCTGGAGCGCGGGCACCGTTCCCCGGGGCTGTGTCGCCGCCGCCAGCGGCAGCTTCAGGCTGAAGCGCGCGCCGTGGCCCTCTCCCTCGCTGAAGGCCTCGATGACGCCTCCATGCAGCTCCGTGAGGTGCCGCACGATGGCCAATCCCAAACCCAGCCCACCATGCTTCCGGGTGGCGCTGCCGTCGGCCTGCCAGAATCGCTCGAAGATGTTCGTCAGGAAGGCCTTGGGGATGCCCTGGCCGTTGTCCCTCACCTCGATGACCACGGCCCCCTCCCCCCGCCGCAGGCTCGCGGTGACCTGTCCGCCCCGGGACGTGAACTTGATGGCATTGGAGAGCAGGTTCCAGACCATCTGCTGGAGACGGTCGGCGTCGCCGCTGATGGGTCCGGTGTCCGAATCCAGCTCGGCGTGGAGCGCCACGCCCTTCGCCTCGGCCGCGTGGCGCACCGAATCCAGCGCGGCCTCGATGAGCTCGCGCGGATTCACCGGCTGGACCTCCAGGCGCATCTTGCCGGTGATGATTCGCGAGACGTCGAGGAGGTCCTCGATGAGCTGGGTCTGCACCATCGTGTTGCGCTCCACGGCCTCCAGCGCCCGGCCGTGTTTCTCCGGAGCCAGTTGCCCCGAGCGCAGCATCCGCGTCCAGCCCAGCATGGCCATCAGCGGGGTGCGCAGCTCGTGGGAGACGGCGGCGAGGAACTCATCCTTCGCGCGATTGGCCTGCTCGGCCATCGTGTGCTCCGCCTTGGCCATCTCGAACAGCCGGGCATTGTCGATGGCGATCTCCGCCCGACGTGCCAGCTCCTGCACCAGCTCCAGGTCCCGCGCGGTGTAGCGACGTCCGGGCCGCACGGAGCAGAGCTGCAGGGCCCCGAAGACCCGCCGCTGTGCCCACAGGGGGACGACCATCCACGAGCCCGGCCGGAGCTGCGCTCCGGAGCCCAGCCGCTCCAGGGGACCCAGCGCCTCATGGACCCTCTCGTCGGTGGCCTCGGACACCAGCTCGGGCTGCCCCGTGCGCAACACCCGGGCGTGGCCGAAGTCCGCCATGGCCAAGGGAGGAGAGGCCTGGTGCAGCTCGCGCAGCAGCGGCACTCGCGAGGCATCCGTGTGGGCGACCATCACCTGGCGGATCGGCCCGTCGTCCTCCTGGAGATAGACGGCGCACCAGTCTCCCAGCCGGGGGATGAGCAGCGTCGAGAGCCGCTCGAGCGTGACGGACATCTCCAGGGAAGCGGTCAACAGGGCGCTCGCCTCCGCCATGAAGCTCAGGGTCTCCGAGGCGCGCTTCTGGTCATCGATATCGGTGCACGTCCCCAGCCACTGGATGATGCGACCGTGGGCATTGCGCAGCGGCAGCGCCTGGATGAGGTGCCAGCGGAAGGTGGCGTCCGCCTGACGCCGGATGCGGCACTCGCTCTCGAACGCGGCGCCCGACTGGAGGCACTCCCGCCACCGGGCAGCGCCCCCTGGGAGGTCGTCCGCATGAAAGACGTCGGGCGGTGGCGGGCCCACGCGCGCGCCGTCGTCCTGTGGCCCCACGGCGCGCAGGCCGGTGTAGTCGTACCAGCGTCGGTTGAAGTAGTCGGGAACCCCGTCCGGTCCGGCCGTCCAGACGATCTGCGGCAGCGCCTCGGCGAGCGCCCGGTGCTGCTGCTCCGCCATGTGCAACCGCATGGCCTGTCGCAGGCTCTGCGCAAGGTGCTCGGCGGACAGCTTCGCCTTCGGGATGTAGTCGGATGCTCCCGCCTTCATCAGCTCGACGGCCGTCTGTTCGCTCCCCTGCCCCGT
>NZ_JBLZWL010000062.1:0-17378 GCF_049194865.1 Corallococcus terminator | reverse complement strand
GGCCAACGGACACCGAGGGAGGCGCGGTGGGCTCGACGGAAGAAGACTCCGGAGGTGTGGTGTACCTCGGAGGGCTGTCCCAGGAACCCGAGGCGGCGGTGGCGCGGACACCGACTCCCGCGCCCGCCGTGGGGCTGGCGTGGGGAAGCGCGCCCGTGACGACTCCGCCTCCGGTGTCGCTGGCGGAGACGATGCGCGCGGTGACGCCCATGTCACCGCACGGGACGTGGCTGCAGGGCATTCCCACGCCCTCGCCCGCGCTCGCGCTCGCCGCGTCGGTGCGCGGGCTGGTGCCGGGACAGCTCGTGGCGGAGCGATACCGGGTGGAGCGCTGGCTCGGCGCCGGAGGCAGCTCCACGGTGTACGAGGCGATGGACCTGCACCAGGGCCAGCGCGTGGCGCTCAAGGTGCTGGCGACGCCGCACGCGGAGCCGTCCACCGTGGCGCGCTTCCGTCAGGAGGTGGAGCACGCGCGGGCGCTGGAGCACGTGAACATCCTGCGCGTCTTCGACGTGGGGCTGGATGGAGACCGGCACTTCCTCACGGTGGAGCTGCTGGACGGGATGGACCTGCGCCAGCGGATGATGGAGCGACGCCCCACGCTCGCGGAGACGCTGCGCTGGCTCACCCACGCGGCCGTCGCCCTGGAGCACGCGCATGGCCGGGGCGTGCTGCACCGGGACGTGAAGCCCGCCAACCTCTTCGTCACGCGGACGGGGGTGCTGAAGCTGATGGACTTCGGCCTCGCCAAGAGCACCCACGTGGCGGGAACCACGACCCAGGGCACGGTGCTCGGCACGCCGGAGTACATGGCGCCCGAGCAGGTGATGGGCAGCCCTCCCCTGTCACCCGCCACGGACCTGTATGCGCTGGGCGTGGTGGCCTACGAGCTGTGTACAGGACAGCTCCCGTTCCGACACACGGAGCCGGTGCCGCTGATGTTCCTGCACGTGCAGCAGATGCCGGTGCCGCCCACCACGCTGCGCCCGAGCCTGCCCGAGCCCTACGAGCGCGTGGTGCTGAAGCTCATGGCGAAGCGGCCCGAGGACCGGTACGCCAGCGCGGGAGAGCTGCGCTCCGCGCTGGCGAAGCTGTGGCCCTGGGCGCTCAAGGAGTCGGCTTGAGCGCGACGGTGACGAGTCGCAGTCCAAGCTGGGGCCAGCGGGACGTGCGCGGCGAGAGGTCTGGTTGCTGGCACAGCGTGAAGACGCGTCCGCCCCCCGGGTGGAAGAAGTAGAGCGAGCGCGCGGCCTTGAACTCGCCGGGGAGCGCGGCGTCCCGCTCGGGCCAGACGCGGCGGGTCGCCCACCAGGACTGCACCACGGGCCGCTCGCGCAGGTGGTAGTGGACCTCCACCAGCACGGAGCGCACCTCCTCCGAGCCCCACTCCAACATGAGCGTCGTGCCTGGGATTCGCCGCTCGTCGAGCAGGTGGAGGGGGCGCGTCCCGGCGTAGGCGACGGCATCCACCTTGGCGCCTCGCAGTGACGCCACGAAGTCGAGCTCCAGGCGCGTCGTCCCGGGCTGCACCTCGAAGCGGAAGGCCATGCGGCCCGTGCCCACGTGCTGACCGCCGAACCAGGTCCCCACGTTGGCCTCGCGCACGAGGACGGGCTCTCCCGTCCGGAACTGGTCCACGTCCGCTGGCGCGGCGAGCTGGGGCCCTGACGCTGGAAGCTCCACGCGCTTCCAGCCCGGGGTCGCATCCTCGTGAGACCAGCAGGGCACTGGTGACGCCTGCGTCAGCCACAGCACGCCCACCCAGGAGAGCAGAGGGCTCATGTCACGCGCTCCGAGCGTTGGACGGAGTCGACCGCGCCGAGAGCCAGGCCGTGCCGAGCATCAACACTCCCGCGGCGGCGAGCCCGGCCACGCGCAGGGTGCCGTCGAGGTTCGCGGTGTCATAGAGGAGCGTCTTGCCGACGGAGATGGCGACGAAGCAGAAGCCCGCGTCGCGCACCACGGGCGTGCCCCGCTTGCGGCCCAGGAACACCATCACCACGCCGATGACGAGCCAGCCCAGCGTGAGCACCAGCCGACGCGCGATGTGGTCCTCCGCGACGCCGAGGGTGAGGAAGTGGAAGTAGAAGGCCCAGGTCGCGGCGATGGTCGCGGCGGTGAGGCCGAACCAGACGAGCACGTCGCGGACGCGCTCGAGCGGCGTGTCACCGTTTCGCTGCGAGCGCGGCAGCATGACGATGGAGGTAACGAGCGTCAGCGCGAGCCCCACCAGGAGCAGCGGCTGCTTCGTCGCCGCGTACCACAGGCCGCCTGTCACGGAGGTGGCGAGCACGGCGATGGGGAAGACCAGCAGTCCTCCGCGAGGAACCGACAGGAAGGCCAGGGCCAGCGTCGCGCAGGCCGCGACAATGAGGAGCGCCTCCGCGGGCAGGTGGAGGTCTCTCCAGAGGAACACCGCCGCCAGGGCCAGCAGCGCACCGCCCAGTCCACCCAGCACCTTCACGTCCCACTTCGCCATCATCTCCGTCATGGTGATTCCTCCACCGCCAACCCGAGGCATGTGGGGACGCTCCAACTGCATCCGTCCTGCCAAGCGCTGACGCACGGCATCACGCGCGTTTGCGCGACGTGGCGGAGGCACGGTGTGCAGCGCGCGGCACACCGTGAGGACGACGCTGCACAGCGCACACGACATGGTT
This sequence comes from Corallococcus terminator, assembly GCF_049194865.1. Classification (GTDB taxonomy): domain Bacteria; phylum Myxococcota; class Myxococcia; order Myxococcales; family Myxococcaceae; genus Myxococcus; species Myxococcus terminator_A. Next base: position 14,718 of record NZ_JBLZWL010000062.1, on the reverse strand, counting down.
TTTAGACCTGTCACGTCGTTCAAGTCTGGACGGGCTGGCAGTACCTTGAGTCTGCCTTTGCGCGAAGCTCCCTCGCGCGGGCGCTCGGAGATTCCCGCCCATGTCCCATCCGTCTGACTCCGGAACTGTCGGGAGCGTTGTCCTATTCACGCACGGCGAGACTTCCCGCGAGTTCTTCCAAGACCTGGGGTTGGACGATGCGCGCTGACGCTCTGCTCCTGGTCGTGGCGTTGCTGCTCACGGGATGCTCCTCGGTGACGCAGGTCTCCGGGCGTGGCGGAACGCTGAGCTACACACCCCGACAATGGCGACAGGCGACTCCACGAGCTGACGCGACGCTCGCGGGACCTGACACGACAGCGGGCGGTGTCGGAGGGCAAAGCGCTGCACGGACGCGTCAAGCCCTCCTCGAATCCATTGATGAGGTGAGGGGCTCTCTGGAGGGCGTCGAGTCCGCGTTGGCCAGGATTGCGACGCGTCGGCCGGGCTTCGATGGCCGGGGCATCAACGGCGAGATGCTCATGCCCTTTCTCCGCCTTGGCTCCAAGCAGGTGACGTGGATTCGCGGCGCGCTCGGGAGTGCGGCAGGGCTGACAAGAGTGGCCTCGGAGGTGGAGGATTCGGCCATGCAGTGGGGGATTCTTCGCATGACGGGACCCAAGCTCCAGTCCGCGATGTTCGGGACGATGCTGCTCGCCACCTGGGTCGACTTCCTTCAGCTCTCCGACACCTTGCTCCGGGAATGTTTCATGTGCGGCCTCGAGAAGCAGTTCGTGGACCTCGACCGCGTGAGGGGCCTGGTGGAGACCCCGTTGGCGGACCTCGCCTCCCAGGACCCGGACCGTGTCGAGGCGGCGGCACTCGCGATGCCCGTGCTGATGGGAGAGCTGACCCGGGAGTTCAACGCGCTTCGTTCGGAGGGACTGTCGGCCATGGAGCTGGGAGGCAAGGTCCTGGTGGCCATGCAGGTGTTGGAGATGGTCACCCTGGTTTCCTCGTTGAAGATGTCGCTGCCCCGGCTGCCCCCAGCTGCTCCCATGACGCTCGGCGTGAACCTCGCGATGAGTTCGGGGGGAGTCATGGCGGGCTCGCGAATCGTCGTCTCCGCGGAGTGGGTGGAGATGATGCGAAGGCTCGTGCAGGCGGGCGTCATCTCCGTGCCGGCAGTGAGCGCGGCCGTCCGCATCCATGGCGGTCAGGTCATGATGGCGCAGGCCCACCAGGACCTACCCAAGGGCGTGCGCGACGCGCTGGGGGACAGTCCCGAGGTGCGCGGCATGCATGTGACGGGTAGAGCGGGAGCGGGCATGTCCGAGGCGCCCAGGCACCACGTCCTGCCGAAAGAGCACCGCGAGTGGTTCGAGCAGCGCGGCTTCAAGGGTGACATGGATATTGACCAGTTCTGTGTCCGACTGGAAAGGGCCCACCACGAGGCGATTCACGGCGGGGGGAACTGGAAGCTGGGGCGCATGTGGCCCGACGAATGGAACAGGAGAATCATGCGCACCCTGAATGATGCGGAGTTGTCGGCAGGGCAGAAGTTGACGCGCAATGAGGTGCTGAGCATCGTCGCGGAGAACATGAGGCTCTACGACATTCCGATGAAGTTCACCAAGGGGCGCAGCCGATGACCGGCGGACGTTCGTGGCAGGGGGACTGGAAGGCCCGCCTCTATGAGCGGGTCCGTGAGCGTGGCTTCGACTCGCTGACCGCCTTCGCTGATGCACGTCCTGCTGTCCCGCTGTACGCGCTGGCCGAAGAGCTTGGCAAGGACGACGTCGCAGGGGTGCAGGTGTTGACCGGGTTGCGCGCTGAAGCGGAACGACGGAAGCAAGTCACACGACTTGTTCGAGACTTGCTCGTGCGGGAGTTGGCAGCAGGTCTTCCCAACGGGTGGCCAGCCGAACTTGATGATGCCACCCGCTTCCAGGTCGCCAAGGCGCTTGGCCTCTGGTCGGGCTCCACTCCAGAAGCCTATTCGGAGCACACTCGGCGGGTGATTGTCGCGCTCCGCGCGAATCCTCCCCCCGCGGGCTGGCGTCCACTCGGACCTGACGACGAGCTTCTCCGGACGCTGCTGCCAGACGACGAAGCCTGAACGGAATGTGAGTTCAGGACTCGCTGGTCATCTTGCCAGGCGCGACCACGGCCAGCAGCAGCGCCACCGCCCCCGCCAGCGCGCCAGCAATCGCGAACTGGAGCGCGGAGTGACCTCGGGCGAGCGCCAGCGCCGCCACCGTCAGCGAGCCTCCCAGCAACCGCGTCGCATAGAGGCTGCTCGTGACGATGCCCCGGTGGTGCCACGGCGCGCGTGATTGCGGACCGATGAGCGACGTGCTCGCCGCCGGCCCCAACCCCATGCCCAGCACCGCGAGCGAGACGAGCGCCGCGGGCGTACCCCAGTCATACGCGGCGGTGAGCGCCAGCAGCCCCGCCCCCGTCGCGGCCACCGCGAAGCCCACGCCCGCGCTCAGCCGCATGCCTCCGCGCACCAGCAACTTCACGCCGAACGTCGAGCCCACCGACCACCCCAGCAACATCGGCAGGAGCGTCAGGCCCGCGACGATGGGCGTCTGACCACCCTGCTCCGTCATCCACAGCGGCACCCACGCCGCCATGCTGTACAGCAGTGCACCGCCCGCGATGCCGCCCGCCACGCCACTGAGCACGGTGCGGTCCTTCACCAGCTCCATCGGCAAGAGCGGCGCCTCGGACCCGCGCTGCTGGAACACCAGCCCCGCGCCCAACACCACCGCGCCCAGCAGGCACAGCCAGCGCAGCTCCGCGTGACCCGGCTCCAGCGAGAACAGCAGCAGCGCCGCCGATGAACCCGCGAGCACCGGACCCCAGCGGTCCAGCTTCACATCCGTGCGACGCGGCGGGTCCCGATAGGAGAGATACAGCAGCAGCGCGGCGAACAGGCCCACGGGTACGTTGACCAGGAACACCCACCGCCACGAGGCGTGCATCACCAGCCAACCGCCAATGAGCGGCCCCACCGCGTTGCCCGCGCCCCAGGCGCCGGTGAAGAGGCCCTGAACGGCGGCGCGCTCGCGCAGCGTGTAGAGGTCCGCGCTGATGGTGAGCGTGGTGGGCTGCAGCGCGCCCGCCCCCAGCCCCTGCAACACGCGGAAGGCGATGAGCCCCTCCACCGAGTGGGCGAGCCCGCACAGCGCGGAGCCGACGAGGAACAACCCCATGCCGGCGAAGAAGACGGGCTTGCGACCCAGCCGGTCCGCCAGCTTGCCGGAGATGAGCACGCCCACGGTGGAGGCGAAGAGGAACGCGGAGAAGACCCACGAGTAGAGGTGCTGTCCGCCCAGCTCACGGGTGATGGTGGGCATGGCGCTGGTCACCACCGTGCCCTCGAAGGCACTGACCACCAGGGCCAGCAACACCGCGCCAGTCGCCATCCGCCTCGCCGCACCCGGCTGAGCGGAAGACACCGGCTCCACCGTCAAGCCGCTTCCATCCATTGCACACGTGTAACCGGGGGCTCCCCATGCGGAAATCGCAACTTCCGCATAGACTCCATGCGGATTCCGCATGACCCACGAACAGCTCCAGGCATTCCTCCGAGTGGCCCAGGAGGGCCGTCTCTCCCGAGCGGCTCGACGCCTGGGCCTGTCCCAGTCCGGCCTGTCCCGGCAGCTCCAGTCGCTGGAAGCCGAGCTGGGCACTCGCCTGCTCGTCCGCACGCCCGGGGGCGCGGTGTTGACGGATGCGGGAGAGCGGTTCCTACCCCACGCCCAACGCGCGCTCGACGCCCTGGCGGCGGGCACCTCCGAGTTGGAGCGGCTGTCGGGCACACCTCGCGGCCCGGTGTCGCTGGGCACGCTGCACACCGTGGGGGCGTACCTGCTTCCGGACATCATCCCCGAGTTCGCGCGGAAGTATCCGGAGGTGCGTCCCCGGCTCAGCGAGGACATGGCCGCGACGCTGGAGGAAGGCGTGGCCCGAGGCGCGCTGGACCTGGCCATCCTGTCGCTTCCCGTGCGACGCGCGGACTTGGTGGCGCAGAAGTTGTGGGAGGAGGTGCTGATGCTCGCGGTGCCTCGCGGGCATCGGCTCACGAAGAGCAGTCGGCCGGTGACGCTCGGGGACGTGGTGGAGGAGACGTGGGTGGTCATCCCCAGCATGAGCGGCACGCGCGCGCTGGAAGCGGAGTGCGAGGCGCGAGGGGTGACACCGAAGGTCGCGATGGAGACGGACAACGCGGAGGCGATGCGGCGCATGGTGGAGCGCGGGTTGGGCATCGCGCTGGTGCCGGAGCTGATGGCTCGGGACCATGCTTCGCGTGGGTTCGACGTGGTGCCCCTGGTGAAGAGTGGCCTGAAGCGCCAGGTGGCGCTGGTGCACCGAGGGGAGGGCTACCTCACGTCCGCGGCGCGCGAGCTGAAGTCCTTCATCGTGGAGAGCGTGCGCGCGATGCCGGAGCCCTGGGGAACAGGCAAGCGCGGAGGGGCCCCCTCGGGACAACGGGTGCGGTAGCCTGTCGTGGATGGGGCCGGTGTCTGGAGCCCCCGAGCGAGAGGGAGGCCGCATGTCGCTGAAGGTGATGACGTTCAACGTGTTGCAGGGAGGCGAGGAGCGGTTCGACGACATCGTCACGTTCCTCGCTCGGGCCGCGCCGGATGTGCTGGTGCTCCAGGAGTGTCTGGGCTGGGACGACGGAGGGCGGCTGCGCCGGGTGGCGGAGGCGCTGGATGTGCCGCAGGACGACACGCACCTGGTGCTGGGCCAGTCCCGCTCGCGTGCCAGTGGGCGCTGCTACCACGTCGCGGTGGTGAGCCGCCCTCCCCTGCGCTCACTGCGCATCCACAATGACCGGCACTTCCTGGGTCACTGCATCGTCGAGTGCGAGCTGGAGGCAGGTGGGCCGGTGACGTTGTTCGGCACGCACTTCGACGCGCACCACGAGAAGCTCCGGTATGTGGAGGCTCGCTACCTGCGCTCGCTCATCGACCCGGCGAAGTTCCGCGACGGGCAGTACCTGCTGGCCGGAGACCTCAACTCGCTGTCGCGCAGGGACCCGTACCCGGTGGACCTGGAGGACCGGCTGCGGCGCGCGGGGACGGACAAGTACGGACACCCGCCACGATTCGACGTCATCGACGATGTGGAGGACTTCGGCTGGGTGGACACGCTGCCGACACGGGCCGCTTCCACGCGGTGGGTGACGGCGCGGCGCAACCGGGGGGGCGTCACCATCGACTACCGCACGGACTACGTCTTCGCGTCACCGCGCATGGTGGAGCGGCTGGTGTCGGCGGAGGTCATCGACGTGGGCGACACGTCGGACCACAACCCGCTGGTGGCCACGTTCCGCTAAGAAGCGGTGCGGTGACGAAGGAGGAGCACGGTGGCGCGAACGGACAGCTTCGTGGAGTACACGGTGGAGTTGCTGGAGAAGCTCGGGCCGGTACAGGCGCGGCGGATGTTCGGAGGGTGGGGCCTGTACTTCGGAGGGCGGATGTTCGGCCTCATCGGAGGCGGCCAGCTCTTCCTGAAGGTGGACGACGTCACGAAACCCGACTTCCAGGCCGCCGGCTGCCGTCCTTTCCTATACGAGGGCGGCGGGAAGACGGTGGAGATGGGCTACTGGACGCCGCCCACCGACGCGAATGATGACGCCTATGAACTGCTGCCCTGGGCACGCCGCGCCGTCGACGCGGCTGCGAGGGCCGCGCTGAAGAAGGCACCGAAGAAGAAGCCCGCCGACGCCACGAAGACGGCTCCCGCTGTGCGGAAGGCCCCGGCAACGAAAGCGAAGCCAAAGTCCGCCGCGAAGAAGGCCGCGGCAAAGAAGGCGAAGCCGAAGGCCCTCGCGAAGAAGTCCGTGGCTCCTCGGAAGCAGCCTGTCGCCAAGAAGAAGGCCACGCGCAAGAGCCCCAAGGTCAAGCGGTCTTGATGGACGAGGCCGCCTCCAGGCCCAGCTCCGCCACGGAGACCTCGCGCATCCGGAACTTCTGCACCTTGCCCGTCACCGTCATCGGGAACGCGTCCACCAGCTTCCAGTAGCGCGGCACCTTGAACGACGCGATGCGGCCCGTGCAGTGCTTCCTCAGCTCCTCGGGCGTGAGCGTCACGCCCGGCTTCGGCTTCACCCAGGCCATCACCTCCTCGCCGTACTTCGCGCTCGGCACGCCGATGACCTGCGCCTCGCTCACGCCCGGGTGCGTGTGCAGGAACTCCTCCACCTCGCGCGGAGAGATGTTCTCCCCACCCCGGATGATGAGGTCCTTGATGCGGCCGACAATCCGCACGTAGCCGTCCGCGTCCATCGTCGCCAGGTCGCCGGTATGCATCCACCCCGCGGCGTCCACCGCCTTCGCCGTGGCCTCTTCGTTAGCCCAGTACCCCAGCATCACGCTGTAGCCGCGCGTGCACAGCTCCCCCGCCTCCCCGCGAGGCACCACCGCCCCCGTCTCCGCGTTGATGACCTTCACCTCCAGGTGCGGATGCACGCGCCCCACCGTGGACACCCGCTTCTCGAACGGGTCATCCAACGAGCTCTGCGTGGACACTGGCGACGTCTCCGTCATCCCGTAGCAGATGGTCACCTCGCGCATGTTCATCCGCGACTGCACCTGCTTCATCACCTCCACCGGACACGGCGAGCCCGCCATGACGCCCGTGCGCAGCGTCGTCAGGTCGAACTCCCCGAAGCGCGGGTGGTCCAGCTCCGCGATGAACATCGTGGGCACGCCATACAGTGACGTGCAGCGCTCGGACTGCACCGCCTGGAGCACCGCCAGCGGGTCGAACGCCTCGCCCGGAATCACCATCGTCGAGCCATGTGACGTACAGGCCAGGTTCCCAATCACCATGCCGAAGCAGTGGTAGAACGGCACGGGGATGCACACCCGGTCCTCGGGGCCGTACTTCAACGCCTCGCCGATGAAGTACCCGTTGTTCAGCACGTTGTGGTGCGACAGCGTGGCGCCCTTCGGGAAACCCGTCGTCCCGGACGTGTACTGGATGTTGATGGAGTCATCGAACTGGAGCGACGCCTCACGGTCCTCCAAGGTGTGCTCACTCACGTGCTTCGCGTTGGAGAGCAACAACTGCCAGTCGTCCTCCAGCACCAGCGCCACACGAAGCTGAGGACAGCGGGGACGGACCTCCTCCAACATCGACCGGTAGTCCGTCTGTCTGAAGCCGCGCGCCAGCAGCAGCACGCTGGTGCCCGACTGGTTGAGCGAGTACTCCAGCTCCGCCGTGCGATAGGCCGGGTTGAGATTCACCAGGATGGCGCCGATGCGCGCCGTCGCGTACTGCGTCACCACCCACTCGAAGCGATTGGGAGACCAGAGACCCACGCGGTCTCCCTTCTCCACGCCCATGGCCAGCAGACCCTTCGCCACCTGCGTGGTGAGGTCCCACAGCTCCCGGTACGTGGCCCGGTACCCCTGGGAGACGACGACGAGCGCCTCCCGGTCCCCGTGGCGCTCCACCGTCCTTCGCAGGTTCTGACCAATCGTCTCACCCAGCAACGGGGTGGCACTGGTGCCATGCACGTACGAGGGAGTCTGGCTCATTCGCCCATCGTCACGCCGTCAGCAGGGTCGAGCAAGCGCCCCCGCCGGCACGGCCCCCCCCATCCCACACCGGCCAGGGCAGCCCCGGGCCTCCCGAGCTGTCCACTTGTCCCACACCGGGCCGAACTTCCGAGTCAAACAGGGATTCAGCAGGTGCGGCCCCACCACGCACCGCATTAAATGGAGGGGTTCATGGATGACTCCAACGCCAGGCTGGTCGCCGCGCTGCTGGAAGCCCGACAGCGCCATTGCTTCCCCCCGGACGTGCGGCGGGCGGCCCCCGAGTTCGTTGCACAGGTCCTCGGGCTCCTGTTCCCCCACTTCGCCGAGCGCCTGGAGTGTACCGCCGCCGCCGTCCACCGGGATGTCACCACCGTGGAGGCCAGCCTCCACCGCCTGCGCGAGACGCTCGCCCCCCTCTACCCGGACATCAATCCCAGCATCCCCTCGCGCTTCATGGAGCGGCTGCCGGAGCTGTACGACTGGCTGCGCCAGGACTCCCAGGCCATCTACGACGCGGACCCCGCGGCGCGCTCGGTGGACGAGGTCATCCTCACGTACCCGGGCTTCCAGGCCATCGCCATCTTCCGCGTGGCCAACGCGCTGCACGTGCTCGGCTTCCCGCTGCTGCCGCGCCTGCTCACCGAGCACGCCCACCAACGCACCGGCGTGGACATCCACCCAGGCGCCACCATCGGCCGCCGCTTCGTCATCGACCACGGGACGGGCGTCGTCATCGGCGAGACGACCGTCATCGGGAACAACGTGACCGTCTATCAGGGCGTCACGCTGGGCGCGCTCATGGTGGAGAAGGCCCTGGCCGACAAGAAGCGCCACCCCACGATTGAGGACGACGTGGTGGTGTACGCCAACGCCACCATCCTCGGAGGGGAGACGGTGGTGGGGCACAACAGCATCATCGCCGGCAACGCGTGGCTCACGCAGAGCATCCCTCCGGGCTCGGTCGTCACCCGCCGCAGCGAGATTCGCCCCCGTGGAGCCGACGGCGTCATGGACGCCATCGAGTTCCACATCTGATGCGTTCCGCAGCACCTACCCGCGCAGCCCCCGACGAGGCCCGACATGAAGGCGAATAACATCCTGGAGACCATCGGAAACACGCCGCACGTCCGCATCAACCGGCTGTTTCCGTCGCGTGTCACCGTCCACATGAAGCTGGAGCGCGCCAACCCGGGCGGCAGCATCAAGGACCGCATCGCCCTCTCCATGATTGAGGACGCGGAGAAGCACGGCGTGCTCAAGAAGAACAGCATCATCATCGAGCCCACCAGCGGCAACACCGGCATCGGCCTGGCCATGGTCGCCGCGGTGAAGGGCTACAAGCTGGTGCTCGTCATGCCGGACTCGATGAGCATCGAGCGCCGCCGCCTCATGGCCGCCTATGGCGCGACGTTCGAGCTGACCCCGCGCGCCCAGGGAATGAAGGGCGCCATCGCCCGCGCCAACGAGCTGGTCGCCCAGGTGCCCGACGCGTGGATGCCGCAGCAGTTCGAGAACGAGGCCAACATCGAGGTGCACAAGCGCACCACCGCGCAGGAGATCCTCAAGGACTTCCCGGACGGGCTCGACTACCTGATTACGGGCGTGGGCACCGGCGGCCACATCACCGCCTGCGCCGAGGTGCTCAAGCAGCACTGGCCCAAGCTGAAGGTCCTCGCGGTGGAGCCCGTCAAGTCGCCCGTCATCAGCGGCGGCGCTCCCGGCCCCCACCCCATCCAGGGCATCGGCGCGGGCTTCATCCCGAAGAACCTGCACACCGACGCGCTCGACGGCTCGGTGCAGGTGGCCGAGGAAGACGCCTTCGAGTTCACCCGCCGCTCCGCGCGGGAGGAAGGCATCTTCGTGGGCATCTCCTCCGGCGCCGCGCTGGCCGCGGTGAACCAGAAGCTGGGCGAGATGCCGGACGGCAGCCGCGTGCTGTGCTTCTGCTACGACACCGGCGAGCGCTACCTGTCCATCGAGACGCTCTTCCCCGCGCAGACCTGAGCCGCGTCAGCCGCCGTAGCCGCGCACCAACTCCACCAGCCGGTCCATCTCGTCGGGCAGGTTGTAGAAGTGGGGTGACAGGCGGATGCGCCCCCGGCGCACCGAGTGGGCGACGTGGTGCTCGGACAAGTAGGCCCCGAGCGCCCGCGCCTGTGCCCCGGGCGGCAGGAACGTGAGGATGCCCGCGCGATGCTCCGGCGCGGGCCCCACCTCGCAGCCCAGCGCGAGCAGCCCCTTCTCCAGATGCGCGAGCAGCTCGCGGATGCGCACCTCGATGTTCTCCACCCCCACCTCCTGCAACAGCTCCAGCGCCGCGCCCAGCGCATAGAGGCCGGGGTACGCGGCGCTGCCTTCCTCGAACTTGCTCGCGTCGGCGCGCAGCTCGAAGTGGGTGCGGTTGAAGTTCCACGCGTCGGTGGTGCTGCGCCAGCCCACCAGCACGGGGCGAATTCGGGGCAGCACCTCCTTGGCCACGTACAGCACGCCGATGCCGGAGATGCCGAGCATCCACTTGTGACTGTCCGCGCTCAGGAAGTGGATGCGACACTTCTTCACGTCCACGGGGACACAGCCGACGCTCTGGATGCCGTCCACACAGAAGAGGACGCCCGCTCGCTCGCACAGCGCGCCCACCGCCTCCAGGTCCGTGCGATGGCCCGTGGCGAACTGCACGGAGGACAGCGCCACCAGCCGCGTGCGCGGCGTGAGGGCCTGGGCCACCGCCTCCGGGGTGACGCCTCCGGACGGCGCCTCGATTTCGCGCACCACGACGCCCCGGTCCTTCAGGTGCAGCCACGGGTAGACGTTGGAGGGGTACTCCAGCGACGTGGCCACGGCCACCTCGTCCCCGGGCTTCCAGTCCAGGCCTTCCGCCACCAGGCCCAGGCCGTGGCTGGTGTTGCGCACGAAGGCAATCTCCCCGGGCTCGGCGTGGAGGATGCGGGCCGCCAGCGCGCGGATGCGCTCGCAGTGCGCCTCCCAGCCGCGCTCGTGGCGGATGCCATGGTAGACGAGGTCGTCCATCCACTCGCGCACGGCCTCGGCGGCACGCAGGCTGGTGGGCGCCACTCCGGCGTGGTTGAAGTAGAGCTGCTCCTGAAGCACGGGGAACAGGGCGCGGTAGGACTCGAGGGGACGCGTCATGCGGCCGAGTCTAGCCATCCTGACGTGCTGGCGGCGCCCGCGCGCGTTCACCCGCCAGCAGGTGCCCCCCTCCCCGGAGGGCGGGTGGATGGGATATGCATCGGGCCCCATCGCAAGAGTGAGGGCAGCGCATGCGTCGCGAGGTCCGCGGTATCGTGAGGAGCCCGTTGTTGCTGGGCATCCTGTTGACGGGCTGTGCCGGCACCGTCAAGGCCCCCTACCCTCCCATCCTGGCGGACACCTCGCCGGCGGGGGTGGCGCGCGGCGCGACCATCTTCCACGCGAGCTGCGAGTCGTGCCACCGGGGTGGCGACACGGAGACGGCCTCTGGCGCGCCGCTCCATGAGCTGCCGTCGTACATGGGGAGCTTCCACTCATCCAACCTCACCGCGCACCCCACGGCGGGCATCGGCGCGGCGAAGGACGAGGAGCTGGCGCGCGCCATCCGTTACGCGGTGAGTCGCGACGGACGGCTGATGGTGATGCCCAGCTATGGCATGGGCGACAAGGACCTCGCGGCGGTGCTGGGCTTCCTGCGCTCCGGGCATCCGCTCTTCACGCCGGACCCGACCCCCGCGCCGCGCTCCGAGTTCAGCTTCATTGGCGGGCTGGGCTTCCGCGTCATCAACGGCAACGAGCCGGTGCAGCGGCCTCCCGTCGGCATCCCCGTGCCGCCCAAGGGGCCCACGCTGGAGTACGGCCGGTACATGGCGCACGACGTCTACGACTGCGCCTCCTGTCACACGCCCGGCTTCAGTCCGACCAAGACGGACGGCGAGGACGTCTTCGAGGGAGGCATGTCCTTCAAGGACCCCGAGGGCCAGGAGGTCAACTCCAGCAACATCACGTTCCACGCAACGGGGCTCGCGTACTGGACGCAGGAGGACTTCATCCGCGCGGTAAGGGATGGCATCGCGCCGGATGGCTCCGCGCTGCGCTCGCCCATGCCCCGCTTTCGCGGGATGGATGCGGAGGAGGCCAAGGCCCTCTACGACTACCTGCGCTCGGTGCCGCCCCGGAAGAACGCCGTGGACGGCGCACGTCCCCGCCTCACCGCCACGACGCAGCGCCCGGACTGGGTGGCGACCTCGGCCATGGGGAGCGCGGAGGTGACCGCTGACGACGCGGAGACGGACGAGCCCATATCCGCATCCGCGACTCCGCCCCAGGCAACGACGGCGCCCACGAGCGTCGCGACCACTGTCACTGGCACGACTCCGACTGGCACGAACACCGGAGCCGGAACGACTTCAGGCGGTGCCATCACGGGAGGCGGCTCGACTTCGAGCGTCGCGACCACCGGCGCCGGGACGACGTCAGGCGGTGCCACCACGGGAGGTGGCACGACTTCGAGCGTCGCGACCGCTGGCGCCGGGACGACGTCAGGAGGTACGACCACGGGAGGCGGCACGACTTCGAGCGTCGCGACCGCTGGCACCAAGACGACGTCGGGTGCCTCGTCGCAGCCGAGCACCAGCGCTCCCGCGCATGCATCAGCGGGGACGCCCGCCTCGCCCGCTTCGCGCGGTGGTGAGCCCACGTCGGTGGCAACGAACGCAACGCCCAAGACCCCGCGCAAGCCCCGGCTCGTGCCAGCCCGCGTGGATGCGCAGAAGCTCTTCACGCAACTGGGTTGCGCGGGCTGCCATGCCCCGGGCGCCCGCTACCATGACCGGCTCGCGCGTGCCCCCAGTCGCTCCGAAGCGGAGCTGGTGCGCTGGGTGCGCAACCCGGAGAAGTTCCTTCCCGGCACGCCCATGCCCACCTACGCGGAGCTGCTCGACGAGCCCACCGCGCTGGCGCTGGTCCGCTGGGTGAAGGCCGGAGGCCCGGCCACCCTCGCTCCCGCGGCTCACTGACCCGCCGCGCCCCAGGGCCAGCTCGCTCGCGGGGCGCGCGTTTCATGTCTCGCGCGGAGAAGACGCGCACGGACAGCCACGACACTCACGCTCCCAGCGCGAGTGCTCGAAGTCGCGGCGCCTGTAATTCACGGGAAATGACCGGAGAATGCGGACTCCCTCGTATCTGGGTGGAGGTTCCTCGGGGTGTCGTTCGACACGCCGGGGCACGTACCACCCCGGTGCTAACCGGCCCCTGCCCCGGGGTGGTGCGTGTAATCTCTGGGCGCATGACGGAGTGCCTCCTCAACATCGACCTGGGTGAGCTGCCCGACGAGGATGCGCGGCTCTATGCGCTCGCCGAGGTAGCCAACATCGCCTGCGGCGCGCACGCTGGAGACGACGCCTCCATGCGCCGAGCGCTGGAGCTGTGCGCGCGCCATGGCACCCGCGTCGGCGCGCATCCGTCCTACGAGGACCGAGCGAACTTCGGACGCAGCACGCTCGACGTGCCCCCCGAAGTCCTGCGCGGACAGATGGCGAGCCAGTGCGCGCGACTCGCAAGACTGGCCCAGGAGCAGCGGGTTCCAGTCGTCTACGCCAAGCTCCACGGCGCGCTGTACCACGCGGCCAATGCGTCGCCCGTGCTGGCGCGCGCGGTGGTGGAGGGAATCGTCGAGGCGCTGGGCACGGACCTCACGCTCATCGCGCCTCCCGAGGGCGCGCTGCGCGAAGCCGCGAGGAACGCCGGGCTGTCCCATGCGCGCGAGGGCTTCGCGGACCGGGGCACGCTGCCGGACGGCTCACTGATTCCGCGAGGACAACCCGGCGCCGTGCTCACGGACGCCGCCAGGGTGCGCGAGAACACCGTGCGGCTGGCGACCCAGGGCACCGTCGATACGGTCTGTGTGCACGGCGATACACCCGGCGCGGTGGAGCTGGCCCGCGAGGTGCGCTCCACCCTGGATGCCCTGTCGCTCCACGTGGAGCCACTCGGAGACGGCGCGCTGCGCCTGACGCTGCCCGACAGCCTGGAGCGACGGGCCGCGCGCGAGGTGCTGCGAGCCCTGCCCCGCGTGGTGGACGCCGTCGTCACCGAGGAACACGCCTGCGTGTACTTCGACCCGGACGCGCCTCCCGACGAGCCTCGGCTGGCGCTGGCGCGGCTGCTGCGCGAGACGATGGCCCCGCCGGAGCAGACCCTCGTCACGTTGCGCATGCGCTACGAGGGGCCCGATCTGGAGAAGGTCGCCGCGCGCGCGGGCCTGTCCGTGGACGACGTGGCCCGCCTCCATGCGGCGCGTGAGTACACGGTGCGCTGCGTGGGCTTCCTGCCGGGCTTCGCGTACCTGGGTGAGCTGGACCCGCGCATCGTCGTCCCGCGACTTCCCACGCCGCGCATGCGCGTGCCGGCGCTCGCGGTGGGAATCGCTGGCGGACGCACGGGGGTGTATCCCTTCGCGTCGCCCGGGGGCTGGAACCTGATTGGCACGGCGCTGGACTTCACGGCCTTCCACCCGGACCGGGGCGCGGTGTTGCAACTCGGTGACCGGGTGCGCTTCGAGCGGGTGGGATGATGGCGGGCAGTCTGGAAATCGTGGGGATGGGAGGGCCCGCCACGGTGCAGGACGGCGGGCGGCCGGGGCAGATGCACCATGGCGTCCCGCCTGGGGGCGCGCTGGTGCCGGAGCTGCTCGCTCGCGCCAACCGCGCCGTGGGCAACCCGTGGGGCGCGGCGGCGCTGGAGTGCCTGGGGCCTCTGGAGCTGCGCGCACGCGGCAGGGCCCTGCGCATCTCGGTGGATGGGCGTGACGCGCGGGTGCTGGCCGACGGAGAGCGCCTCCGGGTGCCCGCGCCGGAGCGCGCCAGCGTCTGCTACGTCGCGGTGGACGGAGGCCTGGACGTGCCGGAGGTGCTGGGTGGACGCGGCACGCTGCTGGTGGCGCGGCTGGGCGGGCATGAAGGGCGCGTGCTGAAGCCCGGTGACTCGCTTCCCTTGGGTGAGACCCGCGGCCCGCCGGAGCCCCTGGACACGGACGCGGGCTGGGATGACGCCGCGCCCATCCGGCTGGTGCTCGGGCCCGACACGGAGAGCTTCGACGCGCTGATGGCGGCCTCGCTGCTGGGCAGCACCTTCACCGTGTCGAGCGCGAGCGACCGCGTGGGGATGCGCCTGCAAGGCCCCGCGC
>NZ_JBLZWL010000133.1:0-17543 GCF_049194865.1 Corallococcus terminator | reverse complement strand
GCACCGGCGGGCCCGGAGGAGGCGTGACGGGAGCGCGGCCCCGCCCCCGCTGCGGAATGGTGGACTCCCCGTCCCCCGCGTCCTCTTCATCCGGGTCCAGCGGATCCATCAACGCCGAGTAGCCGGTGGGCGCGGTCCGGACGGCGGTGGACATCTCCGAGTCCTCGTCGTCGCGCGCTCCGCCCCGAGGCCCGGTGGGCAGCTCTCGCGGGCGCGCCATCTGCGTCGCCGGCTCCGCCTCATCCGCGTAGCGCGCCGCGGGCACGGCCTCCGCGGAGACGCGGCGCGGAGTGGGCCGCGCGGTGAGGCCCGGCACCGGCGCCAGGGGGGCCGGCGCCGGCTCCGCCATGGGCGTGGTGGACGACAGCGTCGGCGCGGTGAGCTCCAGCGGGGCCAGCCGGGCCGGTGGGGGCGCCAGCAGGCGGTTGGCCGCCAGCGGCACCGTGGCCTGGGTGCGGCCCACGGGCCTGGACACGGGGATGTGGAGGATGGTGCGCTCCTCCTCCTCCCCCATCAGCCGGGCGATGTACTCGGACACGTCCAGGCTCTGCCGCAGCTCACCCGACTCGAGGAAGTTCTCCAGCTCCTCGTGCACCACCGCCGCGCGCGGGTAGCGCAGGTTGCGGTCCTTCGTCAGGCACTTCATGACGATGCGCGACAGCTCCAGCGGATAGTCGGGCCGCAGCAGGTGCGGCGGCGTCGGGTCCTCGAAGCGGATGGCGTAGAGAATCCCCTCCGTCGTCGGCTTGGAGAAGGGCTGCTTGCCGGTGGTGATTTCGTACAGCATGGTCCCCAGCGCGTAGATGTCCGCGCGGTGGTCCAGCCGCTCCTGCGACACCTGCTCCGGCGCCAGGTAGAGGAACTTGCCCTTGATGACGCCCGGCTTGCTGCGCTCCATGAACGCGCCGGCCTTGGCGATGCCGAAGTCGACCAGCTTGACGCGCCCGTCGTAGGCAATCATCACGTTCTGCGGGCTGACGTCCCGGTGGATGAGCTCCAGCGGCCGGCCATCCACGCCCCGACTCTGGTGCGCGTAGTCCAGCCCCGCCGCCACCAGCGAGCAGATGCGCGCCGCCACGCCACAGGGCACCGTGGCGCCGAACTTCAGCTCCTCCATCACCACCTTGCGGAGGTCCACACCCTCCACGTACTCCATGGCGATGAAGATGTTGTCGCCCTCCTTCCCCAGCTCGTGCACCTGCACGATGTTGGGGTGGCTGAGCTGCGCGGCGATGCGCGCCTCGTCCAGGAACATCTGAACGAACTCGGGCTCCTCCGACAGGTAAGGGAGGATGCGCTTGAGGACCACCAGCTCCGGATCCGGCGGACGGTGCGCCAGGAACAGCTCCGCCATCCCACCCACGGCGAGCCGCTTGATCAACAGGTACTGTCCGAACGGGATGGCCGTCTGGGGGGAGTTCACGGAAGGAACGCGGCGTCTGACAGGGTGGGACAGGTTGGACTTTTCCCGAGCTTACCCACAATCAAACGGTTGGGGGAGCCGGGGGCCCACATCGACTGGTAGCGGACACCGACCTGGGGCCCGCGTCCAAAAAGAAGCCGCCCCTCCCGACATGGGCGAGGGGCGGCGAAATCAGCGGATCATCCGAACGGGGATGAACGCCGGAATCACGGCGCCGCGGAGCCGGCCATGTCCGGGTCGCAGTTCATCGGGTAGACGACGTAGGTGAAGTCGTTCTCCGTGCCCGGGATGACGCCCTCGCCGTACGTGTTGCAGCGGAAGCTGCTGCCGCCGTCGGTCTCCACGGTGCCGCCGTCGGTGCAAGGCAGGTTGGTGAAGGTCTCGTACACGCCGCGGATGCCGTTGGGGAACGTCACCGTGCCGCCGTCCTCGGCCGTCAAGCGCAGGTCGCAGGTGTTGAAGGTCCGGTAGTTCCCCACCAGCACGCCGCCGGTGATCTCAAAGCCCAGGTACGTGCCGCTGTCCGGATCCTCCGGGCGCTGCTTCATGGAGAAGGGCTTCGGGTTGGTGATGGTGACCGGGCCCGGGATGTGGACGCGCGCACCGGCGAACTCGGGGTTCGCCTTGATGGTGCCGCCCTGGGAGTTGCCGAAGCCCGAGGGAACCGCGACATCCGCCAGCGCCGGGCCGGAGCTGTGCTTGGTGATGGTCACCTTGCCGCTGCTGCCCTGCACCGCGAGCATGTAGTCGTTCTTCAACGTGGGACGGTACGCGTCGCGGGTGCTGGGGGTGTTGTCGGAGGCGTCCGCCTTGAAGCGACGGAACACGCCGGACACGGTGAGCACGTCACCCACCACGGGCTCGTAGTTGGTGGTGATGTCCGTGTAGAACTTGTCGACGTAGATGCCCTCCTTCGGGAAGCAGGGGTTCACCACCCAGAAGCGGGCGATGTAGTCACCCGAGGTGCCACGGGAGATGTTGCTGACCGCCGTGACGACGACGTTCTCCAGGGTGGCCTTGTCGCCACGGTTGCCGGTGGTGCGCAGGGTGCCGATGGGGCCTACGGCCGGGAGCGGATCCGGACAGACCAGCGTGGTGGGGCCAGCATCCGTGCCAGCGTCCGTGCCGGCATCCGTGCCGCACGCGCCCGTACAGCCCGGGCCCGCGTCAGGGGTCTCACCGTCGCCATCGTCACGACCGGAGCAGCCCGCCACCGAAGCAAACACCGCCGTGGTGATCAGCGCCGCCGCGCCAAGAGTCTTGCGCAGTTGCATGTCTTGTCTCTCCATTCTTGTCGCGGCGTCACAAGGGTTGAAGTCGACGCCGGTCGGTCCGAGGATGTCGGCCTTATACCGGCGGCCAGCGGGGGCCGGCAAGGAAGCCCCCTCCCCCGGGTCGGTCAGACCCACGTGAATTCGAGGAAGCCATGAATGCACTTCCCGCCTTCCTCCGAGGACTGCGGCCCACACTGCACATCTCGCACCGAGGAGGCGCGTCGCTGGCCCCCGAGAACACGCTGGAAGCCTTCCAGCAGGCAGTGGAGCGCTTCCGCACGGACATGCTGGAGCTCGACGTGCACGTGACGCGGGACGGCGAAGTCATCGTGGCGCACGACGACACGCTGGAGCGCTGCACGGATGGCTTCGGCCCGCTCGCGGGATACACGCTGTCCGAGCTGAAGAAGCTGGACGCCGGGTATGGCTTTACCCTGGATGAGGGACGGACGTTTCCCTTCCGGGGCCAGGGCATCCGCATCCCCACGCTGCGTGAGGTTTTGCGCGCCTTTCCGTCGCTGCGCCTCAACGTGGAGCTGAAGCCAGACGTGCCCGGCCACGAGGACCTCTTCGCGCGGCTGCTGGAGGATGAAGGCGCGGTGGAGCGCGTGTGCATGGGCAGCGAGCAGGACGCGGTGGGCGAGCGCCTGGTCGCCCGGCTGCCCCACGCGTGTCATTTCTACCCCCGCGACGCGCTGGCCGCGCTCGTCATCGCGCTGCGTGGCGGAGAGCCACCGCCGGAGGACCCGCGCTTCACCGTGCTCGACATGCCGCTGTACTTCGGCGAGGTGCGGTTGGTGGACGCGCAATTCCTGCGCGACTGCGCGGCGCGCGGCAAGTGGGTCAACGTCTGGACGGTGGATGACCCGGACGAGATGCGCACGCTGCTGGAGGAAGGCGTCGGCGGCATCATGACGGACCGACCGGACCTGCTGAGGCAGCGAATGGACGACGTTACCAAGCCGGGTTAAGCCCCGGTTCCATGCCTCGTGCCACCTCGCGCTCGCGCCCGTCCCCCGCTCCGGCCGCCGCCTCGAAGTCTTCTCCGGAAGCACCCGGGCGAGCGGCCACGACTCCTCGCGCCAAGAACGCGGTGAAGGAGAAGACGAAGGTGAAGGCGCCCAAGGGACGGCGCTTCGTGGCGCTCTCCGGCAACATCGGCGCGGGCAAGACGACGGCGGCGAAGATGCTCAGCCAGAGCTTCGGCTACGAGCTGTTCGACGAGCCCGTCATCGATAACCGCTTCCTGCGCGACTACTACTCGGACATGTCGCGCTGGTCCTTCACGCTCCAGCTCGAGTTCCTCATCCGCCGCGTGGAGCACCACGAGCTCATCCACTCGTACCGCCGCAGCTGCGTGCAGGACCGCACGCTGTACGAGGACCCGGAGATTTTCGCCAAGTACCTGCACGGCCTGGGGCACCTGACGAACGCGGAGCTGGACCTGTACTACGAGTACTTCCAGCGCCTGTCGCGCCACATCATCCGCCCGGACAAGGTCATCTGCTTCGAGGTCGGCAGCGTGGACGTGCTGCTGGAGCGCATCCGCACCCGGGGCCGCGAGGAGGAGAAGGGCATCCGCCCGCAGTTCCTCAAGGGCCTCAACGGCTACTACGCGTCCTTCCCCCAGGTGCTCCAGGAGAAGTACGGCGTGGAGTGCCTGGTGATGGATGTGTCACGCCAGGACATCCGCCGGGGCCGAGGTCGCGAGGAGTTCCTGGACCGCGTCTCCACCTTCCTGGCATGAGACACCGGGGCCCACGACGCACGAGGGCCCTCAGTGTCCCAGGATGGAAGGTGAGAGATGGCTGACATGACGCCCAAGCGAGCCAAGGACACGGAGGTGGTGATGACCCAGCTCATCCTGCCTCCGGACGCCAACAACCTGAACGCGGCGTTCGGCGGGAAGGTGATGGAGTGGATCGACGTCTGCGGCGCGGTGGCCGCTCAGCGTCACTGCCGGCAAGTGGTGGTGACGGCGTCCATGGATGACCTGCACTTCCACGCGCCCATCAAGGTCGGCTGGATTGCGCTCCTGCACTCGCGCGTGCTGGCCGCCTTCCGCACCTCCATGGAGGTGGGCGTGACGGTGCACGCGGAGAACCCCCTCACCGGCGAGCGCACGCTCACCACCAGCGCGCTCTTGACCTTCGTCGCCATCGACAAGGACGGCAACCGCGTCCCGGTGCCTCCGCTGCTGATGGAGACGGACGCGGAGCGTGAATCGTTCCGGGAAGCCGAGGCGCGACGCGCCCAGCGCCTGGCACGACAGAAGGAGAACCAGTCCTGGTTGAAGGTGATGCAGCCCGTGGCCGGGGCCTGAGCAGGCCCGCGCGGCGCGGGAGGAACGCGAGGGCGGGCGGTACACCCCACCCTCGCGGACCTGGGTCAGTCGGCGACTCGAATCAGGTGGTGAACGAGGTGCCGCAGCCGCAGGAGGACTTCGCGTTCGGGTTGTTGAACTTGAAGCCCGAGCCGGTGATGGCGGAGACGTAGTCGATCTCCGTGCCGGCCAGGTACTGGGCGCTCATGCCGTCGGTGGCGAGCTTCACGCCGTCCTGCTCCCAGACGCTGTCGCCGGCCTTCGACTCCTTGACCAGGTTCAAGTCGTAACCCAGGCCGCTGCAGCCGGCCGGCACGACGCGGATGGAGAAGAAGTAGCCCTCGAAGCCCTGGGCCTTGATGACCTCCTTCACCTGCTTCAAAGCGCCTTCCGTCAAACGCACGGCCTCCGGCGGGGCGGCCTGGGGGGCCGTGGAGGGGGTGGGGGCGGGCGTCGTGGTCGTCGTATCCATGTCGGGAAAATCTCCTCTCGAACGGCCCTTTATAACGCTCGGGGCCGGAAAATCCATGGGACCGGCCGGCTGAACGCCCTGGTCGCCTCATCCCAGGCGGAAGCCGCCCGGGCGCCGGGTTATACCCCGCCCCATGGCGCGTACCTTCCGTGAGCTTCTGGCCGGTGTGAAACAGGAGATTCGCGAAGTCACCGTGGATGAGGTGAAGCGACTGCTGGACAGCCGGGCCGCCGTGAAGCTCATCGACGTGCGGGAGGCGGACGAGTACGCGGGCGGTCGGCTGCCCGGCGCCGTGCACATCCCCCGGGGCTACCTGGAGCTGCGCATCGAGGAGCGGGCCGGGAGGGACGAGGAGCTCGTCGTGTACTGCGCCGGAGGGACGCGCTCGGCGCTGGCGGTGAAGAGCCTGAAGGAGCTGGGCTACACGCGCGTGGCCTCGCTGGCGGGGGGCTACAACCGCTGGAGCGACGCGGCGCTGCCGGTGGAGAAGCCCTTCGTGCTCACCGCCGAACAGAAGGAGCGCTACCGCCGGCACCTCATCCTCCCGGAGGTGGGCGAGGAGGGGCAGGCGAAGCTCTTGAAGTCGCGCGTGCTGCTGATGGGCGCGGGCGGGCTGGGCTCTCCGGCGGCGCTGTACCTGGCGGCGGCGGGCGTGGGGACGCTGGGCATCGTCGACTCGGACGTGGTGGACCTGAGCAACCTGCAGCGGCAGGTGCTGCACACCCAGGAGCGCCGGGGCCAGCCCAAGGTGGTGAGCGCGAAGGCGGCGATTGAAGCCCTCAATCCCGACGTCCGCGTCCTCCCCTTCCAGGAGCGGCTCACCTCGCACAACGTCCTGCGCGTGCTGGAGGGGTTCGACCTGGTCCTCGACGGCGGGGACAACTTCCCCACCCGCTACCTGCTCAACGACGCGTGCCTCATGAAGGGCCTGCCCAACATCCACGGCTCCGTGTTCCGCTTCGAGGGCCAGGTGACGACCTTCGTGCCCGGCCAGGGCCCCTGCTACCGCTGCCTCTACCCCGCCCCACCGCCCCCGGAGCTTGCGCCGTCATGCGCGGAGGCCGGCGTGCTGGGCGTGCTGCCCGGCATCATCGGCCTCCTCCAGGCCAACGAGGCCCTCAAGCTGCTGCTCGGCCAGGGCGAGACGCTCGTCGGCCGGCTGCTGACCTTCGACGCGCTGAGCACCCGCTTCCAGGAGCTGAAGCTGCGCCGGGATGCCCAGTGTCCGGTGTGCGCGCCGGGCGCGAAGGTGGAGCTCATCGACTACGAGCGCTTCTGCGCCGCGACTTCCTGACGAAAGTTCCCCATGCCCATCCCTGAAATCACGCCCGCACGCCTCGCCGAGCTGCTCGCGGGCCCCGCCGAGTCCCGCCCCTTCCTGCTGGACGTGCGCTTCCCGCACGAGCACGAGTACGTCGCGCTGCCGGAGTCGGTGCTCATCCCCCTGCCGGAGCTGGACGAGCGCGCCGATGAGCTGGAGGCCCTGCGGGGCCGGCCCGTCGTCGTCTACTGCCACCACGGCGTGCGCAGCCTGGACGGCACGGCCTACCTGATGTCCCGTGGGTTGCAGGCCGTGTCGCTGCGAGGCGGCATCGACCTGTACTCGCTTCAGGTGGACCCCACCCTGCCCCGCTACTGAGGCGAGGTGCGTCAGCTCAACCGAGGAACGCGGACAGGTCCTGCGTATCTCGGTTGATGCTGTTGGGCTTGATGTCGACCTCGAAGAGGAACGGCTCCTTCAGCGGACCGCCGTTCAGCTCGAGCTTGTTCTTGCCCTCCATCAGCTCGATCTTCAGGCCCTTGTTGTTGCCACCCTGGTAGATGCCGACATCCTGGCCCCTGCGGCGCACGGTGATGCCGCGCACGGTGTCCGGCTTGAGCAGCAGCAGCAGACTCCCCCGGCGGAACTCCTGGGTGAGCACCTTGGCCTGACCCGGCTCGCCGAAGGCCAGCGTGTCCGTGTCCTCCTTGTAGATGCCCTGCTGCTCGTTCTCCATGATGAGCGTGTCCTGCAGGTGCGCGCCCGACACCAGCGTCAGCGGCGTCATGCCCAGCTCGGTGACCAGCTGCGAGCCGCCGCAGCCATTGGCGTGGCGCACGGACACCTTCACGCGCTCGTTGGTGTTGATGGTGAGGCGCACACCCTGCCCGTCGGATGCCGTGGCGCTGAGCACCGCGAGGATGGGCTTGTGGAAGATGGCCACCACCGCCAGCAACCCCACGATGAAGCCCAGCGTGGCCACGTTGCGCGTCGCCATGGTGCGGCGCGTGCGGCGGGAGTCGTCCGATATCGCGCGGTCGACGTCGTCATGCCCCCGCACCGCGGGCGCGGCGGAGAGCGAGACCCGTGAGCGCGACGGCGGCGACGAGGGCATCTCCGCGCGGCTGGAGGTGCGCCGGCGCGGCGGCGGCTCCGGCGCGGACACCTGCGACTGCATCCCCGTGCGGCGGCGCGGCGGCGGCGAGGGCTCCGGCGGCGGAAGCATGGTCCGCTCGTCGTCCTCGTCCTCGTCCTCCATGCGCGTGCGCTCGTCCAGGTCCAACGACGCGGACGTGCGGGAGCGCGGCGGCGGAGGCGCCTCCACGGCCACCTGCGAGGCCCGCGTCATGGAGCGGCGCGGCGCCGGCGGGGGCGTATCCCCTGGATTGGTGACAGCGCTGCGCAGGTCCGAGCGGGAGCTGGTGCGCGCCACCTGGGTGGCATTCGCACTGCTGGGCCGGCGCATCGAATCGGACGTCCCGCCCCGACGGCGCGGCGGCGCCTCGACGTCGCCCGAGGGAGCGTCCCATTCACCCGGATCCTCTTCCACGACAGGCTGCGCGGACGCCCCGGTGCGACGCGGGGGCGGTGGAGGCGGCGCGGAGCGCGCGGGCGGGGCACGGCCGCCTCGCTCGCGGGGGGCGGACGCCTCACCCGGAGGCGCGTCCCAGCTCATGTCGGCGGACGACGGACGTCCCCGGCCTCGCTCCTGCTGCGGAGGCGGGGGCGGCGAGCCCGAGCTGCCAGACGCATCTTCATCCGCCGCGACGACCTGCCCCTGGACCCTCTCGTCCGCGAGCCGGTCCGCGAACAGCGTCTCCATCAGCTCGGAGATCTGCACCGAGCCCGCCACCCAGCGCTGGCCGACGAGGATCTCCTCCAGCGCCGTCTGGAACGTCCGCGCGTCCCGGTAGCGGTCATCCGCGTTCTTGGTGACGGCCCGCATCACCACCGGGTCCATCTCCTCCGGCACGTCCGCCACCTGCGACGGCGGCTGGATGGCGCACTCCATGGCGGCCTGGAGCGTCGCCAATTCCGAGTCCCGCTTCAGCGGACGCACGCCCGTGAGCAGCTCGTAGAGCACCAGGCCGATGGCGAAGATGTCCGCGCGCCCGTCCAGCGGCTTGCCGGCGGCCTGCTCCGGCGCCATGTACGCGAACTTGCCCTTGATGGCGCCCGACTTCGTCAGCGACGCCTGGTCCGCGGCCTTGGCGATGCCGAAGTCCACCAGCTTCACCGAACCGTCGAAGCTGATGAGGATGTTCTGCGGCGAGATATCGCGGTGCACCACGCGCAGCGGCCGGCCCGCGTCGTCCGTGCGGTTGTGGGCGTAGTACAGCCCCTCGCACGCCGCCGCGACGATGCGGATGGCCAGCGGGCGCGCAATCCACTGGCCCGCGCTGGCCGCCTTGCGCATCACCCGGCCCAGGTCCTCGCCGTGGATGAACTCCATGGCGATGTAGTAGGTGCCGTTGGCCTCGCCGAACTCGTAGACCTGCGCGATGTTCGGATGGTTGAAGCGCGCCGCGATGAGCGCCTCGTTCCGGAACATCTCCACGAATTCACGGTCCTCCGCCAGATGCGGGAGGATGCGCTTCACGACGAGGTTCTTATGGAACCCCTCGATGCCCGACTGACGAGCCAGCCACACCTCGGCCATGCCGCCGGTGGCCAGCTTCTTCAGGAGCTGATATTTCCCGAATGATTGAGGGTTCATCCCGGTACTCTGGCCGGGGGAGTTGGCTCAGATGGAATGCTTCAGGGTTCGCCATCTTAGGGGACAGCGGTCGCCGAGGCAAAGGTGGCACGCACGGAATTCGGTCGGGCTGCTGATTGCCTGCCTGCTCGCGACGGGTGCGCTCGCAGTCACTCCGGGTGCGGATCAACTCCGCCTGGAGAGGCGCGGCGACGTCATGGAGCTGCGCTGGGCGGACGCGGAGGAGCGCCTGCAGGGTACGCTTCACCCCGCCCTCCCCCGCGAGGGCGAGCCCGCGATGCTGTCGCTCCACGTGGGCGCGTTCCAGGGCGCCGAGTTCACCGGCCCGCTGACGCTGACGGTCCACATGAAGGACTCGCCCTCCCAGGTGACGAAGACGCTGACCCGCGACGGCGTCAACTGGCACACGGAGCTGACCTTCGACGAGCCGGGCCTCTACGAGCTGGAGGTCCGCTACCAGAACAACCACCTCAAGGTGCTGACCGGCTACGTCACCGTGGCCTCGCGGCCGTTGCCGCCGGGGTTGAGCTGGGGCCTGCTCATCCTGGCCTCCGGCACGGCGCTCGTGTGGGGTGTGCGGGGCGCGATGCGGCGGATGAGGGCCCCTGCCCCGCCCGCGAGCACGCCCGACAGCGGCACCGCTCCGGCTTCCACGACGACGACGACGACGGACTCCACCGTACCCACCGGGGCGAGCGACTCCACCGTCCCGCCGCCGGATGCGTCGTCCGACCGGTAACTCCTTCCAACAGCTGATCGACATTCGTACAGGCCAGGCTGCCCACGCAGTGGAACTTTCGTTCCCACACGTGGGCAGGTAACGCCCTCGTCACGACGCTTTCGCTCCCTGGCACGGCCGAGCGCCGCCCACCGCCGTCCTGCACCCGACGTTGTCGATTCGGGCACCGCAGTTGCACAAGGCCTCTCCCGGCTGCGATGGGGAGGCGGGGACATGGGCGGGTGGCGGTTGGATGATCTGGGGAGGCGGGGCCTCCTCATCGCGGTCCTCCTGAGTGGGCCGGCGTTCGCGGAGGCTCAGGCCTCGGCGAGCGGCACGGGGCTGGACACCTCTGATGCGGTGGCCGTGGAGGATCCGCTCTCGGGCGGCGTGGTGGATGGAGTGGAAGCCCCCGAGAGCGGACCACCGGAGGGCTCCGAGCCCCTGGAGCCCTCCCAGAACAGCATGCCCGACGGAGCGCTGGCGCAGGCACTGCCGCCGCGAATCCAACCGGGAGACACCAGCGACGCGGTGAAGCCGGTGCCGCCGACGAGTTCGCAGCCCACGGCCGCGCAGCCTTCGCAGGTGGACAAGAAGAAGAAAAAGTCGAAGCCGGGCGCGCAGCAGGAGGACTCGCTTGGCGAGGACTCCACGGCGCTCGACGACACGCCCGAGGACGAGGTGCAGACGGTGCGCGTCTTCGGCCGCGTCTACGCGCGCGCCAACGCGGACGAGCGCTCGAAGTACCAGCGCACGCTGAGCATCCCTTCCGCGCGCGTGGGCGTGGGCACGTCGCTGTCCAACCTGGAGGCCGAGGTGAGCGCGGACCTCGCGGACTCCAACATCCTCAAGGACGCCTTCGTGCGTCTGGCGGATGACGGCAAGCGCTTCCGCCTCTATGGCGGCCAGTTCAAGGCCCCCTTCCTCCAGCGCCGGCTGGAGGGCTCGTGGAGCCTGCCCATCCAGGGACGCGGCCTGGTGGAGGACTACCTGGGGGACGTGCACGAGCTGGGCGGCCGTCGGATGGGACTGATGGGCGAGGTGCGGCTCAAGAGCCTGTGGGATGTCCGCGTGTCCGCGGGCGTGTTCCAGGGCTCCAAGGACGAGCTGGGCGTGCGCACCAAGGAGGACCTGGCCGGGCGCGTGAGCGTGCGTCCGCTCAAGAAGATGCTCACCCTGGGGGTCAGCACGTATGTGGCGGAGGCCTTGGACAGGGCGCGTCGGCACGCGGTGGCGGCGGACGCGGAGCTCAAGTTCGGTGGGCTGAACGTGACGGGCGAGGTCGTGACGGGACGGCTGCCCGTGGGTCCGTTCACCGCGCAGTTGCTGCTGGCGAGCTGGACCGTGCCGTTGACGACGGAGTGGGCGCTCCAGCCAGTGGTGGGAGCGGAGGGGTTGCAGTTGAGAGGGGATGTGGAAGGCCGGGGCCACTCGCTGCTCGGGGGTCTCAACCTTCTGCTGGGGAGTCGTTTTCGGGGGCAGTTCCAGGTGGAGCGCGCGTTGCGGCCAGGGGACGAGGCACCGGGCCTCGAGTACTCGCTGCAGCTCGCCACCCGCTTCTAGTCACGGAGACACGTCATGCTCTCGTTCGCCGAGGGAGAAGTGACCCGACTCCGGCGTGAGTTCAAGCTGGTACTCGGGGAGCAGACCGCGCTCGCGCTGTGCGCGCGGTTGTCGATGGAGCTGGACGGACAGGTGCCGTTGCCCACGCGCATCGTGTCCGTCTATTTCGACCGACCGGGCTGTCCGTTGGCGTCGCGCGCGCTGCGCTCGCCAGAGGACTGCCTCAAGGTCCGCACGAAGGAGTACTCGCCGGACGTGGGCTCCGGCGGCGTGGAGCGCGTGGTGCTGGAGGTGAAGCGCGAGCGTCACGGCCTCACGCAGAAGCGTCGGGTCTGGGTGCCGCGCTCGGACCTGGGGCGCGTGTTGCGAGGGGGCGCGCGCCTGTTGCCGCTCATCACCGGAGGCAGTCTGTTGCCGGTGCTGGCGGTGACGTACCAGCGGCACGTGTATCAGGCGTCGCAGGCGTGGCGGGTGACGGTGGACCGGGACATCGGCTACCACCAGATTGCCCCCGAGCTGGCGATGTCCCAGCTTGCCCTGACGGCGGAGCGGCTGGGCCCGCCGCTGTGGAACGAAGGGCGCGTGGTGGTGGAGGTGAAGCACCTGGGGCAGGAGCTGCCCGACTGGTTGTCGTCGCTCAATCCGGGTGGCGCGCCAACGTACAGCAAGTTCGCTGAGGGGATGGCGAGGGTTCACTCCTTCGCCGTGGATGGGGTCGCGAGGGGATAAGGCACCGTGTTCATCGACTTCGAGGGGATTGACGGCAGCGGCAAGACGACGCTCTCCAACCTGCTGGCCGGGAGGCTGAAAAAGCTCGGCTACCGGGTGGCGCACGCACGGGAAGGAGGCGAGCTGCGCTCGTCCACCGCCCGGCGCGTACGTGAGCTGACGCGCGATGCGCGGCTGCTGGAGATGTCGCCGCGCGCGGAGTTCTTTCTCAACCTTGCGCGCGACGCGCAGCAACTGGAGGAAGTGGTGGCGCCCGCGCTGTCGCGGGGAGAGGTGTGCATCACCGACCGTTACCTGTACTCGCAGCTCGCGCTGAGCGGCGGTGGCCGGGGACTTCCCATGTCGGAGCTGCGGCCCGCGTGCGAGCTGGCCTCGCAGGGGCTGTGGCCGGACCTGGTCATCCTGGTGGACGTGGACCCGGACCTGGCGCGGTGGCGCAAGCGGCTGGGCAAGTCCCAGGCGGGACGAAGCTCGGACGGTGACAGCCGCAAGGGGCTGGCGGGCGCGGGCCTGGCGGTGCGCGTGCGCGAGTCCTTCCTGGCCCTGGCCAAGGAAGACCCTCGGCGCTGGCTCATCCTGGAGAACAACGACGCGCCGCTGCACGTGCTGGAGCAGCGTCTGGTGGACGCGGTGGTGGCGCGACTGGAGGGGCGTGACACGCCCGTGCAGCGCATCGTCCCCGTGGCCACGACGCCCCCGCCCACGGGCCCCGTGGCCGTGGAGGACGTGGAGACGCGCTTCTTCCAGGCCCTGGACTCCGTGGAGGTGCGCGAGCCGTCGCTCGCGGTGTGGATGCTGGGGGGCCTGCCCGGGCTCATGGCGCACCAGCGCCGGATGGCCTTCGTGGAGCGCTTCCCCGCCCTCACCGCGCGAGGCCTCCAGGGCCTGGGCGATGACGCGGCGTGGACGCTGCGCGAGGTGCTGGCGCCGCTGGCACCCGCGCAGGTGGCGCTCGGCCTGGGAGGCATCTCTGGCGCGCGCGCGTCGATGATGCGCGAGCGGCTGTATGCCCAGGCCCCGTCGGAGGTGCTCCAGGGTCTGAAGGACGACAGCTCGCCCCAGGCGTGGGCGCTGCGCGAGCGCGGCATGAAGGATGGCCGCCTGAGCGACGTGCTGCTGGGACTGGCCGGCGTGGACGGCGAGGAGTCCTGGGTGGTGCGCGAGGCGGGTGTGCAGCGCTCGCTGTACACGGACGTCGCCCGCAGCCTGGGAGGCCTGACGGACGCGAGGGCGGACGCGCTGCGCGAGGCGCTCCTGCCCCATGACAGGCTGGCGGTGCTGCGCGGCACCCAGGGGCTGGACACGCCCGTGGCGCGCGGACTGCGCGAGGCGCTGGCGGGCAAGGCGCTGAAGCTGGTGCTGCGCTCGCTGACAGGGCTCGACTCGGAGGAGGCCTGGGCGCTGCGTGAGCGCGGGGCGCCGAAGACGAAGGAGGCGCTGGACTCGGTGGACGGCATGAACGACCCGCGGGCGTGGAAGCTGCGGGTGGAGCATGCGAAGCGCTGGCCCGCCACCGTGCTGTCGTCGCTCAAGGGGCTGCCGCTGGGGCCCGAGGCACGCACGCTCATCTCACGGGTATTGGAGGCACGCCCCACGAGCCTGCCGGTGTTGCGCAACGCTTATGCGGTCATCGCCACGGCGTCGACGCTCGACGTCCGGGGCACCACGGTCCGCCAGAGCCGCGTCGTCGCGGAAGCGGCCACACAGCTGGTCGAGCTCTAAGGGAGCCCCGACATGGAGGTTTCGATTCCGGCGCTGTTCGAGAGCGCCAAGGCGGAGATGAGCTCGTTGTCCATCACCGTGATGCTGCCGCGGATGCTCGCGGCGGCGTTCATCGGCACGGTGCTGTCGCTGCGGCCCTGGCGGTTGCTCATGCGCCGGGCGCTGCCGAAGTCGGACATGATTCAGGCGCAGGTGCTGCTGTGCGCGGCGGCGGCGGTCATCACCGCCGTCATTGGCGACAGCGTGGCCAAGGCCTTCGGGCTGGTGGGGCTGGGCGGCTTCGTGCGCTTCCGCTCCGGCCTCAAGGACCCGCGCGACGCGGCCATCCTCTTCCTGATGATTGGCCTGGGCATGGCGTGTGGCCACGGCAGCCTGGGGCTCGCCGGCGTGGGCATGGTGTTCGTCGCGGCGCTGCTGTTCGTGCTGGACCTGTTCAACAAGGAGGCGCCCGCGGCGGCCCCCAAACAGCGACTCCTCGTCTCCGCGCAGGCCGATGACCTGGTGGGCGCGGAGGCGTCGCTGAGGAGCGCGCTGGGCGAGCGCAACGTGCTGGTGAAGAGCTGCGCGCTCGACTTCGACGGGCGGCGATTGGAACTGGAAGTGGAGGAACCCGTGCCCGGCTCGCTGACGGCGGCGCTGGGACGGACGGAAGGCACGCCCCTCAGGGGGCTGCGGTGGACGGCGGTAAGCCCCAAGGGAACACGGGAGGAGCTGACATGACGCGCAGGTGGGTGGTCGCGCTCGCGGCCGGATGGTTGCTCGTGGGTTGTGGTGGCGGCGGGAGCCTGCCGGGCGGAGATGGGCCGGGTCCCACGGGGCCAGGTGGAGACGTGGGTCTGCCGGGCGACAAGGACCCGAACGACAACACCCCGGATGACGCGGCCTCGAAGACGCTGTGGCCGCTGACGACGGGCTCCACCTGGGTCTACGACATCCAGGACCCGGTGCATGGCAACTTCCAGAAGCACGTGACGGTGCAGGGGCCGCGCGAGGTGCCGGGGGCTCCGGCGGGGACGACGGGCGTGCTGGTGCACAGCAAGCAGGACCGCGTCGCCACCGGCATCGTCTACGAGGAGTACTCGTGGCAGCTCGAGCAGAGCAACGGGCTGGTGGTGCGGCTCCGCGAGGAGGACCACCGGGACGGCGTGCAGGTGCGCACCACCACGTGGGCGCCCGCCACGGTGAAGTCCCTGGCGCGCGCGCCGGGCACCCTCCCCTGGTCCTTCACCAGCGCCGTGCAGGAGCTGACGGTGATGGGTGACGGCAGCAAGGAGGACAGCGACCCCACCTATACGTGGCGCGTGCTGGAGACGGGCGTGACGGTGCGGACGCGGGCCGGCACCTTCACCAACGCCATCAAGGTGCGCCGCGACAAGCTCAACGACGCCGGCGAGGTGAAGGAAGGCAAGGAGCGCACCTACTGGCTCGTGCCCGGTGTGGGCAAGGTGCGCGAGGAGGGCGAGCGCACCGAGGACCTCGCGTCCTACGAGATAAAGAAGTAGCGCCCGGTGGGACAGGCGTTGGGCGTGCGAGGGCTTGCCTCGCCGCCTGGCGCCCGCTTCCCTTCCGGATGAAGGTCGTTGAGTGAACGGTTGGGCCTCCGTCCCGAAATTGGTTCGGGAGGAGGCTGCATGCATCGGAAGACCCGCTTCAACCTGCTTCCCCTGGCCGTAGCCCTGACCTTGTTGTCGGGCGTGGCCTCCGCGGGCGTCCTCGCCCGCGACCCCTACCTCCAGAAAGTGGGCCCGGACACCGCCCTGGTGGCGTTCCGCCTGGCGGCCAACTGCTCGCCCGAGGTGCGGTATGGCGTGGGAGCGGTCAGCGAGGTCGCCCGCTCGGAGGCCTCCGGCCGCGTCCATGCCGTGGTGCTCACGGGCCTGAAGCCCGCCACCGAGTATTCCTACGAGGTCAGCGCTTGCGGCCTCAAGACGCCCGCCAAGCGCTTCACCACCGCGCCCGAGCCCGGCACGCGCCGCGTGCACTTCGCGGCCGTGGGTGACTTCGGCACGGGCGGCTCGGACCAGAAGGCGGTGGCCGCCGACATGCTCGCGCGCAAGCCGGAGCTGTTCGTGGCCCTGGGCGACAACGCCTATCCCGACGGCACCGAGGCCGACTTCCAGAACAACCTCTTCGCCCCCATGGCGGCCTTGCTGGCGGAGGTCCCCCTCTTCGCCTCGCCCGGCAATCACGAGTACGTGACGAACCAGGGGCAGCCGTACCTGGACAACCTCTACATGCCCACCAACAACCCGGCGGGCTCGGAGCGCTACTTCTCCTTCGACTGGGGACACGTGCACTTCGTGTCGCTCGACTCCAACTGCGCCATCGGCCTGTCGTCCGCGGAGCGCTGCTCGCTGGCGGACCAGAAGGCGTGGCTGCAGACGGACCTGGCCGGGACGACGCAGCCTTGGAAGGTCGTCTTCTTCCACCACCCGCCCTGGTCCAGCGGCGAGCACGGCTCCCAGCTCACCATGCGCCGCCAGTTCGGCCCCATCTTCGAGAAGTACGGCGTGGACCTGGTGCTGACGGGCCATGACCACAACTACGAGCGCAGCAAGCCCATGCAGGGCGACAGCGTCGCGTCCTCGGGCGGCATTCCCTACCTGGTGGTGGGCGGCGGCGGGGCGGCCCTGCGCGCGTTCTCCGTGGGCCAGCCGAGCTGGAGCCAGGTGCGCGACAACAAGGCGCACGGCTTCCTCGACGTGGAGGTGGTGGAGGGCGTGCTCACCGCGAAGCTCATCACCACGGACGAGAAGGTGCTGGACAGCTTCACGCTGCGCAAGGACCTGCCTCCCGTGGAGGAGCCGCCCCCCGCGGACGCCCTGTCCGTCACCGTGGAGGGCGAGCGCGGCGTGGCCCCGCACCGCGCCCTCTTCCGCGCGGCGACGTCCTCGGAAGTGCCGGTGACGTGGGACTTCGGCGACGGCGGCGCGGCCGAGGGCACGACGGCGGAGCACACCTACGCCAAGGCCGGCCAGTACACGGTGACGGCGACGGCGACGTTCGGCCCCGTGACGCGCACGGCGACGTCCGTCGTCACGGTCAGCGCGGCCTCGGGTGGCGGGGGTGAGAGCGGTGGCGGCACCGACGGGGGCCCCCCCTCGACGGGCAATCCGGACGACCGCCCCTCCCCTCCGACGGCGGGCATCGACGATGAGGGAGGCGGCTCCGGTGGAGGCTGCGCGGCGGGTCCCACCGCCGCCCTGCTCCCTGCCTCGGGCCTGCTGGTGGCCGGTCTGCTCCGTCGGCGCCGCGCCAGCCAGCGTCCCTGAACCCCTCCCTCGCTCCCCTTGGGGTGAGCGAGTTCCCCGCCCGGGTGTGTCGGTGGACCGAGCGTCCCCG
>NZ_JBLZWL010000041.1:0-19984 GCF_049194865.1 Corallococcus terminator | reverse complement strand
TTCGTCCCCAGGAAGTCCGAGCCGCCCGCGGTGGGCAACGTCACCGGCGCGACGAAGGCCAGGTGCAGGCCCCCCTCCGTCGACAACAGCCGCACCTTCGGCACCAGCCGCAGGTCACCCACGCCCGTGCCCGCCGCGCCGTTCGCCAGCGTGGGGGAGATGGCCGTCGCGGGCTGCGACGACGTCGTGGAGAGGGGGAGCGACACGCCCACTTCCAGTCGATCGAACAGGGCCACCGCGCCCATCAGGTCCACGGTGAGCTGGCTGTCGACGATGCGGTACACGAACTCGTCGCGGCGCGGATCCAACAGGTTGAGCGGATCCTGCGCGAAGTTGGCGGACAGCCCCAGGTTCCAATCCAGGTGCTTGCCCACGCGCGCGCCATGCAGTCCCAGCACGTCGTAGGCGCCCGGCCCGGGCTTGTACTGCTGCACGTCGATGGCCTGGGAGACCTGGGCCTGCGCTCGGGCCGTGCCTGTCGTCAGGAGGACGGCCACCAGCAGCGCCAGCATCAGGGAACTTCCGACGTCAGCCGCGTGCCGCGCCAGGGTCCTCGTGCTCCGTCCGCGCGATGCGGGGGGGACAGGGGGGTGGGAATGCACTCGCATGACCCGACGGTGCCAGAAGGGCCTGGGCCGCATCAACGGGCCGCCAACAATTCGGAGACGTGCCGGGCCAGCGAGGGCAAGGGCTGCGGCTTGGGCAACACGAGGTCCACCCCGAACTCCCGGGCCCGCGTCGTCAGCTCCGGCGAGGCGAACGCCGTGAGCAACACCACCCGCGTGTCCGGCGTGAAGCGACGCACGAAGTCCGCCAGCACCAGCCCTTCTTCGGATTGTGTGCCACTCAACCGCAAGTCGCTGATGACCAGGTCGTAGCGGCCCGTCGTCATCAGCCCCAGCGCTTCATCCAGCGCCTGCGCCGAGTCGACGCGATACCCCGCGCTCGCGAAGAACTGCCCGAGCACCCAACACAGCGCGGATTCGTCGTCGACGATGAGGAGGTTCTGGGACACGCGCGGGCCGTGAGCAAGTCAGGGGCCAGGGGTCTTTCTCACCCTGGCCGGACGACTTTTCCGGCACTTGCGAACCCACCCCCTTCCAGCGGAGGCGGGTTTTTCCAGATCACGGATCCGACTTCTGGAATCCGGATCTGTTGATTCCCAAACGTTTCAGCCGCTCATAGAGGGAGGAGCGGGGGATTCCGAGGCGGAGGGCGGCGCGCTCGACGTGGCCATTCTCGCGGCGCAGGACGCGCTCGATGTGGCGGCGCTCCAGTTCCTCCAGCGTCAGGTCGTCCTCGACGCGGGGCTCGTCGGTGGAGGCCTCGAAGCGCAGGTCTCCACGGGACAGGGGGCCGCCGCCGGACAGCAGCACGGCGCGCTCCAGCACGTTGCGCAGCTCTCGGATGTTGCCGGGCCAGGGGTAGCGCGTGAGCGCGGCCTCCGCGTCGGGCTGGAGTCCCACGCCGCCCCGTCCGCGCGCGCCGCCCATCTCCGCGAGGAAGTGGCGGGCGAGCACGGGGATGTCCTCGGTGCGCTCGCGCAGCGCGGGCACGTGGAGGATGAGCGTGCTGACGCGGAAGTAGAGGTCGCCGCGGAAGCGCTTCTCGCGCGTGGCGACGCCCAGGTCTTGGTGCGTGGCCGCGATGAGGCGAATGTCGACGCGCCTGTCGCGCACGTCACCGAGCCTTCGGAAGCGCTTCTCCTCCAGCACCTTGAGGAGCTTGGGCTGGACGGCCAGGTCCATGTCGCCAATCTCGTCGAGGAACAGCGTGCCCCGGTCCGCGACCTCCAGCAGGCCCTGCTTCGCGGCCACCGCGCCGGTGAAGGCGCCCTTCTCGTGGCCGAACAGCTCCGAGTCCAGCAGGTCCTTCGACAGCGCCGCGCAGTTGAGGTCCACGAAGGGCGCGTCCGCGCGCGGGCCGCCTTCGTGAAGCCAGCGCGCGAGCACGCTCTTGCCGCTGCCCGTCTCACCGGTGACGAGCACGGGGCTGTCGCTGTGCTGCATGCGCTCGGCCTCGGCGCGCAGGTTTTGGATGGCGGCGCTGGTGCCCAGGAAGGGATCCACCGTGGCGCGCGCGGTGCGGGACAGGTCGGCGCGCAGGCGCTGCCGCTCGCGGCGCTGGGCCACCAGTCGCTCCAGTACGACCTTGAGGACAGCCAGCTCCACGGGCTTGGTGAGGAACTGCTCGGCGCCTTCCTTGACGGCCTGGACGGCCAGCTCGATGGAGCCGTGGCCGGTGAGGACGACGAGCGGCACGGCCGCGTCAATCTCCTTGAGGCGGGGCAGCAGCTCCAGCGCGGTGCCGTCCGTCAGGCGGTAGTCCACCACCGCGACGTCGGGGCGGTGCGTGCGAAAGACCTCCTGGGCCTCGGCGAGGCTCTGGGCTTCATCCACGTCGAAGCCGTGGGCGGTGAGGTAGCCCCTCATGCCCAGCCGGACGCCGGGCTCGTCGTCCACGAGGAGGATGCGGGTTCGTGTCGTCATGAGGCGAGCGAGTCCAGGTGCATGCTGACGGAAGGCGAGGACACCGCTGGTAGCAGCAGCGTGACTTCCGCGCCACCCTCCGGATGGTTGCGCAGGCGAATGACGCCCTGGTGTTCCTCCAGGATGCGCTGGACGATGGACAGCCCCAGTCCCGTGCCGCCCCTGCGCTTGCTGAAGAAGGGCTCGAAGACGTGGGGCAAATCTTCCTCGCGGAAGCCCGGCCCGCCGTCCCTCACGGTGCAGCGCACCCAGGCGCGGCCCTCTTCCTCCAGCGGCGTGGTGGCCACCTTCACGGTGGTGCCCGCGGGCGAGTGCTGCACGGCGTTCTCCAGCACGTTGCGGAAGACATGGAACAGCCGCCGCGAGTCCATGCGCACCGGAGGCAGGGCCTCCGCGAGCGTCTGCGTCACCGTCACGCGGGACTGCTCTCCGGTGAGCGCGCACGCGGCCAGCGCCTCCTCGACGACGGGCCGCACGGGGCCCTCCACCCACTCGCCCCGGGTGGGGCGGCCGTACTCGAACAGCTCCTGGGTGAGGTGGTTGAGGCGCCGCACCTCGCCGCGCAGCACGTCCAGGTACGGGGCCATCTCCGTGCGGGCTCCGACGGTGGCCTCCACGGCGTCCACCACGGCGGAGATGGAGAAGAGGGGGTTGCGGACCTCGTGGGCCACGCCCGCGACGATGGCGCCCATCGCGGCCATCGTCTCGCTGCGGCGCAGGCTGGCCTGCAGCTCCAGCAAGTGCGTCACCTCGGTGGCGACGACGATGATGCGCGAGTCCTCGCCGCCGACCTCGTCCACCCACGCGGCGGACAGCTCCCACGTGCGGCGCGAGCGGGGGTCCTTCACCTCGCGGGTGAGGCTGCCATGCGTGCGGCGAAGCTCGTCCACCAGCGGCGGCGTGCTGGACCACGGTGGCTCGGAGGCGACGGTGGACAGGGGTTGGCCGGAGGGGTCCAGCCCACCGAAGAGGATGCACGCGGCGGCGTTGAGGCGCTGGATGGTGCCGTCCGCGCCGAGCACGACGAGCGGCGAGGTGACGGCGTCGAACGTGCGGCGCCACTCCTGGGCGGAGCGACGGAAGCTCTCGTGGAGGCGCTGGCGCAGCTCGTCCGCGAGGTAGCGGTCGGTGATGTCGGTGACGACGCAGCCCACGTGCAGCTCGCCCTGGCTGTCCTTCGCGGAGGCCGCCGCGCGGCTGCGGACCCAGCGCACGCGGCCGTCGGCGCAGATGAGGCGGTGCTCCAGCTCCACCTCGGAGCTGGGCGCGAGCGACTCGATGCGAGCGCGGTAGCGAGCGCGGTCCTCGGGGTGGATCATCCCCGCCCACAAGGGAGGAGGGCCGCCGCCGGGGCCGGGCTCGGCGAAGGCCGAGGCGGGGTAGCCGGTGGTGCGCTCGATGACGGGCGTGCAGTAGAAGTCGCGCAGCGCGCCGTCGCGCAGCTTGCCGCCCCACAGGTAGTCGGGCAGCGAGCGGGTGAGGACGTCGAGGAGGCCCTCGTGTTCCTGGAGGCTCTCCTCGGCGCGCATGCGCTCGGTCAGCTCCGAGAGCGCGGCGATGACGCCAAGCACCTCGCCGCCGGTGCCGCGCACGCGCGAGTAGCTGCCGAACCAGAAGCGGGGCTCGCCCGGCGCGGCGGGAGTCTCCACCTCCAGGCAGGTGTCCTGGACGGGCGCATCCGTCTCCAGCGCGCGCTGGAGTCGCGGCGCGAGCAGCCGCCCCAGCTCGGGCATCACCTCCGACACGTGGCGGCCCAGGTGTCCGCCCGCCGGCAGGCCGTTCATCGCCGCGAGGGCCGCGTTGACGTGGATGTAGCGCAGGTTGCGGTCGAAGAAGGCGAAGCCCACGGGCGTGACGTCCATCATGGCGTCGCGCAGGGCGCTGGAGTCACCGGCGCTGCGCAGGGCGGCGTCGCGCTCGCGGCGGGTGCGCTCCCGAGCGTGCGCGAGCAGCAGCGCGGGCGTGCCGGCACACGTCAGCACCAGGAACGAGGTGGAGAGGACACGGGGCAGGGGACTCGCCGCGTCCGCGCTGGCCCACGCCCACTCGATGAGGGCGGCGAGCGCGGTGGCCATGAGGACGGCCAGCAGCATCTGACGACGGGTGGGGAACTCGTGCATGGGGGTGTGAGGAGCGCGAGCCTAACCGGAATCGTGCTCGACACCGCGCCGCCGGGCCTGGGGACGGGTGCCTCCGTCGTTCGGTGAGCAAGGGGGCGGGTCCTCCGCGCCCACCAGACTCACGCCGGACCCGGCTGCTCCGGGTGCAGCCCCGACTCCCGCGCCGCGCGCTCCAGCAACTCGCGCACCTCTTCGTCGGAGGTCTGCTCGAACCGCCGATACCAGAGGCCCACCGCGAAGAACGGCTCCGGGGTCCGCGCGCACACCGTCTCGTCCACCAGCGCTTCGATGGATTCGCACGTCTCGACGGGAGCCACGGGCACGGCGACGATGATGCGAGCGGGGCCCTGCTTGCGCAGCGCGGCCACGGCGGCGCGCATGGAGGAGCCGGTGGCGAGTCCGTCGTCCACGAGGATGACGTTGCGTCCGCGCACGTCCAGCGCGGGTCTGCCCTGGCGGTAGTGGGCCTCGCGGCGCCGCAGCTCCAGGTCCTCTCGCTCGGCGACCTCGTCGAGCTGCTCCGGGAGGATGCCCTCCTCGTCAATCACCTCGGTGTTGAGCACGCGCACGCCCCCGGTGGCGATGGCGCCCATCGCCAGCTCCTCGTGACCGGGCGTCCCCAGCTTGCGGACGATGAACACGTCCAGGGGCGCGCCCAGCATCCGTGCCACCTCGTAGCCCACGGGGACGCCGCCGCGTGGCAGGGCCAGCACCCGGGTGTCCGGACGGAAGCCATGATGAGCGAGACGCTCCGCGAGGACTCGACCCGCCGTGAAGCGGTCCAGGAACGCAGGGCCTTGCATGCGAAGCTCCTTGTCGGGTGCCTCCTCGCGCACCTCTCGCGAGCAAACTGGCCACGACGCGTGCCTGGAGAAACGGCCCGCCTCGCTCACCGCCCGTCGAGCGAGCGAGGGCGAAGCCATCCCGAGGCCTGGCCCGCCAGGAGTGCCTGCGCGAGGGGCTCCCGTCAGGACGGCTGCCTGTCGCTCAGGAGGTCTGGGACCCGGTGTCACCCGCGATGATGTTGGGCTTGCCCGGCTGCCCTGGAGGCGGCGGGTCGTGGATGCCCGGCGGGGTGATGTCCGGTGGGAGCGGCGGCTCGATTTCGGGTGGGCTCCGCCGAGGAGGCTCCTCCTCGGGCGGTTGCTGGAGCGGCGGCTCACGCTGGGGCGTCTGCGGGTCGGGCTCCTTCACCGGGGTGTTGGGCGTCGGCTCGCGCGTGGGCGGCGGTGGCGTGGGCATTCCGGGAATCGGCGGTTGCTGCGTCGGCATGCGTGGGGCGCTCCTGAAGAGGTCGTCGTCTGTCCGCCCGCTCAACCTGTGCATGCTCGGGCAGGCGGGCACCGGCCCGTCCACGTCCCAAGCAGGGCCTTGGGCGCTCCGGGGCTCATGGGGTGGCGAGCGTCCCCTCGGGGCCTGGAGCCGCCGGCCCGTGGCTGCTGCACCGCGGCACGAGCGCCTTCACGTTCCCCGGATGGGGCTCATCGAAAACCGAACAGGAGGCACGACATGAAGGCAGCCTTTTGGGGACTGAGTGGTCTGGGGTTGGGTGTGGGGTTGATGTACTGGAGCGATCCGCGCAGTGGTCGATGGCGCAGGTCACACCTGCAAGGCAAGGCGGTGCACGCCGCCCACGAGGCCGGGAGCGCGGCGGGCGTCGTCAAGCGGGACTTGACCCAGCGCTCACGGGGCCTGTTCCTGGAGTCCATCGGCCGGTTCCGCTCGGAGACGGTGGACGACGTGACGCTCTCCGAGCGCGTCCGGGCCGCGCTGGGCCGCGTGTGCTCGCATCCGGGCTCCGTGAAGGTGGCCGCGCGTGACGGCGTCATCACGCTCGAGGGCTCCATCCTGCTCGACGAGCTCAAGCGCGTGGTCCCGTTCATCGGACGCGTGCGCGGGGTGCGCGGCGTGGAGAACCGGCTGCTGCCCTTCGCGGACTCCGCGCGTCGGTCCGAGCTTCAAGGCGGGCTCTCGCGCGGTGGGCCGACGCGGCCCTTCGGCGCTTCGCGCTGGTCTCCCTCGGCGCGGTTCTTCGGCGCGCTCGGGGCCCTGTCGCTCGCGTCGGGGGCCATCCAGCGCAGAGGAGTGCTGGGGGCGCTGCTCGGCGCGGGAGGCTTCGTGCTGGGGCTGCGCGCGTTGAGCAACCTGGAGCTGCGGCGGCTCACCGGCATCGGCGTGGGGCATCGCGCCATCACCCTCCACAAGGACATCACGGTGAACGCGCCGGTGGAGGAGGTCTTCGCCTTCTGGGACGCGATGCAGAACTTCCCGCGCTTCATGACGCACGTGGATGAGATTCGCGTCGACTCCGAGGGCCGCTCGAACTGGAAGGTGAAGGGCCCCGCGGGGCTCCACTTCGAATGGCAGGCCGTCGTCACGCAGCGCGTGCCCAACAAGCTGCTCGCGTGGAAGAGCGTGCAGGGCACGTCCGTGGAGAACGCGGGCGTCATCCACTTCGAGCCCACGCCGAAGGGCGGGACGCGGGTGGACATCCGCCTCTCGTACAACCCGCCCGCGGGCGCCATCGGCCACGCCTTCGCGCGCATGCTGGGCGTGGACCCCAAGCGGCAGATGGACGATGACCTGCTGCGCCTGAAGTCCCTGCTGGAGCGCGGCAAGGCGACGGGGCGCGAGACGGTGACGCGCGAGTCCCTGTCGCGCGGGGGCCGACAGTCGCTGATGCACTGAGTCCACTGGCCGGAGGGTGGGCGAGCAGCCTCGTCGCCGCACACCCGGTGCATGCAGGATTTGCGCACCCCTGACTCCAGGTCGGCGGGTGCGCAAATCGTGCGCCCGTGGGGGCCTCTTTGCCCCACCGTGAGTGGCGTGGTGCTTGCTTCAGAGTTCCTCCTCCGATGCGGGGCGAGCGGTTAATCTCGGGCCCTGAAACCATGGCGGAAACCTTGTTCGAGGAGCTGAAGCGGTACGTGGGCTTTGGAGCGCGGGACGAGCAGTCACTCGTCGGCCTCCATGCCATCGCGCACCCGCATTTCCCCCGCATCGCTCGCGTCTTCTACGACCGCATCCTGGAGCACGAGGGGGCGCGTCGGGCCCTGGAGGGCGGAGAGAGTCAGGTGGGGCACCTGCGCGGCACGCTGCAGGTGTGGATGGACCAGCTCCTGCGGGGCCCGTGGGATGAGGCCTACTTCGCCCTGCGCTGCCGCATCGGCCGGATGCACGTGCGAATCTCGCTGCCGCAGCACTACATGTTCGGCGCGATGAACGTGCTGCGCCAGGAGCTCAACGCCATCATCGACTCGGCGTACCTGCACCAGCCGGAGACGCTGCACAGCGCCCGCGCGGGGCTGGGGCGCATCCTGGACCTGGAGCTGGCCATCATGCTCCACACGTACCGCGAGGACCTGCTCGCGCAGCAGGCGCGCACCGAGCGACTGGCGACCTTCGGCCAACTGGTGGGCTCCATCGGCCACGAGCTGCGCAACCCGCTGGGCGTCATCGAGACCTCGCTCTACATCCTGCGCAGCCGCGCGGGCCCGTCGATTGACGAGCGCACGACGAAGCACCTGGACCGCATCGGCGAGCAGGTGGGCATCGCCAACCACATCGTCTCCGACCTGCTGGACATGATTCGGGACCGGCCGCTGCAGCGCCAGGAGGTCTGGCTGGACGAGGTCTGGCAGGAGGCCCTCAAGGCCGTGGTCCGTCCGGAGCAGGTCCGCGTCAACGCGGAGGGGCTCGTGGCGCTGCCGCCCGTGCACGGGGACGCGGGGCAGCTGCGGCAGGTGTTCGTCAACCTGCTGGAGAACGCGGTGCAGGCGCTGGAGGAGTCGGGTGGCGACGTGACGCTCGTCGGCGCCACGCGCGAGTCCGGCGGGGTGGAGCTGGTGCTGGAGGACTCGGGGCCGGGCGTCAGCGACGTCATCCGGGGGCGCCTCTTCGAGCCGCTGATGACGACGAAGGCCCGGGGCATCGGCCTGGGGCTGCCGCTCGTCCGGCGCATCCTGGAGCGCCATGGCGGCACCATCTCCTACGCGCCGCGCGCCGGGGCGGGTGCCCGCTTCGTGATTCAGCTGCCCAGCACGCCAGAGGAGGGCTCGCATGCGTCGTTACCTCCTGCTGGATGACAACCGGGCGCTGGCGGAGAACCTGGCGGAGATCCTCAGGGACGAAGGCCACGAGGCCACCGTCGTCGCCACGGGTGAGGAGGCGCTGCGCGAGGTAAGCACTACGCGCTTCGACGCGCTGGTGACGGACATGCGCATGCCCGGCATGAGCGGCGCGGACGCGGTGCACCGCATCCGGCGCGTGGACCCGGGGCTCGCCGCCGTGGTGATGACGGCCTATCCCCGCGAGGACGACCTGGAGACGGCACGGCGGGAGGGCCTGCTCGCGGTGCTTCCCAAGCCCGTGCCCATCTCCACGCTGATGGGGCTCCTGGCCAGCGCGCGACGCGATGGGCTGGTGGTGGTGGCGGAGGACGACCCGGCGCTGAGCGACAACCTCTCCGAGGTGCTGCGCGCGCGGGGCTTCTCGTGTGTGACGGTGACGTCGGTGCTGGACGCGGACCTGCTCGCGTGCGCGACGCCGTTCGCCGCGCTGGTGGATCTGCGCATGCCTGGCGGGCCCGACGGCGAGACGCTCCGGCGGCTGCGCGCGCGCTACCCGAGCCTCCCCACCTTCGTCATGACGGCGTGGCCGGACCTGGCTCCGCTGGACGTGGGCGTGGAGGTCTTCTCCAAGCCCTTCGACACAGGAGCGCTCCTCGGCGCGCTGGAGGCGAAGTACGCCGCGCGGCCCGGGGCCCGGTCATGAGCGAGCCCCTGGCCCAGCCTCCCGCGCGCGTCCTCGTCGTGGATGACAACGCGGCGTTCCTCGACAACCTGGATGAGCTGCTGGGGGACGCGGGCTACTCGGTGCGCGCGGCGTCGACGTGCCGAGGGGCGCGGGAGAAGGCGAGCGAGGGCTTTGACGTGGCGCTGGTGGACCTGCGCTTGCCGGACGGTGACGGGACGGCGCTGGCGGCGGAGCTGAAGGCGAGCGCGCCGGACTCGGAGGTGGTGCTGCTCACGGGCTTCGCCACGCTGGAGACGGCCGTGGCGGCGGTGCGCGCGGGAGCGTGTGCCTATTTGATGAAGCCGTGCGCGCCGCGCGAGTTGCTCCTCACGTTGGAGCAGGCGATGCGGCAGGTGCGGCTGCACGCGGAGAAGCGCGAGCTGGCGCGGCGCGCGCAGGTGACGGAGAAGCTGGCCGCCGTGGGGACGATGACGGCGGGGCTGTCGCACGAGATTCGCAATCCGCTCAACGCCGCCGCGCTCCAGTTGTCCGTGCTGGAGCGGCGCGTGCGCAGGCTGCCCGACGGACAGCAGGGCGCGCTGTTGGAGCCGCTGCTCCTGGTGCGCGACGAGATTCGCCGGTTGGATCACATCCTGGAGGACTTCCTCCAGTTCGCCCGTCCCCGGGAGTTCCGCCCCGGCTCCGTGGACGTGAAGGCGCTGGTGCGCCGCGTGGTAGACCTCTTGAGCAGTCAGGCCGAGACGCGGAAGGTGACGCTGACGCACGTCATCCCGGAGGGGCCGCTGCCCGCGCTGTCCGGCGAGGAGGAGCGGCTGCGCCAGGTACTCATCAACCTGTGCCTCAACGCGCTGGAGTCCACGCCCGCGGGAGGCCGGGTGACCTTGACCGTCGGCACGGAGGAGGGGCGGGTGTGGCTCACGTTGGACGACACCGGCCCGGGTGTCCCCGTGGCGATGAGAGACCGCATCTTCGAGCCCTTCTTCACCACCAAGGCCCGAGGCTCGGGGCTGGGGCTGCCCATCGTCCACGCCATCGTCACGCAGCACGGAGGCACGCTGGAGGTGGGGACCGCGCCCGGCGGTGGGGCTCGCTTCCTGCTGCGAGTGCCGGTGGCGCGGTAGAGCAGCGCCGCGCGCACCGGGGTCAATCGCGGGGGAAGCTCAGAACCCCAGCGGCGGAGTCGCGAGGCTGGACGCGGAGACGCTCGCGCAGAGGATGCAGGCGCTCTGGTTGGAGCCGTCCGCGCGCTTGCCCGGCTTGTCCGCGCTGGCGACCTGCCGACGCTCGTCCATGCCGCCACCGGGCTCGTTGGTGAACCAGATGTCGAACTCGTAGTGCACGGGTACGGG
The DNA here is from genome assembly GCF_049194865.1 of Corallococcus terminator. Classification (GTDB taxonomy): domain Bacteria; phylum Myxococcota; class Myxococcia; order Myxococcales; family Myxococcaceae; genus Myxococcus; species Myxococcus terminator_A. Next base: position 9,271 of record NZ_JBLZWL010000041.1, on the reverse strand, counting down.
CTTGCCCTCGATGGTGGCGGGCTCATAGCGCCACGTGGTGAGCGTGCGGATGACGCCGTCCTCCAGGCCGGAGAGGCCCTGGAGCGACTTGCAGTCGGTGACGGTGCCCTCGGCGGTGATGGTGCAGCGAGTCACCACCGCGCCCTTGGGGACGGCGGACATGCGTGAGCGCATGTTCTGGGTCAGGTCCGCGAAGCCCAGCCGACGCCCGGACAGGAAGCGGGGCGGGGTGATGCCGGGGCCGAGCGTGAAGACGCCGTCCTGCGCGGGCACGGGCGTGGTGGCCACCGGAACAATCGTGGGGAGGGGCGGCTCCACGGGCGGCGGAGCCTCGGCCACCTGGACGGGGGCGCCAGGCGCGCTCTCGAGGGCGATGGCGGGAGCGGCCGGCTCCGCGTCGAGCGAATACGGCGTCCGGGGCAGCTCCGTGCGGACGATGCCCTGCGTGTCCGGGATGAGCAGCGGACGCGGGCCCGGCTCGCGCACCTTCTTCGGAAGCGCCTTGGCGGTGGCGCGGACCGGCCGGCCCACGGTGGAGGAGATGGTGACGGGCAGGACCCGCGGCAGGGGCGCGACGAGCGGCCGGTGGATGGGCGTCTCGTCCGCGGCGAAGGCCCGCTCGTGGCTCGCCATGGCGGAGGCCTCGGTGGAGGCGGTGTCGGAGGCGCCAGGCTGAACGGCCATCGCCGGCAACGGCATCTGGGAGGTGCCCAGCGCGAGGGCGAGCGCTGCCCCACCCAGTCCACTGACCAGCCGCCAGGACCTGCGCGGGGCATGCGGCTCCGGCACGGCCAGGAGGCGGCGGATGCGTCCCAGCAGCGAGCCCCCATCCGCGCCGAGCGCGAGCAGGGCGGACGGCGGCGCGCGAAGCTGCTCGATGTGCGCGAGCGCGCGAGCGTAGAGGAAGGCGTCTCCGCACGACCGCACGGCGAGGTCATCCGCGCAGTGCTCGCGCTCCTCGCGGATGCGGTGCGACAGCCACCAGACGGCCGGGTGGTAGAAGAGGAACGTCTCCACCAGCGCCTGGAGCAGGTTGACCAGGTAGTCGTGCCGCTGGATGTGCGCGAGCTCGTGCGCGAGCACCGCCTCCAACTGCGCGGGGGTCAGTCCGGTGATGGCGCCCACGGGGACGAGGATGAGGGGGCGCCACAGGCCGATGACCTGGGGCACGTCGACGCGAGCGGACGCCAGCAGTCGGACGGGGCGCGTCAGGCGCAGCCGCGACAACGCCTGCCCCAGGGCCTCACGCCAGGCGGGCGCGGGCTCCTGGGTGTGCAGCCGGGACAGCCGCTGGGCCGCGTACCAGGAGATGAGCATCCGCGCCGACAGCAGCAGCACGCCGCAGCACCAGGCCGGCAGGAGCCAGGGGCGCAGCAGCTCCAGCCAGGACATCCCGGCCGCCACCGTCGCGGGCTCGGCCACGGTCTCCAGCGTGGTGCCCGGAGGCAGCGTCGCCGACAGGAGCATCCGGGCGGACGCCGTCGGAGTCGCCGCGCCCGTCGTCCGCATCAGCGCGCCGATGAACGTGGCGAGCGGTAGCAGGGCCATGGTCAGCAGGCCCAGACATGCGACGGCGTAGCGGCCTCGCGCGGAGCGGCGCGACATCAAGGACAGGAGCCCCGCGACCACCAGCGCCACGGCCGCGCCTTGCCATGCGAAGGCGAGCAGGGCTTGTTCCAGTGAGTCCAGCACGTCCATCACTTCCCCCGCCTCTCGTGCTCGTCGAGCAGCTTCCGGATCTCCGCCAGCTCCTCCGAGGAGGCCCGCTTCATCGAAAGCGCCTGGGCCACCACGCTGGACGCCGAGCCGCCGAAGGCCCGGTCCATCAAGTCGCGCAGCAAGTCCCGCTGCGTGCGCTTCTGGCTCAGGGCCGCTTCGTAGACGTGGGTGCGCTCGCTCTCGTCGCGCTGCACGAGCCCCTTCTCCGTCATGTTCTGAAGGAGCTTGAGGACCGTGGTGTAGCCGGTGTCCTTGTCCTGCGTGTCCCGGAGCGACTCATGCACCCGACGAACGGTGCTGGGCCCCAACTGCCAGAGGACTCGAAGGATGGCCAGCTCGGCGCGCGTCGGCTGCGGTGGAACGGGCGTCATTCGCGAAAGTATTACGACGTGCGTCGTAACTGTCAACGACGGACGTCGTAGATGCCCGTCATGGAACACCGCGTCGCGCGCGCGGCGGTGTTCGCCTTCGCGTCAGGACTCCGCGGCCAGGTCTCCGGGCAGCTCGTCGGCGTCGGGCTTCACCGGGGCCCCGTCGCCCTGCGAGCCGTACTCCTTGAGGCGGTACTGGATCTTCCGCACGCTGATGCCGAGGACCTCCGCCGCGCGCGACGTGGAGCCCTGCACCATCTCCAGGGTGCGGAGGATGGCCTCGCGCTCGATGGCCGCGAGCGTGGCGCCGGGGATGAGCGCGCCCGTGCTCGTGCCGGAAGGGCGAGGGCCGCGCAGCACGGGCGGCAGGTCGTCCGTCGTCAGCTCCTGGCCCTGGGTGAGGACGACGGAGCGCTCAATCGCGTTCTCCAGCTCGCGGATGTTGCCCGGCCAGTCGTGCGCGAGCAGCGCCTGGAGCGTGCCCGGCGCCAGGCCGCGGATCTGCTTGCCGTAGGCCTCGCCGTACTTCTCCAGGAAGTGGTTCACCAGCGCGGGGATGTCGCTCTTGCGGTCTCGGAGCGGCGGCAGCGTCACGCTCACCACGTTGAGCCGGTAGTAGAGGTCCTCGCGGAAGCGGCCCGCCTTCACCTCCGCGGCGAGGTCCCGGTGCGTCGCGGAGACGATGCGCACGTCCACCTTGAGCGTCTGGGTGCCGCCCACCCGCTCCAGCTCCCGCTGCTGGAGCACGCGCAAGAGCTTCACCTGCACGGTGGGGGAGATCTCCCCGATTTCGTCCAGGAAGAGGGTGCCGCCGTCGGCCAGCTCGAAGCGGCCCTCCTTGCGCGCCAGCGCTCCGGTGAAGGAGCCCTTCTCGTGGCCGAACAGCTCGCTCTCCAGCAGGTTCTCCGACAGCGCGGCGCAGTGCACGCGGATGAAGGGCTTGTCGCGGCGCGGCGACTCCTGGTGCAGCGCCTGGGCGATGAGTTCCTTGCCCGTGCCGGACTCGCCGAGGATGAGCACCGTGGCGCGAGTGGTCGCCGCGCGGCGCACGACGTCGTAGATGCCCTGGAGCTGCGGGGACTCGCCGATGATGTCGTGGAAGCGCCGCACGCGGGTGCGGACCTGGTCCCTGAGCGCCTCCGCTTCCTGGCGCAGGCTGCGCTTCTCCATCACCTTGGACAGGGTGACGAGCACCTGGTCGGCGTCGAGCGGCTTGAGCAGGAAGTTGTCCGCGCCGGACTTCATCGCCTCGACGGCCATCTCCACGCTGGCGAAGGCGGTCATCATGACGAACGTCGCGTCGCTGCCCTGCTCGCGCGCGGCGCGCAGCAGGCTGAGGCCGTCCATCCGAGGCATGCGCACGTCGGTGAGCACCACCGCGGGAGTGAAGTCGGACACGCGCGCGAGGGCCTCGGCGCCATCGGCGGCTTCGGCCACGTCGTAGCCCTCCTCGCTCAGGATGGTGGCGATGGCTCTGCGGGCATTGTCCTCATCGTCGACGACCAGGATTCGCTGTGCGGACATGGATGGTGGCTCTAGGGGGTGTCAGGGGAGGGCGATGCTCGGGAGGGCCTCTGCGAGAGGCGTGCCCGGCGTGGCGAGGGGCCTGGCGGCGCGGGCATGCCACGTTTCGACGACGGGCTCGATGCGCGGCGCCAACTGGACGACGGAGCTGGGGAAGCAGTGGGCGGGCAGCTCGGAGAAGATGAGCCGCACCACCTCCGCGTCCAGGTCCGTGGCGACGGCCACATGGGGACGGACGATGAGGTCGGTGAGGTGCGCCGGCTGGCCGGGTCCGCTCACCACGCGAGCCACCGCGCAGCTCTGGTAGAAGAGGACCTTGACGTCCGCCTCGCGCGCCCGCTCCAGGAACGCCAGCAGCGTGCGTCCCTCCACCGCGCCCACCAGCAGCGTCTCCGGGGCCCATCGGCCGTCCTCCGCCGCGCCAGGCTCGACGAGCGGAAGACCGATGGGCACGGGAGGCGCCCGGTCGCTCGTCAGCACGGCACCTCGCTCTCCTTGCCAATACAGACGCGTTTCGTACTCAGTGACGGTCACGGACGTCATGGGCTCTCCTTCCGCCGGGCCCTGTTCCGGCATTGCCCTTTCAACCCGTGTGCCGCGACGTTGCTTCATGGTGGACCGGGGAGTCGCCCCGCGGCCCTGGACGGGCGAGCGAGGGTAGCACCCCATGGCGACGAGGATGGGCGTGGACGCGGGGGCGTCGCCATGCCGCCCAGGTTCGCGCCCAGCGCCTCGGCGTCTTCGCGTGTCGAGGCGAGAGGGGAAGTCATGCCGGGAGGACCGTCACGGAGGTGATGGGGAGCGACAGGGACAGGGGCTCGGCGCCGGTTCACCGAGAGGGACTCAGGCGTTGAATTCCTTCGCCAGCTCGCGGCGGTCCTTGTCCTCGATGAGGTGCTGCGCGTACCGCACCAGGTCCGCCTCGGTGACGATGCCGAGCAGCGTGCCGTCCTGCCCGACGACGGGAAGGCAGCCGAACTTGTTGCGCAGCATCATCACCACGGCATCGCGCAGGGACGCCTCGGGCGTCACCGTCGTCACGTCGCGGGTCATGATGTCGGCGGCCCACAGCGGCTGCGCGGCCGGGTCCGTCGTGTGCGTGGCCGCGGCCCTCAGCAAGTCCCGGTGGGTGACGAGGCCCACGAGCTTTCCCTGCCGGACGACGGGCAGGTGCCGGATGCGATGCAGGCGCAGCAGCTCCTCCGCCTTGCCCAGGTTCTGGGTCTCCTTGAGCGTGACCACCTCACGAGTCATCAGCTCTCCGACAATCTGCATGGGGCGCTCTCCCGGTCGTTGATGGGCTTCCCGGCGGGGTATTGCACGGCAGGGGCCAGCCGGCTTCCCTCGGGCCGCGGCGAGTTCCGCGCCCGGGTCGCGCAAGGTTTGCGCCTCCATGGGGTGCCCCGCATTCCTTGCGTGCGCCGGGTGTTCACTGGAGCGCTTCGGCCCAGGCTCCCGGGCAGGTTGAAGACCGTCCCCGTGTGCGCTAGATGCTCACCCAGTCGCTAGGGGTGCCCCTCGTAAGGGGCTGAGACGGCCGCGTGGCGCGGCCAACCCTTGGAACCTGAACCGGGTCATACCGGCGGAGGGAAGCGGCCCGGAATCCCTCCATGGGGGACTTCCGTCTGCCTTCCCGCCCGTCCTCGAGGAGAGAGAGATGAGCGGAGCGTCCAGGAGCCTCAAGGTCGATGGCAAGGTGCTCGAAGGCATCAGCCAGGGACCGTTGCCAGCCTCGCGCAAGGTGTTCGTGAGTGGGGAGCTGCACCCCGACTTGCGTGTACCGGTGCGGGAAATCAGTCAGACCCCCACGCGGCACGGACCGGGCGAGGAGGCCCGGGTGACGGAGAATCCCCCCGTGCTCGTCTATGACTCCAGCGGTCCGTACACGGACCCGGAGCGGGACATCGATCTGCGCCGGGGCCTGCCCGCCACGCGCGAGGCCTGGGTGCTGCGTCGCGAGGACACGGAGGAGCTGTCGGGCATCACCTCCAGGTACGGCCAGGAGCGCGAGGCGGACCCCCGGCTCGCGGGGCTGCGCTTCGGCCACCGCCGCAAGCCGCGCGTGGCACGCCAGGGCAGCAACGTCACCCAGTTGCATTATGCCCGGCGCGGCATCATCACCCCGGAGATGGAGTACGTGGCGCTGCGAGAGAACCTGCGCATGGACGCGTCGCTGTCCGCGCAGCACGCGGGCCACTCCTGGGGCGCGTCCATCCCCCGCGCCATCACCCCGGAGTTCGTGCGCGAGGAGATTGCACGGGGTCGCGCCATCATCCCCGCGAACATCAACCACCCGGAGCTGGAGCCGATGATCATCGGCCGCAACTTCCTGGTGAAGATCAACGCGAACATCGGAAACTCCGCCGTGTCCTCCTCCATCGAGGAGGAGGTGGAGAAGATGGTCTGGTCCATCCGCTGGGGCGCGGACACGGTGATGGACCTGTCCACCGGCCGGAACATCCACGAGACGCGCGAGTGGATCCTCCGCAACGCGCCGGTGCCCATCGGCACGGTGCCCATCTACCAGGCGCTGGAGAAGGTGGGCGGCAAGGCGGAGGAGCTGACGTGGGACATCTTCCGCGACACGCTCATCGAGCAGGCCGAGCAGGGCGTGGACTACTTCACCATCCACGCGGGCGTGCTGCTGCGCTACGTGCCGCTCACCGCGAAGCGCCTGACGGGCATCGTCAGCCGGGGCGGCTCCATCCTCGCGAAGTGGTGCCTGGCCCACCACCAGGAGAACTTCCTCTACACGCACTTCGAGGACATCTGCGAGATCATGAAGGCGTACGACGTCAGCTTCAGCCTGGGTGACGGGCTGCGGCCGGGCTCCATCGCCGACGCGAACGACGCGGCGCAGTTCGGCGAGCTGGAGACGCTGGGCGAGCTGACCAAGATCGCCTGGAAGCACGACGTGCAGACGATGATTGAGGGCCCGGGCCACGTCCCCATGCACCTCATCCAGGAGAACATGACCAGGCAGCTCGCCGTGTGCGACGAGGCGCCGTTCTACACGCTGGGGCCCCTCACCACGGACATCGCTCCGGGGTACGACCACTTCACCAGCGGCATCGGCGCCGCGATGATCGGCTGGTTCGGCTGCGCGATGCTCTGCTACGTGACGCCGAAGGAGCACCTGGGGCTGCCGGACCGCGACGACGTGAAGGAGGGCGTCATCACGTACAAGATCGCCGCCCACGCCGCCGACCTGGCCAAGGGGCATCCAGGCGCTCAGGCCCGCGACAACGCGCTGTCCAAGGCCCGCTTCGAGTTCCGCTGGGAGGACCAGTTCAACCTCTCCCTGGACCCCGAGCGAGCCCGCGCCTTCCACGACGAGACGCTGCCCGCCGACGGCGCCAAGGTCGCCCACTTCTGCTCCATGTGCGGACCCCAGTTCTGCTCCATGAAAATCACCCAGGATGTTCGCGATTACGCGGCGAAGACCGGAGTCGCGGATGCCGCCGCGCTCGACTCGGGGATGGAGCAGAAGAGTGAGGAATTCCGGAAGGCGGGCAGCGAGTTGTATCGCTGAGCCACACAGCCCGAAATCGAGGGCGTCAAACGACCCGCTACATCACCTGTCCGAGACGTGACAATGAGAGTGGGTGCATGTCATGTTAGGCAGGCATGGGCGCGGTGTTCGCGCCCTCGATTATCTGGAGGGGAAACTTCATGGAGACTCCGCCGCGGGAGCAAGTGGGTTCGTACATCACCGGCACGCCGATGCCGACCCAGGATGAGAAGACGATGGGGCTGATCGCCCACATGGGAACCATCCTGGCCAACTTCGTGGGCCTGGGCTTCGCGGTTCCGCTGGTGCTGATGCTGACCAAGGGCAAGGAGTCGTCCTTTGTTCGCGAGCACTCGGTGGAGTCGCTGAACTTCCAGATCACCCTCTTCATCGCCGGCCTCGTCGGCGTCGCCACGTCGTGTATCGGCATCGGCCTGGTGTTGCTGCCCATCGTCGGCATCCTGGCGCTGGTGTTCGGCATCATCGGCGGGCTGAAGGCGAACGAGGGGCAGCTGTACAAGTACCCGTTCGCCATCCGGTTGGTGAAGTAGTCGGCGAGGCACCGGCTCCTCTCGGGGAGCCAGGAGCCACTCGGGCGGGCCATGCGCGAGCGCGCGGGCCCGCCCGTCGTCTTTTCAAGGGAGGCTCGGGCGACGCGCGGCCTCTCAGCCGCCGATGCCCATCATCGACAGCAGCGTGGCGCCGTTGCCGGGCTCGGTGAAGCGGTGGCCCTCGGGCTTGTCGCCCAGGGCGGCGCGGATGGCCCGGGCCAGCTCCACGTCGGTGGCCCCGCCCCGGATGAGCTGGTGCAGCGGCGCCTGCGCGCGGCCCCCCAGGCAGCTGCGCAGGTCGCCATTCGAGGCCACGCGTACGCGGTTGCACCCGCCGCAGAAGTTCTGGGTCAGCGGGGAGATGAACCCCACGCGGCCACCGGGTGCCCGCCAGTAGCGCGCGGGACCGGACGACACGGAGTCGGCGGCGGCGCCTGGCTCCTCGGGCTCGGCGGAGAGGTCCAGGCCCTCGCCGCGCAGCCGCTCCATCAGCTCGGCGGTGGGCACCGGGACGCCCTGGCCAAAGGGCATCAGCTCGATGAAGCGCGGGGTGATGCCGCGCGCGTGCGCGTACTCCACCAGCGCGCGGGCCTCGCCGTCATTCACGCCTCGCATCACCACGACGTTGAGCTTGAGCGAGGCGTAGCCCGAGGCCGCCGCCGCGTCGATGCCCCGGAGGATGGCGTTGAAGTCACCCTGCTTGGAGATGCGGCGGAATGTCTCCGGCGACAGCGTGTCCAGGCTGAGGTTGAGCTGGTCGACGCCGGCCTCGCGCAGTGGGGCGGCGAGGGCCTCCAGGTGGCTGGCGTTGGTGGTGATGGCCAGGTGCCGTATGCCTGGGAGGGTGGCGATGCGCCGGGCGATCTCCAGGATGTCCGGGCGGATGAGCGGCTCGCCCCCGGTGAGGCGCACGCGGCGGATGCCCAGCGCGGCGAAGATGCTGGCGATGCGTCCCAGCTCCTCCGCGTTCAGCAGGTCCTTCTTGCCGCCCCAGGACGCGGGCGAGCAGTAGGTGCAGCGGAAGTTGCAGCGGTCCGTGATGCTCAGCCGCAGGTACGTCATGCGGCGCCCCTGCGCGTCCAGCAGGGGCGGAGCGAGCGGATCCGTCTGGAGGGCGGGCGTCGTCACGGGCGGCCTGACCTCATAACAGCCGCCAGGGGGACGTTCACTTCAATCCCCCCTCATGAGGGCCTCAGCCCTCGCTGCCCGTGGCGGAGCGGATGGCCGGCACCTTCACCTCGACCAGCTCGTTCGTGGTGGGGCGCGGGGCGGCGGTGGCTGGGGGCGGGGAGTCCAGGTCGTCGTCCAGGTCCGTCAGACGCGCCAGCTCCGCCTCGGCCTCGTGCGCCTCGGCCTCGGCGACGGGAAGATTGAGCTTCCGAAGCGCCATCTCCTCCTTGATGCGGATGAGGCCCTCTTCGCCGATGTCCAGGAACGCCCGGACGACCTCCGGATCGAACTGGGTGTTGGCGCAGCGGCGGATCTCCTGGATGGCGTTCGCGAACGAGGTGCCCTTGCGGTACGGCCGGTCGCTCGTCATCGCGTCCAGCGTGTCCGCCACGGCGAAGATGCGCGCGCCGATGTGGATCTCTGCC
>NZ_JBLZWL010000068.1:0-18088 GCF_049194865.1 Corallococcus terminator | reverse complement strand
GCCATTGCCCGCGGACGTCTGACGCTTCAGCGACACCGTGCGCGGACGGCCCTGCGAGTCCGTCCACGTGTAGCGGTCCACCGGGATTCCTCCCACCGTGGTGGACTCGCGAGAGACGCCGTCACCCTGCTCCATGCCGGGGTCCGTGGGGCCGCCGTCGGGCCCCGCATCGCCGCCACCCGCATCCGAGCCCCCGGCGTCCGCCGTGCCGGCGTCACTCACTCCCGCATCAATCGGAGCCGGGTTGTCGTCGTCCGAGTCACAGGCCGCCAGGCAGAGGGCTGTCGTCAGCAACGTCAATTCGAGCCATCGTCCGTTCGTTCGCATGTATCGCAGCTATCACGACTCACGGTGTCTCGCGCCAGGGCGGTCTCCTGATTCGTCAATCACGAACCGTTCTGCTACGGAACTCCGAGCAGGCGCAGCCCCGCCGCCGTGACGGCCGCCGCCATCACCACCGCGATGAAGGGGAGCCGACGCCAGGCCAGCAGCGCGCCGACGAGCACCCCCGCTGGCCGCGCCCACCCCGCGAAGCCTCCCTGCACAATCAATGTCGACGTGGCCACGAGCGCCGCCAGCATCGCGATGGTCGCCATGGACATCAGCTCCTGCACCCTCGCGGACAGCTGGAGCCGCTCGCTCAACAGCGGTCCGGCGATTCGAAAACCATACGTCCCCAAGGCCAGCACCAGAATGGGCAACAGCGTCATCGCAGGGCCACTCCCACGGCGAGAATCGACAGCAACACCGGCACGCCCGCGGGCAACAACGGCGTCGCCGCCAAGGCGATGAGCGCCCCCACCAGCGCCACCCCGCGCGCCTTCGTGGCCTTGCGCTTCGCCGCCTCGGGCGCGTCCGTCTCCTTGGGCGGCAGCAGCGACGGCAGCAGCAGCGCGAGCATGCTCGCGGGGAACGCCGCGTCCAGCCCCAGCAGCTCGGGATTGCCCACCGTGCGTCCCGCCCAGCCCCCCACCACCACGCCCAGGTTCCACGCGACGAACAGCATGCCGCCACACAGCCAATACGCCGCGCGCTTGCGCCCGGGCTCACGCTGCGCGAGGGCGAACGCCACCGACTCGTCCACCATCAGATGCGCGCCCAACAGCCGCGTGGGCCAGCGCTTCCCCAATAAATCCGCCACCGCCATTCCAAACGGCAGGTGCCGCGCGTTGAGCAGCAGCCCGGCGAACACCGCCGCCACCGGCGTGGCCCCCGCCGCCACCATGCCCACCGCGACGAACTGCGCGCCGCCCGCGAACACCACCACCGACATGAACAGGGCCATCCACACCGACAGCCCCGCCGCCACCGCGAGCGCGCCAAACGACACGCCCACCACTCCGGACGCCAGCGCCACGGCGCCCACATCCCTGACGAGGGCGCGGTCCACATTTCCCATGCGCACCAATGTGGACAGAAGCCTGTCGTTCGTCAATAAGAACGACCATGCCGGTAAAACGAACGCCCAAGCCACCCCGCCCGCTGGATGCCATCGCCATCGCCCTGCGCCGGGAGCGCGAGCGAGCGGACGTGTCGCTCTCGGAGCTGGCCCGGCGCGCCAACCTCTCCAAGTCCACGCTGTCCCAATTGGAGGCCGGCAGCGGCAACCCCAGCATCGAAACGCTATGGGCGCTGGCCGTGGCCCTGGGCGTGCCCTTCAGCCGCCTGGTCGACCCGCCCACCCGCGAGGTGCGCGTCATCCGCGCGGGCGAGGGCGCGGCCATCCGCTCCGAGCAGGCCCACTTCACCGGCATCATGCTGTCCGCCTGCCCGCCAGGCGCGCGGAGGGATATCTACGTCATCAACCTGGAGCCCGGCGCCTCCCGCCACGCCCAGCCCCACATCCCCGGCAGCGTCGAGCACCTCGTCGTCAGCAAGGGCCGCCTGCGCGCGGGTCCCACCGACGCCACCGTGGAGCTGGGCCCCGGCGACTACGCCACCTTCTCCGGTGACGTGCCCCACACCTACGAGGCACTCTCACCCCACACCGTCGCCGTCATGGTCATGGAGCATGTGTAGGGACACCCACCCCCGGTGTGGTGGAACGCACGGCTCGTGGGCACAAAAATCCGCAAGCCATGAGAACAAGGAATTTCCGGAGCTGAACCGTCGCTCAGGACGTGGGAGACTCGGGGCCGAATGAGCACGGCCCCCATCCTCGGCATCGACTTCGGGACCACCAACACCTCGGCGGCCTTCTTCGACAAGACGGGCAAGCTGCGGTTGGTGCCCGTGACGGACAAGAGCTTCACGCTGCCTTCGGTGGTGTGGTTCCACGCGGCGGACAAGGCCATCGTCGGCTACGCGGCGCGGCGTCAAATCATCGACGACCCTCGCCACACCGTCTTCGGCGCCAAGCGCTTCCTGGGTCGCCGCTTCCAGTCCGAGTACGTGACGCAGCACAAGGACAAGTACGCCTTCGAGCTGGTGGAGGCCCCGGACGGCTACACCGCGGTGACGATGTACGGCAAGCAGACGTCGCTGACGGACGTCACCCAGTTTGTCATCCGGCAGATTCTCACGCTGGCGAACCACGCGGCCGGAGAGCCCTTCCGCGAGTGCGTGCTCACCGTGCCCGCGCACGCCAGCATCCGCCAGCGCGAGGCGGTGCGACAGGCCGCCCAGCAGTGCGGGCTCCAGGTGCGCGCCATCGTCAACGAGCCCACGGCGGCGGCGCTGTACTACGCCAACCTGCGCAACCCCGAGCAGACGGTGATGGTGTTCGACCTGGGCGGCGGCACGTTCGACGCCACGCTGCTCGCGGTGCAGAACCGCGTGGTGAAGGTGCTGGCCACCGGCGGCGACGCGTTCCTGGGCGGCGCCAACTTCGACGAGCGCGTCGTCGAGATGCTGGTGGCGGACTTCCAGCGCCAGCACGGCATCGACCTGCGCGGCAACCAGGTGGTGATGCAGCGGCTGGTGTTCGCCGCCGAGTCCGCGAAGATGACGCTCAGCGCTAAGGACTCCACCGTGCTGCGCGTGCCCTGCATCGCCCAGAAGGACGGCGGCTTCGTCGACTTCGACTACACGCTGACTCGCAAGCAGCTGGAAGCGATGGTCTTCCAGCTCATCGAGCGCGCCGCGTCCGCGTGCGACGACGTGCTGGAGCGCGCGAAGCTGAAGGCCGAGCACGTGGACGAGCTGGTGCTGGTGGGAGGCCAGACGCGCATGCCCGTCATCCGCGAGCGCTTCGCCCACTTCAAGCGCCTGTCCTCGGACAAGGAGGTCAACCCGGAGCTGGGCGTGGCCGTGGGCGCGGCGATTCTGGGGCGCAACCTGGCGCGCGGCATCAGCGGGCTGGCGGACGTGGTGCCCATGCCCATCGGCATCATGGTGCCCGGCGGCGCGCAGCACGAGGTCATCCCCGCCAACACCCCCGTGCCCGCGACGAAGTCGGTGACGCTGGAGCTGCCGCTCATCCCCGGCCCCATCTCCGTCGCCCTCTTCGAGTCGCTCGACACCACCACCGTGGAGCGCGAGCTGTTGGGCACCGTGCGCATCGACCTGGACTGGCGCACCACGCACAAGGGGCCCACCACCCTGGAGCTGCGCATGGGCCAGGACTTCATCCTCAACGCGGCCCTCGTCTCGCCCCAGGGCGCGCGCCACCCGCTGCCCATCACGGACTTGCGCGCCCCCAAGCGCGCCTCGTAGCGCGGGGAGACACCGGAAGCGGCTTCCGCCCGCCCCTTCCGGTGCGTGCTCACTGGTACTGGCTCGGCAGCGTCTCCGCGGCGATGGACTCGCCTGCTCCCGGGTCCATCACGATGATTCTGGCGGCCGTGTGCACGCCTCCGGCGATGTTGAAGCCCACCCGGACCTGGGCCTCGTCGGTCAACTGTCCAGCCTTGCGCGCGTCCGTCCAGGCGTAGGTGGTGCGGTCGTCGATGCGCAGCGTGAGGTCCTCTCCCGCGCCGGTGTCGTGGACCGTGAGGTGGTCCGGCCCCGCGTCGACGATGGTCCCGTTCACCACCTCGTCCACCATGTCCACGTCCAGGGTTGGGTTCTCGGTCTGCATGGCGCTCCCGTTCCGGAGGCTCCCCGCTCGGCTCCACCCTGACCACCAGGCGAGCCCGAGCCTCTTCGCCCGGCCGACACGGTGAGAGGAGGCCCCCATCCAGCCTTCAAGCTGACCTCGACGCGCGCGCTGGGCCAGCCATGGCCCGCGCCCCTGCCCCGACTCCCGCCAACGGAGCACCCCGGCGGGGAGCGGGCACGCCGGGCGCCCGCTCCCCGCTCGAGTCACCAGCGGCGACTACGTGCAGTTGGCGTTGTAGCCAGGGCCACCGAAGTAGAAGTACCGGCCCCAGCCACCCGGGTTGTTGCCCAGGGTGATGTCGTAGCAGTTGCTGTCATTGCGCCAGGCGCCCAGCGACGCGGCCTCCCGGTAGGTGTTGGTGGTGTCCACGTAGACCATGTTGCGCGTATAGGCCGCGAAGGTGAAGCCCTGCCCCGGGTAGGAGCCGCTGCCCATGTCCGTGGACGTGTGGAGGTTGCCATTGCGGTTGTCGATGATTTCGCCGCCGAAGTCGATGACGTCCGCCCGGTCCGCCAGGCCTGCGGCGTCGAAGCGCGCGCGCGGGTAGTAGCCCACCCAGATGTCCTGGTACTTCAGCCACCAGTTGCCGGTGGTGCCGTCCTTGAACCACATCAACTTGAACTCGTACTGCGGGCCATTGAAGACGCTGTACTGACTGAAGCCGCCGCCGATGGGGACGGTGGTATTGGTCTGGACGAACGCGCCGCAGCTCAGGTTGTAGCAACCGCCGCTGCCGTAGTTGTCGGGCGTGAAGTAGATGAAGAGGCGCGCCCGGTCGTCACCGTAGAGGTCCCGGTACTTCTGCCAGCCCGCCTCGACCGTCTCCAGCGTCGAGCCCGAGCCACGGACGACCCACATCTGCGACAGGCTGAACTCGCTGGACAGCTCCGTGAACGGGCTCCAGATGTTGAAGAAGGCCTCCGCGCCCAGGTTGGCCACGCCCTGGGAGGCGTGAGCGTACTGGTGCAGGGCCGTGGGGCCGGCGCGCAGGGACGGCGTGGGGCCCCCCAGCGAGCGGAGCTTGTCGGTCTCCACCGAGACGTTGCCGCGCAGGTGGCCGGGGACCTTGCTACGGAAGTCCTCCAGCGACTCGAAGCGCTTGAGCGTGTCGAGCGTCAGGCGAACGATGGGCACGGAGCCCGCCGGGCAGCGTCGCAGCGCGCCGGTGGCGTCCAGGTCGTCCGGAGCGGCCTCGAAGCCCTCCAACGTCGCGGGATGGGCCCGCCACCCGGCCTCGGGCGCCGTGGGGGACGGAGCGAGGCGGTTTGGCGGGAGCACGGGCTCGGTTCCTGGAGCCAGCTGGATGCGGTGGTTCTCCATGCCGGGCTGCCGCAGCGCGGGCTGCTCGTACAGCGGCACGCAGTCGATGCCATCACCGCCCTGGCTGGTGAAGCGATGCACCACGGCCTTCGCGTCGTAGAGCGAATCGACGTAGTCCTTCATCTTCGCCAGCTCCGCCGAATCACGGACGCGCTCCACCAGGCCCGCGGACGCGGACGACTCGGCTCCGGCGACGTCAGGCTCGGCGACCGCGCCACAACCCACGGCGCCCAGACACAGCCAGGACACAAGTCCCCATCGCATCCCTCGGTGCTGGACGCACGACGGCTTCTGCTGCTCGCGCATATGACGCCCCTCTTCCTTGTGGAATTGTCAGCTGCGATTCGCAGCATGACGGGGAATTAACGGCTCGCGCGGATTCCTTCGGTTCGAGGCCCGACTTCGTCATGCGAGGATGTGGCAACGCATTGGAGGACTTCGACATGGTGGGAAGATTGGCGTTGGGCTGGACGCTGGTGCGGGCTGTGTTTGGAATTGCACTGGGGCTGGGGCACGGGTTGCCAAAAGTCACCGGGGACATGTCCAGGTTCGCCTCGGGCGTGGCCGAGCTGGGGTTTCCCTTCCCGCTCTTCTTCGCGTGGTGTGCGTCGCTGGCGGAGCTCGTGGGCGGGGTGCTCGTGGCGGTGGGCCTGTTCACGCGGCCGGCCGCGGCGCTCGCGGGCTTCACGATGCTGGTGGCGTTGTTCCGCCACCGCGCGGACCCGTTCGGCCGCATGGAGCTGGCGCTGCTCTATCTGACGGTGATGGTGGCCGTGGCCCTCATCGGCGGCGGACCCTGGAGCCTGGACGCACGCGTGCGACGCAAGGCGTAGGGGCCTCGCGCTACGCGGCCACGCGCTCCACGCAAGCGGGTACGTCGTTCGTGGGGATGTTGACCACGCGCGAGACTTCGTAGGCCTCCATCCCGCCGTCGACGGCGGGCACGAGCAACGGCAACAACACCGCCGCCTCCTGGGGCTCCGGACGCAGCCACACCTCCTGTGCTTGTGGCGACAGGATGACGGGCATCCGGTCATGGATGGGCGCCATCAGCGCGTTGGGCCCCGTGGTGATGATGGTGCACGTGCGCAACACCTCACCCGTGTCCGGCGCCGTCCACTCCTCCCACAGCCCCGCGAGCGCCAGGGGCTTGCCGTCCTCGCGGTGGAAGAGGAAGGGCGTCTTCGGCTTCGTGGATTGCTTCCACTCGTACCAGCCATCCACCACCACCAGACACCGCCGACGCTTGAGCGCGCTGCGGAAGCTGGGCTTCTCCGCCACCGTCTCGCCTCGCGCGTTGATGAGCTTGTTGCCGATGCTCGCGTCCTTCGCCCACGAGGGGATGAGCCCCCAACGGAACGCATCCAACATCCGCGCTCCGTCATTGGGCACCACGGGCATCAACTGCGTGGGTGCCAGGTTGAAGCGCGGGCGGTCCACCGCCGCGCGAATACCCGCGAGCCCCAGCTCCACCACGAGCTGGTCTGGAGAAGTCCGAACGGTGACACGGCCGCACATGGGTCCGGAGTATCTCCCTGTCCACGACGAGACCCAAGCAGTCCGTGAAGGGCCGCCCTGGCGGCAGCCAGCCGGCCGACGCGGTACATTGCGGGAATGAGCGAAGACAACCGTTCGAACTTCGGCGGACCGTCGGAGCCGAAGAAGAATCCGAAGGTGTTCGGCGTCCCCGTGAAAATCGACCCGTACACCTCCGTGCGCCCGGAGCACCCCACCGGCGAGTACGGCATGCCCAACACCTCCACGAAGAAGAAGAGCGACAAGCCCTTCGACCCCTTCGCGGTCGTCATCGAGTCACCAGAAGGCGGCACTTGAACGACGCGGCGTGCTGAAACCGGCACCTCGCCCGCCACCCCTGGTCTACATAGGCGGGCCATGAACCGGTTCACGCTCCTGTCCCTCTGTGCCGCCGCTTCGCTCGTCGCCTGCACGGAACGCTCCTCCAAGCAGTCCCCTGACGCGGATGCGAGCCCCCCGACGCCTCGCGCGGAAGCCCAGGCGCCCGCCGTCGCGCCTCCCTCCTCCGCCCCCGCTCCAGCCGGAGTCGAAGCAGTGGGAACCCCGGACTCCGGTGCCATCGCGGACGGCGCCGGGCCCTCGGACGCGAGCACCGCGAAGTGCTCGGCGATGGGCCTGCCAGTACGCCCCGCGACCACCGGAGGTCCCCCGCCGCCGCCCAAGGCCGTGCAGAGCATGCGCGAGCGCATCATGGCCGCCGCCAGGGCCTGCGACTACGCGGAGCTGGCGAAGCTGGTCGACGAGAAGGGCAAGAGCGTGCGCTTCTCCTTCGGTGACGGGGACGACGCGGTGGCCTACTGGAAGGAACAGGAGGCCCAGGGCGAGCCCGTCCTCGCGCGCATCGTCCAGGTGCTGGAGCTGCCCTATGCGAAGCAGGGGGACCTCTACTACTGGCCCTGGCTTCACGTCACGGGGCTCAAGACTCCGCAGGACCGCAAGGCCCTCGCCGGCATCTACTCCGACGAGGAGTTGAAGGGCATGCAGGAGGCCTTCGAGGATGGCTATGTCGGCCTGCGCGTGGGCATCAGCAAGACGGGTGACTGGCAGCTCGCCGTCTCTGGAGACTGAGCTTCCCCGCCGTTCGCCGCTCCAGGACCACCACTCGCCGCGCGGACCCTGCTGTTCCCTGCACGCCCGGGAAGGGCGATGCGCGCGGCGACATCCTGGCGAGCATGAGAAGACTTCCGCTGTCGCTCGTGCTCGTCACCCTGCTCTTCGCCTCCACCGCACGCTCCGCCGAAGACACCGCGCGGCCCCGCGTCCAGGCCGCCCTGGAGGCCATGGGTGGTGAAGCACGGCTGCGAGCCCTCTCCAGCCTGCGACTCCACGGCATCGGCCACTGGAACCTGCTGGAGCAGTCCGAGCGCCCCACCCCACCCTGGCTCGTCTCGTACGAGCAGCTCGAGGAGGTTCGGGACCTCCACCAGCGCCGCCTTCGCCAGAAGACGGAGGGCCGAGGCGCGGGCGGCCTCGACACGTGGCAGGCCGTGACGCTGCTTCTGGCCGACGGTGTCGTCGCCATGGAGCGCGGTGGGAAGCTGTTCCCCGCTGGCGCCGCGCAGCTCAAGGACATGGAGGAGCGCCTCGACTTCGCTCCCGAGCGGGTCCTCCTCACCGCGCTGGCGGCCACCGACCTGCGCTCCGCTCCCGACACCGTGTTGCAGGACGTGCCTCACCACGTGGTGGCGTTCCACCACGGGCGCGCGACGGCGAAGCTGTTCCTCAATGCCCGGACCGGACTGCCCACGATGGTGGAGACCGTGGACGCGCACCCCGGAGACTTCTTCTGGAGCATCTGGGGTGACGTGCGCACCCGGCTGTCCTTCCAGTCGTGGTCCCTGGAGTCCGGAGGCCTGCGCTACCCGCGTCACTGGGAATGGGAGCGCAATGGCAACGCCTATCACTCCTTCACGGTGACGCGGCTGGAGCTGGACCCCACGCTGACCGAGTCGGACTTCGTCATCCCGGAGGACGTGCGCAAGGGCTTCGCGGTGCGGAGCCAGACGACAGCGGAGACGGCGCCACTGGGTCGGCCCGACCGTCCCGCCGTCGAGTTGGTGCCCGGAGTGGTGCACCTGCCCGGTGCCTGGGACGTGGCCCTCGTGAAGCAGGATGACGGACTGGTCATCATCGAGGCCCCGCTGTCCTCGGGCTACTCCTCACGCGTGCTGGATGAAGCCCAGCGCCGCTTCCCGGGCGTGAAGGTGAAGGCCGTGGTGTCCACCAGCGATGCGTGGCCTCACATCGGCGGCTTGCGGGAGTACGTCGCTCGCGGAGTGCCGCTCTACGTGCTGGACCTCAACCGACCTCTGGTGGAGCGAATGTTGAAGGCGCCCCGCACCCTCACGCCAGATGCGCTCGCGAAGTCGCCGCGCTCCGCGATGCTTCGGCCCGTGGGGATGCGCACCACGCTGGGCTCCGGGAAGAACCGCTTGGAGCTGGTGCCTGTGCGCACCGAGACAGGCGAGCGCATGCTCTTCGTCGGCCTCCCCGAGCACCACCTCCTGTACACCAGCGACCTGGTGCAGCCGATGCCGGACGGCTCGTTCTTCAACGTGCAACAACTCGCCGAGACAGTGGACGTCGTCGCGCGCGAGAAGCTGGATGTGGCCCGCGTCTTTGGCATGCACCTGAGCGCCAAGGCGTGGACCGATTTGACGACCGCCGTGGAGAAGGCGCGCGCTCCGGCCCCCTGAAGCTCCGCACCGGCCTCGCTCAGCGGGCCCGGCCGAGCCTGCGCTCCAGCGCGTCCTTGCGATTGCGGCTCACGCGCAGCCGCTGTCCCGTGCTCAGCACCACCACCGTCTCCGTGGGCGAGTCGTGGTGCAGCTCGCGAATGCGCTCCACGTTGACGATGATTGAGCGATGGATGCGCACGAAGCGCTCCGCGTCGAGCCGGGACTCCAGCGCCGCGAGGCTCTCTCGCAGCACATGCTCCCGGTCTCCGACGTGCAACGTGACGCAGTAGTCGTCGGCCCCAATCCAGTCGAGGTCCGCCACCGGCACGAGCACCGAGCGCGTGCCCACCTTCACCAGCAAGCGGTCCACGGACTCGTCCGGACGCGCGGGCTCCTCGGGAGCAATCGCCTCTGTCCCCCGCGCGGGAGCCGCGTCCGCCAGCAGGGCCGCGAGCTTCCGCCCCAGCTCCACCGCCTCTCCCTGGCGCAGTCGCTGCCGGGCTCGATTCAGCGCCTCGTCGAAGCGCTCCTCCGCGAAGGGCTTCACCAGGTAGTCCACCGCGTGCATGTCGAAGGCGCGGACGGCGAAGGTGTCATACGCGGTGACGAAGATGACCGCCGGCATCCGCTCCGCGCCCACTTCCCGGACGACGCCGAACCCATCCAGCTCCGGCATCTGCACGTCGAGCAGCACCAGCCGGGGCCTCAGCGAGTGGATGGCGTCCACCGCCTCGCGCCCATCGCGACACTCGCCACACACCGTCACGTCCGCGTGCCGACTCAGCGCCTGCCGCAGTCCTCGTCGGGCCAGCGGCTCGTCATCCACCAGCAGGACGCTCAGCTCAGCCACGCGCGCCTCTCACCCTGGACACCGCGGCGACGGGCTGGAACGGCAGCGTGACGGTGGCCACCGTGCCCACGCCTTCTCGCGGCGGAGCGACGACGACACGCCCCGCGTCGCCGTAGAGCTGCGACAAGCGCGCCCGCGTGTTGGACAGGCCGATGCCCGGACCTCGCTCCAAATCGAAACCCTCCGGAAGCCCCGGCCCGTCGTCCTCCACCTCCAGCACCAGCGCCGCGCCCTGGCGACGCGCACGGATGCGCAGCACGCCCGCCGCCGTGCGCGCGGAGACGCCGTGGCGGATGGCGTTCTCCACCAGCGGCTGGAGCACCAGGTGCGGCACCCACGCGTCGAGGAGCGCCTCGTCCACCTCCCAGTCGACGCGCAAGCGGTCCTGGAAGCGAAGCTGCTGAATCTCCAGGTAACGCGACAGCACCGCGACCTCTTCTCGCAGGGAGACCTCTTGCGTGGCGCCCTGACGGAGCAGCCCGCGCAGGATGTCCCCGAGCAGCACGAGCATCCTCGCGGCCGTGTCCGTCTCCCGCTCACGCACCAGCACGACGATGGAGTTGAGCGTGTTGAACAAGAAGTGAGGATGGAGCTGGACCTGGAGCGCCTCGAGC
This sequence comes from Corallococcus terminator, assembly GCF_049194865.1. Classification (GTDB taxonomy): domain Bacteria; phylum Myxococcota; class Myxococcia; order Myxococcales; family Myxococcaceae; genus Myxococcus; species Myxococcus terminator_A. The sequence continues at coordinate 7,051 of NZ_JBLZWL010000068.1, read as the reverse complement.
CGGGCCTCCGAGAGTTCGATAGCGAGCGCCGCGGCCAGTCGCTCCTTCTCTCGTTCCCTCTGCTGGGAAGCGAGCGACTGCGCCACGCCGACCACCGCCGCGTAGGTCATCGCCGTCATCGGCAGCCAGCCCAGCGCGTACCGCAGCAGCATCAGCGCGAAGGAGGCTCCACTCCCGCCCATTCCCGGAACGAGAGTTCGTTGCGAGGCGGTGTACACGAGCGCGAAGAGGCCCCCCACGCCCAGACAGGCCAGCAGGTGGACGGCCCAGGCTCGCACCTGGAAGGGACGCCCCAGGCGCCATTGGCGGGCGAGGTGGAAGACGAGCGGCGTAGCGGGCACCCACACGTACCAGGCTGGGAGCTGCGACAGGAACGCGCGCCAGGGCTCCAGGGGCCTGGGGCCCGACAGGCTGAAGAAGTACGTCTCCAGGGCCGACAGCGTCCCCGGCACGGTCCACACCGCGACCCACCTCAGCCATCGCCGCCACGCGGAGGACGGCGTCTGTTCTTGCAGCGGAGTCACGGTCCTCCGAGTCTATCGGAGCACCTGGAAGAGACCTACGTCGGCTTCGAGTCCCGAGCGCTCCCTTGGGACATGCATCCCTCGCCACCTCGGAAGGCCAGGGCACGGGCAGGGGCATCGCTTGCGAGCCGTCGTCCCGGTGCTCACCTGTCGGAGAAGGAGGCCAAGGCCCATGGGACTCGGACGGACGAAGGCGATACCTACCCTGGCGGTGACGGACTTGAAGACGGCCCGGCGGTTCTATAGCGAGGTGCTGGGATTGGAAGAGGTGTCCGAGCTGGGGGAGGACGGCGCGGCCATGTTCCGTGTGAGCGGAGATTCCTTCCTGCTGCTCTATGAGCGCTCGACGCCGTCCGGCTCCACCGCCACCGCGTGCTCATTCGCCGTGGAGGACGTGGAGGCGACGGTGGACAGCCTGCGGCTCGCCGGCGTGAAGCTCGAGGACTACGACATTCCGGCGATGGGCATCCAGACGCGCAATGGCATCGCCACCATGGGCGACATCAAGTCGGCGTGGTTCAAGGACCCGTCTGGCAACATCCTGGCCATCGACAACTCGCTCTCCTCGCTGGAGCAGCGCGCGCGCGGGCCTCGCAAGGGCCTGCCCGGGGAGAACTTGCACGCCTGAGGCACGGCGAGGGCGCCGCTAGGTCGGCAGCTTGATGCCAGACAGCCGCTGATACAGCTCCACCGCGAAGCCGTCGGTCATCCCGGAGATGTAGTCCGTGACGCACAGGAGCCGCTGGTACATGGACAGTCGCGCGAGCGCCCCGCCGATGTCCTCGTTGAGCGAGAGCGGTTTGTCCGGCCGCTGGAACAGCTCCAGCGGGAGGAGCTGCCGCAGCTTCTTCTCCTCGCGGTTGGGCGTGTCCGTCACCACCGCCGCCGCGAACATGTCGAGCAGGCCCCCCAGCGTCTTGAAGCCCGCGCTCTCGATTTGCAGCACGCGCTCACTCTCGTAGCCCTGGCGCCGCGTCAGCTCCTTGATGGCCTTCAGCGGAGCGCGAATCTCCTCGCGCGCGGAGACCAGGGGCGTCTCCCACTCCCCCACCTCCATCGCCTCCACGTGCTCCAGGAACACGCGCACGCTCGCCTGGATGAGTACACCAATCGCTCGAGCCCGAGCCTGCGCCATCCGCGTCTCCGGGTGCGCCGGAGGCGGCCGGGTATCGGGCTTCCCCGGAGGCAGCACCTTGTCCAGCAGGTCGCAGGCCTCCTTCGTCGGAATCAGCCCGAGCTTCGCGGAGTCCTCCAGGTCGATGACCGCGTAGCAGATGTCGTCCGCCGCCTCGACGAGGAAGGCCAGCGGGTGCCGGGAGAAGACACCCTTCTCCCGCTCGAGCAGCCCCGCGGAGCGATACGCCTCCAGTGCCAGCTCCTCGTCGTCCTGGAAGTAACCGAACTTCTTCTCCGACACGCGCCCCTTCACCGGCTCGCGGCCTCCGGGAAGGACGGACGGGCGCGGGTACTTGCTCATCGCCCCCAGCGTCGCCGCCGTGTAGCGCAGGCCACCGCGCCGCTCGCGTGACTGGAGCCGGTTGAGGATGCGGAAGCCTTGCGCGTTGCCCTCGAAGCTCTCCAAGTCCCTCCACTCCTCGGCGGAGACGAAGGGACTCGGGCGCTGGGACGGCGCGCTTCCCGGCGCGGCGAGATGCTTCTCCACCCAGTGCTGGATGGCGGCCTCACCCGAGTGGCCGAAGGGCGGGTTGCCGATGTCGTGAGCCAGGCACGCCGCCGCGACGATGGTGCCCAGGTGCGAGGGCTCCACCTTCACGTCCTGCGCCTTCAGTCCCCGGCCCGCGAGCTGTCCCAGCGAACGCCCCACGCAGGACGCTTCGATGCTGTGGGTCAGCCGCGTGCGCGTGTAGTCGCTCGACGACAGGGGGAAGACCTGCGTCTTGTCGTGCAGACAACGGAACTCGCTGGAGAAGACGATGCGGTCGTAGTCCACGTCGTACGGAGTGCGCTCATCCAGCAGCAGGCTCTCGTCGACGACGGGCGGCTTCTCCACGAGCGCCTCCGCCGGCTTCACGTCCGAGCCCACCCGGTGCCTCGAGAGGAACTTCTGCCACCGCTCCGTCCGACTGCCGCTGCCCACGGATGCCTCGCTGTCGCCGCGTGAATGACTCCGGCTGTCCATGCTGCCCCGCTCACACGCCGAGGCAAGTTTTCCCGGGACCTCCAGCCCGGGGCACCTCCTCCCACCCCGGCAGGCGGGCGACGGCTCCGCTGTCCGAGGGGCCTCGTGGTGCTGGACGAGAGAGGCCTGCCTGGGCAGCCTGCACCACCGGTTCCCTACCCCATCGGAACCCAAGGAGTCCCACGTATGAAGCTCAAGGCGTTGTGCATCGCCGTGTCGCTGCTGGCCGTCCCGGGCGTGGCCGCCGCGCAGAGCCCCCTCGACTCCATCAAGAAGGCCGCTGGAGACGCGGGCAAGTCCACCGTCGAGAAGCGCGTCAACACCAAGCTGACGGACGAGGCGAAGAAGAACCAGTGCAGCTTCAAGACGGGCACCGCGGAGCTGTCGCCCGGCTGCGACGGGAAGCTCAAGAAGCTCGCCAGCGCCCTCATCGACGCCAAGAAGCAGCTCACCAGCGCGGGCGTGAAGACCTACAAGTTCGAGGTCTCCGGCCACACCGACTCGACGGGTGATGCCGCGAAGAACAAGCAACTCAGCGAGCAGCGCGCGGAGGCCATCGTCAAGGAGCTGGTCGCCCGAGGCATCTCCCGGAGCGAAATCATCGCCGTGGGGCTCGGCGCCGCGCGCCCCCTGGTCACGCCGGACAACACCGAGGCGAAGAAGGCGAAGAACCGGCGGTACGAGCTCCAGGTCCGCCTGTAGTCGTCCTCAGTGCGCCAGTCGCGGCGCCGTCCGCGTCTCCGCGGGCGGCGCTGCCTGCTCCACGTCGTCGCGCGCCTGGGCGGCCGGGATGAAGGTCATCGCGCGCTCGGCGAGCGCGGTGATGGTGAGCGAGGGATTGACGCCCGGGTTGGCGGAGATGGCCGAGCCATCCACGACGAACAGGCCCTCGTAGCCGAAGACGCGGTGGCGATGGTCGATGACACCCGTCTGTGCTGAGTCGCCCATGCAGCAGCCGCCCAGGATGTGCGCGGTGGTGGGGATGCCCAGCACCGTCTCGCTCACCATCGTCATCGGGTAGCCGTCGAGCTTGTCGGACACGCGTTTGGCCAGGTCGAACGCCTCCGGCATGTTGGAGGTGGGCGCGGGGCCCGACTGCAAGCCCGTGGTGAGGCCCTTGCGAAGGCCGGTGGTCAGCCCTCGGCCGCGCCGCATGCGCAGGTGGCCTTCCAGCGTGCGCATGTAGAGGAGAATCATCGTCCGCCGCGCGAAGTCCGGGACGAACCAGGCCTTGAGGAAGCGCAGCGGATGCCGCGCGAGCAGGCCGAAGAGTCGCGCGACGCGCGTGAGCATCGTCGCCCCGCGCACCTGCGGCGCCATCAGCAGGCGGAAGAACCCGGAGCCCGCCGAGTAGCGCACCGGCTCCAGGTGCGAGCGCTCGTCGGTGTGCAGGATGGAGCCGATGGCGATGCCCTTCGAGAGGTCCTGGTCCTTGCGCCCGCTCACGATGCCCACCAGGGCCTCGGAGTTGGTGCGCACGCCGTCTCCCAGTCGCTCGGACAGGTGGGGCAGGCCGTCTGGCCGCTCCTTCAAGCGCAGCAACAGGTCCACCGTGCCCAGCACGCCTCCGGCGAAGACGACGTTGCGCGCGGTGAAGCGCAGCGTCTTCCGGGAGAACAGGCCCGTGCCCTGGCGCGCCTCCACCTCGTAGCCTCCGTCCGGCAGGGGACGCACCCACGTCGCCTCGGTGTCGGCGTGCAGCGTGAGGCCGCGCTTCTCCGCGAGGTGGAGGTAGTTACGGTCCAGCGTGTTCTTCGCGCCGTGGCGACAGCCGAGCATGCAGCCGCCGCAGGCGATGCAGCCCGTGCGCTCCGGGCCCTCTCCGCCGAAGTAGGGGTCCTTCACCGTGACGCCCGGCTCGCCGAAGTACACGGCCACGGTGGAGGGCTCGAAGCCCTGACGGCCGAGGTCCTTGCCTACTTCCGCGAGCACCTGGTCCGGCAGCGTGGTGAGCGGATTGGCCGTGGCGCCGAGCATCCGTCGCGCGGTCCGGTAGTGCCCGGACAGCTCGTCCTTCCAGCTCGCGAGGTGTCCCCACGAGGTGGCCTGGAAGAAGTCGTCCTTCGGCTCGGGCAGCGTGTTCGCGTAGACGAGCGAGCCTCCGCCCACTCCCACACCGGACAGCACGGTGACGTGGCGGAAGAACGTCATCTTGAACAGGCCGCGCCAGCCCACCTGCGGCATCCACAGCCAGCGCTTCAGGTCCCAGTTCGTCTTCGGGAAGTCGGAGGCGAGCAGACGCTGGCCCTTCTCCAGCATCACCACGCGGTAGCCCTTCTCGGTCAACCGCAGGGCGCTGACACTGCCGCCGAAGCCCGAGCCGATGATGAGCCAATCGCAGTCCATGCGTCTCCCGTCCTCACGTTCGATGCGCCACCACGCCAAGCCGTCGCGACCGGAGCGACCTGCTCTGCCGCGGCACTCTATGCGAAACACGTCGACTCCCAGGGCGCCGTGAAGCCCGTCCGCACCGCCGTGCCGCCCGCCTGTCCAGCAAGAGGGTGCACAAAGCCTTGATTTTCGCACGTGAGCGTGGCGAGGAGCCCTGACAGGCGGGTCCGCACCCACTGCGAGGAGCGGCTGCGCTGAAGCCCCTCCTGCCCGAGTCAGGAGGTGCGCGCGCCCAGGGACTCGTGCGGCATGACGACATATGTTCCGCCCATGCCCCACGACGCCTTCATCACGAGCCTGGGAAAGTTCCTGCCGGGCGAGCCCATCACCAACGAGCAGATGGAGGACTATCTCGGCAAGGTCCGAGGGCGTCCCTCGCGGGCCCGGGCCCGCGTCCTGTCGCAGAACGGCATCACCCAGCGCCATTACGCCATCGACCGCGAGCAGCGCAGCCTGTTCCGCAACTGGGACCTGGCGGTCCACGCCATCCATGATGCGCTGTCGCGCTCGCCCATCTCGCTGGGGGAAATGGACCTGCTCGTCACCGCGACGACACAAGCGGACCTGGTGCTGCCCGGCTTCGCCAGCCAGGTGCACCGCGCGCTGGGAGGGCCCGCGTGCGAGGTGGCGTCACTCCAGGGCATCTGCTCCAGCGGAATGCAGGCGCTGCGCGCGGCCACCCTCCAGGTCGTCGGCGGAGAGGCTCGCCGCGCTGTCGTCTGTGCCAGCGAGCTGGTGAGCCGGTTGCTGAAGGCCAGTCACTACGAGGAAGTCACGGGTGAGGACACCGTGCCCTTCGAGGCCGAGTTCTTGCGCTGGATGCTCTCCGACGGCGCGGGCGCCGCCGTGGTGCAAGACCGACCGCACCCCACCCGGCCCAGCTTGAAGGTGGAGTGGATGGACATCCGCTCTCACGCGAACCGGCACGAGCTGGGCATGTATGTCGGCGCGAACCGGGGGGCGGACGGGGGTTTTGGCCCGGGGTGGATTGACTCGCCCACGTTCGGCGAGGCCGCGGCGTCGGGGGCCTTCAACATCAAGCAGGACATCCGTCGGCTGGAGTCACTGGTCGCGTTGGGGGTGGATGGGTTCTTCGCGCTGATGGACCAGGGCCGGCTCAAGCCGGACGAGGTGGACTGGTTCTGCATCCACTACTCCTCGCACTTCTTCAAGCAGCCCATCGTCAAGTTGCTGGAGCGGGGCGGCGTGCGCATCCCCGAGGAGCGCTGGTTCAGCAACCTCTCCACGCGCGGCAACACGGGCTGCGCGTCCATCTTCCTGATGCTGGAGGAGCTGGTGAACGAGGGCCGGGTGCGCCCGGGGCAGCGCATCTTCTGCATGGTCCCCGAGAGCGGCGGCTTCATCGCCTGCTACGCGATGCTCACCGTCGTCGCGCCGGCCCGGGCCATGGTTCCCGACGTGGGAGTCGGCACGCCCGCCGCGAACACGCAGACCGCTGGGGAGCTGGGGCCGCTGCCGTTGAGTCCGAAGGAGGGCGGAGACCCGGTGCGCGAGAAGCTGGTGCGTGAGCTGACGCGTGTCTGGGTGGACTTCGAGGCGAAGCTCCAGCGGGTGCCGGTGCTCGACAAGCTGTCGCGCGGCGTGTTCACGGTGGAGGACTACCGGGAGCTGCTCATCAACATGCGCCAGCAGGTGGTGGAGGGCTCGCGGTGGATTTCCCGCGCGGCGTCGAGCATCACCGCCGAGCACCTGGCGTTGCGCTCGTCGTTCATCCGCCACGCGCGGGATGAGCACCGGGACTACGAGATGCTGGAGCGGCACTACGTGTCGGTGGGTGGCACGCACGAGGCCATCACCCGTGCGCCGAAAAACATTGGAAGCGAGGCCTTGTCGGCGTGGATGTTCCATCGCGCCAGCCAGGAGAATCCGTTCGATTTGCTGGGGGCGATGTTCATCATTGAGGGACTGGGCAGCCGCGTGGCACGACGCTGGGGCCTGGCCATCCGGGAGCAGCTCTCGCTGGAGGACGAGCAGG
>NZ_JBLZWL010000101.1:0-18822 GCF_049194865.1 Corallococcus terminator | reverse complement strand
GCCGAAAATCGTGGGGCAGATGGTGAAGGTGCTCGGGGGGCTCATCACCCGCGACGTGCCGCTGAGCACGGTGGGTGGCCCCATCATGATGTACCAGCTGGCGGCCCGCAGCGCGGAGCAGGGCCTGGACTCCTTCCTCAACCTGATGGCCATCATCTCCATCAACCTGGGGGTGATGAACCTGCTGCCCATCCCCGTGCTGGACGGGTTCGCGCTGCTGTCCGCCGCGTGGGAGGGCATCCGCCGTCGCCCCATTCCGGTGCGCGTGCGCGAGGCCGCCAACATGGTGGGCCTGGCGCTGCTCATCCTGTTGATGCTCCTGGTCTTCACCAACGACATCACCCGCTAGAGGCCCCATGCGCGCGAGCACCGTCGTCATCCTGCTGGCGCTGGGCCTCTCCACCGGCTGCGCATCGCGCGCCGCGAAGCCGGACTCGCGCGAGGACTCGAACCCATCGCCGTCGTCTCCGGGCGTGACGAGGCGCGAGCAGATGCCTCGCTCCTACGTGGGCGAGGGGCTGGCCTCGTTCTACGGTCCGGGGCTGCACGGCCGTCCCACCGCGAGCGGGGAGCGCTTCAACCAGGACGCGATGACCGCCGCGCACCGCAAGGAGCGCTTCGGCGCGTGCCTGCGCGTGGTGAACATGGAGAACGGCCGCTCCGTGCAGGTCCGCGTGAATGACCGGGGGCCGTACGTGGACGGGCGCATCATCGACGTCTCGAAGGCCGCCGCCTCCAAGCTGGGCATGTTGGACAAGGGCGTGGTGCGCGTGCGGCTGTATCGCTGCAAGGACGCCGTGTCGGAGATTCCCCGCGCAATGTGGGCCGCACCGGTGTAGGGAGCGCCCATGTTCCTCGCGCTGGACACCTCCACGCTGACGATGTCGCTCGCCCTGGTGGAGCGCGGCCAGGACGGCGCCGTGCGCGCGGTGGAGCACTCCGTGGTGCGTCCGCCCGTGAAGCAGAGCGAGGCCTTGCCCGGTGTCGTCGGGGAGCTGCTGGCCCGCCATGGCGTCAAGCTTGGGGACCTGGAGGGCCTCGTCATTGGCCTGGGCCCTGGCTCGTTCACGGGGCTGCGCATCGGGCTGGCCACGGTGAAGTCGCTGGCGTACGCGACGGGCCTCAAGGTGGCGGGCGCGTCCTCGCTGGCGGCCGTGGCGCTGGAGGGCCCGGAGGACGTGCCGCTGTACTGCCTCGCGGTGGCGCGCAAGGACGACCTGTACCTGGGCGCCTACGTCCGGCGCGGCGCCACGGTGGAGGCGCTGGAGCCGGAGACGGCCATGTCGCCCAAGGACGTGGCCGCGCGCATGGCGGCGGAGCCCCGGGCGGTGGCGCTGGGGCCGGCGCTGGTGGACTACCGCGCGGCGCTGGTGTCCCACGGCGTGGCCGAGGCGCGGTTGCTGGCGGGGGTGGAGTTCCCCTCGGCGGTCGAGTTGACGCGGCTGGTGCGCATGCCGGAGACGTTCTCGCTCGAGGCCCTCTTCGCCATGGAGCCGCACTACGTGCGGGCCTCCGAGCCGGAGCGAAACCCCAAGTTCCCTCCGCTGCCGGGGCCCGTGCCCACGGCGCGGTTGAAGGACGACTGAAGCGTCCAGCGCTCACGCGCTCGGGCGATGCAAAGGACGCGCGATGAGAGACGATTTCAAGATTGCCGTGGTGGGCGCCACGGGAGTGGTGGGCCGTGAGGTGTTGGCCGCGCTGCACGCGCGCGACGTGCCCGCGGAGCAGGTGCATGCCTTCGCCTCCGAGCGCTCGAAGGGCCTGTCGGTGGAGTACGGCGAGGACTCGCTGGACGTGGAGCGCGCCGTGCCCGAGGCCTTCCGGGGCATGGGCCTGGTGCTGCTGGCCACGCCCGCCGAGGCGTCCCGTACGCTGGCGCCGGCCGCGCAGGCCGCGGGCGCGTGGGTGGTGGATGTCAGCTCCGCCTTCCGGGGAGACGGCAACGTCCCGCTGGTGTTGCCGGGCTTCAACACGGAGCTGCTGGGCGCGACGATGAAGGGGCGCATGGTGTGCTTGCCGAGCGCGGTGACGACGGCCTCCGTGCATGTCATCGAGCCCTTGCGTCGGGCCTTCGGCGTGGTGCGCGCGCAGGTGACGGCGATGATGAGCGTGTCCAGCGCGGGCGTGCGCGGCGTGGCGGAGCTGGAGAAGCAGACCGCGGATTTGATGTCCGGGCGCGAGCCGGACCCGAGCGCCTTCCCGCACCGCGTGGGCTTCAACCTGGTGCCCCAGGTGGGCGGCTTCATGGTGGGCTCCCCGTGGACGGAGGAGGAGGGCGGCTGGACGCTGGAGGCCGCGCGGCTGTTCGCGACGGTAGGGGATGCGCTTGTGCTCGCCGGCACCGCGGTGCAGGTGCCCAGCTTCTACGGCCACGGCCTCACCCTCAACGTGCAGCTCAAGAAGGCGGGCCCGGCGGAGCAGGTGCGCGCGGCCCTGAAGACGTCGCCCGCCCTCAAGGTGCTGGACACCCCCGGCGAGCGCATCTACCCCATGCCCATGCTCGTCACGTCGGACCCCACGGTGCACGTGGGCCGGGTGCGCGCCTTCCCCCAGGCCCCCGAGTGGGTGACGCTCTTCGCCGCCGTGGACAACGCCACCCGGGGCGCGGCCCTCAACCTGGTGGAGGCCGGCCTCAAGCTGGCTGAGCGCGCAGTCTGACAAATTGGCACAAGGGCCGCGGCCGTCCTGCCTGTTTGGCTCGCCAGGGCGGCCCGTGAGGGCCAAAAGTAGGCTTGCGGGAACGATTTCAACGTGGCCCTCCGCTTGCTAGCTTGCGGCTCACCCATGCGCCTCACATTCGCCGTGTTCCTGCTCTTCGCGTCGACCGCCCTGGGGCAGACCCAGACCGTGACCTTCACGGCAACGGGCACCACCATCCAAGGCGGCGAAATCGTCGTCTCCCAGGCCAACTGCTCCAGTGTCCGACAGGTCACCTGGACGCGGACGACGGCCAACCTGTGCGACACGCTCTATCTCTGGCTGTCCGCCGACACCTGCTCCGCCGAGCCCGGGGCATCATCGGTGACGCTGGATTCCATCGCGAAGACGGAGACCCAGACGACGGGTGTGCTCGATTTGAAGATGAGCGACGCGCTCTCCAAGGCGGGCACGTCGTGCGAGGCGCAGACGGAGAACAAGACGTTCAAGCTCTGCGCGTCAGTGCGGCCCTTCAACAGCACCGGTTCGTTGTGTGAGACCACCGCGACGAGCATCGGCACGCCGAGCATCTCCTTCATCCTGGACCCGAAGGCGCCCAATGCGCCGGAGCTGCCGGGCGTGACGGGGCTGGACGGCGCGCTGAGCGTCAGCGTGACGTCGCCCAGTGATTCATCCCTGCTGAAGGTGGAGGTGGTGGAGCTGGTGGCGGGGGACGGGGACGGTGGCGCGGAGACGGCGGGTGAGGTGGTCGTCTCGAAGGAGCAGACGACCGACAACACGGTGTTCCGGATGGAAGGCCTGGAGAACGAAAAGAAGTACGGCGTGCGCGCCTTCGCCTTGGACAAGGCGGGCAATCAGAGTGGTGCGTCGCCCCTGGCGACCGGCTCGCCGATTCCGAGCAATGGATTCTACGCGGCCTATCGCGCGGCGGGTGGTGAGGAGACGGGCGGGTGTGGAGCGGGTGGTGGCGGGCTCGCGTTGGGCGCCGTGGTGGCGGCCCTTGGGTTCTGGGTGACTTCGAGGAGGAAGCTGTCATGAGTCGGGCATCGGCCGTGAGTGTGGCCATGATGGTTGCCGCGCTGCCGGCGTGGGCGCAGGACGTCGGAGTGGTTTCGACCGAGCAGTTCGAGTCGCCTCGCAGCGGCGGCATCATCATCCGGGTGGGCGGCTACAAGCCGCAATTGGATGACGAGAAGGCGCTCAACGGGAAGACGCCCTTCAAGGACACGTTCGGTGACTCGTCGCTCCTGCTTGGGGAGCTGGAGTTTCAGCGCTACTTCTACCAAGGCATCGGCACCGCGGGCGTGGGTGTGTCGGCGGGCTACGGAGAGAAGTACGCGGCGGCGAAGCTGGCGGGCGGAGGCAACGCGGCGGAGCAGACGGCGCTGAAGGTGGTGCCGCTGGGGCTCAACCTCTTCTACAAGTTCGACTACGCCGCCTTCGAGTGGGGCATCCCGCTGGTGCCGTACGGCAAGCTGGGCCTCATCTACTCGCCGTGGTGGGTGACCAAGGGCAGCGACGACGAGGTCGTCGACGGCACCCCCGCCAAGGGCGCCAAGTGGGGCTGGGGCGCGACGGGCGGGGTGTCCTTCCTGCTGGACGTGTTGCAGCCGCGCTTCGCGCGCGACTTCGACTCCGGGCTGGGCATCAACCACAGCTACCTGTTCGCCGAGTACACCTACTCGGATGTGGACAATTTCGGCGGGAAGGGCTTCGTCCTCTCCAGCCGACGCTGGATGTTCGGACTCGCGCTGGACTATTAGCGGCGGATGCTGCTTTTTCCGCGCTCCCTCCGCCCGTTCGTCGCGCTCTTCCTCTTGATGGTCGCCGTGGGCCCCTGGGCCTCCGGCTGCCGGCGCGTCGTCCGGGCGGACCTGGGCGCGGACCGTACCGTGGAAGCGGGCGTGCCCGTGGAGCTGGGCTCGGGCGAGGCGGGGGCGCGGGCCCTCACCTGGGAGCCCGGTGACGGGACGCCCGCGTCGCAGGGCGCGCGCCTGTCGCATGCCTTCGCCCGCGCGGGCACGTACACCGTTCGAGCACTGCACGAGGGCCAGGAGGTCGGCACCGTGCGGCTCACCGTGGTGCCGCGTCCGCTGCTGCGTGCGGTGCCCTCCGACGCGCGCTCGCTGCTGTGGGTGCCCCGGCTGCAGGGCAACGTGGAGCCGCTGGTGGACTTCTACGAGCGGCTCGTGGGTCCCGAGGACGCGGAGCAGGCGCTGCGGGAGGCTCCGCTGGTGTCGCTCGTGCTGAGCAGCCTGACGAATGGCTCCGGCAGCGTCGTGGACCCCGAGGAGGGCTTTGGACTCTTCCTGGTGCCCGGGTTCGACGGCGTGGTGGCGCTCCTGGGCGTGACGGAGCCCGACGCGGCCCTGGCGGCGGTGGCGAAGGAGCTGGAGGGCGTGGGGCACGAGGTGGCTCCCACGGGGGACGGCGCCATGCGCGTGACGCCCCTGGACTCCAGCGCGGCGATGCTGTTGTTCGTCGACCGGGGCTACCTGTACCTCGCGATTCCGGACAGCGCGGATGAAGAGGAGGCGCCCGAGGAGGGCGAGACGCTGGAGGTGCTGGCCCAGGAAGAGGAGGCTCCGGCGGTGGTGGGCGACGTCGAGGTGGCTCGCCGCGCGGTGAAGGGCCTGTCCGGCCCCGGGCTCTCCGAGGTCGCGCTGTTGACGGAGCTGCGGCCGAAGGTGGCCGAGGGCAACGTCTACCTGTACTCGGGCGCGCTGCAGCGGGCCGAGGAGGGGGAGGAGGCGGGGCCGGTGCGCGGGTTCTTCGCGTCGGTGACGGTGCGGCCGGAGCGCCTGTCGTTGGATGGCTTCCTGTCGTCCACGCGGCCGTTGCTGAAGGGGGCGGATGCTCCCGCGTCGGCGTTGCTGGCGGACAGCGCGCTGGGGCCGGTGGCCGCCGCGCAGCTCTCCGTGCCTCCCGAGGAGCTGGCGAAGCTGGTGTTCGGCGCGCCGGGCTCGCCGCACCGGGAGCGCACCGTGGAGCGCTGGCTCGCGCGGGGGCTGGACGCGGAGGCGCTCTTGAAGGCGCTGCGCGGCGACGTGGCCATGCTGGTGTACTTCGACGCGCCCGCGTTCCTGCGCAACTTCGTCCAGAAGCAGCGCCCGGAGCCCAAGGGCACGCTGCTCATCGACGCGGGCCTCACGTCGGCGGAGCCGGTGCTGAGGCTGCTCGATGCGCGGCTGCAGGGCACGTCGCTGCGCTTCAGCGCGGAGAAGATCCCCGGAGGCAAGGTCTACCGGACGCTGCTCCGGGGGTATCCGGTCCAACTGACGGTGGGGCCGGAGCGGGCCACGCTCGTCGCGGGAGAGTCGCTGGATGGCCGGCCGCGTGGCGACGTGGGCCGCTCCCTTCGCGAGCGGTTGGGGGGCGAGGCGTTCGGCGCCGGGCACATGTCGGTGATGGCGGACCTGGGCCAGCTTCGCGCGGACCTGGAGGCGCAGCAGTCCGTGCCCGGGGTGTCGCCGGAGCGGCTCGCTTCCGCCCAGGCGCTCGTCAAGGCGGTGCTGGAGGGTGTCACCCCGCTGGACTCGGCCTTCCTGGACTTCTCGCTCGCCGAAGGGGGCGCGCGGCTCAAGGGCGAGCTGCGGCTTCGCGAGGACGCTCGGACGGGGCGGGGTTGGCAGTGAGCGAGGGGCGCGCAATCACCGTGCTGTACTTCGCCGCCGCGCGTGAGCGGACGGGGCGGGCGCGTGAGTCGCTGGAGGTGCCCGAGGGCGCGACGGTGCGCGACGTGCTCGGGTTGCTCGCGACGGCGCATCCCGGGCTCGCGGTGCTGTTGCCGCATCTGCGCGTGGCGGTGGACCAGGAGTTCGTGAGCGCCGAGGCGCCGGTGCGCGCGGGCGCGGAGGTGGCGCTGATTCCTCCCGTGGCGGGCGGCTCGCCCGGGCTGTTCCGGGTGGTGGACCGGCCGCTGCGGTTGGAAGAGGTGGTGGAGGCGGTGGGCGGTGAGTCGTATGGCGGCCTGGTGACGTTCAGCGGCTCCGTGCGCGACCAGACGAAGGGGCGGCGCGTGCTGCGGCTGGAGTACGAGGCCTACGCGCCCATGGCCGAGAAGAAGCTGGCGGAGATTGGGGCGGAGGCCTCGGCGCAGTGGCCGGGCGTGCGGCTGGCGATGGTCCACCGCGTGGGCACGCTGGTGCCCGGAGAGCTGGCGGTGGTCATCGCCGCCGCGGCCCCGCATCGCAAGGAAGCGTTCCGGGGCTGCGAGCACGCGATTGAGCGGCTCAAGCAGGACGTGCCCATCTGGAAGAAGGAGTTCTTCGAGGATGGCGAGGTCTGGGTCGGGCTGGGGCCCTGACGCCGCACAAGTCCCACACGAGGCCCAGCCGTTCGAGCCCGCGCAGCACGAGGTAGACGACGTCCACCTCCCACCACGCGACGCCCTGGCAGGCTCGGCCCGCGCGGTGGTGATGGTTGTTGTGGAACTCGCCCAGCGACAGCACCGCGTAGAGCAGGTTGTTTCGGCTGTTGTCCCGCGTGTCGAAGCGGCGAGGACCCCACAGGTGGGCCAGCGTGTTGCCCAGGGACAGGGCGTGGAGCAGCAGGACGGTGCCCAGCACGTAGCCCCAGAAGACCGCCGAGGCGCCACCCACCAGGGCCAGCACGCCGACCCAGAGGAGTGCCGGGACGAAGGGGTGCTCGTCGAGCCAGTGCAGCTCCGGGTGGTTCGCGAAGTCACGCACCAGCTCGCGCCGCGTGGGCCCGTTGGCGCGTTCGAAGAGCCAGCCGGCCTGGGCATGCAGCAGGCCGCCTTGCAGCGGTGAGTGCGGGTCCTCCGGTGTGTCGGAGGCGCGGTGGTGCTGGCGGTGCTGCGAGGCCCACCACAGGACGCCGCGCTGCGTGCTGCTCATGGCCAGCAGCGCGAGCAGGAACTGGAAGGCGCGGCTGGTCCGGAAGCTCCGGTGCGAGAAGTAGCGGTGGTAGCCCGCTGAGATTCCGAACATCCGTGTCACGTACGAGGCCGCGCACAGCGTCAACGCGCCCCAGGAGGGTCGGAAGACGAAGAGGCCCGCGATGGCGGCCAGGTGCAGCGCCACGTACCAGGTGAGCAGGAAGCCGTCGCGTCGTTCGTGGGGCTCGCCTGGAGCGAGTCTTCCGCGCCAGGGCTCGCGTTTGAACGGCGCGAAGCGCAAGGGTGTCAGTCGAAGCGATTCAGTCATGTGTCATCCCCCCATCTCGAGCTACGCGCGTGCGTGGCTCGTGGATGTGCGGATGACGGTGCAGGCGGGGCGGCGGGGGCCCCGACTCAGGCTCGGGGCGCGGAGAGGCCCCGGGCCTGTCGAGACCTCAGCGCGCGCGGAAGGTCGCGGGGATGTGGACCTCCGGGCCCGCGTCGGGCTGCTGCTGCTGCTGCGAGCGCTCCGCATCGGTGATGGGGCGCATGGGCGTGTCGAGGCCCATCGCCTTGCGGCGCGCGGCTTCCTTGTCGGCGGCCTGTTGCAGCGCGCGCGCGTTGGATTCAGCGGCGCGTTCCGCCGTGGGGCCCGCGAAGAGGAAGCCGATAGGGAGGCTCAGGAAGAGCAGGCCGACGATGACGAGCCAGCCCATGTCCTTCCACTGGAGGGGACCGACGCGCTCCTTCACGACGGAGCTCTGGACGAGCAGCGACAGATGACCTTCCGTCAGCCGCAGCGTCATGCCGTCCGCGAGCGCCACCGAAGTCCTGCCCTGGTCCTGGACGAGTTGGTTGTTCGGCACGGACGTGAAGGCATCGCCGCGAGCCTTGTGCTCCAGGTGGACCTTGGGCGGCAGGTGGATGCGCCAGCCGCGTTCGGTGCGCTCGGCCATGAGGAAGGGCTCCTCCGGCAGCGTGAAGCCATAGAGGGGCAGGGGCGCCTTCTCATCGGGCGCGGCATGCACCTTCGCCTGCTCGGGCCCGTAGCTCCAGGCCTCCGCCAGGTTCTCTCCCCAGTACAGCTCGAAATACAGCCCGCCGTCCGCCTTGGTGCTCATCTCGCCCACAAGCATATGCGTCCTGCTTCCTCTCGGCCGCTTCATCGGGCGCGGAAGCCCACCGGTGGACACGAAACGTCCGCCCGCCTACTCGACAACCAAGGGAGGGCTGGGGTTCTCCCGGCCCACCAGTTCAGGCGGAAGTCGGGGCACTCGCTCCACCCGTGCTCGTGGAGGGAGGGGCACTTGGTGAAGGGCTCGTGGGTGGCGTCGGCCCACCGGCCCCTGGAGGCGTGGGGGCACTGGGGCCGCCTGCTCCCGAGGGAGGACCTGGCGCGGGAGCGGGGGCCTTCGTGTCGGCGGCTGTCGATGCGGCGGGCACGGTGGTGGGCTCACTCGCTCCGTTCGGCGTGGCGGTGGACGGGACATCCTTTCCGCCAGTCGAGGAGGCGCCAGGCGCGGCGGCCCCCGGTCCCGCGGGCACGGCGGTTCCAGGTACACCGGGTCCGCTTGTCGCGGGGGCACTCGGTCCACCAGGCGCGGTGACAGTGGGCGACGCGGGGCCTGCTGTTCCCGTGGCGGAGGGTGCGGTGGTAGCGGGCATGGGACCAACTGCGCCGGTGGCACTCGGTGCCACGGATCCGCTTGTTCCCGAGACGGCTGGCGCAACCGCTCCACCCGCGCCCGTCACAGCAGACGGGACGGGCTCACTTGCTCCCGCGACACCCGGCGTCCCCGTTCCAGTGGTGCCTGCGCTCCCTGGCGCCACGGCTCCACCTGGGCCCACGACGGCAGGCACCGTTGTTCCAGGTGCTCCCGTGCCGACAGGCGCTGTCGTTCCATCGGCACCCGAGGCACCCGGCGCAGTCGTACCCGCGACACCCGGCGTAGTCGTACCCGGGGCACCAGGCGCAACTGCACCCGCGACACCCGGCACACTCGTTCCAGGCGCACCCGTGACGGCAGGTGCACTCGTTCCAGGTGTACCCGCGACCCCCGGTGTGACGGTTCCACCGGGTGCGGTGGGCGTCGGCGTCGAGCCGGCGGCAGTGGGCGTGCCCGCTCCAGGTGCGGGCGGCGTCCCTGGAGTCGTCGTCGTGGCGGCTTGCGTCCCCCACTTGAAACGCTCGGGAAGCGCGCCCCGAATCTCGGCGGCGGCCACTCCGACGATGACCGCTGAAATCGCGAGGAAGCCCACCGTCTGCGCCACGGTCTCCACTCGCGGCGGCAGCTTGCGACCGCTCGCCACTTCAATCAGCAGCAACAGCACCCGCCCACCATCCAACCCGGGGACCGGCAGCAGCGTCAGCAACGCCAGCGCCATCGATGCGGCCACCAAGGCCCGCAGCACCGAGTCCACACCCGAGGACGCCGCATCCGACGACTCCTGCCGCACCAGCGCCCCGGGCCCCGTCGGTCCTCCATGCGGCTGACCACCGCGCACCAATCGCACGAACATCGTCACGCCTTCCGACGCGAGATTCCTCGTGTGGACGAACGCATGGCGCAGCGCCTCGCCCGGTGCATGCGAGCGATAGACGTACTGCTGACTCACGCCGATACGTCCCTCGCCGCGCTCATCCGCGCGAGGCCGCACGCTCACCGTGCGCGACTCCCCGTGCCGATCCACCCGCAGCTCCAGCGTGCGACCCACGCCCACCGCCACCTTCTCGACGAACTCCGTCCAGGTGCGCAGCTGCTGGCCGTCCACCGTGTCGATGCGGTCGCCCGGAAGCAACTGCGCTCGCGCCGCCTCCGAGCCGGGCCGCACCGTGCCCACCGTCAGCGGCACCACCACGTGCGTGCCGGACGTGTACAGCGCGAAGAGGACCCCCAACGCGAACACGTAGTTGGCCAGCGGCCCCGCCAGGATGATGAGCGCGCGCCGCAGCGGCCCCATGGCCCGGAAGCTCACGGCCTCGGCCGCGTCCGCGCGGTGCGGATTCATCCCCTGGATGTGCACGGTGGCGCCCAGTGGCACCGCGCCCACGACGAACTGCGTCCCTCCCAACCGGAAGGACGCCATCGGAGGGCCGAACCCGAAGACGAACCGAGGCACCCGCACGCCGAGCAGCCGCGCGGCGACGAGGTGCCCCAGCTCGTGCAGGGCCAATAGCGCCCCGAGGGCGAGCAGGACGAGCGCGTAGTGCATCCTGGACTGCCGCTCCCTACAACTTCCGCCGCTGCCCGGTCCGCTTGTAGGCCCGGTAGTCGGAGAGGATGGTGCCGTGGTCGAAGCACAAGTCCGTCGGCAGCGCGTCCAGCGTGAAGGTGCGTGCCTCCGCCGCGTCATCCGAGCCCTGCGGCGTGCCCTCCGCCGTCCCGATGTACACCGTGGACAGCGTGTGCTGCCGAGGGTCTCTCTTCGGGTCCGAGTACGTGAAGAACTGCTCCACCAGCTTCACGTCCATTCCCGTCTCTTCCTTCACCTCGCGAATGGCCGCCGCATCCAGCGGCTCGCCTTCGTCCACGAACCCACCCGGCAGCGCCCAGCCGATGGGCGGATTCGCGCGACGGATGAGGACGATGCGTTCCCCGGCCAGCTCGATGATGCAGTCCACCGTGGGTTTGGGGTTGCGGTATTCGGGCATGGCCCCCACTCTAACCCGACCGCCACGTCCGCACTTCACTCGATGCGTCCGTGGAGTATGGTGCGCCCCGTGTCCACCGTGAGACGCTTCCTCCTGCTCCTGCCCGCCCTCCTCGTGAGCGCCATGTCGGGCTGTGTGCCCTTCAACCAGGACGCGGGGGACTACGAGTTCACCCCCGTGGAGATCTTCCGCGACGAGTGCGGCCTCTTCCCGACAACCAGGACCAGTTCCGCGGCGCCCTCCAGGTCACCGGGCGCGTCGTCCGCCTGGACTTCGGACTGCTCGACATGCAGCTCATCGGCTATTTCCTCGCCGAGGGGGATGACTTCGCCATCGATGGCACCATCGTGAATGCCTCGGCCAGGGTGCGAGGGCAGGATTGTCTGCTCGACGAGGCCAACTTCCACATCGACGCCACGACGCAGTGCGGGACGCGCTTCGACGGGGTGATGCGCGTGCGCTACGAGGCGACGCAGCGGCCCGCCGAGTGCGCCTGCGAGCTGTGGATGCGTTTTGAAGCCGTCAAGGAAGCGAAGCGCTGCGAATAGCGCGCTTGAGCCTGGGCTCGCGGGTTCCTAGAACAGAGGGGCTGTCGCCCACTCCGTGGAGGAGCCCATGGCTGAAACGCACCAAGGAATCGACTCGGTCCTGACCGAGTCCCGCGTCTTCCCACCGCCCCAGGCGTTCTCCCAACGCGCTCACTTGCGGAGCATGGAGGACTACCAGCGCCTGTGGGACGAGGCCGCGAGCAATCCGGACAAGTACTGGGGAGACCGCGCTCGCGAGGAACTGTACTGGAAGGAGCCCTTCAAGACGGTGCTCGACTGGAAGCCGCCGCACGCGCGCTGGTTCGTCGAGGGGCGCACCAACCTGGCCTACAACTGCCTGGACCGGCACCTCGACAAGCGGCGCGACAAACCCGCCATCCTCTTCGAGGGCGAGCCCGGAGACCGCCGCAGCATCACCTACGGAGAGCTGGCCACGCAGGTGAACCGGCTGGCCAACGGCCTCAAGTCGCTGGGCGTCAAGAAGGGTGACCGCGTGGGCATCTACCTGCCCATGGTGCCCGAGGCCGCGGTGGCGATGCTGGCGTGCGCGCGCATCGGCGCGGTGCACTCGGTGGTGTTCGGCGGCTTCTCCACGGAGGCGCTCCAGGAGCGCATGAACGACGCGGGCGCCAAGGTGGTGCTCACGGCGGACGGTGGCTGGCGCAAGGGCGCGGTGGTGCCGCTGCTCAAGAACGTGGAAGGCGCGCTGAAGACCATGACCACCGTGGAGAAGGTGGTGGTGCTGCGGCGCACGGGCGACTCGCTGACGCTGAACGACTCGAGGCTGGTGGCATGGGACGCGCTGGTGAAGGACCAGTCCGACACCTGCGAGCCGGAGTGGGTGGAGAGCGAGCACCCGCTGTTCATCCTCTACACCTCCGGCTCCACCGGAAAGCCCAAGGGCGTGCTGCACACCACGGCGGGCTACGCGGTGAATGCGTCGCTCACCACGCGCTGGGTGTTCGACCTGCGCGAGGAGGACGTCTACTGGTGCACCGCCGACGTGGGCTGGGTGACGGGGCACAGCTACGTCGTCTACGGGCCGCTGATGAACGGCGCGACGACGGTCATCTACGAGGGCGCGCCCACGCACCCGGGGCCGGAGCGGTTCTGGGACATCATCGAGCGCTACAAGGCCACCATCCTCTACACCGCGCCCACCGCCATCCGCGCCTTCATGCGCCTGGGTGACGAGCACCCGCGCAAGAAGGACCTGTCCTCGCTGCGCCTGTTGGGCAGCGTGGGCGAGCCCATCAACCCCGAGGCCTGGATGTGGTACCGCGATGTCATCGGCGGCGGCCGTTGCCCCGTCGTGGACACGTGGTGGCAGACGGAGACGGGCTCCATCATGATTTCGCCGCTGCCCGGCGCCACGCCCACCAAGCCCGGCTCCGCCACGCTGCCACTGCCGGGCATCCACGCCCAGATTCTGGACCGCGAGGGCAACGTGGTGCCGAAGGGGCAGGGCGGGCTGCTCTTCGTCACCAGGCCGTGGCCCTCCATGCTGCGCGGCGTGTACGGCGACCCGGAGCGCTACGTGCGCACGTACTTCAACGAGCTGCCCGGCATGTACTTCACCGGCGACGGCGCGCGCACGGACGCGGACGGCTACTTCTGGTTGATGGGCCGCGTGGATGACGTCGTCAACGTGGCCGGCCACCGCCTGGGCACCGCCGAGGTGGAGAGCGCCCTCGTCGCGCACACCCGCGTGTCCGAGGCCGCCGTGGTGGGCCGCCCCGACGACTTGAAGGGCACCGCGCTGGTGGCCTTCGTCACGCTGAAGCAGGGCCACGCGCCGTCCGCCGAGCTCAAGAAGGAGCTGGCCCAGCACGTCGCCAAGGAGATTGGCGCGATTGCCCGGCCGGATGAGATTCGCTTCGCGGAGGCGCTGCCCAAGACGCGCTCCGGGAAGATCATGCGCCGCCTGCTGCGCGACGTCGCCGCGGGCAAGAAGTCTTCCCAGGACACCACCACGCTCGAGGACCTCAACGTCCTCGCCGCGCTCCAGCAGAACGACGAATAGTCACACACCCGCCGGGTAGGGTGGGGGCGTCGGCCTGGCCCCCACCCCCGCCCATGGGACGTGGGGACTCGGGTGTTGTACGGGGAACCACTCAGGTCGGAACCACGGCTTGTTTCACTCGACGTATGATGTTGGAGCCGCACTCATAATCCGAAATATCCAGGTGTTGAGGAGTTGTTGACACTGGAAGATTGCAGGGGCATTAAAGGCCGCGCTCACCCCCCCGAGCGCGACGCCCCAGGTTCTATTTTCCGCGTCGTTACCCCTCCCCCTCGGATGTGTTCATGAATCTCCGCGATCAGCTCGACTCGCCGCTGTTCACCCATTTCATCGCCAACTACACGCACCCCACGGGGCCTGACCTGTTGGGCCGCACGGAGGCGTTCTTCGAGTGGCAGGAGTCGCGGCGGCAGAGTGGGCTGTGGCCGTACTCGCGGAGCTTGGAGGGGGCGCCCACGGCCGAGTGTGGCGTGCGCAGCGAGACAGGGGTGGCGCGGCAGGGATTGAACTTCGGCTCGCAGGACTATCTGGCGTTGTCGACGCATCCGTCCGTGGTGGAGGCGGCGCACCGGGCCATCCGTGACTTCGGTGTGCACAGCGCGGGCTCCGGCATGTTCGGTGGAAACACGGCGCCGTCGCTGAAGCTGGAGCAGGCGCTCGCGGAGCACCTGGAGATGCCGCACGTGGCGCTGTTCGCGACGGGGTGGGGCGCGGGCTTCGGCGCCATCGCCGGGCTGGTGCGTCCGGAGGACCACGTGGTGCTGGACGCGCTGTCTCACGCGAGCCTCCAGCAGGGGGCGAACGCGGCGACGCAGAAGGTGAGCCGGGTGCCGCACCTGAACAACCGCGCGATGCGCCGCAAGCTCCAGGAGCTGCGCGCCACCGACACGGCCAACGGCATCCTCGTCGTCACCGAGGGCCTGTTCTCCATGGACTCGGACGTTCCTCGCATCGAGGAGCTGCAGACCATCTGTCACGAGTTCGGCGCGACGCTGCTGGTCGACGTGGCGCATGACCTGGGAGCGCTGGGGCCCAAGGGCACGGGCAGCCTGGGCGCGCAGGGCCTGCTCGGGAAGGTGGACCTGGTGGTGGGCTCCTTCTCCAAGACGTTCTCGTCCAACGGTGGCTTCGTGGCGACGCGCTCGGCGGCGGTGCGCCAGTTCGTCCGTGTCATGGGTGGGCCGCACATCTTCTCCAACGCGCTGGTGCCCGTGCAGGCCGCGGTGGCGATGGAGTCGCTGCGCATCGTCCGCTCGGAGGAGGGAGATTTGCTGCGCGCGAAGGCGATGGAGAACATCCTCGCGCTGCGCGCCGTGTTCGCCGAGCGCGGAGTGAAGTGTCTGGGCGAGCCCTCCAACGTGGTCCCGGTGCCGCTGGGCGACCCGAAGGTGGCGCGCGTGGCGTCCAAGCTGGTGTTCGAGCGCGGCGTGTTCCCCAACCTGGTGGAGTACCCCGCGGTGCGCATCCGCGAGTCGCGCTTCCGCATGCAGGTGATGTCGTCGCACACGGTGGAGCAGATGAAGCAGGGCGCCGAGGTGGTGCTCACCGCCGTCGAAGAGGCCCGCGCGCTGCTCGCCGCACCCCAGCCCAGCCCGTTACGGGTGGCGCGCGCCGAGTCGGGCAAGCGCGCGGAGGTCTGAGGCTCGGACGTTCCGTCGAGTCCAACGCACGAGGCGCGAGTGTCCGGCCTCGTGCACCCCCGCGAAGTGGGGCGTGCCGCTCAGGTGTCGTCGAGGCTGTCGTCGCGCAGGTGCGTGATATCGCCCCACGTCACCAGGCGGAACGCGCCCTGGTGGTAGTCGAACTGGTTCCAGCAGGCGTTGAGCACCGAGAAGGCGCGCGGCGTGCCCGTTGGAATCCCCAGGCTGTGGCGGAAGAAGCTGCTCAAGACCCCCCCGTGGGTGACGACGACGACGCGCTCCCCGGGGTGGCGGCTGCCCACTTCCCTCAGGCACTCCACCGCGTGGCCCAGGCGCTGGGACGTGCTCTCGCCCCCGGGGACGACGAAGTCCGGCGCGTTGCTG
Source organism: Corallococcus terminator (assembly GCF_049194865.1). Taxonomy (GTDB): domain Bacteria; phylum Myxococcota; class Myxococcia; order Myxococcales; family Myxococcaceae; genus Myxococcus; species Myxococcus terminator_A. Next base: position 3,077 of record NZ_JBLZWL010000101.1, on the reverse strand, counting down.
GCGTACTCGCCAAAGATTTCGGGGTGCTGCTGGCTCGCCTCCTCGCGGGTGAGCCCCTCGAGGATTCCCAGCCCCGCTCTCGCAGCCGCGCGTCCGAATTGACCGCGTGGCCCGTCCTCGTGGAGATGCGCTGGGCGGTCTGCATCGCCCGGCCCAGGTCACTGCTGTACAGCGCGCTGAAGGAGAGGGTGGACAGCCGCGCCGCGAGCGCGTCCGCCTGACGCAGCCCCTCGGCGCTCAAGGGGCTGTCCCGGTGGCCCTGCAGCAGCCCCAGGGCATTCCACTCCGTCTCGCCGTGCCGCAGCAGGATGAGCTCGGTCTTCATGCCCGAAGCCTGACGTCGGGCCCCGGGCAGGGCAAGGACTCCGTGCGTGACGTGTCAGCGGCTCAGCGTGCCCGCTCCATGTGCGTCATGCCTTCCTCCAGCAGCGCCGCCACGCCTCGGCGCACCACGTGGACGACCTTGCGGCTGTAGGCCGGGCCTCCATGCGTGTAGTGCCCGCTCACCTTGTGGTGCAGCTCCGTGGCGCCCCACACCAGCACCAGGTCCGCCCACTCCAAGTCGGACCGCGCCCGGTCCGACGTGCGCCGCTCGGTGCCGTCCACCATGCGCAGGTCGATGTGGTGGCCCAGCTTCTCCTCCAACTCCTCGCGCACCGCCGGAGAGCCGCCCACCACGACCACCTTGCGCACGCCCCAGCGGTTGCACGTCTCCACGAAGGCGACCTCCGCGCGGTGGTTGGCGGAGCCTCCGCAGCGCGCGCAGTGGCTGCGCGGCTCCACCCTCAACGGCTCGCGGCCACTGGCCTGCGCCACCTTGAGGCACGCGCCGTCCGCGCACACGGAGAAGAAGCGCCCCTCGAGCACCTCCGCCGCCTTGTGCAGCTTGGGCTCGCTCATGCGCAGCTTGCCCGGACGCGTGAGGCCCGCATCCTCCAGCACGGTGCGGGCGCGCGCGCGCGCCTCCGTCAGCGTGATTCCTCGGTCCGACAGCCAGCCGTCGATGTCTCGGTCCGTGCTCATGACTTTCTCCTCGTCGGAGACGGCACGGCGGCGAACAGCTCCGCCTGCACGGGGGAAGTTTCGGAAGGCGCTGTCACCAGACCCAGCGCTTCTCTCACCGGGCCGAAGCTGCGCCGGTGGATGGGCAGCACGCCCTTCTCCTTCAGCGCCTGGACATGGCGCGCCGTCGGGTAGCCCTTGTGCTCCGCCAGGCCGTAGCCCGGGTAGCGCGTGTCCAGCTCCGCCATCAACTTGTCGCGCGTCGTCTTGGCCAGGATGGAGGCCGCCGCGATGCTCATGGAGAGCGTGTCACCCTTGATGATGCCGCGCTGGGGCGAGGGGCACTGCGGAATCGTCCGCGCGTCCACCAGCACGTAGTCGGGCTTGAGCCCCAGCCCCTCCACCGCGCGGCGCATGGCCAGCAACCCCGCGTGGTAGATGTTGAGGCGGTCGATCTCCTCCACCTCCGCGTGGCCCACCGCCCAGGTGACGGCGTCGCGCTTGATGGCGACCGCCAGCGCCTCGCGCTTCTCGGCGTCCAGCACCTTCTTGGAGTCGTCCAGCCCCTTGAGCCGGTAGCTCCGCGGCAGCACCGCCGCGGCGGCGACGACGGGGCCGGCCAGCGGTGCCATGCCCGCCTCGTCCACGCCCGCGACGTGGGTGTGCCCCTGCTCCCACAGCTCCGTCTCGAAGCGCAGCAGGTGGCGCAGCCGCTGTCCCTCGGAGCGGTTCTTCTCCTGTCGGGAGCGGATGCGCCGGGCGAGCGCCTGGGCGCCCCGTCGCGGATCCGCGTCGAGCGCCTCCAACAGGCCATTCGGGACGGGGTTCGCCTGGGTGACGAAGCGCTCGGTCAACTCCCCGAGGGCGCACTGCAGCCACTGTTCCCGGCTATCGATGGACATGCTTGCGGACCCGAGCGGCTACCGGAACGGTAGGACTCCCCGATGAGGGAACGCGATGCCCACCACAACACGTCCCCACCGCCGTACACACGGGAGCGCCCGACTGGTGGGTGGCTCCGAGGACGGGGAAGTGACGCGAGGAGGCGGGCATGCGGGTCTGACGCATGCAGACAGCCGTACCGCAGGCGACCGGCTCAATTCAACCTCCCCGGTGAATTCTCCCGAGGAAATCCTAGTGAACCCCGGAGAAGTTGGAGGCCAGATGAGTTCCTACGGACTCAGCTCCAGCGTCAGCTCCGCGGGTTCAGGTACGCAGTTGCAGGTGTCACACACCCATTCGACGCGCGAGGCGGGGGACACCTTGGAGCCGGCGATGGCCACCACCCGCACCGGGCTGGGGGCGAGCCGCTCGTTGACGGCGGTGGTGACGCCGTCGCCGTCGGTGACGCCGGAGATGCTCTCGTTGGAGGTGAGGTTGGTGGCGGTGACGGTGGCGCCACGCACCCGCGCGCCATCCGCCGAGACGACCTCCACGCGCAACGCCATCAGCGTCGCCTCGCAGTCGTCGATGCCTCGCTCCATGCGAGGCGCGTCATCACATCCCGCGAGCAGGCTGAGTCCGATGAGCCACGAGAGTCCACGCACCCGAATCATGCATGGAAGGTGATGATGGTGAGCGCGCGTGGCAATGCCCGACTCAGTCGGAAGTGGGCCTCGTCCGTTCACCTGCGTACCTTGCGGCGCTGGTGTCGGGGTAGCGGTGCAGCACGTACCGGTAGACCTCCTCCGCGCGCGCCGGCTCGTTCATCCGCTCGCCCAACACGCGCGCCAGCATCACCAGTGCGCGGGGCGCGGTGGGCGAATCCGGTGCCACATCCGCCGCCCGCTCCAGCGCCGTGACAGCCAGTGGGAAGTTTCCTTCCACGGCCGCGGCCTGCCCGATGAACAGGTGGTGCTCCGCGGGCACGCGCGAGGAGGGAAGTTGCTCCAGCTCGGCATACAGCTCCAGGGCCCGGGGTACGTCGCGCCCTCCCACCGCCGACGCCAGGGCGGAGAGCTGCTCGGTGGGGTCCGTCCTTGCCGCTCCGGTTTCTCCCGGAGGCGAAGCCGCTTCCACGCCGGACGCAGTCAACCCCCTCATGGCATGGAGCGAGGGTGCGTCCCTCAGCGGCC
>NZ_JBLZWL010000146.1:0-18035 GCF_049194865.1 Corallococcus terminator | reverse complement strand
CATCTTGGTCAGATCGATGACCCGCACGATGTTCGGGTGATCGAGTCCGGTGAGCACGGAGTACTCGCCGCGTAGGGCCTCTTCCGCGGCGCCCTCCGAGCGCGCGATCTTCAGGGCGCGGGTGCGCCCGCTGACCAGGTGGCGCGCGGCGTATACGACAGCCATGCCTCCCTGGCCGAGGCGCGTGACGATCTCGTAGTCGGAGCCGATGCGCTGACCCGCCTGGAGGTTGTCGGCATCGAGCGGCGCACGCCCGACGTTCGGGATGAGCGCCTGACCACGGGGCGACGGATCGCGCCCGACGCGCACGGCCTCGATGGCCTCAGCAAGTGTGGCGTAGCGGTCGGTGGCGCGCAGTTCGACCATCTTGGCGACAGCCTCGTCGAGGCTGAGGGGCAGACGCTGCGAGATGTCGCGCACGCGGCGCATGAGCCGGCGCTGCGCCATCAACTGGCGGGTGTTCTCGAAGAGCGGCTTGCCGGTGAGGACGAGCGCCAGCATCGCACCAAGGCTGAACTGGTCCGACGCGGGCTCTGCGCTGGAGAAGGCGGTCACGACCTCGGGCGCCGCGTATACGAGCCGGTCGTCGTGGATGGTGGTGAGCGAGATGGTGGCGTCGCTCGTCATCTGCTTCGCGAGGTCGAAGCCGGTGACGCGCACCTCTGTCGGCTCTTGCTTGTCCTCGACGAGGACGACGTCGGGCCGAAGCAGGCGATGGACCACGCCCTGATGGTGCACCTCGTCGATGGTCTGGGCGATGCGGATCCAGAGGTCCGTGCGGAGGCGGAGATCAACCTTCTCTTTGCCGCGCGCGTCGGGCCCGTAGCGCTCGACCCAGGTGTTGAGCGTGATGCCCTTGAAGTGCTCGAGCGGCAGCACGATGCCTGCCTCGTCAGAAAAGGGCGGGTCGGCGGCGAGGACACCCTCACTGCGACCGAGGCGGCCGAGGACCTGCGCTTCCCAGCGCGCTCGCTCGGCGATGCGGTCACGCTGCGTCTGCGTAGCGAGCGGCGGGACGCTGTAGATGCGCAGCACGCGCTCGGCGCCCGACAACGTGTTCTTCCCGAGCAACTCCGTGAAGGTGTCGTGGTGATCGAAGGTCTCGACGACCTCGTACTCGCGAACGCGGCGCACCGGGCGCGGCCCGCTCTGCGCGCCCGTGAACAGTTCGAGCAGTTCTCGCTCGGCGTTCGACGACGCCAGGAGCGCGCGCCCGCCGCTCATGCGCTTGATGAGCTCGGGATCCTGGAGCGCGGCGAGGATGGTCTTGCGCGTGTGGACACGGTCGTTGCTCGCCGGGCCGCGCACGCCGACGTCAGTCGTGGCCGAGAGGAACACGAGGCCTTCGGTCCACACCTGGCCAGCCTGGTAGCTCGCGTTCTTCAGGTGCGACTTGAGCACCTGGGACGTGATGCGATTCAGCTTGAGGGGGCTTCTGATCTTCTCGGGCAGCCACCAGTCGTTGTCGGTGCCCTCGATGCGGCCTCGGTACGACTTGATCTCGACGACGAAGACTGCGTGCGTCGCGACGACGACGGCGTCAAGTTCATAGACGACGCCGGTGCGCTCCACGAGCCATGCGTTGCCGTAGACGGTGAAGCTCTCTGGCAACCCATCGACGAGGAAGCGGAGCGCCTGCCGTTCGGCATCGTGCGCGGGCTCACCGATCTGGATGAACTTGGCCGCCATCTTTCACACCAACAGGACCTTCGCGGTCGGGAACCAGATAGCGAGCTGGTCCTCGACACGGAAGAGCCCGCCCTTGTCGGGGTGGAGACCGACGACGAAGTCGAAGGAGCGTTGACGGAGAGGATGCTCCAGATTCTTGAGGTCGGCCGCGTCGGCGCGCGTAGCGAAGTCGGAGTGCGGTGCGCCGAGTTCGAGCGCGACGATGCCCGCGAGCGTCAGCTCTTGCCAGGAGCCACATGCTACGGAGAAGTTGTCCTGAAGAGTGAGGTCCTTCTGGCTGCTCACGAGGTGGTGCGCGAGTTGGCCGCCGGTGCCCGGCAGTTCGAGGACCTTCTGGTGCGACTTCATGACGTGCAGGTCCGAGCGGGCTATGCGCATCGGCAGGCCGAGCAGGCGCGCCTGCTCGAGGATGTAGTCAGCGCCAGCCGTGTTCAGCGGCAGGGACTCGATGGCCTGGAGCCAGTCGTCGGTGATCGTCTCCGGCAGGCGATCGGGGCGCAGTACGCCACCCATGGCCTCGGAATCGAAGGGCACGCGATGGAGGACGGCGGCGTCCTCGAAAAGCAGCGAGACGAGGTCGACGCTCGACAGGCGCCCACGGAAGCGGGACCAAGTGTCGAGCTTCGGCTCGGTGAGCCGCGGCCGACGTCGGCCCGCAGCTTCGTCGCGCGCGAGGGCGTGGAGCAGCGATGCCGCCCAGATTCCGGTGGAGCGCTGAGCGTCGCTCAGCGTGGACACATCAAGGGACGGCATTAACAATCTCCCCATGTCGGGTCCTCGGCGGCGCCTTCAGCGCGGACCCACTCATCGACCTCGGAGAGCATGAACTTCCAGAGGCGACCAGTTCGGTGACCAGGAGCATCCGCGACTCGATCCAGCGGTACACCGAGTCCTTCGCAACCCCGAGGTGCTTGGAGGCGTCTTCGACCGAGACCCAAGGTTCTGTTGTCATTCCCTTTGCTCCGGGCCAATCGGGACCATTGTGCACTTGAGCACGGTATCCGGATCGGGCCTTGTCAAGAAGACCCAAGGAAAGTCGATGAGACCGAAGGATCGAGCCCTCGGGTCGCGGCGGGGTGCAACGCCGTGCGCCAAGTCGAGCCGCCGGGAGACGTGCCCGAGTAGCACCGCAGCAAGGTGGTCGTGGAAGAGCGAAGCCAGCTGCCGCGCCGTGCCCCTCACCCGCTCGGCGAGCGTTTCACTGTGAGCCAGCAGTTCGGTCCCCTCATCCATTATCCACGCATGCTCGGAACGATTGACCGGCGCCCCGACCCCGTCACATTCCTCAACCTCGCGCAGGAGCAAAGCGTTCTGGCCCATGCCCCGGACGTGAAGCTCTTCAAGACGAAGAAGCCCGACTACGACTTCCTCGCGTTCGAGAAGGTGGAACGGGTCATTGAAGCCGCTGCGCCTCAGGACTTGGCCCTGCTGACGACGTCGCCCAAGACGGGCCTAAGTGCACTGAGGAGGAAGTAGGCCCGAAACGACAAAAGCCCCCGAGTCTTTCGACTCGGAGGCTTCTATCGGAGTGCCCAGGGCGGGATTCGAACCCGCACACCTTTCGGCGCCACCCCCTCAAGATGGTGTGTCTACCAGTTCCACCACCTGGGCGTTTCTGCGCGGACCATCTACAGGACCGCACCGGATCACGCAACGTGTTTCTAACCGCTGCGTGCTCCAGATTTATTCGACGGGCTCTTACGGAGCCGGAGTCGGCGCCGCCGGCTGAGCAGGAGCCGACTGGCCCTCCGCCGGAGCCGCAGGAGCCTCACCACGGGGCTGCTCGAGCGCACCAGGGGCCGACTGCTCACCCGCCGGAGCCGCCGCGCCCGGAGTCGCGGGAGCCGAAGCCGCCGGAGGAGGAGCGGCCACCGAGCCACCCGCCGCCACCGAGGAGCGAAGCCCCACGAAGGACAGGCCGAGCGAGGTGAAGAAGAACATCGCGGCGCAGACGCCCGTGAGCTTGCTCAGGAACGTCACGGCACCACGGCCACCAAAGGCGCTCGTGGCCGCGCCGCCGCCGAGGGCCGAGCCCATGCCAGCGTCCTTACCCGGCTGCAGCAGGATGACGAAGATCATGAACACGCAAACGAGGACGTGCACGATCGTGACGAAGGTCAGCATGAGAGGTCTTTCGAACGTTCCGTGAAAAGGAGGCGCACCCTACACAAACTGCCGAATGGGTGACAACTTCTTCCGCCCGCCAGTGAACCTACTCTAGGTGGCCGCCTTGATGATGGCCGCGAAATCGCCCGCCTTGAGGCTCGCCCCACCGACGAGCGCCCCATCGATGTCCGGCTGACCCAGCAATTCCGCGGCGTTGTCCGGCTTGACGCTCCCGCCGTACTGGATCCGCACCCGCCCGGCCGTCTCCCCATCATACAGCCGACCGACGAGCCCGCGGATCGCGGCGTGGACCTCCTGCGCCTGCGCCGACGTCGCGTTGCGCCCCGTCCCAATCGCCCACACCGGCTCGTACGCCAGGACGAAGCTCGCCACGTCCTTCGCCTCGAAGCCCGCCAGCCCGCCCCGGATCTGCCGCTCCACCACGTCCAGCGTCTGGTTCGCCTCGCGCTCGGCCAGCGTCTCGCCCACGCAGAGGATGGGCTTCATCCCGGCCGCCACGACCGCCCGGGCCTTCTTGTTCACCGACTCGTCCGTCTCCCCGAAGAGCTGCCGGCGCTCCGAGTGCCCCACGATGACGTAGGCGCACCCCAGCTCGGCCAGCATCGGCGCGGACACCTCACCGGTGAAGGCACCGGACGCCTCCCAGTGGCAGTTCTGCGCGGCCAGCTGCAGCGGCGCCCCTTCCAGGGCGACGTGCAGCGGCTGCAGCGCCAGGAACGTCGGCGCCACCACCACCTCCACCACATCTCCGACGGAAGCCACGGTCCCCCGCAGCTCACGCACCAGTGCCAGCGCCTCCGGCACCGTCTTGTTCATCTTCCAGTTGCCGGCGACGATCTTCCGACGACGAGCCGAGACAGCCATGAATGCCTCCCCCAGAGGTGTGGTGGTGTTGCTTCGCGGCGCGAGAGACTACCGCGTTTCCAGCGCCTTGATGCCCGGCAGCTCCTGACCTTCCAGGAACTCCAGAGAGGCGCCTCCGCCAGTGGACACATGGCTGAGCTGAGCCGCCAGGCCCATCTGTGCCACGGCCGCCGCGCTGTCGCCGCCGCCGATGACGGTGACGGCCTGCTTGTTGTTCGCCATGGCCGTGGCCACCGAGCGGGTCCCCTCGGCGAACTTCGCCACCTCGAACAGGCCCATGGGGCCGTTCCAGATGACCGTGCGCGCGTCGCGGATGTGCTGGGTGAAGATGGCCCGCGTCTTCGGTCCGATATCCAGGCCGATCATGTCCGCGGGAACCACGTTGTCCGCGGTCTCCTTCGCGACGCTCTTGTCCGTCAGCTCCGTGCCGACGATGTGGTCCACCGGCAGGACGATGGGCGTCTTGAGCCGAGCCGCCGCCTCCAGGAGGCGCGTGGCCAGGGACAGCTTGTCCCCCTCGACGCGGGACTTGCCGACCTCCACGCCCTGCGCCTTGAGGAAGGTGTAGGCCATGGCGCCGCCGATGAGCAGCGCGTCCACCTTGGGCAGCAGGTTCTCGATGACCTTGATCTTGTCGGTGACCTTGGAGCCCCCGAGGATGGCCACGAAGGGCTTCTCCGGGTTCTTCAGCACGCCGCCCAGGTACTCGATCTCCTTCTTCATCAGGAGCCCCGCCGCCTTCTCCTTCACGAAGGGCACCATGCCCGCTGTGGAGGCATGAGCGCGGTGCGCGGTGCCGAAGGCGTCGTTGATGTAGACGTCGGCCAGCGCCGCCAGCTCGCGCGCGAAGGACTCGTCGTTGGCCTCCTCCTCCTTATGGAAGCGGAGGTTCTCCAGGACGATGACCTGGCCTTCCTTCAGGTCCTTCACCTGCTTCTTCACGCCGTCCCCGATGCAGTCATCCGTGAGGATGACCTCGTGCTTGGGGCCGAGCAGCTCGGCCAGTCGCGCGGCGACCGGCTCGAGCGACAGCTTGGGGTCCGGGCCCTTGGGGCGGCCCAGGTGGGAGGCCAGGATGACCTTCCCGCCGAGGTCCAGCGCCAGCCGGATGGTCGGCAGCGCCTCCTTGATGCGGGTGTCGTCCGTCACGCGCCGCCCCTCCAGCGGGACGTTGAAGTCCACGCGGATGAAGGTGCGCTTGCCGGTGAGCTGCAGTTGGTCGATGTAGCGAATCATTGGCTCTCCCCTCGCCCCTGACGGGGACTAGACGCCCTTGGACACGAGGAACTTCGCCGTGTCCACCATGCGGTTGGAGAAGCCCCACTCGTTGTCGTACCAGGCCATGACCTTGACCAGGTTGTCGCCCATCACGAAGCAGTTGGTGGAGTCGAAGATGGCCGAGTGCGGGTTGCCGTTGTAGTCCACCGACACCGTCTGCTCGTCGCTGAACTCCAGGATGCCCTTGAGCGAACCAGCGGCGGCCTTGCGGAACGCCTCGATGATCTCCTCGGCGGTCGCCTTCTTCGTGGTGTTCACCGTCAGGTCCACCAGCGACACGTTCGGGGTGGGCACGCGCACCGACATGCCGTGCATCTTGCCCTTGAGCTGCGGCAGCACCTCGCCGATGGCCTTCGCGGCGCCAGTGCTGGTGGGAATCATGGACAGCGCGGCGGCGCGGGCGCGACGCATGTCATCGTGGGTGAGGTCCAGGATGCGCTGGTCGTTGGTGTAGCTGTGGATGGTCGTCATCAAGCCCTTCTCGATGCCGAAGCCGTCCAGCAGCACCTTGGCGACGGGCGCCAGGCAGTTGGTGGTGCACGAGGCGTTCGAGATGATGTGGTGCTTGGACGCGTCGTACTCGGTGTGGTTGATGCCGTAGGCGATGGTCAGGTCCGGGCCCTTGGCCGGCGCGGAGATGAGGACCTTCTTGGCGCCCGCCTTCAGGTGCTTCTCCGCGCCCTCTCGGCCCGTGAAGCGGCCGGTGCACTCCAGCACCACGTCCACGTTCATGCTCTTCCACGGCAGCGCCGTGGGGTCCTTCTCCGCGGTGACGGTGATCTCCTTGCCGTCCACCACGATGCCCTTGTCCGTCGCCTTCACGTCGCCCGGCCAGGTGCGGTGCACGGAGTCGTACTTGAACAGGTGCGCCAGCGCGGCCGGCTTGTCGAGGTCGTTGATGGCGACGATCTCGAGGTCTTCCTTGCGGCTGAGGGCGGCGCGCAGGATGCAGCGACCGATGCGACCGAAGCCGTTGATGGCGATGCGAGTGGCCATGTTCGTGTCTCCTTGGGAGCAGTGAGCGCCAGGCGGCGCCCACGGGTCATCACGTCAGAAAATCAGGGCCGCCGACCGTAGGCACGTGGCCCCGCCGAGTCAACGCTTCACGTCGCTCGCGCGACGACGCGCGCGCCGAAGCTGAACAATCACCCCGAGCAACAGCCAGAGTCCGGTGCTCGTTCCCGCGCCAGCCCCACAGCCGCAGCCGGAGTCACCGAGCGGATAGAACTGCGGCAGCACGTCCAGGACGATGGGGGCCGGGGGCTCCGGGGGCTCGGGCTCCTCCGGAGGATGCGGGTTCACCCCTCGCGGCGCCACGCATCCCGTCAGCAGGCCAGGGCCCGCATCGCCGGAGTCCCCGACGGGCGGCGTGGCCGGCGCGGGGAAGCCCGCGCGCACCAGGAACGCGGACAGGAGCCGCGCCCGAGCCGCCCGGTCCACCACCGACTCGAAGGGAACGCCCAGGAGGAGCACCTGCCCCCCCGGCATGGAGAACACGCCGGCTGACAGGTTCGTCCCCGCGTAGCGCAGCACCGCCGAGCCCCCCGACGCCGGGGTGAGCACGTCCGTCATTCCCACCGGGTAGGCCCCCCGGGTGCCATCGTCCAAGGTCAGCCCCGTGAGCTCCGAGAGGAAGTCTCCCGGCACACCTTCCACGCTCAGCGGCGGAGTGCCCGTGCCCGGAGCGGCCCGGAGGATGTCCGTGAGGAACGCCTTGTCGTCCGCGTCCCCCACCGACAGCGCGGAGGTCAACTGACCACCGGACAACAAGAGGTGGCCGCCTCCCGTCACGAAGGCGCGCAGCGCGTCCTGCTCCGCCCGCGTGGGCCGGTCTCCGTCCGCGCCACCCCGACCGGTGAACCAGTCCACCACCCGGTACCCCGCCCCCACGGACACCAGGCCCGCGGCCACCGCGCCGCTCGTCGCGCTGTCGAAGGCGAGCCCGGACTGGCTCATCGCATCGCCGTGGCGACGCACGTAGGTGCCGTCGTTCATCGCCTCCAGCAACACGCGCAGCGGGGCCTGCAAGTCATAGACGTCCAGCGCCTCGCCACAGGCCAGCGCCGAGTCCAGCCGCTCGAACGCGTTGACGACCAGCGCTGGCGGCGCCTCGCCCGAGCGAACGCCGACGATGGCGGACGGGAAGCCCTCGCCGCCCGCGCTCACCGCCGCGACGCGGAAGTAGCGCACCGTGCCCGTCGCCAGCGGAAGGGAGAAGGTCGTCCCGGTCACCTCGGTGCCGTCATCCCAGCCCTGGCCATCCGCGCTCTGGTAGACGCGGTATGCGGTGGGGGCGTCATGACCCTCCTCGTCCGGGTTCGCCGCCGGCACAGCCCAGCGGACCTCCACCGTGCCCACCGAGGCGTTGCGCACAACCACCGCGGAGGGCGGCTCGGGAGGGAGCTGCACCGCCACGCCGTCGCGGGTGGCGTAGTACTTGATGAGGCCCTGGAGGATGGCGCGCGCGGCGACGCGGCGGAAGGCAGGCTCCTTGAGGCGGTTCGAGTCGGCGACGGCGTCGTGGTACGCAATCTCCAGCAGCACGGACGGCATCTCCGGGTTGTGAGTGGGGTTCACCTCGCCCAGGTTCGCGGAGCGCAGGTTGCGCACGCGCCACGTCGAGTCCACCTCGCGGCGGATGTCGCGCCCCAGTTCGTCCAGCAGCGCCCGCGCGAGCACGTCACTGCCGGGGACGCCCGTGAAGTTGAGCGTGCCGTCCACCGGGTTCGGGCCATAGACGTAGGCCTCGGTGCCCAGCACGTTTCCCGTCGTGGACGCGTTGGTGTGCCAGGCCACGTACACCGCGTCCTCGCCCTCCTCGTGCAGCCACGCCGCGAAGCGCGCTCGCGCCGTCACGTCCGCGTTGCGCTCGTTGGCCAGCGCGTTGGCTCCGGTGGGCGCGTACACCGACGCCGGGGCGCCACTGAATTGCACGTGGTAGCGCGCGGCCTCCTCGTAGCGGGGCCGAGGCAGCGCGGCCATCTGCGCATCGCCGATGACGCCACTGCCACCGCCGAAGCGCACCGCATCCACCGACACAGTGCTCCCCTCCTCCGCGTCGTTCATCAGCACCACCGAGGCCGCCTCCGGCCCCGCGCCCGCCTTGAAGTAGAAGCGGCCCAGCAGCACCCACGTCCCGCCATGGCGGCGCTGGTTGACGCGGAAGTGGCTCTCCCCTCCCGAGTGGCGCACGACGTAGTGCGCGTTCGTCGTCCGCGCGGGGTCCGCTCCATAGGAGACATAGACGTTGTAGTGGCCGTCCGCCGGCACCACCGGCGCCCAGGTGGCCGTCGCCGTGGCCGTGGCGGCGCTCGTGGTGACGAGCTCCCGCGTCGCCCCCAGCGTGAAGGGCTCCACCGCGTTGCCCATGGGCGTCGGAGGCGTGCCCCAGCCCTTCTGCGTCGTGGCCCGGAACAGGCCCGTGTCCCCCGCCTCGGAGTAACCCGCACCGCCCTCGTCGACGATGACCATGCGCGGGTTGAGGTCCGGCTCGCGCACCGGCACCACCGTGGCGCCCGCGCCCATCAACATGGGCAGCAGGTACTGATTCACGACCTCGGCGGAGATGAGGTCCTCCACCACCGCCCACGTGTTGGGGCGCTGCGTGGCCCAGCGGGCCAGGGGTGCGGCCCGGTAGAAGCCATGGCCGGGGCTCAGATAGATGACCTTCCCGGACAATGCGCCCGTCCGGGTCCGCGTCTGGGGCACCCCCGCGAGCGCCTTGCCCGCCATCCCGTCACGGGCCTCCCTCCGGACGACGGGGGCCGCGGTGGCGCTCAGCTTCCGCGTCTCGTGCGCGCGCGGGGCCGGCGCGGGGAGGTACACCACCCCGGGGGGCTCCAGCCCACAGGCCCCTGCTTCTTCTTCGTGAAGGGCGTCAGGGGCCTGGGCCCCCGCGAGTGACGACGACAACAGGAGGGCCAGCAGCACGCCACTTTGACGCGCCCGGAAGAAGTTGGTGCTCATGGCGAGTGACCTTACCTATTCACATCTCCACGGCAATCGAACCCGTGGGTGCTAGCCTGCCCGCCCCTTCAGGTTCCGATGACTGTACCTGCCCGGCCACCTCCCCACTTCCCTCCTCGTCGCGGCTCGGGGCTCTTCGCCTCGTTCGGCCACGCATGGGCGGGCCTCATCCACACCGTCGTCCACCAGCGCAACATGCGCGTGCACCTCACCTCCGCCATGCTGGTGGGGCTGGTGGGCAGTGGAATCCCGCTGGGACTCGCGGAGAAGGTGACGCTCATCTTCTGCGTGCTGCTCATCTTCTTCGCGGAGATTCTCAACAGCGCGCTGGAGCACCTGGTCGACCTGGCCGTGCAGCAGTTCGACGAGAAGGCCCGGCTCACCAAGGATGCCGCCGCCGCGGGCGTGCTGGTGCTCGCGCTGGGCACGGTGGTCATCTTCGCCGCCATCCTCGTGCACAACTGGGAGACGGTGCGCACCAGCACGGACGCCATCATCCGACAGGTGGCCTTCGGCGTGCCCCTGACGGCCTGTGTCCTCGTGCTCGTGCTCCCCCAGCGCCGCCCACTCTGGGTGGATCTGCTCGCCTTCCTCGGCGGCGGCGTGCTGCTGGCGGTCCTGGCGACCCGCTCGGCCAGCATGGTGTTCAGCGCGATGACCGCGGGGCTGCTCTTCGTCGCCGGCTCCGCGGCCTACACCCGCCGACGCGAAGCGCGCTCCGCAGGGCAGCCACCGGGCGATTCCTCAATCAAGCGGACATAAAAAAACCGGCTCGCGCCGGTCCACCTGCCACCTCGTGGGCGGGAGCCCCGAATACCAGTCCGGAGCCCGCTCACCCGCCGAGGGTCGATGCGAAGAAGTCTCGCACCATCAGGCGCGCTGGCGCCACTCGGAACCCTGCTGCTCCGGGGTGGCCGGCACGGCGACGCTCTTGTCGCCTTCCTTCAGGTCCGACGTCACCAGATCAAGCAACTCCGTGGCGATGCCGATGACCTGGTGCGGGGTGTAGCCGCTCGCGCGAAGCTGGTTGAAGAAGGTGCGCGCCAGGATCCGGGTGCCCTTTTGATCGGTGCTCACAGTGAATGCCTCCAAATGGGGCGGCGAATTGAGGGGGGCCGCCGAGTAATCACGCGAGCCCTGTTCTTCAACCCCCGTGCCAGTTGATCTCTTCCAAAAGGATTCCCCAGCAGTTCCAGGGGGTTGAAGGGAAATGAGGCCCGGCATGGCCTCGCCAGGGGTGCGAAGGAGCCTACGCACCCTGGGGCCCCCCCGGGGGAAGTGGATGGCGGGGTGCATCACGGGATACGCACCCGGATGAGGACGCGACCCTCAAGTGGTTTCAAGTGCTTGCAATCTTTCACCAGGGTGAAGCAGATACGCGCCCCCACCAGGAGCGAACGGCAATGGCGTATCGGGTGAACAACATCGGGCTGTGGCTGGACGAGCCGGAGGAGCTGCTCGGTCAGCGGGCCGCGGAGAAGCTGGGCGTCACCCGCTCCGACCTCGCCTCCGTGCGGGTGGTGCGCTCCGTGCTGGATGCCCGCAAGAAGGGCAGCCCCCGCTACATCTACACGCTGGAAGTGGAGATGGCCCCGGGTCGCAAGCCCGCCCACATCCCTCCAGACGTGGGCGAAGCCCCTCCGCCACCGGAAGTCCTGCCCCCCGTGAAGGCGCCGGACCAGTGGCCCATCATCATCGGCACCGGCCCCGCGGGGCTGTTCTGCGCCCTGGGGCTCTTGGAGCGCGGCGTGCGCAGCATCCTGATTGAGCGCGGCCGTGAAGTCGTGGCCCGCCGCAAGGACGTGGCGAAGCTGATGCGCGACGGCACGCTGGACCCCGAGAGCAACATGAACTTCGGGGAAGGCGGCGCGGGCGCGTACACGGACGGCAAGCTGTCCACGCGCATCAACCACCCCATGGTGCGCAAGGTCATCGAGGCCTTCGCCCGCTACGGCGCGCCGGACCACATCCTCATCGAGGGCAAGCCGCACATCGGCTCGGACCTCCTGCCCGGCGCGGTGGCGAAGCTGCGCGAGGAGCTCATCGCGGGCGGCTGCCAGGTGCACTTCGAGCAGCGCGTGGACGACCTCCTCTACCGCGACGGCACCGTGGCTGGCGTGAAGCTGGCCGACGGACGCACGCTGGAGAGCAACCGCGTCATCCTCGCGCCCGGCAACTCCGCGCGGGAGCTGTATGAGCGCTTCGCCGCCGACGGCCGCGTCCTCGTGGAGGCCAAGCCCTTCGCGCTGGGCTTCCGCGCCGAGCACCCCCAGACGCTCATCAACGGCATCCAGTACGGCAGCGCCGCGAAGAACCCGAAGCTGCCCCCCGCCGACTACAAGCTGGCGGAGAACCTGGACGTGGACGGCGAGGTGCGGGGCGTCTACTCGTTCTGCATGTGCCCGGGCGGAATCGTGGTGCCCACGCCCACCCAGGACGGGCTCCAGTGCACCAATGGCATGAGCAACTCGCGCCGCAACGCGCGCTACGCCAACGCCGGCATCGTCGTCTCCGTCTCCGTGGCGGACTTCGAGCGCGAGGGCTTCCGAGGCCCCTTGGCGGGCCTGGAGTTCCAGCGGCACTGGGAGGAGAAGGCGTACGAGTTGGGTGGTGGACGCTTCTTCGCGCCCGCGCAGACGATTCCGGACTACCTGGCCGGCCGCGTGAAGAAGGACCCGGGCGGCACCAGCTACCGTCCAGGGCTGGCGCACGTGGACCTCAACCGGCTGTTCCCGGAGCGGCTCACCACGTCGCTCAAGCAGGCGCTGAAGACGTTCGACCGGAAGATGCGCGGCTTCATCAGCGACGAGGGCAAGCTCATCGGCATCGAGAGCCGCACCTCGTCACCGGTGCGCGTCACCCGGAACGAACTTCTCCAGTCGGTGTCCATGAAGGGCCTGTACCCCGCGGGCGAGGGCTGCGGCTACGCGGGCGGCATCGTCTCGTCGGCCATTGATGGCCTGCGAATCGCGGAGCAGATTGCCACCGAGCTGTCGTGAGGCGAGGGCCGTGCCTCACGAAAGGAGAGCTGCCATGCGTTACGTCGTGCGCACTCCGGACGGAGAGCTGACCTATCCGAGCATGGGTGCCGTGGAGCGCGCGTACACCCAGGGGCTGGTGGACCCGGAGGACGAGGTGCGGGAGGAAGACACCAGCGTGTGGCGCAAGGCTGGCAGCATTCCGGTGCTCGCCCAGGCCCGCCATC
This sequence comes from Corallococcus terminator, assembly GCF_049194865.1. Classification (GTDB taxonomy): domain Bacteria; phylum Myxococcota; class Myxococcia; order Myxococcales; family Myxococcaceae; genus Myxococcus; species Myxococcus terminator_A. The sequence goes on along the minus strand of NZ_JBLZWL010000146.1, from coordinate 4,906 downwards.
CCTCGTCGGGGATGGCCGCCCGGGGGCAGTGGCTGACGGTGGCGGGCGCGGTGCTGGTGGGCGCGCTGGCCCTGGCGCTGGTGCTGCGCGACTCCTGGCATTTTCGCATCCTCGGCATCGTCCTGGCGCTCGTCGTCAGCTCCCTGCTCACGCGGGTGACGTTCAAGGCGTTCAAGCGACCTCCGCCCCAGCTCTGAGGCTCGCTCCCTCCCCTGCCCTCCAGCGCGGGGGCCAGGCGTAGGCCGACATCGGCAAGCGCACGGCCCATGTTGTCCGCTGGAAGCACGCCACGGGCTTTCGTGCCTGTGGCTCCACGCGAGAGGGAGGACGCACCTTGCTCAGCACCTTTCTGTCCCGAGATGCCGCCCGTCGCCTGAAGCATGGCGCCCCCTGGCTGCGCCGGGAGGACATCGTCTCCATGGAGGGAACGCCCCAACCCGGTGAGCCCGTGCAGCTCCGGGACGAGGACGGCGCGGTGCTGGGCCTGGGCGACGTGGACCTGGAGGCGTCGCGTGCCGTGCGCCGCCTGGGCTTGCAGGACGAGGCGGTGGAGGGCCTGATTCCGCGCCACCTCCGTCACGCCTTCGAGCGCCGGGGCCGGCTGGTGGATGACCCGCGCTTCTGCCGCGTGGTCAACGATGACGGGGATGGCCTGCCCGGCCTCATCGTGGACCGGTACGACTCGCACTTCGTCGTGCAGACCCTCACCCGCTCCATGGACGCGCGGCATCAGGAGATCACCCGCGCGCTGGTGGAGGTGACGGGCGCCAGCTCCGTGCTGCTGCGCAACGACTCCGCCCGCCGACAGGTCCTGGGCCTGCCCACGCAGCGGCCCCACGTCCTCTATGGCACCCCGCCCCGCTGGTGCCGGCTGTTGGAGCTGGGGGCCCGCTTCACGGTGGACCTCACCTACGGCCAGGGCACGGGGTACGCGTATGACCAGCGTGAGCTGCGACGTGTCGTCGGGCGCATGGCCTGGGACGGCCGCGTGCTGGACGCGAGCTGCAACGTGGGCGGCCTCTTCGTCCACGCGGGTCTGCACGGTGCCCGACACATCCTCGCCTTCGACTCGGACGCGGACGCGGGGGACCTGGCGCGGGAGAACGCGGAGGCCAACGGCCTGCTCGGGCGGGTGATGGTGGAGAAGGGCACCGCAATCCAGGCCCTGCGAGCCGTGCGGGAGACGTTCGACCTGGTGTTGCTGGACACACCCCGCGTGGGCTCCGAGGAGGAGTTCGTGGAGCAGGTCCGGTACGCGCTCAGGCGCACCCGCCATGGGGGACGGCTGCTCGTGGTCGGCTATCACCCCCCGCTGGCCCAGGGCGGCTTCGACGAGCTGGTGGCCACCGCCTGCGAAGCGGAGGCGCGCATCGCTACACGGCTGTCTCGCCCGGGATTGCCGCCAGACCACCCCACGCTCGTGGGCTCCCCCGGCGCGGAGTACCTCGACGCGGTGGCACTCGAAGTGACTTGACGCGAGTCCCCCGCGCCGCCTTCCGGGGTGCTAGTGTCCGCGCCCGCGATGACCAACGAAAACGTCCCAGAGACCGCGACCCCGGAAGGTTCCGTCGAGACCGTCCGCAAGGTGTACGCGGCCGACCTGCGAGAGAAGGACCGCGTCAACACCGTCTTCCGTGTCACCAAGAAGGAGAAGGTGACGGCCCGGAGCGGCAAGGTGTTCCTCGCCATGACGCTCGTCGACAAGAGCGGCGAGGTGGACGCGCGCGTCTTCGACAAGGTGGACGCGCTCGAGCCTGCCTTCCAGTCGGGCGACTTCGTGCTCGTCCAGGGCGGCGTCATCCAGTTCCACGGCCGCACCCAGATTGTCGTGGAGGCCGTGGAGCGCCTGGACCCCGAGCCCCTGGACCCCAAGGAGTTCGAGCCGCCCCCCGCCCCGCCCCAGGAGGCCAAGCCCGCCGCCGAGGCGAAGCCCGCTTCCGAGCCGCGCGCGGAGAAGGCGGACAAGGCCGAGAAGATCGAGAAGACGGACAAGGGCGAGGGCCGTCACGAAGGTGGCGGTGGCGCGCGCGCCGCGGGCCTCATCCGCGAAATCGTCAACGAGCGCATCAGCGACCCGTACGTGAAGCAGCTCCTCCTCGCCTTCCTGGATGATCCGCAGGTGGCCGCGGGGTTGCCGGTGTCTCCGGCGGCCAAGGGCATGCACCACGCGTGGCGCGGGGGCCTCGCCGAGCACCTGCTGTCGGTGATGCGGCTGACGCTGCGGGTGGCGGACCACTATCCGATGGCGGACCGCGACCTGCTGCTGGCGGGCGCGATGCTGCACGACGTGATGAAGGTGGCCGAAATCTCGCCGGACAAGGGCTTCGACTACACGGACGAGGGCAAGCTCGTGGGTCACCTGGTGATGACGGCCCAGAAGATCCGCGAGAAGACGCTGGCCATCCCCGGCTTCCCGCCGCTCCTGGAGCAGCACCTCACGCACCTGGCCATCTCCCACCACGGGCAGCTCGACTACGGCAGCCCCAAGGTGCCGATGACGCTGGAGGCGCACATCGTCCACGCGCTGGACTCGCTGGACTCGCGCATCTCCTCCTGGCTGGAGGCCATGCAGCGCGACCCCAACGATAAGTGGACGGACGTGCTGCGCCACTACGACCGCCAGCTCTGGAAGGGCCCTTCGCCCACCACCCGGGGCCGCGCTCCGGTGGAGGGTGGCGGCGCGGGTGGTGGCCGTCGCAAGTCGCGCGAGGAGAAGCGCAAGGCCCGGGGTGAGAAGGCCCCGAACCAGGGCACTCCTCCGTCCGAGGGCACCGCCCCCGCCATCGCGCGCGAGGAGTCGCCGCGTCCGCCTCGCGAGGAGCATCAGCGTCCTCCGCGCAAGGAGCGCCCGCCCCGCGAGGAGCGCGCCCGGGACGAGCAGCGTCCGCCCCGCGAGGACCGTCCCCCCCGTGAGGACCGTCCGCCCCGCGAGGACCGTCCGCCCCGCGAGGACCGTCCGCCCCGTCCGCCGCGCGAGGACCGCCCGCCGAGAGATCCGAGCGGGCTGCCCAAGGAGCTGACCTTCAAGCCCTTCAGCGCGCTGACGACGCTGCCCCCTGCCTCCGAGTCCTCATCGAAGAATGGAGAGGGCTCCTCGGAAAGCTGAGTCGTCATGGCGAAAAAGCTGGGTGAGCGCCTCATCGAGGCGGGACTCGTCAACGCCGGGGCCGTGGAGCAGGCCCTGGAGCACCAGAAGATCACCGGCCACAAGCTGGGGGACTGTCTGGTGGAGCTGGGGCTCCTCCAGGAAGCGGCGTTGCTGCGCTTCCTGGCCGCGGAGTTCCAGACGCGCTTCGTGAGCGCGGACAAGCTGGCCAAGGCCAAGATTCCCACCGAGGTGCTGGACAGGCTTCCGGTGCGTCTGGCCGAGGCGCAGAACGTGCTGCCGCTCGCGGTGGACCCGGACCGGAAGCTGTTGTCCGTGGTCGCCGCCGAGCCGCAAAACAAGGCGCTGATGGACGAGATTGCCCTGGTGACGGGCATGTCGGAGGTCTACGCGTACGTGGGCCTGCGCGGCGCCATCGCCGCGGCCATCCGCAAGCACTACTACGGAGACCCCACGGCGTTCGCCGCGCTGTTGGAGTCGGCGAGCGCGCACTCGAATCCGACGGAGTCGACGTCGCGCACGGGGGCGGCGGAGCACAACCGCACCTCCACCAGCAACCGCAGCAGCCTGTCCTTCCGGGTGGAGACGGACGCGCGCATGCGGCTGCAGCGCGCCGGTGGCACGCAGGTGGCGGGGCGTCCCTCCTCCACGCAGCGGCGCGAGCCGGGCGGCCCTCGCGGGCTGGTCAGTGACATCGACTACGTGGAGACGCTGGGCATCCTCGTGGGGTTGCTGGAGCAGGACCGCCAGCGCCACCGGGGACACTCCGCGCAGCTCGCGCGACAGGCGGGCATCGTCGGCCAGCGCATGGGCATGCCCCACAAGGAGCTGGCCGCGCTGTCCATCTCCGCGTACCTCCATGACCTGGGCAAGCCCTCCGAGCGGCACTTCTCGCTCGCGAGCAACGCCATCAACTCGGAGTGGAAGGCGCAGGCCCGCACGGCCTGTCGCGCGCCCACCAAGCTGTTCGAGACGGTGCACCTGCCCACGCAGGTCAACACCATCCTCGCGCAGCTCTACGAGGCCTGGGATGGCTCCGGCACTCCGCAGGGCGCCAAGGGCGAGGAGATCACCCTGGGCGCGCGCATCCTCGCCGCGGTGGACAGCTTCCTGGAGCTGACGAAGAACCCTGGCAACGCGCTGGGCAAGGCGCTGACCAAGGAGCAGGCGCTGGAGCACCTGAGAACCAACTCGGGCGTGCTCTATGACCCCGTGGTGGCGGACATCGTCATCCAGCTCCAGAGCGGCGAGCTCTTGCGCCATCGGCTGGAGAGCGAGGGGCGTCAGGTGCTCGTCGTGGAGCCGGACGAGACGGCCCGGGGCGAGCTGCTGGAGGCGGTGCTCAAGCACGGCCTGGTGGCGCACGCGCTGTCCACTCCGGAGGGCGCGCACGACGGGCTGGCCCGGCAGGACTGCGACGTGCTGGTGGTGAGCCTGCGCCTGGGGCAACAGGAAGTGCTCGATTTGCTCCAGCAGGCGCGCTCCACGCCGGAGACGGCGGGCCTTCCCATCGCCGTGGTGGGCGAGCCGGATGCGGCCACGCGCGAGCGCCTGATGATGGGCGGCGCGACGGAGCTGCTGCCCCCGGGAGACAAGTCCCTGGTGGCCAAGGCGGTGCGCGCGATGCTCGAGGACCGGGTGCTGCACAACGGCCCGGGCCGCGTGGTGCGTGGCAGCTTCGACGAGCTGCCTCCGCGTGAGCTGCTGCGCACGCTGGGCGGCGGGAAGAAGAGCGGCAAGCTCCAGCTGCGACAGCACACGCTGGAGGGCTCACTGCACCTGGAGGGAGGCCGCGTCGTC
>NZ_JBLZWL010000120.1:0-18900 GCF_049194865.1 Corallococcus terminator | reverse complement strand
ATCACCGCCGCGCACTGCCTGGACCGGCACAGCGTCTGGGACCCGGCGAACCAGCCGCTCGAGGTGCGCATGTATGACCCGATGAGTGCCGCGGACGTGGAGTGGGAGGCCACCTCGGAGAGCCTGTCGGGCACGTTCCCCGGCTACCAGCGGCGCCCCCTGGGCCAGGGCTACAGCACGTCGTCATACCAGTGCCGGGTGATTGCGCGCTGCGGCGACTCGTTCGGCAACTACCAGTGCCCCGCGTCACTGCCGCGCGCGGACACGGCGCTGCTGGACTGCGGCGACACGAGCCCTGGCTGCCGTTACGACTACCTCGGCGTGGCCGATTCGGAGGGCGTGGGAGTCCCCGTGTCCATGGCGTGGGCCCACGAGGTCTACTCGATTCCGGAGGACCGGAGCTCCGACCTCTGGCAGCGCTACACGCGCTACATCAACTACGACCCCGCGCAGAACTACCACTACTACGAAGCGAACCAGCTCCTGCCGCTGCTCTCCACGCCCTGGAAGAACCCGGCCCGGCCCCGCGTGTCTCTGGGCCTGTCGGGGTTCGGCACCGACGCGCGGCTCACGGAGCTGCACGGCTGCCACGGCTCCTCCGGCTCCGGTGTCACGCAGCGCAACGAGAGCCTGGGTACACAGGAGCTGCTCGGGCCCGTCGCCGTCTGGGCGAACTGGGTGTTCTCCGCGCACAACTACGACTTCCTCTGCGAGGACCCCGCGCGCACCGCCCGCGCCCCCGGTGACGCCGGGCTGGGCTATGCACGGCTGGCCTTCACCCGGAAGCTCGTCGAGTCACGACGCCCGGAGGACGTCTGCGACACCCGGACACCAGGACTGTTCCCCAATCCCAACCTCTGGCTCGCCCACGACGTGTGGCTGTTGCGAGGAGCCACGCAGAGCACCCTGCCCTTCCCCAAGCCGTGGCCTTGTGCCGCGGCGTCGTGCACCGCCTGGGAGCGCTCGCGTTTCCCCAATGAGCCCCTGCTCCCCGTCGGCCGGGATGACTCCCTCTCCCTGCCCTCGGCGGAGGTCGTCGCGGGCATGACGTATCGCGTGTCGGTGCGCGTCCAGGCGCTGGAGGACACCTCCCCGCTCGTCACGCTGACCTTGGGAAGCCAGGTGCTCGTGAGCGGCGCGAGTCCCACCGCGCTCCCAGGCGAGGCCGCGGGCCTGGTCGCCACGGCCTTCGTCGCGAGCTCCGGGGGCCTCCAGTCGCTGCGGCTCTCCTCGGCGGAGGGCTCGGGGGCGTTCGCCGTGACGGAGCTCGTCGTCGTCGGGGATGCGCTGGTCAATGGCTTCGAGAGCCGCTCACAGCGCGTGGGGATGGGCATCCTGGAGCCTGGGGCTCGCACGCCCGTCCCGGCGACATGGACGCAGTCTCCGACCTCGCGCTTCGCGGCACTCATACGAGGAGGGCAGCGGCTCATCGCCACGCGACAGGCGCTCGTCTCGGGCCGCACGTGGACGGTGGGGTTCGACGCGTCACGTGACACGCGGGGGGTGACGTGCGGCTTCCTCACCTCCGACGACCGGGAGCTGCGCACGAGCTGCAATTCGATTGCAGGACGCGCCCGCGCGAACTTCCAGCTCGGCGCCGCGCGGCCCGTCGCGTTCTTCGTCGACCTCCCCGCCGGCCAACCCGACCTCGCGCTGGACAACCTCCGCCTCGAGACGCACTGAGCGACGGCGCGCCTCCGCCCGGAAGTCCCATGGCACCGGGCGGAGACGCGTGAAGAGTCGTCAGTCACAGGAGCCGGCGTCGGAGAGCAGCCGGCCGACGTTGACGTGGAACAGCTCACTGGGGAGGAACGGCTCGTACTGGTGCCGCACGAAGTAGAGCGTGCGGTGGTCCGGCGAGAGCGTCGGGTGGTACTCGTCCAGGTCGGTGTTCACCGTCGGCCCCAGGTTGCGCGCCGGCTGCCAGCCGCGCCACGTGCGCGAGGCGACGTAGAGGTCGCCGTAGCCGTAGCCGTCAGGACGGCCGATGGAGGCGAACAGCAGCGTGTCGCCGTCGGGGAGGATGCTCGGGTTGAACTCCCACAGCTCGGTGTTGATGGCGGGCCCCAGGTTCTCCGCGGGCCCGTAGGCGCCATCCGCGCGGAGCCTCGAGCGCCACACGTCCCAGCCACCGAAGCCGCCCTCCCGGTCCGAGCCGAAGTACAGCGTGCCGTCCTCATCGACGCTGGGGTACAGCTCGTCGGCCGGGCTGTGCACCGCGGCGCCCAGGTGCCGGGGCTCGCTCCAGCCGCCGTCCCCGCGACGCTCGACGACCCACATCTCCACATCCTCACGGGGCGCGCCGTTGACGGGACGGATGGAGGAGAAGAACAGGCGGCGCCCATCCGGCGAGACGAAGGGGTCGATGTCCGAGTGCACGCCGGAGAACGGCGCCGGGCGGGGCTGCGTCCAGCGGCCGTTGCGCAGCTCGGAGTAGACGATGGTGGCCTGGCGCGTCTCGGGGAAGAAGCCCGGGCTCACGCCCCAGAAGGCGGTGCGGCCGTCCGGCGTGAAGGCGATGCGCCACTCCTCCTGCTCGGGCAGGGAGACGAAGCCGGGAGCGAACACCTCGGGCGTGCGAGGCGCGGAGGCCGCGGCGGAGGTGGCGAGCCCCAGCGACAGCGCCGCGAGCACCACGGGGAGACGACGGAAGGACGATGACATGACGGATTCCTCTCGGGATGTGGCGGGAGGAGTGGAGGTCGCTCCCACCATGGCCGAAGAGGTACGCGTGTCGCGAGGCGCTGTCCGGGAAGCGGGGATGAAGCGAGCGGCGTGAGGGCTGGACGGGAGCGGCCCGGGGACGCGCCTCGGCGCGTACCCTCAGGACCCGGAGCCCAGCCCGAGCGCGGACTCCACGCGAGCGCGATGGCTGCGACCGGTGCGCACGGCGGTGGCATCCGGGCCGAGGACGAGCAGGTATTCGCCCTGGGAGAGCGGCTCCATCTCCCGCACCTGGTCCAGGTTGATGAGCACGGAGCGGTGCACGCGCAGGAAGCGACGCGGGTCCAGGCGCTCCTCGAGGTGCGTCAGTGTCTCGCGCAGCACGTGCTGCTCACCGCCCACGTGGACGCGCACATAGTTGGCCTCCGACTCCACGTGGGTGATGGCGGAGCAGTCCACGAAGAGGATGCGTCCGTCGACCTTGACGGGCAGGCGGCGCAACGGGGCCTCCGCCAGCGCCAGTCCTGAAAGGAGGGCCTCCTGACGGGCCACGGCCTCGCTGCGCCGCACCAGGCGCACCTGCTCACGGGCTCGGCCGAGCGCGGCGCGGAAGCGCTCCTTGTCATAGGGCTTGAGCAGGAAGTCCAGCGCCTGGGCCTCGAAGGCGCGCACGGCGTGGTGCTGCCACGCGGTGACGAAGACGACCACCGGGAGCGACTCTGGAGGCAGCGCGCGGAGGACCTCGAAGCCGTCGCCCGCGGGCATCTCGACATCCAGGAGCAGCACGTCCGGCGACGCGTGGAGCACCGCGCGCACCGCCTCCGCGCCGCTCGCCGCCTCCGCAACGACCTCCACGTTCGGCTCCGCCGCCAGCAAGGCGCGCAGGCGGGAGCGGGCCAGGGGCTCGTCATCCGCGAGCGCCACGCGAAGGAGCCCTGGCTCCACGGCTTCGGTGCTCATGCCGCCACCCGAGCTTCCCTCGGCTCCGCGTCGAGCGGCACGCGAAGCTCCACCACCGCGCCCCGAGGAGACCCCGGCCGAAGCTCCAGCCCGGCCCGGCCCCCATAGAGCGTCGCGAGTCGTGCACGCAGGTTGGACAGGCCCACGCCGCCGCTTCGCGCCGGGCCTCCCACGGGCGGCCCCATTCCGTCGTCCCTCACGAACAGCCGCAGCACATCTCCTTCCCGCTCGGCGGAGATCTCAATCCGCCCCGGCTCCGCGCGCGGTGCAAGGCCATGGCGGATGGCGTTCTCCACCAGGGGCTGCAGCGACAGATAGGGCACGCGCGCCTCCAGCACCTCCGGCGCCAGGCTCCAGGCCACCTCCAGCCGGGGGCCGAAGCGGATCTGCTCGATGTCCAGGTAGGGCGCGAGCGCCGCCTGCTCCTCGCGCAGCGTCACCTCCTGCCGGCCGTGGGAATCCAGGCTGTGACGCAGCAGGTCTCCCAGGCGCGCCAGCATGCGCTCCGCCGCGTCCGGGTCCACGTGCACCAGTGAGGCGACGGCGTTGAGCGCGTTGAACAAGAAGTGCGGCCGGAGCTGCGACGCGAGCGCCTGGAGCCGCGCCTCCGCGAGCTGCGCCTGGAGCTGGTCGGCGCGACGCTGGCGCACGTGGGCCCTGCGCGCGAGTCCCAGGGCATGGGCACCCGCGGTCAGCAGCACGAAGGGCAGCAGGTTGTTGACGACGCTCTGGGCCAGCACGTCGAGCACGCGCGGCTCGCGCTCGTACCAGCCGATGAAGTCCTGGGTGAGCACGACGAAGGTCGCCCTCCCGAGGACCACGAAGAGCAGCGCTCCCAGGTGGATGCCCAGGGCGGGGAGCGGACGTCGGCGCGTCAGGGGGACGCGCTCGGACAGGCGCAGACACATCACGGTGATGGGCACCCACAAGAGGGAGCTGACCAGGGACATGCGCCACAGCTCGGCCTCGACGACCTTCACCTGGCCGATGCGCTGGAGGAGCTGGACCTGGCTCACGGAGATGAGCGCATCCGCGAGCCACCAGCCCAGGGCCCCCAGCCACACGGCCCACGATGGCAGGGGGGCTACTTCGCCAGCCCGGGGCCTCGCCGTCTCCTCGTCACGCATGGTCGGCAAGGGTAGCGGGCCTCGGGGACAGCTTCCACGAGTCCGGGGATGAACCGCTTGGCGGCGGGGATGAATGGAGCGGCGCTCAGTCGCCCTGGCGAGACAACCACTGCTTCCATTGCTCGGGACGTTCGAAGTCCTCGCCGGAGAGCAGCCGGAGCACCTTCACCGCGGGCTCGCGGTTGATGGGCTGCTGGTAGGCCGACATGTCCACGAGCAGCGTGCCGACCTTCTGCAGCACCTCCGCGCGGCGGGCCTTCAGCGCGTCGGGGGTGAGCTTCACGAGCACCGTCTCCAGCAGGTAGGTGCCCTTGTTCCGGTCCGACACGTCGGGCATCGCCATCGCATCGAAGGCCACGGACAGGTCGACGACGGGCCGGTCCAGTCCGCCCTGGAAGGCCAGCACGGAGCGGACGACATTGTTGCGCACGGAGGAGTCCGGGTCCTTGAAGAAGGGCACCAGCCACCCGATGACCTGCTCCGGCGTGCCGGCATAGCCCAGCACGAAGGGGACCGCCGCGCGGCGGGTAGAATCGGCGTCCTCGCGCAGCAGGCGCAGCAGCGCCTCCCGAGCAGCGGGCGCCTTCTCGACGAAGCGCGGCTCATAGGGCGCGAGCTCCGGGTGGCCGAAGCCGAAGATGCAGTGGGCAATGCGACAGGACGGTGGCCCCTCGGAGTTCAGGGCGCCGCTGCGCAGCATGTGCACCACCTTGTCCTTGTACTCCAGCCACTGCGCGATGAGTCCCTCTGGGTCCTCCACGTGTCCGGTGGGAACGGGGAGGAAGCTCAAGCGATGCGAATCCTCGGCGTCCACCAGGTCCACGCTGGCGAAGGCCTGTCCCTTCAAGTCCTCCGCGAAGAAGGCGATGATGCCCACGTGGGAATAGGCGAGGTTGAATCGCTGGCGCAGCGCCGCCTCCCGCTTCTTCAAGAGATATCGGCTGCCGACGACGGGCTTTCCCACCTCCAGGCCGAGCATCTGGATGACCGAGGCCGCGTCGGCGCGGCGCGTGCGTGACACGTCGATGGTCGCGAGCACGGGGAGGGGCATGGGGGTGACTCCCGCCTTGTCCAGATTGGCCTGGACGCCCGACACCACCTCCGTCCAGCCCGGCAGCGAGTGGAGCGAAGCCAGCTCCGGGTCGAACTGGAGCTGCTCCACGGAGAGGAAGCCGCTATCGGCGGCCCGCTTCAGGAAGGCGAGCGCGTCATCGGGGCGACCTCCGAGGGCCGAGCATCTCGCGGCGGAGTAGTACGCCTCCGAGCGCAGGTCGGCGTCCGTCACGGCCTCCGCGGACCGGCGACGAAGGTCGGCACAGGTGGCGAAGTCCTCGGCGTCGTAGGCCTTGTCCGCGCGCAGGGACAGCTCCTGGGAGGCCATGGCGCCCACGGTGGAGACCACGTCTTTCGGTTTCCCGGACGAATGCGCGCAGCCCACGCCCATCATCAACAACAGACTCAGTCCGGCGGACTTCCTCACGGGCACCTCCCCTTCGAGCCCTGGACTGTGGCTCGGCGCGGGCTCCGGATTCAATTCCTCACGGACTCTGACGCGAGATTCCAGGCAAGCGTTCACCGCGCCGCCCTCGCGGTGGTGGGGGCACCGCCGCTTCCGGTCAAGTCCCGAATCTTGTGCAGTCGGCTCGGCGGGAGCCGCTCCATCTCCCGCCGAGCATGGCCCTGTCCCTACGTCCGCGAACAGACAAACACACGACTGAGCGAGCACCAACATTCGCCAGGTGCGCCCGACGAGTAACAGCAGGAAGCAATGTCGCCGGTCGCGGGGCAGGTCTTCCCAGCCCGGCTCTCACAAGTGGGCAGGCCCACACATGCCGGAGGCACCGTGGGACACGCGGTGAAGACTCCGTTGCACGTCACTCCCGAGTTGTCACTGGCGGAGCACGAGGTGGTCCCCCCCGGACAGCTGACCGAGCCTCCGCTGGCACACGTGGCCGAACACGCCGACAGCTCCTGTGAGACACCCTCTTCATCCTCCAAGCCGACAGGACGGTCCCCCGTGAATCCGCCACAAGCCATGACTCCCACCAGCGCGAACCACGCCAGCGCCGCGCCCAACTCTTTCATGTTCGACATTGTCCCCTCCTTGAGAGGACCAGGACGGTAGGAAAGAGCCACAGGGCGGGGCCATCCCAGGATTCTGGGATTCAATCGCCCGGACTGCCCTGTCAGCGTGCTGGAGCCCCCACCGACGTCAGGGCTCCAGTGCCTCCCGCTTCACTCCGCCTTCTTCGGAGCCGGAGCGGGACGCACCACCCGGTGCACGGGATGGAGCCCGCCCACCTCCAGCAGCTTGTCCAGGAACTGCCACCGGCAGAAGCCATCGTCCGAGTGCGGCTCCAGCAGGTACACGGCCAGCGTGCCCGCACGCTGCGCCGTGGGCACGTAGAGCGTCCCCTCCGCGAACTCGCGCGTCGTCCGCTCGGGAGACACCGTCAGCACCGTCTCGAAGCGCACCGGCTTGGGCTTCTGGCTCAGCGGCACCTCCGCCTCACCGAGCGCGGGCACGTTCGCCGCCACGTCGGGACTGAAGGTCTCCTCGCGCCGGGCGATGCGGTAGCTGTCCACCAGGAAGTGGCGCGCCTTCGGGAGCACCTCGAATCGAATCCCGTGTCCCTCCAGCCGAGGCGCCAGCTCCGCCGGCACCAGGTACGCCTCCGGAGTGCTCACCGCCTGCGTCGGGATGAACGTCCGCTGGTGCGGCACGCGGTAGACGCGGCGCTTCTTCCCGGGGAACCGATGCTCCGCGATGCTCTTCTCGTCGAACGCCTGGATGCGCGCCAGGTCCCCGTCCTTCGCATACGCCGGGTAGTCGAACGTCAGCGCACCCTGCGCATCCCGCGTGGCGACTCCGTAGTTGATGCCCACCTGCGTCTGGAGGTCCGGCGTCGTCCCGCGCGCGATGATGGCCCGCTGCTGGCCTTCCGTGACGGAGTGGAACGCCTTCGCGCTCCGGGCCGCCTCGCGGAACAGCTCCAGCAACCACGCCCGGGTCACCGCGCAGCGGCGCGGGAAGTCGATGTAGCTGTACGTCTCCAAAAGCACGTCGAGCCGCCCGAGCAGCCCCCGGTAGTGACTGCCGAAGCGCGGCAGCGCCGGGTACGTGTGCCAACCCGAGGCGGGTACATCCTCCTCCCGATAGTTGCCGTACCAGAAGCTCTCGAACCCGTGGCGCTTGCTCACGGACTCGGCGACGCGCTCCAGCATCGCCCGGTTGTAGTCGCGCAGCTCCTGGAACAGCGGCTCGTTCGAGTGCGAGGTGTCGAACGTCAAATCGAACGCGTGGATGCTGCCGTCCGTGGTGTGGCAGTCGATGAACAGCTCCGGCCACCACGCCTGGTGCAGCTTCGCCATGGCGCGCGTCTCCGGCGCCTCCTGCTTCGTACTGTCGCGGTTGAGGTTCCACCCCTCGCCCGTGTAGCGCGTACCCACGCCGCCCTCGGGGTTGACCTGCCCCTCCAGGCTCTTGAGGTTGAGCTTGCGGTTGTTGGGGCTGATGCGGTCATTGCCGTCCGGGTTGAAGTTCGGGACCAGGACCAGGCACAGCCTGTCGAGCAACTTCGCGCCCAGCTTCGTCAGCGTCAAATCACGCGCGAGCGCGAGCACCGCCTCCTTTCCCTCCACCTCGCCCGAGTGGATGTTGGCCTCCACCAGCACGACGACCTTCTTCTGCTTGCGCGCCAGCTCCGGCGTGAAGCAGTTGCGGTCACTCACGATGAGCGCCGCCAACGGCTGGCCCTCACCGCTCTTTCCGAAGTCCACCCGTCGGGCGAGCTTCGTGCGGCGACAGAGCTCGTCGATGAAGGCGAGCACGTCGGAATGCCGCGAGGTTTCGGCGTAATTCGAGGCTTCAGCGCGGGTGAGCAGCTCGGACATGGGCGCGCATCCGAGCGCCGCCCTCCCGCGTCGTCAAGCACTTCGTCCACGGCGACACACCGCGACGGTGCGCACCCCGTCCATCAGTGAGCGCCACCCACGCGGTGACGTGCCGTGTCGACGTTCCAGCACCCCGCGACGATTCCGGAGCATCGCCCTGGAAATCCACGCGAGGATGCCCCTCAGAATGAAAATCTGGGTCGATGCCGATGCCTGTCCGGGCCCTGTCCGGGAAATCCTCCTGCGCGCCTCGCAGCGCCTCAAGGTGCCCCTGGTCTTCGTCGCCAACCGGTCGATGAACCTGCCCCGCTCGGAGTTCGTCTCCACCGTGCAGGTGGGCGCCGGGCTCGACGTGGCGGACCAGCACATCGCCACCTCGGCGCAGAAGGGAGACCTGGCCGTCACGCAGGACATCCCCCTGGCGGCGCTGCTGGTGCCCCGAGGCGTGGTGACGCTGGACGTGCGCGGCGAGCTTTTCTCCGAGGAGAACATCGCCGAGCGGCTCTCCGTGCGGAACTTCATGCAGGAGTTGCGGGAGAGCGGCGTCGTGACGGGCGGCCCCAGCGGCTTCAATGCCCAGGACAAACAGCGCTTCGCCGCCGCCCTGGACCGCGAGCTGTCCCGCCTGCTCCCCAAGCGCGGCCAGGCCACTTGAAGGGTGACTCATGAGCTTCCTCGCCGGACGCATCTGCGTTCTCGCCGGACGCATCTGCGTTCTCGCCGGACGCATCCTGGAGCATCGCGGAATGGTTTCGCGTGCGCCAGCAAAGCCTCCAGCACCCTGGAATGACAGAGAAGCCTGACACGCGAAGACGCCGTGGCACACTGTCTGCAAATGTATTCAGGCGCTGCCATGCGCCCTGTCTACTCAAAGGAATGACGATGTTCGCGAATAGTATCGTCATCGCAATGGGATGCACCGTGTTGATGCTCGGCTGCGGTGGGGCACCCCAGGAGCCGCATGGGTTCCCGTCGAATGGAAACCCCTCTGGGCAGATGACGGGCACCCCCACCACGAACTCCCGCCTCCGCTCCGTGGAGACAGGGGAATTCTCCCCGGACCCTACCACGATCACCTGCTGGGGCCAGACGCCGCAGGGGACGACGGCCTGGCAGCAGTTTGGCGACGACGGCATGTACCTGGACGTGAACACGTCGCACTGCGGCTTCGGCGCGACTCCTCTGTACTTCACCTCCCTGGGCGGTCTCAGCAACCACTGGTTGGGCACTGGCGCCACGTCCATCTACAGCCCGTCTCCCGCGGGCTTCCGCGTCTATGTCTATTTCCCGGGCATCACCACCACCCAGGCCAATGCGTGGGGCTGGCAGTTGAACTGGCAGGCCACCCAAAACTACCTGCATTGGCCGTCGCTCTGCGCGGGCCAGACGCCCCAGGGAACCACGGCCTGGCAGCAGTTCGGCACCGACGACATCTACCTGGACGTGAACACATCGAGCTGCACCCTGTACGAGACGCCTCTGTACTTCACCTCGCTGGGTGGCACCGCCAACCACTGGAGGAGCAATGGCGCCACGGCCATCTACAGCCCGTCGCCCGGGGGCTTCCGCGTCTTTGTCCATTTCCCGGGCATCACCACCGCCCAGGCCAATGCGTGGGGTTGGCACCTGAACTGGCAGGCCTCCCCCAACGACCTGCACGCGCCGTCGCCGCCGCTCTGCACGGGCCAGACGCCCCAGGCAACCACGGCCTGGCAGCAGTACGGCGCCGCCGGCATCTACCTGGACGTGAACACAGCGAGCTGCGCCCTGGGCGCGACCCGCCGGTACTTCACCTCGCTGGGTGGCAACGGCAACCACTGGAGGACCTTTGGCGCCACGGCCGTCTACAGCCCGTCTCCCGCGGGATTCCGCGTCTATGTCTACTCCGAGGGCATCACCGCCACCCAGGCCAACGCGTGGGGTTGGCACCTGAACTGGACCGCGAGGTAGCCGGACGCGCGGGGGCTGAAGGATGAGGGCGGAAGTCGCTGGAGTCGCGGGGCCAGCGCATGCGGTGAAGCAGGTGGACCGGCTGCTGCTCATCTCCGCCCTGGCGAAGGTGCTGCTCCTCTTTCTTCACAGGGCCTGTCGCGATGCGGCGGCGCCAGAACTTCAGGACACAAGAAAGGAATGACGATGTTCGCGAATAGTATTGTCATTGCAATGGGATGCACCTTGTTGATGCTCGGCTGCGGTGGGGCACCCCAGGAGCCGCAGGAGCTCCCGTCGAATGGAAACCCCTCTGGGCAGATGACGGGCACCCCCGCCACGGCGACCATCGGCGACTCCCGCCTCCGCTCCGTGGAGACAGGGGAATTCCCCCCCAGCGACATCACCACGCTGAATGCCTTGTTCCCCCCCTCGCTCAACTGCGCGGGCCAGACGCCGCAGGGAACGACGGCCTGGCAGCAGTTCGGCGCCGACGGCATGTACCTGGACGTGAACACGTCGCACTGCGGCTTCGGCGCGACTCCTCTGTACTTCACCTCCCTGGGCGGTCTCAGCAACCACTGGTTGGGCACTGGCGCCACGTCCATCTACAGCCCGTCTCCCGCGGGCTTCCGCGTCTATGTCTATTTCCCGGGCATCACCACCACCCAGGCCAATGCGTGGGGCTGGCAGTTGAACTGGCAGGCCACCCAAAACTACCTGCATTGGCCGTCGCTCTGCGCGGGCCAGACGCCCCAGGGAACCACGGCCTGGCAGCAGTTCGGCGCCGACGACATCTACCTGGACGTGAACACATCGAGCTGCACCCTGTTCGAGACGCCTCTGTACTTCACCTCGCTGGGTGGCACCGCCAACCACTGGAGGAGCAATGGCGCCACGGCCATCTACAGCCCGTCGCCCGGGGGCTTCCGCGTCTTTGTCCATTTCCCGGGCATCACCACCGCCCAGGCCAATGCGTGGGGTTGGCACCTGAACTGGCAGGCCGCCCCCAACGACGTGCTCGAGCCGCCGTTCTGCACGGGCCAGACGCCCCAGGGAGCCACGGCCTGGCAGCAGTACGGCGCCGCCGGCATCTACCTGGACGTGAACACAGCGAGCTGCGCCCTGGGCGCGCCCCCCCTGTACTTCACCTCGCTGGGTGGCAACGGCAACCACTGGAGGAGCTTTGGCGCCACGGCCGTCTACGCCCCGTCTCCCGCGGGCTTCCGCGTCTATGTCTACTCCGAGGGCATCACCACCACCCAGGCCAACGCGTGGGGCTGGCACCTGAACTGGGGCGCGAGGTAGCCGGACGCGCGGGGGCGCGCTCACTCCGGCTCGGGAGACTCCGCGCCGTCGAGCCCATGCCTGCGCAGCAGCCGACGCAGCTGCGTGCGGTGCAGGCCGAGCGCGCGCGCCGTGGCGGACACGTTGCCTCCCTGCTGACGCAGGGCCTCCTCGAGCCGGGCCCGCTCGTGGGGCTCGGGCGTCTCCGCGCGAGGCTCGGCCCTGGGCTCGGGGCCAGTAGGGGACGTGGCGCTCCCGGGGCCGAAGGCCGTCCCCGCGGTGGTGCCCAGGTGTCGAGCCTCCACGCGAGTGGCCACCTGGAGCAGCGCGCCCTGGATGGCGCCACGCAGCTCCACCAGCAATTCGCGGATGTTTCCCGGCCAGGGCCGCAGCAGACACTGCTCCACCAGGGAGACGTGGAGCCCGAGCCCCGGGGCCACGCGCTCCGCCTCGCGCTGGAGCAGCAGGGGCAGCTCCTCGGGACGCTGGCGCAGCGGGGGCACCACCACCTCCGGACGGCCCATGCGGAAGTACAGGTCCTCTCGCAGGCCCCCTCGGGCCACCAGGGCGCGCAGGTCCTTGTTGCTCGCGGAGCACAGGTGCACGTCCACCGTCTTCGGCCTGGAGGCGCCCAGGGGAAGCACCTCGCGCGTCTCCAGGGCGCGCAGCAGCTTGGCCTGGACGGACAGGTCCAGCTCCACCACCTCGTCGAGGAAGAGCGTGCCGCCATCGGCTGCCTGCAGGTACCCCTGGGCATCCGCCTCCGCGCCGGAGTACGCGCCGCGCCGGACGCCGAAGAGGAGCCGCTCCGCGATGCCCTCCGGAATGGCGGCGCAGTTGACGGCGACGAAGGGGCCCTCGCGTCGGAGGCCGTGCTGATGGAAGGCTCGCGCCAGGCCTTCCTTGCCGGCGCCGCTCTCCCCGTGGATGTGGAGCGAGAAGCCCAGCTCGGCCGCGCGAGTCACCTCCGCGAGCAGGCGCCGTCCCCCGGGCCCCCGCACGAAGCCATCCACCAGCGCGACGCCGTGCACTTCCAGGGGCCGCACGTCGAGGCTCGGCACGAAGAGCGAGTCCCCCATCCGGAGCACCGTGCGCACCTCACGGGGCGCGCCGGGAGCGAGCGGCTCCCCGTCCACCCAGGTTCCGTTCTGGCTCCCCAGGTCGACGGCCCGGAAGTGCCTCCCGTCGAAGCGGACCTGGGCATGGCGCCGCGACATCCTCGGGTCCTGGACGTCGCCCAGCTGGGGGCCGCGCCCCAGCTCCAACCCCTCGGGCGGTATCCGGAGCACCACCGCCAGCGCCGTCCCTCCGCCGAAGAGGCGCACCAGCCCGGGAACGCGCGCCGCGTCCGAGGCCCCTCCCCCGCCTCCATCACCACTCGGCCGGAGCGTCGACCCATCGTGTTCCATGCCGCGCCATCATACGCGCCAGGACGTGGCACACGGCACGGTGCCAGCGTTTGTGCCATTTCAGGAGCCGACACGGCCTCCGGGCGAGGACGGCCGCCCAGGGGCGACGGGAATGTCGGGGGTCCGTTCAAGCATGGCACGGCGCTCGCTATGGAGAGCCCGCACCAACAGACATCAGGGGACAGCACCATGAGGAACATGACTGACGACATCGCGGCTCCCGTACGAGGAGCCCACCGGACCACCGGCCCCATCCTGCTGGCGACCCTGGCGCTCCTCGGCGCGAGCGCCTGCCTCAAGCCCATCCAGCTCCCGCCGTCCCCGACGGACCCGAGCCCGGTGGGCGACAAGTACGTGACGGACTCGGAGACCCGGCTGCCCGTCACGGAGTGCAAGGGCAAGGAATGTCCGCCCCTGGAGACGGACGCGAAGCCGCTGGCACCCCCGGAGTGCCCGACGGGGCAGTGCATCCCGGACAACTCGAACGGCCAGGGCATCTACATCGTCGAGGGGAGCGACTTCTGCTTCAAGCAGGGGACGGAGTCCCGGTTCTGCCCGGAGTCCTTCGTCAACCGCGGGCCAGCGGACGTGGTGCTCAAGGGACGAGACCGACTCATGGGCACGTTCTTCTACACCCCGACCCTCCGGGGGGTGCTGCCGGGGCAGCTCGGGCGCACGCCCCAGGGTGCGCCCGCCAGCGTCGTGGCGATTCACAGCATCCAGGGCAAGGGTGACCAGCTCGTCGTCAACTACTGTCATTCGCGCGCGCAGTGCAGCAAGCCGGAGGACATCCAGACCCTCCAGGGGTCGGCGCTCGCGGGCTTCACGTTCGAGGTGCTCTTCCGGAACGTGCCGGACGAGGAGACGTATTTCGAGTTCCAGCTCATCCCGGTGGAATCCGACAAGCTCCTCCCGCCGTTCCGACTCCAGAAGTACGAGGTGCGGCACCGGCTGAGGGACCCCAATGGCAATCATCCAGCCTGGACGAATCCCTGCGGCGGGGCCGCGCGGGGCCGGGTGGGCATCCTGCCGGGCCGGGTGGTGGATGACTTGAATGCGGCCGTCACCGCCGACGCCAACGTCACGACGCTGGGGTGTGAGTCCGGCGCCATCGTCACGTGCCTCGATTGGGGTTACAGCCCCTGGGATTCCCAGACGGGAGAGCCCGACGCACGGCGCGCGTTTGTCTATGGGTCCTGTCTCCAGGCGAAGCGCGCGGCGTACTTCGTGGGCAAGGGGGACCTCAAGAGCTACACGGAGACGGGCACGCGCATCCTCAAGCGTGACGCGTATGGCTTTGGACGGGACGCGGAGAATGCCATCGAGCGCACCGACTTGCTGGAGGCCCTCTGGAGTCCCGAGGGCGCGGTCTGCATCAATCCCGAGCACCGGCGTCACGCGGAGATTCCCCTGCATCCGGAGCATGGCCCCCGCATCGAGCGCTGTGAGGCGCCGCCGGGACAGCTCATCCTGTGGCGGGACAACGCCAAGCTCTCGACGGGCCTGCCTCCTCGGCGCTAGGCCCCTTGCCCGCCGCACCCTTCGGGTCGATACTGAGACACGTCTTCACCGTCGCGACAGTCGTCTTCTTCAGGCACCTCGGGTCCCATGTTCGTCGTCCGCTCCGCGCAGTTGCTGGCACTCGACGAAGCCGCTGATTCCGGGGGACCGAGCGCGCTCGTCACGCGGGCGCGCGCGGCCTGGCCGAAGCAAGCCGAGCACCTGGGCCCCGAGCGGTTTCGTGAGCAGGTCGAAGAGGCCTCCGCCGCCGCCGAGCGGCACGGCTTTCGTGAGCGCTCCCACGTCTGGACCTACGTGAATGTCACCCTCGCGCTCGGGCCTGGGTTCGTGGACGACCCGAAGTACCCGTGGGCCCGCGCCCTGCTGACCCAACGACAGCTCCCGCTCGAGGCGAAGGCGGAGCTGCTCGTCCAACGCACCCAGGCGGAACTCTCCAAGGAGCGGTGACCCCATGCCGGAAGCAGCCCCGCCCAAGTCCCCTGTCTTCTCGCTCCTCCACGGCCTGCCCCCCGTCGAAGACAAGCCCGAGGAGAGCTTCGCCCAGCTTCAAGCCCAGGCCGACGTCGTCGCCCATCGCCCCTCCGTTCAGCACTGCCAGGTCCGCACCTGCGAGCTCACGCTCGTGGAGACGGAGACCTGCGCACCCCTCGAGGCCCGGGCGGCCACCCTGGAGATGGTGGACGGAAAGACCTTCAAGACGGATATCGACCGCAAGGGCCACGTCGTGCTCGACAACGTCGACGTGCCCCTCGACGCGCGTGAGGTTGGCCTCTACGTCATCCCGCACGAGGATGGCACCGAGACGCTCGAGGTCGAGGTCCGGCGCACCCTCGAAGCCGAAGCCGAAGTGGAGGCCGAGCCCGTCGTCGAAGAGGAGCCCGAGGTCGCCCCTCCCTGGCTCCCGTTCGGCGACGTCTCCGACGACTGACCTCCGGCTACGGCGTCACCTCGATGGATATCGGGAGGTGGTCGCTCGTGCCGTAGACGGTGTTGAACGCGGTCTGGAACGCATTGTCGAACGCGCGTTTGATCTGCTTCGACGACCCATGCGCCACCGTGGCCATGTCCGGGAAGCGCGTGAGGAAGAGGTCGACGAAGCGGGGGTTGCTCACGCCCGTGAAGCCCACCGTCAGCAGGTGGTCATAGGCGTGGCTCGTGTACGAGCTGTGGACGCCCTTGACCTTGCGGAACATGGCCTCGCCCTTCCGCAAGCTCGTGCGCGTCTCGAAGATGTGCGTCCGGTAGATGCAGCCCAGCAACGCGGTGATGGCATTGCGTGCGGCGAGCGCGGCGGCGGCGCCTCCCGCGTTGTTCGCCTCCAGGGCAAGCTCCGAGGCGAGCGCCACGTCCCCCAACTGAGTCGCGGCCCCGACAATGCCCGCGGCGGTGAACACGGCGTGCCGCGCCGCGAGCCCCGCAATCCAGGAGTGGCGACGCGCCGAGTGGGTGTTGGGCACCCCCTGCGCGATGCCATTCGCCCAGGTGGCGATCTCCAACAGCAACTCCACACGCACCCGAGGCGACGCGGGAGCCACCGGTTTGCTCGCCCTGCACAGCTCCTCACGCGCCCCCGCGAGCGCCATCGCGTTCGTCGTCGCCAGCAGCGCGGTGGCCTGGGTGGCCACGAGCTGAGCGCGGGTGTGCGCGTTGAGCAGCGTCAAGCCAGGCAGGACACAGGCCGCGGTGGACGTCCGGAGATTCACGGTCGCCGTGTTGACTGCCGCCACCCCCGCGCCGTCCGCCGCGGCATCCGCCGCGAGGTTCCCCACCCGGCCGGCCACCAGCGCGAAGCGGATGGCATCCTGGGTTCCGGTGACGGCCACGGCCCGCGCCGCGAGCACGTCCAGGGACCGCACCATGGCCTCGAGCACCGAGAGCGCGGAGATGTAGCCTTGCTTGACGAGCGCTGACACCGCCGTGTCGAGCGCATCCGATTGGGTTTCGATGTTCGCCGCCAGGGCGCCGTCCCCTACCGGAGCCGCGGGATTCGCCAGCCCCGCCGCCGTCACGGCCGCGTCGAGGTTCACCCGCTCGGCCCCCACTGCCGGGTCCGCGAGCCCGGCGACAATCGCCGCATCCGCCTTGTCGTCCAGGGCCCTGCCCAGCGCGGCGGCGGCGAGCGCCCAGTGGGCCTCCTCCGCCGTCGCGGCGTGGGCCAGCGAGGCCGCGGCGGCGTCCGCTATCAGCGCCTGATACACCCGCGTCCGGATGGAGAGCGACTCCACCCTGTCGCCCGCCAGGATGCCCACATGGGGGAGCGACAGGCGGAGGTTGTCGATGGCCGTGACGAGCGCGGTGGCGCGCGCCTGGGCGTTCGTCTCGTCCAGACCATCACGAATCCGGCAGTCCTTCCGCGCGGTGTCCACCGCGTCCACGAGGTCCACGGGAACGCCCGGCAGGTCGTTGCACGTGTGCACCACGGCGACGCCGTTCTTGCCCGCCCAGAGCGCGAAGCGCACCGCGTCCTCGTCCTCGGGAGGGAGCGCCGCCAGGGCCGCCGCCGTCGACACGGAGGCCGCGTGGGCGAGCGCGCGTCGGTCATTGACGTAGGTGATGACGGAGCTGAACCCGCCTTCGGCGAAGAGCTGCGCCCCGATTCCCGCCATCGTGTCCACCGCGCCGGTGTTGTTGGCGTACTTGAAGTCGGTGCAGTTCGGACGCGAGCAGGTGTTGAAGTCTCCCATCGTCACCACCGGCAACACGCGCCCGGTCGACGCCTCGGGGATGACGCCCAGCCTGCGGGTCCCCTCGATGGCGTAGCGGTTCTTCTTTCCAGGCGCGCTGTTCTTCGGCCCCGGGCTCGGCGAGTGCGCGGCGATGAGCAGGAAGGACTGCCCGGAGGCGATCTCCTGGAACTGCACGAGGTAGGGGCGGCGCTCGCCCGCGTCGGGGAACTCGAGCTGTCCACCGCCGACCGCCCAGCCCCAGCGGCCGGTATACGTCCCACCCGCGGCGCGCGCCGTCCCACGATTGGGGCCACCGCCTCCTCCGCCCACGGTGTGCCATCTCCACGGGAGGGCGTGGACGATGTGGGCGGGCCCTTCCAGGTGCAGCAGGTCCGCGTTGTAGAAGACGCTGATGGCCTCGTTGCGACCGTCACCGTTGCCCAGATTGATGGGCGGCACGACCTCCCACTCCACCGCCGATTGCGCGCGCAGCGCGGTGCGCAGCGCCCACGTCGCCGTCTTCCCGCTGCCCGTCGCGAAGTCCCCCACGGTCAGGCTCTTGTCGAGCTTCGGCTCGACGATGACGAAGACGTCGTAGTTCGCGCCACCGACGGGATTCACGGTGTCGAGAATCACCTGCTGCGGCGGGTTCACGTTGTGCCGCGTTCCGAAGTTCTTGATGTTCCAGGACAGGATGCGAATGGGCATCGTCGGCTCCGTGCGCGCTCAGTAGGCGACGTTGAAATTCAGCTCGCGTTGCTCCCGGTCCTCGTCGGCATCGTCGAAGGGCGGGCGAGTCCTGAACCAGAAGCGGTCTCGAGCCAGGCGAAGGTGATGCTCCGTGCAGGCGCCATCACCGGCATGGGGCGCCTGGGGCACCGCTCTCGCGAGGAAGGGCGACTGCTTCAGCGCGCCGAAAGGCACCCCCGCCTCCGCGTCCAGCACCGCGGAGACCATCACCAGCTCCCGGCTGTCGACCACCGCGTGGAAGCGCCACTGGTTGTCGACGACCAGGGTCGCCTCGTGCGCCACGGTGATATCCCGCCGCGCGGTCTGCGGCGCGTCGATGATGACTGTCGCCAGGCACCGCTCGAGCGCGAAATGTCGCGGGTTGGGATTGAAGGGCATGGGCGCGGGCGCCTCGAGGGTGAACGAGAGCGCAGAGATGCCCCCATGGGCCAGGTGGTAGCTGAGCGAGAAGTCCCGCAGGTAGAACCCCCTGTCCACGGGGAACTCCAGGTACCGGACCCAGTCGTCGCCGCCCACGAGCTGATGAAGCTGCGCCGGGTCCTGGACCTCCATGCGCAGGCGCGGGAGCGACTTGAAGACCAGCACCGCATGGTCGTGCATGTAGGGCGCCCAGAGCTTCACGGGATGCCGCTCCAGCATCACCGCGCCCGTGACTCCAATCAGCGGCGCAATCTGGTCGGTGGTCTCCGTGCG
>NZ_JBLZWL010000113.1:0-18075 GCF_049194865.1 Corallococcus terminator | reverse complement strand
CCCCAGCCGCGCTTCAACGCAACGCATCAGGACGCAAGTCCGGGCTGTCACGAATGTCCGGAAAATATCACTAGTAGATAAATTTTCCGAACATCATAGGAATTCTTGGCTTCTCCGCCTAACACTTCACTTCCTTCGGATGGTGGAGAAAGCCGAAGCCACCATGCGGAGGATCCCCCTGGAGAACACGCATGCGTATCAGAGCAACAGGAGTGGCCGTGGCATTGTTGATGGCGGCATGCGCGGCCAGTTCCGCGAGCGCCGCCACCTCTGGCGCTCAGCCGTCTGGCTCGTCCGCCATCTTCTTCATCGACACCACGTCGTGGGCAGACATCCACTACAAGGTGAACAACGGTTTGCAGCAGAACGTGAGGATGGTCGTCACCGGAGGCCGCAACCAGTTCACGGTGAGCGGTCTCATCACTGGTGATTTCGTCGACTACTCGTTCACGTATTGGGACGTGGGCTGTAACTGCGCCTTCGACACGACGTGGGCGCGCTACACGCACTCGGGAGGCACGTCGCAACCGGACGCCGGCACGGGCACTCCCGACGCTGGCCCTGGTACCCCCGACGCCGGGCCCCCGCCCGACGTAGGGAACATCATCCCCCTCTTCAACACCGGCACCGCGCTGGAGCCCGCGACGACGCAGGACACGTCGACCGCGCTCATCACCCGCGTGGGAGATCGCGTCCGTGACAGGCACGCGCGCGAGTCTCAGTACCAGGCGTATGACCATTACCTGGCGCGATACTTCGAGAACCGCACCTTCTGGCTCGAAATCTTCGACGAGGTGGCCAAGGGTGGCAGTCAAATCCGGGTGAATCTCCACACGGTGGCTCCGCATGACGGCACGAACTTCCGGGCCTTCTTCCGCGGCCTCAACACCGTGGCGGAGTACTTCCACAACGGCACCTTCGAGCGGGTGAACGACTTCCTCTACACCGCGAGCGTCAACTTCAACGCCAAGGAGGGCCGGGCCATCCGCGTGGGTGACCGCATGGAGATCGAGGCCGGCGTCTTCCTTCGGCAACCGGTGGAAGGGCGATTCAACTACTACGGCCGCGCCATGCTCTACATCGTGGGCAGCGCGGGAATCGTCCCCTTCGAGGGCCAGGGCGCCATCAACGACTCCTTCGCCCTGCCCGCCGCGGGCTGGTCGGGTGGCCGCACGACGCTGAACTACCCCTACTCCAACGAGCCGAGGAACCGGTTCCTGCAGATGGCGCTGAACATGGCGCCCATCAACGCGCAGCCCTTCGTCGAGGGCCGCCGCCTGCACCACACCGACTTCAGCGACGGCAGCCACTCGGAGCCGGGCAACCCCATCTTGTCGTCGCAGGTGAACAAGCTGGGGCCTCACTACATCAACCGCTCCTGCATCTCCTGCCACGTGCAGAACGGCCGCGGACTGCCGCCCGCCGTCAACACCACCCTGGGCAACTACGTCGTCAAGGTGGGCCGGGTGAATGGCTCCACGGTGACGGCGGAGCCCTTCCTGGGCTACCGCCTCCAGCCGCGCAGCACCAGCGGCACCCCCGAGGCGGACGTGCGCATCGCAAGCTGGACGACCAGCACGGGCCAGTTCGCGGACGGCACGGGCTACGAGCTGCGCAAGCCCAACTACAGCTTCCTCAACGTCATCCCCACGAACCACTCGGCGCGCATCACGCCGCAGCTCGTGGGCCTGGGCTTGCTGGAAGCGGTCCCCGAGACGGCCGTGGCGGGGCTCGCCGACCCGAACGACAGCAACGGTGACGGCATCTCCGGTCGCATGCAGGCCGTCGTCGACCCGGAGACGGGCCAGACGCGGCTGGGGCGCTTCGGTTGGAAGGCCGGCATCGCCCGGCTCAAGCACCAGGTGGCCGAGGCCCTCAACCGGGACATCGGCGTCACCACCGCCGTGTTCCCCACGGGCGACTGCGGCCCCTCGCAGCAGGGGTGCGCGGGCTCCAGCCAGGAGCTGAACAACACGGACCTGGACAAGATGGTGCGCTACGTGGCGCTGCTCGGCGTGCCCGCGCGGCGTGACTTGCGCGACACCACGGCGCTG
This sequence comes from Corallococcus terminator, assembly GCF_049194865.1. Lineage (GTDB taxonomy): Bacteria > Myxococcota > Myxococcia > Myxococcales > Myxococcaceae > Myxococcus > Myxococcus terminator_A. Next base: position 16,021 of record NZ_JBLZWL010000113.1, on the reverse strand, counting down.
CGCGGCGAGACGCTGTTCGCGAACGCGGGCTGCGCGAAGTGCCACACGGCCTCGCTCACCACCAGCGCCTTCCACCCGAACGCGGAGCTGCGCGGACAGACCATCCGCCCGTACACCGACCTGCTCCTGCACGACATGGGCACGGGCCTGGCGGACAACCTGCCGGAAGGCATCGCGTCCGGCGCCGAGTGGCGTACGCCCCCCTTGTGGGGCATCGGCCTGACGGCGGGCGTCAGCGGAGGCGAGGCGTACCTGCATGACGGTCGCGCTCGCAACCTCACGGAGGCCATCCTCTGGCACGCGGGCGAGGGCAACGCCTCGAAGAACGCCTTCGTCGCGATGAACGCCGCGGACCGGGCCGCGCTGTTGCGGTTCCTCCAGTCGCTGTAGCCGTCGAGCCCACCCGGTTCGACGCGGGCTCGGGGAGTCCCGAAGACAGGGGCTCCCCGGGCCGTCGCCGCTACGCCTCCACGGCCTGGAGCTTCCGGCCGCCCTGCATCTGCGCCACGGTGACGCACTGGTTCCGGCCGTTGCGCTTGGAGTGGTAGAGGCACTGGTCGGCGAGGTCGATGAGCTGCTGCTTCTCCATCCCGTGGTCCGGGAAGGTGGCGATGCCCAGCGACATGGTGATGCGCAGGGGCCCCATCTCCGTCTGGAAGACCTCCGCCTTCACCGCCTCGCGAATCCGCTCGGAGATGGTGTACGCGCCCTTCGCGTCCGTCTCCGGCATGATGATGACGAACTCCTCGCCGCCGTAGCGCGCCACCACGTCCGTGTCTCGCGCCATGGACTTGATGATGCGCGCCACGCCCTTGAGCACCTGGTCGCCCGTCGGGTGGCCGTAGGTGTCGTTGACGCTCTTGAAGTGGTCCACGTCCGTGAGGACGACGGAGCACTTGCGCTGGTAGCGCCGCGCCTGCGCGAGAATCTCGTCCGCCTTCGCCTGGAAGGTGCGGTGGTTGAACAGGCCGGTGAGGCCGTCCGTCGTCGCCATCCGCTCCATCTGCTCGTAGAGCTGCGCGCGCAGCACCGCCTGCGCGGCTTGAATCGCGATGACCTCGATCATCCGCAGCACGTCCTGCTCGAAGTTCGCCTTCTTGCGCGAGCCCGCCACCAGCGTGCCCAGGATGCGGTCGCCCGCCACCAGCGGGAAGATCTTCAGCGCGCCCAGGCCGCGAATCTGCGTCTCGTCGTCGAAGATGACCTGCCGGTCCATGGCCTTCAAGTCCCGGCCCGGCAGCGGCGCGCCGTAGCGCACCACGTTGGCGACCAGCCCGTTGTTGTCCGGGAACGAGCGGCCCTCCAGCGCCTTGCCCTGCGCCGTCACGCCCGTCATCCGCGCCACGCGGTGCATCCGCTTGCCGTCCACTTCCGACACCAGCGTCACCGCGCAGAAGTCCAGGCCCGCCAGCTGCCGGGTGCTCTCCAGCACCGCCACGAAGACCTGCTCCGGGCTGCCCGCGCGGTTCAGCTCCTCGATGGCCTTGAAGAACCGGTCCTTCTCGTCGCGCGTCTTGCGGATGTAGCTCATCACCCGCTCGACCTCGATGGAGCGCAGGACTTCGCCGGCGATGGTGCTCAGGAGCTTCTCGTCCTGGTCGCTGAACGGCTCGTGCGCCAGCCGGTCCGCCACGAGCACGCCGCGCACCAGGCCGCTGCCCTCGATGATGGGGACCGCCAGCAGGGCCTGCACGTTGGGGCCGCTGCCCTCGTAGTACGTCACGCCCTTGAGGCCCTGGGCGGAGTTCATCCGCACCGGCGCACGGCGCTTGAGCACGCCGCCGATGATGCCCTCGCCCGCGCCGAACCGCTCGCGCTGCACGCGCTCGGAGCCGGAGCGGCAGTCGTAGAGCTTCAGGCTGCGGTCGTCGGAGGCGAGCAGGAAGGCCGCGCAGGTGTGCGTGCGCAGGCCCGTCTCGGCGATCTCCAGCGCCGCGTGCACCGCGCCTTCAATCTCCTTGACCGAGGCGACGAGCCACTTCTCGTCGGAGCTCATGCCGCTGAAGCTGTCCGCCGTGCCGGAGCTGACCAGGCGGAAGGTGCGCGCGCGCTCCTCCACCTCGCGGATGCGCTTCTGCACCGCGTCGTTCTCCGCCCGGCGGGCCACGGCGATGCGCGACGCCAGCACCAGGTGGTACAGGCCCGCGAAGAGCACGAGGAACGCCGAGTGCATCGCGAAGCTCGCCGCGTTCGGCACCGGGCCGCCCAGCGTCACCAGCGCGTCGAACACCAGCGCCACGCCCAGCAGCGTCAGCCCCGCGTTGCGCGGCAGGAAGGCGACCAGGAACGCCATCAGCAGATAGACGATGGGGAACAGCTCCCCTCCCCCGATGGCCACGACGATGAAGCCCGCGGCGACCAGCCCGCCGCCCAGCTCCAGGTCATCTCGCAAATCGATGATGGCGCCCACCGAGCCGCGCATGGCCCGGCGCCACGCCGCCACGCCGATGCCCACCAGCAGGAACAGCACCAGCGCGGCCTCCGGCCAGCCCAGCGTGTGCAGGCCTCGGAAGCCGCCGCGCGCCAGGTGGAGGAAGGTGGCCAGCCCCGCGACGGAGGGAACCAGCCGCACGACATGACGCAGCAACCTTCCGGGCGACGGAAACGCGCTCAGCGACGTCATGGTGACTCCAGATGAAAGACGAGCTCGCCCGGCTTCACGTAGCCGAGCTCTTCACGGACGGCCCGCTCCAGCGCCGCGGGGTCCTTGCGCAAAGCGGCGATCTCCTGACGCAGCGCCTCGTTCTGCTCCGACACGGAGGCGTTGCGCTGCTGGAGCGCATCCACGTCCTGTCGCAAGGAGAGGTAGCGGCGGAAGCCCTTAGCATCCGCCACCGACAGCAGGCTCAAGGCCCCCGCCACACCGACCGCCACCACCAGGAGCTTTCCGCGAGCCGTCATGAACGCTGGCGACGATACCCGCGAGCCTCGCCCCCGCAAGAAATCCGCTCCAGACCTGTAGCACCCGCGAGCGCACCCGCGGCGCGCCACGAAAGCCCGGCGACTTGGAGCGCTCAGTCCTGCTTCAGCAGCTTTTCAATCGCCTTCGCCACGTCGTCATGCCCTTCCACGCCCTGCCAGCCGGCCACCGCGCGGCCTCGCTTGTCCAACAGGATGGTGGTGGGCAGCCCCTTGATGGGGCCGAAGGGGCTGCGGCCCTCGATGATCCACGGGGAGGCCACCAGCATCGGGTAGCGGGGCGCGTAGTGCTCGGCGAAGGGCCGGAGCACCTTGGCGCCCTCCAGGTCCATCCCCACGGAGACGACCTGAAACCCCTGGGCGCCGTAGTCGCGCTGGAGCGCCTCCAGCGTCGGCATCTCCGCCAGGCACGGGAAGCACCACGTCGCGAAGAAGGAGACCAGGACGACCTTGCCCTGGAGCTTGCGCACATCGTGGCCGGTGGGCCCCACCGAGGGCAGGGCCAGCGACTGGAGGAAGGCGGGCCCGGCGTCCACGGGCCGCGAGCCTCGGCACCCCGAGAGCGTCAGCAGGGCGATGCAGGCCAGGGCTCGCGCGGCGGCCCCCATCTCACGCTTCCGGGTCCGGAGGAATGCCGCGCTGACAGTCCCGACACAGGCCGTACAGCTCCATCTTGTGCGACGTCACCGCGAAGCCGTGCTTCTTGGCCACCGCGTCCTGGAGCGTCTCGATGCGATCATTCTCGAACTCGATGATGGTGCCGCACCGGGTGCAGATGAGGTGATCGTGGTGATCCCTCCCCGCCGCCGCCTCATAGCGCGTCTGGCCGTCGCCGAAGTTCCGGGCGTGGGCCAGGCCGCACTCGTTGAGCAGCTTCATGGTCCGGTACACCGTCGCCACGGAGACCTTCGCGTCCTGCGAGCGCACCTTGTTCCACAGCTCTTCGACCGACAGGTGCCCACCCACGGAGAAGAAGGTGTCGATGATGAGGCTGCGCTGACGCGTGCTCTTCAGCCCGTGCTGGGCCATGTAGCGGGCGAGCACCTCGTCCTTGTCCTTGATGTCTTCGTGGTCGTGGTCGTGGCCCTGCATGAAATCCCTCGGTAGGGGGCCGACCCTGCCCTGGCCCTCTCATCCTGTTGTCACCGCGCCCCGAAATCGCGCGCCCCGCCCTTCCCCCCCGCTCCGGTCATCCTCGAAGTAAACTGTCAGCGACCTCTGTTGGTCTCCGGACGCGGGGCATCTGATACCCCCCGCCCCCTCGGCCCGCAACGTCGGCAGCCGGCATCAAGGGGCGCTCCCTCCCTTGGCCGGCCTCCGTATCATGGCTTGCAACAGCCGCTGGCTGTTTAGATTGGGAGCGGACTGGCTCATTGACACCTGTCTGGCCACGAAGATAGAGGCATCCGCCCTCGTAAACGAGCATTTTTCCGCACCTTTCCATGACCAGCCCCTGGCAGAGAAGACGACAGCCCGACGACGTCCCCACCCCTGTGGCGGTTGCCGTCTCGGATTTCTGCCGGCGCGCGAAGTCGCCGGCACCCGCTCCCGAGGTCCGTGAAGCCCTCGCCTTGCTGCTCGAGGACGATGACTTCCGGGTCCGGGCCCTCACCGACGCCGAGCCGGAGACCACCCCCCTGGGGCCCTTCGCCGTCGTGGACATCCTCCGAGGGACCGCCCCCGCCGTTGCCGCCCAGCGTCAGAGCTGCGGCTACTACGACGTGGCCCGCGAACTGGCCTATGTGCGGGAGGAGAAGACGCCTCCGCCCGCCGTGGTCGCGGATCCCTCCATCCCCTCCTTCGCACTGCCTGCCGCCAAGCCCGCCGAGTCCTCCGGCAAGGCGAAGAAGGCCTCCAAGGCGGAGGAGGCTGCCACCGTCCAGGAGCGCATCGCCCCGAAGAAGCGCTCCACCCTGGTGGACGAGGAGACGACCTCTCCGTCCGAGCAGGACCTGACGGCCCTGGATGACGGGCCGAGCTTCCTGCGTCGCGACCTCCCCCGTCCTCGGGGCCGCTTCACCCGCGTGGAGGCACCCCGCACGCCCTTCGTGGAGCTGACGCGCGCCGGTGGCAAGGACCTCCTGGAGGCCTCGCTGGAGGGCTCCGAGCACCGCTTCGCCCTGCTGCGCAACATGTCCCACCGGTTCAACGGCTCGCGCGGCGACCTGACGCTCGTGGATCTGGAGGCGGTGCTGCGCGATCACGGCCTGCTCGACGCGCTGAAGGAGAAGGAGCGCCTCCAAGTCCTGGACGCCTACAGCCAGCAGCGTGGCGCCACGGGCCGGGTGGGCTGGGCGCTGGGCGTGAGTCCGCCGGAGCTGGCGCGACTGGTGGCCTCCGTCGGGCTGACCGAGGACGTGGAGGCGCTGCGTGAGCGCTTCCGTCGCGAGGCGCTGGCCACCTCGCACCTGACACACCGGTTGGATCTGCTGGGCCGTGAGAAGTACCTCGTGGACCTGGGCATCCAGCGCAAGTTCAACGAGTCGCTCCGCAAGGACCTGGAGCGGCTGATGCGGGACGAGGTGCCTGGCGCCACGGACCTGCATGGACTCTGTGACTCCGTGGGCCGCAAGTACGGCTCGCCCGCGGAGCTGATCTTCCGCGCCATCGAGCGCCTGGGGCTCGCGGAGGGGCTGCGCAAGCAGCTCCACCCCGGCGTCCCTCCCTCAACTCCCTGAAGAGGCACCGCGACCATGCCCATCTACGAGTACGCCTGTCAGAGCTGTGGAAAAGTCATTGATGTCCTGCAGAAGTTCTCCGACCCCGCGCCCGCGGTGTGCGCCACGTGCGGCGCCGAGGGCCCGCTGACCAAGATGCTCAGCCGCTCCAGCTTCGTCCTCAAGGGCGGCGGCTGGTACTCCGACCTGTACAGCTCGACGAAGAAGGACGGCGCCTCGTCGTCCTCCTCCTCGAGCTCCTCGGGTTCTTCGAGCAGCGGCTCCTCGTCCACCGCGAGCAGCACGCCGTCGTCGACGCCCGCCGCGTCGTCCACGACGAGCAGCACCCCGGCGCCGGCCGCGGCCTCGGGCGACAAGAAGTAGTCGGACGCGGAGGGGCGGAAAATTCGCGCGGGGTCCGGGAGCGACGCACACTCGCGCCCCGTGCCCTTCCCCCCCTCCAAGCGTCCTCCCCGCCAATGTGCTCTGTGCGGTCACCCGGAGCTCACGGATACGCGCGGGCTCGGCCGCTTCCTGCTGGTACCGGACCCGCATGGCCGGGGTCCCGTGTGCCCGGCGCAGCGCGGCTGCCGTGGCGGCAAGCGGGACACCTCCGCCGCGACGACGCTGACGCAGGCATCGCGCTGAGCTAAGCAAGGCACTTCCCGCGCGCCCTGTCGCGGAGGTGCCCTGATGCTCGCCCGACGCCCCTTCTCCTCGCTGTCCCTCCTCGTGCTGGCCGCGTTCGCGGTCGGCTGTGGCAACTACACCCGCATGGCGCCGGACGCCCGCACGTCGCTCCAGCGCACGCTCACCGGCCCGGAGGCGGAGCAGTACCTGCGCGTCTCCGGCAACGTCACCCCCTTCTTCGGGGACGGCTCCAAGCGGCTGCTCACGCCCTATGCGCCAGACGACGTGCGCCTCCTGGACGACAGCAAGGGCAAGCCCATCAACCCCGGCGCCGTGGAGCGCACGCTGCCCGCGGGCACGAAGCTGCGCATCACCAAGGTGGAGTTCCCCACCGCGTGGGTGGTCGCCGAGCGCGTCCTCTACACGCCGCGCACCTGGCCGTGGGTCTACCTGGCCGAGGACGGCAAGCCGGACGCGCCGCCCCTCGTGCTGGTGCTGCCGCCCAACCTGGAGCAGCCCAACGACTTCCGCGCGGAGGTGGAGAAGTACCTCACCCCCCAGAACCCCAAGGCCCAGCTGGAGGCCCTGGCGCCCCCCGTGCGCGACGCCGTGCGAGAGAAGCGTCTGGTGGCCAACATGTCCGCGGACGCGGTCCGCATGGCCTGGGGGCCGCCGGAGCTGGTGCGGCGCACGCTGGAGGGCACCGCGAAGAACGAGGAGTGGACGTATCCGGGAGGCCGCCGCAAGGCCTTCATCACGGATGGCCGCCTGGCTCGCGCCGAAGAGGCGGGCGCCTCCGTCCTGCCGTAGCGCCCGCGCGACCCGGAGCTACCGGCGACCGCCACCGCCGCCACCGCGGCGGCGCTTGCCACCACCGCCACCACCACCGCCGCCCTGCTTGCGAGCCGCCTGGGCCTCGCCGGGACGCGTGAGGCGGGGCAGCTCGCCGGCCATCACCGGCCAGAACTCGCCCTTGAGCAGCTCGGCCACCAGCTGGGCCTGCGTCGTCACGGGGTTCTTGAAGAACGTGGCGCCCCGGCCCATCTCGTCCAGGGAGCCGCGCACGTCGCTGCCGCCGGTGCAGGGCAGCTTGAGCGCCTCGGCTGCCTCCACGGCCAGGTCATTGGCGGTCTGCTTCACCCGGGCGTTGTAGCCCTCCACGGCGCTCAGCAGGTTGAGCGAGCGCACGAAGTCCATGGCCGGGTTGGGCGAGTCCCTGTCGAAGGGCCGCGCGGCGATGATCGCCGCGCCCATCGCCTTCACCTTGGGCAGACACTCCGCGGCGCTCCAGGGCTTCTCGCGGTTGCTGCCCCACATCTGCACGGGCTCCGGGGCCAGCTCCGGCTTCGGGAAGAAGCACAGGTATTGGCCACGGTCCGTCACCAGCTCCAACCCGACGAACACCTTCACCTTCGACTTCGCGCCAATCTCGAACAGCTCGTCACAGCCGTCCTGGGTATTGGTTTCCGTGAAGGCCACCCCGTCCAGGCCGAACAGCGCGGCCCGTTCCAACACGGCGCGAGGGTCCAACTCGCACCCCTTGGACAGGTGGGAATGGGCGTGCAGGTCGATGAGCATGGGCGCCGCTCCCTAACAGGCTCCCCAGGGCCTGTCGAGCCCGCGGTGCCCCCCTGCGTCCCTCAGGCGAAGGCGTAGGACTGGAAGGTCCCCTGCTTGGCCTGCGTGTTCTTCTCCTCGTAGGTGCGGATGAGGTACCCCATCAGCATCAGCGAGGACGTGTTCTCCAGCACCCGGGACGGGTCCTTGGAGATGAGATTGGCGCTGTAGTTCAAGAAGAACTGCGCCAGCTCCTCCCCCGCCTCCTTGACGATGAGCGCATTCAGCGCGGTGGGCTCCATCGTCCGGATGGTGTTGATGAAATCAACCGCCAGATCCTTCTTCGTCTTCACGTCCACGGGCCTGCCCCCTTCCCCAACACGCCGCCACTCGTGGCCCCCTGCCTCGAGCGCCCCCAAACGGGTGCGACTTGAGCAAACTAAGCACGCGCTTCCGGCTGCAAACCCCCGTCGCGAGGCCTCCAACACCCTACCCTCCAGGAAGCCGGGTTTTTGACACCTCGGAACACGCCGTGCGAGGATGCCCCCTTGTCCTGAATTGGGACCGCACAAGGAGTGGCAGGCGATGTTCACGGGCGTGAAGGTCTTCTCCGCCACCAAGGCGAAGGAGCGCGAGGAGCTGGGTGAGAACGTCACCCGCTGGATGAAGAGCAACTCCGATCTGGAGATCGTGGATCGCGTGGTGGCCCAGTCGTCGGACAACGAATTCCACTGCTACACCCTCGTGCTCTTCTACAAGCACAAGACGGCGCAGCAGCCCGTTCCGCAGCCGTAGTTCGCGGGGCCGCGGTGGGAAGGGGGCGGCCCCTCCCCTTCCCTCGACTCCGCGGCGGCATTACTCGGCGGAAGGCACGTACACGGCGACGCTGCGCGGAGGGATGACCAGTTGGGTCTCCGTCCCGGCGAGCTGGAGCGTGCGGCCACTGAAGACGTCCTTGTAGGTGGCGCTGCTCGCCGCCAGGCTTCCCAGGGGCTCCACCACCAGCGGGCGCTCCACGTCGCTCCGGTTGATGGCGATCACCGCGCCCTGCCCGTCCGGCAGTGAGCGCTGGAAGACGTACAAGTCCCTCTCGATTCGCAGCGTGTGCCGGGCTCCCGTCTGGAGCGCGGGATGGGCGAGGCGCGCCTGCCCCAGCTTCTGGACGACGGTGAGCAGCTCCGCCTCCAGCGGGGTGAGCGTGGAGCCGAAGCGCATCAGCCGGCGGTTGTCGGGGTCTCCCGCGCCCGGCAGGCCCACCTCGTCCCCGTAATAGACGAGCGGCACGCCCGGCTGGGTCAGCACGAAGGTGAAGGCGAACTTCGCCTTCTCGAAGGCCGCCGCGTCCGTCACCGTCGCCGAGGGGCGGGCGCTGCTCCAGGGGTCTCCCCCCTCCCCGTCCAGCTGCTTCGCCGCCTGGGAGATGAAGCGCGCCACGTCGTGGTTGCCGATGAAGGGCGAGTTGATGGTGCCCGGCGCGTAGAAGACCTCGTTCTCCCGCACCGCCTGGTCCACGCGCTCCAGGCCCTGGCCGTCCGCGAAGGCCTCGCGCACCGGCCAGTACAGCGGGAAGTCGAACTGGCCATCCAGCTCGCGAGGGCTGATGTAGCGGGCGATCTGCGAGCGGCCGTCCGCGCCGACGAAGGTCTCACCCACCAGGTAGAACTCGGTGCCCGTCATCGCGGTGATGTCCCTCAGACGTCCGCGCAGGGTGCGCCCCGCCACCTGGTCCAGGTGCTTGACGGCGTCCATGCGGAAGCCGTCGAAGTCCGCCGCCTCCAGCCACCACAGGGTGTCGTCGATGAACCGGTCCACCATGTTCGACGACCGCCAGTTGAAGTCCGGCAGGTAGTCGGTGAACTTGCACGTCAGCCGCTTCTCTTCCCAGTCACAGTCCTGGGTGCCGCACACGCAGCTGGCGGAGGTGTTGAACCAGTCGTCGTTCCGGTGGCTGACCCAGTACGGGTGCTCCTGGTGGACGTGGTTGAGCACCAGGTCGGCGATGACGCGGATGCCCTTGCGGTGGGCCGCGGCGGTGAGGGCGCGCAGCTCTTCAATCGAGCCGAAGCGGTGCTGCGTCGTGCGCGGCTGCGAGGGCCAGTAGCCGTGGTAGCCGGCGTAGTACTTGCCGCCCGTGCCGATGAAGCGCCCCTCGGGGTTCTGGTCCACCGGGGAGATCCACAGCGTGCGCACGCCGAGCGCGTCGAAGTAGCCGTCGTTGATCTTCTCGGTGATGCCGGCGAAGTCGCCGCCCTGGTAGTTGGCGATGGGGTCCACGTCCGCCACGGCGCCGTCATTCTCGGTGCGCGCGTTGAGGAAGCGGTCCGTGAAGGCGAAGTACATCAGCCCCGACTCCCATCGGAACTTCTGGGGCTCCACCCAGAACGGCAGGTAGAGCGGCTCCGCCGCGCGGCCGGAGGTGTCCATGGCCACCACCTTCACGTGGTGCTTGCCCTGGGCCAGTCCCTCGACCTTCAGCCGCAGGCGCCCCGTCTTCGCGTCGAAGGTGCCGGGCTTGACCTCTCCGTCCAGCGACAGCGTCACCCGCTCGGAGTCCGGCCCCACCTCGTCCGTCCCGTCGACGTAGGCCACGTCGACGTCCAGCGCGCCCTCGGGCGTCGCGACGAAGCGCCTCAGCTCCAGCACCGGCTGCCGGCAGTCGGGCACCGTCAGGCGCGAGTACTCCTCCGTGCGCACCCAGCGGGAGTATGGATTCTGCGGATCCATCAACTCCTGCTTGCCCACGACGAAGCGGTAGCCGTAGTCGCGCGGCTCCAAGCCTTCCACGCGCGCGGTGAACACGCCGTCCCCTCGGTCCGCCATGCGCAGGGAGGTGGCGGTGAAGCCATTCCATTCGCCCGTGACGAACACCGTGCCCTGGAGCGACTGCTGGGGCGCGTACGTCAGCGTCACCTCGCAGGTCCGGACGGGAATGGAGTCCTCGGAGTCACCGCAGGCCGCGGAGAGGAGCAACACCGGAAGCGCGAGCGAACGGACGATGCGGGAGTGCGTCATGCGGCTGCCTTTCTACGGGAGGCCCCCTCGCTTTTCCATGCCCCCCGACGACACCTTCTTGGCCCACTGCGTCATGGCGGAGGTGACGCCCACTGGACACTGGAGGGCGACTCGCACCTTGGGACAGGAGCCACCGGCCCAACCTGCTGGGTACTCAGGGCTCCCCCAGGCGACCGAGCCCGCAGTCTCGTCCCGCACCCGCGCTCACGGTTCCCCCTTCAAGGAAAACGCATGAGAGCTCCCCTTCCGGCGTGGCGTCTCCTCGCGGTACCGCTGTTCCTCGCAGCCAGCGTCGCGGTGGCGTCCAGTCATCGCGAGGCTCCGCTCATCAGCAACGACCCGGCGGCGGACGGGACGGACATGTACGCCTGGAAGCAGGGCGGCAACCTGGTGCTGGTGGCGAACTACTCGCCCTTCGGCCTCCCCTACGGTGGCCCCAACTTCTACCTGTTCGACGACAACGTCCTCTACGAAATCCAGATTGACCAGTCGGGTGATGGCGCTCCCGACATTCGCTACCAGTTCCGCTTCCGCACGCAGATTCGTCCCAGCCCCCTGCCCTCGGTGGGCGCGGTGGCCGGCTATGACGCCTTCAAGGACTCCTTCCTGTACGCCTTCGCGGGCGTGAAGACGGCCACGGCGCCGGAGATCCTCCGCTACCAGACGTACACGCTCACCAAGGTGGTGGGCGGCTCCAACCAGGTCATCGTCCGCGACGCGCCGGTGGCCCCCAACAACGTGGGGCGGCTGACGACGCCGACCTATCCGCAAACCGCGACGGGCTCCACGTTGGACCCCATCACCCAGAGCGCCATCCAGACGGGCCTGGGCAGCGCGGCCAAGTACAAGGTCTTCGCGGGACCTCGGGACGATCCGTTCTTCGTCAACCTCTCGAAGACCTTCGACTTCCTCAATTACGACGGCAAGCCGAACCGCGATGACCTGGCGGGGCTGAACATCCTGTCACTCGTCATCGAGCTGCCGCTGACGGAGTTCAGCTCTCCGCACCTGGGCATCTGGACCACGTCCAGCCGGCCGAAGGTCACCACGCGCCGAGCCGATGGCGGCGTGGACACGAGCGGCGCGTGGGTGCAGGTGTCCCGGTTGGGCAATCCCCTGGTGAACGAGGTGGTCGTTCCCTTGAAGTTCAAGGACTTCTTCAACGCCTCCAAGCCGCAGAACGACCTGGCCAACCCCACCATCGTCGCCATCGTCACCAACCCGGAGCTGCCCCAGCTCCTCCAGGCCAAGGGCTTCATCCCCCTGGCCCCGCCCTCGCCGCGCACGGACCTGGCCGCCATCTACACCCGCAACACGCAGGGCAAACCCACCGGTGAGATGCTCCACATCAACACCGGCACGGACTCCGCGTACCCGAATGGTCGGCTGCTCACCGACGACGTGACGGACGTGGCGCTCAAGGCGGTGGGCGGGGCCTTCTTCACGACGTTCGCGGATGGCGGGCCCGCCACGCTTCCGGATGGAGGCGGCACGTTCGCGGCGGCCGCCGCCGGGCTCAGCGATGGCGTGGCGGCCAACGACAAGGCGTTCCTCACCGCCTTCCCATATCTGGCGCCTCCCCACTCCGGCGATCCGACTCCCTGAGCCTTCGCGCCATGGCCTCTCGACAACTGCTCGCCCTTGGCGTCGCGATGGTGGCGATCTCCGTGGGCGGGCTCACGCGGTGGTGGCTGGCCCCCGCGCGCCCGGACTCCTCGCGCGTGCGGGCCTCGGAGTCCACGCTGGAACGACTGGCCCGGCTGGAGCGAGAAGCCCCGCCGGACAGCGCCCCGGCGCAGGCGCGGCTCGCCACGGAGTGGATGCGGGAGGGGCTGCGCTCGGCGGATGCCCGGCACCTGATGCACGCGCGTGTCGCGGCCCGGCGCGCGTTGCTGGTGGACCCCGAACGCGTGGATGCGCTCAAGGTGGAGCTGCTGCTGCTCCACCACGACCACCAGTTCAAGGACCTCCGTGACGCCGCCCTGCGGCTGACGGAGCAGCACCCGCATGACGCCTTCTTCCAGGGACTGCTCGGAGACGCCGAACTGGAGCTGGGGCGCTACGACGAGGGAGAGGCGGCCTACGGGCGGATGATGGACCTGAAGCCCTCGCACGCCACGTACACGCGGGTGGGGTATCTGCGTCTTTTGAGGGGCGACGTGGACGGGGCCATCTCCGTGCTCAAGCTCGCGGCGACGTCGGCGGACCCGCGGGATGGCGACACGGTGGCCAAGGCGCTGTGTGAGCTGGGCGATGCGTTCCTCGCGAAGGGAGCGCCGGACACGGCCTTCGAGTACTTCACCGTCGCGCTCACGCATGCACCGGGCCTGGACCGGGCACACGCGGGACGCGGCCATGTCCTGCGCGCCCGAGGACAGGCCGACGCGGCGGTCGAGGCCTATCGAGCGGCGATGACGGCCCGTCCCCAGGCGGGGCACCGCGCCTTCCTGGCGGATGCGCTCCTGGCGGCGGGACGCGGGCAGGAGGCCCAGGTGGAATACGCCCTGGCACTCCAGGACACGGCCCAGGACTCACGCGAGCAGGCGCGACTGCTGCTGGACCTGGGACGCGACGGGGCCCAGGCGGAGGCGCTCGCCCGGCGTGAGCTGACGCAACGGAGGGACGTCTTCACGCAGGCGGTGCTGGCCTATGCGCTCGTCAACGCGGGCAAGGTGGAGGAGGCACGGCCCCTGATTCAAGCCGCGCTGAGGCTGGGGACGCGCAACGCGAGGTTGGAGTACGTCGCGGGGCTCGTCGCCTCGGCGGGGGGAGAGCAGGACAGTGCCCGGCTTCACCTGGACGCGGCGCTGCGAGGGTTTCCTCCGCTTCCGCCGAGACAGGTGGAGCGGGCCCGGGAGCTGCTCGGGGCGATGACACCTCTTCCGGGAGATGTCAGGGCCCAGGCCCGGGGCCAGCGAGCGGAGTGAGGCAAGCCGCCCGCGCCCGTGCCCTTCCTACGGCTCCGCGCGATTGCCCTGCATGGACTCGTACTCCTCCAGGGCCTTGATCACCGCGCTCGCATGGGGATGGTTCGACGGGGCCAGCTCGAGGAAGAGGCGGTAGTGCTTCGCGCCCTCCTCCTTGCGCTCGAGCTTGGCCGCCACCGAGCCCAGGAACAGGTGGCACTCGAAGTTCTCCGGCTCCATCGCGACGCACTCACGCGCGCGTGTCCTCGCGGCGTCGTACTGCTTCGCCTTGTACAGGGCCCTTGCCTGCAGGAGCGCCAGCTCACCCCGGCTCGCTTCGGGCGGCTCGTCCGGCACCACGACCGGTGGCGACGGTCGAGGCGGCGCCCTGGGGGACGGCACCTTGGGTGCGCCTGTCGTCGGTCCCGTGCTCGGGGGACGGGTCCCCGTATCCAGGTCCTCCACGGGGGGCTGCTCCGTTCCGGCCGGTTCGGCGTCGGGGCGGACCCTGGAGCCACTCTCCCCTGTCTCGATGCGGACCTTCACCGCGCCCTGGTTGTCGGAGGAGTCATCGTCGATGAAGCCGCAAAAGAGCCCATGGACACCGCTGAGCTTCACGTCCTCCCCGCGAGACAGCAGGAAGCGCTGCGCTCGGGCCGGAGGCGTGCTCGGACCGTCACGCTCCGCGGACACCTGCTGCACGCACGCGACCTTCAACACCGCGCCCTGGTCCCTCCCTCGGGTGAAGGCGCCCCCCTCCACCTCCTCCAGCGTCAGCGTGTAGACCTCCATGGGGTCCAACCCGTCGACGAAGAGGCTCCGGCTCAGGTCGGTGGTCATGTACTCCACGTGGACGGTGTGGCGGCGCGCCTCGTTCGTGCGGGTGTTCAGCACCGTGACGACGCGCTCGGGCAGGTCATCCTCCGGCGTGGGCGCGCCCACCGTGAAGAACATCACCGCCGAGGCCCCTCGGAACGGCTCCGGCTTGCGCGTCACCAGTCCCACCGCCGCGTCCGCCGCGACGTCCTTCCCCGCCAACAGGAAGAAGAGGCTCGGCATGGGCTTGCCGCGATCCGCCGGGGCCAGGACGCCCGACTCGGAGATGCGATACGTCACCCGCGGATCCAACGTGCCCAGCGCCGCGCGCCCGGAGGACACGCCGAGGAGGTGCTTCCGAGCGTCCAGCCGGAACGACTCCATCGGCATGTGCACCGAATCCATCTTCCCCGGGGGCTCGACCTTCTGCCCCCTCTGCACTGGCTCCGCGGGCGGAGGGCCGCTCGGGGGGCGGGAGTCAACGGCTGGCTTGATCTGCGGACCGGGCAGCGGCGGCCGGGCCGGGCCGGTGGGCTTCGGCTCGGGCGGGACCCAGTCCGCCTTGAGCTTGTCGAAGGAGGTCCAGAACAGGCCCGCGAGCAGCAGCAGGCCCCCCGCCACCACGACGTGGTGCGTGGAGATGCGGAAGCCGTTCTCGAAGAAGCCTCCCCGGTCCGGAGAGTTGCCGTCCTCCTCCTCGTCGCCTTCGAGCCCTGCTCCCTCCCCACCATCCGGCAACTCCCCCGGAAGGCTCTCGAGGGTCTGCGGCTCGGTTCGCAGCTCGGGGGTGGACAGCTCCGTCGGCTTGGGCAGCAGGCTCGTGGTGGCGCGCCAGACGGACAGCTCCTCCACGAACGAGGCAGGCACCTTGGTGTCCTTGCCCATCTCCGTCAGGTCGGGGCGGAACAGCTCCCGCAGGAGATAGGCCGCGGACATCGCGGAGAAGCGCGGCGCCGCCTTGAAGAGGAACCCGGCCAGCGCATCCCCGAAGGCATGGGCGGACTCGAAGCGGTCCTCCTTCTTCACCGCGAGCGCCTTCTGGAGGATGGCCTCCAGGCGCACCGGCAGGTCCGGTTTGATGTCGCGCGGACGCGGCAACGGCTGGCGCGTGTGCAGCTTGTGCATCACCACGTACTCGGGCCCCTCCAAGGGGAGCCGGCCGCACACCATCTCGAACAGCACCACGGCCGTGGCCCAGACATCCGTGCGCGCGTCCACCTCTTCGCCCCGCGCCTGCTCCGGCGAGAAGAAGAGGTACTTGCCCTTCACCACGCCCGGGGCGGTGTCGAAGCTGCGCAGCGAGCGCGCCTTGGCGATGCCGAAGTCGACGATCTTGACCTGGCCCTCGTAGCTGATGAGGACGTTGTCGGGGGAGATGTCGCGGTGGACGATGTGCAGGGACTCGCCCTTGTCGTCCGCGCGCGTGTGCGCGTAGTGCAGGCCCCGGCACATCTCCAGGGCGATGTACGTGGCGATGGGCACCGGCAGGCTGGCGAAGTTGGAGCGCAGCGCCCGCTTCATGAT
>NZ_JBLZWL010000127.1:0-19364 GCF_049194865.1 Corallococcus terminator | reverse complement strand
GTGGTGCGCAGTCGGCACCGGCTCTACGCATCGGGTGGGGTGACGACGCTGGAGGACTTGCGAGCGCTGGCCTCGGTGGGCGCGTACGGGGCGGTCATCGGCATGGCGCTGTACACGGGACGACTGGATGCGCGCGACGTCGCGCGGGAGTTCGCGGAATGACCACCGTCACTCGGGAGACGAAGGAGACGCAGATCCGCGTCGAGCTGGCCCTGGGGAAGGGCACTACGCAGGTGGACACGGGGCTCAAGTTCTTCGACCACATGCTCGCGACCTTCGCGCGCTACGCGGGGCTCGACTTGAAGCTACACGCACGGGGCGACCTCACGCACCACTTGATGGAGGACGTGGCGATTACGCTGGGCACGGCGGTGCAGCGGGTGATTCCGGCGACGGCGGCCCGCTTCGCGGAGCGCACGCTCCCCATGGACGACGCGCTGGTGCAGGCGTGCCTCGACGCGGGCGGGCGGTTCTTCTACCAGGGGCCGCTGAAGAACCGGCTCTACGAGCACTGGATGCGCTCGTTCTGCGAGCACGCGAAGGTGACGCTGCACCTGAGGGTGTTGAGAGGGAAGGACAGCCACCACGTCACCGAGGCCGCGTTCAAGGCGCTGGGGCTCGCGCTGCGGGATGCGATGGTGGACTCCGGCACCGTGTTCAGCATGAAGGGCTCCGTGGCCCTGGAGGTGCTCTGATGCTGACCCGACGACTCATCGTGTGCCTGGATGTGAAGGGTGGTCGCGTGGTGAAGGGCGTGCGCTTCGAGGGACTCCGTGACGTGGGAGATCCGGTGGAGCTGGCCCTGCGCTACGAGCAGGAGGGCGCGGACGAGGTGACGTTCCTCGATATCTCCGCGAGCAACGAGGAGCGGGACACGCTCCTGGACCTGGTGCGGCGCACGGCGGAGCGGCTGTTCATTCCGTTGACCGTGGGAGGCGGTGTCCGCACGGCGGACGACGTGGGCCGTGCGCTTCGAGCGGGCGCGGACAAGGTGAGCATCAACTCGGCGGCGGTCGCTCGTCCCGAGGTGCTCACCGAGTGCGCGGAGCGATTCGGAGCGCAGTGCGTGGTGGCGAGCATCGACGCTCGGCGGGATGGCTCGAGCTGGCGTGTCCACACTCATGGCGGGCGCAAGGCCACGGAGCTGGAGGCGGTGGCCTGGGCTCGCGAGTGCGTGGCACGCGGCGCGGGCGAAGTGCTGCTCACCAGCATCGACCAGGATGGAGCGCGCTCGGGCTATGACCTGGAGTTGACGCGCGCGGTGGCGGACGCGGTGGACGTGCCCGTCATCGCCTCGGGTGGCGCGGGAAACGCGGAGCACGTGCGCGATGGACTCACGCGCGGCGGCGCGGACGCGGCGCTGGTGGCGGGCATCCTCCACGATGGGCTCACCACGGTGGGCGCCATCAAGTCGCTGCTCCGAGCGAGCGGCCTTCCGATTCGGAGCACGACATGACGACGAGCGCACAAGGCTTGATGCAGGCCGCCGCGGAAGTCGCGCGCAAGGCAGGAGACGTGGCGCTGGGCTACTTCCGAGGCGGCATCGCCGTGGACACCAAGAGCGACGGCACACCCGTCACCGTCGCGGACCGCACGGCCGAACAGACCGCGCGCGAGTGGCTGGAGGCCCGCTTCCCGGACGACGGCATCCTCGGTGAGGAGTTCGGCGAGACGCGGCCGGGTGCACGGCGTCGCTGGATTCTGGACCCCATCGACGGAACCAAGACCTTCATCCGAGGCGTACCCTTGTGGGGCACCCTCGTGGCACTGGCGGAAGGAGAGCGCATCCTCGTGGGGGCCGCGTACTTCCCCGCGGTGAATGAGCTGTTGGTGGCGGCCCCCGGGCACGGCTGCTTCTGGAACGACCAGCGCGCGAAGGTGTCCGAGCAGGCCGACCTCTCCCGCGCCGTGGTGCTCACCACGGACGAGCGCTTCCGACAGCACCCCGAGCGCGGTGAGGCCTGGCGCCGCTTCACCCTCGACGCAGCCATCTCCCGGACCTGGGGCGACTGCTACGGCTACCTGCTGGTGGCCACGGGCCGCGCCGAGGTCATGGTGGATGAGCTGCTCTCACCCTGGGACGCCGCCGCGCTCCAGCCCATCATCGACGAGGCCGGAGGTGTCTTCACCGACTGGACAGGGCGCCGAACCTCCTTCGGAGGCAACGGCATCGCCACCAACGCGGCCCTGGCCCGTGTCACCCGCGAGCGCCTGGGCGCGACGGAGGTCAAGTGATGCTGGACCTGGACCGACTCGACTTCACCAAGGGCGGTGGACTGGTGACGGTGGTGACGCAAGACGCGCGCACCGGTGACGTGTTGATGGTGGCGCACGCGGACCGCGAAGCCCTGGAGCGCACGCTCGCCACGGGACAGATGCACTACCGCTCGCGCACGCGCGGGCTCTGGCACAAGGGCGCCACCAGCGGGAACACGCAGCGGGTGGTGTCATTGCGCGCGGACTGCGACGGTGACGCGGTCCTGGCCCGCGTCGAGAAAGCCGGCCCCGCCTGTCACACCGGCGACGTGACGTGCTTCGGCTCCGGAAGCGAGGACGCGCTGGCCGCGCTCGATGCCACGCTCGCCGAGCGCGCCGGCAGACCCGATGCCCCGGGCGAGAAGCCCAGCTACACGCGCCGCCTTCTCTCGGACCGCAACCTGCGCCTCAAGAAGCTGGGCGAAGAGGCCGCGGAGCTGGTGACCGCCTGCGCGGACGCGGACGCCGGACGCGCCGCCGAGGAAGCCGCCGACCTGCTCTACCACCTGCTCGTCGCGGTGAGGCCACTCGGGCTCTCCCTGGATGACGTGAAGGCAGTCCTCGCGCGTCGTGCCGCGAAGCCACCGCTTCCCGGCAATGCTGGATGAGAAAGGCTCACCTCGCGTGAAGAGGACACGGGGCTGTCCGGGCATTCCACGTATCAGCCCCGTTTTCTGGCCGTGTCAGCCTCGACCCGGATGGATTTGTCCGTCACGACTGCATACGGACAGCGGGATTGCGACGGTGGAGTGAGCGCGTGCAGCAGTGACTCTCTTCAACGAAAGGAGTGTTCCTGCTACACATCCAGACGCGCGGCGCTGTGGAGAACGCCGGCCGGGCGCTTCTTGGAATCGAAACCGTCCGCCTCACCGGAGGCATCGTGAACGGCCCCACCACGTACAAGGCAGAGCTCATCGACCGAGTCATCTTCTCCCGCTGGCAGAACCCTCCGACCAAGGAGGACGTGGCGGCGATCCTGGCTCAGATGCAAGAGGCCTCGGCGCGACTCAGCTCGCGGCTCATCTACATCGGTTCCGTGAGCCCGAAGTCCAAGGTTCCCGACGCGAACGAGCGCACCATCCTCAACAACTTCCTCGTGGAGGCGAGGAAGGAATGCGTCGAGCAGGCGTGGCTCATCTACGAGGGCACGGACCTGCAGCACAACCTCCAGCGCGTCATCATCTCCGGCGTGCTCATCCTCACCCGGACGTTCGACAACTTCCTCTCGGTGGCGAAGTCGGGCGAGTCCATCGTCAAGGATGTCAGCGCCGTCCTGAAGAAGGATGCGGCGCCCATCTTCCAGCTCGCCAAGGAGCGCGGCCTGGTCGCCTGAACCCTCCGGCGCTCAGCGCGCGCCGAGGATCTCCAGCTCCAGGAGCTTGTCGTCCGCGCTCTCGGGGAACACGCTGACCGCGTCCACATCCACCAGGGGCGCGGCGGGGTTGCAGGTCTCCCACTCTCCCGTGCCTCGGAACCGGCACACGGTGGGATTGACGAACGAGAAGCCCCCCTCCGGATCATTCAGGCCCACGCCCTTCGGCGTGCGGACGATGGCTCGCAGGGTGCCCGGACCCTGGGCCCGGACGCGAAAACCCATCAGGTGCTTGAGCGTGGGCGCATAGCCCGCGCGCAGCGCTCCATCCGCCAACCAGCGGTCGCCCCGGGTCGCGTTGCTCACGGCCACGCCCGTGACGGGATCTCCATCGAACGCCTGGAACGCGGGCTGGGCCCCCAGGAGTTGATCCGGCTTGATGGGGGCGGACTCCACCGGCTTCGCGCTGGTCGCCGTGAGCAGCGCCGGGGCCTGGGACCCTTGCTGGGCGGCGGCGGCACGCAGCACCGCCAACGGCACCAGGTCGTCACCCTGGCAGCGGGACACCAGCCCGTCCACGAGGGTGCGCACCGTGGGAGGCAGGTTGACCTCCGCCTGGGCCGCGGGCGCGAGCCCCAACCGGGCGATGGCGTCACAGGACGCGGGAAGGGCCGGCCCGGCGTGATCCAGGCTCCACTGGAGCTCGGGGATGTTCGGCGGCTGACCGATGGCCGTGTCCAGGAGCGCACGGGACACGGTCTGCGCACAGGCGTTGACGTTCGCGGGGCAGCGCTCGCAGAGGGTGGCCAGCAGCCCCCTGATGGGGGTGTCCGCCCCCTGGGAGAACGGCGCGCGGGCGGCCAGGGCGGTCCCCAGCTCACAGGCGCGTGGCGGCGGCGTGACGCAGGCGTCCAGCCGCTTGCGGGCCTCGGCCAGGGCGGTGGGCTCGTCAGGGGCGCGCAGGGTGGCGGCCAGGGCTCGCTCCACCTGGCGGCATTCAGGGGAGGGGGGCGGCGCGGAGGGAGCGGCCGGGGCGGCGGTAGGGGCCTGGGCGGGGGGGCTCGCGGGCGGGGCTCCGGCGGTTTCATCCTGGTGCGTCACGCACCACAGCCGGGTGAAGGCGAGCAACGCCACGAGCATCAGCAGGAGGGTCCTGAGCGGGAAACGGCGCACGAGCAATCTCCTTGATTCCAACCGGGAGCGGGGGTTATCAGCCCCACCGGGTTCCATCCGCAAATAATGACGGAGGCGTGCGTGGCTGAGACGTTCGACGTGGTGATCATCGGTTCGGGCCCTGGCGGCTACGTGGGCGCCATCCGCGCGGGGCAACTCGGGCTGAAGACGGCCATCATCGAGAAGGACAAGCGTCTGGGCGGTACCTGCCTCCACCGCGGGTGCATTCCCACCAAGTCCCTGCTGTGGACGGCGGAGCTGTTCCACCACGTCAAGGAGGCTGGTGACTTCGGCATCGACCTGTCGAGCCCGACGGTCAACTGGCCGAACGCGATGAAGCACAAGGACAAGGTCGTCACCAAGGGTGCCAACGGCATCGACTTCTTGATGAAGAAGAACAAGGTGACGGTCATCAAGGGTCACGGCCGGATCGCCGGCAAGGGCAAGGTGGAGGTCACCGCCGAGGACGGCTCCAAGCAGGTCCTGGACGCGAAGAACGTCATCATCGCGACGGGCTCGGTGCCCAAGTCCCTGCCGAACGTGCCGGTGGACCACAAGCGCGTGCTCAACAGCGACTCCATCCTGCAGATCGACCGCATCCCCAAGAGCATCATCGTCCTGGGCGCGGGCGCGGTCGGCTGTGAGTTCGCCTCCGTCTTCAACCACGTGGGCAGCAAGACCTCCATCGTGGAGTACCTGCCCGCGCTGCTCCCCATCGAGGACGCGGACATCTCCAAGGAGCTGGAGAAGATCTTCCGCCGCCGCGGCATCGACGTGCACACCGGCTCCGCGGTGGAGAAGGTGGAGCACACGGCGGATGGCGTGCGCGTCACGATGAAGGTCGGCAACGAGACCAAGACGCTGGAGGCGGAGATCCTCCTGTCCGCCGTCGGCCGCTCGCCTGTCACCGAGGACGTGGGCCTGGACAAGACGTCCATCAAGACCGAGCGCGGCTACATCAAGGTCGACACGATGCTGCGCACCAGCGAGCCCAACGTCTACGCGGTGGGCGACGTCATCCCCACCCCGATGCTCGCGCACATGGCCAGCGCCGAGTGCGTGGTCGCGGTGGAGCACATCGCCGGGAAGAACCCGCAGCCCATCAACTACGACCTCACCCCGTCCGCCACGTACTGCTACCCCGAGGTCGCCTCGGTGGGCCTGACGGAGAAGAAGGCGAAGGAGCGCGGCTACGACGTCAAGATCGGCAACGCCCCGTTCGGCGCGGTGACGAAGGCCGCCATCACGAACGAGGCCACCGGCCTCATCAAGATCGTCTCCGACAAGAAGTACGACGAGGTGCTGGGCATCCACATCATCGGGCCGCACGCCACGGAGCTGCTCGCCGAGGCCTGCGTCGCGCTGAAGCTGGAGATCACCACCGAGGAGCTGGCGGGCACCATCCACGCCCACCCGACCCTCTCGGAGATCGTCCACGAGGGCGCCGAGGCCACGCTGGGCCACCCGCGCCACTTCTAGGCCGCGTGTGAGTCCTGGGCTCCCCCATGGGAGCCCGCTCAGGCCGTCCCGGAGCCGCGTCTCCGAGGACGGCCTTTTCGTGTCCGGGCGCTCGGTGGCACGGGTGGGCGCCAGGGGGGCGAGCCCATCGCCAGGAACCGTGGAGCGCCTGCCCGGGGCGCTTCCCAGGGGCTGCCCGGCCCGGGCGGGCGCATTAGTAGGAACACGACGCGCGCGAAGGGCCTGCTGGAGCTGACGCCTCGCGTTAGAGGCTTCCCGCTTGAACGTCTTTCGCCCAAACCATAGAAGGCCCGCGACCCATGGCGACTCCTGATCGGTTCCCGCTGCCCCAGGTGACTGAGACCACCCGCAAGCCGGACTGGCTGAAGGTTCGCTTGCCGCACGGCGAAGGGTACGAGCGGGTCAAGGCCATCGTGAAGCGCACGAAGCTGGCCACCGTCTGCGAGGAGGCCCGCTGCCCGAACATCGCCGAGTGCTGGGGTGGTGGCACGGCCACGGTGATGTTGATGGGCGAGGTGTGCACGCGCGCGTGCCGCTTCTGCCACGTGAAGGTGGGGGCGCCCCCGCCGTTGGATCCGATGGAGCCCATCCATCTGGCCCAGGCCGTCAAGGAGATGGACCTGGAGTACATCGTCGTCACGTCGGTGAACCGGGATGACCGGCCGGACGGCGGCGCCAGTCACTTCGCCTCCGCCATCCGCGAGCTGCGCCGGGAGAGCCCGCGCACCATCGTCGAGGTGCTCATCCCCGACTTCAAGGGCGTGGAGCAGGACCTGACGACAGTGGCCGAGGCCAAGCCGCACGTCGTGGCGCACAACGTGGAGACGGTGGAGCGCCTCACGCCGACGGTGAGAGATCGCCGCGCGAAGTATGCCCAGTCGCTGCGAGTGCTCGAGTACTTGAAGAACCGCCCCGAGGGCCTCTACACCAAGACGTCCGTCATGGTGGGCCTGGGCGAGACGGACGCGGAGCTGGAGCAGACCTTCAAGGATTTGCGTGAGGTGGGCGTCGACGTGCTCACTCTGGGCCAGTACCTGCAGCCCTCGCAGTACCACCTGCGGGTGGAGCGCTTCGTCACCCCGGCGCAGTTCGAGTCGTACAAGAAGCTGGCCGAGTCCTACGGCTTCCTCTACGTGGCCTCGGGTCCGCTGGTGCGCTCCAGCTACCGCGCCGCTGAGTTCTTCATGAAGGGCCTGATGGAGCGCGAGCGCCTCGAGCGGCTCGGCTGACCGGGCCTCCATTCGTGGCTTGACGCAACCCCCGTTCCTCTCGGAAAGACACCCCCATGGCAACCTTTGAATTCAAGCTCCCCGACCTCGGTGAAGGCGTGATGGAGGGCGAGCTGGTCAAGTGGCACGTCAAGGCTGGCGACGTCGTCAAGGAAGACCAGGTGCTCGCCGAGGTGATGACGGACAAGGCCACCGTGACGGTCCCCAGCCCGAAGGCCGGGCGCGTCGTGTCGACGCACGGCAAGGAAGGGGACATCGCGAAGGTGCACCATCCCCTCGTCACGCTGGAGATCGAAGGCGCGGCTCCCGCCCAGGCCTCGGGCCATGGCGCTCCGGCGCAGGCGGCGGCTCCGGCGCAGGCGGCGGCTCCGGCGGCGGGTGCTTCGGTGCAGGCCTCGAAGGTGCTGGCCACGCCGGTGACGCGGCGCATGGCGCGTGAGCACGGGCTGGACCTGGCGACCATCCCCGGCAGCGGTCCGCAGGGGCGGGTGACGAAGGCGGACGTGGTGGCGGCGATGGAGGGGGGCGGGGAGCAGAAGAACGTGGTGGCGGCGCCCGCGCAGGCGCGTCCGGCGACGCCGGCCGTGTCGTCGGGTCGGGCGGACGAGCGCGTTCCGCTGCGCGGCCTTCGCAAGAAGATCGCCGAGAAGATGGTGCGCTCGAAGTTCACGATGCCGCACTTCGCCTTCGTCGAGGAAGTGGACGCGACGGACCTGGTGGCGCTGCGCACCCGGCTCAACGCGCAGCTCGCGGCGTCGGGTGACGCGACCAAGCTGAACTACCTGCCGTTCATCATCAAGGCGACCATCGCCGCGCTGAAGAAGTTCCCGCACCTGAACGCCAACTTCGACGAGGCGGCGCAGGAGTTGGTGGTGCGTGGCGAGTACAACATCGGCATGGCGGTGGCGACGCCGGACGGCCTCACGGTGGCGGTGGTGAAGGACGCGGACCGGCTGACGCTGGCGGAGATTGCCCGCGAGACGGCGCGGCTGGGCGCGGCGGCCAAGGAGCGCAAGCTGACGCTGGCGGAGATGACGGGCGGCACCTTCACCATCACCTCGTTGGGGCAGAGCGGCGGCCTGTTCGCCACGCCCATCATCAACCACCCCGAGGTGGGCATCATGGGCGTGCACAAGCTCAAGAAGCGCCCGGCCGTGGTGAAGGACCAGATCGTCATCCGCGACATGATGAACCTGTCGCTCTCGTGCGATCACCGCGTCATCGACGGCTCGGTGGCCGCGGACTTCGTCTACGAAGTCATCAAGTACCTGGAGAAGCCGGACCTGCTGTTCCTGGCCATGGCGTGATGACTCGCCGAGGGGCCCGGGCGGCAGGCTCGCCTGGGCTTCGGGGCCGGGAAGGCCCCTGGGCCGCCGGGGAGAGGGCTGACCGCTCGCCGGGTATTCCGTCCGGGGGCGTGCGTCGAGGCCGGGCGGTGGTCCACCAAGACGGTTAGGCTCTGTCCGTATGGCCGAGAACCCTCGCGAGCTGATCCGCGCCGCGCAGTCCGCCGAACTGCGGGGTGACGTGACTCGCGCCGTGGAGTGCCTGCTGAAGGCGGCGGCGCACTACCGGAACGCGGGCAACGCCCCCCGAGCCCTCCAGTTGCTGCGCCATGCGCGCCGGCTGGACACAAGCCGCCTGGACATCCTCGAGGAAGTGAACCGTCTGGAGGGGATGCCGGACACGACTTTGGCGACGGAGGACGAGGACTCCCAGTTGGCGGATGCGCTGGTGCGGTCCGTCGAGGAAGTGCCGCTCCCGGAGCTCTCTCGTCGGCAACGGCTGATTGAAGAAGCGCTGCGTGACGTGGAGGCGCAGCCTTCGACGAAGTCCCCCGAGCTCGCGGCCTGGGTGCTGGATACGGAAGTGAGCGAAGACCTTCAGCGACTGGAGGCCCAGCTCGCTCGCGTCGCCGCCTCCGTGGAGCCAGGGCCTTCCGAGGGGCAGAGGCCCTCGGTGCTTCGGGAGGTGCCGCCCTTCAGCGCGTCGGAGTTCGTGCGCGCCGAGCGCCCACGAGGCGCCGTGGACGAGCAGCTCTTCGAGTCGGCCTGGCGGCCGGGTGCGCTGGAGGGTGAGGAGTCCTTCGGAGGAGACCTGGTGCTCGCGCCGACGGGGCAGGCCGACGCGAGTGAGCCAGGCGCGGAGGCATCCGCCACGAACGTGTCGGAGGAAGCCACGCCGAGGCGCCGACGTGGGCCGCGCATCATCGAGCGTGGGCCCACTCGCGCGGACGTGGCGTTGGAGGCGTGGTGCTCGTTCTGTTGCCGCCCACGCGCTGAAGTCGGCGACCTGGTCGCGGGACCGGCTGGGGCCTTCATCTGCAAGGCGTGCCTGACGGAGTCCGCCTCGCTGCTCGGTGACGTGAGCCCCGTGCCGCGCCCGATGGAGCAGCCGCGTTCGCCGGTGCGCTCCGAGCCCGCTGTGGAGTTCGTGGAGCAGCTCGATGTCCGTGGCGCACTGGAGCGAGCGCTTCAGTCGGGCACTCGCTGCATCCTGCTCGTGGGCGCCGAGGGTTGGGGGAAGAGCATTCTCCTGGAGACGCTTCAGCGACAGGGCAGGGGGGCCATCACTCCAGTGGCTTCGCTCGCGGAGGCCGCATTGGCCTCGCCCGTGTTCATCGAGGACGTGGAGCGCCTGGGCGCCGAAGAGGCTTCCGTGCTCTCCACCTTCCTGGTCCGTGTGGTGCGCCCCTGCGTGGTGCTCAGCGCGCGCGGCCTGACCGCCGAGCCTGGGAAGCTCCTCCTGCGCGGAGGCGAGGAGCATCTCGCCGTGCCCACGACGGAGGCCCTGTCGCGCACGGTGCGTGGGCTCATCCCCGTGAGCATCCTGGAGCACGTCCAGGTGCTGCTCTGCCTGCGTCAGCCCACGCGCGAGGACTACGTGGAGATGGCCCGCGCGCGACTGTCACTGCGTGAGCCGAAGACGGTGCTGTCCGACAGCGTCCTCACGGCCTTCGCCACCGAGGCCGAGCGCTCTCCGCGCGCTGGCCACGAGTTGCGGGCCCTCCTCCAGCGGGTTCCCCCAGGCACGTGGGAACTCGAGAACGTGACGAAGCCGACGCCCCCTCGAAAGGGCCGGCGAAAGGGAACGTCGTGAACACCATCACCGTCTACCGGCTCGGCCGGGTGGAGTACGAGGACGGCCTCAACCTGATGCGCCTCTTCGGCGACTCACGTCGGGAAGGGCTGAGCGGCGACGCGCTGCTCCTGCTGGAGCATCCGCCCATCCTGACACTGGGCCGAGGCGCGAAGCGGGAGAACATCACCGCCTCCGACGCGAGCCTCTCCGCCGAGGACGTGAATGTCTTCGAGACGAACCGGGGCGGCGACGTCACGTACCACGGGCCCGGGCAGATCGTCGGCTACCCCATCTTCCTGCTCCCGGAGTCGCGCCGTGATGTCCGCCGCTATGTGCGCGACGTGGAGCGCTCCATCATGGACGTGCTGTCCGAGTGGGGCATCACCGCGGGCCCCATCGTCAAGTGGCCCGGCGTCTGGATAGGTGAAGAGGGTGCGCCCGACACGCGGAAGATCGCCGCCATCGGCGTCCACCTGTCCCGGTGGCTCACCACGCACGGCTTCGCGCTCAACGTGAACACGAAGATGGAGCACTTCCGCTTCATCGTGCCCTGCGGAATCCGCGAGGCCGGTGTCACGTCGATGCAGCGCGAACGTGGGAGCCCGGTGCCCGTTCCGGACGTGGAAGAGGCGCTCGCCCGGAGCTTCTGCGCCGTGTTCGACAGCGAGCGCGTGGATGCGCCGCCGCCCCTGCGCACCGTCAGCATCGCCGTCGTCCGAGGCCATGGTCCGGAGGCGCGCGTGCTGCTCGGGCGACGCCTCCCCGAGCGCGGCGGCTTCTGGCAGATCCTCACCGGACGCGTGGAGGAAGGGGAGTCACCCGCCCAGGCCGCCAGTCGCGAGCTGGAAGAGGAGACGGGCCTGCGACTTCCCACGGAGGACCTCTCCTACCGGCATTCCTTCGCCATCGGCGAGACGCTGCCGCCCGTGCTCGCCGAGGAGAGCGCCTTCGCCGTCCACGCCCCGCCGGACGCGGAGGTCCGCCTGGGCCCCGAGCACGATGCCTTCGAGTGGGTGGACGTGCCCACCGCGCTGGAGCGACTGCCCTTCGTCGGGCTTCGCGAGGCGGTGAAGCGCGCGGTGTCGCCGCGCGGCGCCTGAGCCCAGGGCCGCGCCGGCGTCGCGCGGCTACAGCTTGAGGACCATCAACTCCTTGGCGGCGATGGCCTCGGGGCGATGCTTGCGCACCTGCCGCAGCAGCTTGTCCATGGCAGCGTCGTCGCGCCCCGGGTCGTGGTGGAAGAGCACCAGCGTCTTCACCTGCGCGGCATCCGCGGCGGCCACGGCGGCCTGCCACGTCGAGTGCCCCCATCCCGTGCGCGCCGGCCCACAGCGGCCGTGGTACTCGTCCTCCGTGTACATGGAGTCGTAGATGAGCAGGTCCGCGCCGCGCGCGAACTCGAACATCACCGGGTCCAGGTCACTGCCGTGCTCGACGTCCGTGGCGTACACCACGGAGCGACCACCGCACTCCACGCGGTACCCCAGGTTGCCACCCGGGTGGTTCAGCTCCAGCCAGCGCACCTCGGCCGGGCCTATCTGGAGCGTCCCACCCGGGGACAAGTCGCGGTAGGTGAGCTTCGCGCGGAAGGTCCCCTCCGCCGTCACCGGGAAGTAGGGCTGCACCATCTGCCCGCTGAGCAGCTCCCGCGTGGTGCGCCCGTTGCGCGACGGCCCGTTCAGGGTCAGGTCGCTGGTGGGGATGAAGATGGGCGCGAAGAAGGGAAGGCCCTGCAGGTGGTCGTAGTGGTAGTGCGAGATGAAGATGTTGCCGCGCACCGGGCCGTAGCCGGGCGTGAGCAGCGAATCGCCCAGCGCCCGCGCTCCCGAGCCCAGGTCGAAGATCATCAGCTCGTCCCCACACCGCACCTCCACGCAGGGCGTGTTGCCGCCGTAGCGTTGGGTCTGCGGACCAGGGGAGGGGATGGAGCCTCGCACTCCCCAGAAGCGCACCTCGAAGGGCACGCGGGCTTGATTGCGCACGACGGCGTTGCGCCGCCGCGCAGGCGTCTTCTCAGCCGGCCTTGGCTTCCGTGTCGTCGTCCTCGGCGAAGAGCTCAATCAGGTGCCCCGTACGCTCGCGCTTCGTCCTCAGGTAGTCGAGGTTATGCGGATTGTGCTCGGTCCGGGAAGGGATTCGACGCAGGACGGGAATGCCCTCCTCCACCATCCCGGCGATCTTCAGGGGGTTGTTGGTGATGAGGTCCACCGAGCGTACGTTCAGCGAGCGCAGCATCTCCGCCGCGATGTCATAGCTGCGCAGGTCGTCCGCGAAGCCCAGCTGGCGGTTCGCCTCGTACGTGTCCAACCCCTTGGACTGCAGGGCGTACGCCTTGATCTTGTTGCCCAGGCCGATGCCTCGGCCCTCCTGACGCAGGTACAGCACCACGCCCAGCTTCTGCTGGGTGATGAAGTCCAGCGCCCGGTCCAGCTGCTCGCGGCAGTCGCACTTCAGGCTGCCGAAGACCTCACTCGTCAGGCACTCCGAGTGGATCCGCACCGGCACCCCGTCCATGTCCGACACGTCGCCCGCGACGAGCGCTACGTGCTCCCGCCCATTGCGGCGATCCCTGAACACGATGGTCCGCAGGGGCCCCCGCTCCGTGGGGATGTCCGCTTCCGAGAACCGCTCGAGGTGCTGCGTGGGCTTACGGGTCGGAAGAACCTGGGGTGAGCGAATGTCCGACATGTTGTTTCATTCTCCAGATGCGAAGCACCCTGTTTGGTGCCCCCATGAGCGCAAGTCAAGGCGGACTCACCATCCCCGCCGCCCGACATCCTCGAAAAGATGCGCGAAGACCGGCTCCGGTTTCTCAAGCTCCCCAGGAGAGCGGTAGCAATTCCACGGGGTCTCCATGAGACAAGCTGCTGGCTTCGCGAGCGAAGTGCAGCAGATGGGTAGCGCTCGCCGCTGAGCGGAGCACGCCCGAGGTCTGGGTGGCCAAGGGGCGGGCCCAGAGGGCGCCGTCGCGCCAGGCGGCCGTCACGCGGACGAAATGCGCCAGCCCTGGAGGCTTGGACAGCCGGCCGTCCAGGCGACCGGGTACTCGCGCGGGGGCCACGTCCATGTGGCCGAGCAATCGGCGGATCGCCGGCCTGACGAACAGCTCGAACGTCACCAGCGAAGAGGTGGGGTTGCCCGGCAGCCCGAAGAAGAGGGTGCTGCCGCGCTTGCCCACCACCAGCGGCTTGCCGGGCTTGATGGCCACGCGCCACAGGTGCTGTTGCACCCCGATGGCGGCGAGGACCTCCTTCACGTAGTCGCGCTCGCCCACGGACACGCCCGCGCTGGTGAGCACCACGTCGAAGCCCTGGGCCCGCGCCAGGAACTCCCCCACCGAGTCGCGGGTGTCCTGGGCGATGCCCAGCAGGGTCGGCTGCCCTCCGGCCCGGCGGACGGCCAGGGCCAGGGACGGGGCGTTGGTGTCGACGATGCGGCCCCGGGGCGGCTCGTCGGCGCGGCACAGCTCATCGCCGGTGGAGAGGATGGCCACCCGGGGCGCGCGCGGGACGGGCGCGGACAGGATGCCCTGGGCCCAGAGCAGCCCCAGCTCGGGGATGCCCAGCGGCGTGCCCCGAGCGAGCAGCAGCGCCCCTTCCTTCGCGTCCTCGCCTCGGGGGCGCACGTGCTGGCCCGCCTCCACGGCCTCCAGGATGTCCACCTGATCCGCGCCCCCGTCCGGCACCGGCCGGGCCCGCTCGCGCATGACCACGGCGTCAGCGCCCAGGGGGAGGGGAGCGCCGGTCATGATCCGCACGCAGGTGCCGGGGCGGACCTCCTGCTTCGGCGTGCCGCCCGCATAGACGGTCTCCAACACCGGCAGTCTCACCGGCAGGGAGCCCGTCAGGTCGGCGGCGCGCACCGCATAGCCGTCCATCGCCGAGTTGTCCCAGGGAGGCAGCGTGCGCTGGGCGAGCACGTCCTCCGCGAGCGTCCTGCCCAGGCCGTCATCGAGGGCCAGCCACTCGGCGGACAGGGGCGTGGCGAGGGCCAGCACCTGGGCTCGGGCCTCGTCTTCCGGAAGCAGCGTCGCGGCGTCGTTCATGAGCGTCATCTTCAGCCCGGTTCGCACCGAAAGTCCGAGAGAAAATCAAGTGTTAGTTTGACAGCCCATCTGATCATCGTTACAAGCTCCAATCATCGCGAAGCCTGCCAGTCCTCCTGGGGGTGGCGTGGCAACCCGTTGAAGTTACACGGGAACTCTCAAGGAGACAGCGTCGATGGCCAAGCCCAAGTCCGGGGCCAAGAAGGCGACTCCCGCTGGCAAGACTGGCGCGAAGTCCGCCGCGAAGAAGGATAAATCCGCCCGGCTGGACCTGATCAAGAACGCGTCCAAGCGGGTTTCTACCTCGACGACGAAGGTGGCGAAGGCGGTCGGGGATTCAGTGACGAAGGGCGCGAAGGCTTCATCGAAGAAGGCGGCTGTCGAGACCGCTCCCGAGAAGGAGAAGGTCGTCGAGAAGGAAAAGGCTGTCGAGAAGGAGAAGGCCGCTGAGAAGGCGCCTTCCAAGAAGTCGGCGGCGAAGCCCGCTCCCGCGGCGAAGTCAGCCACGGCGAAGCCGGTCGCCGCTCCCGCCGGCAAGGCTCCCACCGGGACGAAGAGTGCGTCGGGCAAGGGCTCCAAGGCCTCCTCCGCTCCCTCGATCCCCGCCGTGGAGAGGCCGAAGCCGCGCGCCACCAAGTTGCCGCCCCCGGGCGAGCCGCTCACCAAGCGTGAAATGGAGCAGCTGCTCACCGCTGGCGAGGGCCGCGGCGTGATGGGCGAGGGCAGCCTCAAGGGCCGCCTGGTCGTCATCAACGAGATGCCCAACCTGGTGGTGGTGGGACGCGACAAGCGTGAGCTCACCTTCCTGCTCCAGGGGCCGGATCAGGAAGTCCTCCCGGCCTACGTGAACCACAAGGTCTCCGTCAGCGGGATGATCCGCAAGACGACCAACCACGGCGGCGTGGTGGACGTGCGCAAGTACTCCGCCAAGAAGCCGGAGGCGGAGGTCGTCGAGACGACGCCCGCGGACACCGAGCCCCGGCTGCGCTACCTGTCTCCTGGCGAGGTCTCCATGGTGACTGCGGCCGGTATGGGCGCGGGCATCAAGGGCTTCGCGGCCGTGCGCGGCAACCTCGAGATGAACGGCGAGGAGTTCATCCTCGTCGTCTCCAACGGCGGCACGCGCCAGCAGGTGTCCTTCCTCATCGAGGGCAAGGCCGCGGTCAAGAGCCTGCGCAAGAACGTGGGCCACACGCTGCAGGTCATGGGCGTGGTGGACAAGCTCTCTGGTTGGGGTGGTCGCATCATCGCGGAGAACGTGGAGCCGCGTCCGTCGGAAGCGCGCGCGGTGTCGCGCGACGAGATGGAGATGGTCCATATCGAGGGCGAGGTGCCCACGTCCGTGGACGTGAAGCTCAACCACGGCCTCACCGTGCGTCTGCCCGAGCAGCCTGGGTTCACCTGGGCCATCGAGCCCACGGCGGCCAAGCGCGTGGGCCTGCGCGAAGCCAACTTCGAGCCGGGTCCCAACGGCGGCTCGGCCACGCGCGAGTTCTTCTTTACTCCCCGAAACCCGGGGACTTTCGAGGTGGAGTTCTTCCTGGCCAAGGCACTGACGCCGGGCCTGGTGGATCGCTCCTTCAAGATCAACGTCACGGTCAAGCCCTGAAGAACGTCGCTTCCCGGAGGAACACTCCGGGAAGCAGTCGGTTGCCGGGGGGTTCCCGCCCGGCCGCTTCGGGCTTACCCGTTCCCGTAGCGGCCGAGCCGCGACCCTACCGTGAGCATTTCTTCAGACCTTCTCCAGCAGATTCTCTCCGACGCCGACCACCCGCTGGGCATCAAGGAGCTCCTGCGACTCGCGGGCCTGCACCCTGGCCAGCAGACCGAGCTCAAGCGCTCGCTCCGGGACCTGGTACGTCAAGGCCACATCGTCAAGGAGGGCAAGCGCTTCCTGCGCCAAGGCCCTCGCCGTGACGACGGCCTGCCTGTTCCTCCGCCGGTGGTTCCTGATGCGCCGGAGGTCGCCGCCGTACGCGCCGACCACCGGCCTCGTCATGAGCGGGCCCGCCCTCCCCACGACACGCCCACGCGTGAGCGCCTCACGGGCCATGGTGCCCGAGGCCAGGAAGGCGGCTTCAAGGGCCGTGCTCCCGACGCCCGTGGAGCCGCGCGCGACCCCGGCCGCGCGGACGGCGCCCGAGGGCGCGAGCGCCGCGACTTCAACAAGCCGGGCTCCTCGCGCCGTGACGATGGGCGTGAGCGCTTCGGTCATCGGGGCCCTCGTCGCCCGGCCTTCGGCGAGGTGCTGGACACGGTGGAGGGCATCCTCCACGTCCACCGCGACGGCTTCGGCTTCGTTCATCCCGTGGGAGGGGAGGGCGAGAACATCTTCCTGCCCCCTGCGGAGGCGCAGCGCGCGCTCGACAATGACCGGGTGGTGGTGGAGGTGGCGGGTCGGCCCGGCCGGTACGAGGGGCGCCTGGTGCGCGTCGTCGACCGTCGCCGCGAGCTGGCGGTAGGCGTCTACACGACGCAGGGCCGCCACGCGCTGGTGCTGCCCACCGACACGAGCCTTCCCGGCCCCATCCGCGTGCCGCAGACGCAGATGGCGCAGGAGGGGGACCTGGTGAAGGTGCGCCTGGGCGTGGGCGCGAACCTGTTGGAGCCGGGACGCGGTCTCTTCGGCGAGGTGGCCGGCTCGCTCGGCAAGCCGGGGACTCCGAGCTCCGAGGTGATTGGCATCGCCTACTCGCAGGGCTTCTCGGATGAGTTCCCTCCGGAGGTCATGGACGAGGCGGACCGCTACGCCGTGAAGGTGTCGGAGGAAGAGGCGATTGGAGAGGAGCGCAAGGATCTGCGCTCGATGCAGCTCGTCACCATCGACGGTGAGGACGCGCGCGACTTCGACGACGCCGTGTACGTGGAGGACCTCGCGGGTGGGTGGCGGCTGGTGGTCGCCATCGCTGACGTGACGCACTACGTGCGCGAGCGCAGCGCGCTGGACGCGGAGGCCTTGCGTCGCGCGACGTCCGTGTACCTGCCGGACCGCGTGCTGCCCATGTTGCCGGAGCGGCTCAGCAACGGCATCTGCTCCCTGCGGCCGGACGAAGACCGGCTGTGCATGGTGGCGGACATGACGTTCGACGCCCAGGGCCAGCGACGCTCGTCCACGCTCTACCCCGCGGTGATGCGCAGCGCGGCGCGCTGCACGTACAACGAGGTGCAGGACGTCCTCGACGGCAAGAGCGTGCCGCACCGCGATGCCTTCAAGCCTCGCTTCGAGAAGATGATGTCGCTGGCCCGCGCGCTGATGAAGATGCGCAAGGAGCGGGGCGCCATCGACTTCGACATCCCCGAGCACAAGGTGGTGCTGGGCAAGGACGGCCTGCCCGAGCGCATGGACAAGCGCGAGCGCAAGGACAGCCACCGGCTCATCGAGGAGTGCATGCTCGCCGCCAACGAGGCGGTGGCGCGCTTCTTCCAAGATGAAGGCCTGCCCACGGTGTACCGGTTCCACGGTGAGCCGGACCCGGAGAAGCTGGCCGCCTTCGGCGCGCT
This sequence comes from Corallococcus terminator, assembly GCF_049194865.1. Taxonomy (GTDB): domain Bacteria; phylum Myxococcota; class Myxococcia; order Myxococcales; family Myxococcaceae; genus Myxococcus; species Myxococcus terminator_A. The sequence continues at coordinate 1,288 of NZ_JBLZWL010000127.1, read as the reverse complement.
GGCGCAGGCGTATGGCTTCAAGCTGGTGATTGATGACGGCGTGTCCTCGAAGGAGCTGGACGCGTTCATCAGTCAGCTCTCGGGTCACCCGGAGCAGCGGGCGCTGAACCAGCTGCTGCTGCGCTCGATGATGCAGGCCGTGTACACGCCGTCGAAGGTGGGCCACTACGGGCTCGCGGCGGAGCACTACCTGCACTTCACCTCGCCCATCCGGCGCTATCCGGACCTGCTGGTGCACCGGCTGTTGAAGGCGCACTGGGCACGGCAGGGGCGCAAGCCGTCCCTGGCGATGTTGGACCGCGAGGAGGAGAAGCTCGAGGACATGGCGATGCAGTGCTCCGACAGGGAGCGCGCGGCCATGCAGGTGGAGCGGGAGGTGGTGTCCTTCTACGCGACCCTGATGATGAAGGACCGGGTCGGCGAGGAGTTCGCGGCCACCGTCGCGGCCATCACCGACTTCGGGTTCTTCGTCGAGCTGGACACCGAGCACGTCGAGGGTCTGGTGAAGGCGGAGACGCTGGGGCCGGGCTCGAAGCTGGACAAGCTGACGCACTCGCTGGTGTATCCGAACGGGCGACGCGTGCGCGTGGGGCAGAAGCTGCGTGTGCGGTTGCTGTCGGCGAATCCGACGGCGCGGAAGATCGACTTCGACGCGCTCCAGTTCGACGGCGAGGCGCTGCTGGCGCGTCATGAGGGCGGCGCACCCGCGCGTCGTCGTCCCGAGCCGCGCGAGCAGCAGCTGCCGTACGGCAAGCCCAAGCCGGGCAAGCCCGGCCAGTGGGAGCGCGACACGAGCCAGGGTGCGCCGGCTCGCTCCTGGGCCGCGCGTGAGGAGCCCTCACGTCCTCGTGGGCGCTTCGTGCGAGAGGGGCGTCGCGAGGAGGCTCCCGTGCCTTCACGTGGCGAGCCCTCCTTCAAGAAGCCCTGGAAAGACGACACGGCGAAGACGCAGTCGGGTCCTCGGTCCCCGGGAGAGAATCAGGGGCCGAAGCGACGGATGTTCGTGCGGCCGGAGCAGGGCGCGGGCTCGGAGGTCAGCAGCGCTCCTGTGCAAGAGACACAGGAGGTCCGCGAGGAGGTCGTGCCCGAGGTGCCTGACACGCCGACGTGGTCGGGGCCCGATGCGAGCGAGAGCGCGGGGTCGTCACCGCATCCCGGATTCGACCGGCTGCGTGCATTGGCCTCGCAGAGTCAGCCCTCGGGGAAGGGTGGTCGGCCTTCGCAGCCGCGTCATGGGCATGGCGGACATGGGGGCAAGCCTTCGTCGAAGGACGCTCGCTTCAACCGC
>NZ_JBLZWL010000061.1:0-20920 GCF_049194865.1 Corallococcus terminator | reverse complement strand
ACGCACGCATGCTCTTCGCGATCATCGGGGGACTCCTCCACCACGCGCGAGATTGCGCGCCGCGTGGGCCCCAGGCACACCGCGTGCCAGCGTCACCCGCAGGACACTCCCGCTCGGAAGGCCCGCCGCCCTCCGGCGCGAAGTGGTGCGTGCGTGCTCCGCTCTCCGCGCCGCTTGTGTAAAGGCCCTTCGCGCCGCCGCGACAAAGTCTCGTGATGTTCGCGATTTACATGTTTTACTGGAAGTGTCGTTTTCGTGGTCAGTCGCGGAGCGCGGTGTCGCGAGCCAGGACAGGGGCGGAAAAATCCACGGGCCGCGAACCGCTCCGGTGAAGGAGGAGAACGCGGCCCGTCGAAGGCGCGGGGCGGAGGGCTCCAGGGGGCCTGGCCTCAGCCGATGATCATGTCCTCGCGCTCCAGGGCGCCCTCGGAGAAGCGGCGCAGGTTGAAGCGGGTGAAGAGCTCGTCGGACTCACCGGTGACCATCCACTTCGCCATCCGCTCGGCGACGGCGGGGGCCATCATGAAGCCGTGGCCGACGAAGCCCGACATCTGGAGGAGGTTGTCCAGGCCAGGGGTGCGGCCGAGGATGGGGTTGTTGTCCGGCGTCACGTCGTAGCAGCCGGCCCACTGCCGGAGCACCTTCACGTGGCCCACGTGGGGCATCTGCTCCATGAGTGCGCGGGCGAAGCGGGACACGAAGCGCAGGGTGCTGCCCATGTTGAGCCCGGCGGGCTCCTTCGGGTCGCCCATGCCGCCCACGATTTCGCCGCGCATGGACTGGCTGAAGTAGAGGCCCGAGTCGAGCACTGACACCAGCGGCCCCAGGAAGGGCTTGAGGGGCTCGGTGCTGAGGATTTCGTGGCGATGCGGCTCGTTGGGGAGCTGCACGTCGACGAGCTTCGCCACCTCGGGGCTCCACGCGCCCGACGCGAGGACGACGGTGTCACAGGCGATGTCGCCCCGGTCCGTCTTCACCTTGCGAATCTGGCCGCCGCTGACCTCGAAGCCGGTGACGTCCGTGTACGTCTCCACGCGGACGCCCTTCTTCTTGCAGGCCTGCGCGTAGCCCCACAGGAAGGGCCAGGGGAAGATGACGCCGTCCTCGGGATTGAAGGAGGCCGCCACGCAGCCATTCATCGTCAGGCCGGGGACGATGTCGCGCGCCGCGTCCGGCGTGACGAGCCGCGTGGGCACGCCGTGGCGGTTGTGCAGCGTGACGTTGCGCTCCAGCCGTCTGGCCACCGCGTCCGTCCGGGCCAGGAACAGATAGCCGCCCTGGCGCAGCCAGACGTTGATGCCCATGTCCCGGGCGAAGGTCTTCATCAGGTCGATGGAGCGCTTGGCCAGCTCCAACAGCGCCGGGGTGCCCCACTGCATGCGCACGCCGCCGCCGTTGCGGCCGGACGCGCCCGCGCACAGGTAGCCGCGCTCCAGCACGACGACGTCCGTCTCCCCCTCGCGCGCCAGGTTGTACGCGAGCGCGAGTCCCATGACGCCGCCGCCGATGATGACCACCTTGGCCTTGGCGGGCAGGGGGCCCTCTGGCCGCAGCGCGCTGGCGAAGGTGTCCACGTCCTGGGGCAGGCCGCCCACGGGAGGCTGTGACTCGTCCACCGGGGCGGTGGCCAGCAGGCGCAGCTCGGTGGGGAACAGGGGAGGGCGTGGCGTGAAGGGCACCACCGCGGCCGGCTTGAGGGCCTTCTCCTGCTCCAGCAGCGAGGCCACCGCCGACAGGCAGCTCTTGCCCTGGCAGATGCCGGTGCCGAAGCCGGTGTAGCGCTTCACCGACTCCACATCGCAGTACCCGCGCGAGACGGCGTGCCGCACATCGTCCGCGGTGACGTCCTCGCACGAGCAGATCATCGACTTGCTCATGACAGCCCTCCCACCAGCGCCTGCGCCGCCCGTCGTCCCGCGACAGCGGCGTCCTTCGCGCTGCCTCCTCCGGTGAGGTCACCCGCGGCGAAGATGTCCGAGGCCTCGGTGCGGCCGTCCGCGTCCGCCTCCACCTTGAACAGTCCGCGCCCGGCGTCGAACACCACCTTGGCGCCGCCCTGTCGCGCCAGCTCGAAGCTGGGGCTCACCGGCACGGACACCAGCACCGCGTCACAGGACACCTTGCGCCGGCTGCCGTCGCGAGGCGCGAAGCTGAACGCGCGCACGTGGCGCATGCCGTGGGCCTTGGGCTCGGCGCCCGCCACCGCCAGCGCATGGGCCCCGGAGGGAGGCGAGCCCTTCAGGTCGACCACCGCGGCGAGCTTCACGCCGCGCTCCTCCAGGAGCTTCGCCAGGCCGTACAGCTCCTCGCCCCAGCCCACCAGCGCGGCGACCTCTGGAGCCACGTCGTACCGGCGCAGGAGCAGGCTGGCCGCGCGCCCCGCGTAGACGCCGGGCAGGTCGTTGTTCTCGAAGGGCACCATCGGCGGGTGGCCGCCGGGCGTCAGCAGGAAGCGCTCCGCGTAGACCTTCAGGAGCCGCACGCCGGTGGGCTCCGAGACGCCCACCACGAGGAAGCGTCCCTCCTGGTCGTCATACAGGCCCAGCACGGTGGCGCGGGTGGCGAGGCTGTCCGGCGCGAGCGTCGCCACGTCGACGATTGAAGGCGCGTCCTGCTCCGGAGCGCCGTGCGCCAGCCGTCCTCCCACGTGGTCCTCACGCTCGAAGAGGAGGAAGGGGACGCCGCGCTCGGTCAGCTCTCGCGCGGCGGCGAGCCCCGAGGCGCCCGCGCCCACCACGGCCACGCGGGTGCGCACCGTGCGGGACTCGGGCGACGCGGGGGCGGGCTCCTTGGGCAGCAGGCCCAGGCCCGCGAGCTGGCGGGCGACCTTGGCCATCACCTGTTCGGCGACGGGGACACCGGCGAACATCTCGTGGTGGTCCAGGCCCTTGGGGAAGAACCAGTCGATGGTCTCGAACACGTCCACCTTGGCGGAGGGGTACGCGTTCTGCCGCTCCAGCTTCATGCCGTCTCGCGCGGGCGTGCGGCACGCGTAGACGTTGGGCAGGCCGTCCACGCGCATCAGGCAGTGCGAGCAGGCGGCGGCGAAGCAGTAGGGCCCGCGAGGGCGGTGGTACTTCACGGAGCGGGCAAGCAGGGGCTCGCCCGCGGCGACCAGGGAGCACGCCACCGGCTCGCCTTCGATGGCGGGGATGCTCTCGCCCTCGAGGTCCACGGTGATGGCCCTGCCGCGCAACGAGGCGTCTGGGAGGCGTCGCATGGGTGCCGCGCAAAATGGCGTACCCGGACCGAGGGGTCAAAGCTTGTCGAGGCATGACGCACCCCGGTCATGGGGCCCATCCGACAGTCACGGTGATGGCGCGCTGGAACTTCTCTAAGACTGCCACCGAAACGACACCGGGGACCGCGACGGGCCGTCTGGGCTCGTGGTGATCCCCGGTGGGGACTTCTGGGAGCGGTGCGTTAAACCGGCTGCTCGGTGTGGGGATGGATGGGCTCCGGCATCCCACTGCCGCGCTGCCGGTACCCGAAGCGGGTGCGGATGACCGCGCCCAGGGCGACCAGGACCACGAGGGTGGAGACGATGGCGCCCAGCACCGGGATGGCGCCCACCACCATCAACACGAGCAAGCCCATGGCCAGCACCACCGCCTGCGTCTTACGACCGCGCATCACCGGCAGCCGCGTGCCCAGCTCGCTCGCCACCGCCGCGAAGCCGAGCGCCGCGGCGAGCGGGGCCGCCATCCACAGCACCAGCGCGGCGGGGATTCCGATGATGGTGATGGCCAGCACCACCGTGAGGGGAATCATCGCCACCACCCCGAAGAGGCCGGTGAGTCCGCTCTGCACCGGACGGGCGCGAATCTCGTCGCCGAGCTGCTTCATGCGCGCCGGGAAGAACATCTGGCCCAGGAAGCCCAGACCGAACAGCACCGCGAAGGTCAGGATGAAGGTGGCCAGCCCGCCCTCGTTGTTGTTGTCGTCCTCGTCGGAGTCCTGCGTGCGCTCGTGCCTCGGGCTGCGCGCCTCCTTGAGGCCCTCCTTCAGCTCACCGGCGACGATGCGGCCGATGTTCGCGCCGCCGAAGGTGTTGATGCTGCCCTCCACGTCGGAGCCGTCCTCGCGGTCCACGTTGCCGCCGAAGGAGGACACGTCGCCCTCCACCTTGGCGCCGGGCTTGAGCACGACGTTGCCGCCGAAGGCGTGCGCGTCTCCCTCCACGTGGCCTTCGATGACCAGGTTGCCGCCGAAGGCGACCGCGTCGTTCTCCACGTGGCCCTTCACGACCAGGTTGCCGCCGTACACCACCGCGCTCTGGACGTTCTGGCCTTCCTTCACCTCGAGCGACTGGCCGCGCGCCACGACATTGCGACCGCCGGAGCGGCGCGAGCGCTTCAGCCCGTCCCGGGTGCGGTGGATCTGCTCGCGGATCTGATCTCGAACCTCTTCCATCCCCTCCGCGTCGGCGCCGATGTTGTCCTCGGTGTTGCCCGCCTCCATGGCCTCCTCGTGAGACGGAGGCGTCGGAGGAGTGGCCGCCACGGGAGGCACGGGCGGAGCGGCGGGAGCGGGCGGGGCCGGAGCGACGGGCGGCGCCGAGGGAAGACCGAGTCCCTGCGCGGTGGCTTCCTTCTCGTGCGGCGTCATGGGCCGCAGGGTGATGATGGAGCCGTCCTGCTCCATGCGCAGCGAGTAGGCGCGGGACACGGTGCGCAGCGCCTGGTCGGCGGTGACGCCGCGCAGGTGCACCTCGGCGGGGACATCCAGGTCGCCGGTGACGACGAGGTTGAGGCCGCCCTTGTCGGCGATGGTCTTCAGCGCGTCGCGCAGGCTGCCACGGAAGCTGACGTCGATGCTCTTCGCGGCGGGAGCGGACGCGGTGCTGGCGGCCGGAGCGGACTCGGCGAGCGCGAGGGGGGCGCTCAGGAGCAACGCGGGAAGCAGGAATCGAGGGGAGATCTTCATGGGTCGCTCAGGCTTCCGAGGGGGTGGGGGCGCTGCCTGCGAGCCGCTTGAGGCCTGCCAGGGACGTGAGGAGGAGGAAGGCGAGGATGGCCGCCACGGCCAGACCCTCGGTGGACCACAGCGCGCGGGCGCCGCTCAGCACGCCCTCGGCGAACAACCGGCCTTCGACGAGGAACGACGCGACGCCCGTTCCCAACCGACCGAGCGCCTGGTCGTTCATCACCAGGAAGCCCAACCCACCGAGCAGCGAGGTGAGGAGGATGGTGAGCCCGGACCACACCTCGCGACGCTGCGGTACGGGCTCGGCCGCGACGCGGGCCATGACGCTGGCCACCAGGGTGGGCGGCGGAAGGGGGTCCGCCAGTCGGTACAGGTCCTGCTCCATCAGCCGGTGTTCTTCGAGGACGGCGGAGCACGCGTCACACTCGGCGGCGTGGTCCAGCGCGGGGCCTTCTCCGTCTTCCAGCTCGGCGAAGAGGACCTCGAGGTCGGGGCAAGGGTGCGCGCTCATCGGGAGGCCTCCTCGGTGGTCATCTTCTTGCGCAGCTTCTCTCGGGCCCTGAAGAGCCGGGCCATGATGGTGCCAGGGGCGCACCCGAGGATCTGCGCGATCTCCTTCGTCGTGCGCTTCTGGACGTAGTAGAGCGCAAGGACTTCACGGTCGTCGACGGAGAGGGTGGCCATGGCGTCCTCGAGCGACTGACGCTCCTCGCGGGCGATGGCGCCTTCCTCCTGCGACGCCTCGCCGCTGGGGAGGATCTCCTTCATGGGCTCCAACTCCTCGGTGCGCACCTTGGTGCGGCGCCGGAGCAGGTCCAGGCAGAGGTTGCGGGTGATGGCCAGCACCCACAAGTCGAAGGGCCGCGCGTCGTCGTACCGGTGGAGATTCTGGTACGCGCGCAGCAAGGCCTCCTGGGACACCTCGGCCGCCTCCGCCTCGCTCTGCAGGAGCCGGAGGGCTAGGCCGTAGACCTGGCGCTGGACACTGCGCACCAGGGACTCGAAGGCGGACGGGTCTCCCCGGCGGGCGGCCTGCACGTCGGCCTTCCAGGGGAGCGGGACGGCGTCGTCAGCCATCAGCATCCCGATGGCGTGGGCGAGCGTCCCGGGGGCGTCGTCGAGGGCAAGAGCGTTCACGTCCTGGTCTACGACGTGCCCGCTCTCCCATTGCGTCCAGACGTTTCATCCCCGTTGCAGACTTATTTCTTCCGTGATTTCGGGCGCTTGGCAGCCGTCTCGGCGCGAGCGACTTCCTTGGCGTCCTTGCGCAGGCGCGCCTTCGCGCGGAAGCCGAGCGGGGGAGCGGGTGCTTCCTTGGGCGGCTTGGGGCCCGCCTGGTCGGCGAGCGCCCGGCCCCTGGAGGGGGACTCCGAGATGTCATCCTCGCTCGAAGCCGACCGGCTCCGGGCGGGTGCCGCCGCCCATTCCGAGGGAGAGCGACGCGTGGAGGGCCCTTCCTCGCGGGACGCCCCACGACGAGCGGGAGGAGCCTCGCTCCGGGAAGAGGAAGTGCGGCGGGTCGACGAAGGCGCGTCCTCGCGAGCGGCCCCGGCTCCACGGCGGGCGGGAGCCTCGCTCCGGGAAGAGGAGGTGCGGCGAGTCGACGAAGGCTCGTCCTCGCGAGCAGCCCCGGCTCCACGGCGGGCGGGGGCGTCGCTCCTGGAGGAGGAGGCGCGGCGGCTGGAGGGGAACTCGGTCCTGGGGGAGCGGGCTCGCTCCTCGTCGCGGGTCAGCGAGCGGCGTGAAGACGTGGCGCCAGGTCGATCCGAGCGCTGCTCCTCGTCGCGGACGGGAGGGCCGCGGCGGCTCGACGGCGCGCCCTCGGCCTGACCTTCCTCGATGATGCGCGCGGTGCGCTCGCGCTGGGCGCGAATGTCGTCCGCGGTCTCCTCGGTGTACGCGAAGTGGAACAGGCGCTTGACGACGAGGGTGGCGTACGCGCCCGGCGGCAGCGTGAAGGCGACGTTGACCTTGATCTCCCCGCGGTTGATCTCATCCGGCTGGGTGCGGCCGATGACGAGCTTGTGCGGGAAGGAGAGGATGGGGCGCTCCTCGTGCTTGAAGTAGAGCATGCGCCCGGCCTCGGGGATGCGCAGGTCCTCGAGCTTCAGCTTCTCCCGGCCCAGCACCCAGCGGACGGCCTCTTCCACCTTGGGGTCCTTGAACGTGGAGTCGGGGGCGAGCAGGGGGAAGGTGGCCTCGCGCAGGGTGCGCAGCGTCTCCGCGTCCGCGTCGCGGTGGAACAGGAGCGTGCCGGCCTGGTAGCGCATGGGGAACAGCGACTCGCGCGGCAGGAGCAACTGGAGGTAGCGCCGCACTCCCTCGTTCCAGAGGAAGCTCTGGAAGGTGAAGAGCTGCATCGCCCGGTAGTCCGAGTCGATCTGCAGGAAGGCCTTCATGAAGTCCTTGGGGTGTTCCCTCAAGGAGCGCAGCACGCGGTGGTACTTCCGGGTGCCCTCGAAGGGGACGCGCGCGTCCCACTGGCCCCAGTTGTCGCGCCAGAAGGCCTTCACCTTGGCGTCCTCGGTGAAATCCAGCTCCGAGGGCTTGGCCAGGAAGTTGTGCAGCGCGGCCTCGAAGTCGCCCCGGATGAGGTCCTTGGCGATGAAGCCCTGGCCGTGCTTGAGCGAGCCGAAGCGCTGGCTGTCGAAGTAGTTGACGACGCCCAGGCGGTTGACCTCGGCGGCGGCCACGTTGAGGGGGCCCACGGACTCCGGACCCAGCGCCCGCACCGTGACGGAGAAGCGGTTGGAGGTGATGTTGGCCGAGGACAGGGCCTTGTTCGTCCGGCCCAGGAACTTCAGGCGCAGGTCGGGCTCCTGCATGTCCACGTCAGCGCCGTCCACGGCGATGATCTGCTCGGTGCGGCCCTGCTTGTCCTTCAGGCCGCAATAACTGATGGCGCCCGGCTTCAGGCCGAAGGCATCCCGCAGGCGGGTGACGGCGTCGAACGTGGACAGCTTCTGCTTGTCCATCAGGTAGACGCGGAAACGCCCTCCATCGACTTCGTCGAAGCGGTATGATTCCTTGACGCTGAAGTCTTCGGGCTTCTGTTTGATTCTCACGGGCCCCCCTTACCAGTGTGGGACCCAGGAGAGAAGCGGGGCGGAAGCGCGGTTGGGGGGTGGACCCCCCGGGTGACGCGCCGTCCCAGGAAATGGACGCTGACCAGCCGTGCAGCCCTTCGGAGGCCCTTCGGGTCGGACAGCCCCACCAGACATTCCCCGTGAGGGAGAGGCTCTGGTAGTGTCCGCGCCGGTGAGGATTCGCGCGTGAGCCAGGTTCCCGCCCCATTCGCTCCTAAATCCGGGCAGCTTCGAGGCCCCCGGCTGACCGGGCGCTTCGCGGACGGCACTCTGGGGGAGTTTCCCCTGGGGCCGCTGACGTCACTCGGCCGCCATCCGTCCAACACGTTGCGCCTGGTGGACCGGGAGGTCTCCAAGGAGCACGCGACGATTGAGCGGCTGGGCAAGGACTTCGTCCTGAAGGACCTCGGGTCCTCGAACGGGACGTTCGTCAACGGCAAGAGGGTGAAGGAGCTGAAGCTGAAGGACGGGGACGAGATTGCCCTCGGCTCCTCCCGGCTCATCTTCCACAGCGGCGAGCCGGCGGTGAACCACGCCGCGCCCACCGCGCCCGGTGTGACGGTGGTGGCCCAGTCGGTGTCCATGCCCGCCTTCCTGGCGCAGATGGACCAGGTGCCGCAGAACTTCCGTCCGGTGGAGTTGATGACGGACGTGGAGGCGCTGCGCCGCGACTACGAGAAGCTGCGCATCGCCCACGAGTTCCACCGACAGGTGGGTCTGCAGGGCAGCCAGACGGCCCTCTTCGAGCAGATCCTCAAGGTGGCCTTCCAACTGCTCGCCGCGGACCACGGCGTCATCCTGAAGGTCGCCGGGGACGGGGAGTTCATCCCGGCGGCGGTGCACCACCGCACTGGCAAGCCCGTCAACGTCATGCTCTCCGACACCGTGTTGAAGCGGGTGGTGGAGACGGGCAAGGCGGTGCTGACGGCGGACGCCATCATCGACGAGCGCTTCTCCGCGGCGGAGAGCATCGTCGCGCAGGGCATCCGCTCCGCCATGGCGGTGCCGCTGATGGTGAACGCGAAGATCCAGGCGGTGCTCTTCCTGGACAGCCGTCAGCAGATCAACGCCTTCTCGGAGAAGGACCTGAACATCCTCTCCGGCATCGCCTCGCAGGCGAGCATCGCGCTGGAGAACGTGTCGCTGGGCGAGCAGATCCGCGCGGAGGCCGTGACGCGCGCGGAGCTCAGCCGCTTCCTGTCCAAGGCGGTGGCGGACGCGGTGATCTCCGGCGAGACGGAAGACTTGCGGCAGAGCCGGTTGGCGGAGGTGAGCTGCCTGTTCGCGGACATCCGCGGCTTCACGACCATCTCCGAGAACGAGTCTCCGCAGGAAGTGGTGTCGATGCTGAACATGTTCTTCACCGCGATGGCGGACGTGGTGTTCCGCTACGAGGGGAACCTGGACAAGTTCATCGGCGATTGCGTCATGGCGGTGTGGGGTCCGCCGCTCTCGCACCCGGACGACGCGGCGCGGGCGCTGCGGGCGGCGCTGGAGATGCAGGACGCGGTGGAGGAGATCAACCGGCAGCGCATCGCGATGGGCAAGAAGCCCATCGAGGTGGGCATCGGCATCAACACCGGCCAGGCGGTTGTCGGCTACATGGGCAGCGCGGAGCGGCATGAGTTCACGGCCATCGGGGACACGGTGAACACGGCGTCTCGGCTGTGCGGCATGGCGAAGAGCGGCGAGGTGCTCGCGTCGGAGTCGACGGTCCGCAGGTCCGGGCCGGGCTTCGACGTGGAGCAGCTGGCGGCGCTGACGGTGAAGGGCAAGGAGAAGGCCGTTCCCACGTATCGTGTCCACGGCGTGGAACACACGACCGCTGCTTCCCCGCGCCGCGCATGACGACGACCCAGGAGTGCCCCAACTGCGGGATTCAGCACGACACCCGGGTCTATGTCAGCGGCCAGAAGGTGGCGTGCCGCTGCGGCATCCGCTTCGAGGTGCGGCGGCAGGACGTGGGTGGCGCTCGCGCGACGTCCACCCTCACCGTCGCCCCGCACCGCGCGCAGGGGGCCTCCGAGAACACTCGGGACACCGTGGTGCCAGGGCTGGGCGCCGACGAGCGCGCCCCCCGGAGCACGACGAGCTACGCGAACGGTGGAGCCCTCCGGGACGCCTCGCAGCTGGAGGAGCGTGAGCCCCCACGTGACGAGCCCGCCTCGGTCCATGGCCGGGTGACGCAGGTGGGCGGCTCGACTGAGCGCAGGAGTCCGCAGTCGAGCGGCATCGAGGTGCTGGGCGTGAATTTCGGCGCGGCGCAGCCGTCGAGCACGGGCGCTTCCCCGAGTGACATGGCGCTTCCAGGGGTTCCACTTCCGAGCGCGGACGTGGCCCCTTCGTTCAATGCCGATAGCGGGCCGAACGGTGTGGCGCTTCCGTCCTCCACACCTGGTCTGGAGGTACCCGTGGGTGCAACGGTGGTTCGGTCAACGGCGCCGACGGGACGTGGCAACCCGGACTCCGACTTGGACATCCACAAGGTGGACACCTTCGTGGCGGGGGTGCGGGTGGAGCTGCCGGGCTTCGAGCTGCTGGAGCTGCTCGGGCGCGGAGGCATGGGCGAGGTGTGGCTCGCGCGGCAGACGTCGCTGGGGCGCACGGTGGCGGTGAAGCTGTTGCCGCCGAAGCTGGCGAAGGACCCGGAGTTCGTGGCCCGGTTCGAGAAGGAGGCCACCGCGCTGGCCGCCCTCAACCACCCGAACATCGTGCAGATCATCGACCGGGGTGTCGCGGGCGACGAGCACTACTACTTCGTCATGGAGTTCGTGGAGGGCCGCTCGCTGCGAGAGGCCATCACCGCTGGCGCGCTGTCGCCGCAGCAGAGCCTGAGGTTGATGCTCCAGGTGGCTCGCGCCGTCGAGTGCGCGCACGACAAGGACATCATCCACCGCGACCTCAAGCCGGAGAACATCCTGCTGGACGGGCGGGGCAACGTGAAGGTGGCGGACTTCGGGCTGGCGGGCATCCGGCAGTCGGAGTCCCGGTTGCAGCTCACCGCGACCGCCGTGGCCATGGGCACGCTGAACTACATGGCCCCGGAGCAGCGGCGCGACGCGAAGAACGTGGACGGGCGCGCCGACCTGTTCTCGCTGGGCGTGGTCCTCTACGAGCTGCTCACCGGGGACGTGCCCCTGGGGCGCTTCAAGCTGCCGTCCCAGCGCGTGCCGGGGTTGGACCCGCGCGTGGACCTGGTGGTGGAGCGCCTGCTGGAGACGGAGCCGGAAGCCCGCTACGAGAAGGCGGGGGAGCTGTGCGCGGCGCTGGAGGCGATGATCTCCACCTCATCCGCGCCGGGCCTGATGACGGGCATCCAGCCGGCGCGGCAACTGGCGACGGCACGGGCCCAGACGACGAGCCAGATTACCCGCCGCCTGCGCATGGGCTGGCGCCAGGTGCGCAGCGGGCTGTCCATCGTGGGCGGGCTCGCGGTGATTGGCCTGGCGACGCGCGTGTTCATGGACGCGTCGGGCCAGAATGGGACCGAGCGGAACCCCACGGAGAAGTCCAGGCGGGTGCGCACGCCCACCCGACCGTTTCCGCCGAACACGTATGGAGAGGTCTTCACCACGTCGAACGTGGTGATGGCCCAGAAGCCCGGCGGGGAGACCCGGTTTGGAGTCTCCTTCGAGGGCGAGGGCACCGAGGAGTTCAACCTCCACAGCGGCCGGTGGGTGATTGAAAACGGTGAGCTCAAGGCGTGGCAGGGCGGCCAGGATGCCTCGGGGCAGAAGCTGGTGCCGCGCGCCTACGTGGCGCGCCGCTACTTCGCGGCCAACGACTTCGACGCCCAGGTGTTGATGGACGTCAGGCCGCTCGGGGACGAGTACCCCGAGGAGCCGGACGCCCAGCACTACGGCGAGCTGTCCTTCCGCATCAAGGATCTCCAGGTGTCGACCTTCGCCATTCCGGGAGTGGGGATGCGCCTGGCGTGGCGCTACTTCACCGAGGATGGCCACGAGGTGGTGGGCAACAGCACGGAGAACACGGACGGGCTCGTCGAGGACGAGATGCCGCTGCCGGCGACAGGGCCCTACCTCGTGCGACTGAAGTTGAGCCCGAAGGCGGAGGGCGTCGTGCTGGCGGAGGGGTTCCTCGGCAAGCAGCGCTTCGCCCGGAAGCTGCTGCCGGGCCTGAAGGGCCGCGTCGGCAAGGTGGCCGTTGGATGCCGCAACCTGGCCTGCACGTTCGATGACCTGGAGGTCAAAGGCCAGTTGAAGGAGCGTCCTCCCCGTCAGGCGGTCGCGGGCCAGGAGCAGTAGTCCCCAGTCTCCTGTTTCCGACACTCCCCGCGCATCGCCTCGGGGCCTGTCAGGGTGGGCAAGTGTTCTCCTGACGAGGGCTGTCGTCGGTGGGACGGGTTCTCGCCCTGGACGACCTTGCGCGGGCTTCGCGGGCGTCCCACTTTCTTCCGGTGTTCGGGGCCCTGGGGGGCTCCATTCGAGCGGCCGGGGGACGGGATGGAATTCTGGCGCGTCGTGTTGGCGCCCATCTATGCGGCGTTCCTGGCGGCGCTCGTCGTGGTGGCGTTCACGTTCGGACGGCGAGGCGCGCGAGCCCGCGTCCCGAGACTTCCGCTGGTCTGGTTCGGAATGCTGGCCCTGGGGGCGCTCGCGCTGGTGCTGGGCCTCGGGGACGGTGAGGTGCCCGTGGTGCTGTCGGCCGAGGCCCTGGGCAAGTCCCTGGCGCTCGCGCTGCTGGTGGTGGCGGCCCTGTTGGCGGTGCGCGGCACGCGGGTGCGCTCGGGCGCGGACCTGCTGCGGGGCACTGCGCCCAGGTCCTTGGACGAGGCCGTGGCGGCGCTGCGCTCCGGTGACTCGTCGGGCTGGGGCGTCTACCAGGGCACGCTCGATGCCGAGGAGGTGCTCGCGTCCCCGGGCGGCGTTCCCTGTGCCTTCTTTGAAGCCGAGCTTCGCGAGGTGGCGGCGGACGGCCGGAAGGGCGCGCTGCTGTCGCGAGAGCGGGCGTACTCGCCCACGCTGATGTTGCGAGGCGCGAAGGTCCGGGCGCGCGTGAGGTTCTCTCCCGCGTCGTTGATGGCGCCTGTTCGGCCGCGCCGCTGTCGGACGCTGTCGGTGCTGGCGCCGTCGCCCTGGTTCGAGGAGGCGCCCGTGGGGCCACAAGGGCGCGAGCTGTCTGGGACGAGCGAAGGGGGCGACGAGCCCCAGGCGCTGTCCTGGGAGCGCGTGGGCAGCGCGGGCGACACCTGCTTCGTGGTGGGCGAGCTGCGGCGTGGCGCGAGTGAGGGCACCTACGAGCTGCGTGGCCGGCACGGGGGCGCGGCGATGGTGGTGCTGGGCACGGATGCGGACGTCACGCGAGGCACGCTGGCGCGCCTGGCGTGGCGGCACTTCGCGGCGGCCGGAGCGATGTCCATGGCCGCCGCGTTGATGCTGTCGCGCTCGATGTGAGCGCGCGCTACGGCGTGGGCGAGGACGGCCCCCACGCCGTGGAGAACACGAGCTGCTCCTGACTGTCGGCGAGCCGCACGGTGAAGGTCCGCTCGATTCCGCCCAAGCCCCGAGCCGTGCCCTTGGCCAGCTCCGCCAGCACCGCGCCGGCCGTGCGCAGGTGGAAGCCCGTGTTCCACAGGCCTTCCAAGTCCCCGTGCACCGTGCGCAGCTCCTCGCCGCTGCGGCGCTCATCGATGGAGCGGCGCAGGCGCACCAGGCCGTCCACGAAGCGGCGGCACTTGGCCAGCGTGTTGCGGTTCTTGTCCGTGACTTCCGCGAAGCTGAAGTTGCCGCCGGGAGGCTGCCACGTCTTCTCGCGCAGCAGCAGGCCGGAGGCGAGCTGCCTCACCGTGGAGTCCTTCTCGATGAACCACGCGGCGATCTGCGCGGCGCGGGTGGGGGAGAGGTCTCCGGAGAGGAAGCTGCCCTTGTTCATCACCTCGGTGAGGTACGACTCCCAGATGGGCCCGTAGACGAGCCTGCGGAACTCCGGTGTCACGCGCGCCGTCTGCTCGCTCCACGGCATGGCGCGGGCGAGCGCCCGTGAGAAGAGCTTCAGGTCGAACGTCTGGAGCCGCGGCACCAGCTCGCGCAGCATCTCGTCGGAGACCTTCAACTCGACCTGCGTCTGAACGTCCGTCTTGCCCAGGTGCGACTCGAGCTTCGACGTGACGCTGGCCGCGTCATTGGCATCCAGCACGCCCCAGACGACGGCGTCGTCCACCGCGACTTGAAGCTCCTGCTTCGTCAGCTTCTTCTTCTGCCCCCACAGCAGCATGTGCAGGCCGTAGCGGAAGTCCGACGCGGCCGGGGCCGGGGCGAAGGACTCCATGTCCGCCCGGAAGTCCACCGCCCAGCGGTTGCGGTGGCCCATCAGCGCGTCCTCGTAGGCGCGCTGTCCGAGGAACGCCTGCCGCCGCGCGCCCTGCGTATTCTCCTGCGACACCCACGTCTGCTTGAGCGAGCCGCGCGCCTTGAACACCTCGAAGGTGCCCAGGCTCAGCGAGAAGCCGACGGTCTGCTGGAGCGTGAAGGACGCGGTGTTGAGGTAGTTCTTCAGCGTGAACCTGCCCGCGTTCTCCGGCGCGCGCAGCCACGACATCAAGTCCACCAGGTTGCCGAGCACCAGCTGGCCGTGGAAGTTGAGCGCGGTGGCCTCATCCAGCTCGACCTCCAGCAGCGTGGAGGACTCGGAGATGCGCAGGTATTCGTACTGGAAGGCGGCGCCGATGCGCGCCTTCACCACCTTCTCCAGCGCGCCCTCCACCTTCTGCTTCAGCTCCTCCCACTCCTGCTTCAGGTGGTCCAGGTTGACGAGCTGCGGGTCCAACCCCAGCCGCTCCAGCACCGAGCGAAGCAGCGCCAGGTCCTCCGCGGACGCCACCTTCTGGAGGGCCTTGTCGATGAGCTCCTCGACCTTCGCCTCGGCCTGTCCGGCGAGCGCCGACAGCACTTCCTTGAGCCGCGCCTGCACGGCCTCGGGGTCGGCGAAGGCGACCTGGATGCCCAGGCCCGCGCCCTGCGAGGCCTCATGGGACTTGGCCTTGCGCACCGTGAGCTGGAGGCGGCCCGGGCTCGGACGGGAGAAGCTGAGCTGGTAGTCATCGGTGAGCGAGACGCGCGCGCGCACCAGCGCGATGATGGACGTCTTCAGCTCGATGAGCTCGCTGCTCCGGACGAAGGACAGGTCCCCCAGGTTGGTGGTGAAGAGGTCCGCCCAACCCAGGTCCAGCCCCGTCTCCAGCATGCCGCGCACCCGCCACGACAGCGCGTCACCCGTCCCCAGCTTCGTCAGGTCCGTCGAGTTCACCAGCAGGCGCGGCGACGCGAGGTCCTCCTTCGCGGCCTCGCGCATGTTGCGCGCCAGCGGATGCGCGCGGTAGTCGCTGAGCGTGGCGGACAGCTCCGTCTTTCCGTTGGCGGAGACGAAGGTGTACCGGCCGGAGGCCCCCGCCTTGACGAGCCCGGTGGCCTGATAGCGCATCCACCCCTTGTCGCCTCCCAGGATGAGCTGCGGACGCGGCGAGTCCGAGGGCGGGGCGTTCGCGGCGGCGGCCTCGCCGATGATGCCGTTCTCGTCCACGTCGCCGGAGGAGTTGAAGTTGCGGACGGTGGCCTCGGCGCTGGCCTCGAAGGAGAGCGCGAAGTCGCCCAGGTTCAGCTTCGGGGGGAGGATGCCTTCACGCGTGAGGCCCTCCTGCGCCAGCGTCACCCGGATGTCCTGGTCCTGGAGCTTCACATCCGGAATCTTCTCGGCCAGCTCCGCCGGCAGATTGGCCAGCGTCTCAATCACCTTCATGTGAATCCCCCTCGGCCTGCATGGAAGTGCCGACCCAGCATGCTCCAGGTTATCCCGGGAGGCACGCGTTGTCGGCTTCGAGGTGGAGTCCTGCTCTGGCCCGGCTGGCAGCCAGGGCGAGCGGGTGTGAGCGCGCGGCGCGGGAGGTCACACCTCGTCGCCGAGGCCGTACTCCTTGAGCTTCCGGGCGAGCGTGTTGCGGCCAATCTCCAGCACCTTCGCGGCGGCGGTGCGGTTGCCCTTCACCGAGTCCAGGACGCGCAGGATGTGGAGGCGCTCCACCTCCGCCAGGGGCAGCAGGTGGGCGTCGGCCGATGACGACGGAGTGGCCGTCGTGCGGGCGGGGTCCGCCATCGACTGGGGCGCGGTGCCCGAGGAGGGCAGCCGGTCCATGTCGGGCAGGGGCAGGTGCTCCTCGAGGATTTCGCCCTCGCACAGCACCACCGCGCTCTCGATGCAGTTCTCCAGCTCGCGCACGTTGCCGGGCCAGCGGTAGCGCTTGAGGCGCTCCAGCGCGAGCGGGCTGAGTCGAGGTGGTGGCAGCCGGTGCCGGCGCGCGACGGCGGCGACGAAGTGTCGGGCCAGTCGCTCGATGTCCTCCGCGCCGCGCTCACGCAGCGGGGGCAGGACGACCTCGACGACCTTGATGCGGTAGTAGAGGTCCTCGCGGAAGCGGCCCTCCGCCACCATGCGGGCCAGATCCCTGTGCGTGGCCGCGACGATGCGCACGTCCACCTTGATGGCCTGGGTGCCGCCCACGCGCTCGAACTCGCGGTCCTGGATGACGCGCAGGAGCTTGCCCTGCACCGGGAGGGGCAGCTCGCCAATCTCGTCGATGAACACCGTGCCGTTGTCCGCCGCCTCGAACTTGCCGGGCATGCGGTTGTCCGCGCCGGTGAAGGCGCCGCGCTCGTGGCCGAACAGCTCGTTCTCGATGAGCGTGGCGGGCAGCGCGGCGCAGTCCACCTTGATGAAGGGCTTGTCTCGGCGGGGCCCGTTGACGTGCACCGCGCGCGCGAACAACTCCTTGCCGCTGCCGCTCTCGCCGCGCAGCAGCACCGTGGCGTCGGTGGGCGCGGCCTTGCGCACCAGCCGGTAGATGGCCTGGAGCTGCGGGGACTCGCCGATGATGCGGTTGAAGAAGTAGCCGACGGGGGCCTGGGGCTGGTCCTTCGCGCGCTGCAGCTCCTGGTACAGGCTGGTGCTCTGCAGGGCGGTGCTCACCTGCGAGGCAATCGCGTCGAGCCGCTCCGTGTCCTCCGGGGTGAAGCGATCTCCCCCGCGGCGGTTGAGCACCTGGAGCACGCCGTACAGCGCGCCGTCCGCGTCGCGCAGGGGCACCGCGAGCAGGCTGGTGGTGCGGTAGCCCGTCATCCGGTCGATGTCCGCGAAGAAGCGCTGCTCTCCGCGCGGGTCCGGGACGTTGATGGGGTGGCCCTCCTGGGCCACGGTGCCCGCCACTCCCTGGCCCAGCTTCACGCGAATCTGCGACACCTCCGGCAGGTGCGCGGCGCGGCTGAACAGCTCCCGGCGCGCCGGGTCCAACAGCCACAGCGTCCCCCGGTCCGCCTGCATGGTGGCGGCGATGCGGTCCATCAACGTCTGGAGGAACGCATCCAGGTCCACCTCTCTGCCGACGAGCGCTCCGAAGGGGAGGAGGACCTGGGTGATGTCCGCGGCAGGGGGCATGGTGGGCAGAGGCGGGAGGATGAAGGCCGACGCGTCACCATAGCATTCGAGTGCCATCGTTCGGCCCACCTCTCAGGCCGCGCGGCCCAGCACCAGGCGCTGGCCCTCGCGCGCCGGCTCGCACACGGGGAAGAGGGTGCGCGCCTGCTCGGCCATGTCCTCCAGCGTCTCGTCCGTGTGCGCCGGGTCATGGTGGAACAGGCACAGCCGCCGCGCGCCCACCGTCTTCGCCACGTCCGCCGCGTCCATCATCGTCGAGTGGCCCCAGCCCTTCTTGGGGATTCCCTTGCGGCCGTCGTACTCCTCGGGCGTGTACTGCGCGTCCAGGCACAGCACGTCCGCGCCCTCGAACAGGCGCCCCACCTCCGGCGTCAAATCCTTCCGGCACAGCTCCACGTCCGTGGCGTAGATGAACGAGTGCCCATCCGCCTCCACCCGGTACGCCAGGCACCCCTGCGGGTGCGGCACGTCGATGGGCGTCACCTTGAAGGGCCCCACCTCCACCGTCTTGCCGTGAATCGCGGACAGGAAGTCCATCCGCGAGCGCATGATGCTCAGCGGCACCGGGAAGTGCGGAGGCTGCATCTGCGCCGCCAACTCCGACTGGAGCGCCTGCGCGCCATTCGCGCCGGGCCCGTACATCGTCAGCTCCGTCGTGGGCAGGTACGCGGGCGTGAAGAAGGGGAAGCCCTGCACGTGGTCCCAATGCAGGTGCGAGAAGAACATCGCGACCTTGTGCGGCGGGCCCTCGCGCATCATCACCTCACCCAACGCCCGGATGCCCGTGCCCGCGTCGAGGATCAACCGGTGCCCCTGGCTCGTCACCTCGACGCACGCCGTGTTGCCGCCGATGCGCGAACCAGAGACAGCGATGCTCCCCCGAACGCCGTAGAACCGGATATCCATGACGACCTCCTCATTCAATGGAGGGCCTCCGTGAGGAAGCCCTGATGCCCCGTGCTTGAGCACGTGGGATGCCATGTCCAAGTGGCTGGAATTATTGACGAGAGGTCTGACGTTGCGGGGCACTGCACCATTCTGGAGCGCCCCCGGATGGTGCGGCCGTACCATTCCGGAGCGTCCGGAATTATCGGGAGTTCCGATTAACGAACGGGGTGGCGCGGGGCCTTCGTGGCGCGGTGGCTGGGGCTGGCGAGGGTCCCTGGTCCGGTCGCCCGCGTGGGAGATCCGGTATAGGACGGGCCATGGCGTTGATTGCGTTCTGCACCATCAAGGGTGGCGTGGGGAAGACGACGCTCTGCGCGCACGTGGCCTCGGCGTTGGCGGATATGGGCAAGCGCGTGTTGCTGTTGGACCTGGATCCCCAGGCCCACGCGTCGCTCGTGTTGGGGCTGGAGAGTCGCGAGGGGCCGTGTATCGCGGAGGCCCTGGGCGCGCGGCCCAAGTACCGGTTGGATCAGGTGGTGGTGGCGTCACCGAAGCGGCCCACGCTCTTCATCGCGCCCGCGGCGCCTCGCATGGCGGCGATGGAGCGCGAGCTGTTCCAGTGGGGCCACCGCCTCCAGGCGATTCCGCGCGCCTTGAAGACGCTGAGCTGGACGCCGGACGTCATCATCGCGGACACGCCGCCGAGCATCGGCGCGTACACGGAGGCGGTGCTGGGCTTCTCCGACCTCGTCGTGGCGCCGGTGCCCACGGGGGCCTTCGCGCTCCAGGGGCTGGGGGAGATAGAGACGGCGTGGCGCGAGGTGCGTGAGCAGCAGGGCGGCGAGCTGGTGGCGGTGCTGAACCTGTGGGATCGGCGCACCACGGCGACGAACGAGGCGATGGAAGAGGCGCTGAAGGACTCGACGGTGCCGGTGCTGCGCGCGCGGATTCCGCGCTCGGAGTCCATCAATCAAGCGGGGCTGGGCTACGAGGTGGTGTTCGACACGAGCCCCGCGGCGCCGGGTGTCGAGGAGCTGCGGGCCCTGGCGCAGGAGCTGGCGAAGCGCGTGGGCCTGCGCTGATGCGGCGTGGGCACCCGCCCCGGGAGCACGGGACGGGCGCCTCCGCGCGAATCAGAGGTGGTAGTGGCCAGCAGCCTCGGGCTGGTAGGGCACGGCGACGATGCGCAGTCGCTTGGTGCGCCCGCTCGGGAGCGGCCAGACGATGGACTGCCCCACGGACAGGCCGATGAGGGCGCTGCCGATGGGGGCCAGCACGGAGATGCGACCCTCGTCGCTCTTCGCGTCCCTCGGGTAGACGAGCGTCACCTGACGCTGCTCGCCGGTCTGCTCATCCTCGAACAGCACGGTGCTGTTCATCGTCACGACGCTGGGGGGAACCGTCTCCGAGGACACCACCTGGGCCCGGGACAGCTCCCCATCAAGCATCTCCGCGAGCTCGGCCGTGCGGCCCCCTCCATGGTGGTCGATGACCTGGCGCAGACGCTCCAGGTCGGTCTCAGTCACGATGAGGGACTGCTCGCTGGTCATGTCGATGGCTCCCGTGAAAAATAAAGAATGAGAATAGGGTGAACACGGCGGCAACGGCTGGGAGAAATATCTATTCCCGGCGAGCCCGGAGAGCCATGCAGGGGCTCAGCCGCCATCGTCCGGGAGCTTCAGGACCCACCACTCGATTCCCTGGGCTCCGTCGTCCGCGAGGAAGAAGACCTTCTGCCCCGCACGCGTGAAGAAGTAGGGGAAGGCGCCGAGCTGTCCCGGGGCCAGCTCCTGTCGTAACCGCGTGCCCGCTTGCGTGCCGTCGGTCGCCCAGAGCTCCGCGCCGTTGACGCCGTCGTCCGCGTGGAAGAGGGCCGTCGAGCCCACGCCCGTCATCCAGCGGGGCTCCGAGTGCGCGGGGCCCGGGCGGAGGTCCTTCACCAGGGAGGCGCTGCCGGGCGCGCCGTCGGTTCGCCACAGCTCGATGCCGTGGGTGCCGTCATCGGCGCTGAAGAGGACGCTCGAGCCGAGCGCGCCGAACCACAGGGGATAGGAGCCCTCCGGACCGGGCCGCACGTCGAAGGCGAGCGCGGTGCCGCTCTCGGTGCCATCGCTGACCCAGGGCTCGCGGCCCACCGTGGGGTCCGCCGCCGCGAAGAACACTCGGTCCGCCGCCACCGTGAAGGTGTCCGCGTGCGAGCTGCTCGGGCCCGGCCAGATATCGTGAAGGAGCCGGGTGCCCGCCTCGGTGCCATCGCTGACCCAGGGCTCCTCGCCGTGCTCGTCGTCGTTCGCGGTGAAGACGAGCACCGAGCCGAGCGCGGTGGGCGAGGTGGGGAACGAGCCGGTGGGGCCTGGAAGGATATCCTTCACCAGTCGCGTACCGGCCTCGGTGCCATCGCTGACGCCGAGCTCCCAGCCGGCGTCGGGGAAGTTCGCGAGGAAGAAGAGGCGCGAGCCCACGATGGTGAGGCCGCGAGGCGAGCTGTCCTCCGCGCCGGGAGCCAGGTCCTTGACGAGCAAGGTGCCCGAGGTGGTGCCGTCCGTGCGCCACAGCTCCTCGCCGTGGCTCGCGTC
>NZ_JBLZWL010000026.1:0-19286 GCF_049194865.1 Corallococcus terminator | reverse complement strand
CGTCAGTTGCAGCCCTGGCTGGTCAGCCAGTCCACGCCTCGGGTCCGAGTGGCGGTGCCGCTCGAGCCGCCGCCGTCCGTGTTCGTGAAGGACAGCGAAACGCTGGCGCCCGAGGACTGGTTCCTGAGCTCCATCGTCATGTTGTTGGGGATGAGCGTGGTGGAGTTCGGGTAGTTCGCGCCGATGGTGTAGCGCAACCGGCCGCTCGGAAGGCTCCCGCACTTGGCCATCTTGTTCTCGAGCTGCACCCAGTTGCCACGGTTGAAGTTGGCATCCTGTGGCACCAGGTTCGCCCGCCCGCCCCAGCCCCCGAGCTGCGAGCCGATGAGGTGCCCCCCGTCATAGTCGTTGTTGGCGTTCTCCGCGTCGCCCCACTGCCCGACGCTCGTCTGACAGGCGTCGATGCGCGGCGCGGCGACGATGGCCGGCAGGTTCTTGTACGCCCGGCTCGGTCGGCCCGCGGTGTCGATGAAGTAGTACTCGCCGTCGAAGTTGTGCCAGATGTTCCGGTCGCTCGAAGGGAAGTTCTTGGGGCAGTCTCGGATGGCGGCCTGGGAGACCTCCCCGTGGGTGACGTAGCCGGCGCCGTACGGCCTGAGCGCCTCCCGGATCTCCTCCTCCGTGTGGCGGTCGAAGAACTCCATGAGGCCGCTCGGGCCACCGAAGTCCTGCTCCAGCTGACGGGCGACGCCATCGCCGCCCAGGTCCGCGTCCGTGGCGCCGCAACCGCCGAGCCACAGGACAAACACCGCCGCGACGGAAAGCTTGTTCAGGGTGCGCATTCTCTTGGTTCCTTCCAGAGCCGGGGTTCACCACCTTCGCGGCCTCGTTTACCAAGAAAGAGAGAATCGCAATACGTGAATTTCTGGTGAACTGCGGCTCCGTGGCTCCAGGAAGAGGGGGGCCGGCGAACTTCCGGCCCCCCGAGTCAACGCGCTACCAGATGCAGGACGGGATGCCGGGGTACAGCGAGAACGAGGAGAGCGCGCCATCCGGCACGACGCCATCCGCGGTGACTCCGGTCGCGACGCCCTTGTACATAGGCGAGGTGCTGGAGTGATAGCCCATGTAATACACGGTGCTGCTCGAGCGCTCGCGGAGGAGCGTTCCGCAATACACCTCATTGCCGTATTGGCCCACCGTTCCCAGGGGAACGACCTTCACGGCGGACGAGCCCCCGAAGTAGGCGAGGTCCGCGGGGTCGGTGACGGGGAACTTGGCGCCCGCCACGAAGAGATAGACGTCGCTCGACGTGCGGTCCTTGATCATCGCGCTGTACACGGGGTTGAGGAAGACGTCCCGCGACCCGTTCGGGACGACGTTGACGCTGGTGGTGTCATCCCAGAAGCCCAGCTCCGTGGGATTGGGAACCCACCAGGCCCTGGCTCCCACCACGACGTAGATGGCTGACTCGCTGAGCTCGAGGATCAGCGTGCCGTCCTGGGGAAACACCTCATAGGAGTTGATGGTGGCCTGGGTCTGCGCCGCAATGGGGGCGAAGGCGTAGTTGCTCCACTCCGCGGGGGGAATGAAGAACCTCGCGCCACCCGCGACCACATAGCGGTTCGAGGTGTCGGAGGCGTGAAGGACATAACCGTCAGCGTAGGGCGCATACCCCGCGAGCGCCTGGGCACCGATGAGGCTCAGACCCAGAGCGAGCAAGCGAGGAAGGAAGGCAAGGAACGAGACAACGCGCACAGGGATTCTCCGTTCAAGATGTGTGTGCCGCTGAGAGGGGCCGGCCCGACTCGGTGACAAAAGAAATACGCCGGCAGCCATTGGCTTCGGTCGTGTCCCTTTCACGGTTTCGTCGATGTGCGCGATGCTTCCGCGATTGCCGAAAAATCGGCCCCGATGAGACCCGGCCGCTACTCGCCCACCGCCATCAGGACTCCAGCGTGCCGCCCAGCTCCCGCGTCCGTTGTTCGACGGCGCGGCGCAGGTTCGTGCGGAGCCGGTGCGCCACGGTGAGCTTCGCGGGCTTGAGTCGGGCCGCCCGCTCCAACCCCGACAGAACGTCCGCCTGGGCGAGGCGCTCATGGGAGCTCTTCATCGCCGTGGTGAAGACGTGGACAGAGTGTCGGCCGGAGGGCTCCCTCAGGAAGCGGAAGCCGCTGCACCAGTCCCTGGAAGGGTGGAGGACCAGCCGGAGGGTGAGGTCGGGGACCTTCAGCTTGGGGACGAGGCTGAAGAGGGCCATCGAGGCCTCGGCGACGCGACGGTTGTCCTCGGACAGATTCAGGCGGAGCTGGAGTTGCTTCAGGCGTGCGGCGAGGGGCGACGTCAGGAGGTCTCGCGCGTATTGGGGGGAGGTGGAGAGGTCGAGCCGCCGGAGCCTCGGGAAGGCGTCAGGTTCTTGGGCCAGCGTGGACCACTGCTCCGTATATGCGAACGAGACCAGGGCTTCCAGGCGAGGCAGCTCGGCCAGTGTCCCGAGGTGCACCTGGCTGTGCGCGAGCGAGCGCAACGACTTCATGACCGGGTGTGGAGTGATGTCCTCGTCGCCCTGTCCCTCCAGGTGTTCCACCGTGGCCCACAGGGGATGACCGACCACCGTCACCTGGGCGCGCGAGAGGGCGTAGGACATGCTCTGCTTCAGGGCGGCGTGGGACAGGAACCCGCGCGTAAAGCGGCATTGGACCTTGAGCACCGCGTCGAGTGGGCCGAGCAGCTCCTTTCGCGCCGTCTTGATGATGTCCCGCTCCCGCTTCTTCTCGGCGTGAGTGAGTGGGCGCCGCGTGGCTTCGAGCTGGAGCGCGATGAGCTCCCCCCGGGGATGGCCTTCTTCGAGGAGTGCGTCGGCCAGCACCGCGCGGGCCTCGTCATCCGCTGGATTCTCGAGCACCTTACCGAGGCAGCAAATCACCGCGGCGGCCACACAGACCTTTCTTCAGTCACCAGGTCGCCATTCAGTAAAAGCTGCTTTTCGTGTTTAACATGCCTCGCCTGCACGCGACGTCTATCGCTCAATCTCGCAGGCAGGAGAGACACATGAAGACGAAGAGCCTGATGTACACGATGGGATTGATGGCGGCCGTGAGCGCGCCGTTGGCCGCCGAGGCCGCTTGCCCCTACAGCTCCATCCAGGTGCGTGTGCAGCCCAACACGTCGACGCCGTGGACGCAGAACCTCACCGTCGCGAACGGGACGAACGTTCACATCGGCGTCTTCTACAACGGCTGGGGCACGCCGGTCGCCGCTGGCTCGGTCGACGTCTATGCCGTCCAGGGTTCGCTCGCGATTCCCATCTCCACCGGCTGGGACGTGTGGTGGAAGCCCAGCATGAAGTCGACCTGGTCCTTCTTCGCCTACTGCCGTGGCGGTGTGGCGCCCAACGACTCCTCGACGGTGATCTGGAACTGAGGAGCGAAGGCGAGGCCCCGAGAGGTGAACTGCTCGGGGCCTCGGAGCCTGTCTGCGTTCACGAGGAAGTTCGTGGAGCCCGCTGGACGCGGTGGTGACTGGCGTCATCGTCCTGATGACCGCGGTGACCGGCGGGGCGCCGCGGGCGGTTCAGGGGATGACGATGTGCGACTGCATGGCGCGCCCGTCATACGGCGTGGCGCCGCAGCGAGCACGGGCCCAGTCGCCATTCACCGCCGAGCAGATGCGGAAGGCCTGGATGTTGGAGGAGGGCACGTTGATGCCGGGCGTGTCACAGCGGCCCTGGTAGGTCCAGGAGAGGCTCTTGTTGACGGCGCCAACGCCAATGCAGGGGCCAATCCACGCGCCGGTGTCTCGCCGCTGCACGTCGATGGAGTACTGGGCGGTGGTCTCCTCCTCGCTCCAGCTCAGGTCCACGAAGGGCGTGTAGCCACCGGGCAGGTCCAGGGCGACGTCGTCGGAGATGCCGTCATAGGCCCGCTCGACGGAGGGGCCCCAGACGTTGTTGTTCGAGTAGAAGATGCGGAAGGCGGCGATGTCGCCCTTGGTCACCACGCGGTCCCCGGCGCTGCGGCACACGCCGTCGAAGACGGTCTTGTTGGCCTGTCCCAGGACGGCCACGGACAGGCACGGGCCCACCACGGTGCCGTCGCGCAGCACGACGTCGAGCGAGTAGCTGTAACCGGTCAGCTTGTTCCACCGGACGTTCACCTGGTTGAGTGAGTGCAGCGAGCCGTCCGGCTTGAAGGCGACGCGCTGCTTGTAGGTGCTGCGCCCGGTGAGGTTGCCCGCGGCGTCGAAGGCGCCAACGTGGAAGACGTTGAAGTACTCACCCCGGCGCTCGACGATGACGTTGTGGCCGTGGCTCTGCACGAGCCTGCCGGCGGTGTTGCGCAGGGGCTGGGAGAGCCGCCGCACCGCTCGTGCCCGCGTGAGCTGGGGGATGGAGTCCCCCATGATGTAATACATGGCGTACTGGCTGTTGTACCAACCGCCGCTGAGGAGCAGGTAGTACAGGCCATTGCGCTTGAAGACCTCGGGGGCCTCGTTGATGCCTTCCTCGTAGGCGGGCGTCGAGAAGACAGCCGGACCCGCGTGGTTGAAGACGGTGCCGGGAGCGGCGGTGTTGAAGGAGGAGATGTTGTTGCCCCGGTCGAACCAGACATAGAAGAACCAGCGGCCCGACGTGTCATTGAACGTGGCCGAGTCGATGCGGATGTTCCGGTTGCAGCCCTGCGGCAGGCACGCCGTACCGGTGGAGGTGCGGGGCCACGTGGTGTTGGCGTTGATGGGCTGGGGGACGCCAAACTGGAAGTTCAGGTCGGGCGCGGTGGCCACGAAGGTCGTCACCTCCTGGCCGGACGGGGGGCACGCGGCGCCGTTGGGGACCCGGTGCGCGGAGAAGTACAGCTGGTACACCCCGTCGTGCTTGCCGAGGTCCGGCGCCCAGAGGAAGCAATAGTCAAACACGGGGTCTGCCACGGATGGGTCATAGGAGCGCTTGAGCTGGTAGCTTGAGAGGTCTCGCGTCTCGTAGATGGGCAGCTGCCAACCGTTACCGGTGCCGGCGAGGAAGAACAGGTCGTCGTGTTCCTTGTAGACGTCGGGGTCGGCCAGCCCCGGGACGAGCAGCGTGCGCCGCCCGTAGTCGCCGCCGCGCGTGGCGCAGGCGGCATCGGTGAATCCCTCGTCACAGGCGCAGCGCGCGGTGCCTGCTTCGTCACGGCAGACGCCATGACCGCTGCAGGTGACGCCGTCACAGACCCCGGCCAGGGCCTGTGCTGTCGAGACTTCCTCCTGTTGGGTTTCCAGTGCTGGTGACGGTTCGCCTCCACACCCGACGATGGCCAGGAAGAGCGCGGACAGTGGGATGACGATGCGGGCGGTGTGCATGGACTTCCTCCTGAGGGCAGCGTCGCAGGAAGAGGGCGTCGGATAAAGCTTGAGTTTCCGGACATCCAGGTCCAGATCGCGACCATGGGCTGACCGTGTCTCGGAGGTGGAGCCCTTGCCTGGTGGAGGGCTGGATGAGAATGCATCGCGCCGCCGCGCTGCTGCTGTTGGTGGGGCTGACAGGCTGCGCTTCGGGGCGCGTGGTGCGCTTGGAGACGGGGCAGGGGCCGCCGGTCATCTTCACGCCTCACGGTGGCGAAGCCGGACCGGTGGAACTGGAGCAGCGCGAGTTCAAGGCGGCCGTGGCGCGGTTGGCGCGGGAGATTCGGACCTCGGCGAATCCTCAACGGGCTGCGCGGAACCTCTTGGGCGTGGAGGCCCGTGGAGGCGCGTACCTCTTCAACCCACGCACCCGGCAGATGATGCCGCTGGAGGGGGAGGTGCTGGCCGCAGACATGCCGACCGCCGAGGTGGAGCTGTCGCGGGCTTACCTGCGTTGGTGCGAGCGCACTGGACGCAAGGGCGACTGCCTGGGGCTGCTGGTGGACAGCCCCACCGTGAGCGGAGACGGGCGCTATGCGTTGACCATGGCCCTGGCCCAAGGCGTGGTCCTGGAAGAGATGTTGGACGCATTCAAGGGCATGGCCGACCCGCACGCGGCGCTCTCGGCGGCGCTGTGGACGATAACCCTCTACATGGTCCTCTGGTCGGTGCCCGAGCCCGTGAGCAAGGGCCTTGCTGCCGTGATGACGGCGACAGCGATTGTCTACCTCGGGGTCGACACCTTCTGGACGCTGGTAGAGGGCTTCAAGCGACTGGTGGAAGAGGCGGACCGAGCGACCACGTTTGACGAACTGAGCGAGGCAGGGGAGCGCTACGGACGGGTCATGGGTCGGAATGCGGCGCGTGCCTTCGTGCTGTTGGCGACGGTGGCCGTGGGGAACACGGCAGCGGGCTTCGCGAACAAGGTGCCCACGTTGCCCGGCTCCGCGCAGGCCGCGGTGCTGGCCGGGGACCGCGCGGGCCTCCGCCTTGCCTTCGTGGGCGAAGTGGGCGCGGTGGCCGTGTCGGGTGGGGCCGTCACCGTGGCACTCGCTCCTGATGCGGTGGCCTGGACCCTGGCGGGCACGGCTGTCGCCCCGGTGGACGCGGAGGGCCACGACCACCACATCGCCACGAACAAGTGGTGGAAGTCGACGAACAAGGAAGGTCCTTGGTCACCCCGGTTTCAGGAGATTTTTGACAGGGCTGGCATGTCGCTGAACGACCCAGCCAACATTGTTCGCGTCAAAGGCCACAAGGGGCCCCACCCACTCGAGTACCATCAGCGTATTTTCCGGACCCTGGCTGACGCAACCGAGGGGTGTCGCACCATGCAGCGATGCCGTGAGGCGCTGACAGCCGAACTCAGCCGGTTGGGGCAGCAGATCGCCACTCCGAGCACCAGGCTCAACAAGCTGGTGACGGGCACGTAGATGCGGCGCCACAATGGGCTCATGTCAAAGCGGTACTTCGACCTGACGGACGACATGCGCGGTGGGGGGCGCTGGTTGCTCGGCACCCCCACAGATGTTCAAGGGCGGGAGGTGGAGGACCCGTGGATGTTTTATCGGGGCGAGCGACTCCCGGACCTGGGCCCCTTGACGCTCCCCATCACAGTGCCAGGCAAGGCGCTTGATTTCTCGCACGCGGCATTCGCGGCCCCTGTGGTCCACGCCCGAGTGGCTTCCGTGTTCTCAGAGCTCGCTCCCGAAGAAGTGCAAACCCTGCCCGTGGAGATTGAGGGCCAGTCGGAGCAGTTCTTCATTCTCGTTGCTACCCAGTTGATTCGTTGCATCGACGAGAAGGCCACCCAGGAGGTCCTGAAATGGACTCTGGAGGACGGGCGCCCAGAGAAGGTTGGAAAGTACCGAGACGTTTGGGGAATGCGGATTGACGCCTCCCAGGTAGGCGACGCGAAGGTCTTCCGCGCCTGGGGATGGCCCATCGTCTTGATAGTCCGAGAGGAGATTCGCGACGCGCTTGATCGCATGGGCGCCACCGGGACGAAGTTTCAGGAAGTCTGATCCACTGACCGTTCGGGAGCGCGCCCTTCAGACAGCCATGGGGACGCTGCGACCTGGTCGACCACGGTCGGCAACCTCTTGAAGTGGGCGCAGAACCTGCTCGACGGGCGCGTTGTTGGCGGTCATCGAGGAGCGCGGGAATCTGGTCACGTAGGTGGTCATCGCCGGGTGCGGAAATCTGGCCATCGACGCAGTTCGGCCCCGTTCCCGCGCTGAGGAGAGCGGAAAGCGGGCCGGAGACCTCCACACCCAACGATGGCCAGGAAGAGCGCGGACAGTGGGATGACGATGCGGGCGGTGTGCATGGACTTCCTCCTGAGGGCAGCGTCGCAGGAAGAGGGCGTCGGATAAAGCTTGAGTTTCCGGACATCCAGGTCCAGATCGCGACCATGGGCTGACCGTGTCTCGGAGGTGGAGCCCTTGCCTGGTGGAGGGCTGGATGAGAATGCATCGCGCGGCCGCGCTGCTGCTGTTGGTGGGGCTGACAGGCTGTGCTTCGGGGCGCGTGGTGCGCTTGGAGACGGGGCAGGGGCCGCCAGTCATCTTCACGCCTCACGGTGGCGAAGCCGGACCGGTGGAGCTGGAGCGGCGCGAGTTCAAAGAGGCCGTGGCGCGGTTGGCGCGGGAGATTCGGACGTCGGCGAATCCTCAACGGGCTGCGCGGAACCTCTTGGGCGTGGAGGCCCGTGGCGGCGCGTACCTCTTCAACCCACGCACCCGGCAGATGACGCCACTGGACGGGGACGCGCTGGCTTCCGACATGCCGACCGCCGAGGTGGAGCTGTCGCGGGCTTACCTGCGTTGGTGCGAGCGCACTGGACGCAAGGGCGACTGCCTGGGGCTGCTGGTGGACAGCCCCACCGTGAGTGGAGACGGGCGCTATGCGTTGACCATGGCCCTGGCCCAAGGCGTGGTCCTGGAAGAGATGTTGGACGCATTCAAGGGCATGGCCGACCCGCACGCGGCGCTCTCGGCGGCGCTGTGGACGATAACCCTCTACATGGTCCTCTGGTCGGTGCCCGAGCCCGTGAGCAAGGGCCTTGCTGCCGTGATGACGGCGACAGCGATTGTCTACCTCGGGGTCGACACCTTCTGGACGCTGGTAGAGGGCTTCAAACTGCTGGTGGAAGAGGCGGACCGGGCGACCACGTTTGACGAACTGAGCGAGGCAGGGGAGCGCTACGGACGGGTCATGGGTCGGAATGCGGCGCGTGCCTTCGTGCTGTTGGCGACGGTGGCCGTGGGGAACACGGCTGCGGGCTTCGCGAACAAGGTGCCCACGTTGCCCGGCTCCGCGCAGGCCGCGGTGCTGGCCGGGGAGCGCGCGGGCCTCCGCCTCGCCTTCGTCGGCGAAGTGGGCGCGGTGGCCGTGTCGGGCGGGGCCGTCACCGTGGCACTCGCTCCTGATGCGGTGGCCTGGGCGCTGGCGGGCACGGCTGCCGCTCCGGTGGACGCGGAGGGGCACGACCACCACATCGCCACGAACAAGTGGTGGAAGTCGACGAACAATGAGGGTCCTTGGTCACCCAAGTTCCAGAGGATCTTCGATAAGGCGGGCATGTCGCTGGATGACCCGGCCAACATCGTCCACGTCAAGGGCCACAAAGGACCCCACCCGCAGGCATACCACGATCGAATTCTTGAGCGTCTGACTGCTGCGACGAGTGGGTGCCGCACAATGGCGCAATGCCGCGAGGTGCTGACCGCCGAACTCGGCAAGCTGGCGCGGCAAGTCTCCACCCCAGGTACCAGTCTCAACAAGCTGGTGACGGGCACCTAGGAACCGAACCAGAATGAGTCCCATGCCCCGTCGGTACTTCAAGTTGAGTGACGACATGACTGTTCCGGGTCGGTGGGTGCTCGGCACTCCAACCGACGTTCAAGGACGGGAGGTGAACGACCCATGGATGTTCTATCGGGGGCAGCGACTTCCAGACCTGGGTCGCTTGACGCTTCCCCTGGACGTACCCGGAAGGGCACTTGACTTCTCACTTGCGGCTTTCGCAGCCCCGGTGGTCCATGCCCGAGTGGCTTCTGTGCTCGCGGAGCTTGCTCCCAAGGAAGTGCAGACGCTGCCCGTGGAAATTGGAGGCCAGCACGAGCCGTTTTTCATTCTCGTGGCCACCCAGCTGATTCGCTGCATTGACGACAAGGCCACCGAGGAAGTCCTGATGTGGACGCCAGAGGACGGGCGTCCTGAGAAGGTTGGAGAATACCGAGACGTTTGGGGAATGCGGATTGACGCTTCGCAGGTAGGTGACGCGAAGGTGTTCCGCCCGTGGGGATGGCCCATCGCGTTGATTGTCCGAGAGGAGATTCGCGACGCGCTTGAGCGCATGGGCGCCACCGGGGCGAAGTTTCAGGAAGTCTAATCCCCTGGCTAATCGGGAGCGCGACCTTCAGACTCCCATAGGGGCGCTGCGACATGGCCGACCACGGTCGGCAACCTCTTGAAGTGGGAGCAGCACCTGCTCGACGGGCGCGTCGGCGGGCAGGCGTTGATGGCGTCGTTGCAGACATGCCGATGGACGGCAAGCGGATGTTCTGGGGCGGCTTCGTGCCCATCATCCAGCGGGAGGAGTGACATGCACGGCGACTTCATCTGGTACGAGCTGATGACCCCCGACGCCAACGGCGCGCGCGCCTTCTACTCCAAAGTTGTCGGCTGGACGATCGGGGCGTCGGAGGGGGAGCCCAGCTATGCCATGATCGAAGGTTCCGAGGGCATGGTCGGCGGCATGCTGACGCTGTCCGCGGGGATGCAGCAGCACGGCGCGCGACCCGTGTGGCTGGGCTATGTCGCGGTCGACGATGTCGATCAGGCACTGACTTCGCTCAAACAGGCCGGCGGCAAGGTATGGATGCCCGCCACGGATATCCCGCAGGGGCGCTTTGCGATGGTCGCCGATCCACAGGGCGCCGTCTTCTACGTCATGACGCCCAAGCCGCCGCCGGGGCAGGCTGACAAGGAGAGCCTCGCCTTCTCCTATGAGCGCAAGCGCATCGGGCATTGCGCGTGGAACGAGCTGATGACCCCCGATCCCGCCGCCGCGCTGCGCTTCTACGGCGAACGCTTCGGCTGGGTGAAGGACGGCGACATGGATATGGGGTCGCTCGGCAAATACGAGTTCCTGAGCCATGCCTCGCGGCGAAACGCAGCCCGAATGGGTAGCGGCATGATCGGCGCGGTGATGCCGATGATGGCGGGCGCCCCCGGGCCCGCCTGGTTGCACTATTTCCGCGTCGCCGATATCGACGCGGCGAAGGCGGCAATCGAGGCCCATGGCGGGCAGGTGCTCAACGGTCCGAACGAAATCCCCGGCGGCGATTTCTCGATGAGCGGGGTCGATCCGCAAGGTGCGGTGTTCGCGCTGGTCGGTGCAAGGAAGAGGTAGGCGAAATGGCGGAGAAGATTATCAACTCCCCGCCGCGATTTTGTCGGGCTCAACGGCGGGCCGGCGTTCAAGCCTGACGAGGCGGTCAGTTTCATGGTGGTCACCAAGAACCAGGAAGAAACCGGCCGTTACCGGAATGCGATCGGGGCGATCAGCTCCAGGGTCTGCTCGGCCAGGGGCCACGCCTGCTCCATGCTCCGGTTCATCGCGATGGCGACGCTGAGCTGCTCCTCCGGAATCACCATCCAGAAGAACGTAGACCCGGCCGCGGCCCCGCCGTGGTGATGCACCACGAGCTCGCGGCCGTTGTGATTCCATTTGAAACGCCGCCAGCCGAGTCCATAGCCGTAGGGATTCGTCGTTCCGTCCGGC
This sequence comes from Corallococcus terminator, assembly GCF_049194865.1. Taxonomy (GTDB): domain Bacteria; phylum Myxococcota; class Myxococcia; order Myxococcales; family Myxococcaceae; genus Myxococcus; species Myxococcus terminator_A. The sequence continues at coordinate 8,176 of NZ_JBLZWL010000026.1, read as the reverse complement.
AGCACTCCCGGCGTGAACAGCAATTCGCGCGTGGCCGGCTTCACCAGTCCGTCGCTCAGGAACGCGCTCCCGAGTAACGCCAGCTCGCGCGGCGTCCCGACCATGCCGCCTCCCGCCCACTTGCCACTGTTGTCGACGGTGTCAGCGGGTTTGTAGCGTTCACCTTCGACTTCGTACCCGCGCGCATCGGGCTGCAGTCCGCCATTGCGCTCGAGGCCCACGCCCTTGACCTGGGCAACGTCGAACACCTCGCGCCGCAGCAGGGAGTCGAAGTCAGCGCCCCCCGCGGACTCCAGCACGGCGCTGAGCAACACGTAGCCGTAAGTGCTGTACTTGAATTGCGTCCCCGGCTCGAAGATCAGCGGATCTTCGATGAAGACCTCAAGGCTCTCCTTCACCGACGCGTACGAGGCCCGGCTGTAATACTCCCAGACCGGGAAACACAGACACATCTCATAGTGACGCAGCCCTGCCTGATGGGACGCGAGACGACGCGGCGTGACACCGGCGTGCGGATATCCGGGCAGGTACTTCGACACCGGCGCATCCCATTCGAGCTTTCCCTGCTCGAAGAGCCGCCCCGCCAGCAGCGAGGTGACCGCTTTCGACGTGCTGCCGAGCCGGTACACGGTGTTCTCGTTCGCCGGAGTTCGCGCCTCGACATCCGCGAACCCGAGCGACTCGGTCCACAGAAGGGCACCGTCGCGCGCCACCGCCACCGTGAGACTCGGCGCCTGGAGCGCGAGCTGTGCACGCTTCAGGCGCTCCGTCCCATCGACCGGTGCAGCCACCGCGACCGCGCGCGAGCCCGGCTGGGCTGCACTCAGCTCCAGCGGTTTCCAATCGAGCGTCCAGGTCAGCACGCGTTCGAATGCGCCATGCAGCACGAAGCCGGTGCATCCCAACACCAACGTGCACAAGGCAAGACCGACGAGCAAACGGCGAGGCGTCACGGAGAGAGCGCTCTCTGGTCCGGCGAGCGGACGACGATGGGTGGGCAACGGGAGATTGCTACTTGCCTTCTTTGATCTTCTCGTCGATGGCCGCAATCATCGTTCTGAGGTCCTTGATGGATTCATGGGCCAAGGGTTGGATGTACTCAAGGTAGAAGTCGCTGTCGTGCTTGAAGGGGGCGGGTACTCGCCCGTTCTTCATGGTGCCGTGGTCGCGCTTCAGTTCTTCGGCGACAAGCACCAGATTCTCCTTCTTCTGATCCAGGTACTCTCCCTGTTTCCAGTTGAAGTAACCCGGCTTCTGGTAGACGCGAAACGGACCTGAGTTCTTGTCCCGGCCAATCTCAAAGAACTCCCATTTGCTGGCGTCCTTTGTCTTCACGTCCGTGCACTTGGGTTTCATCTTGTTGAACGCGAGTTGGTGCTTGCCCGTGATGGAGCCGAAAACCGCCTCTGCATTGGTTTGCTTGTCGAAGGTGGCGCTCTCCAGACCGCTCGCGCTCAGGTCGAAGATTTGGCCGTACTCGTTTGAGACATCAAGGTTGAGGCTGCCCAGGCATTGGTTCTCCACGCCAAACGCACCCGCTCGGGAGAAGCTGATGAAGGTCTCGGTGAATGGCTTTGACGGATATTCATGGACCCATTGGCTGGGGCCGATTTTCAGGTCGAGCACGATGCCCGCGCGAGTGCCTGCGATAAAAGACTTGGTCAAGTCTCCGATGGCGTAACTGGTGTAGCCGACGCCCATGTCACCAATCCATCGACGCAGGAGTGCCCGGGTGATTGGCATGACCGTGGTCGCGGGGTCGAGAACGTCGGTGAGGGAGACCACGGAGAGGGTCTCCTCAGTGACCTTGGGGGATTTGAGCGCGGAATGGGCATCCTGGTGGAAAATCGCGCTCACGTCGGCATTCACCTGCGGGGCAGGGTGCTTGTAGATGGTGACGGTCCAGCCACACGATATCCAGCTGAGGATGTTGAACGCCGACTGGCAGCTGATCAGTCCGTTCCCAATCCAGACGCAGTTGATCTTCTTTTGTTCCGTGGGAAGCGCTGCCAAGGTTGTCATGATGAACTCCTACGCGTGGAAATATCTGTTGAGAGCATCTCGTGACGAGGCGGCCGAATCAAGGTTCCGAGGTATCTCAAGGCCCAGCCCTTCTGCCAGGTCGTGTCCCGACACGAGCGTCGTCGGCAGGCAGGGGGGCAGGATGGAGGGGCGTGTTTCAGTGAAACCCACGGAGGGGGCTCCCCTCCGGCGTAGCCGACCGACAGCCGGCGTCCTGACAGATCGTTGGCACGGCGTTGAGCATCGGAAGAATAGGGGCCGTGTTGAGGACTGTGGGCTGGTGAAGAGGGGCAGAGGAGGGATGCCCCCGGGCTGTGCGCCAAGCCGGTGGAGAGGCTGTGCAGCCCTCTGGAGGCACACGCCGGCCCATGCGGACAGTGGGATGACGATGCGGGCGGTGTGCATGGACTTCCTCCTGAGGGCAGCGTCGCAGGAAGAGGGCGTCGGATAAAGCTTGAGTTTCAGGACATCCAGGTCCAGATCGCGACCATGGGCTGACCGTGTCTCGGAGGTGGAGCCCTTTGCTGGTGGAGGGCTGGATGAGAATGCATCACGCGGCCGCGCTGCTGCTGTTGGTGGGACTGACAGGCTGCGCTTCGGGGCGCGTGGTGCGCTTGGAGACGGGGCAGGGGCCGCCAGTCATCTTCACGCCTCACGGTGGCGAAGCATGGCCGACCCGCACGCGGCGCTCTCGGCGGCGCTGTGGACGATAACCCTCTACATGGTCCTCTGGTCGGTGCCCGAGCCCGTGAGCAAGGGCCTTGCTGCCGTGATGACGGCGACAGCGATTGTCTACCTCGGGGTCGACACCTTCTGGACGCTGGTAGAGGGCTTCAAGCGACTGGTGGAAGAGGCGGACCGGGCGACCACGTTTGACGAGCTGCGCGAGGCAGGGGAGCGCTACGGACGGGGCATGGGTCGGAACGCGGCGCGTGCCTTCGTGCTGTTGGCGACGGTGGCCGTGGGGAACACGGCAGCGGGCTTCGCGAACAAGGTGCCCACGTTGCCCGGTTCCGCCCAGGCCGCGGTGCTGGCCGGGGACCGCGCGGGCCTCCGCCTTGCCTTCGTGGGCGAAGTGGGCGCGGTGGCCGTGTCGGGTGGGGCCGTCACCGTGGCACTCGCTCCTGATGCGGTGGCCTGGGCGCTGGCGGGCACGGCTGCCGCTCCGGTGGACGCGGAGGGGCACGACCACCACATCGCCACGAACAAGTGGTGGAAGTCGACGAACAAGGATGGTCCTTGGTCGCCCCGGTTTCAGGAGATTTTCGACAGGGCTGGCATGTCGCTGAACGACCCAGCCAACATTGTTCGCGTCAAAGGCCACAAGGGGCCCCACCCACTGGATTACCATCGGCGGATCTTCCGGCGCCTGGACGCTGCAACGCGAACCTGTCGCACCATGACGCAGTGTCGCGAAGCGCTGACGAAGGAACTCGACAGCCTGGCGCAGGACATCGCTGCTCCCGGTACCCACCTCAATAGGCTGGTGACGGGAGCATAAGGGCGACACAATGGTCCGCATGTCCAAGCGTTACTTTGACTTGAGCGACGACATGACCATTCAAGGTCGGTGGTTGCTCGGCACCCCTACTGATGCTGAAGGCCGACCGCATCGTGAGCCGTGGGTGTTCACCGACGGGACTCCGTTGGTCAACCCGGGACTGTTGAAGCTCCCGATGCATCTACCCGGAACAGCGCTAGACTTCTCGCTGGCGGCCCGCTCAACTCCTGTCGTTCACGCCAAGGTGGCATCCGTTTTCGCGGAGCTTGCTCCCGATGACGTACAGCTCTTTCCCATCGAGGTCGCGGGCCAGTCGGAGCAATTCTGCATTCTCGTGGCCACCCAGCTGATTCGCTGCATTGACGACAAGGCCACCGAGGAAATCCTGATGTGGACGCCAGAGAACGGGCATCCAGAGAAGGTTGGTGAGTACCGAGACGTTTGGGGAATGCGGATTGACGCTTCGCAGGTAGGTGACGCGAAGGTGTTCCGCCCGTGGGGATGGCCCATCGCGTTGATTGTCCGAGAGGAGATCCGCGACGCACTCGAGCACATGGGCGCCACTGGGACGACGTTTCAGGAGGTCTAATCCTCTGATCGATCGTCGCTGAGGTGAGCCAATTGCCGTGCACGGGAGTGTAATGCACGGTGATGAGACGCCAGCGGTGACCACCACAATGGGCCACATGCCAAAGCGGTACTTCGACCTGCAGGACAACATGCTCATTCGGGGGGCGATGGTTGATCGGCACGCCCACGGAAGTTCACGGTCGGGGCGGCGAACAGCCCATTGGCTTCGTTGTCGAAGCTCAGGTGTTGGAATTCAAGGATGGAAGGGTGAAAGGATACAACGCGGCCGGTGGAACCGTCGTGGATCGCTGACCCTGAGTCCCTCGCGGTGACGTACCGGGAGTCAGTCGATATGTAGGAACAAGGCTCAGTGCGATGTCTATCAGGGTTCCTCGGTGATTAGACATTCGGAGGGGAGGTCCCCTTTTGCCAGTCGGCGTTTGTTGTCTTTGTGAGGTGTCTTTCCCCGTACAGTGTCACTGGGAATCCGGTAAATGGCAAAATGAGTAGTGATGTCCGGTCTCCGCATGATGCTGTTCGGGCCAAGCACGACAATAAGCTCATCGTAATCATCCGGATTGCCGCATTCAATGTTCTTGCTGGTTCCACCGTTGAACTTGACCTGAACCTTCCTGCCCTCAATTATTCCATCATGCCCGGGCTCTCGGCCACTAGAAGCGAGAGTCATGCCAAACTGTGACACGGCAAGAAACTCTGCAATGTCGCCGAGATACTTGTCCGAACGGATGATGCCAAGCCCTTTCAGTTTTTCGGCCGCCGCAAAGAACTCGCCGATTGCGGTCATTTGTTCGTCAGTCATTCCCTCTCCAGTGACGCATAGCCGTACTCAGTGCGTGCTCAGTCCGAACGCTCACTTCGATGTTTATCAATAGGCAGCCTGACGTTCGGAAAAAGCGAACGCGATAGCTAAGCTCAGGGCGCAAACGGGTGTAGTCCTCCGCCTGATAGGCAGTAGTCTCCTCGTGGTTTTTTGCACTTTACGCCGAGGTTGGTTGCTGTTCGCGCGGCAGTCCCCCTCGGGATGTGTCTTGGGTGTCGGAGTGTGGCAGGACCGGGGTGACGGTAGGCTAGGGCGTCAGCGAAGTTAGGTCTGCTGTGGCCAAGCTGGTGCAGGTTTCAGAGGGAAATCGAACGGTCGTCCTTTGGTCCGAGTATGGGTCCAATTCGTCTGCACGGCTTCGATTCCCGCCGCCTCAAGTGCTCGAAAACGCCGCAGGCCCGGGGCGTCCTGCTGGAACGCCATCCGGGCCCGCTCTGTGACTCGTCTTCTGGGGCTCCTCGGAGCCTCGTCGCGTGTCTATCGAGGGCGCTTGCTCTCCTGGAACGTCACCTCGAGCGGGACTTCCTTCCCCTCGCGCAGCACTCGCGCCTCCACCGTCTCGCCGGGCTTGGAGGAGTTGAGCACGAACATCAGGTCCTCCACGCCGCCGATGACGTGCTTGCCCAACCGCACGAGGACGTCACCGCGCAGCATTCCAGCCTGGTCCGCCGCGCCGCCAGCGCGCACGCCCGCGAGCAGCATGCCCTTCTGTCCGTTCGGCGGGCCCGCGTAGTCCGGCACCGTTCCCAGTGACGCGTTGAAGCTGCGCAGGTCACCACGCGGCGTGGGGGAGGGGACCTTGCGATACGTCAGCGCCGTCTTCCCATCCAGGCCCACCGTCACGGCGGACACGATGCGCGCCACCTGCGCCGCACCCACCGCGTTGATGCCCTCCACGGTGTCCGTGGGCTTGTGGTAGTCCGAGTGCGCTCCCGTGAAGAAGTGCAGCACCGGCACGCCCGCCGCGTAGAAGGGCGAGTGGTCGCTCGGGCCATACCCGTCACCGCTCGGGTTGCAGGTGACTCGCGCTTCGTCGCAAGCCCGCGCGAGCAGCGGTCCCCACTCGCCGGCGGACTCGGCGCCCAGCACCGACAGGCCGCCGGAGCGCAGCCGGCCCACCATGTCCAGGTTCAGCATCGCGGTGACCTGCTTCATCCCCGCGTCTCCTCGCTGCCGGGTGAAGTGCGTGGAGCCGAGCAACCCCGTCTCCTCACCCGAGAACGCGAGGAAGAGCACGTCGTGCTTCAGCTCCGCACGGCGCTCCTTCAGCGTGCGCGCAATCTCCAACAGCGCCGCGACGCCAGAGGCGTTGTCATCCGCGCCGCCATGCGCCTCGTGCCGGTCCGGCATCAGCGAGCCACGTCCGCCGAAGCCCAGGTGGTCATAGTGCGCGCCCACCACGATGGTGCCCGGCAGCTTGCCCTCGCCAGCCTCCAGCACCGCCGCGACGTTGAAGGCCGCGCGCTGCTCGAACTCGAGCTTCACGTCCACCTGCGCGTCCACACGCTTGCGCGCAATCAACGAGCCCATCACCGGCTCCATCGCCGCGCGCTTCACCACGACGACCGGCAGCCCCGCGTCGCCCACGCCTTCGGGATGCAGGACGGGCAGGGTCGCCTCGGGAGGCATCCGCCACTCCTTGGGCGCGGGCGTGGGCGCCTGCGGCCAGTCCACGACGATGAGCGCCTTCGCGCCGCGCTGCGCCGCCTGCCAGGCCTTGTAGCGGAGGTCACCGAAGCGCCGCTGCTTGTCCGTGTCGGAGAACTCAGGAGCGTCCGGGACGAACCGGCGCACCACCACAATCTTCCCCTTCACCGACAGCTTCGCGTAGTCGTCCACCTTGAGCGACGGCTCCACGATTCCGTAGCCGGCGAACACCAGCGCACCCTTCGCCTGGCCCTGCCCGGAGAAGCCGAGCACCGTGTACGCATCCGTCGGGAGCACCGTCTTCCCGAGCTGCACCTGCGTCCCGGCCCCGGGCTGCACGGCCGTGGTGACGGGGAACGCCTGTCGGAACGTCCCGGTGTCACCCGCGGGCGTCAGGCCCAGCTCCTGGAACCGCGTCTCGATGAGTCCCCCAGCGGCCTCGAGGCCCTTCGTGCCGATGCCCCGACCCTCCTGCGCGGGCGCGGCGAGGAAGGAGACGTCTTCTCGGATGCGGTCCGCGGCGGCCGACGGTGCACCCGAGGCCGGCTTCGCGTCGTCCACCCAGCGGGCGATGAACAGGTTGGTGTCGCTCTTGCCCTGCGCGGTGGCGCGGTTGCTGGAGAAGGCCAGCCACTTGCCGTCCGGCGAGAACATCGGGAAACCATCGAAGCCCGGCGCGTGGGTGATGCGCTCCAGGTTGGAGCCGTCGACGTCCACCGCCCAGATGTCGAACTCACGGCCCTTCGGGTCTCCGTGGTTGGACGCGAAGAGGATGCGCCGGCCATTGGGGTGGAAGAAGGGCGCGAAGGCGGCGCCGTTCAGCCAGGTGATCTGCTTGGCCTCCGAGCCGTCCGCGTTGGCCACGTACAGCTCCAGCTTGGTGGGCCGCACCAGGCCGCGCTTGAGCAGCCCCTGGTAGTCGTCCAGCGCCTTGCCGGGCTGCGGACGCGACGCGCGCCACACAATCTTGGAGCAGTCCGCGTTGAAGAAGGCCCCGCCGTCATAGCCGGGCGTGTGCGTCAGCCGCTTCACGTTCTTCCCGTCGCGGTCCATCCGGTACAGCTCCAGGTCCCCATCCCGCACGGACGTGAAGATGATGGAGCCGTCCTTCCCGCAGACGGTGCCCTCGGCGTCGTAGCCCGGGTTGTCCGTCAGCCGCGTCAGCCCGCTGCCATCCGCGTTCGACTTGAAGATGTCGTACGTGTCGTACAGCGCCCAGACGTAGCCCATCGAGTGGTCGGGCTTGGGCGGGCAGGCCTCGCCGCCCAGGTGCGTGGAGGCGTAGATGACCTCCTGCTCACCGGGCAGGAAGTGCGCGCACGTCGTCGCGCCCTGGCCGCTGGAGATGGGCGTCACCGTGGCGGCGGCGCTGCTCGCGGGGTCCACCGCCATGCGGTAGATGCGGTCACACCCCATGCCCTCGTGGCGGGCCTGGAGCGAGAGCTGCTTGCCGTCGAAGGACCAATAGGCCTCGGCGTTCTCACCGCCGAAGGTCATCTGCCGCAGGTCGGCCAGCCGGACTTCCTCCGGGAGCGCGGGAGTCTGGGACGAGGTGGACGCGGAGCCCGCCGTGGCTTCTGAAGCCGACGGCGACG
>NZ_JBLZWL010000080.1:0-20594 GCF_049194865.1 Corallococcus terminator | reverse complement strand
GGTATGTGTGTGAGGATGTCTCCATGCGTCCCATCCAGGCGGAACTGCTGTCCGGCAGCGAGCTGTATCGGGAGGTGGTGCTGGAGAAGCTGCTCCACGCGCGCGAGTCGGTGTGGATTGCGACGGCGAACGTGAAGGCGATGTACGTGGAGTCGAAGGGGCGCTTCGTTCCGCTGGTGGAGGTGTTGGATGGGCTGTCGGCGCGGGGGCTGTCGCTGCGCCTGCTCCACGCGGAGCTGCCGAGCCGTCCGTTCCGCGCGGCCTTCGACGAGCGGGCACGGCTGGTGGCCGGAGGGCTGGAGCTGAAGGTGTGCCCGCGCGTGCACTTCAAGGCGGTGGTGGTGGACGGGGCGTGGGCCTACCTGGGGAGCGCGAACCTCACGGGGGCGGGCCTGGGCGCGAAGGGCGACGCGGTGCGCAACTTCGAGCTGGGGTTCGTGACGGAGGACTTCGACGTCATCGACCGGGTGACGGCGCTCTACGAGGCGGTGTGGAGCGGGGCCGAATGCAGGGGGTGCAAGCTGCGCGCGGTGTGTCCGGACCCGATAATCCCCGCACCCGTGGGACGGGGGGAGATGCGAAGCTCGCGCGGCGCGGTGCAGTTGGGCAAGGCTCGCCGGCTCCAGCGCCACACCTCGGAGTCTCGACGACGATGATGAAGCTCTACTTCGCCCAGAAGACGCGCGCCACGCGCCCCCGCTGGTTGCTCGAGGAGCTGGGCGTTCCCTACGAGCTGGTGCCGGTGGACCTGCTCCAGCGGGAGCACAAGAGCCCCGAGTACCTGCGCGTGCATCCGATGGGCTCCATGCCCGCGCTGGAGGATGACGGACACGCCGTCTTCGAGTCGGCCGCGATTCTCCTGCACCTCGCCGACAAGTTCCCGGAAGCCGGCTTCGCGCCGGCGCTCGGCACCGTGGAGCGCGCCGAGTACTACCAGTGGATGATGTTCTGCATGGCCACCATGGAGCCGCCCCTGTCCGCGTACTCCGCGCACAGCCGCTTCCTGCCGGAGCAGGAGCGCGTGCCCGGAGAGGCGGAGCGAGGCCAGAAGCGCTTCACGGACATCGCCCGGATGCTGGAGGAGAAGCTCAAGGGGCGCTCGTTCCTGGTGGGCGAGCGCTTCACCGCGGCGGACGTGGTGATGGCGTCCATCCTCAACTGGGGTGGGGGCATGGGGCTCCTGGAAGACTTCCCCGCCCTGCGCTCCTATGTGGAGCGACAGATGTCCCGTCCCGCCGCGCAGCGCGCCCAGCAGTAGGAAGTCTTCCGTGCATCAACCCGTCGTACCCGGCCCTGAAACATTCGAGTTCGAAGCCCAGCTGCGTTTGAAGCGCCGCGGCTTCGCCGTCTCCGCGGGGGTGCTGCTGCTCTCGCTGGCCACGCATCCCCTGATGTTCGGCGCGTTCATCCCGCAGGTGGGCCTGGTCCACGTGGGCTGGGCCGCCATCCTCGTCACGGCGGCGGTGGTGACGGGCTCGCGGTGGATGCCGCTCCAGCGGGCCACCACCCTGAGCGGGGTGTGCAGCCTGGCGGCGATTGCGTTGGACATCCACTTCACCGGAGGGCTTTCGAGTCCGCTGTTCCCGCTGCTCTTCGCGATGCCGCTCATCATCGCCGTCTTCACGCCCGGGGACCTGCTCACCTTGTGGGCGACCATCGTCCTGACGCTGGTGGGCGTGGTGGCGGCGACCTGGCTGTCGGGAGGCTCGGAGCGGCAGGTCATCGGTCAGGTGACGGTCTTCCTGTTCATGGCCTGGATTGCCGTCTTCAGCGGGAAGATGTTCCGCCGCATGCGCGACGCGGAGCGCGAGGCCGTGCAGGCACGGCTGACGGCGATGGAGCGACTGGCGCGCAGCGAGGGATTGAGGGCGGAGGCGGAGCGCAGCCGCGCGGAGATGGAGCGGCTGGCGCTGGTGGGGCGACTGGCGGCGGGCGTGGCCCACGAGGTGAACAACCCCCTGGCCTACGTGAAGTCCAACCTGGGCTACCTGGGCGACGTCATCGAGGACGCGGCGCCGGACCTGGAGGAGATGCGGCGCGTGCTGGAGGAGACGCAGCAGGGCGTGCTGCGCATCCAGCAGATTGTCACGGACCTGCGGCGCTTCTCCCGGGACTCGGCCGACGCCGAGGAGGCGTGCGGCGTGGTGGATGCGCTGGACGAGGCGGAGCGGCTCGCGTCGGTGCGGCTGCGGAGCCTGGGCCAGGTGGTGCGGGAGGTGGCGCCGGACCTGAGCCGGGTGCGGCTGGGGCAGCGTCAGTTGGTGCAGGTGGTGTTGAACCTGCTGCTCAACGCGGCGGACGCGCTGGATTCGGCGGAGCCGCCGCGCGCCGCGCGAATCGTCCTGCGCGCCCGCGAGGAGGCGGGGGGCGTGAGGCTGGAGGTGGAGGACAACGGCCCGGGCATCCCGGAGGCCGTGCTGTCGCACCTGTTCGAGCCCTTCTTCACCACCAAGGCCCCCGGAAAGGGCACCGGCCTGGGGCTGGCGCTGTGTCGCGAGTACCTGGCTCGCGTCGGCGGCACGCTGTCGGTGGCGAACCGTCCCGAGGGCGGCGCGTGCTTCACGCTGCACCTGCCCTCGGCGCCCGCGGCGAAGGCCCAGGAGCCTCGACCGAGCCCGAGCTGAAGAGAGCCGCTCGGCGCGGCTCCTCGTCACGCGTTCCGGAGCCTCGTTCGAGCCGAGCACCCGGTCCGCTCGGCGCGGCTACTCGCCCGGGGGTTCGTCGTCGTGGGTCCCCGTGGCTGCGACGGAGGGCGCTTCGGCCGCGCTGTTCGCCTCGGCGGTGGCCTTGCCCTGCTGCCGCTCGCGCCAGGAGCTGGGGGAGTCGCCCACCAGCTTGCGGAACAGGCTGCTGAAGTGCTGGAGCGACGCGCAGCCCACCTCCACCGCGACGGCGGTGAGCTTCATGTCCGTCTCGAGCAGGAGCGCCTGCGCCATGCGCACCTGCACCGAGTTCAGCTCCGCCTGGAAGGACGTCCCCGCTTCCTTCAACCGGCGCTGGAGCGTGCGCTCGGACATGCCCATCTCCCGGGCCACGTCCGACAGGTTGATGTCCGGCAGCTTGCCGCGCATCGCCTGGTGCAGCTCGCGCAACAGGGGCGACTGGCCCGTGGCCTCCGCCACCAGGTCATTCAGCTTGGACAAGAGCGGCGCCGCCCGGCCCTCCGGCTGGCCCAGCCACGCGAGCGCATTCGCCGGGTCCGTGAACACCTTGCTGGGATAGGCGCCCGTCAAGAGCGTGTAGAACCCGCCGACCACCGCGCCCGCCACGCCCTCCGGACGCACCAGGGCCTGCCGCTGCACGGAGGTGCCGAACGACTTCTCGCGCGCCTGCATGTACTTCACGAGCACCGCGAAGGCGGCCGGGTCCGCCGCCTCCAGCCGGCGCGCATCCACCAGCGACGCATGCGGCGCCGCGGGGGCCAGCTCCACGTCGAGCACATGCACCAGCCGGCGCACGTGCGCCTCGGCCGGGCGGCCCCAGAGGATGAAGCCGCACAGGTCCGCCGAGGCGTACCAATGCAGGAAGCCTTCCCCGACTAGGTAACGGCCGTGGGGGTCCCTGAAGTAATCGTCGACGCCGTCTGCCGATCGCACGGCTCGGAAGAGTAGCGCTTCGCCACCTTCGCTACCCAGAAGGGATTGATGGGGGAGAGGGAAGTGACCAACTCCGGCCTTATCTGCGCCGTGCCAGCAAGCTCAGCGGTCACCACCGGCAGCTCCCGCCAGGCCACCTGGGGCTTCACGTGGTGGGCCTGGTGATAACCGGCATTGAAAAAGAACAGGTTGTACAGACGGGAGGTGGACGTGGTGCCCAGGGCCGCCCGCTGGGTGGAGTCCGTCTCGAAGTGGGCCGCCAGGTTGAGCCAGTGGATGCAGACCTGGCCCACCAGCAGCACCCCCCACCACGCCAGCCCCAGGGCCGGGCGCCAGAGGATGACGGCGAGGATGCCCCCGTCCACGACGAGGAAGTCGAGGATGAGCTCCGTGCGCTGGTTGCGCTTCTTGGCCCACCGCCACACGTTGGCCACCGCCTCGAACGGCCAGAACCACGGCGTCAGCGCCGACCGCAGGCAATAACGCAGGGCGCCTTCACCCGGCCGCCGCTGGCCCCAGTCCCCCGGGCCGTCGTTGTACCGGTGATGGTTGAAGTGGTGGATGTAGTAGCCCCGATAGGGGAACCCGCACGCCAGGCCGAGCGTCCGGGAGACGACCCAGCTCAGCACCTTGGGGCGCGCCATGGACACGTGCATGTGGTTGTGCAGGACGGCGTAGTTCCAGAACAGCACCGCCCAGCCCGCGACACACATGCCCACGCGGCCCCAGAGGCCCAGGTGGTCCCAGCTCAACAGGAAGGAAGGGAACCACACCCACCACAGCGCGTGTACCGCGAGCTGCGGCAAGTCGAGAGCGGGGGCGGGGGAGGGGCGAGTCATGGAGCATGAAGGTAGGCTTGCGCCCGCCTCGCCGCTTCATTCCATGCGCCAAGCGCTTGCGAAAACGCGCAACCTCGCGCGTCGTCCCCCTCAATCCGTCTCAACCCGGGTCCACCCCGCCCCGGTACTGATTCCGCCCGCGCTCGCTGTCTTCCACGGATGCGGAATGGAAGCAGCGCGTCGCGGGCGTGTGGCGGGGTTCACGTCTCGAGCGCGTTGGCGACCTGGCCCAACAGCCGGAGCCGGGGCGCATCCAGCTTGCGCACGGTGCGCAAGAGCCGGCGCACCTCGGGACGCTCGCGGTACTCCGGAGGATCCTCGGCGAGCGTGGGCGCGCCTTCCACGCCGGACATGCCGAGCAGCACGTCCGACGAGCAGTTGAGGACCAGACACAGCTTCCTCAGCGTGCGGACGCTGGGGAGCATGTGGCCGCGCTCCAGCCGCCCGTACACCTCGGTGGCGATTCCCACGCGCTCGGCCACGTCGGCCTGGGTGAGCTCCAGCCGCTGCCGCGACGCGCGCACTGCATTTCCAATGATGGTGGCCAATCGTTGTTCCATGGCGTGCGGAAACCTGTCGAAAGAGGGCTTTTCCCCCCGCGCTTCGGCGGAGAGGTACCGGGGAAAAGTGCCTGCGAGTTCCTTGCCTCGTGGAACACAGACTACGGGTGGGGTCTGACATTCAGGTGCATCCGGAAGGGCGTGCGAAAGCGCTTGAACCCGGAGGTGTTTCGGAGCCTGCCGGGACACGTGTCCGGGGCCGCTCGCGGAGGGCTCCGGAAGTGGGGTGCGGTGTGCTCGGAAGTCACCCCGCGGGCGGTGGACGCGGAAGTCTCCAGATGCCGCGGGAGGCCGAAAAATCGGCTCGCGGGAGATCGGCGCGCGGTGCGTGGGGATCAGCGCGGCGTGCGTGCGAGCGGGGCTTCACGCGGCGCGCTTCGCGGACGCGTCCAGCTCACCGTGGGCGTCGCTCCGGCGTGACGTCCGCTGCTTGACGTCGCCCGACCCACGGCCGCACTCACGGTGCAGGTGTTCAGCGGGCCTGACACGTCCGTCGGCGCTCGACGGAAAGGCGGTGTTCACCTCCGAGGCCGAAAAATCGGCCTGCGCGACGTTGTCAATGGAGAGGCCGGGAGTTCACGGAAAAGCCCTGGTGTTTCCGTGGTTTACGAAGGCGGGACGTCTGACGTAGGGTGGGTGCCCCCCCGGTGGGTCGGGGGTGCACCGCGCTGCCTCGCGGGGAGGGCCGTTGAGGTCGTGAGCGACGAGCGTCCGGACGCGCTGCTCAAGAGCGCACTCGAGAAAATTGTCTACTTCGAGGCGCGCGCGGAGCAACTGCTCAGCGAGCTGGGCTCGACGCGCGAGGAGATGGAGCACCTCAAGCGTGAGATGGCGGAGACGCAGCAGCGGGAGCTGCGGCTGCGCCGTGAGGTGGCGGAGCTGGAGGTTCGCGCCGGGCGGTTCCAGGCGGAGCGCGAGGAGTCGGTGCGGCTCACGCAGGCGCTGCGGGGCGAGCGCGACCAGCTCATGGACCGGTTGCTGAACGCCAGTCGGTTGCGCGCGTCGACGAAGGATGGCGGCGACGACGAGGACGACGACCTGGGGTTCGACCTGGCGTCGTTCATCTCCCAGCTTCGCAGCGAGGCGCTGCTGCACGGGGAGCCGCAGCGCGGCGTGGCCTCGCCGGTCGTCAAGGTGCCCATGCGCGGGCCGGCCGTACCGCTCGTCGATGGTTCCGCGAAGGCGCAGGCCGCCATTGCCTCCGCTCCGAGCATGCCGGCTCGGACCGCGTTGCTGGAGCCCTTGTTGGAGGGGCTGTCGCCGGTGGCGCGCGAGGCCCATCGCTTCCTCCAGGCGGGGCGGCTCGGGGTCAGTCAGGCGCAGCTGGCGGAGCTGTCCGGACAGGGTGGCGTGGGGGCTCCGACGGACGAGACGCTGTTCGGGTTCTCCGTGCGCGAGCTGTCGGCGCCGGACGCCGCCGCGCGGATCCGCGCCGCCGAGCGACTCAAGGCGCTGTCCCAGCCGGCCGCTGCTCCGGCGCTGGCCAGCGCGCTGCACGCGGAGACGGACTCGGCGGCGCAGGTGGCGCTGCTCCAGGCGTTCGCGGCGCTGTGCCGGGAAGAGGGCGCGCAGGTGGTGTCGCCGCTGCTGTCCTCGCCGGTGCCCGAGGTTCGCATCGCGGCGCTCAAGGCGCTGTTGACGCTGGCGCCTCGGGACGCGGCGCCGCATCTGGCGCAGGCGATGAAGGACCCGGACCGCTCCGTGCGTCGCCGGGCCTCGTTGCTGGCGCTGGGGTTGGAAGGCGAGACGGCGCGGCGGCTGGGCGAGGAGGCCATCCACGACGCGGACTCGGAGGTCCGCTCGCTGGCGGCGCTCGCGCTGGGCGCTGGGAGTGGCGAGAACGCTCGCACGCTGCTGCTGGAGGCGCTGGGCGACCGCGAGCCGCGCGTGCGCAAGGCGGCGGCGCAGAGCCTGTCGCGAATCCTGGGACACGATGTGTCCGCCGTGGTGTCGCTGGACGACACGCACCGGCGCCGCGAGATTCGCCGGCTGGCGACGCTCCCCGTGAAGCCCGTGCGCGCACGGCTGGAGGATGCGACGCGCCCGATGGTCGCGCGGACCCTGGTGGTTCCAGCGCAGGCGGTGGCCGCCAACGTGGCTCCCGCCGTGGTGGTCCATGCGACCGCGGGCTCCGCGCAGGCGGTGATGTCCGCTGGCGCGGCCCATGGGGCTGCCTCGATGGGCTCCGCGCGGGCGGTGTCCGCCTCGGCGCAGGAGCTGGCCTACGTGGGCGCCGCGGCCACCGCGCCGCGGGTCGCGGCAGGCGCTCGGCAGGTCGCGGGTTTCGTCGCTTCGCCGCAGGCCGTGGTCTCGGTGGGCGCTCGGCAGCAGGTCTCGGCTCCGGCCTTCGTGGCGCAGGGTGGTGCGCCCTCGGTCCAGGGCGGTGCTCCCGCGCCTCGCGCTCCGGTGCAGGCCGGTGGGCCTCCGCCCTCGACGCTTCCTCCCACCGCGCAGTCCGGCCAGCGCGCTCCGGGCCAGTCGGCGACGGGCACTCCGTCGCAGCCGACACAGCAGGCCGCGCGGCCCGCCGCCGCTCCTCGACTTTCCCCTGTCCAGGCGGCCCTGGTGGCCATGGGTGCTCCGGCGCCCGTGCCCGCCGCCGCTCCTCCTCCGCCCGCGCGAGCCGCGGAAGCGCGTCCCCCTTCGGGACGCCCGGGTGCCTCACCCGTGGAGGCCCTCTGTGGGCAGATGCTGATGGAAGTCCGCGTCGCGGTTCGCGGACGCTCGCTCGCTGAGCTGACGACCGCCCTGGGGGCCCCCGTGGAGCTCGCCCAGGAAGCACTCACCCTGCTGTCAGCCCGAGGCTCCGTGGTCCGAAGGGGACACAAATACTTCGCCGCTTGAGGCAAGGTACCCGTCCCGTACGTCTTTTGAAGGGTCGTTCATGGAAGCGCCGACATACAGCTCGAAGCAGGTGGCCGAGATGCTCGGCGTGTCTCCGAAGGCCATTCCGGAGGACGCGAGGAAGGACGTGTACACCCCGGACGACGTCTGGGACCTGCGCACCACCCTCAACCGCTTCCCGGACAAGATTGGCCATCGCCGCCAGCTCTTCCTGAACTTCAAGGGCGGCACCGGCAAGACGTCCCTGTCCACCTCGTACGCGTGGCGAATCGCCGAGCTGGGCTACTCGGTCCTCCTCATCGACCTGGACAGCCAGGGCCACGCCACCAAGTGCCTGGGCTACGAGGGCGAGGACTTCGAGAAGACGCTGCTCGACGTGCTGGTGCGCAAGACGCCCCTGGCCAAGGTCATCCAGAAGTCCTCCCTGCCCAACCTGGACTTCGTCCCGTCCAACCTCAGCATGTCCACCATGGACCTCTCGCTGATGCCCATGGCCGGCCGCGAGTTCAAGCTGCGCAACGCCCTCAAGGACGTGGAGGCCCAGTACGACGTCGTCGTCTTCGACGCGCCCCCGTCCTTCGGCCTGCTCAACCTCAACGCGCTGATGGCGGCGAACGACTTGTTCGTCCCCGTGCTCGCGGACTTCCTCTCCTTCCACGGCCTCAAGCTGTTGTTCGAGACGGTGCAGAGCCTGGAGGAGGACCTGAACCACGTGCTCGACCACGTGTTCATCGTGGTCAACTCCTTCAACGCCACCTTCAAGCTGGCGAAGGAAGCGCTGGAAGCACTCCAGAAGCACTACCCGGAGTTCCTGCTGCCGACCATCATCCGGCAGTGCACCAAGTTCGCCCAGGCCTCCAGCGAGGGGCGCCCCGTCTTCGTCGCGGACCCCACGTCGAAGGGTGCCAACGACATCCAGGCCATGATTGACAACGTCCTGCCGCGCCTCGTCGCCGCGGCCGCCGCCGCCCCGAAGAAGGGCACCCAGCAGGCCGGCTGAGATTCGCCATGAAGAAAGCCTTCGAACAGAACGTGTCTCGCGCC
Source organism: Corallococcus terminator (assembly GCF_049194865.1). Classification (GTDB taxonomy): domain Bacteria; phylum Myxococcota; class Myxococcia; order Myxococcales; family Myxococcaceae; genus Myxococcus; species Myxococcus terminator_A. The sequence goes on along the minus strand of NZ_JBLZWL010000080.1, from coordinate 11,711 downwards.
AAGCCGCGCCTCCGCTTGGGCGCGTTCACCGGCGCCGCCGACCCGGCCGAGTCCTCCCCCTCCGAGCCCTCGGAGCAGGAGACCTCCGCCTCGGCTCCGCCCGAGCCTCCCTCCGCGGACCTGTCCGCCGAGGTGCGCGCCCGCATCGAGCGCGCCCGCGCCCCGCGTCCCACCGCCGCCGAGGCGATGGAGGTCGCCCTGGGTGCACAGGAGCCGCCGCGCGCCCGGGAGCCGGTGTTCACCTCACAGGTCGCCGAGCCCCTCACGTACGCGTCTCCAGAGCCTGGGTCGCCGGAGTCGGCCTACTTCGAGGACGACCCCAGCGAGGCGCCGCCCGTCACCTTCGCGGCTCCTCCCCCCGCGGCTTTCCATCTGGACGGCTTCGCGGCCGGGCACTCCCAGGAGGCCCACCCCATGACGCAGGGCTCGCCCCACGCTTCGCTTCCCCATGTCACCGCGATGGTCGCCGAGCCGGTGGCTCGCGTCGAAGCTCCGCCCCAGGAGGTCGAGGTGCAGACGCCCGCGCCTCCGCGTGAGGAGGCGGTGGACGACTCCGATGCGCGCCGCGAGCGGCTGAAGGCCCGCCTCAAGGCGGTGCGCGAGAATCCGCGCCCGGAGCCCCTGCCGGCCACGGTGGCCGAGGCGGGCCAGCGCGCGGTGGAGCGCATCACCCACCTCCAGGCGGAGCTGGTGAAGGTGAAGTCCGCCAACCTCTCGCTCACGCAGGAGCTGGAAGTGGCGCGCCGTCAGGCGGAGAAGGCCACGGAAGAAGCCCGCCTGCGCATGGACGAGGCGCGCCGGCTGTCCTCCGAGATGGAAGGCCGCGTGAAGCTGCTGGCGGACCTGGAGCGGGAGCTGGCCGCGCTGGAGGGTGAGCGCGACGAGGCGCTCCTGTCCCTCCAGGAGAACCGTCAGGCGCTCCAGGCCTCCGCGAGGGAGCACGAGGTCCTCGAGGAGTCCGTGGCTCGCGGCAAGCAGGCCCTGGTGGACAGCCTCGCCGAGGAGGAGCGGCTCGCCGGTGAGCTGGAGTCCGCCAAGGACGAGTCGACCTCGCTGCGCCGGGCGGTGGAAGCGCTCCAGGGCGAGCGGGACGTGCTGGCCCAGCAGGTGGCCTCACTCACCGCCGAGCGCGCCGAGTTGCTCGAGGCGCGCAAGGCCCTCGAAGCAGTGCACCGCGCGCTGAGCCAGGCCGCCGCGCGCTGAAGTCGCTTCACCCGGGGCGCCCTCTTTCGGGCGCCCCACGGGGGGGCCCTACTTCCCGTCCTTCGCCACGCCGCCGCGCGACGTGCTCTTCACGGCGGCGACCAGCTCCGGCTTGAGTGGCGGGCTGCGCAGTCCCTCCAACGAGAGCTCCGCGAACTCGCCCTGCTTGGGCTTGAGGCTTTCGAGGAACGTGACGAGGCGCTGCTCGCGGTCCTTCTTGTCGGGGTGTCGTGAGCCCAGGCGGGTGTCGTCCTCCGTCTTGCGCAGGAGCGCGCGGTACTCGTACGGGTCATAGCCGGCGGAAATCATCATCCGCGCCGCGAGCTGGTCCGCCGCGTACTCCTGCTCCTTGTCGTTCCCGCTCTCCGCGAACGCGATGACCTTCTCCGTCAGGCTGCCGAGCAGCGCCGAGTCGCCGTCCAGGTCCAGGTTGCCGCCGCTGTCCGTCGACGCGATGAGCTTGCCGGAGCCCGGAAAACCGGCCTCCATCGTGACGGCCGTCTTGCAGAGGCTCACCTTGGCGGCGTTGTACTGCTTGATGGAGTGCTTGAGCACGACGTGGGCAATCTCGTGCGCGAGCACGCCCGCGAGCTGGCTCTCGTTGTCCAGCTGCGACAGCAGCTTCCGGGTGACGAAGATGTAGGCCCCGGGCGTGGACACGGCGTTGAAGTTCTTGTCGTCGTTGAGCACGCCGAACGTCCACTCCAGCGTGGGCCTCGAGGACTGCGCACCCAGGTTCTTCCCCACGACGTTGAGGTACTGGTGGATGTCGTGCACCCCGGTGCCCTTCGCGCCGTCCGTCGGAGCCATCAACCCGCCGGCCCCCTGCACCCAGTGGATGGCCATGGCACTGCCGATGGCGTACTCCTCCGTCACGGTGGGCTCCACGTTCAGCTTCTCGCAGGAGGCGCGCTCCTTCTTCGCCGCCGCCGAGTTGTTCACCACCGTCCCAGCCTTGTCGGCGAACTGCGCGAGCGTCACGCCCTTGCACGACGAGGCCAGCAGGCCCAGGCCCGCCAGGGCCACCGTCTTCCAGTGCGCGCGCATCACGTGCCCCCCTTCGTCTTGCCCTTGGCCGCGCCCGACTTCGCCGTGGCCTCCGCGCCGACGACGGGGAACAGGCCCGCCGCCGTCACGTGCTTCGCGATGTCCGCAGTGGAGACGGCCTTGGCCTTCTTCTCCAGACCCTGCAGCTGCGCCACCGCCTGCTTGTGGTTGCCGCCCTTCTTGTTGCCGTACTCGACGGCGCCGGGGCTGAGCGCCTTCACCGCCGCGCCGCTGGCGACGAAGCCCGCGGGGTTCACCTTGCGCTTGCCCTTGTCCTCGACCACCAGCTCCATGTCGGGCGCGGTGGTGGACAGGTTGGACTGGAAGACGAAGCCCTTCTTGCCCGTCGCGGTCTTCACCTTGTGCCACTGCTTGTTCTTCGGGTCGGCGCCCTCCCACTTCACCTGCTCGCCCGGCTGGAGGATGACCACCGCGTTCGCCGTGGGCGACGGGCTCTCCATCACCCGCGTGTTCTTCGCCTTCACGTACAGCGAGCCCCCCACCGCCACCGCCGACGCGAGGCTCGGAAAGCCCAGTGCCAGCATCAAGGCCACCCAGGCCGCTCTGGTTCTCATCGTCATTGCTCCGACTCCTTTCCCGCTCACTTGTCCAGGCTCGCCACGCCGTCGAAGTCCGGCGGCGGCGCCTTCGCATACTTGTGACAACGCTCCAGCAGGGCTTTCGTCGGACCGTCGTCCGGGTCCTCGGCCCCCAGGGCCTCCAGCCTCGACACGGCCTCGTCGAAGCGCGCCTCGCGGTACAGGGCCAGCGCCGCGTGGTAGCCCTCCACCGTCGCCCGCTTGCGCGCGTCCAGGCGGCCCTTGAGCGCCAGCAGCTCGTACACGGTGACGGCCTCCGTCTTCCCGGCCACGCGGACGCGGTCCAGCTCGCGCACCTCGATGTGCTCGCGCGCCAGCTCGTACGTGCGCGGGCCAATCATGATGACGGAGCCATACGCCTTGTTCGCGCCCTCCAGCCGCGCCGCCAGGTTCATCCCGTCGCCGATGGCCGTGTAGCTGAAGAGCTGCTCGCTGCCGAAGTTGCCCACGAAGTTCACCGCCGAGTTGACGCCGATGCGCGTGTAGACGTCCGGCAGGCCCTTGGCGCTGAACTCCGCGCGCATCCGGTCCACCTCCGCCTTGGCCGCCAGCGCCCCCCGACACGCGCGCACCGCATGGTCATCCTGGCGCATGGGAGCGCCGAACAGGCACACCACCGCGTCGCCGATGTACTTGTCCAGGCACCCGCCCTCCTTCAGCAACACGCCGCTCACCCGCGTCAGGTACGTGTTGAGGATGCGCACCAGGCTGCGCGGGTCCTCCTTGAAGCGCTCGCTGAAGGTGGAGAAGCCTCGGATGTCGCTGAAGAAGGCGCTGATTTCGACGTTCTCGCCGTCGAGCCTCGGCAGCTTGCGCTCCGAAATCATCTGCTCCACGAGCTTGGGCTCCATGAAGCGGCTGAAGGCGGCGCGAACGAACTCCGTCTCCCGGTTGGCCACCAGGTGGTTGAAGGCCACCGCCGTGACGCTGGCCAACAGGCCCGCCATGGACGGCAGCGACGTCAGCACATGCATGCCGGATGACAGGAAGCGCCCCGTCACCAGGTACATGCCCAGGAGCAGCGCCACCGGCCACGCGATTTCCAGCGGCGTCCAGCGCGTCGTCATCAGCAACACCACCGAGGCCAGCGCCACCAGCAGCGTGAGCGCCAGGTCCACCGCGAGCGGTGCCCGGGTGATGAAGCGCCCGCTGCCGAGCAGCGTCTCCACCACCGCCGCCTGCTTCATGACGCCGGGGACCTCCGCCTGGAAGGACGTGGCCTTGATGTCGCTGAGTCCCAGCGCCGTGCCGCCGATGACCACCACCTTGCCTCGGAACACGTCTGACGGAAGCCCCGAGGGCAGGCCCTTGTCCCGGTTCACCCAGCCGTCGAGCACGTTCAGCAGGGTCACGATGTGGAAGCGCCCGTGCAGCTCACCGCCGCCGTAGTCAATCGCCGCGCCGCCGTCCGGGTCCACGGCGTAGGTCCGGCTGCCCACGTGCAGCCGCCGGTCCGACAGCGTCACCTCCTTCGCGCCCAGCAGGCCCGCGGCCACGCGCAGCGGCAGCGTCGGGTACGTGTTGACGCCATCTGTGTACGCGAAGCGCGTGCGCCGCATGAAGCCGTCGGGGTCCGTCTCCGTGTCCACCAGTCCGAAGCCATCCACCGCGCCCACGAGCACCGGAATGGGCGGCACGGGACGGCGCAGCGAGTGCTCGGGGTGCTCGGCGGCGGACTCGGCCGTCTCGCTTCCGTAGTCCCGGCCCTCCAGCGTCGGCAGGACGAAGTCGCGTGTGCGCACGGGGAAGGCGAGGGCGTGCGCCTTCTGCTCCGGCGTGACGGAGGCGACGGCACTGTCCCTCGTCGACGTGTTGGCCTCGGGGAAGGTCTCCTCGCCGACTTCCTCCGGAAACGTCTCCTCGCCGGAGGGCAGCGCCTCCAGGGGGAATGACTCGCCCGTGGAGGCCACGGCAGACGCCTCGGGCGCGGCGGGGAGGGGCGCGAGCGGGGATGCGGGCGTCTTGTCGAAGTCTACATGCGGCAGCGCCTCCGCGTCGGCGTTGGTGGAGACGCCCAGGAAGAAGGGGATGCGCGTGTCGCGCAGCATCTGCGCGAAGGCCAGGTCGGTGGACTCGTCGGAGGAGCGCTCGTCCATCACCGCGTCGAACACGACGGCGCGCGCGCCCTCCGCCTGGAGCTGCTCCACCACGCGGGCCCACAGGTTGCGGCTGTAGGGCCAGCTGCCGAAGTTGAGCGTGTAGCGCTCGTTGCCGCGGATGCCGTCCAGCGAGGACTGGTCGATGACCACCAACGACACGGTGGAAGACTTCCCGCGCCCGTCGGTGAACGTGGTGAGCGCCTGGTCGTACGCGCCGCGCTCCAGGTCGTCGAGCCAGCCGCGCCACCACGCCAGCATCGCCAGCGCCGTGGACAACACCGCCACGCCCAGCATCAGCCGCCAGTGATTGCGCCAGCGCAGCCGGATGATTTTCCAGGTGTCCCCTGCCACGGCCCCCTCGATGCGATGTGCGTGGTTCGTCACACTATCCCAGCACGCACGCGCGCACGGCATCTCCCCGGCCGGAAGGGTGCCGATAAAGCTGCGAATACACTGAAATCAAAGCCGCAAGACACGCGGAGACGACGAGCCCTCGTGTAGACGCTCGCCATCAGACGCGCGAGTCCGTGGCTTATTCGCGCGGCGCTCCGGGCGCGGGCCCATTCGCTGACGCGGGGCCCGCCGGAACAGCCGTGGCGTCAGAAGGACGAGCCCGGCTCCTGGAGGAAGCGCGCCTCCTCCGGAGTCGTGGGACGGCCCAGCGCATCGTTGCGGTGCGGGAAGCGGCCGAAGCGCTCGATGACATCCAGGTGCCGCTTCGCGTAGCCGAGCGTCTCGTGGCTGCCGGAGTGGTGCAGCGTCAGCATCTCGAACAGCGAGACGGACAGCCGCTGGTCGTGAAGCTCCTCGCTGTGTTCGAAGGGCAGGTACATGAACCACCGCCACACGGACGGCAGCGTGAGGTCCAGGCCCCGCGCCAGCGCGTGACGCGCCACCGAGCGAGCGTGGGCATCCGTGGCGAACGCGCGGGGCGTGCCACGGAAGATGTTGCGGGGTACCTGGTCCAGGAGCAGCACCAGCGCCAGGCTGCCGCGGGGTTCGTCCCGCCAGGCGCTCAGCTCCCCGGCCGCCGCCCGCTCGTGCGTGTCCAGGAAGCGGTCCCTGCACTCGGCGTCGAAGACCGCGTCGCGCTGGAACCACGCGGCGCGAGGACGAATACAGGCCGGGTTGCGAGCCGGGTCCGCCGGTAGACCGAACCAGAAGTCGAGCACTTCGTCCGCGCTCACCATGTCGTTCCTCCCCAGGGTCTCGATAGAGCGCCCACCCGCCGACAGTCAACAGGGGTGGCGGCCGATGCGGGCCATCACCACCTTGCATCGAACACTGGCGCGCGATGCGCACTGGGAGACAGTCCATGCAGACTTCATGGGAGCCCTCGACGCGAACGGTTCCAGGGCCGGTGAAGCGCGCCGCCCTCAACCCCACGCTGCGCACCGAGTCCGTCATCGCGCTAGGGGCCTTCAGCGCGCTCACGCTGGGCGCGGCCGTCCTGGGCGCGCGGCACAGCTCCGCCGACACCCGCTGGTACCGTCACCTGCGCAAGCCTCCCTTCCAGCCGTCACCCAAGGCCTTCGCCCCCGTGTGGACCGCGCTCTATGCCCTCATCGCCATCTCCGGCTGGCGGGTGTGGACGGCGCCCGCGGGGCCCTCGCGCTCCCAGGCCCTGGCGTGGTGGGGTGTGCAGCTGGGCCTGAACGCCGCCTGGTCCTGGCTCTTCTTCGGCCGTCATCAACCCCGCAAGGCGCTGGCGGACAACGTGGCCCTGCTGGGCAGCATCGGTGCCTACATCGCCGCCACGCGAGAGGTGGACCGGCCGGCCGCGTGGCTGGTGGCGCCCTATCTGGCGTGGGTGGGCTTCGCCAACGTCCTCAATGGCGAAATCGTCCGGCGCAACCCTCGCGCGGAGCACTGACGGCCTCTGTCCAAGGGGGGCTCCCGGAGCGGCTGGAAAATGCGCCGATAATTCGCCCGGGAAGATGGCGGGGGGGCTTCGTTGAGAAGGGCGACCCGCCATGGATGCTTTCGCCCTGCAATCACCTGCCTTACTCCCCCGCCGAGCACGGTCTCAGGGCTTGACGGGCAAGGACGTGGCGGTCCAGCCTGCACCCCACGTGGAAAGCGGGCCCCTCTCAACGCCGACCCTCGACAGCCGTTGGTTCGCGGCCTTCATCCGGGAGCACGAGGCGGCGCTGCGCGCCACCGCGCTCCGGCTGTGTGGCAACCCGACGGACGCGAGGGATCTGGTCCAGGACACCTACGAGCGCGGGTTGCGCAACCTGGCCCGCTACCGCCCCGGCACCGACGGGCGCGCGTGGCTCTTCACCATCCTCCACCACCTGTTCATCGACCGGTGCCGCTCCAAGACGCGTGAGCGCCGCTCGGACGTGTCGGCGGAGGAACTGGAGGAGCGCATCGCCGCGCCGGAGCCGGAGGCCGCTCCCGCGTGGGCGGCCATTGGTCCGGAGCAGCTTCGCGAGGCCCTGGAGCGCATCCCCGAGGAGTTCGCCACGGTGTATCGCCTCCATGCCCTGGAGGGGCGCCCCTATACGGAAATCGCGGAGCGCCTGGGCATCCCCAAGGCCACCGTGGGCACGCGCCTCATCCGCGCTCGCCGCAAGCTGAAGGAGCTGTTGATGCCCGGTGGCACCGGCAAGGGAGAGACGCCATGAGCGCTCCAGAGCCCATGGAGGTCCACGACCTGGTGCATGCCTTCGCGGACGGCGAGCTGTCCGGGGAAGAGGCCGACACGTTCCGCGCGCACCTCGGCACGTGCGAGGCGTGCCAGGCGGAGCTGGACGACATCCTCCAGCTCCAGGCGCTCGGGGGGCAGCTGGCACACGAGGATGCGAAGTCCGCCGTGCAGAACGCGGTGTCGCCGCCGGTCCGCGTGGAGGCCGCGCCCGCCAGGGCCTTTCGTCCCGCGTGGAGCCGCCGTCGCAACTGGGTGGCCGCCGCGGCGCTGTCCGGCTCGCTGGCCGCGGTCTTCGCGGTGGTGGTGCTGCGCACCCGGAACCCGGGCAGTGACGAGTCGCGGATGCTCGCCCTGGCGCCCACGCGCTCGATGGAGGCCCGGCTGAGCTGGGCCGGCGCGAGCGCGCATCGGCCCTACGGCGTGCTGCGCTCCGGAGACGAGCGGCCCCGGGAGATGGTGCCGCTGCAGACGCTGGCGAAGCTGGAGGTGGAGGGCGACCTCCAGGGTTTGGCGGTGGGACACCTGCTGCGCGGCGAGCGTGAGCAGGCGGCGGACTACCTGCAGCGCGCCGCCGCGTCTCCGGACGTGGACAGCGACCGGGCGGTGGTGGCGCTGACGAAGGGCGAGCTGGAAGCGGCCCTCACCCTGCTGGATGGCGTGCTGGAGAAGCACCCCCGACACCCGCAGGCGCTGTGGAACCGCGCGCTGGTGCTGCGCGAGCTGGGCCTGGACGCGCTGGCGGCGGAGGCCTTTGACGCGGTGGCGCTGCTCGGCGAGCCGGGCTGGTCGGAGGAGGCGAAGGAGCGCGGGGCGGGGCTGCGTCGGCAGCTCGACGGACGCCAGGGCGCCTGGGACTCCGCGCAGAAGGCCGGCAAGGCGCTGGCCCTGGAAGGCACGCCCTTCCCCGAGGACGTCGCTCGCGCGGTGCCGGGCACGGCGCGCAACTGGTTCAACATCGCGGTGTGGTCCGCCCCGTCCGCCGAGCGTGTGCGGGCCCTCCTGCCGCTCGCGCAGGTCCTCGACGCGCACTACGGCGGAGAGACGATGGCGCGCGCCGCCGAGCGCGTGGCCGGGCTGGATTTCCAGCGCCGCGCGCCCTTGGCCGCCCGGTTCCGCGAGGTGCTGCTGGGGACGTTCGACCGCGCGAAGCTGGAGCCGCTCGCGAAGGAGCTGGCCGGCACGGAGCACCAGGACATCCTCCTGGGCGTGCTGCCCCTGGCGGGCGGACTGCCGGCGCGCATCGACACGTATGAGCAGGCGGCGAAGTCGCTCGGCGATGCGTGGCTGACGCTCAACGCGGAGCGCGAGCGGGCCCTGGGCGAGTATGCGCGGGGCGACCTCGCCGGCGCCGAGGCGCGGCTCCTGCGCGCCGTGGCGGCCTGCGGGAGCGCGAAGGCGGACTACCGCTGCGGTCAGCTCGAGCACCTGCTGGCGCACATCTACAAGGACGAGCATCGGCTGGTGGAGTCCCGCGAGCACGCGCTGGCGGGCCTTCAGTGGGCGCGGCAGTCGCAGGAGTGGAAGCTCCAGGCGGACCTGCTGCTGGTGCTGGGGGACCTGGCGCGCTTCCGCAACGCCTTCGCCCTGACGCGGGCGTACCTGGGCGAGCAGGCCCTGCGCGACAGGAGCTGCGCGGCCAGCCGGCATGTCCACGAGAGCCTCGCGTCGCTGCATGTCTTCGCGCTCCAGCCCCAAGCGGCGCGCGCGGAGCTCCAGAAGGCGCCGAGCTGCGAGGTGCCCTTCTTCCTCAACGGCGCCTTCGTGCTCGCGGACCTGGCGCGCCTGGACCCGAAGCCCGGGGACGTGGAGCAGGTGCGTGACGGCCTCAAGAAGCTGGATGCCGCCGGTTGGCTGCGTCCGGGTGAGCGGGTCATGGCCACGCACATCGAGGGACGCGCCGTCATCGGCTCGGACCGCGAGGCGGGCCGCGTGCTGCTGCGCCAGGCCATCACCGACGGCGCGCGTCTGGGCGCTGGAGACCCGGTGGCGGCGAAGGCCCGCGCCTACAGCTATTCCTCCCTCATCCTGGACGCGGGCACCACCAGCGACTGGGCGAGCGCGCTGGCCCTCTTCGCGGAGGAGTCGGGTGTCGCCGCGCCCACCCGCTGCGCGCTGAGCGTGGAGGTGCATGACGAGCGCACCCTGGTCGCCGCGCGTGGCCCGGGTGGAGAGCTGCTCGGTCACCAGGACGCGAGCCGCCGCTCCCCCGACTTCGACATCACCGCGCTGGTGCCCCCGGCGATGTCCGCCGCGCTGAAGCCCTGCGAGCACGTGCACGTCTTCGCGCGCTACCCGGTGCATGGCCAGGCGGGCCTGCTGCCGCCGGAGCTGGCCTGGAGCTACGACACGGGCCCGAAGGCCCAGGCGCCCGCCCTGTCCTCGCCGCGTCCGCTGGTCGTCTACGACGTGGATGCACCCGCCTCGCTGAGCCTGCCCCGGCTGCGCAGCTGGGAGCTGTCCGGTGGCCCCTCCCCGCGCCGCGTGGAGCTGACGGGCGCCGCCGCCACGCCGTCGCGCCTCTTGGCGGAATTGGCCGAGGCCACCGAGGTGGAGATCCACGCGCACGGCCTGGTGAACCTGGGCGTGTCGGACGCCTCGCTGCTGGTGATGGCGCCCGAGGTCGGTGGCCGCTACGCGCTCACCGCGGGCGAGGTGCGCAAGCAGAAGCTCAAGGGCGCGCCGGTGGTGCTCCTCGGTGCATGCCAGGCCGCGCGCTCCGCGCCGTACCTCCACTCGCCGTGGAGCCTTCCGGTGGCCTTCGCCGAGGCGGGCGCGCGCGCCGTCATCGCCTCACCCATCGACATCCCGGACGCCGAAGCCGGGCCCTTCTTCGCGCGGGTCATGGAGCGAATCCGCGCCGGCGCCAGCGCCGCCACCGCGCTCCGAGATGAACGCCTGCGCGAGCTGTCCGCGCGGCCCGACAGCTGGGTGAAGACAGTCGTCGTCTTCGAGTAGCCCGGCTCTCACCGCACCACCCTCATCACCGCAGCCGCTGTACAGGCGACCTCGGCTCCCCAGGGCCGTGGACGCTCGACGTGTCACTACACACCGAGGAACACACCATGAAGAACCTCCGCTCCGCGCTGCTCTGCATCGTTTCGCTGTCCACCGCCGCTTGCGGTGGTGACCCCTCCGACGTGTCGGCGCTGGACTCCACCGAGCAGCGCGCGCTCCCCGCGCCTCCGCCGCTGTTCAACTACTGCCCGAGCAGCATCCCCGGGACGCCGTACGCCATGCCCGCCGCGCCCACGCCCCTGTCGAGCATCCCCGCCGGCACGCCGCTGTACCCGCACAGCCCCTACCTGCTCAGCGCGCACACCGTCATCGTCACGGACCCCACCAACTCGGGTGCCTTCTACGCGTTCGGCTTCGACGTGCGCGCCCACCGCGTCATGTTCTGGGTGTCCGGCACCAACTCGGAGATTCGCCGGTTCAACACCCAGCTCGCCACGGACATCACCGTGCAGGAGACGTCCACTGGCGTGGACATGGGCTTCACGTGGGGCACCAGCGGCCAGATTGGTGGCCCGCTCATCCCCCTGCCCGGTGTCCACGATGGCGCATGGAAGGTCGCGTACAACAACTGGTACCAGCTGGACGCGTACCTGGTCAGCCCCCCCACGGGCCCCCTCGGCATTGCTCAGTGACGCAGCTTCGAGGCGGGAGGCGGTGGATTGAAGGCCAGCACGCCCGCGATGTAGCGCGCCTGGCCTTCGGTGGTGCAACGCACTTCCTGGATGCGCCCGCCCAACTTCACGCGCACGAGCCAGCCCTCATTGTCGCGAGTCCAAGCAGCCGTTTCCGTCGTCATGTGCCTGCTCCTCTCGGGTTGATCCTCTGCACTCCCGATAGAGCAGCCCGCGTGCCAGCGCCTGGGACGTGCGAATCCAGGCGATTGGGCCCCTTGAATGCGCGGTGGTGGACAGGCGGGCCTGTAGTTCTTTCGAAAGCAGGGGTGCCGGAGCTTCAGTGAACGTGCCGGTCCGGCTGGGCGGCGGGCGGGTGGGCGGAGGTGCCACTGAGCAGCGGCAGGGCGATGTGGAAGGTGGAGCCCTGGCCCACCTGGCTCTCCACCCAGATGCGGCCGCCGTGGCGCTCGACGATGTCGCG
>NZ_JBLZWL010000140.1:0-22995 GCF_049194865.1 Corallococcus terminator | reverse complement strand
CCCCGTGCCTCGCGCGCCAGCGACGACGCGGTCCCAGTCCAGGCCCCGCGCCGCCAGGAGCTTCAAGTCGAACAGCCACGCCAGGCGCTGCAACAGGTGGTGGCTCGCGTGGAGGGCCAGGTACACGGCCTCGTCCTCTGGGGCGAGCCACCGCACCCGCTGTCCCTCCAGCGTCCCCTCCACCGCGCGCGCCACCAGCGCATCGCCTTCCAGCGTCCGCCCCCAGCCCGCCAGGGCGCGGAAGTGCAGCTCCACCAGCCCGGCCTTTCCCTCCAGCTCCAGGTGGTGCGAGTCCACGTCCGCGTGGCGCCCGTCGCGCGTCGGCCGCGCCGTCAGTCCCAGTCCCGTGAGGACGCGCACGGCCGTCGCCACCTCGTCCCGGGACACCAGCAGGTCCACGTCGCGCGTGGCGCGCTGGAGCGGGTCTGGATACAGCCTCAGCGCCAGGCCGTAGCCCTTGAGTGACACGGGGACGATGCCCTCGACGGCGAGCACCTCCAGGCTTCGCTGGAGCAGCGCCTTGACCTGGAGCGAGCGAGCCGCGCCCGTCAGCGACTCGCGGCGCAGCAGCGCGCCTGCCTCCGGCGGCAGCACCCAACCCACCTGCCCCACCGCGTGAGCGACGAACCCGGCGAGCCCGTGGCGGACGGCGCCTCGCACGAAGGCCAGGGCCTCGTCCCCTTGGGGAGCGCTGCTCGCGGGAGGATGGGGCCAGGCGCGCAGCAGCGCGACGAGGGCGCTGGACGGGGTCATCGCCTCAGGACGACGACACGCGCGGGGTCGGCGTCCGCCACGGCCAGGAGCCTCGCGGCGTGTTCGGCCACGGAGTCCGCCACCAGCTCCAGCGCCAGCTCCTCGTCCCGGTCGATGGCGTTACGGCCGTCTCTCCAGACGAGCAGCAGCGAGCCGAGCACCACTTCCTCGTCCTTCACTTCCAGGCGCAGCTCGTAGGGCATCGACAGGCCCGCGGCGCGCTGGGTCTCGAAGACGATGCCATCGAGGAGCCCGTCACGCTGCTGTTGGAAGCGCAGCTCCTGCCGAGACACGTCCAGCACCTCCGCGAGGGGCCGCACGGCGCCCCAGACCTCCTGCAGCGACCGGGCCTCGCGTACGGCGCCGATGACGTCCTTCACCAGCGAGCGAAGCCGGATGTTGCGCTGGCGGCGCTGCTGCATGTCGCCCGCGCGACCGAGGTCCAGGTAGCCCAGCTTGCGCATCAGCACCGCGATGACCACGCCCATGCCACACAGCAACATGGCGCTCTGCGCGCTGTTGGCGAAGTGGAGGCCCAGCGCCGTCAACATGAAGAGGCCGCACAGCGCGTACAGCACCAGCACGGTGGAGCGGTGGCTGAGCACCATGCGGCTCATCACGCGGTGGTGGATGTGCTCCTTGTCCGCGCTGAACAGCGGTCGCCCCAGGAGCGAGCGGCGCACCACCGCGAGCAGCGTGTCCATGATGGGCAGGCCCAGCGCCATCACTGGCACCAGCATGGCCACCGTCGTCCCGCTCTTGGTGCTCGTCTTGATGGCCACCGCCGCCAGCACGAAGCCGAGGAACATGCTGCCGGTGTCCCCCATGAAGATGGAGGCCGGATTGAAGTTGAAGACGAGGAACCCGAGGATGGCGCCCGCGAGCGCCGCCATCAGCAGGCACAGCAGCACGTCGCCCCGCGCCAGCGCGAGGATGAAGTTGGTGCTCACGCCAAAGAACGCCACGCCGCCCGCGAGCCCGTCGAGCCCGTCAATTAGGTTGAGCGCGTTGATGACGCCCACCATCCACAGCACGGTGAACGGCAGGCTCAGCGCGCCCAGCGTCAGCTCGGGGCCGAACGGATTGGCGATGACCTCGATACGAAAGCCCAGGTGGTAGAGCCCGAGCGCGACGACGAGCTGCACGCTGAACTTGAGCCGCGCGCCCGCGCCTCGCAGGTCGTCGTACAGGCCGAGCGCGGCGATGGCCGCGCCCCCCATGAACAGGCCCGAAACCAGCTCGGTGTGGGACCGGAAGTGGTGCCCCACGCCGGAGTCCACCAGGAACAGCGCGCACAGCGGAGCGAAGAAGCCCGCGACGATGCCGATGCCACCCAGCCGTGGAATGGGCCGGACGTGGACCTTGCGACTCGAGTTGGCCTGGTCCAACAAGCCCCACGCCAGCGCCTGGTTGCGCACGACGAACGTGAGCCCCAGGGCCACCATCAGCGAGACAAGGAACGCGACGAAGAAGGTGATCATCGAGGAGGGCCGCTCCCGCCATGCTGACGGTGAGCGTCACGGCGCGTCAACAAGCGTTCCTGTGCGACACCCAGGATGTCGCCCGAGTCGTCGTCCAGCGAGCAGCCATGCGGGCTTCGGCGAGGCCTGGACGTGTCATCGCTGACCTCAGCACCACGACGCCTGCCCTGCGGCCAGGCCCTTCACTGTCCGCTGTTGACGCCCCTGTGACGGGGGACACAATGCCCCCACCCACCGCATGCGCCCCACCTTGCAAGAGTGCCTCGACGGTCCGACCAACAACCTGGACTTCTTGCGCTTCGCCGCGGCGACGGGCGTGATTTTCAGTCACGCGTTTCCGCTGGGAGAGGGCCCCAAGGGGCGCTCCGAGCCGCTCACCGACTTCACCCATGGACAGGTCACCCTGGGCATCGTCTGCGTGGCCATCTTCCTGGTCATCAGCGGGGTCCTCATCACTCGCAGCTGGGAGCGGAGTCGGGACGTCCAGAAGTTCTTCCGGGCCCGGGTGCTGCGCATCTTCCCGGGGCTGGCGGTGTCTCTCGTGCTGACGAGCTTCGTGCTCGGCGCCGCGTTCACCACGCATCCGCTGGCTGAGTATTTCACGTCCCCCGGCACCTACACCTTCGTCCTGCGCAACCTCCTGCTCGTCGAGCCGCAGTGGATGTTGCCAGGGGTGTTCGAGTCGAACGTGTATGGCGGCGCGGTCAACGGCTCGCTGTGGACGCTGAAGTACGAGGTGGGGTTCTACCTGCTCGTGCTGGGACTGGGCCTGACGAAGCTCTTGCGGAAGGAGCTGGCGCTCGCGGGGTGGTGTCTCACGGCCGGCTTGTCGTTGCTGCACATCGGCCGTCTCGGATTCTGGCCGGAGCTGGGGCTCTACTTCGGAGGTGGGCTGGGGCTCTATCTCTGGAGGGACAGGGTGCGGATGAGTCCCTGGATTGCCCTGGCCTGCGTGGCCGTGCTCGTGGCCACGGCGATGACAGGCTCGGGACTCCGGATGGCACTGGGCTCGTGTGGAGCGTACCTCGTGCTCTACCTCGCGTTCCTCCCGAGCCGCCTGGCGCGCTTCGGACGCCACGGGGACTTCTCCTACGGCATCTACATCTATGCCTTCCCCGTGCAACAAGCCGTCACGGCCCTGGTGGGTGGGCCCATGGTGTGGTGGTGGAATGCGGCGCTGGCCTTTCCACCCGTCCTGGTGCTCGGGGTCCTGTCCTGGCACTTCGTCGAACGGGTTGCGCTGGCCTCGGGCCGCCATGGGCATCGGCTCAAGCTCGAGCCTTCGTGAAGTGCGCCACCCCTCCGTTCTCACAGTCAATCTGGTCATGGCGGAGCTTCAGCCCGGCACGGTCCAGCGCCTGGAACAGCGCCTGCTTCGGGCCGTTGGGGTGGTACTCCATCTGCCATGCATCAATGCCTGTCAGCGTGTCAGGCGTCACGTCCGGCAGGAACGAGTGCTCGGCCCCTTCGATGTCCATCTTCACGAGGTCGATATGCCGGGTCGCCGTCAGGCGTCGCACCTCCTCTAGCGCTCCGCCGATATCGAGCGTCCGGACCTCCAGCGCCGACTGACCCGTGGACGCCGCCTCATCCAGCCCCCGCGATTGGCTCGGGATGGAAGGCTCCGTGCTCATGAAGGCCGCTCCGGTCCGCCGCGCGACAGCAATGGGCAGACACGTCACCCGCTCCTCCAGCTTGTTCATGCGAATCGTCTGCTGGAGCTTGTGGAACGTCTCGGGGAAGGGCTCGAAGCAGATGACCCTCGCCTGCCGCGCCGCTCTCGCGGCCAGTACCGCGAACGCGCCGTAGTTGGCGCCGAAGTCCACCACGACCTTCGCGTCCGGCGGCACGACGTACTCCCGCCGGCAGAACAGAATCCACGCGGTGACGAGGTCGTGAAAGGTCTCCAACTGCAACACGAAGCCGTCGCGCGTCTCGAACCGCGCCGGGTAGCGCGGGCTCGTGAGCCCCAGGTACGCGCTGGTGATGCCCGGCCATCCCTGGAGAGTGCTCGCGCACCGCGCGATTTCACGGAACCGACCGATCTGGCGAACTCCTCGAATCAGCCTGGAAGTCATGACGGCCTACCCTACCGCGCCCATGGCTCTCGGCGACGAAAGACGGAGCTGTCCGTCGTGAACCGGCGCTAATTCACCGGAGTCTCCGCGAGCAGCGCCGCGCCAATCGCTCCCGACAGCTCTCCCAATTCCGCCATCAATACCGGGGGCTGACGCTCGGACATGAAGATGTGGGGGCGCATGGCCTCATGCAGTCGGTCCGCGTATTCCCTACCCAGCCTCGTGCCCAGGCCACCGCCCAGGATGACCGCGTCCACGTCCGTCAGGTTGATGGCCGAGGCAATCCCCACGCCCATCATGCGCAGCGCCCGCTCGATGAGCTTCGTGGCCAGCGCGTCCTTGTCCTCCAGAGCCTTCTTCCAGATGCTGCTCGTCAGGCGCGTGCGCTGCTTCTTCTTCATCAACTCGAAGAGGACCGTCTTCTCGCCCTCCTCCTCGGCCTTGCGCGCATCGCGCTCCAGGCTCGCACGCCCCGCGTAGGCTTCCATGCAGCCACGGCGACCACAGCCGCACCGCGCGCCGTCCGGCTTCACCACCATGTGACCGACCTCGCCCGCCGCGCCGCGTCCGCGCCAGGGAACCCCATTCAATACAAGGCCCCCACCCACGCCCGTGCCCCACCACACGCCCAGCACCGAGCGATAGGGCCTCCCCGCGCCCAGGCGATACTCCGCGGCGACCGCCACCTGGACGTCGTTGCCCAGCACCACCCGGCCATGCACCAGGCCCGAGAGGTCGCTCGCCATGGGATAGGGCTCCGTCCACCCACGCCCCACGTTGCTCACCCGGGCCAGCGTCCCCGCCTTCGCATCCACCGCGCCGGGAGCCCCCACCCCCACGCCCTCGAGTCGCCGCGAGGACAGCCCCGCCGTCACCGCCGCTTCCTCCAAGGTCCCATACATCTCCCGCACCACCTCCTCCGGCTTGCCCTGCACCGGCGTCGGATGGCGGGCATGGCCTATCGGCTTGCCTGTCTCGTCGATGATGACCGCTTCAATCTTGGTTCCGCCCAGGTCGATGCCGCCCCAAGCCTTCGCCGCGCCACGGGTCGGCACTCCACGGCCCTTCTCCGTCCCCACCGAGCGAACCTCATCCATGTCGTGCCTCCGGCAGCCACGCGCATGCGCACGTTCCCTGGAAGATGCGCAGCCTCGGCTCGACCTTCGCCACCTGCTCGACAGGCAGGTCGTCGGCATGGCGGCGCGTCAGGGCGAGCGGGCGACCGGGCGAGGACACGGATGCCGCTCGGGAGAGCAAGCCCGCGCGTTTCAGAAACCAGGCGCTGACTATCGCCTCGTGAGGCTCCGGAACACTCGCGTCATCGCCAGCTTCGGCAGGAAGCCCAGCAGGTAGCGCCAGCGCGGCACCGCCAGGTGGAACGGCAAGCCGCGCCGATACAGGTCCAACGCGAGGTCCATCCGCTGGTGCTCGACCATCACATGCGAGACGTGCCGCGTGGCATAGAGCAGCATCTCCAGCCGCTCGCGCCGCCGCTCGCTCCCGCCGGGATAGCGCCCCAGTCGCTCCTGCATCAACTGGTACGCCATGCCCTGATGGCTCGACTCCAGCATCGTCGACTCGGAGCCGTCGTGCCTGCGGTAGCCCACCATGACTGGCGTCCGTACCCACGCGAAGCCCGGCTCCGTCCCCAGCCGGAACAGCAGGTCGTAGTCCTCCGCGACGATGCGCAGCGGCGTGAACCCCTCCACGCGCTTGAGCGCCTCTGCCCTCACCGCCAGCACACACGCCGTGCGCGGCGTCCGGTCCAGGGCGCTCGCCAGATAGTCCGTGAACAACGAGGCCCGCACGGGCTCCCGAGCCACCCGGGCCAGTTCCTCCTCGTCACGGAAGGTCACCGACGTGCCCATCACCACCGTCGGCGCGCCGTGCTCCTCCAGCACCCGCCGGTAGGACGCCAGCGTCCACGGGAACCAGAGGTCGTCGCTGTCCAGGAACACCACGTACTCGCCACGGGCCGCCTGGATGCCCAGGTTGCGCGCGGCGCCGGGGCCCGCGTTGGACTGCTGGAGCACCCTCACCCGCTCGCCCAGGCGCGCGAGGACCTCCAGCGTGTCGTCCTGGGAGCCGTCGTCCACGACGAGCACCTCGTAGTCCCGCTCCTCCTGCGCGAACACGGAGGCCAGCGTCCGCTCCAGCAGCCGCGCCCGGTTGTAGGTGGGGATGACGACGGAGAAGAAGGGCATGTCAGAGTCGCGTCCGCAGCCCCATCTCGGAGATGCGCAGGAAGGTGGCGAGCTGCCGCCGGTACTCCGGAAGCGCCATGCGTCCGCGCAGCAACGTCTGCGTCAGCACCAGCGAGTTGTACGGCAGCGTCCCCACCAGGATGGCGCGCAGCATCCACTCCCGCAGCCGTCCATGGTGCTTGCGGAAATAGGCCACCCGCGTGCGCCACAGCTCGATGCGCACCTTGTCGGGCCCCGTGGCGGAGGGACGAAACGAGCGGCTCGTCAGGTGCGTAATCACGGCCTCGGGACAGAACGCCACCTCCCAGCCCGCATTCCACGCCCGGACGCACCAGTCCGTGTCCTCCGTGTTGCCCAGGGGCGAAAGCTCCTCGTCCAGCAGCCCCACCTCCGCCAGCGTCTCCTCCCGCACGACGATGCAGGCGCCCAATACCCAGCTCACCCGGGCATCCGCATGTCCGTACTGCGCGGGGTCGATGTCCTTGCGCTTCAGGAAGTGCAGCGGGCTCGGAAGGAAGAGCAGGTCGAAGAGCTGCCCGGACAAGGACATGGGCCGGAAGGTGCAGTTCTGGATGGTGCCGTCCGCGTTCAACAGCCGCGCGCCCGCCATGCCCACGCGCGGATTCTCATCCATGAAGCGAACGAGTGAATCGAACGCATCCTCGTGGACGATGGTGTCGTCATTGAAGATGCAGAAGTGTCGCCCCCGCGCTTGTCGCAACACCTGATTGTGATTGGCGGAGAAGCCCTTGCGCGCGGAGTTGAAGAGCCAGCGCACCTGGGGGAAGTCGCGCCGCATGGCCTCCACGCCTCGGCCATCAGTGGCGTTGTCCACCACCCACACCTCGAAGGTGCACTCCCGCGTCGTCGCGTACAGCGTCCGCAGACAGTCGTGCAGCAACTCCGGGTTGCTGTGGTTGACGATGGAGATGACCAGGTCCGGCTTCGTCATCGGATGCCTCACGTCCCTCTCATGTTACCGGGCTCGCCGGGACAGCCCGAGCATCCCGTCGCGCTCGGATGAACGCGAGGATGTCTCGCAGCTCGCCCAGGAGCGAGAGCGTCCCGGGGATTCGCTCCCGCACGAGCACGAGCCCGGCGAAGACCACCACGCCCGCCCCCCAGCGCCCCCACTCGCCACCCCGCCACCACGTGTGCGTCGCCATGAAGGTCATCGCCAGGACGAGCCCCATGGAGACCAGCGGCTCCAGCACCCGCGCGGTCAGCCCTCGCAGCGCGGGGTTGAGCCGCGACACGCGCCACGCCGTCACCGCCACCTCCCCCAGCACCACCACCGTCCCCACCGGCCCCACTCCCGCCAGCCCGAAGTGATGGATGGCCCACGTGCCCAGGACCCACTTCGCCGCGCCCGCGCCCACCACCACCACCAGTCGCTCCCAGGGGCGTCCTCCCGCGTTCTGCGCCGTGGCCAGCAGCCCTATCAACGTGACGAGCAGGCACTCCAGGCTGAACCACTGCACCAGCGGCACCGCCTCCGTCCATCGCTGGCCGAAGAACAGCGGCACCAGCACCGGCATCCCCAGCACGGCCACGGGGAGCGTCAACAACAACACCGCGGACAACCGCCGCAGCGAGGTGCGCAGGTAGTCCGCGAAGCCCACCGGGTCGTCCTGCAGCCGGCAGTACGCCGGAAACGCCACGCGGTTGAGCACCACGCTCAACATGATGGGCGTGGAGGCCAGCGCCCAGGCCCAGTTCACCAGCCCCACGGCGTCCTTGCCGAGGACGCGCCCCACGACCAGCGGCACCCACCCCGCCACCAACGCCGCGACCAGCGGCGGCAGCTGGAAGGCCAGCCCGAAGCCCAGGAGCCGCCGCAACACCCCCACGCGGAACGTCCCGCGCGGTCGCCACGGCGAGGCCCACCCGATGCACACCAGCCCCACGACTCCGCGCACCAGGGTGCCCAGCGCCAACGCCCAGGCCCCCAGTCCCGCCGCCGCCAGGGCCAGGGTGCTGGCCACCTGCGCCACGTTCTCCACCAGCTCCGCGCGGGCAATGGCGGAGAAGGCCAGGGCTCGCTCCAGCGTCATCAGGGGAATCACGCGCAGCGAAGACAGGAACAGCCCCAGCGTCATGGCCCACACCATGGGCACCGCCCCAGGCCCCAGCGCATAACCCTCGGTGAGACGCGGCGCGAGCGCGCAGACGACGGCCACGATGACGGCGGTGAACGCCTGGTGACACCAGAAGATGGTGAACGTCTCGTCCCGCGTGGGCTCGTGCGACTGGCGCACCAGCGCCGCGCTCAGGCCCAAATCCCCCAGGAACACCCCCAGCGAGGACGCATAGGCGACGATGCCGAACAGGCCGTAGTCCGCGGGGAACAACAGCCGGGAGAGCACCAGGGCGCTCACCACGCGCAAGCCCTGCGAGGCGAACGTGCGCGCGACCAGGACCACCATGCCTCTCATGGCACGGGCCTTCACCTCGCCGGTGTCCACCTCGGGTGCCACGGTCGCGTTCATCGCAAGAGGGAGGCCCGCTCCCGGGCTTCAATGAAGAGGGCCGGTCCACGTGGACGGCGCCCGCTCGGGCATGCGGCTCGAATGGGCTCGTGGATGCTACCGAGGCCGCCCCACCCTCACAAGCAACGCGAGAGCCCACCCCTCCTGCGTGGAAGAGCGGGGCTCGCTCGCCCGCCCGGATGCTCGACGTGAGGCGAGGTTGCCACCCAGGAAGCCGCGAGGCTACGGTCCGCCCGGCATGTCACCGAGCCACTCCCTCCTCCAGTTCCTCAAGCGCGAGGTGCTCATCGGCGAGCACGAGGCCTTCCACCGCACCTTGCGAGAGGCGCTGGTGGGCACCTGTGACAGCGTGCTCGACATCGGCTGCGGCTCCGGCTCTCCGCTCAAGAACATCGCCCACCACTTCTCCCGCACCGTGGGCGTCGATGGCTACTCGGCGAGCATCGAGCGCAGCCGCGCCGCGAACATCCACCAGGAATACCACCAGATGGATCTACTCGAGGTGGGCCAGCACTTCGCGCCCAAGAGCTTCGACGCGGTCATCGCCCTGGACGTCATCGAGCACTTCGAGAAGCCGGAGGGCTACCGGCTGCTGGAGATGATGGAGTCGCTGGCGCGCAAGCGCGTCGTCATCTTCACGCCCAACGGCTTCCTGCCCCAGGACGAGTGGGACAACAACGTGCACCAGGTCCACCGCTCCGGCTGGGAGGTGTATGACTTCGAGCTGCGCGGCTATCGCGTCGTCGGGATGAGTGGCTGGAAGCCCCTGCGTGGCGACTTCGCGCTGCCGCGCATCCGGCCGTCGCTGCTGGGCAGCCGGCTGTCCATCCTCACCGAGCCGTTCGCCACGCGCTTTCCCCAGCACGCCTTCCAGCTCTTCGCCATGCGCGACATGGAAACCTCCTGAGCCGTGGGTGAAGCCTCGCCCAGCTCCTGGCACCTGCTCACCGGGGAGTATCCGCCTCAGCCCGGCGGCGTCAGCGACTACACCGCGCTGGTGGCTCAGGCGCTCGCCCGTGAAGACCAGGAGGTCCACGTCTGGGCACCCGGCGTGGCGAGTTCGCGCGTGGAGCACGGTGTCACCGTGCATCACCTCCCCGGCCTCTTCACTCCGGTGGGGCTGACGCACCTGACGCGGGAGCTGAACCGCCACCGCGCGCCTCGCCGGCTGCTGCTCCAGTACGTGCCCCACGCGTTCGGGATGAAGGCGATGAACGTGCCCTTCTGCGCGTGGTTCGCCTCGCGGCACCGGGACGAACGCTGGGTCTTCTTCCACGAAATCGTCTACCCGTGGAGCGCTTCGGCGCCCGTGCGCCACCAGGTGCTCGCGGGCGTCACCCGGGTGATGGCTCGGCTCGTGGCCAGCGCGGCGGACCGCGTGTTCGTGTCCATTCCCTCGTGGGCGGAGCACCTGCCCTCGCGACTTCGCCACCGCGCGGAGTGGTGCCCTGTTCCCAGCACGCTCCCAACCGAAGTCCCCGCGACGGCGCTCTCGGCGGTGCGCGCGGCCCTCGGCGTGGGGACGTGGCTGGGCCACTTCGGCACCTACGGGCCCGTCATCCGCGAGCCCCTGACGGAGGCCCTGGTGCCACTGCTTCGCGCGGATGCACGGCGCAAGGCCCTGCTGCTGGGGCGGGGCAGTCAGCGCTTCTCACGGGAGTTGGGGGCCCGGCACCCGGAGCTCTCCACCCGGCTCCTGTCGCGCGACGACCTGCCTCACTTCGACCTGGCGGCGCACCTCGCGGCCATGGACATCTTGATACAGCCGTATCCGGATGGCGTAAGCACCCGCAGGACGACCGCCATGGCGGGGCTGGCCCTGGGACTCCCCATCGTCACCCAGACGGGCCACCTCACGGAGCAGATATGGCCCGAGACACGGGCCGTCGCGCTGGCGGAGGACCGCTCGACGGGCGCGCTCGTCGCCGCCGCGGAGCGACTCCTGGCCCACCCGGAGGAGCGCTCCGCCCTGGGAGGCCGCGCGGCCCGGCTCTACCGCGAGCGGTTCGCGCTGGAGCGCACGCTGGAGACCCTGTTGCGGCCGAGCCCTGGGGCTTCCTTGTGACGCCGTCCGTCCCTCTGCGTCTCGCGGTGCTGATGGACCCTCGCGAGGAGGGCTGGCCCAGCATGGACCTCGTGGGCGAGGCCCTCGTGGACGGCCTCGCCGCGCATCCACGGGAGGTGGCCGTCCAGGGGGTGCGTCCGCCCCTGCGCTCCGTGCTGCGCGGACTGCCACGGCTGGGTGTCCGCCACGCCGCGTTCAACGCGGACCGCGTCCTCACCCGCTTCGCGCTCTACCCCGCGCGCGCGCTCCTCGCACGGCCCCGGTTCGACGCGTTCCACGTCGTGGACCACTCCTATGCGCAGCTCGTCCATGTCCTCCCGGCCTCGCGCACCGGCGTCTATTGCCATGACCTGGATGCGTTCCGCTCCGTCATCGAGCCTCACCGCGAGCCTCGGCCCACGTGGTTCCGACTCATGGCCCGAGCCCAGCTCCGGGGACTGGAGCGCGCGGCCGTCGTCTTCCACAACTCCCAGGCGGTGCGCGCCGAGCTGCTCTCTCACGGCGTGGTGGACCCCTCACGCCTCGTCTGGGCTCCGCTGGGTGTCTCTCCGGAGTACGGCCTCTCATCCGCTCCAGGAGACCGGAGCCAGGACGTGCTCTCCGCCCTGGGGGACAGGCCCTATCTCCTGCATGTCGGCAGCTCGATTCCGCGCAAGCGCCTGGACGTGCTGTTCGACGTCTTCGCCGCGCTGAGGACCCGTCATCCAGAGCTGCGACTCGTCCAACAAGGCGGCGCGCTGAACGCCTCGCAGCGCGAGCAGGTGGCGCGGCTGGGCATCGGCGACGCGTTGCTGCAACCGCCATGGCAGGAGCGCGCCACGCTCGCGGGCCTGTATCGGAACGCGAAGGCCGTGCTCATCCCCAGCGAGGCCGAGGGCTTCGGGCTCCCCCTCATCGAGGCGCTCGCCTGCGGCGTCCCCGTGGTGGCCAGCGACCTGCCCGTGCTGCGCGAGGTGGGCGAAGACGCCAGCCTCTACTGCCCCATCGGAGATGTGCCCGCGTGGACCCAGACGGTGGACTCGCTGCTGACCGGGCGGCAGCCACCTCCTCCACTCGAAACACGGCGGGCCCGCGCGGCGCGATTCACCTGGGCCGCGCACACCCGCACCATCCTGGAGGCCTACCAGCGACGGATTCGCTGAGGCGCGTCACATCACCGAGGGCAAGGTGACGTGGTGCTCGACGAAGGCCCCCGCGCGGATGTCCACGGAGCTGCTGTACATCTCCCGGCCACTCCGTCCGCGCACCTGGAGCCTGTGAGTCCCCTCGGGCAGCTCCAGCACGTACCTGACCCCGTGGCTCTTGCCGTCCACGAAGACCTCTTCGACCGGCGGCCCGTTCACCTTGAGCAGCACCGTCCCCATGCCCACCCGCGTCGTCTCGGGGCTCGCTGATTGCACCGCGCCACGCGGGGGCGACGCCGTCCGCGCGGGACTCAGGAACGCCCAGCAGCCTCCCGCGCCAACGGCCAGCACCAGCGCGCCGGCCACCATCAACCACGTGCGCGAACGCGCGGGCCGCGCCGTCCGGTGACCCAACGCCGCCTGGGCCATCACCTGGGTGGGCGCGGCGAGGATGCTCGTCGGAGTCTCCGAGTCGGGAGACGGCCCCCGGCGCCCCCCCACCGGAAACCTCGCGCGCCGCTCCCGTCGCTTCTCCGGCGGCCTCGGGGCGGACTTCGACGGGGCCTGCCGTGTGACGTTCTCCGAGAAGCTCGCGAGGACGAGCTTCAGCTCCCGGCGCACGGCCTCCGCCGACGAGGGACGCTCGGAGGGCGCCTTGGCCAACAGCCGCAGCACCAGCTTCTCCAGCGCCGGATTCATCTCCAGATACGAGGACGGCGACGGAGGCGGCGTGCGCACGTGCTGGAGGACGATGGCCAGCGGCGACTCTCCCTCGAAGGGCAGCCGACGCGTCAACATCTCGAAGGCCATGACGCCCACCGCGTACAGGTCCGTCTGAGGGCTCACCTGCTGACCGCAGGCCTGCTCCGGCGCGATGTACTCGGGCGTGCCCACCATCGTGCTGGCGTTCGTCTGCGGCGTGCTCCCATGGGGTGCCTCGCTGCGCTTGGCGATGCCGAAGTCGAGCACCTTGACGGACTCCGTCCCATCACCCTCCCGCACCATGAAGACGTTGCCCGGCTTGAGGTCGCGGTGGATGACGCCCACCGCGTGCGCCGCGGCCAGCGCCCCCAGCAGCGCATCCAGAATCCGGATGACGTCCACCTCCAGCATGGGAGCCCGCTGGTGGATGACCTCGTCCAGCGGCGCGCCCTCCAGGTACTCCATCACCAGGTACTGCCCGACGTCGGGGATGGCGCCGAAGCCGAAGATGTCGATGATGCCGCGGTGGTGGATGGCGGCCGCGGCGCGCGCCTCGGCGACCAGGTCCCTGCCGCGCGCCCCTTCGACGAAGTCCGGGCGAAGCAGCTTGATGGCCACCTTGCGGCCGATGACCGCGTGCTCCCCTTCGTAGACGATGCCCATGCCGCCACTGCCGATGCGGCGCTTGAGCACGTACTCACCCACCCTCGTGCCCACCAGCATGTCGCGGGTGACGGACTCCTCCCACTTCATCATCCGCGCCACGTACGCCGCGGGCACCCCCTCCACCAACGGACGGACCGGCGACGGCAGCGAGTCCCGACGCCCCTGGAGCGTGGCCTCCTCCGTATCCTCCTCGTCCCCTTCACGATACGGGCCCGCGAGCGCGACGACGCCCGCCCGGAACACCTCTCGCGGGCACACGGTGACACCCGGTCGGTGATCCGCCCCACAGCGGGGGCACTTGCGCGAATGGCCCATCGGCTCCCACATCATCGCCCGGCCATCTGTCCAGAAGCCATCACCCGGGAACTCAATCCTCGACAGCGGACAACATGGATTGTCGCCAGGAGCATCGCCGCGGTTTCGCCCTCCCAGCTCCTCCTCTGGAGGTTTCCTGGGCTCACCCAGCTGACTCGAATTGAGACGAAAAAAGTCTCCGCGTCTCGCGAGGCGCGAACAGGGCCGGTGGCCTCGGTGAGGCGCGATTGACGCATCCCGAGGGGTCTGCTTCGGTCCGCGCCACGTGCGAGTCCTCTTCCTCAACCCGGTGGGTATCCTCGGCGGGGCCGAGCGCGCGCTGCTGGACTTGATGGCGTGCCTGCGTCGCCTGGAGCCAGGGCTTTCGCTGCACCTGCTCGCGGGCACCTCGGGCCCGATTTTGGAGGAGGCCCGCGCCCTGGGCGTGGACGCGCGGCTGCTGTCCCTGCCCGAGCGGCTGGCCTCCCTCGGCGACAGCGCGCTGCGAGGACGCGGTCCGCTGGAGGCGTGGCGCTTCGCGCGGAGCCTCGCGCCGACGCCCGCGCTGCTCGCGGACTACGGGCGCGCGCTGCGACGTGAGGTGGCGAGCGTCCGCCCGGACATCCTGCACTCCAATGGAATCAAGACGCACCTGCTGAGCCCCGTCACGGCGGGCCTGCGCTTGAAGCGCGTCTGGCACGTCCACGACTTCCTGGGTGAGCGTCCCCTCGTTCGCCGTGCGCTGGGCGTGCTGGCGCCGCTTGCCTCGGCGGCCATCGCCAACTCGCGCGCGGTGGGCGAGGACGCGCGGAGCGTGCTCGGCCAGGTCCCCGTTCATGTCGTCTACAACGGCGTGGACGTGGAGCGCTTCGCGCCAGAGCCTCGAGACGACCGGGCGGACCTGGACGCATTGGCCGGCCTGCCTCCCGCGCCGGAGGGCACCCTGCGCGTGGGGCTCGTGGCCACCTACGCGCGCTGGAAGGGGCATGACCTCTTCCTGGCGGCGGCGGAGGAACTGACGCGGCTCGCTCCGTCGCTCCCGGTCCGCTTCTACCTGGTGGGCGCTCCGCTGTACCAGACGCCGGGCTCCCAGTTCTCCGAGGCGGAGCTGCGAAACATCATCGAGCGCCGCCAGCTGTCCGGGCGCGTGGGGCTGGTGCCCTTCCAGGCCGAGCCGGCCTCCGTCTACCGCGCCCTGGAGGTCTTCGTGCACGCGAGCACGCGTCGAGAGCCCTTCGGCCTCACCATCGCGGAGGCGCTCGCGTGCGCGCGGCCCTCCATCGTCTCGCGCGAGAGCGGCGCGGCCGAGGCCCTCACCGAGGGCGTGGATGCCCTCACCGTGTCCCCCGGCGACCCTCATGCGCTGGTCGCCGCGCTGCGCGGCCTGCTGGAGGACGCGCCGCTGCGAGCACGGCTGGGACAGGCGGCGCGCCACACGGCCGTGGAGCGCTTCTCGCGCGAGAGATACGCGCGCGAGGTGCTCACCGTGTACCGCTCGCTCGTGGACGAGCGCTGAGCTCCCGGCGTTGTCCTCGCGACGTGTTGACCGACCCGTGGGGGTCTGGTTTGGTCCACCGCTCATCGGAGCACCCGTGCAGCGGCCTCGCAGACTCGTCACCGTCTCGCACTCGTACGTCGTCACCCTCAACCGGCGCCTCGCCAACGAGATGGCCCGCGCGGGAGGGGATGCGTGGGAGGTCACCGCCGTGGCCCCTCGCTTCTTCCACGGAGACCTCGGTCCCCTGAGCCTGAAGCCAGCCCCGGACGAGCGCGCGCGGCTGTCGAGCGTGCGCGTGTTCCTCAGTCGCTCGCCCCACGCCTTCGTCTACGGGCCCGAACTGCGCGCGTGTCTCACCGGGGGCGTGGACCTGGTGCATGCGTGGGAGGAGCCCTACGTCCTCGGGGGGCTCGAGGTGGCGCTGTTGACGCCGCGCTCCGTACCCTTCGTCTTCAGCACGTTCCAGAACCTCCCCAAGCGCTATCCACCGCCCTTCGCGCAGGCGGAGCGCTACGTCGTCGGGCGCGCCTCGGGCTGGGTGGCCGGAGGCGAGACGGGGAAGGACGTCCTGCTGGGGCGACCGGGCTATGCGGCCCGCCCCACGCGCATCATCCCCATGGGCGTGGACGTGGAGCTGTTCCGCCCGGACCGCGCCTCGGGCGAGGCCGTCCGGCGCGAGCTCGGCTGGGAGGGCTCGGGCCCTCCCGTCATCGGCTACCTGGGGCGCTTCGTCACCGAGAAGGGGGTGCTCCTGCTGAAGGAGGCCCTGGAGCGACTCGAGACGCCGTGGCGCGCGCTGTTCGTCGGGGGCGGACCGCTGGAGGGAGACCTGCGGGCCTGGGCCGCGCGACAGGGAGACCGCGTGCGCGTGCTCACCGGCGTTCCCCATGACGGAGTCCCTCGCGTGCTCAACGCGATGGAGGTGCTGTGCGCGCCCAGCCAGACGATGCCCCGGTGGAAGGAGCAGTTCGGCCGCATGCTCTCGGAGGGCTTCGCGTGCGGCGTGCCCGTGCTCGGCAGCGACTCCGGTGAGATTCCCTACACCGTGGGCGACGCGGGCCTCGTGCTGCCGGAGGCGGATGCCGCCGCGTGGACCCGCGCGCTGGCGGACCTGCTGGAGAGCCCCGCGCGACGACAGGAGCTGGCCACTCGCGGACGTGAGCGAGCCGTCACCCGCTTCTCCTGGCCTGTTGTCGCGCGAGCACACCTGGACTTCTTCGAGGAGGTGCTGGCGCGCCGTTGACCGCGCGCTCAGCCCTCGCGCTCCATCACCTCGACGAGCCTAGATGCCATGTCGTCCCAGGTCCTGGCACGCAGCGACTCCGACAGCTCCGCCACCGGAGCCGCCCACGCGGCCTCGTTCTCGCGCCACGACTCCAGCGCGCGCACGAGCCCCGGCACGTCGTCCGGGTCGTCCAGCAGCAAGTCCTTCAACGCGGCCGGATAACGCTCCGCCACGCCCGCGGAGCGACTCACCAGCGCGGGCAGCCCCGCGCACAGCGCCTCGTGCACGCCCAGCCCATAGGCTTCGTAGCGCGTCGGCGCCACGAGCAGGTCCGCGGCGGACAGCAGGGTCGGCACGTCGCTCCGGAAGCCGAGGAACTGGATGCGCTCGGACAGTCCTCGGACCCGCGCCTCCTGCTCCCAGGCCTCGCGCTGCGCGCCCACGCCCACTACCTTGAGGTCCGCGCCCCAGTCCCCCTGGGAGTGCAGCCGCGCCCAGGCCTCGAAGAGCGTGTCGAACCCCTTGCGCCTGTCACCGAGCGCGCCCACGAAGAGCGCCACCCGCCTGTCCGTGGGCCACCCCAGCGCCGCGCGCGCGGCCTCTCGCTCCGCTGGAGAGACGGGGTGGAAGCGCTCGGGGTCGCTGCCGTAATAGACGACATGCACGCGCGCCTCGGGGACCCCCGTGGCCGCCACCAGGTCCGCCCGCGTCCGCTCGGAGTTGGCGATGATGACGTGGGCTCGCCACAGCGCCTTGCTCTCGCCTCGCTCGTAGAGCCGCTGGCTCACCTGCCCCTTGAGCCGACGAAGCGCGCCGCCCGCGGGCTCGGAGGGATAGACCCCGTGGACGTAGTGGACCCAGTTGGCCCCGGGCACGACGCAGTTGCCACCATTGGCCAGGACGCGCCCACCCTCGGCGCGCGTCCGCAGCGCCCAGGCGCGCCCCACGGCATCCAGGAGCGGCTCGCCCAGCAGATAGGACTGGGCCGGCTTGGGCACCTGGATGAAGCGCACGTTGGGGAAGTCCCGCAGCGCCTCCGCGATTCGGTGCGCCACCAGCCGAACGGGCCCGCCCTGCTTCGCCAGCCACAGCGCCAGCGCGAGGTTGGCCCGGTCCATGCCACCGGTGGCCACGAAGTCACCGGCGATGAGGGTGTACGGTCTTCGCATGAGTCCAGGCGCCAAAGAGCGCCGCGTTGAGCAGCCAGAACTCCATCCCCATCTGGCTCATGAAGAACGCGTAGCTGAAGGTCAGCGCCAGCGCACCGAGGTTGTAGGCGAAGATGACGCTGCCCCACAGCCAGAATTCGTCGCCCCGGTCCTCGCGCCGCCGGGCCATGCGGAACACCCACGCCATCGTCGCCAGGAGCCCCAGCGGATAGAGCATCATCACCAGCGCTCCGCCGTCGTAGACCCACGCCGTCCACTGGATTTCAGCCCACAGGGGAGGGTGCGCCGGGTCGGAGTTGTCGCCGAAGTACGCGTTGGCCATGCCGTAGCGACCCAGGCCCGCGCCCAGCGGATACTCGGGGAGCAGCAGCTCGAAGGTGCCTTCCAGGAAGTAGCCTCGGTTGCTGCGGTAGACCTCCTCCGGCCTCGCCGCGAACAAGCTGTCCCAGCGGGACTGCACCGCGTCGCCGCCCACCGCGACGGCCCACCCGAAGGTGAACACCGCCGACATGCCCACCACCGCGAGCAGCTTCGCCAGCCGCGCCACCCGCCCCGTGAGCGCGAGCATGAAGGCCATCGCCACCAGACAGACGCCCAGCATCAGCGCCATCGCGCGGACCTGGCACAGGTAGAGGCAGAGCAACCCCAGCAGGATGCCCCCGAGGCTCAGTCCCCGCGTCAGCCCTCTTCGCGACGACAGCAGGAAGCCACTGCCGAGCAGCACCGCGTAGAAGGCGCCCGTGGACGCGCCGCCAGGGATGTCCGTGAGCCCCATGGGGCGGTAGACGCGCTCGCCGCTGGCCGTCTCGAACTCGAAGCTGCGCAGGTACGAGTCGCCCTGTGACTGCACCGCGGACGAGACGGCCGGTTGGAAGCGGCCCGGGAAGTAGACCTGGAGCACGCCCGTCGCCGCGCTCGCCGCGTTGAAGAAGAAGAGCAGCGCGAGCGTGAGGCGGAAGGTCCTCGCGTCGATGGATAGCCGCGTCACCCAGAACAGCGGCGCGATGATGGACAGCTGGATGCCCAGCTGCGCCGCGCCTCCCAGTGGACTGACGGTGCCCGGGTTGAAGAAGTTGAGCGCGGTGATTCCCAGCGACGCCAGCACGAAGGGCAACGCCGGGTGCTTGAGGCCGCGCCCCGGAACCAGCGCCAGGAGCGCGAGGCTCAAGCCAAACGCCAGCGTGCGAACGACGACGCGCAGCGGGGCGATGGCCTCCACCAACAACGCGAGCTGACAAATGATGAGCAGGCCGATGAAGACGGGGACCCACTGACTCGACGACAGAAAACCCGAGGAGCGCGCGGGAGAGCGCGCCACCTCCCGTGGCCCCTCGGACACGCGGCGCACGAGCCGACGCCCCAGCACCCCAGGCCCCTGCAGCCCCGGCCTCACCGGGAGCGGAGCGCGCGGAGCACTCACGCGGCCACTCCGGGAACGGACACGACGGAGCGCAGGTCCTCGTCCAGGCTCGCGAGGAAGGCGTCAGGCGAGCAGAGCCCCACCGCGCGAGCGGGCCCGCCCGCGCCCAGCCTTCGCCGGGCCTCCGCGTCGACCACCAGGCGCAGGAGCGCGGAGGCCAGCGCGCCAGCTTCGGGCGCGACGAGCCTGCCGCACGTCTCGTCCACGATCTCCAGCGGGCCCCCCAGCGCGGTCGTCACCACGGGGAGTCCCGCCTGGAGCGCCTCGACGAACGCGAGCCCGAAAGGCTCCGGCGACGTGTTGGGCTGACAGTGAAGGTCCGCCGCGCGCAACAACCGGGGCACGTCCGAGCGCTGCCCGAGGAACCGCACCCGCCCCTCCAGCCCGAGCGCCTTCGACTGCGCGAGCAGCCCGTCCAGGTAGCGCGTCTCCTCCTCGCGTTGCGCGCCCCCCACCACCCACAGCCGCCACCCTCGCGCCTCGCGCATGCGGCCCAGGGCCTCGAGCAGCAACCGATGCCCCTTCCAGGCCTGCATGCGACTGGCATGGATGATGACCACGTCGTCCTCGCTCGCGCCCAGGTCGGCGCGCAGCAAGGTCCGCTCCGCCACCTCCGGCACGCGCGCCGCCTCGGGAACCAGCGGGTGCCGCACCCGGTACGCCGCCCGGGGATAGACGCGCCCCAGCGAGCGCGCCGTGAAGGCGCTGTTGGACAGCACCAGGTCCGGAGGGGTGATGCTCGCCCAGCGCTCCAGCCAGTGCGCACCGGACAGCGCGTCGTGCTGGAAGAACACCAGCGGGACGCCGGCCGCGCGCGCCACGGGGCCGAACAGCGCCTGGGGCCAGGCGGAGTGACACACCACCGTCGAGTACGCGCCCTGCTTCAACACCGCGCCCAGCGCTCGCCGCGTGCGCCACACCGTCCAGGGATGGCCCACCTTCGCGGGCCCCAGCAGGTGCACCGTCGCGCCCGCGGCGCGCAGCTCGTCGGCCAGTCGTCCCTCGAAGCACAGCGCATACTCGTGCACGGTGCCCTCCGGGTGGCGCGCCGACACGCGCGCCAGCGAGACGAGGAAGGACTCGATGCCGCCGTAGAGATTGCCACTGTAGACGTGCAGCGCGCGCATGGTGGGCCTCAAGCCCTCCTCGACGCGGCGTGAACGGGCACTTCGGACGGAGCCTCCACCACCGACACGGGCCGCCCCAGCGCCTCGGCGTACAGCGCGAGACTGCGGGCCGCCATGACGTCGTGCCGCAGCGCCCCCATCGCGCGCTCGCGCCCTCCGCGTCCCAGCTGCTCCGCCAACCCCGGCTCCTCCAGCAGCCTGCGCGCCGCGCGGGCCAGCGCCACCGCGTCACCCACCGGCACCGTCAGCCCCGTCTCCTCGTGGCGGCTCACCCAGGGGACACCCGAGTGGGGAATCGCCGTGTTCAACACGGGCAGCCCGCTGGCCATGGCCTCGACTTGAGACAAGCCATACGCCTCGCTCCGCGCGTTGCTGGGAAACCACAGCGCCGTCGCCGCGCGATAGGCTCCTGCGAGCGCGTCGGGTGACAGGTAGCCCGCCCACGTCACGCGCGCCTCCACGCCCAGCGCCTTCGCCTGGCGCCGAGCCTCCGCCTCCACCGGCCCCTCGCCCACCACCACCAGTCGCCCCGGCACCCGCGTCAGGGCCTCCAGCGCGGTGAACAACCCCTTGTAGTAGACGAGCCGCCCCACCATCAGCCACAGCGGCTGGCCCGCGGCCAACGCACGCCACCGGGCCTCTTCCGTCAGCGCGGCGGCGGACGGCTGGAGGAAGGGCGACACGTCGATGCCCAGCGGCAACGCCCGCACCTTGGAGCGGAACGCGCGCAGCAGCGCGGAGCCGGGGACATAGGCGTCACTGGTGGCCAGCACCCGGCACGCCCGCGCATAGAGGAGCGCCTCGAAGGGGCGAAAGAGCGCACCGGCCACCCGCTGACGGATGACGTCACTGTGGTGGGTGATGAAGACGGGCGGCAGTCGGGGCACGGCGTCCAGCGCCAACACCATGGTGGGGTTGGGCGTGTGCAGGTGCACCACGTCCACGCCCCGTCCGAGCGCGCGCCACAGCGCCCCGGGCAGGTCCGTCAGCACATCCATCCGCGCCACGGAGGCGCGACGGCCCAGCCTCACCACGCGCACCGGACCATCCCAGTCCTCGCGCGTGGGACTTCGCCCCAGGAACTCGTGGCTCGTCCCTGTCCCATCCACCGAGTGGTTGGCGCAAATCACCTCCACCCGAGCGCCCAGCGAGGCCTGCTCGAGCGCCAGCGTCCGGACATGGCCTTCCATGCCCCCCGACGCGGGCGGATAGAACTTGCCCAGGTGCAGCACCCGCAAGCCCGCTCCCACCGGGGGCGCGCTCACGACTGCGTCACCCCGTCCTTCGACTCCTCGGCGTACTGCCCGTAGCCCTGGTAGGCCAGATACGAGTCCCCATAGCGCGGCGCCTTCAAGTCCACGTCGTTGAGGATGGCGCCGTACATGCGCGCCTGCACGTCCGCCAGCGAGCGCAGCGCGCGCCGCGCCGACTCGCGGTTCGTCTTGCCCGCCTTGAGCACCAGCACCACGCCGTCACACTGCGTGGCCAGCACCGCCGCGTCCGCCACCGCGTTGAGGGGCGGGCTGTCGAGGATGACGCGGTCGAACTTCCCCGCCGCCGTCTTCAACAGCTCCGCGAAGGCCCGCGTGTGCAACAGCTCCGCCGGGTTGGGCGGAATGGGGCCGCACGGCAGCACGAACAGGCCGGGCACCTCCGTGCTCTTCACCGCCGCGTCCAGCGTGCCCTCGCCCACCACCAGCGAGGAGATGCCCAATTCGTTGGGCACCCCGAAGGCGCGGTGCAGCCGGGGCCTGCGCATGTCCGTGTCCAGCAGCAACACCCGGTTGCCGCTCTGGGCCATGGCCACGCCCAGGTTGATGCTCGTGGTGGACTTGCCTTCTTGAGGACCGCTGGACGTCACCACCAGCGTCTTGAAGGGCGTGTCCGGCGACATGAACAGGAGGTTGGTCCGGATGGCCCGGCAGCACTCCGCCACCGACGACTTCGGCTCGCGGTGCACGTAGAGGTCCCGGTCCTTCGGCGCGCGGTTGCCCTCGATGCGCGGCATCACGCCCAGGAAGGCCAGCCCCAGCCGCTCCTCCACGTCCGCCTGCGTGGCCACGCTGTTCTCCAGCAAGTCCAGCAGCAGCGCCGCTCCCAGGCCCGCGAGCAGACCCATCACCAACCCCACCATCAGGTTGCGATTCACGTTCGGCTTCACCGGCATGAACAGCGGCCGGGCCGGGTCCAGCACGCGCACGTTGCTGGTGCGCAAGAGCCCCGACAGCTCGATGTCCTTGAGCCGCTTGAGCACCAGCTCGTAGAGCCGCTGGTTGTTGTCCGACTCGCGCTTGAGCCGGTCGTACTCGATGGACTTCTTGTTCACCTGGAACGCCTCGGCCTTGGCGTCGTCCAGCAGCCGCACCAGGTTCTTTCGCTGCGCCTCCGCCTCGGACAACTCCGTCTCCGCGGAGCGCACCAGATTGCGCAGGCTCTTGAAGAAGTCCCCTTGAATCACCCCCAGCTTGCCCTGGCACTCCAGGAGCTTCGGGTGCTCGGGCAGGTAGCGCTCGGACAGCTCCGCGCACGCCACGCGCACGTCCGTATAGGCCTTCTTGAGGTCCTGGATGGAGCCGTCCCTGGCCCCCGGCAGCGCCTCCGCCCACAGCTCATCCTCGGGCGACGCCTTGCGCAGCTTCTGGATGGCCTCCACGCGCGCCTGCAGCGCTGCGATGCGGGTGCTCACCTCGGTGAGGTTCA
>NZ_JBLZWL010000055.1:0-21728 GCF_049194865.1 Corallococcus terminator | reverse complement strand
GATGAAGCTCGCCACCGCCACCTTCAGGATGGAGTCCCGCTGTTCGTGCGCCGGTGCTTCCATGGGGGGCTGCTCCTCTGGGCTGGACATCGGGCTCCGTGAAGTGCGTCGGCGCGGGGCTAGAGCTGCAGGCGGAGCGTCAGGAAGTAGGACGCGTCAATCTCGTCTTGGACGCCGTCCTGCTTCTTCTGGTGGCGCGCGTACCGGCCACCAATGGCCACGTCCTCGGTGAACCAGTAGGTGCCGCCGATGTTGAGGAAGGTCTGCGTGGTGCGCGTGACGGGCTCCCGGGCGGGCGCGTCCTGCGTGGCCGCGACGAAGGACGGCGAGCGGTCCGCGACGCGGTTGAACTGCACGCCGATGCCCGAGCGTCCATGGAGGTTGACGTCCACGCCCGCGCCCAGGCTGGTGGCTGTGTAGCGGGTGCCCAGGAGCTGGTCCGCGAAGCCCGGCGTGCTGTTCGTCACGTCGTTCTGCACGCGCGCGAAGTTGAAGAACGGGGTGATGAAGAGGGGAATGCCCACGTTGGCGTGCAGCTTGAAGAGCAGGTTGCCGCGCAGGTTGTTGCCGTGCAGGAGCGGGTCGGTGCGCGACGTCGTCTGGTAGTTCACGTCGAAGACCTGGGCCATGGCCTTCGCCTCGAACAGCTCGTGCGAGTACGTCAGCGAGGGGCTGAGGACCTGGAAGTGCAGGTCGTCATCGGGCTGGCCGTTGCGGTAGTTGGCCAGGGGGCGCTCCCAGAAGCGGCTGCCACCGCCGAACGAGCCGCCCACCTGGTAGGAGCTGGACGTGCTCAGCGGGTTGGCCGCGGTGAAGCCCATGCCCACGCGGAAGCCGTTCCACTCGTAGGCGGCCTGCGCGCCCTGGCCCCGGTTGAAGCCGCTGTAGAGCAGCGGGTCTCGGGTGTACTTGTCCGCCAGCAGCGTGTCGGCGATGTGCGTGGAGATGAAGTCCACGCTGGCCGGGTCCACGATGATGCCGGCCTCCAGCGTGATGTCCCAGCGCTGGAGCCGGATGACCTGGTCCCTCACGCTGAAGGACGCGGTGCCTTCCCACACGCCGGAGCCGTGCGCGCGGATGTTGCGCTCGAACTCGCTGCGGAAGGAGACGTACTGCCCCAGGCGTCCCTCGAAGCCGAAGCGGGTGAGGGCCACCGTCGTCGCGCGGCTCTCCCGGTTGCGGTTGAGCGTCTGGATGAGGTTCTCCACGTGGAGGCCGCCCGCGAGCGCGAGCACGGGCTTCACGTAGAACGTCTCGTTGCCCATCGCGAGGCTCGGCCGGACGACAGGGGGCGGTCGGGTGTCGACGACCTCCGTGGTGCCCGCCATCTCCTCGGGGTTCTTGGCCGCCTCCTTCGCCGTGGGCTTCTCCGCGGCGAGCTCTCCGGCCGACGTCGCGTCGGTGGTGGCCTGGGGCGCTGGCGCCTCGGCGGGCGTGGACGTGGGCTCCGCCTGGGACGTGGCGGACGGGGGCGAGGCGTCGGTGCTCTGGGCCCAGGCCGCTGGCGAGGTTCCGAGGGCCAGGACGCAGAGGGACGCGGTGAAGGGAAGTCGCTTCATGGGGGGCTCGAAGGGGAGGGCGAGAAAGGCTCGGACCGGCGCGCGGTGAGGAAGCCGCGCGCCGGTCCGACTGGGGGGGGAGGGGGAGGGGGTTACTCGCCCAGGTAGCGCAGCGTCAGGTCGAGCCCCGCGTTCGAGCGCAGCGAGCCGAAGTGGTTGGCGATGAAGCCGCGGTTGAAGTAGCCGCTCGTGTCGTAGTCGTTGAGCGTGGTCAGCGTGTTCGTCACGCAGCCCTCCATCTCGATGCGCGAGGCCGCCTCGGACACGTAGAAGTCCTGGTAGTTGGTGCCCCGCTCCTTGTCCGTCATCGTGAGCGTGTAGTACTTCACGACGTTCTCCCCGCACTGGCCCGTCTTGCCGAAGGCGTAGTCGCCGTCCGCGCAGGGCGTGGCGAACAAGTCCCGAGGACCGTTGAGCGGCTTGTGGAAGTACGTCTGGGAGTAGTTGGAGCGGCTGCCCATCTCGCAGACGATGGTGCCGCGCATGGTGTTGTTGTTGCTGCACAGCGAGCCGGCGGCCGGGTCATACGTGGACACGCCGTGGTTGGCGCCCGAGCCGAGGATGACGTGGCTCACCTGGGGGAAGGGGTTGATGGAGCCCGCCAGGCCCGAGCGCCACTCCACGTACAGCCGGCGCAGGGCGTCGCGCGCCACCGTCACGCCGAGCGAGTGGGCGACGAGCGCCACCTTCCGGTTGGGGTTGGCCTTCATCACCGCCTTGACGAGAGACTGGAGGATGGGCGTGGACCAGCCATGGTCGATGTTGCCCGCGGCGTTCTGGGTGGTGTTGTTGGTGGACGGGTCGATGCCCGGGACGACGTCCGTGCGGAAGTCCACGGCGATGACGCGATAGCGCTGGGCGATGAGCGTCTCAGCGAGCTGCGCGCGGGCGACGGTGTCTCCGGTGAACTGGACGTTCTCCGTGGCGGTGTTGACGAACGTGCCCGACGGCAGGATGAACTTCTCCCACGTGTGCGGCCGGGTGGAGTTGCCGTGGACGAGGATGACGATGGGCTTGGAGGTGTCCTCGTTGGCCTGGGTGTATTCCTTGGCGGCACAGGGGTAGCCCTGAATCTTCGCCACGTCCCCGTCGATGAACCCCGTGGCGCTGTTGGGACCTCCGAAGGCGGTGTTGCCCGTCCACTTGCCGTCGTTGTTGCCGTCCTTGTACGGGGTGGTGCCGGTGGTGTTCGCCTTGTCGTAGTAGAGGTTGTCCACCGAGCAGCCCGGATGGTTCGACAGGGGCCGGTACTTGCCGTCATAGGTCCGGTACGTCTCCTGCGTCTGCGGTACCGCCGTGGTGATCTCCTTCATCTCCTCGGGGTCGCCGATGGACCACGTCGCGATGTCGATGCTCGCCGCTTGAACTTCGGACGTCTTCGCGGCGATGCGCTCGCGGCACGCCTTCACGGCGGCGGGGACCTCCGTGTCCGGCCCGGGGCCTCCGTCGGCCGGGTCCTGGTTCGAGCACGCCGTTCCGACCAGACCGACAACAGCCACCACCGCGCGGAAAACCCTGCGACGCGTTGCCATGTGTAGCTCCGTTGCAATCGCTAGCTGATGTTGTGGGAGAGGCGCTGGCACGTCTTTCCGTGACAGCACGGCGATCCGTACCAAACGGGTGGTCCCGGCGGCAAATGAAGTTGAAGGGTGATTCACCTTTCTGGTCTGTCGCACATGAATACTGAATCAGTATTGCAGTGCGTCAGGCCCCGGAAGGCGCTGGAGCGGTGGTCGGATATTGCGTTGCGTCAGGGATTGGACCGGGTGGGTGTGGGGGGGAACGCGGGGCGGGAGGGATTGAGACAACGTGTCCGGATGCGGGAATGGGGTGTGCCGGAGGCGGGAATCGGATGAGGCGGGGCGGGGCGGGGGCTACGCTCGTTGGGGGGGCGACGTCCGTCCCCTGGCTGAGGAGTTCCATGTCCCGTCATCAGTTCAGTCGGAGTGAGTTCCTGTCGTTGACCAGCCTGCTCGCGGGGAGCGCGCTCTGGAGTGCTCCGGCGAGTGGCGCGGCGCCCGCGCCGGTGAAGGCTCCGGCTCGGAAGGAGACGAAGGGGTTTCCCGCCGAGCCCACGCGAGCGGAGGTGGAGGAGGTCCGCCGGGCCTGCCGTGGGTCGCTCACGGGGGCGCACGCGTCGGATGACCCGGGCGCGGAGCTCATCGCCGTGGGCGAGTGGATGCGGCGCCAGGGCGTGACGGAGGACTTCTACGGCAACAGTGAGTTCATCGACGGCTTCGAGAAGAAGGTCGCCGGGATGCTGGGCTTCGAGGCGGGTTGCTACATGCCCACCGGCACCATGGCGCAGCTCAGCGCGCTGCGGATCTACGCGGACGCGGTGAAGAACCGGAACTTCGGCGTCCACCCCTCGTCACACCATGTGTTGCACGAGGACAGCAGCCACGTGGTGCTGCACGGGTTGCATGACGTCATCATCTCCCCATGGACGCGGCCGTT
The DNA here is from genome assembly GCF_049194865.1 of Corallococcus terminator. Taxonomy (GTDB): domain Bacteria; phylum Myxococcota; class Myxococcia; order Myxococcales; family Myxococcaceae; genus Myxococcus; species Myxococcus terminator_A. The sequence goes on along the minus strand of NZ_JBLZWL010000055.1, from coordinate 17,712 downwards.
GCTCGCCAAGGACGTGAGCGAGTCACCGGAGCCGCTCGGCGTCGTCAGCGTCGAGCTGCCGGTGCGGTGGCTCGGTGGGCAGCTCCAGACGTGGGAGCAGCTGGAGGAGCTGAAGAAGACGTGCCGTGAGAAGGGCGTGAAGCTCCACATGGACGGGGCCCGGCTGTGGGAGTGCCAGCCCTTCTACAATCGGCCCTTTCCGGAGATCTGCCAGGGCTTCGACTCCGTCTACGTGTCCTTCTACAAGCGGGTGGGGGCGCTGGGCGGCGCGATGCTGGTGGGAGGCCGCGACTTCATCCGTGAGGCGCGCACCTGGCGGCACCGGCACGGAGGGAACCTCTTCCACCTGACGCCCTACGTGGCCTCCGCGGCCATGCGACTGGACGCGGCGGTGGCGCGAGTCCCCGCGCAGGTCAAGCGCGCGAAGGCGCTCACCGAGGCCCTGGCCGCGGACACCCGACTCACGGTGCTGCCGCGTCCGGTGCAGACGAACATGTTCCGCATCTTCCTGCGCGGGGACGCGAAGACGCTCTCGTTGCGCGCCTTCTACGCGGCACGGGACACGGGCGTCTGGCTGGGCGGCTTCGGTCCCACGCGTGTGCCCGGAGTCGTCGAGACGGAGCTTCAGGTGAGCGAGGGCCTGGACAACGTCTCCGACGCGGACGTCGTCCGTGCCTATCGGCGGTTCCTCGACGAGGCGGCGTGAGGGAGGGCGCACGCTCGGCTGGCTGCTCCTCCGTCGGGTGGCCGTCGCCGTTGCGGAGGGCGGAAGCCGCGTTACCTCAAGGACATGACCGAAGCACTGCCCACCTCGCGCGACTTCATGATTCCAGAGGGTTGCCCCGTCTGTGCGGCGGACCTGCCGGTACGTGTCACGGCGGCGGGTCCCAGCGGCGTCTGCAAGCACTGCGGATGGCTCGGACGACCCGTCATCACCGTGACGCACAAGGGGCTGAGCGTCAGCTACGAAGGCGCGCAGGCCTGACGTCAGCCGGCCTGGGCCGTGGGGGTCTCCGCTGGCTTTGGCTCTGACGGAGTGGGGCGGCCCGCGGTCTCCAGCCGGTCCACCTTCCGCAGCTCGGGGAAGCCCCAGGCCCAGATGGCGACGATGGCCAGCGTGCCCACGGCGCCCGTGACGACGGCCGGAATCGCGCCCACGTGTTCGGCGAGCCAGCCCGCGCGGAACTCGCCCAGCTCGTTGGAAGCGCCGATGCACATGAGATTTACCGCGCTCACGCGCCCGCGCATCTCGTCCGGCGTCGCCATCAGCTCCAGCGTATGGCGCACCACCACGCTGACCATGTCGGCGGCGCCCGCGATGGCCAGCGCCACCAGGGACAAGGGCAGGGACTTGCTCACGCCGAACACGAGCGTCGCGGCCCCGAAGATGGCGACCGCCGCGAACATCTTCCAGCCGGCCCGGCCACCCAGGGGGCGCATCGCCAGCATGACGGCCACCACCGCCGCGCCCGCGGCCGGCGCGCACCGCAACAGCCCGAGCCCCAGGGGGCCGGTGTGCAGGACATCCCTCGCGTAGATGGGAAGCAGCGCCACCGCGCCGCCCAGCAGCACGGCGAAGAGGTCCAGGGTGATGCTCCCCAGCAGCAACCGCTGCCGACGCACGAAGCCCAGGCCCGCCACCAGCGTGGAGAAGGACAGCGGCTGAGACGAGGCCCGCCCGGTCCGCACCTTCAGCGAGAGGATCCACACCACCGTCAGCGCGCAGAGCGACGCGGAGCCCAGGTAGGCCCCGGTGGCTCCCGCCCAGCCGTACAGGACTCCGCCGACCGCGGGGCCCGCGATGGTGGCCACCTGCCACGTCGTGGAGTTCACGGCGATCGCGCGTGTCAGCTCGTCCTTCGGCACCAACTGCGGCGTCATCGCCGAACCGGCGGGAGCGTAGAAAGCGCGCGCCGTGCCGAAGAGGACCAGGACGCCGTACACGAAGCGCACGTCCGTGATGTGGCCCAGGGAGAAGGACAGCAGCGCGAGGCTGCACAGCAACATCACGCCCTGGCAGATGGCCAGGATGATGCGCCGGTCAAACCGGTCGGCGACCTGTCCGCCCAGCAGGCAGAACATGAGGAACGGCACGAACTGGGCGAGCCCCGTGTAGCCCAGCGCCAGGGCGCTGCCCGTCACCTCATAGACCTGCCAGCCGATGGCCACGGACTCGATCTGCATGGCGAGCACCGCGCAGAGCCGGGCGATTTGGTACGTGCGGAAGTCGCGATGACGAAAGACGGAGAGGGCAGGGGCGGCGGTCTCGGACATGCTGGAGCGGGGCTGTAACGCACGCCCGGCGGGCTTTCCAGTCACAGTGCGAGGACGAGGGGCCGAGCACACGGGCCGCCTGTTCCCTGCTCACGGGCCCCCACGGAGGGCGCGTCCTGGACTACGGTCGCGCCCCCCTTTCGCGACTCAGGCTGACGTCTTGTGGAAGCGGCGCGAGGCCACGGCCATCATCAGGGCGCCGAAGACGGCGAGCGCGAGCACCTGCCGCCACAAGTCCGACAGCCCCGCCTCCTTGAGCAGCGCGCCGCGCAGCACCTCCACGTAGTAGCGCACGGGGTTCAGGTACGTCAGCCACGCCAGCCAGTCCGGCATCGCCCGGATGGGGCTCATCACCCCGGACAGGAGCACCGCGGGCAGGACGAAGAGGAACCCGCCGACGAACGCCTGTTGCTGCGTGCGGCTCACCGTCGCGATGAGCAGCCCGACGCCCAGCGTGGACAGCAGGTAGAAGAGGGTGGCCACCGCGACCAGCGTGAGGCTTCCGCGCAGGGGAACCTTGAAGACCCAGGCGCCCACGCTCAGCGCGAGCCCCACGTCCACCAGGCCAATCAGCAGGAACGGCGTCACCTTGCCCGCCATCAGGATGCCGGGGCGCAGCGGCGTCACCTGGAGCTGCTCCAGTGTCCCCGTCTCGCGCTCGCGGGACAGGCCCATGGCCATGATGACCGTGGTGACGATGAGCAACAGCATCGCGGCGATACCCGGCACCACGTACACGGACGTGGACAGCTCCGGGTTGTAGAGCACGCGTGGCACCAGCTCCACGGGGGAGCGGGGCGGTAGCTCTCCCTGTGCCTGGGCCTGCGCTCGTGCCAGTTGCATCGCCCGGAGCACCGCGTATTGCGCCACCGCGTTCGCCGCGACGGACGAGCGGGTCGGGTCCGAGCCATCCACCAGCGCCTGCACCTGCGCGCCCTGGCCCCGCAGCAAATCCTTCTGGAAGTCCCGAGGGAAGATGAGCGCCACGGAGGCCTCGCCGCGCTCCAGGGCTTCCTCCGCGGCGAGCTCGTCGGAGACCTCCGCCTTCAAGTCCAGCGTGTCCCCGGCCGTCTGCGAGCGCGCGTAGTCGCGGCTCGCCGCCGTCTTGTCCCGGTCCACCACCACCGTCGGGACATGGCGCACGTCGAAGTTCACCGCGAAGCCCAGCAGGAAGAGCTGCATCAGCGGAGCCAGCGTGAGGAGCGCCATGACACGGCGATCTCGGGCCGTCTGGCGCACCTCCTTCACCACCACCGCGCGGTACTGCACCACCAGCGGATGCATGTTCGCCCAGCCTCCCTTCAATCCAGTCGACGCTGGAAGCGGCGGGTCGCCACCACCAGCATGAGCGCCGCGAACAGGGCCAGGGCCACCAACTGCGGCCACAGCACGTCCAGGCCATTGCCGCGCAGGAGCACCCCGCGCAGCGTCGCCACGTAGTACCGCGCGGGAATCAACGTGCTGATGAGCTTGAGCGGCGGCGGCAGGTTCTCGATGGGGAAGATGAAGCCCGACAGGAGCATCGACGGCAGCACGGACGTCATCGTCGCCACCTGCGTCGCCACCACCTGGTTGCGCGTCACCACCGAGATGAGCAGCCCCTGCCCGAGCATCCCCACCAGGAACAGGACCGAGCCCAGGCTCAGCGCGACGAGGCTTCCTCGCACCGGCACGTCGAACACCCACGCGCCCACCGTGAGCACCAGCAACACTTGAAGCAGGCCGATGCCCAGGTAGGGCAGCAGCTTGCCCACGACAATCTCGAGCCGGCCCACGGGCGTCGCGAAGAGCTGCTCCATGGAGCCTCGCTCCCACTCGCGCGCCACCGTCAGCGCGGTGATGAGCACCGCGACGATGGCCAGGAGATATGCCGCCAGCCCGGGCACCAGGAACATCGCCGAGCGCGCGTCCGGGTTGAACAGCGTGCGCACGCGCGCTTCCAAGGGAGGCGCTGCCACGCGCACCGGGCCGCCCAGCTTCCGGCCCGCCATCTCCACCAGCGCCTGGGCCTTGGCCAGCGCCTGCGTGGCCGTGTTGCCGTCCGCGCCGTCCACGAGCAGCTGGACCTGGGCACCTCCGCGCTTCAAGTCCTCGGCGAAGCCCTTCTTGATGAGGAACACCCCCGTCGCGGTGCCTCTGCGCAGCGCATCGATTCCTTCATCTGGCGACGTCCCGTCCTGGACGACCACGAACTCCTGGGACGCGGTGACCTGGCGCACCAGCTCTCGCGACAGGTCCGTGCGGTCCTGGTCCACGACGGCCAGCTCCAGGTGGTCCACGTCGAAGCTGATGCCGAAGCCGAACAGCACCAGCATCAACACCGGCATCGCCAGGGCCAGGTAGAGGGTGCGGATATCCCGGCGGATGTGCAGCACCTCCTTGCCCGCCATCGCGAGGATGCGACCCACCCGACGATTCACACGTGTCGAGGCCATGGGTGCTCAGTCCTCTCCCCGCTGCGCGCGGGCGGTGAGCGCCAGGAACACGTCATCCAACGTGGGCGCCGAGTCCTCCAGCTCCAGCGGGTCCACGCCTCGCGCCCGCAGCCAGTCCGCCAGGGCTTCCGCCGGCAGGCGCTCCGGGTCCACGCGCACGGTGGCTCCGGAGCCGAAGCGGCTCACGTCCAGCACGCCCGCCATGCCACGCAGTGAGTCCAACGCCGGAGCGAGGTGAGGGCCGCGCACCTCCAGCACCCGGCCCGGCGCGTGCGTCCGCTTCAGTCCCTCCGGCGTGTCCAGCGCCACCAGCTTCCCGTCCACCATGATGCCGATGCGGGCGCAGTTCTCCGCCTCGTCCATGTAGTGCGTGGTGACGAAGACGGTGGTGCCGCGCGACGCGAGGTCACGAATCAGCTCCCAGAAGGAGCGGCGCTGCACCGGGTCCACGCCCGCGGTGGGCTCGTCCAGGAAGACGATGCGAGGCCGGTGCAGCACCGCGCTCGCCAGCGCCACGCGCTGCTGCATGCCTCCGGGCAGCGCCCCCGTCACCTCGTCCTGCACGGCGCCCAACTGCATCCGCTCCACCATCTCCCCGATGCGCGTCTCCAGCTCTCGGCCATAAGCGCCGTAGGCGGAGGCGAAGAACTCCAGGTTCGCCCTTACGCTCAGGTCCAGGTACAGCGAGAACTTCTGGGACATGTAGCCGATGCCGGCCTTCACGCGCTCGGGCTCCTTGTCCACGTCGAAGCCCGCGACGCGCGCGCCTCCACCCGTGGGCTTCAGCAGTCCGCACAGCATCCGGATGGTGGTGGACTTGCCCGCGCCGTTGGCGCCCAGGTAGCCGAAGATCTCTCCCGCGCCCACCTCGAAGCTCACGTCGTCCACGGCGGTGAAGCTCCCGAAGCGCCGCGTCAGGTGATGCACCTCGATGGCCGGAGTCATGCGGCCCTCCCGCCGTCGCGCTTCTCGACGAGGGCCAGGAACACCGCCTCGAAGTTGGAGGCCGCCACCCCGTGCTGGCGCGCCAGCTCCCGAGGATCTCCCTCCGCGATGAGCTCTCCCGAATAGAGCAGCCCCACCCGGTGGCACCGCGCCGCCTCGTCCATGTACGGCGTGGACACCAGCAGCGTCATGCCCTCGTGGACCAGGCCATACAGGAGTTCCCACAGCTCGCGGCGGCTCACCGGGTCCACGCCGTTGGTGGGCTCGTCCAGGAGCAGCACGCGAGGGCGGTGGAGCAGGGCGCACGCCAGCGCCAGCTTCTTGTACATGCCGCCCGACAGCGCATCCGCGCGCCGGTCCGTGAAGCGACCCAGTCGGGTGATGTCCAGCAGGCGCTCGCGTCGCTCGGCGAAGTCCTGGTGCGACAGGCCGAACAGCTTCGCGAAGAAGCGCAGGTTCTCGTCGACGCTCAAGTCTCCGTAGAGCGTGTTCCGCTGCGGCACCAGGCCCAGGGACTCACGCACGGAGGAGCGTGTGTCCGCCGGGTCCTCGCCGAGCATCCTCACGCGCCCCTTGTCGGGGAGCAGCAGCCCCGCCATCAATCGGATGGCCGTCGTCTTCCCCGCACCGTCGGGCCCCACCAGCCCGTAGACCTCTCCGGTGTGGACGGCCAGCGACACGCCCTTCAGCGCCCGAGCCGCTCCGAAGGCACGGCGTACTTCCTCGAGGGACACGTCCACGTCGGCGCTGGTGCTCATGGCCGTTGCTCCGCCACCGCCGCGTCGCTCACCGGTCCCAGGGTGATGTCCACGGGCATGCCCGGAAGCAGCACGCCCTCCGGCGCGTCGATGTGCACCTCGACGGGGTAGACGAGCCGGTCCCTGTCGCCGCGCGTCTGCACGTTGCGAGGCGTGAAGGCGGCCTCGCGCGCCACGGTGACGACGCGTGCCTGGAAGGTGCGGTCGGGATACGCGTCCGCACGCACGGTGGCGGACTGCCCCGGCTTCGCCGCCGCCAGCTCCGCGTTGGGCAGATAGAAGGTCGCCTTCGGTCGGTGCGTGTCCACCAGTCGCGCGACGACCGCGCCCGGCAGGGCCAGCTCGCCCACCTCCAAGGGCAACGTCTCCACCGTGCCGCTCAGCGGCGCGCGCAGCTCGCACTCCGCCACAGACACCTGGGCCCGGCGCACCGTCGCCTCCGCGGCCTGGATGGCGCGCAGGGCGGACTCGGCTTGCTGGAGACTGGCGCGCTCCTGCTCGGTGGCGGCGCGGGCCTGTCGAGACGCCGCGGTGCTCGCGTGTTTCGCCGCCGCGAGCTGCTGCTCCAGGGACTGGGCCTGGGCTCGTGCCTGGTCCAACGCGGCCGCCGTCGTCGCGTCTCCCATCTGCTGGAGCCGGTCCGCCTGTCGTTGAGCCAGTCCATGCTGGTCCGCCAGCGAGGCGATCTGCGACTGGCTTCCTTCGGCCTGCGCGGCGACGGCTTCGCTGCTGCGCCCCGCGGCCACCGCCACAGCGCGCGCACCGTCTGCTTGTGCCTGCGCCATGGCCAGCCTCGCGGAGGCTTCACTCAGCCCCGCCTCGGGCTCCGTGCAGTCCAGCGTGACGAGCACCGCGTTCTTCTCCACGCGGGCCCCTTCCTCCACATGCCGCGTCACCACTCGCGCATTGAGCCGGGCCCGCACATCCACCGCCGTGCCCTCCACGACGCCCGAGCCTCCAGCGGGTCCTTCCGCGGCCCGTCGGTCCTTCAGGATGCGCACCCCCAACAGGGTGGCGAGCACCACCACCAGGACCACGAACACCACGACGGCACGTCGCATGGAGCCTCTCCTCGATGCCGCGGTTTCCCCCGCGGTGACGACCGCCCTGAGGGCAAGGCCCATGCCAGCACTCGTACGCCGAGAGCGCTCGCATGGGTGTCGGAGGCCCGCGCGGCACCCCTGCCGGAAACCCGGCACCCCGCCGGAAGGCCGACACCCCTCAGGTGTGTCGGTGACGGCGCTCCTCGCCTCGGAGGAGAAGGTGCGCATGCCCTGTGAGAGGGGCGTCCTTCCGAGGAGAGGAGGGACCTTCACCACGGCATCTTCATGCTTCTTCACGGGCTCGTTCGGACCCGCCATGGCACCTTGCGCCTGCCTTCCTCGGAGGATGGGGAGGGTGGCATCGCCATTGCTCATGACCCGTGCGCCACATCCCGTGCGCATCTCGTTGAAGGCGAAGAGGCCCCATGCTGCTCGACATGTACCTGTACTTCTGCCTGCCGCTCACCCGCCCCATCCAGCAGGGGCCCAAGGGCAAGGCGGCGCCCCGACGGAGACGAGCGAGCGGACGCGCCGTCGCGCCCTCCCGGCCCGCCCCTCGGCGCGGCGTGAAGGCCGTGGGTGGCAAGACGGCCAAGCCCGCCACCGGTACCCGCCGGCCCGCGAAGCGCTCGCTGCGGGTGCTCGACGGAGGCCGCGCCGGCCTGCGCTGAGTCGAAGTCACCGCCCTCGGCAGGCGGTCGATTGAATTGACAACTTAGGTCCATCTTGTCAATTCTGTCCAAGATGGGTGCCGAGTCGAAATCTCTCGAGAAGCCGCCGGACGACGCTCGGCGGAACCGGTTGCTGGACGCGGCGCTGGGGGTCTTCCTGCGCTACGGCTTCCGGAAGACGTCCATGGACCAGGTGGCCCGGGCCGCCGACATGTCGCGCCAGGGGCTGTATCTGCACTTCTCGACGAAGGAAGACCTCTTCCTCGCCACGGTGCGGCACTCGATGGAGGTCTCGCTGCGGCTCGCCAGCGAGGGGTTGTCGGATGCCTCCCTTCCGCTGGAAGAGCGGTTGGTGAGGGGCTTCGATGCCTGGGTCGGCCGCTACGTCGGCATGGTGGGCGCGGACGCCAAGGACCTGTCCGAGGTCCTGAGCACCTCGGGTGTGCAGGAGGTGGCGACGCACCACGAGGCCCTGTTCCTGGAGGCGGTGGCGAAGGTGCTGCGGGCCTCGGGACTGGTGGCCGCGTACAAGTCCACCGGCCTCACCGCGCGACAGCTCACCGACACGCTCTTCGCGACGGCGCGCGGGCTCAAGTACCTCAGCGGTACGCGTGAGGCATTCGTTCAGGGCATCGGCGTCGCGGTCCGCGCGCTGTGCATGCCCCTGGGAGCATCTCGATGAAGACGCGTGGTTGGCGGCGTGTGCTGCGCCGTGGAGCAATGGGATTGGGTGCGGCGCTGGCGGTGGTCATCCTCGTGCTCGTCGTGGACGGCCATACGGCGTTCGGCAAGAGCGCGACGGGGGCCCGGCGGGAGCGGATGGAGCGCTCGCCCCAGTGGAAGGACGGGCACTTCGACAACCCCCAGCCGCTGGTGAATCACTTCGGGGAGATGATGTCGGGGATGTTCAACGTCAGTCCCCACACCAGCCCCGGCGAGCCGATGGTGGTGGAGGCCATCAACCCGCAGCGCTTCCAGACGCCGCCCGCGTCGGGGCTGCGGGTGACGTGGATGGGGCACTCCTCGCAGCTGGTGGAGGTCGACGGGCATCGCATCCTGACGGACCCGGTGTGGAGCGAGCGCGTCTCGCCCTATTCCTGGGTGGGCCCCAAGCGATGGTTCGCGCCGCCCATCGCCCTGGAGGACCTGCCGCCCATCGACGCGGTGGTCGTCTCCCATGACCACTACGACCACCTGGACCGGCCGACGCTCCTCGCGCTGAGGGACTCCGCGAAGCACTCCAAGGTGGTGTTCATCGTGCCGCTCGGTGTCGGTGCGCATCTGGAGTACTGGGGCATTCCGACGGAGCGCATCGTGGAGCTGGATTGGTGGGAGCGCACCCGCGTCGGGGAGCTGGAGGTGGTCGCCACCCCCGCGCGCCATGCCTCCGGGCGGTTCCTGTTCGACAAGGACTCCACGCTCTGGGCCGGCTACGCGCTCATCGGCTCAAAGAATCGGGCGTTCTACTCGGGTGACACGGGCCTGTTCCCGGCGATGCGGGACATCGGCGAGCGCCTGGGGCCCTTCGATGTGACGATGATCGAGACGGGGCAGTACCACCGCGCCTGGCCGGACTGGCACATCGGTCCCGAGCAGGCGGTGCTGGCACACCAGATGCTACGGGGAAAGGTCATGATTCCCGTGCACTGGGCCCTCTTCGGGCTCGCCTACCACGGTTGGACGGAGCCGGCCGAGCGGGCGCGCGCGGAGGCCGAGCGCCTCTCCGTGACGTTGGTGTTGCCCAGGCCTGGACAGAGCCTGGAGCCGGAGGTCGAAGCGGCGAGTGCTCGCGAGCGATGGTGGCCGGAGCTGGCGTGGGAGACCGCGGCGCAACATCCCATCCTCTCCACGGGGATGGGGACGCCTGTGTCCGCGAACCAGCCTGGAGGTCAACCATGAAGGTCATCCTCTTCGGTGCGACGGGCAGGGTGCTCGAAAACGACGACATCAACGAGCTGGCCCGCCTCTATTCACAGCGGCGGGCGGGCATCCAGGCCGGGCACGCCTCGGCATGACAGGGCGACATGGAACCGCGAACCCGCCGCAGCTACGAGGCCCTTCGGCTCAAGCACATTGGCCACATCTTCGGCCGCATGGTGCGCTTGCGCGCGTATGGCGGCCTCGTGCTGATGGGGGCTGTCTCGGCGGCGACGCTCGTGGATGGCGCGCCCTGGCGCCGCATCTGGCTGCCCGTCCAGGTGGTGGTGGCCCTGTCGTTCTTCTTCTTCGAGCTGCGCCGGTATGAACGCGAGGGCCTCACGGAGCGCAGCATCTCCGGCAACCTGACGGTGGGGATCGTCCTGGAGCAGAGCCTGACGTGGGGAACGGGAGGACTGGCCAGTCCGTTGCTGCCGCTCATCCTCCCGCTGGCTTTCGTGGGGGCGGCGGTGCTCCCGCCACGCCAACGGGTCCTGTTGATGGCGCAGGAATTGGGGCTCCTGTCCTTGCTGGCGGCGGCGCACCTGCTCGAGTGGACTCCGCCACTGCACCTGTCGTTCCTGGGCGAGCCTCCCCGCGCGATGCTCCTGGCCCTGGCGGTGTTCATCCTGCTCCTGGTGGTGGCCGCCAACATCGTGGGCGCGGCCGTCCGGGGGACCTTCGAGGACATGGTGGCGGAGTCCTTCCATCAGCGCGACGAGCTGTTCGCCACGCATCGCGCCCACGCTCGGACGTTGGAGTCCTTGTCGGGGGAGATCGCCCATGAGCTGAAGAATCCCCTCGCCACGGTGAAGGGGCTCACGCAGCTCATGCGCCGCGAGCCGGGGCGCGCGCAACCTCAGGAGCGACTGGAGGTTCTGGCCGGTGAGGTGACGCGCATGCAGGACATCCTGGAGGAGTTCCTCAACTTCTCGCGTCCCCTGGTGCCGCTGTCGGTCAGCGAAGTGGACCTGGGGGCGCTGTGTGATGAGGCCGTGGTGCTGCACGAGGGGCTCGCCGCGGAGCACGGCGTGCGACTGGCTCGAGGCGGCGAGGGGGCGGTGGTCGCCGTGTGTGATCCACGCAAGGTGAAGCAGGTGGTGATGAACCTGCTCCACAACGCCATCGACGCGAGTCCCCGTGGAGGCCAGGTGGTGGTGGATGTCGAATCCGGGAGCCTGGGAGACGTGCGCGTGTTCATCCGGGACTTGGGAGCAGGGCTGTCGCCCGAGGTGTCAGCGCGGGCCTTCGACGCGGGCGTCACCACGAAAGCGAAGGGCTCCGGCCTGGGGTTGACGGTGGCACGTGCGCTGGCGCGGCAGCACGGCGGCGAGGTGACGCTGCGCAACGAGACGTCCGGGGGCTGTGTGGCGGAGCTGATGTTGCCGCGCGAGCTTCCGGCGGACACCCTGGGCCCGGTGCGGGATGTGCGCGAGGTGGCCCATGCGCGGTGAGTCGGGCGCGGTGTCTCGCGTGCTGGTGGTGGATGATGACGCGGGCGTGCGCTTCACGCTGCGGGAGATGCTGCGCAGCCTGTCCGGTGTGGAGGTGGAGCAAGCCGAGGACGGCGAGGCCGCGCTGGAGAAGCTGGCGGCGCGCTCGTTCGAGCTGGTCATCACCGACCTGCGCATGCCTCGGATGGATGGCATGGAGCTGGTGCGCCGGCTGAGCGTGACTCCCCACGCGCCGCGCATCATCGTCATCACGGCGCATGGCTCGGAGCGCTTCGCCGTGGAGGCGGTGAAGGCGGGCGCCTATGACTACTTCCGCAAGCCCTTCGACGTGGACGAGCTGCTCGCCGTCGTCACGCGCGCGCTCGAGTCGGTCCGGCTGCGCCATGAGAACGAGCGACTGACGGGGGAGCTGAACCTGTCGCGCTCCATGGTCTTCTCCTCGGAGCCGATGGGCCGGCTGGCGCAGCTGGTTCAGCGCGCGGGCTCTCGCGACGTGACGGTGCTCATCACCGGGGAGAGCGGCACCGGCAAGGAGCGGGTGGCGGAGGCCCTGGTGCGCGCCTCGCCGCGCGCGAGCGGGCCCTATCTGCGCTTCAACTGCGCGGCCCTCACCGAGGAGCTCGCGGAGGCGGAGCTGTTCGGCCACTCGAAGGGCGCCTTCACCGGAGCGAATCGCGTCCGCCCGGGGCTGTTTCGCGAGGCGGACGGAGGCACGCTGCTGCTGGATGAAATCGGCGAGCTGGCGCCTCCGCTCCAGGCCAAGCTGTTGCGCGTGCTCCAGGAGGGTGAGGTCCGCCCGGTGGGAGAAGACCGGCCAGTGAAGGTGGACGTCCGCATCCTCGCCGCCACGCACCGCGACTTGCGCAAGCGCGTGGCGGAGGGGCAGTTCCGCGAGGACCTCTACTACCGGCTCAACGTGGTGCAGCTCCGCGTGCCGGCGCTGCGCGAGCGCCCCGAGGACATCCCCGTGCTGGCGCGGATGTTCCTGGACCGCTTCAGTGACAGGTTCCACACGGGCCCGCTGAAGGTGCCGGAGGGCTTCGTCGACCGGCTGATGGCCTTGCCCTGGCCGGGCAATGTGCGCGAGCTGGAGAACACCCTGGAGAGCCTGGTGGCCCTGTCGAGTGACGGAGAGCTGGACCTGTCCCTCCTGCCCACGTCCGAGCAACGGTCGGCCGGCGCCGCGTCGACGGGCCCCGTGTCCGGGGACCTCCGGAGCGACGAGGGCGAGGCAGCCACGAGCACGGGGCTCAAGGAGCGGGTCGAGGCGTATGAGCGGGGGCTGGTGCTCGACGCACTGCGCATCGAGGGTGGAAACCGCAGCGGCGCGGCGCGGCGGCTCGGCATTGGCCGGGCCACCCTGCACGACAAGCTGCGAAAGTACGGGCTGGACAGCGCCCCGGACGAAGGCGGAGAAGGACGGGGCTGACGTCCCCCTTCAGGCTCGGGAACAAACGGCGACACGGGCCGTTCGGGGGCGGTTGTGTCCCCCATGATGTCGCGTCCCTTCGCTGGAGCGTGCATGTCCCCCGTGTCTCGCAGTCTCGCGGCGCTGCTTTGGTTGTCCCTCGCAAGTCCCGCCGTCGCCCAGACGCCACCTCCGACTCCGTCGAAGGCCCCTGGTGCCTCGACGCCGGAGCGCACGGAGCGAATCCGCTCGCGCTACACCAAGTTCGAGTACCGCATCCCCATGCGGGACGGCGTGAAGCTCTTCACCTCCGTCTACATCCCCGTCGAGGCCTCTCCCGCGAAGCGCTATCCCATCCTGCTGGTGCGCACGCCCTACAGCGTCGCGCCGTATGGCCTGGACCGGTACAAGGCGCAGCTCGGGCCGAGTGAGGCCTTCGAGAAGGAGGGCTTCATCTTCGTGTTCCAGGACGTGCGTGGCCGCCTCATGTCCGAGGGCGACTTCGTCAACGTGCGTCCCATCAACCCGAAGAAGGGCGCGAAGGACACCGACGAGAGCACCGACACCTACGACACCATCGACTGGCTGGTGGCGCGTCTGCCGAACAACAACGGCAAGGTGGGGCAGTGGGGCATCTCCTATCCCGGCTTCTACGCCTCGGCGGGCGCCATCAGCGGCCACCCGGCGCTCAAGGCGGTGTCTCCGCAGGCGCCCATCGCTGACTGGTTCTGGGACGACATGCACCGGCATGGCGCCTTCAACCTGTCGCTCGCGTTCAACTTCTTCTCGGGGTTCGGCAAGCCCCGGCCGAAGCCCACGGACAGCGAGGACTGGTCGCGCTTCGAGTACGGCACGCCGGACGGCTACGAGTTCTTCATGGACCTGGGCCCGCTGAGCAACGCGGAGACGAAGCACTTCAAGGGCGACGTCGCGTTCTGGAAGGACGTCACGGCGCATCCCAACTACGACGCCTTCTGGCAGGCGCGGAACCTCTTGCCGCACCTGAAGGGCCTGAAGGCGGCGATGCTGGTGGTGGGTGGTTGGTACGACACCGAGGACCTGTACGGCCCCCTGCGGACGTATGCCGCCATCGAGAAGCAGAACCCGGGTGTGGCGAATACGCTGGTGATGGGCCCGTGGCAGCACGGCGGCTGGGTGGGCACCGAGGGCTCCGAGCTGGGTGACGCCGAGTTCGGCTTCCGCACCTCGGACACGTACCAGGAGCTGGGTCTTGCCTTCTTCAAGCAGCACCTCAAGGGGGGCGAGAAGGCGGCGGTGCCGGAGGCGCTGGTGTTCGAGACGGGCGCCAACCGCTGGCGCCAACTGGAGAGCTGGCCGCCGAAGGGGCTGCGTGAGACGCGGCTGTTCTTCCAGCCCAAGGGCGGGCTGTCCCAGCAGGCGCCCACGGGCACCACGGAGTCGTTCGCGGAGTACATCAGCGACCCGGCCAAGCCGGTGCCGTACACGCAGGAGATCACGACGCGCTGGAGCAAGAACTACATGGCGGAGGACCAGCGCTTCGTCGCGAGCCGGCCGGACGTGCTGGTGTTCGAGACCGAGCCCCTGGAGCAGGACCTCACGCTGGCGGGCCCGCTGGAAGCGGACCTGTGGGTCTCCACGACGGGCTCGGACGCGGACTGGGTGGTGAAGCTGGTGGACGTGAATCCCGGCAAGTTGCGCGGCTGGAGTCGGGCCGACGCGGAGAAGGGCGAGAAGAACCGGGGTGGCCAGCAGACGCTGGTGCGCGGCGAGCCGTTCCGCGGGCGCTTCCGTGACAGCTACAGCGAGCCCAAGGCCTTCAAGCCCGGTGAGGTGACGAAGGTGCGCTTCACCATCAACGACGTCTTCCACACGTTCCAGAAGGGGCATCGGGTGATGTTCCAGGTCCAGTCGAGCTGGTTCCCGTTCATCGACCGCAACCCGCAGACGTACGTGCCCAACATCTTCGAGGCGAAGGAGACGGACTTCACGCGCTCCTTCCACCGCGTGTACCACTCCGCGGCGCACCCCAGCTCCATCAAGGTGGGCGTGCTGCCGGCGCTGGACGCACAGGGCAACTGAAGTCATCTGTCAGGCACCGTCCGCTCGCGCTCGAAGGGCGGCGGACGGTGCGGGAATTCCAACCCGTTCCTGTTACGTTTCCGCCCGCACGGAGGGAGGGGAGGGTCATGACGGGCACCGAGGGGTCCGAGAGCGGGCCGGTGCGGCTGGACGGGAGTGAGGGTGAGGGGGGAGGGCAGATCCTCCGCTCGGCGTTGTCCCTGTCACTCATCACCGGACGGCCGTTTCACATCACCCACCTGCGCTCGCGGCGGGAGCCTCCGGGGTTGCGACCCCAGCACCTGGCCTGTGTGCGCGGCGCCGAGGCCCTGGGTGGCACCAGCGAGGGCGCCACGGTGGGCGCCTCCGAGCTGTCCTTCACGCCGAGCCCCGTGCGCGCGGGGGACTACCTGCTGGAGGTCGGCACGGCGGGCAGCACGCCGCTCATCTTCCAGTGCCTCGTCTATCCGCTGGCGCTGGCCGGGGGTGGAAAGCTCACGCTGAGGGGCGGCACGCACCTGCCGCACAGCCCCAGCTTCCACTACGTCGCCACGGTGTGGCAGCCGGTGGCCCACGCATACGGGCTCCCCGTGCACCTCACCATGACGCAGGCGGGGTTCTATCCGGAGGGCGCGGGGGAGATGGTCGCCCACGTCTTTCCGCCGCAGGAGCCGCCTCGACTGGTGGAGCTGCCCGCGCGCGGGATGCTGCGCGAGGTGCACGTCTCATCCTTCGTGGGAGGCCTGCCGTTCGCCATCGCCGAGCGACAGTCGCGCGCGGCCGTGGCCGTGCTGCGGGAGCGGGGCATCCTGGCCGAGGCGGAGAATCGCCCGTTGCCGGTGAGCCGCTCGCTGGGCACCGTCACCTTCGTCCTGGCGCAGTTCGAGCACACCATCGCCGGCTTCACCGCGCTGGGCGAGAAGGGGCGGCCCGCGGAGGACGTGGGGCGGGAGGCTGGCGAGGCCCTGGCGCGCTTCATGGAGACAGGGGGCGCGCTGGACGAGTCGCTGGCGGATCAGATCCTGTTGCCGGCGGCGCTGCTGGCCGCGGGGCGCCTGGGCCCGGTGACGCCGGGCACCACGCGCTTCACCGCGGCTCGGGTGACGGACCACCTGACCACCCATGCCCGCGTCGTCGAGCGCTTCCTTCCGGTTCGAGTCCGGGTGGAGGCGGGTGGCGTGGTGGAGGTGACCCCGGCTTGAGGGCCGGGGTGGGGTGGTTCAGGCCGGCTCGTCGTTGTCGCGGTTGGAGTTGTTGCCAAACGTGTTCTCGTTGCCCATCTCCTTCGCCGTGGACCGGAAGGCGCGGAACCCGAAGGGGATGGCGACGAGGAACACGATGCCGGCGAGGCCCACGGCCTTCCAGGGGAAGGGCTGCGCCTTCACCTGGATGTCCTTGCCATAGGAGTTGAGGTTGTTGCCCATGGCGCGCTGCTTGGCGACCTCGCGCTCCTCGGCGGTGAGCTCACGGGGGGCGTTGAAGTCCTGGACCGGTTTGCGCGGCTGAGCCAGTGCCGCTCCGCCGGTCGCGAGCGCGAGGACCAGGAGAAGGCGGGCAAGGGAGGGATTTCTCATGAGGGGGGAGGCTATCACGACCCAACGGGAGTGCTGAACAGGGCTTGCACCGGGAGAGCGTGTCCAGTACGCGCCAGGGGCCCACATCGACCCCGGACGCCATGCTGCGCCTGCCCTTCATCGCCCTCGCCAACCTGTTGCTGCTCCTGCGAACCCTGTTGGGTGCGCCCTTCCGCCTGTTCGCGGCCAGTCACAGGCCCGCCTATGTGCGCTTCCGGCTTGCGGGGGACCCTCCGTACCGGGAGCAGCGCAAGCCCCGGTTCTCCCTGGGGGGAGGCTCGCGTCCGGAGCCCTCGGACGTCACCTCGCTGGAGCGGTTCGGCGAGGCCCTGAGGCTGCTGGCGAAGGATCCCAAGGTGAAGGGCATCCTGCTGGAGGTGGAGGAGCTGGGGTTGCCCGGGGCGAAGCGCGACGCGGTGGTGGCGTTGCTGGGGGAGTTCCGGGCGGCGGGAAAGCGGGTGGTGTCCTGGGCGGTGATGGTGGACACGGACACGTACCCGGTGCTGTGCGCGGCGGACGAGGTGCTCCTGGCCCCGATGGGGCGGTTGGAGCTGGTGGGGTACTCGGCCGAGTCCACGGCGCTGGGCGAGGGCCTGTCGCGAATCGGCATCCGGCCCCAGTTCATCCGGCGGGGTGACTACAAGACGGCGCCGGAGCTGTTCACGCATCCAGAGGTGTCGGACATCCAGCGGCGCACGGTGGAGTCGTTCCTGGACGAGCGCTACGCGACGCTGGTGGAAGCGGTGGCGGTGGCTCGGCGCAAGACGCCCGAGGAGGTGAAGGCGCTGATCGACCACGGTCCCTACAGCGGGCCGAGGGCGAAGGCGGCGGGGCTGGTGGACGCGCTGGTGGACGAGGCCGACCTGCCGCTGCACCTGGGGTTGGTGAAGGTGGAGGCGGGGAAGGAGCCGGCGGACGTGGAGGACACGGAGCTGGAGGCGCTGGACACGTATCTGGAGACGGTGCCGTTCCCTCCGGTGGCCTGGCGGCGGATGAAGCGGAAGCCTCGGCTGGCGTTGGTGCCGGTGTCGGGGATGATCGTGCCGGGGAAGGGGAACGCGGGCGGGCGGCTGGCGACGGTGGATGCGGTGGTGAAGGGGTTGAGGGCGGCGGGGCGGGACAAGCGCACGAAGGCGGTGCTGCTGTATGTGAACAGCCCGGGTGGGGCGGCGATTGCTTCCGAGCAGATTCTG
>NZ_JBLZWL010000107.1:0-23740 GCF_049194865.1 Corallococcus terminator | reverse complement strand
GCCCAGGCGCGCCAGGCGGTCGCGCGCGTAGGCGGCGAAGGGGCCGGCATAGAGCGCCCGGGGCGCGTCCCCGGCCCTCACGAAGCCGCGCTCGGGAAAGTGCCGCTTCGAGAGGAGCGCGAACGCGAAGCGCCACGCGTACACCTGCTTCATCCGCGCGAACTCCACCTCGGTCTTGTGATGCCGTCCCCGCGTCGTCAGCGCCAGGGCATGCGGGGTGAAGGGCAGGGGGTGCGCGCCCCCGAAGCGGGAGACGGGGTAATCCCGCGGCGTCTCCAGTTTGTCGTAGCAGCAGCCGATGTTCAGGACGAAGCCCGCGCCCTGGCTCTTGCGCAGCTGCGTGAGGGCGAGCGGCCCGCAGGTGTGAAGGCCTATCGAGGCCCGGCCCCGGCCGGAGAAGAGCGGATCGATTTCAGGTTGGTGCCCGTCCTCGACGGAGGCCTGGATGAAGCACAGGGTGTCCCCGACCGGGGGCTGGGTTCTCGTCAGCCACCGCCGGCCCTTGTCCTGCAGCGCGGCGTCCCTGTCGATGCTGTGGAAGGTCCACCCGAACGTCCGCGCGCAGAGGCGGGCGAGATGTCCCATGCCGCCGCCGATATCGACCGCCTGGTGGATGAAGCGCGTCCTCGGCGCGAGCAGGGCGAGCACCCGCTCGAGTTCGTGGGTCTTCTTGGCGCTGAGTCCCTGCGTCTCCGTCACCGTCAGCGCGTGGAGGCCCTCGTGCCAGGGCAGCGCCGTCAGTTCCTGGAGCGCATCCAGGAGCGCGCCCAGGGACGGAGGCGGGACGCCCACGAGCGCCCCCTGGTCCAGCCGCCGCTCGCCCGCTTCATCGAGCGACCGCGCATAGGCCAGCCAGTCCTCGGGGTAGGCGGCGCCGGATCCGGGCCAGCCTTGGAGGATGGAGCGGGACCAGAGCGAGGACCAGGGCCGGAGTTGGTGCGTGAGCGCCTCGAGTCGCGCCTGGAAGTCCATTGCCCGCGCCCCCACGTACAGGGTCATGGGTCAGTTGCCATTCGGCACGACCAGGTCCACGCGCACGGTCTGCCCTTCCGCGCCCTCGAAGGTCTTGGGTTCGCTCTCCCGGTAGCGCACCTGGATGGAGCCGCGCCCCGGCCGAACATGAAAGGTGTAGGTCCCGTCGGAGCCAAGGAACGTGAAGAGTTGCTCTCCGTTCTCCTGCACGGCGTCGATAAAGCCCGCCTCCAGGGGACGTCCCCGCGCATCCCGCACGGTGCCCTGCACGGTGAGCCCCACCGACAGCCGCGCCTGGACGTGGGTGACTCCCTCTTGGATGAGCAGCCGCATCCGTGCCCACTCGGGATGCGAGAGTTCCAGCTCGAAGCGCTCGTCTGGCACATGCTCGAGGTAGAGACTTCCGTCGGGAAGTGTCTGCCCTTGGCACTCTGGCACGTACTCGCGCTTCGGGAGGTCCCCCCAGAGGCACCGCACGGTGACTCCCACCAGTCCCCGACCGTCCGGCGTCTCCACTCGCCCCGTCAGCACCCGACCTGGACCGAGCCGCACGTCCCCCAGTCTCAGCGACTCAGGACGACGCGCATCGAGACTGAAGAGCCGGGGCGCGAAGCCCTTCGCCTGGACCGCGACCTCTCCGACCTCTCCCGGGAGCTCCCTCGGCCTCGAGAAGCGTCCCCCCGCGTGCTCCACCTCGGTATCACCGACGAGAAACGAGCGAATGGGTCTGCCCTTCGCATCCACCACGCGACCGGTGACCCGCGGGCTCTTGGCCCGCTTCATCACGATGGAGTGTGGCGCTGTCCCGGAGACCCGGACCGTGATGTCTGTGATCTCGTAGCCCTCCGCTGACGCGAAGACGTGCAGCTCCCCTTCCTCGAAACCGTGGAGGGTGACCGGTCCACTCAGGTCCTCGCGCCTCATCTCGAGCACGTCCCCCTGAGCCCCTTTCTGTCGGAGCGAGATGAAGCCGCCGCGCACGGGCCGCCCCCGCGTATCGACGAGGCCCATCCGGAGCACCTGCGTCCCCAGGACGCCCAGGGGGATGGGTGGCTCGCCGCCGGAGAGCTGGACCTTGCGCTCGAGGCCCCATGTCCCCGCGCCGTACTTCCCCCCCACCGACACCGAGTAGGCGCCAGGCACGAGCCCTTCGGCGGTCGCCCCGCCAGCGGCCTCCACCCGAGCGGTCCGCTCGGTGACGATGAAGTCCGGAGTCGAGAGGAGGGGACCCCTGAAGGTGACCGCCGAGGAGAAGGGGGCAGGGGCCTTGCCGTCCGGACCGGTGACGAGGGCAGCGGCACGAATCCCTGTCTGGAGCACCCAGCGGACCGCTCCGGAGGGCAGCTCCAGGTCTCCACCGATGGACGTGTGCCTCGGGGAGCTGACTTGGAAGGCATAGCGGCCCGGAGCAAGCCCTGTCACCGCGAAGGCGCCGTCCTCCTTCGTGCTGGCACTCCACGCGGCAGGTCCCGTGCAAGAGGGGGGATATTCCTCCTGCCCGTATCGCTTGAGGCGCACCCATACGCCCTTCACGGGCGCTCCCTGGCTGTCGGTCACCACACCGAGCAACGTCTCGGAGCGCCGCAGGACGATGTCCAGTGTGTCGGTGGAAGAGGCTTGGGTGACGGTCCGGGTCAGGTACCCCGGGACTCGCACCTTGATTTCGATGGGCGAGAACCCTGGCATCGAAACCTCGAACTGACCGTCCCCGCCTGTCCGCGCCTCGATGGAGCGCAGGTTGCCCCCCGGAAGCTGGAGGCTTGCGTCGACACTTATCCCTGGAAGGGGCTCGCCCGACGCTCCCCTCACGATGCCTCGCACCACCCTGGGCGGACCGATTTCGAGCACTTCGGAGAGCGCGTCTTCGGTCTCCTCGGGAATCGACAGCGCACCCAGCTCGGCGCCACGAGACGCCGTCAGGGTCCACCCGGCGTCGGAGAGTCCCCGGAGCACGAAGTGGCCGTGAACGTCGGTGCGCGCGGTGACGACACGCCCTTCATGGGTGGCCCGTACCTCCACGTCGACCACGGGCCCCGTGCTCGCGACCACGAGGCCCGCGATGACCCGAGCGCCTGCCTCGGAGCGCTCGGCCGCGAAGGCGGACGTCACGAGCACGAATGACAGCAGCCAGCACGCTCGACTCGGGGGGCGCAGGACCATGGTGCCCGAGCACGTTAGCCCGGGTCAGCCGGGACGTGAAATGCCCCGGGGGGTTCCAGGCCCGGAGGCTGGCGATGGACTCCTTGTGGAGCAGGAATGGTGATGCGGACCTCGACCTATCCTTGAGATAGGAGAAATGGATTGCTGATGCACCGCGACATCCGGCGTGTCCGATATGGCGATACCCGCCATGCATTAAGTGGGCGTCCCGAAGTCCCCTGGTACATCTCATGACAAGAATTGACAGGTCGGTCTGGCTGCTGGTCATGGCCATTTTGATACAGGCGTGTGGTGATACATTTCCCGAGGAGTCTGTTTCCTCGGATTCACCGGAGCAGGCCAGGTCCGCGGTGGAGCCGGAGGACATCCTCACCCAGCTCCAGTCCATTCCCGGGCTCACCGTCATCCTCGAACGGCCCCCTCCGATTCCGGGCACGCGGCTCTTCCTGCTGAGCCTCGAGCTGCCCGCGGACCACCAGCGTCCACAGGGGGAGCACTTCCAGCTCCGGCTGCTGCTCCTGCACCGCTCGGCGGATGCGCCCATGGTGCTCGCCACCGAAGGTTACATGTTGGGAGCCAACCCCTTGGTGGCCGAGCCCACGGCGCTGCTCGGCGCCAACCAGCTCTCCGTTGAGCACCGCTTCATGGGTCCCTCGATGCCGGCATCCCGGGACCCGCGGCTGCTTACCTTCTACCAGGCCGCGAGCGACAGCCACCGTGCCGTCCAGGCCTTCAAGCCCCTGTACCCCTCGCGATGGCTCTCCACCGGTGGGAGCAAGGGAGGCCTCGCGGCCGTGTACCACCGCTACTTCTACCCGGACGACGTGGACGCCACCGTGCCGTACGTCGCCCCCAGCAGCCGTGGGTTGCGCGACGGGCGCTACGTCCGCTTCCTCGACCAGGTGGGGGATGCGGACTGCCGCGCGAAGCTGGAGCGCTTCCAGCAGGACGTGCTGCGGCGCCGCGACGAGCTGTTCCCCTTCATGGAGGCACTGGGCACGCGCTGGAGCACCACCTTCACGGTGATGGGGGGCGAGGACCGCGCGCTGGAGTTCTCCGCCGTCGAGCTGTCCTTCTACTTCTGGCAGTACGGCTCCTCCTCCTGCGCGGACATTCCCGCGCCCGGCGCGTCAGCGGCGGAGACCTTCGCCTTCCTGGACAGCGTCGTCGGCGTGGCCTTCACTTATGCGGACCGCTTCATCGCGCCCTTCGAGTACGCCTACCACCACGCCGCGACGCAGGTGGGCTGGCCGCGCTTCCCCACGAGGCACCTACGCGGACTGCTGCGCTACCCAGGGGAGAACACACCCGACGCGTACGTGAGCTTCCCCGTGGCGGAGCCGTTCGACCTGACGGCCATGCTCCGCGCCGAGCACTGGGTTCGCCACCACGGCGAGCGGATGCTCTTCATCTACGGGGAGAATGACCCCTATTCCTCCGCGGCCTTTCTCCCGCGTGAGAGGAACGACTCCTTCCGCTTCTTCGTCCCGCAGGGCAACCACCGCGCGAGCATCAGCCAGTTGGCGGAGCCCGAGCGGACCCTCGCGCTGGAGCGCCTCTTCACGTGGATGGGAATGAGTCCGCTGACTTTACACGTCCAACGGTAGCCTCCAAAGACACCGGCGAGCTTGGCGAAACGTCCCTTGTCCACTAACCAACGGGCTGACGCTCCGGACGCCTGGGCGCAATCCGAAACAAGAGACAGAATGGCTGCGCCAACCCAAGCAGCTCTCGTCCAGGAGCCACGAATGAAGAGCCATTTCGCAGTCGTCGCACTCGCGCTGATGACCAGTGCCTGCGGTGACCCCCTGTCCTCTCTGGAGACGCAGGTCCTGGAGGGGGAGAGTTCCCTCATACCCCCTCCCAAGGTGACGATTGGTTGCGGTCGGCAGTTTTCCAATGGGCTGGAACAGGTTGTTTGCACCAGCAGCGCTACTGACGGTGTGCCGCCCTACCAACATCTGTGGCAGGAGCTGTTTGTCCAAGATGGAGTGGAATCGCCCTCCGGGTGGTATCCGGGGTCCACCACCGCTCGCATCGGATGTAGAGACGACCTCGTTCCTGGGGCCACCTATTTCTTCATCAGGTTTCAATACAGGGTCATTGACGCAAACAACTACGACTCAAATATTGCCACCTCGTCCATTGCGTTTCGCTGCCTTGATTTCGTGCCAACGCCCTGACGCCGTGTTCGCGCGTCAGGTGCGCTCACTCCCCGGTGAGCGTGGGGACCGGGCCGTCTCCGGGGTCTTGCGGGGTGACTCTCACGGAGTTCCGCTCGAGTCCGTAGGGCTTGAGACTGCCGTGCCAGGCAGTGAAGTCCCCTTCGGTCAGGAGCCCGAAGGCGCTGAAGATGCCGCTTGCTCCCTCGTAGCGGTTGCGGTCCAAGCGCAGGTCGGGGCGAGCCGTGGGCCCGCCCAGCTTCACGAAGCTGCGCATGTTCCGCAGCGTGTTGTCCAAGACGGTCAGGTTCGTGACGACGAAGGGCTCGTCCGCGGCCAGTCGCAGGCCCGAGTCCATCGTGCGTTCGATGAGGTTGTCGAGCACGCGCACTCCCTGCGCTCTCACGATGCGGATGCCCTGGCCGTTGCCCCGGTTGGCGTAGTTGTAGATGTCCGTCACCAGGTTGCCCTGCACCAGCACGTTGACGGGGTTGTCCACCGGCGACGCCCCGCCGACGGAGATGCCGCGGCCGGCCAGGAAGACGAAGTTGCCGACAATCTTGATGTTCGTCGCGTTCTCGTGAATCAGCACCGCCTCGGCGGCGGAGGTGTCCTCCTGCCACGGGTAGCGCGCCAGGTTGGGGAAACGGAAGAGGGCGTTCTCGTAGATGGCGACGTCGTCGCACGCCTTGATGTCGATGCCATTCTCTCCGCAGTCGTACATCTGGTTGCGATCGATGAAGACGGTGGAGGGCCTTGCGTCACTGGGCTGGCACTGCACGCCGTCGCCCGACGCATCGTGGATGGTATTCCCCGTGATGTAGACCTCGCGCGAGCGGCCCTTCACCGTCACCCCGTGAGAGTCGAGGCCCGTCCGGGAGAAGTCGTGAATCTCGTTGTCGTCGATGAGCACGCGGGTCGCACCGTTCACGACGACACCTCCTCCGGACCGGCCTCCATGGAGCAGGGAGTCGGTGAGCTGGGAGCAGGTGGTGCTGCCCTCGAAGAGCGCGGCGAACGAGGGCCGCTGCTGCACGTCCACCTCCATGAACTGGACTATCCAGTACGGCTGACTCACCACCAGCAAGCTGCCCACGTTGGTGGCGGTGGGAACGATGCGAGACCGGCTGAGTTGCTCACCTCGCAGGACGATGGGCGCAGTGGCCTTGCCGGGGCGCGCCTTCAGCGAATTGAGGGTGACCTGCTCGCGATAGGTCCCCGCGCGGACCTGGATGACGTCACCTGGCTGCGCCACGTTCACCGCGGCCATGATGGTGGGGAAGGGGTTGTGCGTGGAGCCTGGCGGCTGCGAGGTATCTCTCGGCCCCGTATTCGCGACGTACAGCGTTGAGCCCTTCGCCGCCGCCGCGGAGGGGCACCGGCTCCGGAAGATTGCCTCCGCGTTGAGAGGCGCCACCTGCCCCGCCACCTGCGAGGAGCCGTCGCCAGGGGGGGCCTCGTCGGGTGTGGGCATCGACGGTGGGGGCCGCGCATCCTCTTGCTCCAGCCCCTCCGCGCCGGGACCACATGCCAGCGCGAGCCCATAGACGAGTACCGCGAACCGATTCCTCAGAAGCGCCATCCCCTTCGAGCCTTGATACATGTCCAGCCCCCTTTGGGTGTGTCGGTAGTGGGGCGGGAAGGTTTCCACCGGAGGTGGCTTCATCAAGCGAGCCTTCAGGGGGATGCGACATTCACAGGAGGATGCTCGGTGGTGCGCCAGTCTCAGGACCGCGTCAGTTGCGCCTGACGTACGTGGTGGTGTGCAGGGACCGCGGGCCCCTTGTGTCCCTCGGCAGTGAAAAGAGCCTGGCCCGCGAGGGCGCGAACCTGGGGGAGGTGACGCCGGAGGTCGTCGACGACGCGGCGCACGTCGTCCTCGCGGGTGTCCGGCCCCAGGGAGGCGCTTCGCCACCCACACGGTGCCCGGCAACCGCACGCGCTCATGCAGGACGTGCGGCGGGAGGGTGGGGCGGGCCGAAGCCCGAGCCCTAGCTCTCCTCCACGATCTTCCGGGCCTCCAGCTCCAGGACGTGGGCCTGCAGCTCGTGCAGCAGCTCGGAGAGCCGCGTGTGGCACGCTCCGCTGCGCTCGGGGTCCGGTGAGCCGATTCCATCGGCGAGCGCGCGCCACCGCACGTCCTTCAGCAACTGCTGTCTCAGCGCGGCGCTGACCACGTCCGCCCAGGTGGGTTGGCTGTACGTGAAGTTCAGCGCCAGCGTGTCCTCCGAGGCCTCGGTGGAGTGCCAGTAGCCGCGCGGCACGAAGAGCACCGAGCCGGGCTCGAGCGTGATGACCTCGGCGCCCTCGGGCATCCGCGCGGGCAGCTCCTGCTCCAGGTAGCTGGCCAGCTCAGGCGAGGGCGGGCCCATGTTCATCGCCCAGCGGTCCGTGGGCAGGGGCAGCTGGGTGTTGGGGGCGAGCGTCCAGCGCTTGGTGCCGCGCACCTGCACGACGATGTTCGCGTTCGCGTCGAAGTGGGGGCTGTTGCCGCCACCGGACGGCGAGGCATAGAAGATGGCCCGCGCCACGGCATTTCGCGCGAGGCCCAGCTCGAACGCCACCATGTGCAGCCACTGCTCGACCAGGGGGAGGTAGCGCTCCGCCGAGTCGAGGATGAGCGCCATTCCGCTGCGGTACAGCGCCGCCGCGGTCTGCGCCTCCACCCGGATGACGCTGTGCTCATCGCGCCGGTCCGGCAGCGCGACCATCACCGGGTTGCGGTAGGTGTGCAGCAGCCGCTCGAGGTCATGGAGTTCGGGCAGCTCCGCGAGCTCTCCGAGTCGTTCGAGCGGGCCGTGGCAGACCAGATGCCGCGTGGGCCAGTACTCCGCCAGGAACTCGCGACCCGGGTGCGGCGCGAAGAGCTGTTCGAGGAAGGGCCGCTCCGATGACTCCAAGTCCATGAGAGACGGTAACACGCGAGCGCCGTCTACCGAATGTCGGCGACCATCCGTTAGTGTGCAGGGCATGGCGACCGACGCGAGGGTGCTCGACTGGCTGCTCGACTCCGATCCCGCTCTGCGATGGCAGGTGGAGAGAGAGCTCGTGGGCGCTCCGCCCGACGTCTGGGAGGCCACGCGCGCTCGAGTCGCCACGGAGGGCTTCGGCGCCGGACTGTTGTCGAAGCAAGACGCCGACGGCCAGTGGGCGGGAGGTTCGTTCTTCCCCGCGGGGTTCTTCGACAGTCCCGAGGTCAACGCGCCCGGCCAACCCTGGGTGGCAACGACGTGGGCACTGAAAGACCTGCGCGACTGGGGTGTTGATGCCACGGCGCTTGGTGACACCGCAGTGAAGCTCGCGGCGAACAGCCGCTGGGACTACAACGGCCTGCCGTACTGGGGTGGCGAAATCGACGTCTGCATCAACTCCTACACGCTCGCGAGTGGCGCCTGGCTCGGAGCAGATGTCTCGGCGCTCGCGGCGTGGTTTCCCGCGCATCGCCTCTCCGATGGGGGCTGGAACTGCGAAGCGGAGGAGGGCCGCTCGACGCGCTCGTCGTTCCACTCGACGCTCAACGCCGTCCGCGGAATGCTCGCCTACGAGCGCATCACGGGTGACACCCGCCTGCGCGAGGTCCGCCACGGCGGTGAGGAATACCTCCTCGAGCGGCGCCTGATGTATCGGGCGACGACGGGAGAGCTCGTCGGCGACTTCGTGACGCGGTTCGTGTATCCCAACCGCCATCGTTACAGCGCGCTCGCGGCGCTCGACCATTTCCGCGACGCCGCGCTCCTCGAAGGGCGGGGGGATGCGAGACCCGATTCGAGGCTCGCCGCTGCGGTCGAAGTCGTGCGCGCCGCGCGCCAGCCCGAGGGCACGTGGCTGCAGACGGCTCCGCTCGCGGGACGCACCTGGTTCGAGGTGGACGTTCCCGAGGGTGAGCCCTCCCGGTGGCTCACGCTGATGGGAACCCGTGTTCTCGATTGGTGGGATGCCGAGCACGGTCAGCAGAAGGCAGTCTCCTCGATACCTCGTGAGAGCGCCGCGCCATGGACGACGACGTCTCGCTGCTGACCGCGTGGAAGGCCGGAGACCGTCGAGCGGGGACGCGACTCTTCGAGCGGTACTACCCGGCGCTCGCCCGCTACTTCCGCAACAAGCTCTCCGTCGGCGCGGAAGACCTCATCCAACAGACCTTCACGGGCTGCGTGGAGGGACTGGAGCGCGTCCGGAGCAGCGCCACCTTCCGCTCCTACGTCTTCGGCGTCGCGCACCACGTGCTGTGCGCGCACCTGCGCCGCCGCGCGCGTGAGCCCGTCGACCTGGAGACGGTGTCCATCCAGGACCTCGCTCCCGGGCCCAGCAGCATCCACGCCCGACAAGAGGAGCAGCGCCTCCTGCTGGAAGCCCTGCGTCGCATCCCCGTCACACATCAGGCCGTGCTGGAGCTGCACTACTGGGAGCAGCTCTCCTCGGAGGAGATGGCGGACGTGCTCGGCATCCCCGCCCCCACGGCGCGCGGCCGCCTGATGCGGGCCAGGGAGCTGCTGCGCGAGTCCCTGGCCGCGCTCACCGACAACCCCGAGCATCTGCGCAGCACCGTCACCCGACTCGAGCACTGGGCCACCCAGCTCCGCGCGCGGTTGGACGTCGGGTAGTCGGAGGCCCGCGCCATGACGGACCCCACGTCCTCCTCCTCACTTGGCGCACGCGTGGCCCAGGCGGCTCCATCACCCGACCTGGAGTCCCGACGACTGGAGGCCGCCAGCCGAGCCCGGGTGCTGGGCATCCCCGTGGAGCCACCGCGCGTCGGCCGCTACGTCCTGCTCGAACGCCTGGGCGCCGGGAGCATGGGTGAGGTGTACAGCGCCTATGACGACAGGCTCGAGCGCAAGGTGGCCCTCAAGCTGATGTTGCCCGAGCTGGAGGCCCACGCCGGGGAGCGAATCCTTCGCGAGGCGCGCGCGCTGGCCCAGCT
The DNA here is from genome assembly GCF_049194865.1 of Corallococcus terminator. Lineage (GTDB taxonomy): Bacteria > Myxococcota > Myxococcia > Myxococcales > Myxococcaceae > Myxococcus > Myxococcus terminator_A. The sequence goes on along the minus strand of NZ_JBLZWL010000107.1, from coordinate 13,525 downwards.
CTCCCATCCCCACATCGTCCACGTCTACGAGGTGGAGCGCTTCGAGGGACGCCTCTTCATCGCCATGGAGCTCGTGCGGGGCGAGAGTCTGCGCCAGTGGCTGCGGGCCGAGCCCCGGACCTGGCGCGCGGTGCTTGACGTGGTCATCCAGGCGGGGCGCGGCCTCGCCGCCGCGCATGCGGCCGGACTGGTCCATCGCGACGTCAAGCCCGACAACGTGCTCGTGGGAGCCGACGGACGGGCTCGCATCGCGGACTTCGGACTGGCCCGGTCCACCTCCGACACCTCGCCCCCCAGTCCTCCCAGCGGCGGTGAGGACTCCTCGGTGCGGCTCACCCAGACGGGCACTCGGGTCGGGACGCCCGCATATATGGCGCCCGAGGTCTGGCGCGGCGCGGAGGCCGACGCCGCGAGCGACCAGTTCAGCTTCTGCGCCATGACGTACGAGGCGTTGTTTGACCTGCTCCCCTTCGCGGGCGCGAACAGCGACGAGCTCCGCGCCGCCGTGCTCGCGGGCAGGCTTCAACGGCCCCCGCGTGGCCCTGTCCCCGCGCGAGTCCGCGCCGCGCTGGAGCGTGGGCTGTCCATGACACCCGCCGCGCGCCACGCGGACCTGGACGCGCTGCTGAGCGCGCTGTCCCCGGAGCCCCGGCGGCAGCGACTTGGCGTGGTGGTAGCGACGGTGGTGGGACTTGGCCTCGTCGTCGGCGTCGTGGCCCGGCCCGGCGCGGACGCGGCGGCGACCTGCGCCCAGGCGGGCTCCGAGCTCGGCCAGGTGTGGAGCCCGACTCGCGCGGACGCCGTGCGCGCCGCGCTGTCTCGCGAGGGGCACTCCTTCGCGGCGGACACCGCGCTCCGGGTGGTGCGCGGTCTCGACACCTATGCGTCGGCCTGGGCTCGCGAGCGCCGGGCCGCTTGCGAGGCCTCGCACGTCTACAAGGTGCAGTCCCCCGCGCTGCTCGACCTGCGCACCGCCTGCCTGGACCGCTCCGCGCGGGAGCTGGAGGGGCTGCTGCACGCCTTCACCCAGGCGGGCCCCGCCACGCTGGAGAGCGCGGTGGATGCCGTCTCCCGGCTGTCGGCGCCGTCACGCTGCGCGGACCTGGAGGCCCTTCAGCGGCTCCCTTCGCTCCCAGAGGCTCCCGCCGCGCGCGCCGCCATCGACGCGGTGCGCGCGCGCCTGGACCACGCCCGCGCCGAGGAACTCGCTGGCCGCTATGCCGAAGGACTGGCCCAGGCCCGCGAGGCGCTCACGCGCGCCGACCTCCTCGACTACGCCCCCGTGCGCGCCGAGGCCCTGTTCCAGGTGGGCCGACTCCAGGCGGCCACCGGCAAGCTCGTGGAGGCCGTGGCCTCGCTGAGCTCCGCGGTGGACCTCGCCGAGGCTCACCGTGCGGACGACGTGGCGGCCGACCTCTGGACCTTCCTCACCGGGACCGCCGTCCGCGAGTTGGAGGCGCCCCGGGAAGGACGGGAATGGGCTCGTCGCGCGAGCGCCGCGCTGGCTCGCATCGGTGTCGCGCGAGGGCCCCGACGGGCCGAGCTCACCACCTACCTGGGACGCCTGGAGTACGTGGAAGGCCATCCCGAGCGCGCGGAGCCCCACCACCGTGAAGCCGTCGCCATGCTGAGAGAGGCAGGCAACGTCCCCGTCGCGCTCGCCAGTGCGCTGCTGGGACTGGCCAACGCGCTCGAATCCCGGGGCGACACCGGCCCCGCCGTGGCCGCCTACGAAGAGTCACTGGCCCTCATGGAAGCGGAGCTGGGCCCTGGACATCCGCAGGTGGCGCGCGCGCTCCACGACCTGGGCACGCTCGAGCTCACGATGGGGCGCATGGACAGCAGCGGCGCGCGCCTCGAACGCGCCCTCGCGCTCTGGAGCTCGGCCCATGGCGCCTGGCACCGCGATGTCGGCCGCGTCCACCTCGCGCTGACCAGCCTGATGCTCGCCACGGGTCGGCTCGACGAGGCACTGGAGCATGCACGGCGCGCCCGCGACATCTACCGCCGCGTGCTCCCCGAAGGACACCCCGCGCGCGCGGACGCGGAGTTGTCCCTCGGGGTGGTGCACTACTGGCGCCGGGAGCTGGAGCCCTCCCTGGAGGCGTACCGGAGCGCGCTGGCCGCGCAGCGCCTCGCGCTTCCCCCGGGGCACGCCGAGCGCATCCAGACGCTCAGCTACCTGGGAGAGACGCTCGTTCAACTCGGCCGGCACGTCGAGGCGGTGAGCATCCTCGATGAAGCCGAGGCCGAGCTGGCGCGGGACGCGGGGGGGAAACCGGGAGCGGCTGCGCGCGCTGGTGCTGGCCTCCAAGGGCGGAGCCCTGCTGCGGCTCGGGCGGCTGGCGCGGGCCCGGGACTGTCTGGAAGAGGCCCTGCGCCTGCGTGAGGCCAACCCGGGCCGGCCGGTGGACCTCGCGGACGTGCGGTGGACGCTGGCTCGCGTGCTGGACAGGGAAGGGCGGGAGGCTTGCCGGGCGCGGCGACTCGCCCAGGGCGCGCTGGACGTCTACGCCACCCTGAAGGGCGCCGGTGCCGAGCGGGCGAAGCAGGTGTCCGACTGGCTCGCGGGCCCTGGGCGCTGCCATGAAACGACGGCCCGGTGAAGAAATCGCACGACTCGGATGAACAGTCCGGAGGCTCGCGACACTTCCATGGGTGAGTCACTTCACCCAGGAGTCCCGATGCCCGACACCGCCAGTTCCTCCGCCACGTACGAACTGCCCATGGACACCCGCCTCGTGCAGCTGCGCGCCGAGACGGTCGACACGAACATCCAGCTTCGGCTCATGACGCACGCCGGCCAGCCCCTGTTGCGGTCCGGGGACCAGGTCGTCGAGCCGTTCCAGGAAGCCCACGGCAACGGGGTCCACGTCGAGGTCACCAAGCCGGAGCGGGCCACGCTGAGCGGCCATGCGCTCCATGTGGAGACCGGGCTCGAGCGGCCGTTCACCGTGCGCGGCATCAACGGGGAGCTGGGCAAGGACTTCGCCCACCCGGAGCGCCTCGCCACGTGGCGCCTGGTGCTCCGGGCCTCGCCGGAGGGCACGGGCTCGCCTCCCGTGGACATCTCGCCCGAGGTCGTCATCAAGAAGGGCGGTGGCGTCTGACACGGGCCCCGAGCCCCGCGTGAATCCCTGACGAACCGCGCTCCACCAAAACGGTGTGAGCGCGGAGCACCCGCACAACCCACCTGGAGCACACCATGCCTGGCCATGACGCCACCCGTACGCCCTGGAGCGACATCCACCTCAGGGACTCCCTCGATGACGACGGACGAAGCCCATTCCCCAAGAGCCAGGACTGACGTCCGCGCTCGCCGTACTCCCTGGCCGGCTCAGGCCTGCACCGGGACGGGGCACGGCGAAGTTCTACAACCCAGCACCCTTGCCACAAATAAAGGAGTGGAGCCATGCCGCTGACCGTCGCGCACCTTCATGCGACCTTGAAGTCTCGCCTGCCGCAATTCAGTGACCGTTTGTTTGGCGAAGCCGGTGACACCTTTGTCGGCGGTTGGGAAGAATACCTTTTCGACACGCCACACGGTTGGTGGACCACGTCCAATTCCGAGTTTCCCGACCGAGGACACTCGTCTCAGCCGGCCCGGGCAATGAAGTCCTGCATCGAGAAGGCGACGCACTCCATCGACATCGTCACGATGGACGAACCGACAGGGGACTTCCGTAAGGACATCGAGGACGGTTTGATCGCCCTCGCCGTGTCAGGGCGTCCCGTGACCGTTCGGTTCCTGCTAGGGCGCCAGGCCGGCGGCCCTAATCTGCACACGTGGATGATGCTCAAGCAGCTGGCGGACCGAATCCGTCAGGCGAAGCCGCGAGCTTCGCAGCTGAACGTATACCTGGCGCAATTCCGCTGGGAGTCGGCGTCCTGGAACCACGCCAAGCTCATCGCCATCGACGGCGGCGTGCTCATCACCGGTGGCCACAACATGTGGGACGGCCACTATCTCGCAAAGAATCCAGTCTTCGACATCTCCATGCGCTTCGACGGGGGCATCGCGAGGGGCGGCCACCGGTTCGCTGACGCCCTGTGGAACTTCGTCCGCGCCAACAATCGGCGCCCCCCGGCCGGCGCGACCTACTCCAACTACCTCAACCCGGACTTGAAGATCGATGAAAGCGCGCCGCCACCTCGCAGCGAGTCATTTGAGGCCGTCGCGGCCGATGCCTCGCCCGCGGCCGATGCCTCCAGCCGTTTCCCGGCACTCTGGGTAGCGAGCCCCGGATGGGGGGTTCACACCGCTCCCCGGGTCCTCGAAGGCGCCATGATGATCGCCCTCGTCGAGGGCCTGAAGCAGGCGAAGCAAAGCTGCAAGATGTCGCTGCAGGACCTCGGCTCGCCTCACATGAGCGCCGTCGATTTCAAGACCTGGAGGCCGAGGGACTATCCTTTCGATCTGATTGGATGTGGCGGCTCCTGGTTCATCCAGCCCCTCATCGACAATTTCGCGGAATTCCTGTGTAAGAACGCCAGCGCTACACTGGAGATCATCTTGTCGGCACCGACCGATGGCGCCCACAGCTATGGTCACGGCGTCAAGCTGCAGACGATCTTGAACCTGCTGTCGCAGCGGATGAACGCCCAGTTCCAAACGTCAAAGAACCACGCCCTGAAGATCCTGAACGAGCGCGTCTTCCTCAAGACCATCGCCTTCAGCGACGGCCGGGAAGCGTGGCGCGACGGGGCAAAAAAAGACAATCACGCCAAGTTCTGGATTCTGGACGACAAGATATGCCACGTCGGTTCAGACAATTGCTATCCCTATGTAAAGAGTATCGGACAGGCCGCACTTCAAGAGTTCGGTGTGATCGGGGAGTTCCCGCCTTCAGTCAGAGACATGGTGATGGAGGGTTACTACAACCACGCGAGCCGACACGGCGTCCGTACGGACGCGAAGCTCGCCGATTTGACCTGGTAAGAGAGCTGACCGGGCGGAAACCTGCCCCTCGACGGGGCCGACTCCACCAACCACCTCCTGGCGTGTGGCCGCAGGAGATCGCACGGGAGACTGGAGCCCGGCACGACGGGGCAAGCTCAGAACGAGTCTCATGAGCCGCCGCGTGGCGCGCGCTCCATATGCCCCAAGAGGGGTCAGAAGGTGACTTCTTCGATGACCTCGGTGTGGTCGCCCGGCAACCGGGGTGCTGCCTGGCCGGCGAGTTCCTTGATGCGCGCCGCGGAGCAGTTGCCACAGCCCAGGGCGTCCTTGAGCTTCTTCCCCCCTGGACCGACGCGCAGGTTCTTGACGGCGTTCCACGCGTTGACGAGACCGAACTTCCGGGTGCGCACGGCCTCTCCTCGGAGCGCCTTGCAGATCAGCTCGAGGTCAGCGTCATCGAACTCGGTGAGGTCCCGGGCTTTGTCATCGCTCGGGTCGTTGGCATAGAACACCCTGCGTTGCCTGGAGAAGGTGGGCCGGGTGTTCAGCGTCTGCATGAGCGCGCTGCCCGCGGTGAGGTCTCCCGGTCCGGGCACGCAGTCGGAGACAATCAGCGGCGCGTCCGTGAACCCCTGGAAGACAGGGTCGATGAGGGTCATCCGGAGGTCGAGTTGACTGGGGCTGGGCGCCGGCTCCAGCACGAAGCCATTGCGATGCCGGCCGCGCACCTTCTTCATGAACCCGCAGTTGGTGGGGACCTCCGTCGGCATCCACTCCGGGTCCGCGAGCGAGTGGTCCGCGCCCGTCGCGATGATGGCGCCGAGTGAATGCGCCACCACTTGCACGGTTGTCCCCGAGTGCGCTCCCCGCGCCTGGACGATGGCGTTGCGCAGGCAGTCCGCCGTCTCCATGGGGTGCCGGTTGTCCGGGTAGAAGAAGTCGTAGACCTGCGCATTGGACGGGAAGTTGTTGATGGCCGGGTCCATCACCTCGGGGCCGGCACCGATGCCATGCACGGAGATGTAGGGCACCTTGTTCGGATCGATGGGCCCTCTGGGCCGAAGCTCGCAGATGCCACAGCGCGTGCGCATCCGTGACCGCTCCGCGCCGTTCGTCCGGTCACCTGCCGTGGTCGGCGTGGGGTTCAGGACGGGAGTGGGAGCAGGCGGGGGCAAGGGCGCGAAGGAGGCCTGCACTGAAGACCACTCGGCCAGGGCGGCGCCCGCGTCGGTACCTGCGTCGGCGCCTGCATCCGCGCCGGCATCCACGCCAGTTCCCATCCCCGCGTCCCGCCCGCCATCCGACCCCGCGTCGGCGCCTCCGTCCGACCCCGCGTCAGCGCCTCCATCCGACCCCGCGTCTGAACCACCACCGCCACCACCACCGCTGTCTGAGCTCGCGTCGGGGCCCGCATCGGTGCCTGCGTCGGCGCCCGCATCCGTGCCCGCGTCGGTACCTGCGTCCACCCCCGCGTCGTCCTCACAGGTGGCTGTCTCGGTGAACTCCTGCTCAGGAGGAGGACAGCCCGCGTCTCCGGCGTCACCCGCATCTCCCGCGTCCCCAGCGTCAGGGCCTCCGTCACACTCCTCGCAGGACTCGGGCTCCTCCTCGTCCGCGGTCGACATCCCTTCGCGCCACTGCTCCGTGCTCCCGGCGCCCTCGTCCTGCGAGAGGCAGGCCGACACGCTGACCGTCAGCACGAGCATCGCCAGGAAGAGCGCGCGGGCAACGAGGGGACTGGCGGTCGGGGGTGGCGGTGGCTGGGAAACCAGCATGGGACTGTCCTGGATTGAGAAAGAGTCGCACGTCCTCCCCGCGAGCATAGGGCACACAGGAACGCCCGAACAGGCTTACATGGAAATTCATGATAAACCGACTCGGTCCATCACGAGTCACCAACCACCCCGCGCCCGATCTTGAAGAGTCAGCATGTTTGATTTCGAGGGAATCGTCCGAAGCCGCTGCTCGACCCGCCGCTTTCTCCCCACCCCGATTCCTCGCGAGCTGCTCGCGGAGGCGCTGTCTCTCGCGCAGCTCGCGCCCTCCAACTCGAACATCCAGCCCTGGCGGCTCTTCCTCACGGAGGGCGAACGCACGGAGCAACTGCGCCAGGCGCTCATGGCGGAGGTGAACGCCCAGCCGCGCGAGCTGGCCCCGTTGCCACCGTCTTTTCGGGCGCATCGCCGAGAGCTGGGGGCCATTGTCTACGGAGCGATGGGGGTGGCCCGAGACGATGATGCTGGAAGAGCGCTGGCCTCGCGGCGCAACTACGAGTTCTTCGGCGCGCCCATGGTCGGCATCCTGTGCATGCACCGGGAGCTCGGACTCGTGGATGCGGTGGGCGTCGGAATGTATCTCCAGACGCTGGTCCTGGGGCTGACGGCGCGCGGTATCGGAACCTGTGTCCAGGCCGCGTTGACGACGTATCCCGAAGTCATCCGCCGTGAGCTTTCAATCCCAGAGGAGCTCGTCATCCTCTGTGGGCTGTCTTTGGGATATGCGGACCCTGGCTTTCCAGCGAACCACCTCAAGATAGCGAAGCACCCCGTGGAGACGAATGTGTCGATCCTCGGCCCCGGGACGCGCTCGGACACCTGCGCGTGAGACGCGGCTTCGGAGGCCAGGTGGAACCCGGCGCAGGTGGCTCAAGGCGCTGGCGTCTCAAGCGAAGTCAGCGGCCGGTGGGTGGTGACAGGAGTCACCAGGGCACCAACTCCCGTCATCAGGTCGCGCGGCTCCGGGCGAGGCCCTGTCTCCAGGGGCGTCCCGTAAACGCTGGTATTGACAGGAACTCCTTCGTGGCGCTGCTGGCTCAGCGCCTGGCCCGGGAGTTGCTGAAGGGTGGAGCCAGCTTCCCCCGGTAAGTCCCCCACCTCAGCGACGACAGGAGTCCCTCCCATGAAAGGCATCAAGTTCGGCGGCTTCAAGAGCCCCTCCGTGCCCAAGAGCCCCACTTCCTCCGGAAGCGGGACGAACAAGCCAAGCGCTCCTCCGCCGGTGGAGTCGAAGCCCACGTCCAAGCCGGGCCCCGTCAAGGACGGGTTCGACGCGCAGGGCAGCAAGCCCTCCACGGACAAGGTGAACACCCCGCCCACGAGACAGCCGGGCAAGGACGTCACCTCGTCGTTCGGTGCGAACCCGCTGGGCTACTCGGGGCAGAACATCCTGAATTCCTACAACATGTTCCCGGGTGGCGCGCCCCAGGGTGTGGCCCTCCCCACCGCCCAGAAGCCCTTCGTCAACGCCAATGACTCGAAGGTGACGCTCAACGCCCACCAGCACCAGGGCAACACGAACCTGTCTGTCTCGCCCGCCGGTGGCCAGGGCATCCCGGCGCACTACATGCACTACCTCTCCACGGGCGAGGGCAAGTTCGCGGGCATCCAGGGGGTGCCGCTGCATCCGCGTCCGGGCGAGCCGACCACGGTGGTGACGGGCGCGCTCAATGGTTGCGCCATCCATGCCCTGCACGACACGAAGGCCAACAACCTGTCCTTTCTTCACCACGCGGACTATTCGAAGAACGGCAAGGCGGAGCTGGACGGCTTCCTCTCGAAGCACCCGACCCTCAGGCCGGCGGGGAGCTTCACGCCCAGCGACTATTCGCACCCCACCGGCAAGCACGGCGACCCGACGGGCGCCACGCCCTTCATCCATTACTCCCAGGGGACCGACAACCGGCCGGGACAGTGGACCCTCGCCGGTCAGCTCAACGCCTTCAAGAATGGTGGAACCCCGGGGGGCCGCCCCGAGCTGATGCGCCCCACGGACCTCCAGGTCCCCTTCGTGCAGACCGTCCCTGTGGACGTGGCTTGAGCTTCCGCAGCCGGGCCCGGAGATTCTTCCAGGCCCGGCTTCGATGCTCAGTTGGACATACAGACCCACTTGTTGTGGGGAATGGCCTGACAGAAACAATAACCCGCGGTGCCGTTGGCGAAGGTACAGCCAATCTCCCGGTCCGGGTTGCAGCCCCTGCCCTGGAGGGACTCGCAGGTGGCTGCCTGCGCGGACACCTCCTGCTCGGGAAGGGCGCCGGTGTCGGTGCCCTCCGCGACTTCTGCTCCGCCACAGCCAACGATGGAAACGAAAGCCGCGAGCGCCAGTACACGAAGAATCATGATGGAAACCCCGTTGCAGTTGTAGCTCTCGAATCCAACTGCGGGCCCGGGGCTTGGGTCAAGCGTTACGCTCCTGACGCGTCGCGCCCATTGTCCACCCCGCGTCAGTGTGCATGCGCCGGGAGCTCGTCATCCTCCGTGGTCTGCCCATGGGGTATGCGGCTCCTGGCTTTCGCGCGAACCATCTCAAGACAGCGAAGCACCCCGTGGAGAGGAATGTGTCGATTCTCGGCCATGCTATGGAAGGGACATGAGCGATTCGACCACGCTGCTGGGGGCTCGCAACGTGCGCATCACCCCTGCTTTCTGGAGAGAGTTCGCGCCCTTGCTGGGCAACAACGTGTTCCTCGACCTCGCCCTGGTGAGGCGCACTGCCTGGGGAGACCTCGACTTGTCGTTGCCGGAGGGGACGCGGCTGATTGGCTATGCGCAGCAGGAGAAGGACTATCTGGTCTTCCTGAAGACGCTGGAACCGTTCCTGCCGAAATCGCCCACCACCGGCCTCAAGTCCTGGGGCGAGGCCATCTTCGAGTCCACGGGAGGGGGCCGCTGGCGCGTGCTGTTCCGGTATGGCCCGAAGCCGGAGATTCGCGTTCGCTACCAGGTGTGGGCCGTCAAGCCCGTCTCGTCCATCCGGCCGCTGTCACGGGCCAAGGCGAAGCGGGCCGCGCGCCCCGACACGGAGCGGCTCTTCGTGGACACGGAGACGGACTTTCGGGGCGTGGCGCTGGTGGGCAGCGAGCTCTGGGTGCGTAAGGGCAGTCTGGGCGAGCCGGGGCGCGGCAAGCGCACCGCCTTCAAGGACGTGAAGCAGGCCCGCGCCGCGGCGGACGCGCTCATCGCGAAGCTGCGCAAACAGGGCTTCGTCGAGCGCAAGCTCTGACAGGAGACCGCCAATGTTCCAAGCCTGAGATGTCAGCACATCGACTTGTCATGCGATGGCTCTGCCGTGCCATGCCTGGCGCAATGGCAGTCGTGGTGTGGATGCCCATGGAAAGGTGAGTGGGAGGTCGGGTCGGGATTCGGGCCCTGGAGCGGGTGCTGGTGTGGGTGGGTGGGGACTCCACGCGCGTTTGGCGGCATGATGGTGGGAGCCGTCGAGGGGTGACCCGGTCCTCGCGGGTGACGCACGAGCGCCAGGAACCAGGGTCGTCGCAGGGGGAGCGCGGGAATGTCGGAGTCGGTCGAGCTGAGGTGCCTTCGGTGTGGTGCACCGGATGCGGGGAGCGTGGCGAGCTGTGTGTGCGGCGCCAGCCTCCGCGTCGACGTGGTGTTGCGGGACGCGGTGGCTGACGAGCGGACGCGCTTCGCGTTGGCCCGGGCCATCTCGCTGCTGGGCCCACCCGCGCCCTCGTTCTCCGAGGCGCGGAGCCTGCTCACGACGGCGGGTGCTCCCCTGGCCCGTGGCGTCTTTCGCGCCTTCGCGGAGAAGCTCCTGGAGGTGCTGCGTGCCCAGGGCGCCCGCGCGGATTTGCGGCTCTTCGTGGAGTCGGTGGTCTCCGTCCAGGAGCCCTCTCGTGGACGTTTGTGGGCGCTCGTGGGGGTCTTCGTCCTGGTCGGGTTGCTGGTCGGCATCTGGGTGGCCCGCTCTCCGCGCTTCGCGCGCACGCGCTCGAATGTCGTGGCGCTCGCCACGGGTGAAGACCTGCCGGGCGAGGCGGCCCCCGTGCCCTCGGCCCTCTCCACCGCGGAGATTTCACGCCGCGCCGGACCGAGCACGTTGACGCTGCGGTGTGGGAGCAAGACGGGCTCTGGCTTCTTCGTGGACTCCGAGCTGGTGCTGACCAACGAGCACGTGGTGTGTCCGCCGGGCAAGCTGATGACGGCGGTGCTCGCGGACGGGCGGGAGCTGCTCGGCGAGACGGTCGCCAGTGACGTGGACCTGGACCTCGCCACCGTCCGCGTCGTGGGAGCGAAGGCGGCACCGTTGCCACTGGGGGACGTCACGCGCCTGGAGCCCGGAGACCCGCTGGTCTTCATCGGCAGCCCCAAGGGCCTGGACTTCACCGTGCACGAGGGGAAGGTGGGCTTCGTGGGCCGGCAGTACCTGGGCACTGGCTACGTGCAATTCAACGCCTCGGTGAATCCGGGCAACAGTGGCGGACCGCTGTTGAATGGGCGCGGCGAGGTGGTGGGCGTCGTCTCGATGAAAATCGAGAACGCGGATGGGCTGGGGTTGGCGTTGCCCATCGCCTACGCGAGCAAGCTCGTCTCCGTGCCCACCACGCCCGAGTCCACGGTGCGCTGGACTCAGCTGCTCGAGCGCGTGGCGCGCGACGAGGAGCGGGAGGTGCGGCGCTTCCAGATGGACACCGAGCAGCAGGTGGTCCTCTCGGTGCAGCGGGTCGACGGGCTGGGGCTCGTGGTGCTGGTCGCCGAGCGGTTCGACTCGCCACCCACGGCCGTGAAGCGCCGCATGGAGCTGGAGGCGGAGGGGAAGACGTGCACGCTGGACCTGGAGTTCGAGGACTGGCGGCCCCTGAGTCAGTCCCTGGCGGCGCAGGAGGACTCGCGGCGGCTGCGCTGGTTCCTCTCGCGAGGCCTCACCCGGGGCATCCACATCAGTGGGGCGCGGCTGCCCGTCGAGGCCTGCTCGCTGCCAGAGGTCGGCACGGCCTGGTTGAAGTCAGGGCAGGGAAGCGGTGAGAACCTGGAGCGCATCGAGGTGTCGCTCAAGGACGTGCGGGACGCCCGTGAGACGTGGAGCAAGAACCCCGCGGGCATCCAGCGCTGGGAGCGGGAGCGCTTCAAGGACAGGCTCGCGGGGAATCGCTCACGGGAGGAGGAGGAGCGGTGGCGCTCGTCCTTCGGCAAGGCCCGTGCGCGTGTCGCTCGCTTCGAGGAGGAGCGCGCGCGTCTGCGCAAGGAAGAGGCCTCCAGCAAGCCGGTGGCGCAGCGCCAGCGGGAGGTGGAGCAGGAGCTGAAGCTGGCGAGCCAGCAGCTCGCCGAGCTCGAGCGCTACGCCGCGGAGAAGAACGTTCCCCCGGAGTGGCGGCGGTAGGGCCTCGGGCTTCGCTTTCGCTCCTGTCGCTACGTCCGTGACAGGAGCGAGAACGAGGTCGGAGGGGCCTGCTGGCGCTTTCGCCGCGGGCTCAGGCCCCTCTCATTCCGCTGGCGGGGCGGGAGCCTGGGAGGGCCAGGACGCCGCGAATGGACTTTCGCTCCGAACGAGGCCAGGTCGCGGCCGGAGCAGAGCGGTTCGAGCGGCGGCGCCGTCAGTTCCTGGAGCGCGCACAGCGAGGCGGCCCTGGGATTTGTTGGGACGCCGCCCAGCCCAGTCCCTCTTGGTCCCCAGAGCCCCACGGAACCTCCCGGGCTCCGTGCCTCCCCGACACGTCCGGGCAGGCGCGCCACGGTCCTGGAGCTCGCGATGCCTCCTCCGAAGGTCGATACGAAGCGCCCGCCTGTTCCCCCCGCTCCCCCTGTGCCGCCGCCCCCTCCACCGTTGGCATCGGAGAAGAAGCGCGCGGTGGATGCGAAGAGGGCCGCTGACGTGGCGCGAGCGGACGCGGGAAAGGCCCAGGCCCGAGCCTATCGGGACGCCAAGAAGGCGCGCGACACGGAGCGGGTGAACAAGGAGGCCCAGAAGCAGAAGGAGGACGCGGAGAAGGCGCTCGGGAAGGTCCAGCATCCAGGGGACACGGCGGGGCCGCCGCCCGACAAGCGCGTCGTCAAGGATGCGGAGGACAAGGTCGCCCGCACCGGTGCTCGCGCCTCGGAGACCACCCGGGATGCGCGGGTTGCCCGCGAGCAGGCCGAGGCCTCTCGGCGCGTGGCTCTCGAGAAAGCGAACGCCGCGCTCGGCGCACAGAAGGCCGCGAACACCGAGGCGAAGGCCGCCGGGCTCCGTCAGCCCTATCCGACGGCGAGCGACGTCCGCGACGTCTACGACGCGGGGAGCCTGGACACGAAAGCACAGCAGCGGCTCTTTGGCGCCAGGACTCCCGTGACGCCGTCGGAGGCGGCAAAGGCGGACGCCCAGCGCGTCGCCGAGGCAACCCAGCGCAGCTCGCGCGAGGGGGCCGAGGAGCTGAGCCGCCAGCTGTCGCTCAACACGGACTCGAAGTACCACGCCGCGCTCCTGGACAAGACGTCGCCGCAGACGGACCGGATGGCAGCCTCGCTGAAGGACCCCACGACGCGTCCGGAGGATGCCCGGGCCACCGTGAAGGAGCTGGCCAGGAGCGCCAGTCTGGGGGGCACCGAGGCACGGCGACATATCGCCGGCCAGCTCCACCATCACAGTGTCTCGCCCGCGGAGGTGCTCGACGCGGACTCGAAGGACAGCAAGGTGGCCGAGCTCGGCGATGAGCTGGCTCGCCAGCAGCGGCCGGAGGAGAGCCAGTCCTCCACGGGCTTCAACTTCTCGCTCGAGCGGGGCCCCGCGCACGTCGAGTTCGCGAAGGAGGTGGACCAGCGGGTGAAGCGGGAGAACGGCTTCGTCACGGCGACCGTCGAGACGGAGCTCTCGCTCACCTCGGGAGGTCAGGCGTCGGTGGAGAAGCGA
>NZ_JBLZWL010000048.1:0-22082 GCF_049194865.1 Corallococcus terminator | reverse complement strand
AGCCCATCCCTCGCAGCACGTGCGCCAGCACCGCCGTCACGCCCGCCGTCAGCAGCACCCGGGAGTCGCGATAGAAGCTCAAGAGCGCCAGCGAGCCGAAGACATGGAAGTGCGTCTCCAGCCGCGCGCCCGACAGGTGCACGAGCAGCACGGACCACAGCACCTGCGTCACCGCCATCACCTGCCGCGTCACCACCTCGCCCGGCCGCAGCAACGCCAGCGTCACCGGGATGATGCACAGCGGCCCGCCCAGGAGCAGCGCCACCCACAGCGGCTCGGGACCGGGGTGCATCCGCCAATCCCAGGGATGCGCGGACGTCACCACCGCCAGCGCGAGCGCGAAGGCCCACTGGCCCACCATCAGCCAGATGCACAGTCCATCCGCTCGCCTTCGCACCGCGCCCAGGTACTCCGACAACAAGCCGCGCGCACGCGCCTCCATCGCCGCGTCCAGCGGCTTGGATTCCTGTCGTCCGGGCTCCGTCACCGGCGGCACGGAACGCAGGACCTCACGCGTGCCCATAGGACTCGCCAGCGCCCGTCCCGCGAGCGCACCCACTTCATGTTTGTTCGACATCCTCAGGCTCACCCCGGCCGCACTGGCCCCTCAGGATCCGCCCCATACTAACGCGACACGCATATCCAGCAATGCCGTTATTTCCGCTTAGGCCGGTTGTGGCGCCCTCAACACCCGGCTCCGTCTGGCGGGAGGAGGCGCGCTGCGGGCTGCAATGACAGGCGTTGTACCTGGGTACAATTCCAAAGCCAGACTCAGCGACATCCGGCCAATCCGGCTTTGAATCGAGTTGCAGGAAAGCACCCTGGGCATATCATCCGCGGGGTGGTGATGGTGGAGGACGCGGCCCACGCAGGTCGGAGCCTGCTCTGGCCCGGGCCGGTGGACTCCCCGACGGCTGGCGTTGGATTGAAGGTCTCGCTCCGCCCCCGGGGGGGTGGGCGGAGCGAGGCCCGCGGTATCCCGTCAGCGTGACGCGTGCACCAGCAGCTTGCGCAGCAGGGGCTCCAGCAGTTCGCGGCCTCGGAGCGCCGAGCACCACCGCTCCGGAATGGCCCGGGCCCCCAGCATGACTCCGGCGATGCCACCGGCCACCGCCGCCGTGGTGTCCGTGTCGTGTCCCAGCCGCACCGCCGCGCGCACCACGTGCTCGTAGCCATTGCCGCCCGCCACGCAGTCCCGCGCCGAGCGAAGACAGTCCACCACGTACCCCGAGCCATGTCCGGGCGTGTCCTCGGCGCCACGAGGGAGCACGGCATCGTCCAGCTCGGTGCGGGCCTCGGTGCCCTCGGGGTACAGCGCGCGGAAGGCCACGAGCGCGTCGTCCCACGGGCGGGCGGAGCCCTCCAGCGCGCGGCGGGCCCAGAGGCAATACAGCGCGCAGCACACCCGCGAGCGGAGGTGGCCATGCGTCACCAGGGACTGGAGCATGGCGTCGGACGCGAGCTCCGCGTCGGTTCCGCGATGCCACAGCGCGAGCGGCAGCACCCGCATCAGGGAGCCATTCCCGTTGTCCCGCTGCTCCGAGGGCCCGGAGCTCGTCCCAGGCACACCGGCGCGGAACATGGCCAGGGCCCGGTCCGTCTGGATGCCCACGTCGAAGACCTGTCCGTCCACGGCGAGGTAGCCCCATTCCCGCCAGTTCACCAGGCGCCGGCCCAGGTCCTCCAGGTCCAACCGTCCTTGATAGAGCAATGAGTCCAGCAGGCACAGCGCGTGTGCGCCGTCGTCGGACCAGGTGCCCGGAGGCACGTCGGGGTGCGAGCGCTGGAAACCAGCGGGGGGCTCGAACTCAATCGCTCCCGCCGGCGGAATCCCCTCCGGCGCGTGGAACTCGTAGGGCACGCCCAGCGCGTCTCCCACCAACAACCCCAAGAGCCCGCCCTCGATTCGCTCCTCGCGCGTCACCATGTCCCACCCCTCGGGCCTTTTTCACAACGTCGGATGACGGACGCTCGCGCCCGTGCCCGCCCGACGTCAAGTCGTCACGAGGAGGACGCGGCAAGGGGCTGGCCGGGAGCAGGCGTGCAACGGCCCGTCTGTCCGAGCCCGCCGCCAGGGCGATGCTCGCCACCTGAGAGGTCCGCACTTTGGTCCCCTGAAGAGTCGTTCGCTCCGGAGCCCCGGCGCCATGCAGGCGATGAGCGACTCCCCGCACCGGGCCTACTGGTGCCGAACCTCGGAGGAGGCATTCGCATGGCGTTCAATCTCATCGACATGGTGCGCGAGCGGTTCACCGGCAACGTGATGCAGAAGATGGGTTCCGCGATGGGCGAGGACCCCAGCACACTGGGCAAGGCACTCCCTGGCGTCATCGCCACGATTGGTGGGAGCGTGGCGGAGCGAGGCTCCACGGAAGCAGGCGCCCAGCGGCTGATGTCCCAGCTCAACGAAGGCGGTTACACGGGGCCCAACGCGGGCAACGAGGATATCCTCTCCGCGGACACCGAGGAGCGTGGACAGGGCATGCTCAGCGGCCTGTTCGGAGACAAGCTGGGCAGCATCACCAGCGCGCTCGGTCGCTCGGGCGGGTTCAGCAACAGCAAGTCCGCGGGCGGGATGATGGCCTTGGTCGCGCCCATGATCATGGGCGTGATTGGCAAGCACGTGCGTGACAACCGCATGGGTGCCGCGGGGCTGGGCCAGCTGCTGGGCAGCCAGAAGTCGCTGCTGTCCTCCGCGCTGCCCGCGGGGCTGGGCAGCCTCCTGGGCATTGGCGGCGCCGCCGCGGCGGTGGGGCCTCGCGTCGTCGAGGAGGTCCACGAGACGCGCGCCATCCCCACCGTGGAGACGGTGCGTCGGCAGCAGCCCATCGAGCGGGCGCCGGTGCACCACGCGGAGCCCAAGAAGAAGAACCTGTCCTGGGTCATCCCGGTGGCGCTGCTCGCGCTGCTCGCGGGCTGGTTCCTCACGCGAGGGCGGCGCAGCGAGCCTCGGCGTGAGCAGGCTGCCGTCACCCAGCCGGCGCGGCCCCAGGCACAGCCGCAGCCACAGCAGCGCCCGACGGACACGGGCGTGGGCGGCTCCGGCACGGCGGGCTCCACGCCCGCCATCGCCCGGGACGCGCAGAGCATGCGGCAGGCCATCGACAGCGGGGCGCGCAGCTTCATCCTCGCTGGCGTGGGCTTCGAGGAGGGCTCCGCGACGCTGACGCCGCAGAGCGACGCGAGCGTCGGGCAGCTCGCCTCCGTGCTGCGTGAGAAGCCCAACTCCCGCGTGCGCATCGCGGGCCACACGGATGCCACGGGTGACGCGAACGTCAACCGCCAGCTCGCCCAGCGCCGCGCCGAGGCCGTGCGCTCCGCGCTCGTCGCGGACGGCATCTCCGCCAATCGCGTGGACGTCGCCGCCGTGGGTGCCGAGCAGCCCGTGGCGTCCAACAACACCCAGCAGGGCCGCGACATGAACCGCCGCATCGAGGTCCAGGTCCTCAGTCGCTGAGTCCCCGGGACGCGCCCGCCTCGCCTGGCGCGTCACCCGGAACGAGGACGGTTCGGGCCCCCGCGTGGACACTCACGCGGGGGCCCGCTTCGTCGAGGAGTCCCTGGCTCGAGCCCCGCGTAACCCCACTCCGCGAGGAGTCTTCACGGGCCTCGCGCCGCATCGCGCTGTCGGCCATGCCCTCCCGCGTCAACACGCGAGGCCTGTCCGGAGGGCGTGCCGCATCGAGCCGTCGCCCGCATGGGTCCGCCCGCAGTGATTCCTCCCAACTCATTGACTCCGACAACCCATTCAACAACGCAGACAAGGGGCTGGAACGGTCAGAAACCGCCACATCGACAGGGTTTGTCGACTCGCGCTGTGAATTGGCCATCACATCCCGGCTCGACGGGGGCACGTCCCCTGCCCCGGCTCCTCGTCTGGAAGGGGCTGCAACTGTCTCGGTAGAGACAGCACACACCGACCCGCGTCGCAGCCAGTCGGGCTTTCCAGGCTACTCGGTTTGGCTCACTTTCATGGGCGAGCCCGGGGGCACCACGCCACCGGACTCAACTTCCATGTCTGGGGGGAGTCCATGACAGTGATTGCGTTCCGGAGCAGGGAAAGAGAAGTCATCGACCCTGGCTGCGAGCTGGAACGGCGACTGGGACTGGCGGCGAGCGAGGACCGGGCCCGGGGGATGTTCTTCCTGGGGGTGTTGGATGTGGTGCGCCGCGAGGCGGGCGAGACGGCGGCGGCCCGCTGCCTGGCGGCCTCCGGCGAGCGGCGCTTCGTCCCTTTCTTCCTCTACCCTGTCAGCTCCTTCCTCCGGATGTCCTTCGCGGCGGCGGAGGTCCTCGCGCCGAGGCTCGGGGGCTTCGAGACGGCGATGCGAATCATTGGCGCCCAGGCGACCCATGACTTCCTCGACTCGGTGGTGGGCCGCAGCTTCTTGATGCTCGCCGCGGGAGACCCGCGTCGACTCATCAACAACCTGCCGTCCGGCTATCGCACCGCCGTCACCTACGGCGAGCGGCATGTCACGTGGACGGCGGCGCACGAGGGCTGCTTCAACGTGTTCAGGGACTTCATGCCCCACACCTACCATGAGGGGGTGTTGCTGGCGGTGTTGCAGGCGGTGGGGACGCGCGTCGCGAGAGTCCGCGGGCGGCCCCTGAGCCTGCTCGACTGCGAATACGTCATGTCCTGGGCGTAGGAAACGCTGTCGTTCCGTCATCCGCCCCGGCGGATGTGAAGTGGCGTTCATCTCCCCGTCAGGGGGGCGTGGGTTTCCCAATCAAGGGGCGTACCACCAAGACATGGACGCGAGCACGCGCGGGGACATGGACATGGAGACGGGCGAGGAGCGCGGCGGGGTCGACCCGCTCACGGAGCTCGCACGGAGACTGGCTTTGACGACCCCGAGGGACAAGGCGCGGGGCATGTTCTTCCTGGGGGTGCTGGACGTGGTTCGCCGCGTGGCTGGAGAGGCCGCCCGGGCGCGGTGCCTCAAGACGTCGAAGGAGCGACGCTTCGTCCCCTTCTTCCTCTATCCCATCAATGATTTCCTCCGGCTGTCGTACTGCGCCGCTGGTCTGCTCGCGCCGAGACTGGGCGGGTTCGACGCCGGGCTCCAGGCGATGGGTGAGCAGGCCACGCGAGACTTCCTGGCGTCGGCGCTGGGCAGGACGCTGATGACGGCGGCGGGAGGCTCACCTCGGCGACTGATGGACCACCTGCCCTGGGGCTACTCCGCGTCCGTCAGCTACGGGGAGCGGCACGTGTCGTGGAAGAGCGAGCGCGAGGGCTGCCTCCACATGCGGCGCGACTTCATGCCGCCCCCGTATCACCAGGGGGTGCTGCTCGCGGTGTTGCGGACCCTCGGCGCGGCGAATGTGCACGTCGAGGGTCATGAGAACCAGCTTCTGGACTGCGACTATTCCGTGGCGTGGGAGTAAGGCGTCACGCCGTCCGCGTCACTCGTTCTGGCTGACGTAGTGGATGACGGCGGCGTAGAACTCCAGCTCGTTGAACAGGTCCGGCCCCAGGCCCGTGACGTCCAGGTGGTCCTGGTCGATGACGCTGGACAGCGACGTCATCTGCGCGCTGTCGGGCGTGTTCAGGTTCGTGACGGGCGCCACGGAGCCATCCACGCCGATGGTGTCCAACCCGAGCAGCGACTCGGTGTAGCGCAACCTGGGCCCCATCTGCTGGGAGTTGATGCCCACCACGCCGTCGTCATCACGCTCATTCCGGATGCCGTCGCCCTGGCCCGCCGCGCCGTCGTTGTCGCAGTCGTCGACGCAGTAGCCGTCACCGTCGATGTCATAGAGCGCCAGCCGCAGCAGGAAGAACGCGGGATTGACATCCAATCCGACCTGCGCGGTCATCAGCGACGCGTAATGGGACACATAGCGCGGGTCCATGGGGTTGGCCACGTTGAAGGCCTTCGCGCCCGTGGTGACACCGTCGTTGGGGTCATGGTCGTCGTAGATGAGCTGCTTGAGGGAGGCGATGGCGTCGTTGCCTGGCTGGTAGATGGCGTTGCCATAGATGTTCAACAGCGCATCGAGCACGGACGACACCCCGGGCCCCAGGTCCAACACGTACTTCGCCACCGGCGAGCCGCGGTGCGGTGAGGAGACGCTCACGAGGACGTCCACCACGGCGCGGCCGTGCCGTTCGAAGAGCACCTTGGCCGCCTTGCGCGCGTCCATGCCCCCCTGCGAGTGGCCGACGATATTCGCCCGCGTCGCGCCCGTCGTCGCCAGCACGCTCTCGACATCGTTCGCCAGGTCCAGCCCCCGCACTTCCGAGGAGTGGAAGGCCTGCACCTGCGCGCCGAACGCCCGCTGTCCTGGGTTGAGGTGCGGGTTGCAGCTCAGCTCCAGCAATTCGTTACAGGCGTCTCCCACGAAGTTGCCCAGCTCGTCCCCGAAGTAATCAAAGCCCAGCAGGTCATCATAGCCCGCAAGGCCATGCGCGAAGACCACGGGATGAAGCGTGCGTTGCGCCTGCTGTGCCCAGGCGACAGGCGCTCCCCCCAACAGAAAAGCGACGACGAGCGCCAACCCTGTCTGAATCCCTCTCATGTGCCTGACTCCTGGCCCAAGCAGGTTCGCATGGACCTTCAGCGCCGTTGCGGGCAAGCCCGCCGCCCGCATGGCTCGTGTCCGGCCCGCTTCCACGGACCAGCACCCACCGACGAGCAAGGAGCGACGCGAGAACACCGGGCCTTCAGACCCGGCGAAGACTCGCCAGAGGGCGTCTGCCTTTTCTAACGGAAGGCACGATACATGGCGGTGGGGCCCACCACCGGAGTGTCGGTGAACAGACACCGCCTTCATGTATCGCCGAGACACCGTGCCAGCTCAAGCCTGTCAATGGGAGGAAAGGACAACAGCGGTGGGCCGAGCGGCCCCCGGCGCCAGGAACGTGCGCGTCGAAGGCCCCGCGAGACAACCGATGGACCGCCACGCTGGGCTGGCGTGGACATCGCGAGCCACGCCCGCACGACGTCACTCGTTCTGGCTGATGTAGTGGATGATGGCCGCGTAGAACTTGCGCTCGTTGAAGAGGTCCGGCCCGAAGCCCACGACGTCCAGATGGTCCTGGTCGATGACGCTGGACATCGACGTCATCTGCTCTTGCCCCGGCGCGTTCAGGTTGGTGACGGCGTCGACGGACGTGTCCCTGACGATGGTGTCCATCTTGAGCGCGGAGGTGACGGGGGTGTAGGTCAGGCGCGGGCCCATCTGCTGGGAGTTGATGCCCACGACACCGTCGTCGTCGCGCTCGGCGCGCAGGCCGTCGCCCCTGCCCGCGGCGCCGTCGTTGTCGCAGTCATCCACGCAGTAGCCGTCACCGTCGATGTCGACGAACAACTGCTGAACCGCCAGGAAGGAGGGGTTGAGGTTCAGCCCCCACTGCGCGGTCAGCAGCGACGCGTAGTGGGAGGCATAGCGCGAGTCCATGGGGTTGGCCGCGTTGAAGGCCTTCGCACCCGTGGTGATGCCGTCATTGGGGTCATAGTCGTCGTAGACCAGCTGCTTGACCGCGGCGATCGGATCGCTGTCCTCGTCGTAGACCGCGTTCCCGTAGATCTTCGCCAGGAAGTCGGCCAGGTCCGTCACGGTGGGCCCCGTGTCGAGCACGAACTTGGCCACGGGTGAGCCCCGGAGTGGAGAGGAGACGCTCACCATGACGTCCACCACGGCGCGGCGCTTCCGCGTGTAGAGCGTGCGCGCGGCCTTGAGCGAGTCGCTGCCTCCCTGGGAGTGGCCGATGAGATTCACCCGCGTCGCTCCGGTGGTCGCCAGCACGCCTTCAATCTCATCCGCCAGTTGCAGCCCTCGCACCTCCGAGGACTGGAAGGGCGCGACCTGCGCGCCGTAGGCCTTCTGGCCTGCATTCAGGTAGGGATTACAGGTCACCTCGAACAGCTCGTCACAGGCGTCCCCCACGAAGACACCCGTCTCATCCCCGAAGTAGGCGAACCCCGCCAGGTCGTCGTATCCCCCCAGGCCATGCGCGAAGACCACCGGATAGCGCGTGCGCGCCGCACGCTCGTTGAACTGCGCCCACGCGCTGTCCGGACTCGTCAGCAAACATACACAGACGAGCAGGGCCGCGCTTCGAATGCCACTCATGCAACCACTCCTTGCCCACGCCACGCGCGGGTCTCAGCGCCCCGCGGGCATCCCCCATTCCCGCAAGGCTCAGGTCCAGCCGGTGGAAACCAGGCAGGCACTCACCGACGGACAAGGTGCGGTGCGAGACAATGAGCCAGACATTCCCTGGCGAAGGGCCCGGCGGCGAGTGTGGATGCTACTTAGTCACGGGCTGACACGGCGCGAGCCCCCGTGCCCGGGAGCGTCGCGCAACCCACACGCCATCTGTGACCTGA
Source organism: Corallococcus terminator (assembly GCF_049194865.1). Taxonomy (GTDB): domain Bacteria; phylum Myxococcota; class Myxococcia; order Myxococcales; family Myxococcaceae; genus Myxococcus; species Myxococcus terminator_A. The sequence continues at coordinate 13,740 of NZ_JBLZWL010000048.1, read as the reverse complement.
CCCGGACTTCTTGAGACATCCGAGACATGGATGACTGTCAATGGGAGGAAGGGACCACCCCCCGGATGGCTGCCTCGAGTGTGTTCCGGATGAGCATGGCGATGGTCATGGGCCCCACGCCACCCGGCACCGGGGTGATGAAGGACGCGCGCTCGGAGGCGGCGGCGAACTCCACGTCGCCCACCAGCTTGTTGTCCTCCTCCTTGCGATTCATCCCCACGTCGATGACCACCGCGCCGGGCTTTATCCAGGCGCCCTTCACCAGCTCGCGCACGCCCACCGCCACGACGAGGATGTCCGCCCGCGATACTTCGGCCGGCAGGTCGCTCTTGCTGTGGCAGATGGTGACGGTGGCGTTGCGCTGCAGGAGCATCAGCGCCATGGGCTTGCCCACGATGTTGCTGCGGCCCACGACGACTGCGTTCTTGCCGGAGGGCTCACAGCCAATCTCCTCCAGGAGCCGCATGACGCCCAGCGGCGTGCACGCCCGGGTCGCCGCGCGGCCCAGCAGCAGGCTGCCCGCGTTCATCGGGTGGAAGCCGTCCGCGTCCTTCTCCGGCTTCACGGCGGAGATGATGACGTCCGCGTCGATGTGCCGGGGCAGCGGCAGCTGCACCAGGATGCCGTGGACCGTGGGGTCCTCGTTGAGCCGGTGCACCAGCGCCAGCAGCTCCTCCTGAGACACCGTGGAGTCCCGGTGGTGCTCCCAGGAGTTGAAGCCCACCTCCTCGGCGGCCTTCTTCTTCCCGGTGACGTACGTCTTGGAGGCGGGGTCTTCCCCCACCCGCACCACGGCGAGGCCGGGGACCAGGCCCCGCTCCGCCTTGAGCCGGTCCACCTCCGCCTTCACTTCCGCTCGCACCCGCGCCGCCACTGCCTTGCCGTCAATCAACTGGGCCATAGCGCGGCCCACTCTATGAGAGACTCCCCACCCGGCAGGGAGGGAAACCGCGGTCATGGGCTCAGGAAAAGTGCTCGGGGTGATGATAGGTATCTGTGTCGGGCTGCTCATCGGCAGCCCGTGGGCCATTGTCTTGCTGGGGGCGGTGGGCGGCTTCGTCGGGCACCGCTTCGACGAGATGAACGCCCTGCCCGCCGAGTCTCCCGACTTGCTCGCCGACTTCCCCCCGCTGTCGCCCTCCGCCTTCGCCGGACGCGGCGGGCCGCGCGATGCCGCCTCCGTCCAGGAGGAAGCCGACGCGCACCTGACGCGCAGCCTCTGCGCCCTCTTCGTGGAGGTCGCCCGCGCCGACGGGGAGGTCCGCCGCGAGGAGGTCCGCGAGATTCGCCGCTACTTCGAGGAGGTCCTCAAGTACGGCCCGGACTCGCTGGAGTTCGTCCGGGGGCGCCTCAAGGACTTCATCGCCGTCCCACCGAACCTGGATGACGCGTTGGCCGCCTGCCAGGAGGCCATGCCTTCCGACGAGCGGCGGCGGCTGCTGGACGCGCTCTTCGAGCTGTCGCTCGTGGACGGCTCCCTCCAGCGCTCCGAGCGAGAGATGCTCAGCCGGGTGGGCGACGGCCTGAACCTGTCCTCCGAGGAGCAGCACACCATCGCCGCGCTCCACCTGGGAGACAGCTCGGCCCACTACGAGGCGCTCGGGCTGACGCCAGACGCCACGAACTCCGAGGTGAAGAGCGCCTTCCGGCGGCTCGCCGCGGAGCTGCATCCGGACAAGCATGCCCACCTGAAGGGCGAGGACGCCGACGAGGTGGCCCGCCACTTCCAGGACGTCCGCGACGCCTACGAAGAAATCCGGCGCCTGCGCGGGATGTAGCCCTGGGTTACATCTGGCCATCGCCCACGACGAGGTCTTCTCCCGCCATGAGCTCGCAGAAAAAGTCGCCCCCGCCCCCAAAGAAGAAGGACGAGGCGTTCCACAACAACCCCTTCAAGTCCGCCATCAAGTCCATCCAGGACCAGGACAAGAAGGAGGCCCAGGCCCAGGCCGCCGCCACCGAGGCCGCGAAGCGCAAGCCGGCCCCGGCCCCCGCGCGCGCCGCCAAGGCGAAGCCGTCCCGTGAGAGCGCCGAGGACGACGCCGCCCTCTTCTATTCCGCCATGGACGGCGTGGCTCAAATCACGAGCCGAGGCGAGGCGCCCAAGTCGAACCCGCGCCTGCCGGAGCTCATCGACGAGAACGCGGAGGCGCTCGCGCAGCTCTCCGAGCTGGTCGCCGGCCAGGGAGACTTCGACATCTCCTCCGGCGCGGACGAGTTCCTCGAGGGCACCAGCCCCGGCGTGGACCGCAACCTGCTGCGCGCCCTGCGCCGAGGGGACTTCTCCATCCAGGGCCAGCTCGACCTGCACGGCATGACGCAGACCGAGGCGAAGACGGCGCTGGAGCGTTTCCTCGCCGACAGCCGCCGCGCCCGTCACCGGTGCGTGCTCATCGTCCACGGGCGCGGTTTGCACTCCAAGGACCAGATGCCGGTGCTGAAGGAGCTGATGAAGTCGTGGCTCGCACAGAAGCGGATTGGCGGACTGGTGCTGGCGTTCGCCACCGCACGTCCGCAAGACGGAGGAACGGGGGCTGTCTACGTCTTGCTGAGACGGTGACGGCCGTATCCTTTACGCGCGCCCGGCACTGTGCATACATACCGCCATGGCACGCGAACTGATCGACCTCCACATCCACGTGGGCGGGTCGGTGGCCCCTCACATCCTCTGGTCCATCGCCCATCAGCAAGGCTTCAAGCTCCCCGTCAAGACGTACTTCGACTTCGTGGAGCTCATCACCTCCCGTCCGGGCAAGGTGGGGAGCCTCGACGACTACCTGAAGATCCTCCACACCTGGACGGAGAAGATTCAGTCGTCGCCGAGCGCGATTGAGCGCTCCGTCTACGAAATCATCGGCAAGGAGTACCGGGGCAGCCGGGTGACGCAGATCGAGCTGCGCTTCAATCCCATGAAGCGCAACCTCCACTCCGAGCTGGACCTGGACCACATCATCCACGCGGCGCTGCGGGGCATGGACCGCGCGGTGCTCGAGTACGGCGTGAAGGTGGGCTTCATCTTCTGTCTGGCCCGTGAGTTCGACCACCGGCTCAACAGCATCCTCGTGGACAAGGCCATCAAGTACCGCACGCGCGGCGTGTACGGCATCGACCTGGCCGGCACGGAGACCAACGCCATGGAGCTCAAGCCGGAGGTCGTCGCGCAGTACGAGGACCTCTTCGGCCGGGCGCGGCGCGCGGGCCTGAAGTGCACGGTGCACACCGGCGAGACGCGCGGCACGGGCGCCGAGGGCGTCATGTCCGTGGTGGAGAAGCTCAAGCCGCACCGCATCGGCCACGGCATCCGCGCGGCCTATGACGAGGCGGCGATGAAGGTCCTGCGGGAGAACGACATCGTCCTGGAGCTGTGCCCGACGTCGAACCTGCACACCAAGGCGGTGGAGGGCGTGGAGGAGCTGCGCCACATCATCCGCACCTTCTGGGACCGCAAGGTGAAGTTCACCATCAACACCGACGGCCCCTACCTGCTCGAGACGGACATGCGCCGCGAAATCGAGCTGGTGGAGAACAACGGCATCCTCACGCCGGAGCAGGTGGACCAGACGCTCGCCTGGGCCCGCCAGGCGTCGTTCATCCCCGCCTGAGCCCAAGCATGTACGGACTGACTCGCTCGCTGCTCTTCCAACTCTCGGCGGAGCGCGCGCACCGGCTCGGCCTTTTCGGGCTGCGGGAGCTGGGGCACTCCCAGGAGCTGTGCCAGTCCCTGCGGGGGCGGGCCCTCCGGGGAGCCACCGACGCGCTGGCCGTGGAGGTGGCGGGCCTGCGCTTCGCCCACCCCGTGGCCCTGGCCGCGGGCCTGGACAAGGACGCGGAGGCGGTGGACGGCCTGTTCGCCTGCGGCTTCTCCGCCGTGGAGATTGGCACCGTCACCCCCCGTCCCCAGCCGGGCAACCCGACGCCCCGGTTGTTCCGCCTGCCGGAGCACCAGGCCGTCATCAACCGCATGGGCTTCAACAACCACGGCGCCGCCGTGGCCGCGGCCCACCTGCGTCAGCGCGACTGGCACCCCGGTCCGCTGGGCATCAACGTGGGCAAGAACAAGGACACGCCGCTGGAGCAGGCGGTGGACGACTACGTGGCGTGCGTGGACGCGCTCGCGCCCCTGGGTGACTACGTGGTGGTCAACGCCTCGTCACCCAACACGCCGGGCCTGCGCAAGCTCCAGGAGCCCGAGCAGCTCTCCGCGCTGCTGGGCGCGGTGCAGGAGCGCCTGGCCTCGGTGGCCCCGGGCAAGCCGCTGTTCCTCAAGATTGCCCCGGACCTGACGCCCGAGGCCGTGGACGAGGTCGTTGACGTGGCGCGCGCCCGGAAGCTCGCGGGCCTCATCGCCACCAACACCACGGTGGCGCGGCCGTTCGAACACCCGCTCGCGAAGGAGGCCGGCGGCCTGTCTGGCGCTCCCGTGCGAGAGGCCGCCAACGCCGTCATCCGGCGCGCGTACCTGCGCTCGGGCGGGGAGCTGGCGATCATCGGGGTGGGCGGCGTCTTCACCGCGCGGGACGTCTACGAGAAGCTGCGCGCGGGAGCGTCCGTGGTGCAGGTCTACACGGGCTTCATCTACGAGGGGCCCGGCATGGTGCGCCGCATCCTCCCCGCCTTGGCCGCCCTGCTCGCGAGAGACGGCTTCACGAGCGTCTCCCAGGCCATTGGCGCGGAGCACCGGAGCGCCGGGACGCCCGCTCCCTGAAGGCCGGGCCGCCCAGTGGGCGGCTCGTCGCCAGAGCCTCTGGCGGGGGCCTCTCGTCTCGCGCCACGGAAGGTGGGGACGCAAAGAGGCTGCGACAAAAAAGTGAGCGCTCGCCGGCGCCTTGGAGTTTCACCGGCGAGCGCCCCGGGCCGTCTGACTGGGAGACGACCTCGAAAGCTATTCCTGGAGGGTCAGCGAGCCACTGACGGTGCTCACTTCCACCTCGTGGGTGCCCGCGCCGTAGGTCTTCTTCTTCGACCCCAGGGCCACGCTGCTCCCGTTGAAACTCCCCCCTACAGAGCTGAATTCCACCTGCGCGTCCGCTCGCTCCGGCAGCTTCAGCCGGACGTTGCCCGACACCGTCGAGACCTCGGTGTCCTCGAGCTTCTTGGGAGCCAGTACCACCTCTCCCTCAACGGTACTCACCGACAAACGTCGCTCCGAGCCGTTCACTTCCACACGGCCGTTCACCGTGGCGTGCTGCTGAGGCCCCGCCACCCCCTTCACCACCACCGCCCCGTTCACCACCGAAACCTTCAGCTCCGACGCCCGCGGCACCTTCACCGTCAACCGCACCGAGCCATGCTCGTCCCGGCACGACTGGCTGCGTGCCCCACACGGGCCACAGCACACCCTCACCTCCACCTCGTCACCGTCCTGGCTGACTTCCACGCTCATGGCTTTCCGGGAACTGTCGGGATTTTCCGGAACAGCCTCGATTACCACATTATTCCCGTCTACCGCATCTACGCGGACCGCGCCATTAACATTGGAAAGATGGACCTGGGGAGTTCCATCCGTGTCGAACTTCCAGGTCTGCGTCGTCGGGGCGGCGGAGGCCAACACGGCCAGGAGGGGCAGCAGCATGAAGGGTGCTCCGAGGTAGGGTGCGTACACCCCACCTACGGACGGGCCGGCGCCCCATTGCCGGCGAACGACGCGAAGTATCCACGCCGGTCTGACATGCCCTCAGGGGCCGTGGACCACGCGTTGATACAGCGCGTCATGGAGGCGGATCAGCCGCTCCAGCGACAGCTCGCGGGCGACGAAGTCCCGGGCCGCGCGGCCCATGCGCCTGGCCTTCTCCGGATTCGCGAGGAGCTGGTTGATGGCCTGGGCGAGCTGGGCCGGGCGCTCGGCGGGGACGACGAGGCCGCGCTCGCCGTCGCGAACGAGGTCGGTGTTGCCTCCCACGCGCGTCACCACCATGGGGAGGCCGGCGGCCATGCCCTCCATGACGGCGTTGGACATGCCCTCCGCGCTGGAGCACAGCACGCCCAGGGTGGCGCGCGCGTAGATGGCGGCGACGTCCGTGCGGTGCCGCAGGAAGTGCACGGTGTCCGACACACCCAGCTCCGCGGCCAGCTTCTCCAGGCTCTTGCGGCGGGGCCCGTCGCCCACGAGGAAGGCATGCACCGGCGTGCCTCCGTGGTGGAGCATGGCCAGCGCCAGCAGCAGATCCTCCTGGCGCTTCACCGGGTGGTTCATGTTCGCGACGTGGACGATGACGGGCGCGTCGCCGGTGTCGGGCAGCGGGGCCTTGAGGCCCTCTTTCATGCGCGCATCGAAGCGGGCCAGGTCCAGGCCATTGTGGATGACGGAGATGCGTGAAGCGGGCAGGCCCTCTTCTTCCACCAACAGCCGGCGGATGGCCTCCGCGTTGGCGACGACGTGGTCCGCCATGGCCGTCAGCCGCGAGTGCACCGCGCGCCGCGCCTTGCCCTGCCAGTGCGACAAGTCGAGCCGACCGACGATGACCTTCGTGCCCGCGAGCTTCGCGGCGGGCACGGCGATGAGCGTGGAGTAGAAGTCGTGCACGTGGACCAGGTCCACGCGGTTGGACTTCAGCCAGCGGGCCATGCGCATCACCTGGTACGCGGTGTTGGCCTGGGCGACGGAGCCCTTGAGGGGAAACGTCTCCGCCGCGTAGCCCATCTTCCACACCGCGCCCATCAGCGGCCCGGCGTCCTCCAGCACGGAGACCTGGAGCTGGTAGCTGGAGGGCAGGCCCCGCAGCAACTCCAGCACCTGCACCTCCGTGCCACCAATATGGAAAGACCGGGTGAACTGCACCAGGCGCATTGGCCTTGTCCCCATATTCACGTCTTCACGCCGCATGTCCCGACCCCTCCCACGCCCCCACGGGCCCGACGGGTGCCTGGCCAGCCGGCACGCCCACCGTCTCCGTCACTTCCGCCGCTCGGGCGATGCGGTGCGCCGCGGCAGCCAGGCCGAAGAGCACGTAGCAGTGAGCGGAGAGGATGTAGCCGGAGAACAAGTCACACGTCAGGTAGCCCGCCACGGACGCTGACAGCGCCCGCGCAATCCAGCCCACTTCCTTGCTGCGCGACGCGGCGAACGCACCGCCGGACGCGCCTCCCGCGAACACCAGGAAGAGCACCAGGCCCACCCAGCCCAGCTCTCCCACGACGTCCAGGAAGATGTTGTGCGCCACGTACGCGCGCCGCGCCTCCGGAGGCGCGTACTCCGCCCACGCGTAGCGGAAGCTGCCCGCGCCCACGCCCAACAGCGGCTTGTCCAGGCTCATGCGGCTGGCCACCTGCCACGCGTAGACGCGGCCCATGGCGGACGCATCCTCATGGAAGGACGCCACCGTCTCGTTGCGAGCCCAGAAGCTCTCCGGCGCGAAGACGACCAGGCCCACCACGAAGAGCGAGCCCACGACGATGGCCTGGATGCGGCGCTTCTCGCGGAACGCCCACAGGCCCATGGCCACGGACAGGCCGATGAAGCCACCGCGCGAGTGCGACAGGACGATGGCCACCACCGCCAGCACCGCCGCCAGGAGACACGCCGCCCGCCACACCCAGGGCGAGCCCTTGCGCGCCACGAAGGCCACCGCGAGCGGCACCACCAGCACCAGGTTCATCGCCATGTGGTTCGGGTCCGCGTACACGCCCACCCAGCGCGCGCGGAAGCCCTCCACCAGATTCTCCCCCACCATGTACCAGTTGATGACGCCGATGGACGTCACCACGGAGGCCAGGACGATGGACCCGCAGACGACGGCGAGCCTGCGCCCGTTGGTGATGACATTCACGACGGTGAGGTAGATGGCCGTCAGCTTCAAGAGCTCGATGCCCGTGAAGCGCGCCACCTCCGCGTTCACCGCCCACGACACCGACAGCACGGCGAGGCACGAGAAGCCGATGAGCCCCCAGCCTCGCGCTCCATCCAGGTAGAGCGGCTCTCCGCGCCCCAACCTCCGAATCACCATCAAACCCGCGGCTACGACTGACGTCAGCAGCGCCAGCCGAAGCGGCGCCAGCACGGGGATCCACTCACCCGGCACCGCGTACATCACCGCGGCGAATGCGGTCAGCGCATAGAAGGCCCACACGTCACGGCGCTGCCCCTGCTCTCCCGGCACCATGTCCCTCCTCCTCTGGCAGTTCACGCGCGTACACCTTCGCGTGCGCCAGGCAGTAGCAGAGGGCGTGCCAGGGTCCGGGCTCGCAAGCACCCGGATCTCCACGGGCAGGAAGGCCCCCGAGTTACCGGGAGGCCGCCCACCCTGAAAAAGCTACGGCACCGGGTGGCTCTCCATGGGCAACACTTCGGACGCGACGGGACTCCACTTCGCGTCCTCCAGCCACGCCGCGCCCAGCTCGGACAACAGCCGCGTGAGTGTCACACCCACCATGCGGCGCAGCTCCGCGCGAGCCTCCGGGGCCACCGCGCCCTCCAGGCCCGACACGGCGCGCTCGGACGCGGAGGCGAGCAGGCGGGGCGCTTGGGGCGAGCCTTCGAAGAGTCGCTGGCCCAACTCCACCGTGCGCCCCAGCGGCACCGGGCGGGCATCCGGCCGCGCCTCCAGCACCGCCATGGCGACCACGGCGGCGAAGAGCCGCTCCACGCCAAGCGTCTCCAATGGAACACCGAAGCGGGCCACTGCCTGGTGCGCGGCCTCGGGCGTGCCACCCAGCACGCCCCGCAGGACCTCCACCTGGGCCTCCGCGCGCGCGAGCACGGCCTCGCTGGCGGCGACTTCGCGCAGGGAGCGGAACGGCACCGGCTCCGCGCCCTCCACCTTCAGCGTGCGACGGGGCCGCTTGCGGCGCAGGGCCTCCAGCGCGGCGCCCTCCTCCGGCAGCACCAGCAGCACGCCGTCCACCATGGCGCCCGGCGACTTCGCCAGCCGGTCCGCGCGGAACTTGAGCTGGAGCGTCAGCGTGAAGCCCGTCTGGAAGATGCGCCGCAGGGGCGTGTCGCGCAGCACCTCGATGGCCCGCGAGGGGTCCGCCCCCGTCAGGTGCTCCAGGCCGAGCGAGAGGTAGTCCCGCACCATCTCCCCCACCCTGCGCACGGCATCCAGGTCGCCAGGGTCCGCCAGCTCCGCCACCAGCGCCGCGTTGGCCACGCCCGCCAGTTCATCCTCCGCGTTCTGACGCTCGATTTCCGTCAGTCCCCGGAAGGCCGCGTCCAGGTAGTCCACGTGGCCCTGGGGCGCCGTCAGCGCCGCCGTGCCCGACGTGGCCGGGGGCCGACGCGACGGCACGTCCACGCGGCTGAAGAGCGCCATCGCGTCCTCCAGCGTCGGGAAGCCCAGGTCGAGCAGGCGCGCCTTGCGGAACTGGAAGGCCGTCTCCTCCAGCTCGGCGGGGACCTCCCAGCGCACGGCCTCGAGCAGCCGCACGGCCTCGAAGGGGTTCTCCGCGATGAGGTCGGTGACGAGCGCCCGCACCGCGTGCATCTCCACGCCCTCGGCCTTGATTTCGACCAGGTAGCGCCCTTCCGGAGTCTCCATCGTCACGCCCTGCGGGTTGACGTCCGGGTTCTCTTCCAGGTCATGCACGGCGACCAGCTCGTGCAGCAGGTACTCCAGCACCTCCAGGTCCACCGCGTGCAGCTTGCGCAGGAACTCCGGGGTGTCGTCGAAGCCACCGCGCGCGGCGCGCAGCCACGTCAGCACCTCGTGCGAGTCCAGCTTGTCGCGCTTCCAGGCGCCCAGGTCCACGAAGGCGCGGAACTGGCCGGGCGACACGAGCTGCACCAGCTCCGTCGCGTCCGCGAGCCCCACTTCCTGGATGGTGAGGTAGAGGCTCTCCGGCGGCAGGGCGCGCACCACCGCCCGTGCATCCGCTCCCTCCAGAAGCGCGTCCATGCGCCTCCGGGGTGACAGCCTCATCAACTGCTGCTGCAACTCGCGCAGGGCGAGCTGCGAATCCCTGCCATTACCCTTGCCGTTCTCGGAGGACACGGCGGCGTGCCTACCACAGCGCCTCCCCCGTCGGGAGAGGAACGCCACGTCGAGCGGCGACTAGACGATGAAGCGCGAGCGCCCGAGAAGGGCCCGGCTCAGATGCGGGAGGCCTTGCCGAAGGTGTCCAGCAGCGCGCCCCAGACCTCGTCCACGCCCCGCCGCTCCGTGGAGGAGAACGGAAGAATCGCCTCCATGGGCAGGTCCATCAGGCGCGACAGCTCCTGGAGCCGGGGCAGCGTCTTGGCCTTGGTGAGTCGGTCAATCTTGGTGGCCACCACCAGCACCTTGCGCTTGTGGGATTGCAGATAGTCGAGCGTGGCCAGGTCGTCCGGCGTGGGTCCGACCTCCGCGTCGATGATGCTGATGACCACCTCGAGCCGGTGCCGCTTCTCGAGGTAGGTGGTGATCATCTGCTCCCACTGGGCCTTGTCCGCCTTGCTCGCGCGGGCGAAGCCGTAGCCCGGCAGGTCGCACAGGCGCACCTGGTGGCGGAAGGTGCCGCGCTCCAGGTCCACGTCGAAGAAGTTGAGCGTCCGGGTGCGGCCCGGGGTGTTCGACACGCGCACCAGCTTCTTGCGGCCAGTGAGGGTGTTGATCATGGAGGACTTACCGACGTTGGAGCGGCCCACGAAGGCCACCTCTGCGGTATGTCCCTGCGGGTAGCCCTTGGGCTCCACCGCGGTGACGACGAATCGGGCGTCCAGAATCTTGATCAAGCGGCTACTTCTTCGCGGTGGAGGGGGGAGTGGCCGGAGCCTCGGTCCGGGCGGCGCGGCGGGCGCGCTCGGCCGACCAGTGGTCGATGGCCTTGAGCGACTCCTTGAAGTCGAACGGCCGCAGGGAGGGCGAGGAGGCGTCGTGGCAGGAGCGGCACTGCTTCTCCGACGGGTCCACCAACCCCACCAGGCGCGCCAACTCCGGGTCCTTCATCACGTACTCGGGCGAGTAGTACTGCCCGCCCCCGTGACATGTCTCGCAGCTCACACTGGCCTGCGTCTGCGCCACCTGGTCCGGCGAGTGGCAGGACAGGCAGCGGCCGTCCTTCTGCTGCTGATCCGAGAGGGAGCTCACCGCCCGGGCGTGCTTGGACTGCATCCACGCCTCGTAGGCCTCCGGGTGGCAGCCCTTGCAACTGTCAGCGCCGACGAAGTCCGCCGCCCCGGCCACGCCACAGAGGGCCAGCAGGAGGACGGGAAGAATCCTGGAGCCAGGAGCGCGCATGGCTCGCGAAGTAGCAGACCCCCCCGGACGGGGCAAGGCGTCTCGTGGTTGAATGCCCGTCGGAATCATCCGTTGAAAAGAGAGGGCAGCGCTTGAGCCCCGCCCGCCCTTTCCATTAGGGAGGAAGTCGTGATGAGGACCTTGATTGCGCTCGCCGTGATTGCCGTCGCCTTCCCCGCTGTCGCCAAGCCGTGGCAGGGCGTGGAGCCCGGCGTCACCAAGAAGGACGAGGTCGTCAAGAAGTTCGGCGAGCCCTCGCGCACCGTTTCCCAGGACGGCAAGGAGACCATCGCCTACCTCGGCAAGGAGGCCATCAAGGGCACCAGCCAGGCGCAGTTCAAGGTGGACGCGAGCGGCCTCATCGAGCGAATCGACGTCTTCCCCGGGCCCGTCATCGACAAGGAGACCATCGAGACGAGCTACGGCCCCGCCTGCCCCTCCGGCGCGGTGCCCGCTTCGCCGTGCTACCAGCGCAAGCTGACGGACGACTTCCGCACCTACTTCCTCTACCCGAAGCTGGGGCTGGCCATCTTCTTCAACGAGGACGGCAAGACGGTGCAGTCGCTCACCTTCACCACGCAGAAGGCCGCGAAGTAGGCCCCGCACCGTGCACGTCTTCGGGCTGACGGGCGGTATCTCCTCCGGCAAGAGCACCGTCACCCGGATGCTGCGGGAGCTGGGCGCGGAGGTGCTCGACGCGGACGTGCTCGCCCGCGAAGTGGTGGAGCCCGGTACTCCGGGCCTCGCCGCCATCGCCGAGCGCTTCCCCGGCGTGGTGGGCATTGATGGCCGGCTGGACCGCGCGAAGCTGGGCGCGCACGTGTTCGGCAACGACGCCGAGCGCGCCGCCCTCAACGCCATCACCCACCCCCTGGTGCGCGAGGCCTTCGTGGAGAAGGTCCAGGCCCTGGAGGCTCGGGGTGTGGAGCGTGTCATCTACGACGTCCCCTTGCTGGTGGAGGCGGGGATGCACGAGTGGATGGAGGGGGTGGCGCTGGTGTGGGTGCCCCGGGGCCTGCAAAAAGCGCGGCTGATGGCGCGTGACGGGCTGGACGCGACGGCCGCCGAGGCGAGGCTGGCCGCCCAGCTCCCCCTGGACGACAAGCGGGCCCACGCGACGTGGGTCATCGACAACAGCGGGGACTTGTCCTCCACCCGGGAGCAAGTGGAGTCGGTCTGGCGCGCCATGCTCGCGCGCGGCTGACGGGCGAGTATGCTCCGCGCGCAATGAGCGAGACGCGCAAGAAGACCGGTGCTGGGACGTACTTCATCACCGGCTATCCCGGGTTCATCGGCAAGCGGCTGGTGGAGCACATCGCGCGGGAGGACCCGAAAGGGCACGTCTACGCGCTGGTGCAGCCCAAGGCGCTCAAGGAAGCGCAGAAGCACGCGTCCAAGCTGAAGGGCGCCACGGTGGAGCTGCTCACCGGGGACGTGGTGGACATGCACCTGGGCCTGTCGGGCGAGGAGTACCAGCGCCTGTGCGAGCGGGTGACGGACATCTTCCACCTGGCGGCGGTGGCGCAGTTGGGCGTGGCCAAGGACACCGCGTGGCGCGTGAATGTGGACGGCACGCGCAACATGCTGGAGCTGGCGCGCGACTGTGAGCACCTGGCGCGCTTCAACCACTTCTCCACCTGCTACGTGTCCGGCGACCGCGTGGGCGTCATCGCCGAGGACGAGCTGGACCGCGGACAGGGCTTCCGCAATCCGTACGAGGAGACGAAGTTCCAGGCGGAGCGCCTGGTGATGCGCGCCAGCTCCACCCTGCCCGTCACCGTGTACCGGCCGTCCAGCGTGGTGGGCGACTCGCGCACGGGGGAGATCGACAAGTTCGAGGGGCCCTACTACCTGGGCATCCTGCTCGTCACGTCGCCGCTGGTGGTGCCGCTGCCCTTGCCGGGCAACGGCGTGGCGCCGCTCAACGTGGTGCCGGTGGACTACGTGGTGGAGGCAGTGTGGCGCCTGGGGAAGGACCCGCGCGCCGCGGGCCGCACGTTCCACCTGGTGGACCCGAACCCCATGAGCGCGCGCCGCGTGTACGAGCTCATCGCGGAGAAGGCGAACAAGAAGCTGCCTCGCTTCAACCTGTCGGCGCGCGCGGCGGATGTGATGCTGCGGCTGCCGGTGCTGGAGAAGCTGGCCCGGCCGCAGCGCGCGGCCATCAGCTATGTGAATCACCTGGCCATCTACAACTGCCACAACACGCTGGAGTTGCTGGACGGCACGGGGGTGAGGTGCCCTCCCCTGTCCTCGTATCTGGACCAGCTGGTGGCGTACGTGCGCGAGCAGTACCGCAAGCGCCGCGAGGGCTCCGAGGTGGATGACCCGCTGGACCAGGGCTCCGCGACAGGGTGAGCGAGTGGGGGCCTCCGTGCTAGATCGGAGGACCTCATGGCACGCACCTTCCAGGTAGGCGACACCTTCACGCACGTCCGCGAGTGCGACCTGTACAGGCCGATCTACTACGCGGGCGCATCCGGGGACTTCAATCCCATCCACATCGATCCGGAGGTCGGCAAGGTGGCTGGCCTCGACGGCGTCATCCTGCAGGGCCTCTGCACGCTGGCCTGGGCGGTGGAAGCCGTCG
>NZ_JBLZWL010000033.1:0-24998 GCF_049194865.1 Corallococcus terminator | reverse complement strand
GAGGCCGTGGAGTCCTTCCGCGCGTCCTACCTGGAGTGGCCGCACCGCCCCGAAGGCACGTCGCTCCAGGTGGAGTGGCTTCGAGGAAGCAACAGGAGCGGATTGGACACACAAGCGGTTGCCAAGGGATTGAACCAGTAGAGACACCCGCCACGCACCATCCTCGCCACGTCCTGCAAGCCAAGCCCCGGAGTGAGATAGTCTTCACTCCCAGAAACTGACTCCGGGGGTGACAACGTGGCGGAAACCTATCGTGTCGCGAAGCTTCCCATCCGACTGCGCGGCTACGTGGAGCCGGACACCACCGCGCAGTTCGAGGGATACGTCGAGCCGGGTACGTACTTCGTCCTGGACGAGCGCCCCGGCTTCCCGACGCCTGACACCGACTACGTGCGCCTGGAAGTCCCCACGCTCGGCGCGCTGGACACCTGGATTTGCGTGCGCTGGCGCACCCAGCGCTACGCGACCCTCGTTCAGCAAGAGAAGCCGCCTCCGGCCGTCAGGCTGCCCTTCGACGACGAGCCCCTGGCCATCCGCGAGGAGCGACTCGTCACGCTCCTCGGCGGGCTGCGCGGCTTCCGGTACGACTTGGACCGGGCCTACTACCCGTGGCCCCTGCCGGGCATTCGCGTCCCCCTGGCCCCGCCTCAGTTCAACAACTGCTGCACCTTCGTGGAGGCCCTCACGGTGAAGGCCTTCGCCGACGCACATGGGGACAGCTTCACCTGGGACTCCCGCCGACACCGGCAGATGATGATTGCCTCCACGGAGGACTACTTCTCTCCCGTCACCGCCGCCGTCGAGAGCGGCATGGCCATTCCCGCGCCCTCCCCCGACGTGCCGCCGCATCCGTGGACGCTCATCCAGGGCTGGCGCAACCAGTGGCGCTCCGGCCACACCTTCCTCGTCGTGGACCACCACCCCGCGACGGACAAGGTGCTGGTCCTGGAGTCCAACTCCGCAAACGGGCTCGACGGCGTCGGCTACCGGGGCATCGGCAACCTGAGAACCCTCGGCATCCAGCCTCCCGCCAATTGGTGGATGCTGCCTGACGTGTGGACGTGGCGCAGGCTCTGCTCGACCTACCTGTTCCGGCAACAGGCCTGGCTCAAGGTCAAGGACCGCTCGCTGTCGCGACTGTCACCCACGGCCCCCTGAAGTCCACGGGCGCGGCTCACCGCGCCTTTCGAGTCCTCAAACGAACCGCCGGCGCCGCAGGTCCAGCATCCACGCCTCCAGCGCATCCACAGCCGCCTGAGGAGGCTCCTCGGGCAACACGGAGGCCTCCAACGCGGCGTCGAGCACCTCGAAGGAGCGCGCCACCTCCGCGCGCCACTTCGCACTCAACGACTCGGGCAGCTCGGACTTCTCTCCGCGCCGCTTCTGCTCCACCAGTTCGTGGGCCTCCGCGAAGCCATGGGCGTCCAGCAGCTCGGTGACATCCGTCTCCACCTGGCCGGTGCGCAGCGCATGCGTCCCGGTGAGCGTGGTGCGCAGCACGTAGAGCAGCTTCTTCGCGGAGCGAAAGCCGCTCTTCTCCCACTCGCGGAGCTGGCCGTGGGCGAAGCCCCGGTAGTGCCTGTGCACACGACGCGACAGCACGCCGCGCACCAGCGGCTGAAGCCCCTCCAGCTCCGGGGATACCCGCACCGGAATGGCCCCCAGCAGGCGCTCCAGGTAGTTGCCATTGCCTTGCAACAGTCCCTGGAGCACGGGCTGGAGTTCGTTGGACGAGTAGTCCACCTCCACGCCATCCACCACCTGGAGGCGCTCGGCATTGAGCTGGCGGGGCTGAAGGCCCAGCAGCAGGGCCGTGGGCGCGATGTGGATGGACTTCAGGTCCAAATCGCTGTCCGGCGAGGGAAAGCCATACGCATGCGCACCCGACAGGGACACCACCAGGTGCTCCCGCTTCGCGGACTCCTCGTCGAGCACGCGGTCCGCCACCGTCCGCTCCTGCTCCGTCATCGTGCCCTTCATTCCGAATCCCTCCACTCCGTCTCCGGGGCCTCGGGCGCATCACGCCCCAGCGGTCCGGGGGTCTTCGTCACCCAACGCCGCGCCACCTCGTCCCCCACGCGCCGCAACAGCCGGTCCGCGCGCACGTAGTCTGGATGCTCCGGCAAGCGACTCTCCTGGCGTGCCGCCTCCAGCTCCGGCGCCATCGCCTCCGCGTCCCGCAGCACCTCTTCGAGCGGCACGCGCCCCGCCTTGATGTCCAGCAGTCGCGACTTCAGCGCCCCCGTCGCCTCGAAGACAGGCTCGCCCTGGCGCAGCCAGCCCGTGGCGGTGGCAATCAACCGCAGCAGGTTGTACGCGTTCTTCGGCCGCAGCTCCCGCGCGGACGGCGGACGCTGGCCCCCGCCTCGCGCATAGACCGTCAGCGCCGCGAAGTCGTTCGCCGCCAACAGCCCCTGGTCCCACAGCGAGCGATAGAGCTGCTTCACATACGTCTTCGCCGCCAGCAGCGCATCCTGCTGCGTGGGAGCTTCGCGCGGAGACACCTCGGACAGCCGCCGCGCCACCTCGTCCAGGTTCGGCGCCGGCTCCTCGCACAGCCACTCCAGCAACAGGTCCCTGTGCTCGGCCAACCGCTGACTGCGCGTGAGCTTGTCCAGCTGACTCATGGCGTAGCGCCCGAAGCTGCCGAAGATGGCCTGCGAGACGAACGCCTCGCGCTCCGCGAGGAACCACTCGCCCAGCTCGTCCGACGCCCGGGCCCCCGGGACGAACAGCATCTCCAGCGTGTTCGGGTCCGCCCGCAGCGCCTGCTCCACCGTCTTGCGCGTCTCCCAGTAGGTGCTGCTGCCATCGGCGCTCACCAGGTCCATGGGCGCCTCCACCAGGCCGAAGGTCCACGAGAGCGGCAGCGCGAAGATGCCGCGCACATCCACGTCGGACTGCGCGTTCGCCAGGCCCCAGGCATGACTGCCCACGCGCGTCTCCAGCACCACGCAGGGCACCAGGGACTGCCACGCCGCCTCGCGACGCCGCGCGAACTGGACCTGTCCCGGACGCCGAGGCACCAGCTCCTCGCGCGCGAACCACACCTCGCCCACGCCGACAATCTGGATGTCCAGCCCGCCATCCCGGGCCCGCACCACGCGCCCCACCACGCCCTGGGGGATGCGCCGCCCACCCGACGCCAGTCGCTCCACGCGCGTCGTCACCTCGGTGCCGTGCGGCAGGGGCACCGACAACCGGTCCACCTGCTCCAGCCCTCGGATGCGCGAAGTCCCCGAGCGGGGAGGATCCGTTGGAGAGTTGCTCATGCGGGCGCCCCGATGCTCTCACGAAGACGGGACAGCAGCCTGCGCGCCGCGTCCAGCTCCGCCCGACAGCGGTCCAGGCGCTCCGCCATATCCGCCACGTCGCCCGCGTCCGCGCGCAGCTCGATGTCCCGGCACTGCATCTCCAGCGCTGTCGCGCCGAACCACGCGGCGTTGGACTTGAGGGTGTGCGCGGCCCGGCTGAGGTCATCCAGCAGCCCTTGCCGCAGCGCCGTGTACGCGTCGTCGAGCAGCGCCGGCATGCTGTGCAGGGCGGTGTCGATGAGCTCCGGGAGGATGTTCACCGCCTGGGCGCCCAGCTCCCGCCACAGGCGCGCGAGCGCGGCGGGCTGCAGTCCAGGAATGCGCGCCGCCACCGGGACGAGGTCCTCGTCGAGCGGCACCTCCATGAGCGAGCCACGCTCCGGCCGCGAGCGCATGCCTCCCTGCGGACGCGGTGTCTGACAGCGCACCAGCGCGGCGGTCAGCGCCTCCACGCGGATGGGCTTGGCGAGGAAGTCATCCATCCCCGCCTCGAAACACTGCTCCCGGTCCGAATCCATCGCGTTGGCGGTCATCGCGATGACCCACGGCTGCACGTTGGGCGGCAGCTCCCGACGCAGCCGACGCGTGGCCTCCAGGCCATCCATCTCCGGCATCTGCAGGTCCATGAGCACCACGTCGAACCGCTGACGCATCGCCCACTCGAGCGCCTCCCGTCCGTTGGACGCCGCCTGCACCGGGTAGCCCAACCGGTCCAACATCAGGCTGGCCAGCCGCTGATTGGTGGGGTTGTCCTCCACCAGCAGGATGCGCAACGGAACGCGGTCTCCCGGACGGTCCCTGGGAACGGGCGCTCCGGAGGGAGCGGACTCCGCGCGGACTCGGGCCACGTCCCGCGAGAAGCAGGACATCAACGAGTCATGGAGCTGGGAGGCCTTCATCGGGCGGGAGATCACCCCGGAGAAGAGGCCCGGCGGTGGCACCGCGCGACGACCGGGCGAGGTCAGCAGCAACAATGGAAGCGAGCGGAGGTCGTCTCGCTCCCGGATGCGCGCCGCGAGCGTGGGCCCGTCCAGCCCCGGCATCTGGTGGTCGATGAGCGCGACGTCGAAGGTGACGCCGGGCTGGAGCTTCGCCAGCGCCTCCATCCCCGAGCCCGCCTCCACCGGCACCGCGCCCCAGGACTGGAGCTGCCGTCCCAGGAGCCGCCGGTTGATGGCGTTGTCGTCGACGATGAGCACGCGACGACCCTGCAGCAGCGGCTGGTCCGCGCGCAGATATCCCGCCGTCGTCTGCGGCGCGGCCTGCACGGTGAGCGCGAAGTGGAACGTGGCGCCCCGCCCCACCACGCCCTCGCTCTCCACCCAGATGCGCCCGCCCATCGCCTCCACCAGGCGCTTGGAGATGGCGAGCCCCAGGCCCGTCCCTCCGAACTTGCGCGTCACCGAGACGTCGAGCTGGTTGAAGGGCTGGAAGAGCCCCTTCTGCTTGTCCGCGGCAATGCCGGGCCCCGTGTCCTGCACGGAGAAGGTGAGCTCCCAGGGCGAGTCTGGAGCCTCGGTGCGGCGCGCGCCATCCACGGCGACGACGGCGCCTCCGACTTCAGTGAACTTGAGCGCGTTGCCCACCAGGTTGAGCAGCACCTGACGCAGCCGCGAGGCATCACCCATCACCACCTGCGGCACCTGCGGCGAGATGTCCGCGCCCAGGTCCAGCCCCTTCTCGCTGGCGCGCACCGCGAGCAGGTCCAGCACCGACTCCACGCACTGGCGCAGGTCGAACGGGTGCCGGTCCGTCTCGAACCGGCCCGCTTCAATCTTGGAGAAGTCCAGCACGTCGTTGAGCAGGGTGAGCAACGCCTCGCTGCTCTGACGGATGGTGGAGATGAACTCCCGCTGCTCCCCCGTCAGGTGCGTGTCCAGCATCAGCCCCGTCATGCCGATGATGGCGTTCATCGGCGTGCGAATCTCGTGGCTCATCGTCGCCAGGAACAGGCTCTTGGCCTGATTGGCGGACTCCGCCGCCTGGCGCGCGCGCTGGAGGTCGGTGATGTCGTGGTAGATGGCGATGAAGCCCAGCTGCCGGCCTCCCACCGACACCGGCAAGGCCAACAGCTCCACGTCGACGATGGTGTGGTCCTTGCGAAGCCGGCGGGTGACGGAGTGCACGCGGCCTCGCTGCGTCACGTCCCGCTGCGCCTTCTTCGCCTCGGGAAGGACGGTCTCCTCCGTGGCGACCAGGTCGAAGATGTGCTTGCCCAGCGCCTCCTGCGGCGTGTAGCCGAAGAGCCGCTCGGCGGCGGGGTTCCACGACAGGACGATGAACTGGCGGGTGATGGTGACGATGGCCACCGGGCTGTTGCGCACCACCGCCTCGAAGAACTCCTTCTGCTGGCGGATGGAGGCTTCCACCTCCAGGCTGCCGCGCATGTCCTGGAGCTGGAGCACCCAGCCCAGCGGCGTGCCCCGCTCATCCACCTGGGTCAGCGTCTGCACGCGCAGGTAGTAGGCAGGCCCCGAGCTTCCCGGGCGCTGGCCCGCCAGCTCCGTCTCATGCGGCGTGTCGGGCGAGCCCCGCGTGTCCGGGGGACGCCAGCCCGACAACAGCCGCGTCACCGCCATGCCCACCAGCTCCGCGCGAGGTCCGAAGATGCGCTCCGCGGCGCGGTTGACCTCCTGGATGAGCTGCGTGGCGTCGAGCACGAGCACCGCGTCGCGCGCGTGCTCGAAGACGGTGGAATGTGCTCTGGACGCCAGGTCGGACACAGTTCCCCCTCCCGCCGCGAGTGTAGGTCAGCTCAGTCCCCCGTCACTATTTAGGGGCGCACGAACAGAAGAGGGACTCCACCATTCCCGGAAGAGGGCTGGTGGCCCGGCCCCTTCCTTTGCGTGTTCCGGGTCCTCCCAGGGTGAACCCGGCCAGTCCTGACGACACCACCTTCGCGGCCCGGCACACCCGCCCTGGACGGACGCGCGGGCCCGCACCCATCCGGCCCGTGTCAGCGGCTGGTCCACCACGCCTTGAACTCGCTCCAGGAGATCTTCCCCGTGCGGTCCGTGTCGACGATGTCGACGGCGATCTCCAGCTCCTCGTCGGTGACGTTCTGCCCGAGCGCCTCCAGCAGTCGCGCGAACTCGGCGCGCTCGATGGAGCCGGTGCGGTTGCGGTCATAGCGCTGGAAGATGTCGAGCAGCTCGTTGCCGGAGCTGGTCAGCTCGTCCACCGCCGCGTGCGCGGGCGCCAGGGGCTGGATGCCCGCGGACGAGGTCTCCACCTCCTCGACGAAAGGCGAGCCCGTGGCCGGGCGCTCATCCCAGGCGACGGCGATGACCTCCGCGAACGGTGGTGCCTCGGGCGTCTTCTGGGAGACCGCGCGCCGGGGGGACTGGGGCGGCGGCGCCTTGCTCGTGGGCTTCCTCGCGACACTCGCACGCGCTGACGTCGTCTTCGCGGCGCTCTTGCGTGTCGCGCCCTTCTTCGCCGGGGCCTTTCGCGCCGCGCCCTTCTTCGCGGCGCTCTTGCGCGTCGCGCTCGTCTTCGCCGGGGCCTTTCGCGCCGCGCCCTTCTTCGCGGCACTCTTGCGAGTCGCGCTCTTCTTCACCGGGGCCTTCCGTGCCGCGCCCTTCTTCGTCGCGGTCTTCTTCGGGGTGGAGGCGCGCCGGGATGACTTCTTCGCAGCACTGGACTTGCGTTTCTTCGTCGCCATGGGTGACTCCTCCTGGGCGGCGCGCATCGTAGCGCTCTCCTGGTGCGGGTCGGCAGCCCCCTGAGTGCAGGTGCTCTCGCGCCCGCCATCACGCCCGGCTGGCTGGCGGTGAGGGGATGGCCCGCATGAGGCGCTTGGAGCCCGACGAGGTGCCGGGCCTGGGTCTGCCTGCCTGGTCTCCCACCCGTCGACGTGCCGCCAGGTCTTTTGGCACCCGGCCGCTTTTGCTCACTTCGCGTCCAGGGACTGCCCTCGGAGACGGGGCATTCTTGACTCACCCACTCCGGCGTCCCCTTGATACCCTGGAACCCTGGCAGACAAACTGTTAGCAGGCCGAGCGTCGGCCCCCCTGACTGCTCCCGGGGATATCGCGGTAGCAAGAGGGCCCCGCCAGATGTTCACATGCCGTCGCGCGCTGCGAGCAGGGCCGCACCGCGCTCATCCCGTGACACCCGCCCGAGCCCCAGAAGGACTTCCGCCTCTGAATGAATGACTCGCTAGAGACCCTCCTCGCCGACGGAATCATCGAGGCCGTCATTGGCCAGTTGAAGACCGGTAAGGAAGCGGAGGTGTGGCTGGTCCAGCACGCCGGGCAGGTGGTCGCAGCCAAGTTGTACAAGGAGCGCCACGAGCGGAACTTCCGCAACAACGTGGGCTATCGGGAGGGGCGCGAGGTGCGCAACTCCCGGACGCGTCGCGCCATGGAGAAGGGCAGCCGTTTCGGACAGGCCGCCTCCGAGGAGGCGTGGAAGAGCGCCGAGGCCGACTCGCTCTACAAGCTGCATGGCCAGGGCGTGCGCGTGCCGACGCCGGTGATGTTCTACGAAGGCATCCTGCTGATGGAGCTGGTGGTCGACGCGCAGGGCCAACCCGCGCCTCGGCTGGTGGAGGCGCCCCCGGCGACGCCCGAGGAAGCGCAGGCGATGTACGTGGACATCCGGTCCCAGGTGGTCAGCATGCTGTGCGCCGACCTCATCCACGGGGACCTGTCGCCCTACAACATCCTGATGGGCTACGCCGGGCCCACCATCATCGACTTTCCGCAGACCATCGCCGCCGCGCGCAACAACCGCGCGGAGTTCTACTTCCGGCGTGACCTGGACAACGTGCGCGAGTTCCTCGCGGGCACCGCGCCCTGGTTGTACGGCGCCTCCGGTGACACGGGGGAGATCTGGGCGGCGTACGGGAAGCGTGAGCTGACGGTGGATTTCGTCCCGTCCGGGAACTCCCGCGACTCGCAGCGTCGCGCGGGGCGGGGTGCCGGACGCCCGGACGCGCGCATGGAGGGTGGCAACCGACGCCCAGACTTCCAGCCGCAGCCGGTGGAAGTGCTGCCCGAGCCGCCCAAGGCTCCCATGACGCCCGAGGAGGCCGAAGAGGCCGAGCTGCGCGAATTGGAGGCCCTGGTGCTTCGCCAGGGAGGTGGCGAGCGGAGCAGGCCTCCGGCGTCCCCGCCGCAGCGAGGTGGACGTCGCGGACCGGGTCGTTCGCCGCCGCGCTCCGGAAACAACCGCCCCAGTGCTCCGGCCTCCGCGCCGCGAAGCGGTGGTGCGAGCGCCGCGCGTCCGCCCCAGGGTGGAGCGCAGGCGAGTGGACCGCGCTCCGGTGCGGGTGAGCCGCGCAATGGAAGCCCGCGTCCACCGCAAGGTGAGCCGCGTGGGGGGCCTCGCACGCCGCAGGTCGAGCAACGTGGGAGTCCGCGTTCGCCGCAGGTCGAGCAGCGTGGGGGCCCGCGTTCGTCTCAGGTCGAGCAGCGTGGGAGCCCGCGTTCGCCGCAGGTCGAGCAGCGTGGAAGCCCGCGTTCGCCGCAGGTCGAGCAGCGTGGAAGCCCGCGTTCGCCGCAGGTCGAGCAGCGTGGAAGCCCGCGTTCGCCGCAGGTCGAGCAGCGTGGGGAGCTGCGTTCGTCTCAGGTCGAGCAGCGCAATGGCGCGGGTCCTCGCGCCTCGGGCGATTCGCGCAATGGTGGCCCACGTGCCGCGCAGGGCGAGCCACGTAACGGTGCGATGGGTCGTACCTCGGGAGAATCGCGCGGCGGATACCCGCGTGGCGCGGATGATTCGAGCAATGGTGCCTCACGTGCCCAAGGGGACGAGCAGAGCACCAGTGGCGTTCCGCGCACCTCGGGCGGTGCTCGTAACAGTCGCCTTCGCACCTCGGATGATTCGCGCAATGGCGGCACGCGCGCGCATGTCGGTGAGCAGCTCACCGGCGGCTCGCACCTCACAGAGGATTCACGCAGCAACGGCCCACGCGCATCGGATGACTCGCGCAACGCCAATCCTCGTGCGCGTGGCGGTGAGCAGCGCAACAGTGGCACTCGTGCATCAGACGATTCGCGTAACAGCGGCGCGCGCGCTTCGGATGATTCACGCAACAGTGGCACGCGTGCATCAGACGATTCGCGCAACAGTGGCACGCGCGCTTCGGATGATTCACGCAACAGTGGCACGCGTGCATCAGACGACTCGCGCAACAGTGGCTCGCGCGCCTCGGGGAACGCTCGCAACGGTAGTCCCCGCGGACGTCGCGGCGAGCAGCATGCCGACGCCTCGCCGTCGGCTCCAGAACAGCAGTACAACGGGACGCCTCGTGACCAGTCCAGTGAGGACTCCTCGCGCCCTGGCTCGGGAGAGCAGCGCCGGGGCAATCCCCGCGTCGCGCAGGGCGAGCAGCGCAAGGCGGGCCCTCGCGCCGCCCCGGGTGACTCGCGCAACGGCCCCCGCTCCGCACAGGGTGACTCGCGCAACGGCACGCCTCGCGCTCCGCATGAGCAGTTCTCCGAGCCGAACGGACGTCATGGCAACGAGGTCCGGGCTGGCGGTGAGAATCCCTTCCCCGGCAACGAACAGCGCGGCGGAAATCGAGGCAGGGGCTCCAAACCCGTCGTGGAGACCCGCTCCGCGAATAACGCGCCCGACAGCACGCCACGCGAGCCTCGGCAGAACAGCCCCCGCCAGCAGCGCTCCCCTCCGAATCGGGGTGGTGGCACCCGCGCACCTCGCGGTGGTCCCCAGGTGAGCTACGTCGCCCGCTCCAACAACCCCTCGGACTCGGGCCCGACTGAAACGGGCTCCTGAGCCCCCGTCGATTCCCAGGCCCGGTGAGCAGTTCACGTCACCGGGCCCCAAACCCGACCCGTGGGCCCGGCTCACCCCACGCGAACGACGACCTTCCCGAAGTGCGCGCCGCTCTTGAGGTGATGGAACGCCGCCACCGCCTCATCAAAGGCGAAGACGCGGTCCACCACGGGACGCACCATGTGTTGCGAGAAGGCGCGCAGCAGCGCCTCGAAGCCCTGGCGATGTCCCACCAGGATTCCCTGCACCCGCAGGTTCTGCATCAGGATGGACGTCAGCGGCACCGCGCCCGCCGCGCCACTCAGCACGCCGATGACGGACACCGTGCCCCCGGGCCGCACCGCGCGCAGTGACTTCTCGAACGTCCCCGCGCCACCCACCTCCACGACGTGGTCCACACCCACGTTCCCCGTGAGCGCCCGCGCCGCCTTGTCCCAGTCCGGAGCCTTCACGTAGTTGATGACGTCGTGCGCCCCCAACGCCCGCGCCCGCTCCAGTTTGTCGTCCCGGCTGGAGGTGATGATGACTCGCGCGCCCATCAACTTCGCGATCTGCAACGCGAAGATGGAGACGCCACCCGTCCCCTGGAGCAGCACCACGTCTCCTGCCTTCAACGCGCCGTAGGTCACCAGCGCGCTCCAGGCCGTGAGCGCCGCGCACGGCAGCGTGGCCGCCTCCTCATCCGACAGGTACGCGGGCGTCAGCACCACGCCATCCTCGTGCAGCACCATCGTGTCGCCCAGCGCTCCATCCAGCGGACCACCCAGCGTGTTCTGTTGCACCGTGCGCGTCGGCTCGCCCGATGGCCACGCCTGCGAGAAGAGCCCCACCACCCGGTCTCCCGGCTTCACACGCGTGACGCCCTGCCCCACCGCGTCCACCACACCCGCGCCGTCCGAGTTGGGAATCAGCGGCAGCTTCTGCCTCGGGTTGTAGCGCCCCTCCACCATCATCAGGTCGCGGTAGTTGAGGCTCGTCGCCTTCACCCGCACCCGCACCTGGAACGGGCCCGGCGTGGGGTCCGGTCGCTCACCCAGCACCAGCTTGTCCAACCCGAAGCCGTCTCGAATCTCATAGGCACGCATGGGTCGCGTTCTACCGCGCCCACATCCCGGAGTGGGAGTCGCGCTCGTACAGGGAGCACGCCTACACTCCTCGCCTCACCGTGCACGCCCTCCTCCTCACCTGCGCACTGCTGGCCTCCGCGCCCGGCCCTCGTTTTCCCCAGGGCACCGCGCGGATGGAGGTCGGCCCCGCGCCGCACGGGCTCCCCGATTGGAGCGTCCAGCGCTGCGCCGAGTGTCACGCGCCCCAGGTGGAGGCCTGGAAGCACAGCGGCCATGCCACGGCTCGCACGGACGATGTCTTCCAGGTCGCCATCACCGAGGACCGGCCCGCCTGGTGCGTCCAATGTCATGCCCCGCTCGCACGCAACCTCGAGCGAGGCGCGCTCCCCGCCGACAGTCCGCCCGAGGAGCACGGCGTCACCTGCGCGGGCTGCCACGCCCCACTCGGTGACGCGAAGGCCACGCCCGCGATGCCCTGCGCGGGCTGTCACCAGTTCGGCTTCCCCGTGCTCCAGGGCGACGGCCAGCGCGTCCGGCTTTCCGACACCCAGTGGCAACAGGACACCGTGGGCGAATGGAGCCGGTGGCGCAAACAGACGGGCGACACGCGCCACTGCACCAGTTGCCACATGCCGCGCGGCAACCATGGCCTGGGAGGCACCCGTCGCACCGAGTCCCTCAAGGCCGCGCTCGTCGTGGAGGCCGTGGACGGCGCGCTCCTGCTCTCCACGCGCGATGTGGGCCACGCCTTCCCCTCCGGTGACGTCATGCGCTGGGTCAGCGTGGAGGTCTCCGACCATCCCCTCTTCGAGTCCTCGCGCACCGTGGCCACGCTGGGCCGACGTCTGGAAGTGCGCCCCTGGCCTCCCGAGACGCTGCCGCACCTGGGCGCCGTCGAGGACACGCGGCTGCTCCCGGGCACGCCTCGCCGCATCCGACTGCCTGCTGGCGCGCGCTATGCCCGCGTCGTCTACCACCTGGTGGCCCAAGAGCAGGAAGACTCGGGACTCTATCCTCCGGGCCTCTCGCAGCTCGTGCTGTGGGCCGCGCCCCTTCCGTCACCCCGCAAGCCCGTGGAGCGCAAGCCATGATTCTCCTGTCGCTCATCCTCGCCGCCGCGCCTCCCGTCCTCCTGGAGCCCGACGCGGGCACCGCCCACCGCCTGCATCCGCGCCGCGTGACGGCGTCCTCGTTCCTGGAGAACGGCTGGAACAAGCACGCCCAGAACTATCTCCCCCTCTACGTCGCCGACGATGACCCGGCCACCGCCTGGGTCGAGGGCGCCAAGGGGACCGGCGTGGGCGAGGCGATTGAGTGGTGGGGCCCGGAGCTGACGCGCGCGAAGTCCTTCCGCGTGTTCCTGCGCAACGGCTATCAGAAGACGGAGAAGCTCTACCGGGCCAACGCCCGGCCCAAGGGCGTGAAGCTGGAGCCGCTCGTCCAGGGCGAGACGGGGCCGCGGACGACGGGCACCGCCGTGGAGGTGGAGCTGAAGGACGTGCTCGGCTGGCAGGAAGTCCGCCTGCCCGTGCCCGCCAAGGTCCAGGGCGTGCGGCTCACCCTCGCCTCCACCTATCCCGGCGCGTCGTACGACGACACCTGCCTGAGCGACCTGCGCGTGTACGTGGAGGGCGAGGACCCCTACAAGGCGGAGATGGAGACGGCCGCCTTCGAGCAGGTGCGCTCCTACGCGTATGAGCGGAAGCTGGCCGCCGCGCGCAACGACACGCAGGCAAAGCTGGAGTGGGCGGCGAACTACGACTCCGAGGACCTCTTCATCCAGAAGAACACCGAGGAGCAGCAGGATTTCATCTACCAGTTGGAGCGCACCCCCACGAAGTGGCTGACCGCGGTGCCGGAGAAGAAGGCCTGGAGCGCGCAGCTCGCCCGCGCGAAGGCGGTGGCGGCCCTGTTCGACCGCGCCGACCTCAACCGGAGCGGCAACGATTCGGAGGCTCGCGCGGGGTGGGTTCGCGTGAAGCCCGCGCAGTTGCGTCCCCAGAGGGCGGCCGCGAACTCGGCCCTGTCCTTCATGGAGGACCCCGGGCTCGTGCGCGTCGCCGGACTGCTGCACCTGGCGGACGCGGCCTTCTTCGAAGCCGATGCGACCCAGGTCCAGATGCGCGCGAAGATCTCCAGCACCCGCAAGTCGGAGGCCCGCGCGCTCGCCGCGTGCTTCAAGCAGTGCGAGGCGGACAACCAGGGAGCGAAGCCCTCAAAAGACGATTCGGTCACCCCCTGTGAATACATGTGCATGGGCTCCGAGGAAGGGAACCTGAGCACCCGGAGCGAGCAGCTCACGCACCAGCTCACCGGCGGCGAGTTCGTCCAGGGCTCGCTCGCGAAACCCACCGCCTTCCTGCGCGGGCTCAGCGAGGAGAACGGCAACCGCGAGTCGTGGATCAACTTCCGCCAGACGCTCGTCACCTACTCGGGCGACAAGGCCGACGCGGTGCTCATCATCGGAAACAAGAGACTGGAGGATGGTGACGACCCCATCTACCTGCACGTGCTCGACTGGCGCGAGTCCAAGGGCAAGGCGAGGCTGAGCACCATCACCACCTTCATCATCGGCATGGAGTCGGTGCGCGTCCTGCGCTACGTGGCCCCCACCAGCGCCTGAGCTTCCAGTCGCGCCACGGCCTGCCGGGCGGTGAGGATGACGAAGGGCAGCTCCCGACGGTCCGCCATCGACAACACGCGCTTGTCCTTGCTCACCAGCCACGCGGCCCCGGCCCGGGCAGCCAGGAGGAGGAACTTCTGGTCGTCCCGGTCCTTGCACCGAGGCAGCTCCAGCGAAGGCCCCGACGCGTCCAACGGGAGCAGCTTCACGCTTGCCCGGTAGCGCTCCAGGGCCGTCTTGCGGCCCTCCATGTTCCGCCCCGGCAGGAAGTGGCGCGACGCCAGCACGTAGCCCAGCTCCGCCAGCGTCGCGTCCTCCGCCCAGGCCACCAGGGTTCCCGCCGCCAGCGCGGTGTGGAGCACGCGCAGCGCGGGGTCCTCGAAGACGTACAGGTCCAGGACGACGTTGGTGTCGAGCACCACGGGGAGCGGAGGGGCCATTGGGGACATTCAGGTTCCTGGAGGCCGAGGTATAATCTTCCGGCACTGAGTGAGGGGTGATGGAACTACAGCTTTTGAAGTGTCCCGGCTGCGGCGCGAAGCTCCCGCCCCCGTCCTCGCCGAATGGCATCCTCACCTGTGACTACTGCGGTGCCATGGTTTCCGCGAAGGGCGCGGCCATCTGGCCCAAGCCCGCTCGCCCCACCGACGACCCGCCTTTCGCGCCGGACCGGCCCCGCGTCACCGTGGCGAACACGCGCTACGTGCTGCTCGGCCGCCTGGGCCGGGGCGACGGCAGTGATGTGTTCCTCGCGCGCCGCGACTCGCGCATCACCGAGCTGGTGGTGCTCAAGGTGGCTCGCGCCCTCGTCGACAAGGACCTGCTCGCCCACGAGTACGAGGTGATGGAGGACCTGCAGCGCACCAACGCCCAGGGCGCCGAGCACTTCACCCGCCTGCTCCCCCAGCCCGTGGCGCGGGGCACCGTGAAGGACCCGGAGGGCATCGCCCGCGCGGCGCTGGTGTACCGCTGGACGAGTGGTTTCCAACACACCTTCTCCGAGCTGCGCGAGGTGTACCCCGACGGCGTCGACCCACGCGCCGCGGTGTGGATGTGGAAGCGCGCGCTGGAGCTCTTGGGTTTCGTGCATCGCGCGGGCTACACCCACGGCGCGGTGCTGCCGCCCCACCTGCTCGTCCACCCCAGGGACCACGGGTTGATGCTTATCGGCTGGTCCAGCGCCGGGAAGATTCGCAACCTTCAGTCCCTCGTCGCCACCAGCGCGTCGCACCGGGACTTCTATTTCGATGCGATGTGGGACGGGAAAGGCGTGCCCACTCCGGCGTCGGACGTGGCGATGTGCGCGCGCTCCATCGCCTGGGTGCTCGGTGGAGACCCGGCGACGGGCTCGGTGCCGTCGCACGTGCCGGCGCCCCTGGCGGAGCTGCTGCGCGCGCAGCACACAACCGCTGGAGGGAGCGGCCTGGAAGTCGATGCGTGGAGCGTGAAGGAGCAGGTGTCCGCCGCCGCGCAGGAGGCCTTCGGTCCCCCGAAATACGTTCCCTTCACCCTGCCTGGGTGGCGTTGAGCGCGGCCTGTCCGCGCGTGGAAGGAGAGTCGAGCCATGGGTTACGGGAGCTACAGCCACGCGGCACACGCGGCCTTCACCCGGGCGCGTGAGGAAGTCCCCCGCCAGCGGGTCTTCAAGCAGGAGCGCTGTCATCCGCTGATGGACCCGCACGGCGTGAAGTGGCGGGAGAGTCGCGACAGCGAAGCGCATTCCAAGTCGCTGGGCATCGTCTTCGCCCTCGACGTCACCGGCTCCATGGGCTCCATCCCCGAGCTGCTCGCCCGACGCCGGCTGCCCGACTTCATGAAGTCGCTGATGGACGTGGGCATCCCCGACCCGCAGGTCCTCTTCATGGCGGTGGGCGACGCGAACAGCGACCACGCTCCGCTCCAGGTGGGCCAGTTCGAGTCCTCCGAGCGGCAGATGGACCAGTGGTTGACGTCCAGCTACCTGGAAGGCGGCGGCGGCACACCCGGCACCGAGTCCTACGAGCTGGGCATGTACTTCGCCGCGCGCCACACGGACCTGGACTGCTGGCGCAAGCGCAAGCACCGGGGCTATTTCTTCATGACGGGCGACGAGCGCCCCTACGGGTACGTCTCCCGCAAGCAGGTGGCCTCCCTCATCGGCGACACGCTGGACGAGGACCTGCCCGTCCGACAGGTGGTGGAGGAGCTCCAGGTCGGCTTCGAGCCGTTCTTCCTCATCCCCGACCTCGCTCGACGCCGTAGCTGCGAGCGCGACTGGCGGGAGCTGCTCGGGGACCGTGTCATCTGCATGGAGGACTCCGCCGACACCGTAGATGTAGCGGCCAGTCTCGTGGGCCTGTGCGAGGGCGCGATTCCGGACCTGGACGCGCTGGCCCGACATCTGGAAAAGGGTGGGCTGGAGCGCTCCCGGCGCGGCGCCGTCATCCGCGCGCTCACGTCCTTCGCGGCGACGCTGGGGAGAGACGGGACGCCGCAGCCTCGGCTGGAAGATGAGCCGCTGCCCACGAACGACTACAACTCCGGCCATCGGCGCATCCCCGGTCCCCGGCGAAGCCCTCTCGACGAGCGATGAAGGCGCCCCGCGCGGCCCACGTCGTCGTCGACCTCGGCTTCGGCGACGCGGGCAAGGGCACGCTCACGGACTGGCTGGTGCGGCGGCACGACGCGCGCCTCGTCGTGCGCTTCAACGGAGGCGCGCAGGCGGGCCACAACGTCGTCACCGATGACGGCCGGCACCACACCTTCTCGCAGCTCGGCGCGGGCACCTTTGTCCCTGGAGTGGCCACGCACCTGGCGCACTCCACCGTCTTCCATCCGCTGGCCCTTCATGTGGAAGCCCAGTACCTCGCGGACAGCGGTGTGCCGGACGGCCTGGCGCGCGTGACGGTGAGCGAGCGCGCCCGCGTCATCACCCCGTTCCATCAAGCAGTCGGCCGGCTGCGCGAGCTGGGCCGGGGCGAGAATCGACATGGCACCTGCGGCGTGGGCGTGGGCGAGACGGTGCGCGACGCGCTCGCTCATCCGGAGGCCACCGTCCTCGCAGGAGACCTGTGTCGGCCGGCGGTCCTGCTGAGAAAGGCTCGCGCAGCGCAGGAGCGACTCCGCGCGGAGGCCGCCGATTTGCGGCAGTCCACCCCGGGCCATCCCGACGCCGCGCGGGAGAGGCTCCGCGCGGAGTTTGCCGACGTGCGACTCGCCGCCCTGGGCCATCCCGACGCCGCGCCGGAGCTGGCGTTGCTGGAGGACTCCGACATTCCAGCGCGCTGGGTGGAGGCCGTGCGCGTCATCCGTCCCGAGCAGCGAGTGGTGGGCGACGACTGGCTCGGGGACCGGCTGCGCCAGGGCCACACCGTCTTCGAGGGCGCGCAGGGTGTCCTCCTGGACGAGTGGCGCGGCTTCCATCCCCACACCACCTGGAGCACCTGCACCTTCGACCCGGCCCTGGCGCTGCTGCGCGAGCAGGGCTTCGACGGTGACGTGCACCGCCTCGGCGTGCTTCGCGCCTACGCCACGCGCCACGGCGAGGGGCCCTTTCCCTCCGAAGAGCCGTCGCTCGCGCCCTCCGTGCCCGAGCCCCACAACACCGCCGAGGGCTGGCAGGGCGGCTTCCGCGTGGGCGCCTTCGATGCGGTCCTCGGACGCTATGCGCTCGAGGTCTGCGGCGGCGTGGACTCGCTCGCCGTGACGCATGTGGACAGACTCACCCCGCACTGGTCCGTGTGCTCCGCGTACCACGCACCTCCAGGCGCCCAGGACCACGAGGCGCTCGTCGTGCGCGACGGGGACGGGCGCATCACCGCGCTGCGGCCCGGTGGGGCCCAGGACCTCGCCTGGCAGGCACGACTCACCAGGGCGCTCGCCCGCTGTGCACCCGAGCGGACGACGTTGGCGCTGGGAGATACCACCGACACACGGACGCAGCGCTTCATCGCCTGGGTGGAGACGACCCTGGGCGTGCGCGTCTCGGTGACCTCCCAGGGCCCCAGGGCTCGGGACAAGCGCGCTCGGGGCTGACGACGGCGCGCCGTCCGGGCTAGCTTCGGGACGCCGCGAGTACCTTCGCGGTGTCTCCACCGAGGGGGTCGAGCGACCATGGGTTACGGGAGTTACAGCCACAAGGCACATGAGGCGATGACGCGGGCTCGCAGCGAGCTGCCGCCTCAGGAAGTGTTCAAGCAGCGCGCCTGCCATCCCCAGATGGACCCCCTGGGGGTGAAGTTCCGCGAGAGCCGCGACAGCGAGGCGCATCCGAACTCGCTCGCCGTCGTCATGGCGCTCGACGTGACGGGCTCCATGGGCAACATCCCCGAAATCCTCGCGCGCCAGACGTTCCCCTCGTTCATGAAGGACCTGATGGAGGCGGGCATCCCCGACCCGCAGGTGCTCTTCATGGCGGTGGGTGACGCGTTCTTCGACCGCGCCCCGCTCCAGGTCGGCCAGTTCGAGTCCTCCGAGAATCAGCTGGACCAGTGGCTCACCTGGATGTTCCTGGAGCGCGGCGGCGGCTCGAACCCCGGCGAGTCGTACGAGCTGGGCATGTACTTCGCCGCCGAGCACACCTCGATGGACTGCTTCGAGAAGCGCGGGAAGAAAGGCTACTTCTTCATGACGGGTGACGAGCCCGCCCTGGACAAGGTGTCCATGGCCCAGGCGAAGGGCCTCATCGGCGACTCCCTCGACAAGGACATGCCCATCGCCCAGGCCGTCCAACGGCTGGAGCGCACGTTCCACCCGTTCTTCCTCATCCCGGACCAGCGGCGCCGGGGCTACTGCGAGGCCTACTGGCGCAACGTCATGGGGGACAGGGTCATCTGCATGGACGACCCGGTGGACACCTGCGACGTGGCCGCCGCGCTGGTGGCCCTCACCGAGCGCGCCGTCCCCCACCTCGACGCCGTGGCGAAGCGGCTGCGGGACGGAGGCAAGTCTCCCGAGCGGGTGAAGGGCATCCTCCGGGCCCTGGAGCCCTGGGCCCAGAAGCTGAAGGCCCTGAAGTAGGATGGACAGTGTCGGCCGAGGCTCTTTCCCACGGAGCCTCGCGCCGTGATACCCCGAAGCCGTGAGTGAATCTTTCGACCGGCTCGGACTGTCCAAGGCCACCCTCGGCGCACTGCGCCGGGTGCGCTTCACGCAGCCCACTCCCATTCAATCCCAGGCGATTCCCCCTGCACTCTCGGGCAAGGACATCATCGGCTGCGCGGCCACCGGCACGGGCAAGACGGCCGCCTATGTGCTCCCCCTGGTGGAGCGCTTCCACAGCAAGAAGGGCACGCTCGGCCTGGTGCTCGCGCCCACCCGCGAGCTCATCCAGCAGATCGCCGAGCCCGTGCAGGTCTTCGCCGAGGCCCGTGGCCTGACGCACGCCGTGGTCATCGGCGGCGAGGACATGGGGGCCCAGGTGGAGGCGCTCAAGGCCCATCCCACCTTCGTGCTCGCCACGCCTGGCCGGCTGGTGGACCTGCTGGAGAACGGGATGGTGGACTTCAGCAAGCTGGAGGCCCTCGTCCTCGACGAGGCGGACCGGATGCTCGACATGGGCTTCCTCCCGCAGCTCGAGCGCATCTTCGAGGCCCTGCCCCGCAAGCGGCAGACGCTGCTGTTCTCCGCGACGCTCGGGCCGGATGTGACTCGCTTCGCTCGCGAGATGCTGTACCGGCCGGTGCGCGTGGAGGTGACTCGCAGCGGCACTCCCGCCGAGCGGGCCGAGCAGCGACTCTACGTCGTCAAGCCGGAGGAGAAGTCCGCGCTGCTGCTGACGCTGCTGGCGGAGGACGAGGCCACCGCGCTCATCTTCACCAAGACGAAGGAGCGGGCGGACAAGGTGCTGCGCCTCCTCCAGCGCGTGGGCCACAAGAGCGCGGTGCTGCACGCGGACCGGACGCAGAACCAGCGTCGCCAGGCGATGGAGGGCTTCCG
Organism: Corallococcus terminator; assembly: GCF_049194865.1. GTDB lineage: Bacteria > Myxococcota > Myxococcia > Myxococcales > Myxococcaceae > Myxococcus > Myxococcus terminator_A. Next base: position 5,337 of record NZ_JBLZWL010000033.1, on the reverse strand, counting down.
CAAGGGGACGTACCGGTGCCTCGTCGCCACGGACATCGCCGCGCGCGGCCTGGACGTGGAGGACGTGGGACAGGTCATCAACTACGACCTGCCCCACTCCCCCGAGGACTACGTGCACCGTATCGGCCGCACCGCGCGCGCACAGGCCAGCGGCGTGGCCTCCACCTTCGCCACGTCCAAGGACAAGGCCGTCGTCGCGCAAATCGAGCGCGTCATGCGCGGACAGATTCCGCGCGTGCAGGTGCCTCGCGAGGACCCCGTGTTCCAGGAGGCGTGGGCCGCGTTCGTTGCCTCGCAGAAGGACCCGGGCCCCGCGCAGCAGGAAGAGGCGGCGCCCCAGCGCGAGCAGGGACAGCCCGGGGGACGCCACGCCCGGACCCATCGCAAGAAGCGCTGACCCGCGCCAAGAGAGCCCGGGACGACTCGCTCCCTCAGGGTGACGCGGGGCGCTCCCGGGCCAGCTCCGCGCGGAAGAAGGCGCTGCCCTTGGCGAGCTGCGCCATGTAGCCGCGCACGTCCTCGCGCGCCTCGTCGGACAGCTTCGCGAAGGGAATCACGTGCATGTCCGGCACGTAGCGGAACGTCAGGTTGATGCGCCGCGTGCGGAAGTCCGGCAGCTTCGGCGCCAGGTCATGCCCGTCGCGCGTGTCCACGCGCTGCACCCGGTGGAATGTCTCGTCCTTCCACCGCGTCCCGCCGAACAGCTCCAGCGAGCCGTCATCCAGCCACTGCTCCAGCACCACCGCGTCGCGCTCGCCGGGCCGCGAGGACGTGACGAACTGGATGAGCGCGCGCTCCCCGAAGGACAGCGAGGCCACCGGCCCCGGCTCGAAGTCCTTGTGCTCACCCACCCGCGCCGTGTCCACCCAGCGGTCCTCTTCCAGACGGCTGCCGTAGAAGTTCACCAGACAGGTGTTGAGGTGCCAGTCCTTGGGCATGTCCGGGCCCCGGAACATGCGCCTCGCCAGCGCCTCGATTTTGTCCACCTGCCGCTGGAGCACCGCCGGGAAGGGCTCCGCCTTCACGCACCGGTTCAGCAGGCCCTTCGGCGGGCGGTAGTAGTCCAGGCACGCGAACTGCCAGTTCCCCAGCCAGTACACCGGCCGCAGGAGGCGCCGCTGCTGCTGCCCCGGCGGGGGCGGGAAGTGCTTGGAGTAGCGCTCCTCCCAGAGGGGGTGGAGCTCCCCGAGCCAGCTCAGGATGTCCATCCGGTCCACGGCGGACAGGAAGCTCGCGTTGTAGTGGTGACCCGGAGTGCGCTGGCGGGCCTTGTCGGCCAGCGAGGGGCCACGGCGGGGGGGAAGGGCCATGGGCGCCCCCGTGCTACCACACCCGCCCTTTCCGGAGCGGCTCTTGCGCAATCCGAACACCCCGGGTGTTGGTAGGGAGGCCGGAACGCGAAACCACCATGTCCGAAGACCGCCTCCACTCGCTGTACCGCACCTATGGGCCCGCCCTGTATGCCCGCTGCCGACAGATTCTGGGCGACGACGCCGCCGCGGCGGACGCGGCCCAGGAGACCTTCCTTCGCCTGCATCGCCAGTTGGACCGCGCCCCCGATGCCCAACATGCCCTCGCGTGGATCTACCGCGTGGCCACCAACTACTGCCTCAATCAGGCCCGGGACAGGCGCCGCCGCGCCGTGCCCGTCGGTGACCTGCCGGACACCCCCGGCGTCGATGCCGAGCGCCTCCTGGAGAACAGGGACCTGGCTCGCCGCCTCATCTCCACCGCTCCCCCCAAGGTGGCCGAGGTCGCCTGGCTTCACCTCGCCGATGGGATGACCCAGGACGAGGTGGCCCAGGTGCTCGGAATCTCCCGTCGCACCGTCGTCAACCGGCTCGCAGACTTCCACCGGCACGCCCACGCGCTCGCCGGGAGGCCCCCCTCATGATGAACGCCGCCCCCTCCCACGTCTCCAGCCTCAAGCTGGATGCCCTCGCGATGGACGCGCTCTCCCCCCAGGAGCGCGATGCCACCCAGGCCCACCTGGACGCCTGTCTCACCTGTCGCACCCGCGCCGAGGAGCTGGCCTCCCACCGCCGGCACTTCACCGCCTACGTGCTCCCCCGCGCTGACCGGCTGCCCACGCGCGTGTCACCCTGGGGGCCTCGCTGGCGGTGGTGGGCCCCCGCACTGGCCCTCTCCTCGGCCGTGGTGCTGCTGCTCGTGCTCGTCGCGGTGCCCCGGCCCGAGGAGCCCCAGTTCGCCCTCAAGGGAGGCGCGGCGCTCCAGCTCTTCGCGCACCGCGGCGAGCGCACCTGGAAGGTGGAGGAGGGCGAGGCGCTGGCCCCTGGCGACCAGGTGCGCTTCGTCGTGGAAGGCCTGGGGTTGCCCTACGTGCTGGTGGTGTCTGTGGATGGGGCAGGACAGGTGAGCACCTACTTCCCCTTTGGCGGCACCGAGAGTGGCCTGTTGCCCTCGCGCGGACTGCCGCTGGAGATTCCGGGGAGCGTGGTGCTCGACAACGCCCCGGGGCCCGAGCGAGTGTTTGCCCTGTTCTCTCGCAAGCCCTTGTCCTTCGAGTTGGTGGCTCCCGCCCTGCGTGAGCTGTCGGCCGGAGGGGCCGACGTCATCCGGGACCGCACGCGGTTGCCGGTTCCCGCGGGGGCGCAGGCCTCCTTCCTCTTCGAGAAGACCCAGCCGTGATGACCTCCATCCGCTGCCTCCTCCTCGCCCTGCTGCTCTGCGCCACCTCGCCCGCCGTGGCGGGAACCCGGCGCGTCGCGGTGCTGGTGGGCCACAACGTGGGCAGCGGTGAGCGGCCTCCGTTGCGCTACGCCGAGGCCGACGCCGTCAAGCTCGCCGGAGTCCTCTCCGAATTGGGAGACGTGCCGGACGCGGATCTCATCGTCCTGCAGGGCCAGGACCTGACCACGGTGCGGGCCGCGCTGGACGCGGCGGCGAAGAAGGTGGACTCGCTGCGCGACACGCCGGACACGCGGGTGGTGTTGCTCTTCTATTTCTCCGGGCACTCGGATGGCGTGGCCCTGGAGCTGGGCACGGAGCGCTTGCTGTATGCGGACCTGCGGCGGTGGCTGGACGCGACGCGAGCGGATGTGCGGCTCGCCATCGTCGACAGTTGCCGCAGCGGCGCGCTGCTGCGCTTCAAGGGTGGACGTCCGGGCCCTTCGTTCGAGCTGCGGTTGACGGACGAGGTGCACAGCACCGGCCATGCGCTGCTCACCTCCAGCGCGGAGGACGAGCTGGCGTTGGAGTCTCGCGAGGTGGGCGGCTCGCTCTTCACGCACCATCTGGTGTCTGGATTGCGCGGGGCGGCGGATGCCTCCGGTGACGGCCTGGTGACGCTGGCGGAGGCGTATCAGTACGCGTATGCGCATACCGTCTCCGCCACGGCGGACGTGCTGACGGGCGCGCAGCACCCCGCGTATGACTACCGGCTGACGGGCAAGGGCGAGCTCATCCTCACGCAGCTTCCCAGTCCGGGCACGGCGCTGGAGCTGCCGTCCGACTTCGAGCGCGCGTTGCTGCTGCGCCCCGGCCGGGGACAGGTGCTCGCGGAGCTGGGGCCGGGCGCCGTGCCTCGGCTCGCGGTGCCGCCCGGGGACTACGAACTGCGGGCGTGGCGCGCGGGCAAGCAACACCAGGGCACCTTGCGCGCGCCGGCGGGACAGGTCCTCAAGGTGAGGTGGGAGGACCTGCGGCCGGTGGCACCCGCGTCCAGCGTGGGCGGCACGAAGGGAGGCTCGGAGTCCGTGGTCCGGACCACCGTGTCGGCGTCGCCCGAGGAGTGGAGCTGGCCAGGGTCACCGTCGGAAGCATCGGTGAGGCCCGCACGGGGGACGACACCCGCCAAGAACGAGCCCCCGGAGGAGCCTCGGCCCTGGGCGGCGGCCACCATGCGACAGGCCGCGGAGGAGGCGGCGGCGATGGCCTTGTTGCCACCACGACCGACTCCGGAGCCCATCGCGGCGAACGCTCTGGAGCTCGAGGTCGAGAAGCCGGTGCTGGAGAGAGCCCTGCCTCCGCCGCCGCTGCCCATGCCTCGCCCGGCGAACCTGCCCGGGCAGCGTGAGCTGAGCCTGTCGGTGGGCGTGCGCGGCTCGGCGCTGGAGCAGGGAGGCGCGTTGCTCGCGTTCCGGCTGGAAACCGCCAGGACGGAGGCGAGCGGAATGACCTTCTCGCTCCAGATGGGCCAGGGCCCGCACAAAGAGGAGCGCGAGTTCATCACCGGGCTGGGCGTGGGCTACGCGTGGCGAAAGCGGGCCCGCATCGTGGAGTTCAGCGCGGGCGTCGAGGCGAGCTTGCAGCTCGTCGTGCAGTCGAAGTCCGGCAGTACGGGGTGGACCGTGGGGCCCGCTGTCGCGCCCCTGGCGTCCTTCGCCGTGTACGTGGTGCCGGAGGTGGCGCTGGCCATCGGCGGGCGGCTTCCCGTGGCCGTCCTTCGCGTGAACGACTTCTCCGAGGTGAAGTTCCTGCCCAGCGTGGAGCTGGGCGTGAGGACGCGCTTCTAACGGAGCGCTCGACGCTCAGCGTCCGTGGGAGATACCCGCGGACGAACCCTCCGAGGCACCGTGCACGGAGGCCGCTGACGCGGGCTTGGCCGAGGCGGCGGCGGACGGCACCGACTCGGACACAGGCAGGGCGGCCGACGCGGCGACAGGGACCGTCGTGTGCACCGCCGAATCGACAGCGGGCTTCGCTGCCTCGGCGACGGGCGCGGAGACGAGCTTCGCGGCCTCGGCAACCGGCGCGGCGGCGGGCTTGCTGGCCTCGGCAACTGGCGCGACGTTGGGCTTCACTGTCTCGGCAACTGGCGCGACGTTGGGCTTCACCGTCTCGGCAACGGGCGCGACGTTGGGCTTCACCGTCTCGGCAACGGGCGCGACGGCGGGCTTCGCAGCCTCGGCAACGGGCGCGACGGCGGGCTTCACCGTCTCGGCAACCGGCGCGACGCCCGCAGGCTTCACGACCTCGACCACCGGCGTGGGCTTCGCGCAGTTCGCCGCGAGCGCCGTCTCCACCACGGGCGCGGCGCTGGTGACAACGGCCACGGCGGGAGCCTGCGTCTCGGGAGGCAGCTGCCGGGCCGGCAGCACGAAGGGCGGCGGCACGGGGCAGTTCGTGCACGGCCCCCGCAGCGGAACCGACAGCCGCTGGCCGGCGCGCAGGAAGTTGTTCTTCATGCGGTTCGACTTGCGAATCATCGACACCGTCGAGCCGTACTTCAGCGCGATGCCGCCCAGCGTGTCACCGGAGCGCACGCGGTGCACCGTCACGTTGTGCTCGGGCTGCAACGACAGGAGCGGCTGCACCCGGCGCCCCAGCTCCTGCGCCCTCGGATTGTGGAAGCGCAGGTGGAAGTGGTCCCGGTGC
>NZ_JBLZWL010000007.1:0-22436 GCF_049194865.1 Corallococcus terminator | reverse complement strand
GAGATGTGACGCGGCTGCCTCAGGGGGCCTGTCCGGACAGCACCCGCTCCAGCGCCGCCGCCTGCTCGCGCTCGTCCGCGTTCGGGCTCCGGCCCGCGCGCTGGGCATGAACCCGGGCCCGGTCCGGCTCCGTCTTCGCCAGCGCCAGCGCCAGGTTCAGGTTCGCCCGGGGATGGTCGGGATGCGCCTCCAGCACCGGCTCCATCACCTGCGCCGCGCGTGCGTCCTCTCCCCGCTCCAGCAGTGCAATCGCCAGATCACACGCTGGCCCGGGGTCCGACGGGGCCTTTGCGTGGACCAGCTCCAGCAACTCCACGGCCCTCGCGCGCTCCCCCGCCAGGTCCAGCGCCCGTGACAGCGCGTGCATCACCCCCGCGTCTCCCGGGGCCTCATGCAGCGCGGCCTCCAGCAGCCGCTTCGCCTCCTTCCCATCCCCCGCCTCCAGCCGCGCCACTCCGTCGCGATACAGGTCCGTGCCCACAACCCCTCCTTCTCACAATGCGGTGCGTTAATCCCAAGGACGCAACTTCCACCCTACAGAGTGCGACAAACCAAGAGAAGCTTTCCCCCGGGTCCTCCATGCTCGTGCGCAATCCCCCCGTCGCCCCCCGCCGCCCGCTCTCCAACAGCGCTGAGACGCCGTCCGCCGAGCGCTCCAACACGGCGGTGCCGGTCCGGCAGAACACCCAGGACACCTTCGCCCGCGGCACGAGCGCCACGGAGCGCACGGCCAAGGTGGGCGCGGCGCCCGCTGGGGACCACGGCAAGTTGATGAACGAGTACCTGACGGGTGCCCGTCCGCCCCCGGCCGACTTCGAGAAGGTGATGGGCTACAAGCCCTACGCCATCCAGACGAAGCACGGCCAGCGCATGCAGGACCCGCACGGCTCCGCGTCCGCGCCCGGCAAGATTGGCCCGGACAAGGAGTTCGACCCGGCCGCGAAGACGCACGACTACGGCTACGACCTGCTGCGCTACTACGACCGCAAGGGCACGCCCCTGGACGGCAGCGCGCGCAAGTCGGCCGACGCGCTCTTCCGCAAGGACCTGTTCAACTACGCCAATGACCAGAAGGGCTTCGGCGACAAGCTGAAGTACCGGACGTGGGCGCAGATCTACGCCACCGCGGTGGAACTCAACTCCCGCGTGCAGGGCTACGGCCCTCCGTGACGTCGGACCGAGGGGCGCGGCCGCTTCGCGCCCCCTCGCCTCACTGCATTCCGTAGCGCCGCAGCTTGTCGTAGAGCGTGCGCAACCCGATGCCCAGCCGCTGCGCGGCGCGCTTCCGGTTGCCACCCTCGTCCGCGATGGCCTGCTCAATCGCCATCCGCTCCAGTTCCTCCAGCGTCTTGTCCGGCAGTCGCGCGCCGCCCGCGGTGGGCGCGGCCGTGGTGACGGGCGCGCTCGTGGGGTCCAGCCACAGGTGACGTGACTCCACCACCACGCCGTCCGCGAGGATGGCCGCGCGCTCCAGGGCGTTGCGCAGCTCGCGCACGTTGCCCGGCCAGGAGAAGTCCACCAACCGCTCCGACGCCTCCGGAGACAGCTTCAGCCCCGGTCGCCCCAGCTCCTCGCCAATGCGGCGCAGCAGCAGCTCCGACAGCGGACGCAGGTCCTCGCGGCGCTCGCGCAGCGAGGGCAACCGGATGGGGAACACCGCCAGCCGGTGGTAGAGGTCCTCCCGGAACTCGCCGTGGGCCATCATCGTCTTGAGGTCGCGGTTGGTCGCCGCCACCCAGCGCACGTCCGCCTCCAGCGTCCGGGTGCCGCCCACGCGCTCGAAGCGCCGCTCCTGGAGCACGCGCAAGAGCTTGGCCTGCAGCTCCGCCTTCAGCTCGCCCACTTCGTCCAGGAAGAACGTCCCGCCCTGCGCCAGCTCGATGCGTCCGCGCCGCTGCGCCACCGCGCCAGTGAAGGCGCCTTTCTCATGGCCGAACAGCTCGCTCTCCAGCAGCGTCTCCGTCAGGGCCGCGCAGTTGACCGCGACGAAGGGCCCCTCCGAGCGCTCACTCCACTGGTGCAGCGCCCGCGCGGCGACCTCCTTGCCCGTGCCGCTCTCGCCCACCAGCAGCACCGTGGCCTGCGTGGGCGACACCTTGCGCAGCGCCTCCACCACCGGCCCCATCGACGGCGCGCCCCAGCTCAGCACCACCTCGCTGGTGGACTGCCGCACCTCCGTCTTCAAGTTCAAGAGCGCGCGCCGCTCCAGGGCCCGCGCCACCGTCAGCCGCAGCTCGGCGGGACTGCCCACGGGCTTGAGGAGGTACTCGAAGGCGCCGGCCTTCATCGCCGACACCGCGCTCTCCACCGAGCCCACCGCGGTGAGGATGACGACCTCCACGTCCGGCTGCTCCTCGCGCACCTTGCGCAGCAGCGTCAGCCCGTCCATCCCCGGCATCCGCAGGTCCGTCACGAGCAGGTCCACGCCCTGCTTCGCCAGCAGCCGCGCGGCCTCTTCGCCATCCGCCGCCTGCGTCACCACGTGGCCTTCGACCTCCAGCGCCTCCGCGATGAACGAGCGCACGCCCTCCTCGTCATCCGCCACCAGGATGCGCGCCATGGCTCAGGTCCCCCTCGCCGGGACGGTGAGCCGGAACTCCGCGCCGCCCTGGGAATGCGTCTTCGCGCTCACCGAACCGCCGTGCAGCTCGACGATGCGCCGGGTGATGGCGAGCCCCAGCCCCACGCCGCGCAGCCGCCCGGTGACGAAGGGCTCGAAGATGCGCTCCTCGTCACCCTTCGGAATGCCCGGCCCGTAGTCCCTCACGATGAACACGAGCGACTGGCCCTCCTGCGCCACGTCCACCTCCACCCGCTGCCCGGCCGGGCTCACCTGCACCGCGTTGCGCAGCACGTTCTCCAGCGCCTGCTGGAAGCGTCCGGCGTCCAGCTCCCACTGCGCGCGGCTCGGCAGGTAGTGCGCATTCACGCTGGCTTCGCCCGTCGCCTCCACCGCCGCGCGCAACACCTCGTTGGGGTCCGTCCCGGTGCGCCGCAGCTCCCCGCTGCGCACGAAGGACAGCAGGTCATTCATCAACTGCTCCAGCCGCACCGCCTCGCCGACAATCCGGTCCGCCTTGGGACGCAGCACCTCGTCCCGCTCCACGCGCTCCGCGAGCAACTGCGCGTGTCCCTTGAGCGAGGCCAGCGGGTTGCGCAGCTCATGCGCCAGCACTGCGGACATGGTGCCCAGCGCGGCGAGCCTGCGCCCGCGCTCCAGCTCCGCCGCCAGGGCCTCGCGCTGCGCCAGGGAGCGCGAGAAGGCGAAGGCCAGGCCCAGGATGCCCACGCACGACACCGCCGCGATGAACAGCAGGCGCTGCGCGCGGTCCGTCAACTCCAGCGCGGTGACGGGCTCGAACTCGTAGCCGATGCGCAGGTTCCGGCGCGGCTCCTGCGGAGGCGCGTCCACCGTGGGAGCGCCTCCGTTCGCCACCGCCGGGACGTCCGGCTTGGGCTTGCGCAGTCGGTGGATGAAGCGACCTCGGCCCGCCTCGATGCGCAGCAAGGGGCCGTCCTGGATTTCACCCAGCGAGCCCTCCCCCGCCGACTCCAACACCTTCCCATCCTCGATGATGGCCACGTAGCGCAGGCCACCTTCCTGGTTCGCCGCGAGGAAGGCATCCAGCGCCTGCTGGCTCGGAGGACCGGAGCCCTCCCGGAAGGCCTCCAACCCGGCGAGCATCAGGACGTTGGCCATGCCGCGCACCACCAGCGAGGAGGACTCCATCGCGGACCTGCGGATGAAGAGCACCGCGGACAGGAGCACGGCACACATCAGCCCCGCCGCCACCCAGGGCATCCAGGGACCACGCGGTCTCCAACGGGCCGCGCCGCTCATCGACGCTGCCCCTTCTCGGGGTGAATCCCACTCCATGAGGTGCCTCCGCTCGCTGCGAACTCTGCATGCACGGTGCGGAATCCGCACTCCCTTCTCTCATGGCGTGGCGCCACGCGGGCTTCCCCTTGGCTGGTTGCTGTCGAGCCCATGTGTTCGTCTCCCCGAGGGTGGGCGCGGCGAGAGGGCCGCTGGTGTACAGGCCGGGCAGGCCGCGACGCGAGTCACGCCCGTCCGACGCGGCCTCCTTGTGCAATCACGAGGCCCACGTCACTCCGGGCGGATGCGACCCCTCCATCGGAGCGCGCTCCTCTCCATGAGTGAGTCCCGCCCAGGGGAGCCCTCGCGGACCGCATGCGGAATCCGCACTCGGCCGGCGCTTCTCGCAGCGCCTTCGCGAGTTTCCCCTGAGGTTTCAATGTGTTGAAAACTGGCAAGGCGCATGCAGTCACCCTGCTTCGGAACCGCCGGACGCGCCAGAAGCGCACCGGCCCTCAACGGGACAAGGCTGCGATGACGATGCTCAAGAGAGCGTGGTTCAAGAGACGGCCCCACCGGATGACGGCGCTGACGCTGGGCCTGCTGGGCCTCGTCGCGACGCCGGGAATGGGCGCGGCGCAGACGCCCGCCCCGGCCGCCGGCACGGAGCAGAACACCGCCGCCCAGACGCAGAAGGCTCCGGCCGATGCGCCCACCGAGGATGCGGCGAAGCAGAACGCCCCCGCGCCGACGAAGGACGGCGAGCAGGCGCCGGTCCCCGCCCAGAGCCTCACGGCCCAGGTCGAGCCCCAGGGAGTGACTGTCACCCTCGACGAGGCCATCTCGCGGGCGCTCAAGACGAATCCGGCGGTGGTGCAGGCCGAGGGCTCCGTCACCAACGCGGCTGCGGCGGAGCTGAGCGCGTTGGGCGCCTACATCCCGTCCCTCTCCGCGAGCGCGAACGCCTCGCTCTCCAGCAGCCAGCGCATCCTGGGCGACACGGGCACCGTCGTCTCCGGCTCCAACGACAGTTACAGCGCGGGCCTGGCCACGTCGTGGAGCGTCTTCACCGGTGGGCAGCGGAGCGCCACGCGCAAGCAGACCCGCGCGCAGTCCGGCGCGGCCGGGGCGCAGCTCACCGCGCAGCGCGCCAGCGCGGTGCTGGACGTTCAGCGCTCCTTCTACGAGGTCCTCCGGGCGACGGGCCTGGAAGCGGTGGCAAGCTCGCGCATCGAGCGGGCCAGGCAGAACGAGGACGCGGCGGAGCGGCGGCTGGCGGTGGGCTCGGCGACGCGCTCGGACCTGCTGCGGGCGCGACTGGACCACACCACGGCCCGGGAGGCGCTGCGCACGGCGGAGACCCAGCGCATCTCCGCGTCGCTGTCGCTGGGACGCCTCATCGGCGAGGACGGTCCGGCGCAGGCCCAGGCCGACGAGAACCTGGGCCCCAAGCCCTTCACCCTCACCGAAGCCGCGCTCATCACCGAGCTGGAGTCCAACGCGCCCGCCGTGCTCGCCGCGGCCTCCACGTTGAGCGCCTCCGAGGCGGGCGTCAGTGTCGCGAAGGCGACCTATCTGCCGAACGTGCGCCTGTCCGCCGGCTACGACTGGTTCAACCAGGATCCGAAGTTCACCGGAGGCAGGACGAGCTGGTCAGTGCGCCTGGGCTTCTCCTACCCCATCTTCGACGGCTTCCTACGCGAGGAGCGGGTGCAGCGGGCCAGGACGCAGGAAATCACCTCCCTGGCGCAGCTCGCCGATACGCGGCGCGCGGTGAGGTCGGGGGCCAACCAGGCGCTGGCTCAGCTGCGCCTCTCGGCGGACCGCATCACCCTGTCCGAGCAGGCCGTGGAAGTGGCGCGCGAGGACCTCAAGGTGCAGGAAGAGCGCTACCGTCTGGGCGCGACCACCATCCTGGAGCTGCTGACGTCGCAGGAGAACCTGGTCCAGGCGGAGACCAACCTCGTGTCGTCTCGGTTCGACTACCGCATCGCACGCGCGGAGCTGGAAGCGCTTGCTGGGAGGCCGCTGTGAGCACCGCCATGGAAACGTCGCCGGCACGGGACATCTCGGACGTGGTCATCCGCGCCGAGGGCCTGAGCAAGGACTACACGATGGGCTCGGAGGTGGTGCGCGCGCTGCGCGGCGTGGACGTCACCATCCGCCGCAACGAGTACGTGGCGGTCATGGGCCCCTCCGGCTCCGGCAAGTCCACCTTCATGAACCTCATCGGCTGCCTGGATGTGCCGAGCGGCGGGCAGTACTGGCTCAACGGGCAACCCGTCGCGGGCATGACGGAGAACGCGCTCGCGCGCATCCGCAACCGTGAGCTGGGCTTCGTGTTCCAGAGCTTCAACCTGCTGCCCCGCGCCTCCGCGCTGGACAACGTGGCGCTGCCGCTGGTGTACGCGCGCGTGCCCAAGAAGGTTCGTCAGGAGCGCGCGGCGGCGATGCTGGAGAAGGTGGGCCTGGGCGCACGCAAGGACCACCGGCCCAACGAGCTGTCCGGTGGTCAGCGCCAGCGCGTGGCCATTGCCCGCGCCCTGGTGACGCAGCCGGCGCTGCTGCTGGCGGACGAGCCCACGGGCGCGCTCGACAGCAAGACGGGTGAGGAGATCATGGCCCTCTTCGGGGAGCTGCACTCCCAGGGCCAGACGTTGATGCTCGTCACGCACGAGTCGGATATCGCGGCGTACGCGCAGCGGGTGCTGTTCTTGAAGGACGGCGTCATCGAGCGGGACGAGCTGAAGCGGAATTGAGCGGGACCGCGCACAGCGCGGCCACGAAGACCTGGAGGACGTCGTGAGCAAGGCGAAGAAGATGGTCATCACGGGTGTCGCGGCGGTCCTGATTGGAGCGGGCGTCTACGCCACCCAGCGGAGCACGGAGCCCAAGGTGCCGGAGCGCTCGGCCGCGGTGGCGGTGGTGGAGCGCCGCGACATGGAGGTCGTCGCGGAGTCCGCCGGACTGGTGGAGCCGCTGCGCGTGGTGGAGGTGAAGTCCAAGGCCTCCGGGGAAGTGCTGCGCGTGTTGTTCGACACCGGCGACAAGGTGGAGAAGGACGCGCTGCTCGCGGAGATCGACCCGCGCGACGTGCAGAACGCGCTGGCCCAGGCGCAGGCGGACGTGGACTCGGCGCGGGTGCGGTTGAACACGACGGAGGCACAGCGGACGCGCATGGAGTCGCTGCGCCAGTCCGGCTACGTCACCCAGCAGGAGTACGAGACGACGGTGGACGCCTACGCCACCGCGCGGGCCGCCAAGGTGCGCGCGGAGACGAACCTCCAGTTGGCCAAGGAGCGCAGCCGCGACGTCACCATCCGCGCCCCCAGCGCCGGGACGCTGCTGGAGCGGACGATTCAGCCGGGGCAGATCATCGCGTCGGCCACGTCCAACGTGTCCGGTGGCAGCACGCTGTTCAAGATGGCGGACCTGTCCGTCATGCAGGTGCGCGCCAAGGTGGACGAGACGGACGTGGGCCAGCTCAAGGCGGGCCTCAAGGCGCGCGTGACGATGGAGGCGTACCCGGGCAAGACGTTCATCGGTGAGGTCGTGAAGATCGAACCGCAGGCGCTGGTGGAGCAGAACGTCACCCTCTTCCCGGTGCTGGTGCGCCTGGACAACCCGGACGGCCTGCTGCGCCCGGGGATGAACGCGGAGGTGGCCATTGAAATCTCCCGCCGCCGCGACGCCATCACCGTCCCCAACTCCGCGGTGGTCAGCCTGCGGGATGCCCGCGCCGCGGCGCTGGCGGTGGGCCTCACGGAGGACTCGGTGCGGTCGCTGATGCGGCCGGCGGGCGAAGGCCGTGGACGGGGTGGCTCGGGCACTGGCGGCACCAGCGCTGCGCCGACGGGTGCCACCGAGGGCACTCCACCGGCTGCGGACAAGGGCGCCGTGGGCGCGGGAACAGTCACGCCGGTGAACGTGGCGACGCCGGCGACGACCGGGGCGCCGGAGGGCGCGGGCGAGGGGCGTCGCAACCGGGGCGGGCGCGAAGGCACGCAGGCGACGGGTGACACGCGGCCGGGGCTCGTCTTCGTGCAGGGTCCGAAGGGTCCGGAGCCGCGCAAGGTGATGCTGGGCCTGAGTGACTGGGAGAGCTCCGAGGTCGTCAGCGGGCTGGAGGCGGGCGAGCAGGTGCTGCTCGTGTCCGTGGCGCAGCTCCAGCAGCAGCAACAGCAGCGCAACGAGCGGATGAAGGCGGCGACGGGCGGGATGATGCCGGGCATGGGTGGTGGTGCGGGTGGTGGGCGCGGCGGTCGTTAGTCGGCAGTCGGTGGAGGAGGAGGCAGGTCATGGGTGAAATCATCCGGGTCGCGTTCGACGCGGTCCTCGCCAACAAGCTGCGCTCGCTGTTGACCATGCTCGGCATCGTCATCGGCATCGCGGCGGTCATCACCATGGTGGCGCTGGGCGAGGGAGCCCAGCGCTCGGTGGAGCAGCGGCTGAAGACGCTCGGGACAAACGTCCTGACGGTGCGTCCTGGCCAGTCCTTCTCGGGAGGCCTGGGCCGAGGCCAGGCGTCGATGACCATCGACGACGCGGAGGCGCTGCGCACCAACGCCAAGCACATCCAGGCCGTGGCGCCGGAGATCGAGTCGCGCTTCCAGGTGGAGTACGGCGCGGGCAACGCGAACCTGTCGGTGGTGGGGACGTGGCCGGCCTACTTCGGCATCAACGAGTCCCACATCGTCGCGGGTCGGCTGTTCACCGACGCGGAGGACCGGGGCCGTCGGCGCGTGGTGGTGCTGGGCGCGCTCGCGGGCGGGCAGCTCGGGGTGCGGGACGCCTCTTCGCTGGTGGGCGAGACGGTGCGCATCCGAGGCATCCCCTTCGAGGTCATCGGCGTGCTCGCGGAGAAGGGCTCGCAGGGTTTCTCCAACCCCGACGAGAGCCTCTACATCCCGCTGTCCACCGCGCAGTTCCGGGTGATGGGCAGCGACCGCATCCGCTCCATCGCGGTGCAGGCCGCCACGGACAAGTCCATGGACGACGCGATGGCGGAGATCGACCTCAAGCTGCGCCGGGAGCACCGGCTCCGTCCGGAGGAGCAGGCCGACTTCAACATCCGCGACCAGGCCTCACTGCTCGCGACGGTGCAGGAGACGACGCAGACCTTCTCGCTGCTGCTGGCCGGCATCGCCGCCATCTCCCTGCTGGTGGGAGGCATCGGCATCATGAACATCATGCTCGTCTCCGTGACGGAGCGGACGCGCGAGATTGGTCTGCGCAAGGCGCTGGGAGCCACGGGCACGGACATCCTGCTCCAGTTCCTCGTCGAGTCTCTCGTGTTGTGTCTGGCCGGAGGCACGCTCGGACTGATCCTGGGCGTGGGTGGCGCGGCGCTGCTCCAGAAGCTCATGGGGTGGACCATGGTGGTGGCCCCCGAGGCCATCGTGGTGGCCATCGCCTTCTCCGCCTCCGTGGGCGTGTTCTTCGGCATCTGGCCCGCGCGCCGGGCCGCGAGCCTGGCCCCCATCGAGTCGCTCCGCTACGAGTGACCTCCGCGCCCGGGGGAGCACCACGCCTCCCGGGCGTCACGACACGCTCAGCGCCCGGGACGCGCGCCCGGGTCCGCCTCGAACGCGGCGACGTCGTGGTAGTAGCGCTCGACCTCGGCCTGCGTGGACGCCTTCGTGAAGACCTCCGGACGCGGGTGAGCGATGGCGTCGAGGATGGCCTCCACCGCTTCCTCGACGGGCTGAGCCCCGGGCAGCGCACGCGAGTCCGGCCCACCGCCCAGCGCATTCGAGCCGAACTCCGTGGCCACGACGCCGGGCATCACCACCGTGACGGAGATTCCCGGATGCGTCTGGCGCAGCTCCAAGCGGAGACAGGCGCTCAGCGCGTTCAACGCATGCTTGGCCGCGCTGTACGCCGAGCGGAGGGGCACCACGGGCAGACGCCCCAGGGTGCTGGAGACGTTGAGAATCTGTCCGGCGTTGCGCGCCTGGAAGTGCGGCAGGACAGCCTGCATTCCGTAGAGCGCGCTGTGGACGTTGTCGTGCCACATCGACTCCAGGTCCTCGTCGGTGAGCTCGGCCACGGAGCGGGTGATGCCGCGTCCGGCGTTGTTCACCCAGACGTCGATGTGGCCGAAGCGCTCGAGCGCCGCATCGCGAAGCCGCACCACCTGCGCGCGGGACGTCACATCGGTGACGACGGCGAGCGAATCGCGTCCGGAGCGATTGGCGACGACCTCCAGCTCGGCCCGACGGCGAGCGGCCAGCACCAGCTTCGCTCCACGCGCTCCCGCCACGCGAGCCAGCTCCGCGCCGATGCCCCCACTCGCCCCTGTGATGACGATGACCTTGTCCATGCGTGTCCCCTCGTAAAGCTCGCCTGCCCTGTCTCGCGGAATCTACCCGCCTGAAGCAGAGGTGTCGGGGACTCTGTTCAATCGAGAGGACTCAGGAGCCATCCTGTCGACAGAGCAGTCCAGACACGGGCACCGTGTTACCCTTCCCTTCCGTTCTCGCCTCGGGTCGCTCGCACATGCCGTTCAGGATCTTCTCCTTCTCGATGCTCATCGGGCTCGCCGCGGTGCTGGGCCACCTGTACCTCTACCGACGGCTGGTCCGGGAGTTGGTGCGGGGACGCGCGGCCCGGTTCGTGGCCATCGTCGTGCTGGGGCTCCTGACGCTGCTGCTGGGCCTGCGGCGCACGCTGCTGGACGCGCTTCCCGAAGGACTCGGGCACACCGTGACGGTGGCCACGTACACGTGGATGGGCGTGGCGCTCTGTCTGGTGCTCGCGCTCCTGGCCATGGACCTGCTCCGTGCGCTGGTCGGCCTGGGGCGCTGGGTCCGGCGGCGGAGAGACATGGCCACTCCGGCCGCGCTCACGACGTCCGTGCAGGAGGCTCCGTCCCCCGTCGAGCCACCCGTGGACGAGGAGCGCAGGAAGTTCCTCGGACGCGCGCTCGCGGGAGGCGCGGCGCTCGCGGGCGGAGGGCTGGCGTCATACGGACACTGGCGGGCCTTCGCACCGCCGATGGTGACGGAGCTGGCCATTCGGATTCCCAAGCTGCCGCGAGCTCTGGATGGGCTCAGCATCGTCCAGCTCACGGACATCCACGTGGGCCCCTTCATCGAGCGCCGCTTCATGGACGAGCTGGTGCGGCAGGCCAACGCCCTCAAGCCGGACCTCGTCGCCATCACCGGTGACCTGGTGGACGGTGACGTGCCCACGTTGGGAGGCGCCGTCGCCGCGCTCCGAGGGCTGCGCTCCCGCTATGGCAGCTACTTCGTCACCGGCAATCACGACTACTACTCCGGTGACGAGGAGTGGACCGCGTTCCTCCAGTCGCTCGACATCCAGTCGCTGCGCAACCGCCATGTCCGCATCGGCGATGCGGGGGCGTCGTTGGACCTCGTCGGCGTGGACGACTGGAGCGGCTGGAGGCGGCGCAACCAGAAGGGCTACGACCTGGACCTGGCGCTCGAAGGGCGCGATCCGGACAGGGCGGCGGTGCTGCTCGCGCACCAGCCCGCGAACTTCAAGGTGGCCGCGGAGCGAGGGATGGACCTCCAGATTTCAGGTCACACCCACGGCGGGCAGCTGGTCCCGATGACGCTGTTCATCGGCTTCGCGTGGGAGCACGCGGCGGGGCTCTACCGGCACCAGGACTCTCATATCTACGTGAGCCGGGGCTGCGGCTTCTGGGGGCCGCCCATGCGCGTCGGCAGTCCCCCGGAGCTGGTCAAGCTGGTGCTCACGACATAGCGGGCTCACTTCGCGAGTGTGGCGCGAGGCGTGTAGCGCCAGAAGCGCTGGAGGTGGCCACAGCTCTGGCAGGCCAGCTCCATCCGAAGCTCACCGCCACGAGTCGCCGTGGCGGGAACGACCATCTGCATGGACTGCTCCGCGCGACCGCGGCACGCACGGCACACGCCCACCGTCTGGACGAACCGGGCGTTGCGCGTCACCACGCCATCCTCGCAGGAGCCGCACCACCAGACGTGATAGTCGACGGCGCCGCTCTGCTCCTGCCGGCGCTGCTCATCGTTCAGATGGATGTCGTCCATCTCCTCGTCGAGCAGCATCCGCGCCTGACCGCAGTGATTGCAGACCTCCAGCTCCGAGCGCTTCGGCGCCGAGGGCACCGACGGACTCTTCATTGAGAAGAGAAGGGCCGTGATCACCCCCATCCCCACCACCAGGACGACGAAGATGAGCATCATCGGCTCGGCTCCAGTTCCACGGAGTGCAGCGCCTTGCCCGTCAGGTCATGGATGGCGACGGTCATCACGCCACTGTCCCCCTGGATGCGGACGCTGCCGAAGTACTGCTGTCCTTCCCACGGCGCCGCGTTCATCACCGTCGCCGGCCGGTGCCACTTCACCTCCGGACCGAAGGTCTCATCGAGCGCGCTCGGACCGAACGTGCCCGCGTTGAGTGGCCCCGCGACGAACTCCCAGAACGGGTCGAAGTCGCGGAACCGCGCGCGGTCAGGGTGAAAGTGGTGCATCGCCGGGTAGTGCACGTCCGCGGTGACGAACACCACGTTGCGCACCTTCCGCTCCTTCAGGAAGGAGAGCAGCTCCGCCAGCTC
The DNA here is from genome assembly GCF_049194865.1 of Corallococcus terminator. Taxonomy (GTDB): domain Bacteria; phylum Myxococcota; class Myxococcia; order Myxococcales; family Myxococcaceae; genus Myxococcus; species Myxococcus terminator_A. Next base: position 10,062 of record NZ_JBLZWL010000007.1, on the reverse strand, counting down.
CAGCTCGCGCCCCAGCGGCACACCCGGGCCGTTGGCCCACGCCTCCATGATGTGGCCACCGTCCGGCAGCTTCTCCGCGGGGATGATGAGCCCCAGCGGCATGCTGGTCGCAATCACCTTCCACGTCGCCCGGGAGGCCGCCAGCGCCTGCTTGAGCCCGTCGAGCTGCGCACGCCCGAGGAACGCCGTCTCCGGCCCCTGCCGCTCCTGGCGATTGATGGAGTTCGGCGCCCGGAACGCACGCACGTCGGGGATGAACACGTCCAGCAGCGGCCCCTGTGAGAGCTGGCGATGGATGCGTCCCTCCGCTCGCGCGGCGCCGCCCACGGGCGAGTACTCGAAGAACGCCTGACGCGCCCGAGCGCCGAGCGCCGCTTCGTCCGCGACCTGCGTGTACCGAGGGTCATCCGCGAGGCTGCGCCCCGGATACCAGTTGTTGCGCACCTCGTGGTCATCCCACTGGTACGCGATGGGCACGTCCCGCGCGAGGGCCCGCAGCGAGTCGTCCAGGAAGTTGTAGGCGAAGTTCCCGCGCAGCTCCTCCAACGTCTCGGCGACCTTCGACTTCGCGGGCGTCACCCGGTTGCGCCACACGCGCCCGTCCGGGAGGACGACCTCCGGCAGCAGCGGGTTGTCCGCATAGATGGCGTCGCCGACGTGCAGGAAGAAGTCGGGACGCAAGGCGTGCACCGCCGCGAAGCCTCGGTACCCGCCCCACTCCGGGTTGATGCCCCATCCCTGCCCACACACATCCGCGCTCCACGCGAAGCACACGTCCCGGGCCGAGTCCGGTGACGTGAGGAACCGCCCACGCCACTCCTCACCAGTGACGCCACCGTCCTCCGCGAGCACGCGCACGAAGACCTCACGCCCCGCTGGCAGGCCGGTGAGGTCCACCACCCCGGTGTAGTCCGTGGCCTCGGTGAGCGCGGCGCCCTCCACGCGGTGCACGCCCTTCACGAGCCGCGAGTCCTCGCTCCACTCCACCACGAGCCGCGAGGCCCGGTCCGCCTTGCCCCAGACCGTGACGGCGCCGGTGCGCACGTCGCCCAGCTGCGCCCCCAGGGGCAGCGACGGCCCGGGACGTGGCGCGCGCACCGAGCGCGTCGAGGCACAGCCCGCGGCGGTGACGGCGAGCCCCTGGAGCACTGTTCGTCGAGTGAGGACAGTCATGGTGCGCGCGCTCCGAGAAAACAACCGGCCCCACACTATGGCCACTCCCGCCGGGCATCCAGCACCACCGCCGCCGCTCGAAAGGCACACATGAGTCAGACCTCCAGGCGAAATCAACGAACTGCCCTGGCGAGTGGAACGGGACCATCACCGACCTGCGCCTGGACCCGGTGTCGGGCACGGGCATCGCGTTCGACATCGACTGGATTCGCGCGGCGGCGCCGTAGCGCTCCGCCGCCCCAGTAGATGGTCCCCACCTGGGCAGCTCACGCAGGAGGTGCCCAGGTGGACGCGAGGTCGACGACAGAGAGTCGAAGCTGACGGAGACGGGCACGGTCGCTGATGACATTGAACGCCGCGACACGATGGTCCCGGAGTTCGATTTCGAGGACGAGCAGCGGTCGCCCAAGCGGCGCGACGACGACGCCCAGGGCGCCATTCACGAGGACGGGTCGGGCGAAGCGCGCTCGGCCGGAGTTGGTGAGGGTCTCCTCCGCGACGCGGCGGGCGCCACGCACCTCGGTCTCCTCCTCGCCTCGCGGCGCGGCACGGCGCACGACGTCCGGCGCCAGCACGGCGAGGAGGGCTTCCAGATCGCCCGCGCGTGAAGCGACGAGGAAGGCGTCGATGACCTCACGCTGCTTGCGAAGCTCAGCAGCGGGAACCAGGGGGGTGCCCTGCACCCGATGGCGGGCACGGCTCGCCAGCTTCTTCGCCGCGACGGGGGAGCGCTCGACAATCCCGGCGATCTCCTCGAAGGGCACGCCGAACAAGTCATGCAGCACGAAGGCGATGCGCTCGGCGGGCCCCAATGTATCGAGCACCACGAGCAGCGCGAGCCCGACGGACTCCGCCATCAACAGGTCACCCTCCGGATGAGCCCCAGCATCATGGGCAATGACTCGGTCGAGCTCGGCCGCGTCGAGAAGCTCCTCACCCCGCCGCTGGCGCGAGCGCAGCATCTCCAGGCACACGCGCGCGACGATGGTGGTCAACCAGCCCGCCACGTTGTCGACGGCACGAGCGTCGAAGCGGCTGGCCCGAAGCCAGGCCTCCTGCACCGCGTCGTCCGCCTCGTCAGTGGAGCCGAGCATGCGAAACGCGACCGCCCGCAGATGGGGGCGGGACCGGTCGAACTGCTCGGCCAACTTGGAGTGATTCTCCATCGGTCACCTTTTTTCCGCGCCATTCATCATAGCGAGAGACGCGATGAACGACGCGAGAACAAGGAGCCGGTCTTGCCTGTACTGATGGTGCGTTACCAGGTGGCGGAACAAGGTGTCGCGGAGGTGACCCGAGCGGTCCAGGCCGCGTTCGAGGCCGTGAGGGCACAGCAGCCCAAGGGCCTCCGGTATTCATACTTTCATCGTGTGGGGAGCACCGAGTTCCTGGCACTGGTGGAGCTGGACGAGGGCATCGAGAACCCCTTGTTTGGAATCGAGGCGGCCCGAGCGCTCCAAGCCGCCGTGGCCCGCTGGGCCGTGGGAGAGGCTCCGAAGCCACAGCCCGTCGAGTGCATCGGCGCATACGGCATCGTTCCGTGAGAGACCTCGATGCGGGCCGATTGAAGACCCGCCTCATGCCCAGGTGACTCGTGGCGCGAGTCCCGGCGTGGAGCCGAGGAGTCACCCCCACCCGTACCCCGAGTCACCGCCCGGGCTGGACCCGGGGCGAGGCACGGGAGGATGGCGGGAGGCCGGATGCTTGGAGGGCAGGCTCGCTTGCCCTGGGTGCCGGAACCTGGACTTCGGGTATGCTTGCCCGGCTTTCGGACCCGTGAGGCCGGGTCCCACACGATGCGCGGACAAGCAGGATGGATGGGGCCGGGGTCGACTCCCCAGGCCCGCTCGAAAGGTTCATACACATGAAGCGACTGGCACGAGTCGGTCTGGTGTTCGGAGTTCTCGCCCTGGGCGGCACGGTGGCCTGTAAAGGCGAGGAGGACGTCGGCAAGGCGGAACGCATCAAGGGCAGCAATCACCTGAGCAAGAAGGAGTATAAGGAGGCCACCGCGGCCTACGCGCTGTCGCTCCAGGCGGACCCCAAGCAGGAGAAGGTCTGGGAGAAGAAGGCGTTCGCCCACCTCCAGCTCGGGGAGATCGACAAGGCCAGCGAGGCCGTCCTGAAGATCCTGGAGATGAAGACCACGCCGGCGGAGAAGGCCGAGACGTACCGGACGCTCGCCAGCATGAACATGCAGGGCGGCGCCACGGAAGCGGCCGAGAAGTACTTCAACGAGGCCCTGAAGCTGGAGCCGAAGGACGAGGCGTCCCTCGGGTGGATCGCGGAGATCTACGCCCAGCGCGGCGGCGCGCGCTCCATGGCGGCGCCCATCGTCAAGGCCGACCTGGAGAAGTCGCTCAGCTATTACGACCAGGTCATCGCCATCAACCCCAACTCCGCCAACACGTACCTCAACAAGCGCGTGGTGATGGGCCGCCTCATGGAGTACGAGCGGCAGCAGCAGGAGATGGCGCTGTCGGAGGCCACCGAGAACGCGAAGAACCCGACCGTCGTCGCCGAGGCGACCGCCCGCGCCGCCGAGCACCAGAAGCGCATGGACGAGTTCCAGGGTCAGTTCGCGGAGATGACCAAGAAGTTCAGCGAGGCGCAGAAGGCCACCAAGGCCCAGGCCGCTGCGGGCACGCCGTAGTCCCCTCGCCGTCCTGAAGCTCCAGGGCCTGGAACCGCGCACCGGTTCCAGGCCCTTCTTCTTTTCTCGGCGGGCGGAAGCGTTTCCTGGGCGTCACGCGGTGATTCCGTCGTGCCCCGGGGGTACCTCGCGCATTACGCTGCGCCCCTCAAACTTCACAGGGAGGCTCGTGTATGGACGTGCGCGCGGCGGTGGCGCTCGAGGCAGGAAAGCCGTTGAGCATCGAGACGGTTCACCTCGAGGGGCCCAAGGCGGGAGAGGTGCTCATCGAGCTGAAGGCCACCGGCATCTGCCACACGGACGAGTTCACGCTCTCCGGGCAGGACCCGGAGGGCTTGTTCCCCGCCATCCTCGGGCACGAGGGCGCGGGCGTGGTGGTGGACGTGGGGCCGGGCGTGACGTCGCTGCGCAAGGGCGACCACGTCATCCCGCTGTACACGCCGGAGTGCCGGGTGTGTAAGTCGTGCCTGTCGCGCAAGACGAACCTGTGTACCGCCATCCGCGCGACGCAGGGCAAGGGGCTGATGCCGGACGGCACCAGTCGCTTCCGGTTGGGCAAGCAGAGCGTGCACCACTACATGGGCACGTCCACCTTCGCGCAGTTCACGGTGCTGCCGGAGATCGCCGTCGCGAAGATTCGCGAGGACGCCCCGTTCGACAAGGTCTGCTACATCGGCTGCGGCGTGACGACGGGCATCGGCGCGGTGGTGTACACGGCGAAGGTGGAGGCGGGCGCGCGCGTCGTCGTCTTCGGGCTCGGTGGAATCGGCCTCAACGTGGTGCAGGCCGCGCGCATGGTGGGCGCGGACCAGATTGTCGGCGTGGACATCAACCCCGCGCGCAAGGCCATGGCGGAGAAGTTCGGCCTCACCCACTTCGTCAACCCGAAGGAAGTCGAGGGGGACCTGGTGCCCTACCTCGTCAACCTGACGAACGGCGGCGCGGACTACAGCTTCGAGTGCATCGGCAATGTGAACACGATGCGCCAGGCGCTCGAGTGCTGCCACCGGGGCTGGGGCGAGAGCATCGTCATCGGCGTGGCGGGAGCCGGGCAGGAGATCAAGACGCGGCCGTTCCAGCTCGTCACGGGGCGCGTGTGGAAGGGCAGCGCGTTCGGTGGCGCGCGTGGCCGCACGGACGTGCCGCAGATTGTCGACTGGTACATGAACGGGAAGATCAACGTCGACGACCTCATCACCCACACGCTGAAGCTGGAGGACATCAACCAGGGCTTCGACCTGATGCACCGGGGCGAGTCCATCCGCAGCGTGGTGAAGTACTCATGACGGCGGCCCCCACACTGCTCAGCCAGCACCGCTGCTTCGACGGCACCGTCGGCTTCTACAAGCACGGGTCCGAGGCGTGCGGGGGTGAGATGCGCTTCGGTGTCTTCGTTCCGCCGCAGGCGCGGGAGCGCAAGGTGCCGGTGCTCTACTACCTCGCCGGCCTCACGTGCACGGAGGACACCTTCCTCATCAAGGGGGGCGCGCAGCGCGTGGCCTCGGAGCTGGGGCTGATGCTGGTGGCCCCCGACACCAGTCCGCGCGGCGCGGGTTATCCCGGCGAGGATGCCTCCTGGGACTTCGGCGTGGGCGCGGGCTTCTACCTGGACGCCACCCAGGCGCCCTGGTCCGCGCGCTACCGCATGGGCACGTACGTCACCCGGGAACTGCCCGCGCTCATCGCCGAGCACTTCCCCGCTCGGGAGGACCGCCAGGGCATCTTCGGGCACTCCATGGGTGGCCATGGCGCGCTGGTGTGCGCGCTGCGCGACCCGGAGCGCTACCGCTCCGTGTCCGCCTTCGCGCCCATCGTCGCGCCCATGCGCGTCCCCTGGGGACAGAAGGCGTTCAAGGGATACCTGGGCGAGGACACGGCCACGTGGCGCGAGTACGACGCCACGGAGCTCATCCGCTCCGCGAAGACGCGGCTCCCCTCGCTGCTGGTGGACCAGGGCACGGGCGACAAGTTCCTCCAGGAGCAGCTCAAGCCCGAGCTGCTGAAGGAGGCCTGCGACGCCACGGGGCAGCCGCTCACGCTGCGCATCCATGAAGGGTATGACCACGGCTACTACTTCATCTCCACGTTCATGGAGGACCACCTGCGGCACCACGCCGCGGCGCTGAACGCGTAGCCTCGTAGACACCTCGCGGGGGGTCCGGTGACGGACGTATCCGGGCCCCCGCGAGCGCGCACGTCCGTCTGCTCGTCGGCTTTCGCCCAGGCCCTCGCGCCCGCCTTTGACGACCTTTTCGTCGAGGCATAGGGTGGGAGATCCGCTGGAGGGACAGGCGATGACGGGTGCACTTCCATCCACGACGAGGCCGTCCGACACGGGGCGCCTGAACCGGCCCCGGCGGCTCGCGGTCGAAGCGCTCGGCTGCGGGCTGCTCGTGGTGGCACTCGAAGGCGCCCATCACGGCGCGGAGCACCTGGGCGTGAGCGCCACCGACGGGCGCCTCTTCATGTCCCTGGCGGCCGGTGTCGTCCTCGCCTGCCTCACGCTGGTGCTTCAGCCGTTGTCCGGTGCGCACTTCAATCCCGCCCTCACCTTCGCGGACGCGCTGGAGGACGGCACGCCGTGGCGGGACGTGCCTCGCTACGTGCTCGCGCAGCTCGGCGGTGGGCTCGTCGGACGGCTGGTGGCGCACCTCATGTGCGGTGAGCCCCTGCTCGTCGCGACGCGTGCACCCTCGGCCAGTTCCTCGCAGTTCCTCACGGAGCTGGTCGCCACGTTCGGTCTGCTGGTGGTGGTGCGCGGGTGCGTGCGCAGCCGTCCCTCCGCCACGCCTCTGGTCGTCGCGGGCTACGCCGCCGCCACCGTCTGGTTCACCGACTCGCGCTCGCTGGCCAATCCCGCGCTCATCCTCGCGCGCGCGGTGAGCACCCGGGCCAGCGTCCTGCACGCGATGGACGTCGAGTCCTTCGTCGCCGCGCAGTTTCTGGGCGCCGCGCTCGCCGTGTTCCTCTTCCGTTGGCTGATGGCGCCCGCGGAGAAGCCCTCGCATCGCCCCTGGTGCGTCATCTTCCAGTGCTCGCGCCCCACCGTGGCCGAGCACGCCGTCACCGTCTTCAATGGCCTCGCCGCGCAGGACCGGGCCCGGGCCACGGTGGATGGCGCGGCGTGTGCGGGGGATGAGCGCGGACCGCCACCGCTCGTGGTGCGACTGGTCCTGCCCGGTGAGGAGGCGCCGCCGCTGGTGGGAGGCGCGTCCTGGCTGGTGCCCGTGAGCGAGGACGGCACCGCCGACGCGGCGCAGCGCCTCCGGGCGTCGCTGCGAGAGCCCATCCAGCGCCTGTTGCGTGAGCGGGGATGGTCCCGACTGCATGCCGTGGGCGACGCCGCGCACGAGACACCTCGCCACACCACCTGAAGACTTCGCTCCACGAAGGAGGGGCACCCCCTTGATGGAAGGACTTCCGCCGGCCGTTGCGTGGCCGCCGCTCCAGACGTTGATGCGCCTGACACTCGCCCTGGGCGTGGGCCTGTTCGTGGGGTTGGAGCGCGAGTGGCGTGGCAAGGAGGCCGGCTTGCGCACCTTCGGCTTCGCATCGCTGCTGGGAGCCATGGGCGGGCTGCTGGGCCCTCCGTTCGCCATCACCGCGGTGCTCCTGCTGGGCGTGCTGGTGGCGTTCCTGAACTGGCAGTCGCTGCGCGCGAACGAGGGAGCGGAGCTGACGACGTCCGCCGCGCTGCTCGTCACCGGCTTCACGGGGGTGCTGTGCGGCCTGGGGCATGTGGTGACGCCCGCGGCGGTGGCCGTGACGAGCGCGGGTCTGCTCACGTGGAAGGAGCGACTGGCGGGCTTCAGCAGCAAGATCACCGCCGAGGAGCTGCGCTCGGCCATCCTGCTGGCCATCCTCGCCTTCGCCATCTACCCGGTGTTGCCGGCCGAGCCCGTGGATCCCTGGGGGCTCATCGTGCCTCGCGTCGCGTGGGTGACGGTCATCCTCATCGCGGCGATGGGGTTCGTGAACTACGTGTTGCTCAAGCTCTTCGGCACGCGAGGCGTGGAGGTGACGGGGTTCCTGGGCGGGCTCGTCAACAGCACCGTCACGGTGACGGAGCTGGCCCATCGAGTGAAGGAGTCGGACGGACGGCTCCAGGACGTCGCGTACCGAGGCGTCATGCTGGCCACGGCGGCGATGGCGCTGCGCAATGCCGTCTTGCTCGGCATCCTGTCGTATCGCGCGCTGATCAACTCCGTGGTGCCGCTCTCGCTCATCCTGCTGTCGAGCATGGGGCTCGCGTTGGTGAGGGCCCGCCAGGTCCCGAGCAGCGCGGGCGCCGCGCCGTCGCTGCCCCTGGAGAGTCCCTTCTCACTCACGTCCGCGCTGAAGTTCGGAGCGATGTTGCTCTTGTTCCAGGTCGTGGGCACGGTGGGACAGAATCTCCTGGGCCACGCGGGTTTCTATGCGGTGAGCGCGCTGGGAGGCCTGGTATCGAGCGCATCGGCGGTGGCCTCGGCCGCGTCACTGAGTTCGCATGGCTCGCTGTCACCGACCACAGCCGGTGTCGGCGCCACCATCGCGTCGCTCGCGAGCGCCGCCGTCAGCTTCGTGGTGGTGGCGAGAGTGGCCGGGCAGCGGCACCTCACCGTACGACTGAGCTGGGCCCTGGGCACGGTGTTCGCCCTGGGGCTCGCCGGGGCCTTCGTCCAGACCCGAATCGAGGGGCTCATCCACTGAGCCCCCAGAGGCCCGCGCCTAACGACGCTTGCGCGAGCCACCACCGAACAGCGCGAGGAGGATTCCGCCCGCCAGCGCGGCGCCACCGCCCGCCAGGTACAGCGTGGTGTTCTCGCTGTACTTGCCCGTGAGGGCCTGCGTTGCGCGCTCGGTCAGCGACTCGCGCGCATTCAGCCCCGTCCACAGCAACACGCCGCCCGCGACGGCGAGCATCACTCCGACCAACCGGATGATTCCCACGGTGACTCCTCGAGTTGAACCGGGAGCGTTATAGCGCCCCACGAAGGCCCTCGGTGGAAATGAGGGGCGAGGTGGCGTCGAGGATGGGCGTCCCCGAGCCAGGTCGTCTACTCCTGCACGGACGACTGCGCCGGCTGCTTGGGCTGATTCGCCAGGTCCATGAGCTTCCTCAACCGGGTCGACGTGTCGTCCTCGGGCAGGATGCCAGCCTGCTCCGCGATGGAGGCCGCCGCCTTCTGCTGCCGCTCCTTCTCCAGTCCGGCCACCGCTTCGCGGTCGGGCAGGTTCGGGCCGAGCTCACCCACGACGGCGGCGCGAATCTTCATCGCGGCGCCCGTCACCACCTGCGCGTTCTGGAAGATGGAGCCCTGCGCCTCGGGCCTCGACGTGCCAGTGCCGTACGCGGACACCACGCCACTGCGAAGCGTGAAGGCCTTCATCGAGACGAGCTTCCCGCCGCTCGTCCCCACTGCGTCCTCCAGGAGGACCTGCGGGAGGATCCACACATCGGGCGAGATTCCCTTGGCGCGAGCGGCGGAGATGCGATCCGCGTCCGAGGCACCGGCTCGCGTCGCGCTTTCCGGCAGGCCTCTCACCATCACGATGCGCAACAGCGGATCGGCGGAGAGTTCGCGCCGCAGAGATTCATCGAGCTGCTTCCGGTCGAGCGACTTGGAGAGCGCTTCGGCGACGGTCGCCTCGAACACGGCGACCTGGATGGGCGACTGGGGCGAGCGGCGAGGCGCTTCGGCGATGGCCTTGGCGTAGTCCTCCTGCTCGCGCTCCTTCGCATCGATGCGAGCCTGCTCCGCCGGGTCGGAGCTGCGCACGGTCGTCTTGCCGTCGAGCCCCGTCGAGGTCGTGGTCATGGTCATGCCCGCACAACCGGCGAAGACCAACGCAACAAGGGCTGAGACAAGGGCGCGCGAATACATGTCATCTCCGGGGGCTGAGCAGGATGCCTGGCCGAGGACGCGAAAGGTCCATCGGCACGGCACGCTCAGGACGACGTCTCCGGAGAAAAATTCACGCGGAACAGAGACGGGGGCGTGCCCCTGTCTCCGGTCCAATGTCCTCGGTACACGTCAGCGACAGGCTTCAGCGCTTCGTCCGCCCCTTGCCTCCCGACACAGGCGACTTGCCAGGCTTCGCCACGCTCTTCGCCTGGGCCTTGGGCGCCTTCGCCTTGGGCGTCTTCACCGGGGCCGTGGACACCTTCGACCTGGTCGGCTTCGCCGTGGTCACCTTGGCCTTCGGAGCCTTGGCGTTCGGAGCCTTGGTCTTCGCGGCCTTGGCGTTCGGAGCCT
>NZ_JBLZWL010000087.1:0-23225 GCF_049194865.1 Corallococcus terminator | reverse complement strand
TCGCGCTCACCAGAGCGGGGACATGTTCTCCACGTACTTGAAGCCCGTGCCCGTGTTGAAGACCACCACGGACTCGTTCGGCGTCACCAACTCCAAGGACTGGAGCTTGCGCAGCGCAGCCACACAGGCGCCGCCCTCCGGTGCCGCGAAGAGCCCCTCGGAAGCCGCGAGTTCCTTCGTACCCTGCACGATCTCCTCCTCGGTGACGGAGATGGCCGTCCCTCCGCTCGCCTTCACGGCGCGGAGGATGAGGAAGTCACCCAGCGCCTTGGGCACTCGCAGGCCGTGCGCATGCGTCGTCGCTCCGGGCCACATGGGAGCATCCGGCTGTCCCTCCGCGTGGGCCTTCACGATGGGCGCGCAGCCTTCGGCCTGCACCGCGACCATCCTCGGGCGCTTCGAGCCGATGAGCCCCATCGTCTCCATCTCCTCGAACGCCTTCCACATACCGATGAGACCGGTGCCTCCTCCCGTCGGGTAGAGGATGACGTCCGGCAGCGTCCAGTCGAGCTGCTCCGCCAGCTCGTAGCCCATCGTCTTCTTGCCCTCCACGCGGTAGGGCTCCTTCAGCGTGGCGCACTCGTACCAGCCATGCTCCCGCGCGAGGCCCGCGCACACCCGCCCGGCGTCGGTGATGAGGCCATCCACCGTCTCGACGTGTGCGCCGTAGGCCCGCGTCTCCATCAGGAAGAGGCTCGCGATGTCCTTGGGCACGAAGACATGAGCCTCCAGGCCGCCTCGCGCCGCATAGGCCGCCAGCGCGCTTCCGGCGTTTCCCGCCGAGGGCAGGCACACCGCCTTCGCGCCCAGCACCTTCGCCATGGTCACCGCCGCCGACAGGCCACGCGCCTTGAACGAGCCGGTGGGATTGCCCCCCTCGTCCTTCACCATGACGTGCTTCAGGCCCAGCCACTCCGACAGGCGCGGCGCCTTGAGCAGCGGCGTGAAGCCCTCGCCCAGGCTGAGTCGCTGCGCGGGGTCCTCCACGGGCATCACCTCGTGGTAGCGCCACATGGAGCGCACTCGCGTCGCCAGGGCCTCCGGCCGGAGCGTCTTCGCCGCGCGCTCCAGGTCATAGCGCGCGAAGAGCGGCGCGCTGCAGGACGTGCACAGGTTGAGCACGACGCCCGGAGCAAAGGTCCGGTCGCACTTCGTACAGTCGAGTCGGATGACGGGCATGGGACGCCGACTCTATTCCAGCCGGCGCCCGAAGGCGGAACGACCCTCTACCGCGCGGCCTCGCCCCGCACTGGAGGCAGCCACTTGCGCAGCACGGCCGGGGCGGTGGAGCGGTAGATGTTGTCGTGGCGAAGGTCCGGTCGGGGCTCGACCTCCCACTTCAACCCCACGGGCGCGCTCGCCCGAAGGACCTCCTGCAACCGCGCGACAGCGGGGACGATGTCATCCACCTCATTCGCCGACGACACGTACAGCTCCGCGCGCAGGGCCGCGCGGGCCGCGAGCCGCTCGCCCGCCTGACGCACCAGGGACTCCGCGTTCCACCAGATGCTGGGGCTCAGGGCCAGGTACGTTCCGAACAGGTCCGGCTCCAGGAAGAACGTCTCCACGATGAACAGCCCCGCGAGCGACTCGCCGATGATGGCCCGCTCCTCCGTCACGCGATAACGCCGACGGACCTCCGGCATCAGCTCGTCGCGAATGAACGCGCGGAACGCGTCCGAGCCTCCGGTGATGGGCGCGATCTCCTTGTCCGTGGCCACCGTGGTGGGCCCCGTCATGTCGCGCCGACGCACCGTGTTCTCGATGCCCACCACGAGCATCGGCCTCAGTTCGCCCGCGCGAATGGCCGCGTCGACGGCCGAGGCGACATGCGGGAAGTCCTCCTGGAGCCCACCGTCCGGCATGTAGAGCACCGGGAAGCGCGTGTCCGTCGCCGCGTCGTAACCCGGAGGCGTGTAGACGGTGATGTGCCGGACCTCCTTCAGCGTCGCCGAAGCGAGCGTGAAGGTCTGGTGCGCGGGCACGGGCTCGGGCGCCGCGGGAGACTTGCCCGTCGTCGCGCAGCCCACGAGGAACAGCCCCCACACCGCGCACAGCATCGACCATCGCACCTGAATCACGTCCGTCCTCCCGACTTCAGTCCTTCAGCTCCAGCCACACCGGCGCATGGTCCGAGGGCTGCTTGCCCTTGCGCGCCTCCCGGTCCGTGTCCGAGCCCGTCAGCCGAGGCACCAGCGGCGCCGACACGTAGAGGTGGTCGATGCGCAGCCCCAGGTTCTTCGGGAAGCCGAGCATCCGGTAGTCCCACCACGAGAAGCGCTGCGTGTCCGGATACAGCTTCCGGTACGCATCCGTCAGTCCGAAGGCGCGAAGCCGCTGGAGCGCATCCCGCTCCTTCAACGTGAAGAGCGTCTGCCCTTCCCACAGCTTCGGGTCGTAGGTGTCGATGTCCTCGGGCGCCACGTTCCAGTCGCCCCCGAGCACCAGCGCCTCGTCGGGCTTGTGCCGCGTGTCGAGGTAGCGCCGCAGGCGGCCGTACCACTCGAGCTTGTACTCGTACTGGGGCGAGTCCACCGTCTGGCCATTGGGCACGTACGCGCTCATCACGCGGATGCCCGCCACCGTCGCGGCGATGAGGCGCGCGTGCGTGTCATCCACGCCGTCCGACAGCCCCTTCACCACGTCGCGCGGCTCCTCCTTCGCGAGGATGGCCACGCCGTTGTAGGTCTTCTGCCCGTGGACCGCCGCGTGGTAGCCGGCGTCGCGCACGGCCTCCATCGGGAAGTCGTCCTCCGTGCACTTCAGCTCCTGCAAGCACAAGATGTCCGGCTGCGCGCTCTTCAGCCACTCGAGCAGCCGCTCCTGCCGGGCTCGCACCGAGTTCACGTTCCAGGTGGCGATTTTCATCGCGGGCACCGTCGCACGACACCCACGCCCCCGCCACGGTTTTCCCCTCGCGTGCGGCCCCAGGGACACACCCCGTCGCACGCCCTCGGGGCAACCCTCTGGCACGCCCATCGCAATAGCCCCGGGTGGGAGGACGCCCACAGGTGTCCTCCCGGAGCGTCCTTCTCGGACGCCCCGCCTGGAGTCGAGGTCGCCATGAGCCCGAGGACGAGGAAGGCCACCCGCCGCACCCTGGGTTTCACCCTGCCCCCCGCGCTGAAGAAGTCCCTGCTGCCCACCTGCCTCGCCGCGCTCGGCCTGGCCGCGTGGAGCGACGTGCCCCTGCCCGCCTCGCTGCGCCCGTGGCTCGCGCTCGCCGAACAGCACGCGCGCACCCGCGACGCTGTCACCGAGGTGGTGCCGGAAGACTTCGCCGTGGCTCCTCGACTCATTGCGCTAGCCCCTCCGGAAGTCCCGAGCCCCGTCGTCGAGCAGGCGCCCCGCCCCGCGCCCGAGGACGCCCTGGCGCTGCCCCACGAGCACGGGCGGCGCGTGGACCACCTCGGACGCGCGCGCTCGCTGCGCGAGCTGGGTGACGTGTCCGGCGCGCTCACCGAGGTGCGCCGCGCGCTGCATGACGACCCGGCCGACACGGACGCGCTGACTCAGGCCGCGCGGCTCGCCCGCCTCCACGGACAATCCGACGTCGCGCTGCTGGCGTACGCGCGGCTCGGCAGCCTGGTGCCCGAGGACGCCGGAGCCCTCATCCAGCAGGCCCGACTGCTCGTGTCCCTGGGACGCCACGCCGAGGCGGTGCGCGTGGGCGAGGAGGCCGTGCTGCGCGCACCGGAGGACGCGGAGGCGTACCAGGTGCTCGGCCGCGCGCACCTGGTGGGCGGGGAGCTGGCGTCGTCCATCCTCCGCTTCCAGCAGGCCGTGCATCTGGAGCCCGAGCATGGCTACGCGCTCAACAACCTGGGCTTCGCGTACCTGCGCGCGGGTGAGAACGCGAAGGCGTCCGAGGTGCTCACGCAGGCCGCGGAGCTGCTGCCGAACGTGGCCTATGTGCACAACAACCTCGGCGTGGCGTGGGAGCGGCTGGGCCGCAAGGAGGAGGCCCGCGCCGCGTACGCCACCGCCACCCGGCTGTCCCCGCGCTACGTCCAGGCTCGCGTCAACGCGGACCGCCTGAGTCGCGTCGCCCAGGTGGACCTGGACTCGCCCGCGCCTCGGGGACAGGAGGGCCTCTCTCCGCTGCCGACAGTGCCGTAGCGCTCCCCTGCCTGGAGGCCGGCCTCCTGACGGAAAGGAGGCCGGTCCGATTCCCGATTTCAGATTCCGACTTGGTCTAACGTGCAGCCCCCGTCGAGAAGCACATGACCCTGGCCCCTGTGATGCCCACTCCGCCCGAAGCTCCTCCTCCTTCCACCCCGGCGCCCGCGCCCGCTCCGCCACGCCCTGGATTCGGCGCGCGCCTCTGGAAGTGGACCAAGCGGTTGTTCATCGCCGGCGCCGTGGGTCTGCTGCTCGCGGTGCTGGTCGGCGTGGGGGCGTACGTCTACTACAGCCGGGACCTGCCCTCGGTGGACGCGCTCCGGCACTACCAGCTGCCCCAGGTCACCAAGGTGACGTGCGCGGACGGGAGCATCTGCGCCGAGTACGCGTTCGAGAAGCGCACCGTGGTGCGCGTCGCGGACCTGCCGCCCCATGTCCGTGACGCCTTCCTGGCCGCCGAGGACGCGGACTTCTACAAGCACGTGGGCCTGGACCCCTTCGGCATCGCTCGCGCCGCCATCAAGAACCTCATCCCCGGCAGCCGCAAGTCCGGCGCGTCCACGATTACGCAGCAGGTGGTGAAGAACCTGCTGCTCACGCCAGAGCGCAGCCTGTCGCGCAAGATTCGCGAGTGGATCCTCACCCCGCGCGTCGAGGAGGCGCTCACCAAGGACGAGATTCTGGGCCTCTACATCAACCAGTCCTATTTCGGGACGCGCCGCTACGGCGTGGAGGAGGCCGCGGTCTATTACTTTGGCAAGCACGCCAAGGAGTTGAGCGTGGGCGAGGCCGCGGTGCTCGCGGGCACCGTGCAGATTCCTCACCGCATCAACCCGGAGACGAACATGACGCGGGCGAAGTCGCGTCAGCGGTACGTGCTCGGGCAGATGGCCAACCACGGCTTCGTGCCGCGCAACGTGGTGGAGGCGGAGCTGGACAAGCCCATCGTCCTGGCCCCGCGTCCCCAGCGGGCCGTGGGCCCGTACTACGCGGAGGAGATTCGCCGCACGCTCATCGAGCGATATGGCGAGAAAGCGGTGATGGAGGGTGGCCTGCGGGTGGACATCGCCATGGTGCCCAAGCTCCAGGTCGCCGCCGAGCAGGCCGTGCGCGAGGGCCTGGAGGCTGTCGACCGGCGCCAGGGCTACCGGGGTCCGCGCGGCACGCTGGAGGACGCGCAGTGGACACGTCTGCGCGGCATGGTCGCCACGCGCATCGAGGAGGCCGGCCGTCGACTGAAGGACCAGGGCTACGTGGCGGACCTGGCGCCGCTCGCGCAGGAGGAGAAGACGGCGACGCCGGAGCCGAAGGTGGAGACCGAGGAGGGCGGCGCGGAGGAGCAGCGCCCGGACCTCACGCCCGAGGATGAAGCGCCTCCCTCCGAGGAGGAGCTGATGGTGCGCGCGGTGCTCCTGAAGCCCCTCACGGAAGGGCTGCGGCTGACGGGATATGTGACGGAGCTGGACGAGAAGCGGAACGTGGCGCGCGTGGACCTGGTGGGCCGCACCGCGGAGATTGCGTTCCCCTCCGCCACCTGGGCCCGGCAGAAGGGCAAGGGCGCGCCGAAGAACATCTCGGACGTGTTCGCCAAGGGGCAGCTCGTCTACGTGCGCATCATGAAGGCGCCTCCCGCGCCGGCCTTCGTGGAGGCCACGCTGGACCAGGTGCCGCTCGTGCAGGGTGGGCTGGTGGTCATCCGCCCGGAGAACCGCAACGTGGTGGCGCTGGTGGGCGGGTATGACGCGGCGCGCTCGTCGTTCAATCGCGCGACGCAGGCCAAGCGTCAGCCGGGCTCGTCCTTCAAGCCGTTCCTCTACGCGGCCGCCCTGGGCAGCGGACGCTACACGCCGCTCTCCACGGTGAACGACGCGCCGGAGACCATTCGGGACCCGTACACGGGCAAGGCGTGGCGGCCCCAGAACTATGACCGGCAGTTCGAAGGGCCGATGACGCTGCGCACGGCGCTGACGAAGTCGAAGAACACGGTGTCCGTGCGCCTCATCGAGTCACTCACCCCGCCCACCGTCATCGACTTCGCGCGCCGGGCGGGCATCCGCTCACCGCTGCCGGAGAACCTGACGCTGGCGCTGGGCACCGGCGAGGTGACGATGCTGGAGGCGGTGAACGCCTACTCCACGCTCCAGTCCAATGGCCGCTACGCGGAGCCGCTGATGCTGCTGCGCGTGCGCGACTCGCGCGGCAAGGTGCTGGAGGACCATCAGCCGGCCTTCGAGGAGACACTGCCTCCCGCCGTCGCGTACCTCACCACGTCGCTGATGCGCAGCGTGGTGGAGGAAGGCACGGCCAAGGCCGTGCGCGAGCTGAACCGCCCCGCCGCGGGCAAGACGGGCACCACGCAGGAGTCCAAGGACACGTGGTTCTCCGGCTACACGGCGGACTGGGTGGCCAGCGCGTGGGTGGGCTTCGACAACAACTCGCCGCTGGGCGGCAGTGAGACGGGTGGTCGCGCCGCGCTGCCCATCTGGCTCCAGTTCATGCGCGTGGCCCACGAGGGCCTGCCCGCGCGCGACTTCGAGGTGCCGGCCGGCATCCTCCAGGTTCGCATCGACCCCGCCTCGGGGCTCCTGGCCGGTGCCTCCGTCCCGGGCCGGCTGGAGCCGTTCCTCGAAGGCACCCAGCCCACCGCCGAGGCCCCGCCTCCGGGCCAGGTGACGACCGACGAGTTCTTCCTCAACGAAGGCAACAGGAAGGGTCTGTGAGCCGAGCCCTGGTCCTCGCCCCGCTGCTGCTCGCACTCGCGGCCAGCGCCGCGTCGCAGTCCTCGAACGACGACACCGCGACCGCCGTCCAGCGACTCGCGCGCGAGCTGGCCTCCTCCGTGCGCACCCTGCCCGCCGAGGCGCCCGTGGCGCTGTATTTCTCGGGAGGCTCGGCCGAGCTGCGACGCGCCGTGGGCAGCGTGCTCGCGGCGCGACTGTCGGCGGAGGGACTGGCCCCCACCGTGGTGGATGCTCCGAGCGCGGAGGCCGCCGAGGGCGTGGCTCGCGCACAGGGGGCTCGCACGCTGGTGCGGCTGACGCTGGAGGTGGAAGCAGGTGCCCTGCGAGCCCGAGGGGACGCGCTGGGCACGTGGGTTAACTTCTGGTCGGGCCGCACGCCGACGCGTCCTGCCCGGCCATCGGGCGCGCTCGTCGAGTCGGTGGACGCTGACGCGGAGGTGCTGGCGCTGGCCTCGGTGGGCACGCCGACGGCGACGCCTCCCACGGGTGGACCTCGGGGCGTCCGGCTCCTGGGCGCGACGCTGGCCCGGCTGGAGCAGCCCGTGGCCGCGCTCGCGGCGGGTGACCTGGACGGTGATGGCCGCGACGAAATCGCGGTGCTGACGGAAGTGGACGTGTCCGTCTTCGCGGCGGATGGACGGCTGCTGGCCCGCAGGGAGCTGAGCGCATTGCCCTTCTCGAACGCGACGACTCGCGAGCCGTTCGGTGCGCTGGCCGTGCTTTCGGGGCCACCTCGGCTGGCCGCGTGGAGCACACGTCGCGCGCAGGGTGAGGTGCTCGTGCTGGACAAGAGCCGGAGCACGCTGCGGCCCGTGGGCGCGCTGGACAGCGCCCCGCTGGGCCCCGTGGAGCGAGGCAGCTTCGTCCCCGGGCAGACCGCGTTCCAGGCCGAGGTGCGGCTGGGGGACGGCAAGCCCGTGACGTTCTCCGCGCCCTTCACCACCGCGAGCTTCGCGGCACCGAGGATGCTCTTCGTGCACGCGGATGGCACCGGCTCGCTCTATTCGCGCGTGGGCGCGACGCCGACGCGACTGAGCGGACTGGGCGCTGGGAGTGCTCTGGGGGATTTGGATGGAGACGGCACGCCGGAGCTGCTCACCACGTCCGCCCTGCTCCAGCCTTCGCCGGATGCGCTCCGCGTCCACGCCCTCAACGGCGGCGGGGACCCCACGGTGCACGAGCCGCTGTGGCAGGGCCCGCTGCCCACGGGGCGTGCGTTGTTCGTGGTGACGGCCAACCTGGATGGCGACGAGCGCCGCGAGGTCGTGGTGGGCCTGTCGAAGCCGGATGGCACCGGTGAGCTGTTCCTCCTTCGCCAGGGTGCTCCATGAGGTCCCGACGCATCGCCCTCGCCAGTCTCGTGCTCCTGGGCTCCGCGTCCGCGCTGGGTGCGGGACGGACTCGGTACGGTGGAGAGTTGCGCGTGGCCCATGCCGGTCCGCCCGAGCTCGGAGAGCCCGCGCTCGCCGACACCCCGCTGGAGGCCACGCTGCTGGGGCTGCTGTCCCGGCCCGTCTGTGGGGTGACGCCGGAAGGAGAGGTCCACCCGGCGCTGGCCCGTGAGCTGTCGCGCCCGTCGCCTCAAGTCACGCGGGTGGCGCTGCCCAATGCCGCGACGGCGAGCGCGCTGGCTCGCGCGTGGACCCGCCTGTCCAGCACCGACGGGGCTTCGCCGTACCGTGCCCTGCTCTATCCGCTGCGCGGCGAGGGACGGCAGATTGCCGCGAGCGGCGCCTCGCTGGAGCTGGCGCTCTCGTTCCCGTGGCCGGATTTCGAGCGTGCGCTGTGCCACCCAGCCCTGGCCGCGCCCGTGGCCTCCTCGACTCCGGGCCCCTTCTCCGCCGCGGGGCGGGGCGCGCTGGATGCGCAGCTCGCGTGGCCTCGGGGTCGCCCGTATCTGGACCGGCTGCTGCTCACCGCCACGGATGAGCGCGGACTGGCCCGGCTGTGGTCTGCCCGGCAGGTCCAGGTGGAGCTAGGGGTCTCCTCGGAGACGGACAACGCGCCGGGGGCCCTGCTCTACGCCACGTATCTCGCCTTCTCGCCCCGGCGCCTTCCCACCGACTTCCGGCAGGCGGTGGAGAGCTCCATCGACCGCGAGGACCTCACCCGGCTCTTCGTGCACGGCCCGGCGGTGCCCATGCCGCACCTGCTGCCGCCCGCGCTGATGCCTCAGCCGCCCAAGCCCCGTCCCGCGGCGCCCGCGTCGGGTCCAGCTCGCACGGTGACGCTCGTCTACGACGCGGCCCTCGAGGACCAGCGCGCGGTGGCCGAGCGCATCCAGGTGAAGCTGCACGAGCGAGGCTACACCGTGGCCCTGGAGCCCCTGGCGCGCTCCGCGCTGCGCGCCCGCTGGGCCAAGGGGGACTTCGAGCTGATGCTGCACGCGTTGCTCCTGCCTCCCGCACCGGGGCCCGCGCTGGCGGTGGTGCTGGACGCGGGCGGTCGCAAGGACCTGCTCGGCGTGGAGCTGCCCGCCATCGGCGCACTGTCGGACGCGGCGGCGCGGGATGCGCGAGTTCGCGAGCGAGCGCTGGCGCTGGCCGCGTCGCTGCCGCTGCTGCCGCTGTACGCACAGGGGCTGGGGCTGCGAGCCATGCCGGAGGTGGGCGGGCTGGTGATGGATGCGCAGGGCCTGCCGATGCTGGACGGGGCCTTCTTGTTGCCCCCGGAGGGTGCGGGAACCGGGGGACGCCCATGAAGGGCGAGCCACAGGAGGACGTCGCGGCACGGCTCGCCACCTCGTCAGGCAGCGCGGTCCGGAGGACGATTCCTTGCGCCTGAGGACCCGGCTGGCGCTCGCCTTCGCCCTGCTCGCGTTGGTGCCGCTCGCGGTGGTGGTGCTGCCCACCCTCTCGCGTTTGCGCGACACGCTGTCGCGCGAGCTCGACGCACGCATGCAGGCCGCCACCACCAGCGCGCAGGAGTCGCTGGAGCGCACGGCCACCACCGCCCGCCGCGCGGTGGAGGAGCTGGTGGACAGTGCCGCCATGGAGGACCTCGCGCGCGAGGCCCGTGAGCGCCCCACTCGCGCCATTCAAGCGGGCACGGCGGAAGCCCTGATGAAGACGCGCGGGCTGACGGTGCTCGCCCTCTTCGACCGGAGCGGCACGGTGCTCTCCTCCGGGCACCTCCCCGCGCGACGCGGAGATCCGGACCCGGCCCTCTTCGCCGTCACACGTGAGACTTCGCCCAAGCCCGTGCCGGTGCGCGTGGAGGTCCGCACCCCCTCCGGCCTGCGACAGATGCCCGCGCTCGTCACCGCGCGCCCGGTGGACTACGGCGACCTGCGCCTGTGGGCGGTGGGGGGCGTGCTGCTCGACGACAGCCTGGCCCAGCACCTCGCGCGACTGACGCAGGCACAAGTCTCGCTCGTCTCCGGTGACGCCGAGCTGGCGAAGGCCGGTACCGCCCTGCCTCCCACGGTGGCGCGCGAGCTGCCCCTGGGCGAGGCCGCCACGGTGCGACTCGTCTTCAGTCGCGCCGCCGCCCGCGAGGCCGAGGAGGGCGTCATGCGCGCCTTCCTACTGCTCGCGGGACTGGGAGGCGCCTTCGCCATGCTGCTCGGGCTGCTGGTGTCGCGGTGGATGACCCGTCCGGTGGAGGCCCTCACCGAGGGAGCCCGACGCGTGGCCGAAGGCGCGCTGGATGTCCAGGTGAAGGCCGACGCCACGGGCGAGGTGGGCGAACTGGTCCGGACGTTCAACCACATGACGTCCGAGCTGAAGGCCACGACGGAGCGCTTGATGGCCAGTGAGCGCATCGCCGCGTGGCAGGAGGTCGCCAGGCGGCTGGCGCACGAAATCAAGAACCCGCTGACGCCCATCCGCATGTCGCTGGAGACGCTGCTGGCCGCGCAGGAGGCCCGGCACCCCCGCTTCCCCGAGTTCTTCAAGGAGAGCGCGGGCGTGGTGCTGGAAGAGGTGGACCGGCTGCGGCGCATCGTCGACGAGTTCAGCCGCTTCGCCAGGATGCCCAAGCCGCAGCTGGCGCCCGTGGACCTGTCCGAGCTGACGCAGAGCGTGCTGTCCCTCTACGCGACGCCTCCCGAGGGCATCCAGATACTCCCGGCGCTCCAGACAGGCGTGGTGGCCCGGGTGGACCGGGACATGCTGACGCAGGTGCTCGTGAACCTGGTGAAGAACGCCGAGGAGGCCATGACCGGCAAGGGCGGCCACCTGCGCGTGCGGGTGAAGGGCACCGACGCGGACGCCATCATCGAGGTCGAGGACAGCGGCCCGGGCATCCCCCCCGAGCACCGCGCCCGCATCTTCGAGCCCTACTTCACGACGAAGGACGGCGGCACGGGACTCGGGCTGGCCATCGCCGCGCGCATCCTCCAGGAGCACGGCGGCAAGCTCGAAGTCGGCGGCGAGCCAGGCCAGGGCGCGCGCTTCAGCGTGGTGCTCCCACGCGCGGACCTCCTGGCCTCCGGCACCGCGAACGCGCCCTAGGAAAATGCATGAGGCCCGAGGCGAATCATCGCCCCGGGCCTCGATGTCGACTCGCGGTGGAAGCCGCGCTCAGTCCTTGACGGGCGTGGCCTTGAGAGCGGCCTTGCCTTCCTTCACGTAGACCTGGAAGCGCACCGTCTTGCAGGCGTACTTCTGGACGAGCTGCTCCTTGTTCTTGCGCAGCTTCTGCACGAACTTGTCGTACGTCAGGCCATCGGCCGGCTCGCCGCACCGCTCACGGGTGGTGACGAACTCGCGGAAGACCTCCTGGAAGTGCTGCTCCTCGGAGAGCGCCACCGCGGAGTTGCCGGACGGGCCCGCGCCGGGGAGCGGGATGGCGACCGGAGACCCCGAGCGGGGCGGCAACGGGATGGGCGCCTCGGCCGGACGGGCGCTGGCCTGGAGCAGCTCGCGCGGAATGGCCGCGACGCGCGTCGTCTCCGGGTTGTCGGGCGTCTGCGCCGCGGCCAGGGCGAACGGGTTCGCCGCCTGCTGGAGCGTATACGCCGCCGTCGGCTGGTCCTCGAAGGCGAAGGCGCCGCGACGAGGCGACGCCGTCGACAGGGGCTCACCCGAAGCGGAGAAGCCTCCCGACTCGGACTCGAACGGCATCGCACCGCCGAACGGCGTGGGCTGCTGCGAGCCGTACGGGCTGACCGCCGGAGGGGGCGGCGAGGACAGCGGCGGCGCCGGGAAGGGGAACGCATCCGCCGAGCCGAACGGATCCGCCGAAGCAAACGGGTTCGACACCGGCGCGGGGGCCGGAGGCGGCAGCGCGAACGGATCCGCGCCAAAGGGCTGGGCCGCTGGAGGGGGCGCGGCCAGGGCGAACGGATCCGCGCCGAAGGGCTGGGCCGCCGGAGGAGGCGGCGCGGCCATGGCGAAGGGGTCCGACAGGGGGGCCACGGCCGGAGGAGGCGGCGTCGCCTGGGCGAACGGATCCGGCAACGGGCCCGGCGTCGGCGCGGCGGCGAACGGCGCCGAGGCGAACGGATCCGGCAGCGGCGCGGCGGCCACCGGCTGCGGCTGCGGCGCGGGAGGCGGTGACGCCTGCTGCATGGGCGCATGCGCCGCCATCGCGGCCGACAGGCTGAGCGTGTCGGAGGTGCCCTGCACATCGTCACCGGAGCCCGACGAGCCACCCATCAGCACCGTCCACACCAGCGTGAGGGCCAACAGCCCCGCCAGCGCGACGAGCGCGGTCTGCTGGTAGTCCGCCACGGCGCCCAGCACCGACTGCGTCCCGGCCACCGCGAGCACTTCCAGCGGCGTGCCCTCCAGCGCGCGACGGGTCCCCACCGCCAGGGGTGCCTGGCCGCCCATGACGTCACCTTCCGTCATCATGGGCAGGCCCACGGGGCCCAGCGACTGGAGGCTGCCGCGGCGCACCACGACACCGCTCGCGTTGGCCGCCACCTGCCCCAGCGAGCCCTCCGCCAGCAGCTTGTCCGGCCCCACGGCCGTCACCGAGTCACCCTTCACCAACCCGAGCGCGGAGACGCCGGTGGCCTGAACCGCGGCCTCCAGCGCGCCCTCGTCGAGCAGCGGCGCGCCCACCACCAGCGTCACCGCCGGCTGCATGCCGAAGTCCCCGCCCCACAGCACGGGCACCGAGGCGAACACGTGCGTCGCGCCGAGCGCGTCCACCACCGAGGTGCCGGCCTTCGCCAGCGCGGCGACGTCCAGCTTCGCGGCGTCCGAGGAGGGCTCCGCGCCCGCGACGGCATGGAACGCGGCGTCCGGGGCGACCAGCGCCACCACCACGCCCTTGAGCTCCTTGGGCAGCACGGCCTCGGCGGCCGTGCGGACGGCGGTGAAGCGCTCCGTCGTCAGGGGCTGGAGGGCAGCGCCCTTGTCTTCCGCCTTGTCCTTGTCCCGGAGCTGAGGACGCGGGGGGACGGCGGGCTTCGGGGGAAGCAGCGCGTGGACAGCGGAGGCGACGTCCGGCGTGGCGGCCAGCTTCAGCGCCAGCGCCTGCACCTCCGCGCGACGCGCGTCCACGCGACGCGCCACCTCGGCCACACCCGAGGCGGACTGGGCCGTGGCTGCGTCCACCGCGCGCGCGCGCAGCGGTCCCGACAACATCGGGAGATGAGCAAGCCCCAGTCCAATGACCAGGAACGCGAAGAGGAGGAACTTGAGGCGGACCATCGCCGTCCTTTAGCCCATGGGTGAAGGGTTCCGCTTATAGCGTTCACCATTCGGACCCAGCAAGATTCGGGCAGCGGACAACGCGGGCCCGGCCGCCCGGAGGACAACCGGGAAGACCGGGCCCTACACCGAGGCACGCCCTCGGCTAATAGTTGGGAACGTCCGCCGCCACGTCGTCGGGCAGCCCGTTCGTGTGCACGTCACGGCGCTTGTCCACCGTCTTCCGGAGGGTGCGCTCCAGCCGGTCACGCGCCGCGTCGATGGCGGGAAACAGCGTCTCCGCCTTCTCGGTGACATGCACGGCGGCGAAGCTCGGCATCCGCACAGTGACCCGGCATTCCTTGTCCACCCCACCCTTTGGACCGTTGATGTCCACCAGCGAGATGTCGATTTCCGCCGCCTCGTCGTCCGCGTACCGCTCGATGTGGCGCACCAGATGCTCCTGCAGATAGTCCCGCATGGACTCCGTCAGGGTCAGATGCACGCCCCGCATCAACACCTTCATGGCATCACCTCCAGGCCCAATAATGGGCAGCCACCCGCCCCTTGGTGAGGGGGGGCTCCTCTACCTGCCTGCTCTCCAGGCGGAGAGGCACGCGGGCCCGCCACCTCGCGGCGGACGAATCCGACAAGGGCCATGGTTCCCCAAACGCATGGGTGCCAAGCGAATCAAGGTCCTCCTCGTGGAGGACGACGGTGACAGCCGGGAGCTCCTCGCGGAGCTGCTCGAGTTCGAGTTCGACGTGGTCACCGCCGCGGACGGGCTCGCCGGCCTGAGGGCCTTCGAGAGCGAGTTGCCGGACGTGGTGGTGACGGACGAGTCCCTGCCGGGGCTGCATGGCACGGAGCTGGCCCGACGGGTGAAAGCCCGCGCGCCGCACACGCGCATCATCCTGGTCTCCGGCTACACCCATGTGGACGGCGCCGAGCACTGCGACCTCGTCCTTCGCAAGCCCATCGACGTGGAGCGGCTGAGCAGCGCCGTGGGCAGGCTGGGAGATGAGGCGCGCCACGGAGCGGGTGACGACGCCCGGCAGTGAACGGAAGGACTGGCCCCCGGTGCCGAGACAGGACACCAGACCTACTATGTCCCTCCAGGACATCCACGAGCGGGAGGGACCGACATGAAGTACTGCGCCAGGTGCGGCTCGGAGTATCGGGACGATGTCGAGCAATGCTCGGACTGTCCCGGCAACCCACGGTTGGTGGACGTGGGAGAGATGCGCAGCCGGGGACTCCCGCTGCCCCATGAGCTGGACAAGCGCGTCTTCGTGCGCGCGGGCACCACGACCAATCCGTTCATGGTGGAGGTCTTCGTGGAGCTGCTCGAGGAGTCGGACATCCCGGTGCTGGTGCGCGCGGGGCGCTCCGGCGTCGTGGACAAGCTGACCACGGGCAACCTGCTCCCCTGGTGGGAGATATTGGTGCCCGAGGAGCAGCAGGAGCGCGCCGCCTTGATGATTGAGCGGGAGCGCGTCCAGGAGGCGGCCACCACCGACGATGCCGTCAGGGCCGCCGAGGAAGAGGAGCGGGAGACCGAGCAGGCCTCTCCTCCCCCACCCGCCCTCTGAAGCGTCAGGGCGAGCGGACGACGGCGCGTGGCGAGGCGGACTCCGGGCGGCGGGCCTCGAAGAGGCTCACGCCCGTGACCTTCCACTTCGCATAGCGGGAGTTGCGGCCGAGGAAGGTCTCCAAATCTTCGTCCACGACGCGGTTGTAGCCCCCGCGCGAGGCATGGCGCAGGTAGGTGCGGCCCTTGCGCTGCACCACGAAGCCCAGGTGCGTCACGCGGGTGGCCTTGAGTGGAAGGTCCTCGCGCAGCACCACGAGGATGGTGCCGGAGGGGATGGAGCGCGCGTGCTCCATCACCCGCTCCAGCGGAATCATGTTCATCGCGAACGTGCCCACGGGCCGCCGCTCCTTCGGGAGCTGGAGCGCCTGGGACGAGCGGGACTGCCAGGTCAGCGGCGTCAGCGTCTTCGTGACGGCCACCGCGTCCTCACCGCCGAAGCGCCGCGTCACGTCGCGCAGGAAGCCCTTGCGGACGTTGTTGGGCAGCCACTGCGCCTCCATGAGGTGGTTGCGGTCCTCGTAGGCCGGGGCCTGGGCGTAGCGGATGTGCTCCAGCAGCGGGGCGACCTCCGGCTCCGCGCGCGCGAGCCCCAGCGCCAGGGACTGCTCGACGAAGGTGAGGCAGTCCACCGCGTCCAGCCGGAAGGTTGGATCCGGGTCCACCCCCGAGCCCTCGCCCAGCGGGGACAGGACATAGGGCGTGTTGACGAAGCGCTGGCTCATCGTGAGCAGCCGCTCGGTCAACGGCGCGTTGGAGGCCTCCGCCACCAGGGCGGCGAAGGCGCTCGCGTCCAGGCCCGTCCAGCCGTTGGGCCGCGAGGGAGTGGCCGTGGCCGCCTGGGCCGCCGCCGAGCCGGAGTCGAGAATCCGGTCCGCGCCGGGCGTGGCGGAGCCCTGCGTCGAGGAGGCCGGCGTCGCCTGGGTGACGAGCGCCGCGGCCAGCACCACCGCCCACGTCATTGCGCCACGCCCGCCCTTCGGAGGATGGCCTTGCGACGGTCATCCTGGAGCTGGAGCGTCTCCAGTTCCTTCTCGTACGACAGCTTCTCTTCGCCCTTGGCGTTCCACGAGGCCAGCACCAGCCAGTCCAGCATGGTGCTGTCCCCGCCCTGGTAGAGGATGCGCGCGGCGCCAGCGGCCAGGCCCCGGTCCTTGTCCTCCAGGAGCGGCTTGAGCGCGGGGGTGGCCTTCTTGGCGGCGACACCCTCGAACAGCTCCAGCCCCTGCCGGCGCACGAAGCGGTCCTCCGCGCCGAGCAGCTTGTTGGCGAAGGCGAAGCCCTCCGGCGAGCCCAGGCGGCACAGCCCGCGCGCCGCCGCGAAGCGGGTGCTCTCCGAGTCGTTCGTCAGGTATTCCTTGAGGGGCTTCACCTGCTTGGCGTCGCCAGTCTCTCCCGCCGAGGCCAGCATGATGGCGCGCACCTCCAGCTCCTGCTCGTCCTTGGCCGCCGCCATCAGCGCCTTGCCCATCTTCGGGTTGCGCGAGGCGCCCAGGGCCCGGGCCGCGTCGCGGCGAACTCCGCTGCTCTTGTCAGCCAGGAGCGGCAGCAACACCTGGACATTGCGGCTCTTCAGCCGGGCCAGGCCCTGCGCGGCGTACATGCGCACAGTGCTGTCACCGTCGCCGGCGAGGCGGACCAGGGCCGGCTCCGCGGAGCGAGTGTCCAGCCCCGCCAGCACCGCGACGAGGTTGCGGCGGACCCGCTCCTCGAGCACCCGGCGCAGGGAGTCGGTGATGATTTCGGCGGCGTAGGGCTCCTCGTGCAGGTAGCGCAGCCGGGAGACGGCGGCGGCGACGCCTCCCCCCTGGATGACGGTCTGGACGACCTTGTCCGTCTCGGCACGGCGCTCGCCGCGCTTGGCGGCGGACGCCTGGGCGGACAGGGCCAGGGGGGGTAGGAGCAGCGCGAGCAGCAACAGGAAGCGGGCGGAGAGGACGGACGGGCGCACGGGAGGGAGACGATGGCAAGGGCGGCGCCGGTCGTCAAAGTCCCTGGCGTCGGACGGCCCCCCTCCTCAACGGGGTCTGCCCGATTCTTGACCCCCCAAGAGGCGATTGATACGACCGATGCCTCTTTCCCTCCTCTAGAGGCGCCACCCTATGAAGAAGCTGACGGTGCTGGTGGCGGTGGCAGGGGCGCTCGTCGCGTGCGGCCCCGTGAAGTCCACCGCGAACATCCTCGACGCCGAAGTCCAGATTCAGGCCGCGCGCACGGCCGGAGCCGACAAGTTGGCTCCGTACGAGTGGACCGCCGCCAACCTGTATCTGGAGAAGGCCCGCGAGGAGGTTGGCTACTCCGACTATCAAGCCGGGGTGGATTTCGCGGTGAAGGCCTCCCGCTTCGCCAACGAGGCCCGCGAGAAGGCCATGTCCGTGGCGGGCAGCAGCGATTCCGACACTGGCGAACGGACCCCGAACCCGTGACGCACCGAGCGCTCCCGATGACGCGTCCCTCCCTTGCAGCGCTGCTGTCCCTCCTCCTGGCCGCCAGCTGTGTGAGCGGCAGCAAGATTCGCGCGGACACCCAGGTGCTCGCCGCGGACGTCGAGCGGGCCCGTCGCAGCGGTGCCTTGCGCTGCGCCCCGGTGGAGCTGGCCACCGCCGAGGCCTACCTCGACTTCGCCAAGGGTGAGCTGAGCCAGGGCAACAGCGGCCGCGCCGCCTCGCACGTCCGCGTCGCCGACACGGCGGTGGACCGGGCGCTGGCGCTGTCGAAGAACTGCGGTCCGCGCCAGGTGCTGGTGCGCGAGCGCCCCGAGGCTCCGCAGCCGCAGCAGCCTCAGCAGCCCACGGACGCCAAGCCGCAGCAGCCCCAAGTGGTGGTCCGCATCGAGGAGACGGACAGCGACGGGGACGGCGTGCTGGACAAGGACGACCCCTGCCCCGACCAGGCCGAGGACAAGGACGGCTTCCAGGACGAGGACGGCTGCCCGGACGCGGACAACGACAACGACGGCGTGCTCGACGCCAACGACAAGTGCCCGGACCTAGCCGGAGTGGCCGAGAACCAGGGCTGCCCCGCCGAGGCGCCGAAGGACCGCGACGGGGACGGCATCGTCGACCCGCTGGACAAGTGCGTGGACCAGCCCGAGGACAAGGACGGCTTCCAGGACGACGACGGCTGCCCGGACCTGGACAACGACAACGACGGCATCGTCGACGCCCAGGACAAGTGCCCCAACGAGGCCGGCTCCATGCAGAACAGCGGCTGCCCGGACAAGGACGGGGACGGCGTCAACGACGGTCAGGACAAGTGCCCGGACGAGCCCGAGGACAAGGACGGCTTCCAGGACGAGGACGGCTGCCCGGACCTGGACAACGACGCGGACGGCCTGGCGGATGCGCAGGACAAGTGCCCCAACGAGGCGGGTCCGCCGGAGAACAGCGGCTGCCCGGACAAGGACACGGACAATGACGGCGTGGTGGACCGACTCGACGCGTGCGTGGATGCGCCCGGCACGAAGGAAGAGCGCGGCTGCCCGAAGCAGTACAAGAACGTCGTCATCAAGAAGGACCGCATCGAAATCAAGAAGCAGATCCTCTTCGGGTCTGGCTCCGCGAAGATCATCGGCAAGCAGAGCACCGCCATCCTCGAGGACGTGGCGTCGGCCCTGAGGGATGCGCCCTGGATTCAGAAGGTCCGCATCGAGGGCCACACGGACTCGCTCGGCAAGGACGAGTCGAACCTGAAGCTGTCGCAGAAGCGCGCCGACGCGGTGATGGCGCAGCTGCTGCGCAAGGGCATCGACCCGGGCCGCCTGGAGGCGGTGGGCTTCGGCGAGACGCGTCCCATCGCGCCGAACACCACCAAGGCGGGCCGCGCGCAGAACCGCCGCACGGAGTTCAACATCGTCACGCAGTAGGCCGCCCCGCCCCGGCCACTCGAAGGCCGGGGCAAGCAGCGCCAGCGCCTCCCGGGCATCTGTCCCGAGGAGGCGCTTCGCTTTTCAGGAGGCCTGTCGACGCGGAAACCACTCGCGCGAACCGAGCAGACACCAGCCCCTGGAGAGCCCGGCGACCAGGCCCCTCACGCGACGCGCAAGGCAGCCCCGCCATCCGAGCGAAGCCCACGCGAAGGAGCTCGCGAGGACACCGCCCGCCGGGCTTCCTTCACGCCAGGGCCTCAGCCCCGCGAGAGGGCGTCAGTCGTCCTTGAGCAGCTCGTGGAGGACCTCGGTGGCGTAGGCGCCCCGGGGCAGCTCGAACGCGAGCCACAAGTCTTCACCGTCGGGCGTCAGCTCGGGCGAGCCCAGGCGGACGCGGTACGGCCTGCGCCCTCCCTCCGTCTCTCCCCCACCGCGCTTGAAGTCGTCCGGCGTGACGCCCTCCCCCACCAGCAGGGTGGCCTCGAAGTCGCCCACCGCGCCCGTCGCGGCGGTCATCTTCGGACCGAACAGGGGCCCCGCCGGGCTCACCTCGAACGAGGCCACGCGAGGACCATCCACGTCCGGCGCCTCGCACACGAAGAGGCCGCCCGTCTCTTCCTTGCGCAGCACGTCACCGAGCAGCGCGGTGGACAGCGTGCCACCGCGTACGCGCTCCGCGAGCGCCCGGTTGAAGATGCGCGACTGGAAGGCGGAGAGGTACAGCTTGCGCTGGAAGCGCTCGGGCCGCTTCGGCAGGCGCTGCCCCAGCACCAGCATGCGCCCCAGGTCCGCGTTGTCACCCGCGCGGCCGAAGCGCTGCTCACCGAAGTAGTTGGGAACACCGCTGGCCAACAGCCGCGAGAAGCACTCTCGCGCGGCGCCCACGTCACGCACCCCGCGCAGGCGCAGCTTGAAGCGATTTCCCCGCAGGTGCCCGGTGCGCAGCTTGTTGCCGTGCCGCTTCGACCAGAGCACCTGCGTGCCCTCCAGCGCGAACTCCCCCAGCCGGGCCTCCGCGCGCGCCGGCACCGAGAGGAGCTGCCGGGTGACGGCCTGCCGGTCCTTCATGCCCGCGACGCCGATATCGTCCTCGGACACGCCCAGGGACGCGGCCAGCGCGCGCACCACCTCCCGCGTGTCCCGGCCGCGCTTCTCCAGCCACAGGTAGAGGTGCTCCCCCTCGCCCGAGGGTTGGTAGGCGGGAAGCTCCTCGACTTCGAAGTCCTCGGGAACCAGCTTGAAGGCACCACCACAACCGGGCACATCCGCGGTCAACCGCGGCCAATCTGAATCCGTCGTCACGGCCCCTCGAGCGTCGCCAGGAGTTCCTTCACGCGACGGGCAAGGTCCTCATCCGCGCGCGACTCCAGAAGCTCTCCGGCCTGGAACAGCAAAAAGAACATCACGTCACTGAGCGCCTGCTTGAAGGACGCCAGCGGCTCGCTGCCCAGCTGCGCGCGGTGCCGCTCGAAGGCGTCCATCAGCTTGGGCTCGGCCAGGCTCCCGTCCGGCTGGAAGGCCAGGCCCTCCAGCACCGGCGAGGACGACAGCGCCTGTCCGGAGAGCGCGGCGTTGGCGGCGGCGATGAACTCACGGTCCATGCCCTGCTTGGCCACCTCGTCGCGAATCTCCCGGAAGATGAAGTTGAACACGCGCGCCACGGGGCGGGGGTCCACCGTCGGAGCGGCGCTCGCGACAGGACGTCCCGTCCCCGCGGGCACGGGCGTGGTCGGAGTCTGCGTCCCGGTGGGGCCCACCGTCGGCGAGGGGCCCGCGGGCACGAGCAGCGGCTTGTCCGTCAGCGACGCGAAGCCGCCTTCCAGCAGCCGGAAGACGACCTTGGTGATGTCGAACTCGGACAGGCGGGCGGCGTGGCCCAGCTCCAGGATGGTGCGCCGGCCGTCGAGCAGCCCCAGCACCCGGTCCTCATCCTCCTCCAGCTTCCCGTCCGAGCCGCGCTTGCGAGCCACGTACAGCCGGCCGTGGGGGATGCGCTTCCGGAAGTGCGCCATCTCGTCGATCTTCCGGATGCTGTCCATCAGCAGGCTCTGGGTGGAGAGCTGGATGGAGTGACTCGCCTTGTCGTCCACCGGCTGGTCGATGAGGAAGAAGCTCCCCTCCCGGCACAGGACGATGGCGTGGAAGATCTCACTGACCTGGTGCGTGACGCACTTGAAGAGGTCGTGCGCCTGCAGGAAGCCCTTCTCCACCAGGGCGCGGCCCACCTTGGACGGAGGCTGGCCCTTGAGCGCGGCCTCCACCTGCGTGCGGTCCACGTAGCCCAGGCGCACCAGCACCTCGCCCAGCCGGTCCGCCGGGTCATCCGACGAGGCGCCACGCACCTCGCCGTCCCGGAAGGTGACGGAGCGATCTCCGCCAGGGGAGTGGACGCGAATGATGCCGCTCCACCGCGACTGGCTGAGGAAGGCCATCAGGTCCGACAGCGGGAAGCCGCCCGCGTCACCGGAGAGCACCACGCGCGGCGCGGCGATGGAGCCGCCCTCGGAGGGGCCCCGCGCGAAGACGAGCAGGTCCGGCGCCGTGGGCATCAGCGCATACGTCCCCGAGCGCCCCGCCAACGGAGAGGGGCTCTGGCGATCCTCGGGGACGAGTTGCCCCGCGTCGATGCGGAACCGTTGCGTCATCTCCGTGTCAGTCAGCCGCCCAGGCGTTCTTGTTGTTCACCCACTCCAGCTCATCCTCCAGGCTGTGGTTGAGCAGGTCCTCATGGATGAAGCTCAAGTCGAGCGCGCGCCCGTTGAAGTACACCGTCGGCGTCCCCGACAGCCCGGCCGCGCGGCCCTGGTTGCGGAAGCCCTCCAGCTCCTGCTTGTAGGAGTCCGACTTGAGCACCGCCGCCAGCTTCGCGCCATCCAGCCCCAGCTCCTTCGCCAGCGCGGGCAGCGCCTCCGACTTGAGGTTCTC
Source organism: Corallococcus terminator (assembly GCF_049194865.1). Lineage (GTDB taxonomy): Bacteria > Myxococcota > Myxococcia > Myxococcales > Myxococcaceae > Myxococcus > Myxococcus terminator_A. The sequence goes on along the minus strand of NZ_JBLZWL010000087.1, from coordinate 1,394 downwards.
CTGGTGGGTGAACAGGGCGTCGTGCATCTGCCAGAACTTGCCCTGATCTCTCGCCCACAGGGCCGCCTGGGCCGCGGGCACCGCGTTGACGTGGTTGGACAGGGGGAAGGGCAGGTAGCAGAAGCGCACCTGCGCCGAGTTCTTCTTCGCGAACGCCTCCAGCACCGGCCGGGCCTTGGCGCAGTAGGGGCACTCGAAGTCGGAGAACTCCACCACCGTCACCGGGGCGGAGGCGGAGCCCATGCACATCCGGTCGTCCACCTTGAACTGGGCGCGCTGCTCGCGGAAGGCGCCGTAGTACTGGGACAGCTGGACGATGACCTCGGTGGCCGGGCTGCCCTCGGACACCATGCGCGCGGCCACCCGGGCCATGCGCTTGGCGTGGCGGCAGGTGTTGTGCGACTTCAGGCAGGCCCCCAGGGTGTGCGGGCAGCCGCAGTAGCAGAACTCGTCGCTCAGGACGGTGGCCAGCTCCCGCTTGGACGCGGCGGAGAGCGAGGAGAAGTCCATGCCCGGGATGCCGGCGAGCGCCGCGGCGGGGTCCGTCGGGGCGGCGGGCGGGGCCGGAGGAGGAGGCGGCGGCGCGGCGGGAGCCGGAGCGGCGGCGGCCGGGGCCGGATTCGAGGCGGGCGCGGAGCCCTCCGGGTTCTTGCAGCCCGAGCTGGTCAGCGCCACGGCGGCCAGCAGGGGAATGACACGCTTCCAGCAGGAGAGGAGCACGCGGCGGGTCTTAGCCACGCTCGCGGGGCTTGTAAAGCAACGCCAGCCTTGGCAGGGAACCTCCTTACTCATGCCCAGAGTCCTGCTCCTGCATACCGGTGGCACGCTAGGGATGGCCGGCGGTCGGCCCTCCGCCCTGCGCCCCGCCGCCTTCTTCAAGACGCTCAAGGCCCGTGTCCCGGAGCTCTTCCAGCTCGCCGACATCGAGCTACAGCTCTTCAGCAACCTGGACAGCTCGGAGATGCAGCCAGAGCTGTGGCAGCGCATGGCCACCCACCTGCACCAGCAGCTCCAGGACTTCGACGGGGCCGTGGTGACCCATGGCACCGACACGCTCGCCTACACGGCCAGCGCGTTGTCCTTCATGTTGCGCAACCCGCCCTGCCCCGTGGTGCTGACGGGCTCCCAGCGCCCCCTGGGGGAGGTCCGCTCGGATGCGCGGCTGAACCTCATCGACGCGGTGCTCTCCGCGCTCCAGGGGCCGCGCGAGGTCACCATCTGCTTCGACTCGCACCTCTATCGAGGCAACCGCACGCGCAAGGTGAAGGTGTCCGAGTACGACGCCTTCGAGAGCCCCAACTGCCCCGTGCTGGGCACCCTGGGCGTGGACGCGACCTTCGAACCGGGCCTGCGGCCCAAGGGCCCCTTCCGCCTCTACGAGAAGCTGGATCCGC
>NZ_JBLZWL010000013.1:0-25227 GCF_049194865.1 Corallococcus terminator | reverse complement strand
ACGAAGGGATGGAAGGTGGACGTGGCGACCTCCAACGCCTGCCATGTCACGGGCAGGGTCGAGGTGCCGAAGATCTGCTTGGAGATGAGCGAGGCGATCGACACGAAGGCCAGGCCCGCGACGACGAAGGACCAGTACACCGGAGAGCGGAGCACATCGCGGAACGCCAGCCACGCGGAGGACAGCGCCGTGCGCACCCAGCTTCCGAACGTGGGCTCGGCGCGCGTGGTGGGGATGGCCACGGGCGCGGAGGGCGCCTCTTCGCGCGCCGCGGGGCGAGCGCCGCTGTGCTCCTCCACGGTGGTCCGGAAGCGCGCCACGGTGAGGCCCAGCAGCGCCGCGCCCACGGCGATCCACAGGAGCCGGTTGATGAGCAGCCAGCCGGTGAACGGAATCAAGTCCCTGTTGCGCTCGGCGGGCGTCCAGTACCGCGTCACGGTCTCGATGGTGGTGAACCCGAACGGGTCCAGAATCGAGCCGAGCTCCTGGTTGGCCACGTCCGACATGGCGGAGCTGATGACCAGGTAGCCCAGCACCAGCACCACCATGCCCACGTAGACCGGGGCCATGCGGCGCGTGAGCGCGGCCAGCGAGAAGAACACCGTCCCCGCGAAGAACAGCGTGGGCCACACGCCCACCAGGTATGGCCACACGTACGCCATCGTCTGGTGTGGCGCGAGCTGCGTCTTGTCGACCAGCCACACGACGCCGGCGCCCACGAGCAGGCCGGGAATGATGGCCAGCATCAGCGTGGCGCTGAAGAGGTACGCGCCCAGGAAGCGCCCGAGCAGGTATGGCGCCTTCTTCACGTTCTTCGTGAAGATGAGCATCCACGTCCCGTGGCCGAAGTCCTGGTGCGCGGCCTGGCCGAAGATGGCCGCGACCATGAAGAGGCCAAAGAGGGCGATGGTGGTGGTGAAGCCCAGGAGCGTGTGCGGGCTGTTGGCCAGGACTCGCTCGGAGCCGGAGCTGGCGGAGACGCTGCGGAAGACTCCGCCGGTGGCCATCATCAGCAGCAGGCCGGCGCCCGCCAGCACGGCGGCGTAGATCCAGGTCGAGACCATCTTGACCCGGCGCCGCAATTCGAATGTCACGAGAGCGCTGAACATGGGGTGTCCTCGCTCACGCCTTCTTCGACGCGCGTGACAGCGCGTGGAAGTAGACGTCCTCCAGGTCGGGGGTCGCCGGCTCGAAGCCCGCCGGTGCGCTCTCCGCGTGGACGTGCACCAGTCGCTGGCCCGCCACGCGCCTGACGGCGATGACCTCCAGCTCCTTCGTCAGCGCGTCCAATTCCTCCTGCTTGGTGACGAAGCGCTTCCACACGCGCCCCTGCAGCGCGTCCACCAGCCGGAGCGGGTGGCCGCTCGTCACCACGTTGCCCTGGGCGAGGATGGCCATGTTCTGGCAGAGGTCCGCCACGTCCGAGACGATGTGCGTGGACAGGAGCACCACGACGTCCGCGCTGATTTCGGCGAGCAGGTTGTGGAAGCGGAAGCGCTCGGCCGGGTCCAGGCCCGCGGTGGGCTCGTCGACGATGAGCAGCTTGGGGTCTCCCAGCAGCGCCTGGGCGATGCCGAAGCGCTGCTTCATGCCGCCGGAGAAGCCGCCGAGCCGGCGGTCCTTGTGCTCCCAGAGGTTCGTCTTGGTGAGCAGCGCCTTCACGGCGTCGTGGCGCGGGCCGCGTTGCGACAGGCCCTTGAGCTGCGCCAGGTGGTCCAGCATGTCCCAGGCCGTCACCTTGGGATACACGCCGAAGTCCTGGGGGAGGAAGCCCAGCACGTCGCGCAGCTTGTCCTTGTCGCGGCGCACGTCGATGCCGTCGAACGTCATCGTCCCGCCATCCACGTCCTGCAGCGTGGCGATGCTGCGCATGAGCGTCGACTTTCCGGCACCATTGGGGCCGAGCAGTCCGAACATGCCGCGCGGAATGGTGAGGGTGACGTCGTGCAGTGCACGCGTTCCATTGGGATACGTCTTGGACACGCCTTCGAGTCGGAGCTCCATGTCGGGCATCAACCTAGCCCATCCGTTACGATGCGCTCCATGTTCTCGCCGCGCTGGAGTCCCTGTCTCGCGCCCGTCCTCTTGCTGTGCGCGTGTGGTGAGGGAGAGCCCATCATGCTGGAAGCAGCGGCGGCCAACTGTGGGAGCGCCGAGCCCCTGCGCCTGGAGCGCCTGCCAGTGGGCAGCATGGTGCTCAACTCCTACTTCCTCCAGGAGGAGGCCGCGCGCGACGTGCGACGCGGCCTGTCCGAATCACCCATCGTCGAGGAGGTGCTGGCCAAGGCGGCGGCGCTCGGCGCCGTGGCGCTGCGGACCAATGGCCACAACGAAGCGCCGGAGAAGGTGGGTGACAGCACCATCCAGGTGGGACCGCTCGAGTACGACGAGGTCGCCCTGCGAGGGTTGGACCGGGTGCTCGCCCGCGCGCGGGTGCATGGCGTCAGGCTGGTGCTCACGCTCGGCAACTACTGGGATGCGTATGGGGGCACGCGCCAGTACGTAACGTGGGCGGGGCTGCCTTCTCCCATCCAGGGCGACCCGCGCTTCTTCACCGAGCCCGTCGTCGTGGCGCTCTACAAGGAGCACATCGCGCGGCTGTTGGAGCGGGTGAACACCGAGGATGGCATCCGCTACGGCGACCATCCGGCGGTGCTCGCGTGGGAGCTGCTCAACGAGCCGCGTGGCCGAGGCCTGGACGCGGAGGGCGCGCGCATGCGGGCGTGGGTGGATGAGGTGGCGCGCGAGGTGAAGTCCCGCGCGCCAGGCCACCTGGTGGGAACGGGAGAGGAAGGCTTCGAGCCGTCCTCCGAGGGTTATGACGGCGCCTTCTGGGCGCGTGCGGGCACGACGATGCTGCGCACGCCGGGCTCCAGCTTCACGCGCAACACCGCGTCGCCGTACATCGACTTCGCGTCGGTGCACTTCTATCCGGAGTCGTGGGGCCTGGACGACGCGGACATGGCCGAGGCGGGAGCGCGGTGGATTCGCGAGCACGCGGACATCGCCCGAGGGCTGGGCAAGCCGCTGTTCGTGGGCGAGCTGGGCCTGCGCAACGAGGGGGCCCTGGATTTGTCCCAGCGTCGCGCGCTGTATCGCGGCTGGCTGGAGTGCATGCGCAAGTCAGGCGTGGCCGCCGGCGCGCTGTGGATGTTCGCCAACGACGCGCGGCCGGACGCGTGGGACGAACACACGTTCTACTTCCGCGACGGCACGCGGCCGGAGGACCCGGCCAACCGCTATGCGGACCTCGTCGTGGAGGCCGCGGGCGCGGCGAGGCCCTGACGCGCGAAGGCCCGGTCGGGAGTCGTGCTCCCACCGGGCCTTGCGTGTCACGAGGAGGGCGGAGACTCAGTACGCGACGTGCACGTGGTCACGGTGGCCACCGATGGCGCCAATGGGCGTGCCGTTCTTGATGCCGCCCTTCGGGTCATAGAACAGCTCGGTGGGCTTCGAGCCCGCGAGGCGCGTGTAGTACTCGGCCATCTTCGCCGGGCTGCCCGCCACGTCGATGGCGCGGCCCTTGTAGTGGTACGAGCCCGGCGTGTGCTTGCCGCCCGTCGTCGAGGTGATGGTGAGCCCCATCTGCCGGGCCAGGTTCGACGCGAAGTCGAGCTTCTGGCGGTTGGTGCCGTTCACCGGGAAGTTGCCGGGGACGCCGCCGGGGCCCTTGGCGCCGTCCGGCTTGCCGTCCCACATGTCCTGGTTGCGCGAGTTGAAGAGGGCGCGGCCCGTGTTGTTGCCCACGACTCCGTCCGCCTCCAGCCCCTGCTTGCGCTGGTACGCCGCCACCGCCGCCTTCGTCTTCGCACCGAAGATTCCGTCCGCCGTGCCGGGGTTGTAACCGGCCTTGGCCAGGGTCTTCTGCAGCCGCGTCACATCCGAACCGCGCGTACCGACCTGGAGCATGGAGGGCCTCTTTCTCTCGCCGAAGGCGGAAGACTTCGTACAAGAGGGTTATCGGTGCCCATGTCCGTGAGTTGCGGCTTTTGTGGGACAAAGCGGGAAATGTCGGGTTTTGGAGCTTGCTTGAAAATCTCCCGTCACACCGAAATCAGGCCCTTGCGAATGCCCTCGGTGACGGCCTCGACGCGGTTGGTCACCTCGAGCTTCCGGTAGATGTGCTCCAGGTGGGTGCGGATGGTGGCCTTGCTGAGGGTGAGGAGCCGGGCGGCCTCGCTGTTGGAGACGCCCTTGGCGATGAGCTGGAGGATTTCGCGCTCGCGGTCCGACAGCGGCTTGAGCAGGGGCTCCTCGGGCGAGAGGTTCATCGCGGCGGGCGCGGGCGCGGGAGGGGGTGACGCGGGCTCGGAGGGGACGGGGGCGGCATCCGGGTCGACGCGGAAGTGACGCAGGAGCCTGCGCGCGAGGTTGGGCTGGATGACGGTGCCGCCGGCGCGGACTTCCTTGATGGCTTCGATGATCTTGTCGACCGGCGAGCCCTTGAGCATGTAACCGGATGCCCCGGCCTTCACGGCCTCGAGGACTTTGTCCTCCTCGTCGAAGATGGTGAAGATGAGGATCTCCATCTTCGGATAGACGGCCTTGATTTCGCGCGTCACGTCGATGCCGCTCATGCGCGGCAGGCCCAGGTCCAGGAGGAGGACGTCGGGCATGAGGCGCGGGACGTCCTCCAGCGCGGCCTCGCCGGACAGCGCGGTGCCGACGATGTCGATCTCCGGGTGACCCTCGAAGAGGCGCAGCTGGTTCTTGAGGATCTTCGTCTGGTCTTCCACGACGAAGACGCGGATGGGCGGCTGCGCGGGAGTGGAGGAGGGCTGCGGGGCGTCCACGGGGGCTCCGGTCATGTCGGGGGGCAGGGGAGGGAGAAGGCCACCTGGGCGCCCGAGCCCGGTGACGAATCCACGATGAGCTGACCGCCGAGCTTCATGGCGCGCTCGCGCATGTTCAGCAGGCCGTAGTGTCCGCGCGGCGTGCGCTGAGGGTCGAAGCCCTTGCCGTTGTCGTGGACGATGAGGTGCACGCGGTCCTCGGTGTAGTCGAGCTTCACCTGCACGAGCTTCGCGTCGGCGTGCTTCACCGCGTTGGACAGGCACTCCTGGAGGATTCGGAACAGGGCGAGCTGCGCGTCGGGGGACATCTTGCGCTGCAGGCCCGTGCGCTCGAACTGGATGGACATGCCCGTGCGCTCCTGGAACGTCTGGGCGTAGTCCTCCAGGCCCTGCGACAGCTCGAAGTCCTCGTGCATCATCCGCAGGCTGCGGCGCAGCTCCTCGATGGACTCCTCGGCGGTGGCCTTCAGCTCGCGAATCTCCTCGCGCAGGCCGTCCTCGCGCGCGAGGTTCAGGATGTACTCCGCCTGGATGATCATCGACGAGAGCGAGGCGCCCAGGCCGTCGTGGATCTCTCGCGCCAGCCGGTTGCGCTCCTCCACCACGGCCAGCTCCTTGAGGTCTCCCTGGAGGGCGACGACTTCGCGGTGCGCGGCGGCCTCGCGCTCGTTCAGGTACACGAGCACGTAGACGATGATGAAGTTGAGGGCCAGGTACCAGAGCAGCGTGAGCAGCTCCACCGCCGTCACGGAGCGGTTGAGCAGCAGGTCCAGCCGCGTCGTTATCGGCAGCGCCAGCAGCGGCGGGAGGATGGCGAGCGGCTTGGGGTAGAGGATGGAGAAGAGGGTGGTGAAGAGCAGCTGCGTGGCGAGCAGCGGGCTCTGCAGACCGCCGCCCACCGCGGGCTTGGCGATGAGGATCACGAGGATGACGAGATCCAGGCACAGCGTGGTGTACGTCACCCACCGGCCGGCCTTGGGGTGGTCGATGACGAGCAGGTTCGCGACGCTGTAGAGCAGCATCGTGAAGTAGCCCAGGAAGGAGAAGGCTCCGGTGAGGCCGAAGTAGCCGCTCCACGTGGGCACCGCCAGGATGAGCAATCCCAGCGTGAGGAACATCATTCGCGCGTAGAAGAGGGCGCGGGCCCGGGCGACGAACCGGTCCTGTTCCCAGGACGCGGTGGCCTGCTCCGTGGAGACGCTGTCCGTCAGCTTGCGGCGCAGGAGGACCTCGCGCACTCGCGCGCGGAGGTCATTGGCCGGGGTCTCCTCGCCCAGGGCGAGATTCGAATTCATTGGGCGGCAGCTTACGGGAGCGCACGGGGGTGCGGGAATCCCTGGGGTGCTTCGCCCACCTCCCCGGCGGGCGGGGAGGCATGCGGGAGGGCCGCGTTACTTGGAGGCCGCGGTGCCCTTCATGCAGACCTTGCGAGCCTCCGGCTTCTGGTTGAACACGTAGGCCATGCGGTCCGTGGACTCGCCGGTGCGCTCGTCGAAGAGGGGCGTGCCGCCCGCGTACATGGTGCCCTCGGCGTTGCCGTAGGAGTCCAGCTTGTGCTTCGCGAGCCAGCGGTCCACGCAGGACTCGAGCGCGGCCCGGTGGGCCTCGGGGGTGTTGGTCTCCTTGAGGTTGCCCTGTGCGGGGGGGGCCGCGTCGGGCGTGTTGGACGCGAGCGTGCCGGAGTCGACGCCGGACTTCTGCGTGTCCACGGGGGCGAGCTCCTGGAGCGCCTGGCCACTGTCGGGGAACTTCGCCGCCTCGGCCGGGCCCTGGGCGTCGGCGGTGGGAGCGGCTGCGTCCGCGGGGCCCTGGGCCTCGCCGGTGTTCTTGTGGCAGCCGTGGACGAGCAGCAGGGTGGTGGAAAAGACGAGCACGCCGGTCAGGTTTCTCATATGTCCTGGCTGTGTGTGGAAAGGGCGCCTGCGCCCAACTGTTGCCAGGTGCGACGCAGGGTCCCGCACGTTATTCGCATCCGCCCTCGCGGAGCAGCAACCGATGCACGGACCAGAAGAGCACCACCATCCCCGGATTCCTCACGCCTCCCGCATCGAGCGCTCGCGGGTGCTCGTCGTGGGAGCAGGGGGGCTCGGGTGTCCGGCCTCGCTGGCGTTGGCGCAGGCGGGTGTCGGCCACCTGACGCTGGCGGATCCGGACCGCGTGGACGTGACGAACCTGCCCCGGCAGCTCTGGCATCGCGCGGAGGACGTAGGGCGCAACAAGGCGGAGTCCGTGGCGGCGGGCCTCATGCGGGCCTTCCCGGCGCTGACGACGGACGTGCTCGCGGAGCGCGTGGACGCCGACAACGTGGAGGGCCTGTTCCGCGCGCACGACGCCGTCATCGATGCGACCGATGGCGTGGCGACGAAGTTCTTCCTCTCGGACGTGGCGGTGCTGACGGGGGTGCCGCTCGTCTACGGAGGGGTGCTGCGGATGCAGGGGCAGGCGATGCGCGTGGAGCCCCAGGGGCCCTGTCTGCGCTGTCTCTACGAGGCGCCACCTCCGCCGGACTCGGTGCCCACGTGCGCACAGGCGGGAGTGCTCGGCTCGCTCGCGGGGCTGGTGGGCTCGGTGCAGGCGCTGCTGGTGCTGGAGCTGCTCGCGGGCGCCGCGCGCCGCGTGCCGGGCGAGGCCGTGCTGCACGTGCTGGATGGGAACACGCTGCTGGGCCGGCGCACGCGCGTCGAACGGGCCGAGGACTGTCCGGGCTGCCGCATCACCGCCGTTCCGGCCTCTCCCGAGGAGGGCACGGCATGCGCGCGCTGAGGGGGGAGGCACGGCCATGAGCGAGGTGACGGCGACGTTGGACATCACCCGCGAGGTCTGCCCGATGACCTACGTGCGCACCAAGCTGAAGCTGGAAGCGCTGGAGCCAGGGGCGCTGCTGGAGGTGTGGCTCCGGGGCAACGAGCCGCTGAAGAACGTTCCCCGCAGCGCGCGCGAGGAGGGGCACGAGGTCGTCTCCCTCGAGCCGCGCGAGGATGGAACGCACCGACTGGTGCTCCGCAAGCAGGGAAGGTGAGAGCCATGGCGACGATTCGGATTCCCTCGACGATGCGGGCGCTGACGCGCAATCAGGCGGAGGTCAGTGCCTCCGGCGCCACCGTGCGCGAGGTGCTGGCTGACCTGGACACCCGCTACCCGGGCATCGGCGCGCGACTGCTGGACGAGCGCGGCGCCGTCCGGCGCTACGTCAACGTCTTCCTCAACGAGGAGGACATCCGCGCCCTGCGAGAGCTGGACACGCCGGTGAAGGACGCGGACCGTCTCACCCTCATCCCCGCGATGGCGGGAGGGTGACGCCGCATGGCCCTGCGTGAAGATCAGATCCTCCGCTACTCCCGGCAGATCCTCCTGCGCGAGGTGGGTGGTCGCGGCCAGGAGTCGCTTCTGGCCGGCGGCGCGCGCGTGGACGCCACGGGCGCGTCGGGGATGACGGCGGCGGCGTACCTGGCGGGAGGCGGGACCCCCGTGGCAGGCGTGGGTGCGCTCACGCTGGGCCCCTGGGCTCCAGGCTTCCTCGTGGCGGCCACCGACGTCGGCCAGCCCATGGCGGCGACGCTGGCCCGCGAGGTGTCGGCGCTCAACCCGGACGCGGCGAACCCGGAGCGGAGTGGGGGACTGCTGGCGGAGCTGCCCACGGCCTGGAGCGGGGAGGCCCCCTGGGTGGCGCTCTGCGGCGATGGCGCCCGCGCGGGCGTGGTGTTCCGGGGCTCGGAGGGGTGCGTCTGGTGCTTCGGCGAGACGGTGCGGCACCTGGGGCCGCCGCCTGACGGCGCCCTGGGCGTGGCGCTCGGAACGGTGGGGGCCATGGTGTTCCAGCGGCTCCGTCTGGGCCTGGGACCGACGCTGGGAGGGCGCTGGCTGGTGCCCCCAGGAGGCCTGGAGGAGATGGACCTTCGCAGGTGCTCCCGGTGCGCCGCCCGCGCCGAACCTCCCTCGCCGTGAGCCCCTGGGCTGATCCACGCTGGCCGGAGGCGGTCCGCCGCGAAGTCCTCCAACACCTGGAAGCGTGCTACCCGCTGGAGGGCTGCGGTGTGATCCTCCACGCCTCCGAGGCTGACTCCTGGCGGGTGTGCCCCCTGCGCAACGTGTCCCCGCGCCCCGCGCTCGCCTACGCCTTCGACCCCGAGGCGTGGTTGGCGGTGTGTCTCCAGGCGGATTCACGGGGCGAGCAGGTCATGGGGGTGTTCCACTCCCATGTAGACGGGCCTCCCACTTTTTCGGCGGAAGATCGCTCCCAGGCTGCCCCGGCAGGGCATCCGTTGCTACCGGGAGTTTCCTATCTCATCGCATCCGTACACCGGGGCTGTGTGTCCTGGGTGTCCGAGTATGGGTGGGCCGATGGAGATTTTCAGACGCAACGGGTCTGAAAAGACCATTGCAAGAACGAAAAAGCCCAGTAGGCCCAAGCACTTGACTGCCTGTCACCCCTACCTGCGGAAAGGTGCGCCTGAATTGTCAAGTGCGTGGGTTTTCGTCTATAACCACGTCCATCTTCTGGATCTGCGGCGTCCACCGCGGCGTGCAAGAAGCGCTCCGGACGCATGGGAGTTGAAAACCCTTATGGCCTCCAACACTGGATTCACCCTCTGGCTGACCGGCATGTCCGGTACCGGTAAGAGCACCACTGCCGCCTACATCGCGGCGCGGCTCCGACAAGTCGGCCGCAATGTGGAGATCCTCGACGAGGGCGAGCTCGCCGACGAACTCTGGGCGGGCCTGGGTGATTCGAAGGACGAGCGCAACACGATTGCCGGTCGCCTCGGCTTCGTGGCGAACGTCCTGACGCGCAATGGTGTCGCCGCCCTGGTGCCCTGCGTGAGCCCCTACAAGGGGAAGCGCGAGGAGAACCGCCGCGCCATCGGCCGCTACGTGGAGGTCTACGTCGACTGCCCCACCGAGAAGCTCATCGAGCGCGACAGCACGGGCAAGTACAAGAAGGCGCTCAACGGGGAGATCCCCAACTTCATCGGCATCACCGAGCCGTACGAGCCGCCCAACTCTCCGGAGGTCACCATCCACTCCGACGTGGAGTCGGTGGAGGACGGCGCCGCGAAGATCTTCCAGTCGCTCCTGGACCTCGGCTACATGACCACCGAGGAGCTGAAGACCATCACCGGCAAGCGGATGAAGGCCAACCCGCTGCCGGCCAAGGGTGAGCGGGCGGAGAAGTCCGAGAAGCCCGAGAAGGGCAACGGCGCCAAGGCCCGTCGGGCGGAGGAGCCGAAGGTGGCCGCCAAGGTGAAGCCGGCCAAGGCCGACAAGGCGGACAAGGGCGCGAAGTCGCGTCCCGCCACGCGTGCGGCTCGGGTCGCCAAGCCGGCGCCGGCGGGGAAGAAGTCCGCGAAGAGCAAGGCCCGCTGAGCAGGGGGCCGGACACGGCCCTTGTTCCACTTCATGAAAAGGGCTCCAGGTTGCCGCGTGATGCGCGTGCAATCCGGGGCCCTTCCGTTTTAGGAGTGCTCCATGCTGAGCCCCGAGCGAATCCAGGCCCTGTGTGAGTCATCGCGTCCCAAGCTGGAGGCCATGCGCGCCGCGCTGCGTGCCCATGGCAGTGCGCTGGTGGCCTTCTCTGGAGGGGTGGACTCGACGTTCGTCCTGAAGGTGGCAGTGGAGGAGCTGGGCGAGCGGGCCCTGGCGCTCACGGCGCTGTCCGCCTCGGTGGCGCCCGAGGAGGCGCAGGAGGCTCGGGAGCTGGCGGAGCGAATGGGGGCCCGGCACATCGTCCTGGGCAGCAACGAGCTGGCCAACCCTCAGTACGCGGCCAACCCCACCAACCGCTGCTACTTCTGCAAGACGGAGCTGTACGACATCTGCGAGGCGAAGCGGACGGAGCTGGGGCTGTCGGTGGTGGTGGACGGCTTCAACGCCGACGACTTCAAGGACCACCGGCCGGGGCACAAGGCGGCGCGAGAGCACGCGGTGCGCTCTCCGCTGGCGGATGCCGGGCTGACGAAGGAGGAGATTCGCGCCTGGAGCCAGTCGCTGGGGCTGCCCACGTGGGACAAGCCGCAGATGGCGTGCCTGGCGTCGCGGATTCCGTACGGCACGGCGGTAACGCGGGACAGGCTGCTGCAGATCGCCGCGGCCGAGTCGGAGCTGCGCAAGCTGGGCTTCCGGCAGTTCCGCGTGCGCTACCACGGCGAGGTGGCACGGCTGGAAGTGGCCGCCGAGGAGTACGAGCGGTTCCTCGTCGCGGACGTGCGCCAGCGGATCAACACCGCGTTCCTCGCGCTGGGGTTCAAGTTCGTGTCGTTGGATCTGGAGCCGTTCCGCTCCGGCCGCCTGAATGAGGCCGCTGGCGTGACGAAGCCCGTGGCCCAGGAGTCCAGGGGCTTCGCGCTGCCCGTCGTGAGCTGATGACGCAGCGGAGCCGACAGCGGGCCGCGACGGGGTGGGGCGTCGCGTGGGTGGCCGCATGGCTCTCGCCGCTGAGCGCCGGGGCCGCCGAGTACGTGGACTCGCCGTATCGGGATCGCAGCGCCTTCTCGCTGATCCTCGGACCCGGGGCCTCGTACACGGAGTTGATCAACGGCGGGGACGCGGAGGTGGTGAAGGGGCTGGACGCGCTGCTCGACGTGGGAGCCTCCCTCACGGTGGGTCACGACGGGGACGAGGTCTTCGTGGTGATCCGCGGCAGCCTCCGGCAGCCGGAGCTCTCGCTGGTGGGGGGCTTCCGCAGCGTCTTCGGGGACGAGTCGTGGCAGTCCTTCGTGGATCTCGGCGCCGTCGTGCGTCCGTTTTCTGGGCCGTGGGTGGGGCCTCGCGTAGCTTTCGGCCTGCGACACACCTTCTCGGAGCGGTTCGCGGTGTACGGGGGACTCGGGCTCACGCTCGGGTTCGGATCCGGACTCCGCGCCGATGCCGAGGGCTTCACCGGGCTGCAGTGGATCTTCCCGGTAGGCGGATCCGAGTGAAAATCTTGCGATCAAAAAGGGCTGTGAGATGGTGTGCGCATCTGTAGGAGGTTGCGCACTTGGACATGAATCCCCGTCTCACTTCGGTGGTTTTTCGGCTCAACCGCGAGAAGCTCGACTCCTTGAAGGAGCTGTCGCGCACCACCCGTATTCGTCAGAGCGAGTACCTCCGGGAGGCCATCTCGGATCTGCTGGCGAAGTACGAAGAGCGCCTCGTCGACTGAAGCACTTGAAGCGTGGATCCGCCGCGTGTCACCCGGGCAGGAAGGGTGGCTCCAGCGGCAGCCCTGGAGGGTGGAGACGCTCCGGGGCGGTAAAGGGATCCACTCCAGGAGGGTAGCGAACCTCCCAGAGCATCAGGCCGTGAGCGGGCGCCTTGAAGCCCTCCATGGCCGCCCCTGTCTCCAGCGCCGCCAGCCAGGCCTCTTCTGGAAGCAGCCCCGCCGCCACCTTCAGCGCGCCACCCACCACGTAGCGCACCTGGTAGCGGGCAAAGCCGTCCCCGATCAGCCTCGCCTCGAAGAGCCCTCCGCCCCGCTCGTGCAGGGTGGCGGACTCCAGCGTGCGTGGCTTGCGGGGGCTGGACTTCTCATGGAACGCGATGAAGTCCCGCGTGCCCGCGGCCATGGCGAGCAGCTCCGCCACGCGCTCGGGCTTCACCGTCGCGCCTTGCCCATGGAGCCCCACCTCCTCGCCCGCCACGTCGAGCGAGTAGGGCGCCCATTCCGGCACCGGCGCGCCGCCGCCCAGCCGCATTCGATATCGATACTCCTTGCCGCTCGCGCTCCACTGGGCATGGAAGGAGCCGGGGCGGCGCACCAGGCACAGGCCGAGCCCTGACGGCAGGTGTGCGGGCAACCGCTGGGCGAGCGACTCCGGCGAATCTCCCGCCTCCAGCCGGACGCTCACCACCTGCATGCGCGCATGGACGCCCCGGTCCGTCCGCCCCGAGGGCATCACCGTCGCGGGCACCCCCACCGAGCGCAGGGCTCCCTCCAGGGCCTCCTGGACGGTGGGCCCCTCCGGTTGGCGCTGGAAGCCGCGGAAGTTTCCGCCGCAGTACCAGATCCACAGTGCGACAGGAATCCGCTTGGAGGTCGAAGGAAGCACGGCGTTGCGAGGGCGCGGGGTAACACGGGATAATCGCGCGCGAAATGGCGGCTGGACAAGAACTCGCGGCGGACGTGGATGGGCAGTGGCTCTTCCGACATGGAGACCTGGTCCTTGGACCGGTGAGCGGCTCCCAGATCGTGGAGAAGCTCAAGACGGGTGAGTTGACGCCCGATTCCCCCCTGGCCCTGGCCGGCGAGCGGGACTTCCACCCCATGAAGGAGGTGGAGCCTTTCAAGGTGCATGTCGCGCTCTCCGAGGCGCGCGTGCGCGTGGACGCGGCCGTCCAGGTGGAGCGGGAGAAGAACCACAAGCGCGTCATGGTGCTCGGCGGCGTCGCGGGCGCGCTGGCGCTGGTGCTGGGAACCGCGGGCCTGTTCCTGGCGCGCAACGCCGCGGTGCACGGCTGGTTCGGCGAGGACGAGTTCGAGGGCATCGAGATGGAGGCCCCCGTCATCCGCGTGGCGCAGGCGCGTCAGGACGACGAGGAGCTCTTCGAGTACCCCACGCAGGGCGCCGCCCGGCCGAACAAGCCCGCCGACACGGGCACGACGAAGCCGGCGACGGGCACGAGCAAGCCCACGGCCGTGGCCTCCGCCTCACGCACGGAGGACCGCAAGCCGCCACGCCCCACGGGGAGCGTGAACACGGACGCGGAGGGCATGGAGGTCTCCCAGCAGTTCGACCAGAGCGCCATCAACCGCATCGTCGCGGGCAACAAGTCCACGCTCTTCAAGTGCTTCAAGGAGGAGGCCGAGCGCAGCCCCGGGCTGGCGGCGAAAATCCCCCTGGAGTTCGTCATCGGCAACGACGGCAAGGTCAACAAGCTCTGGGTGGACAACCCCCAGTTCAAGAAAGGTCCACTCTACGACTGCCTCTTCGTGGAGCTGCAGAAGTGGCCGTTCCGGGCCTACGACGGGGAGCGGGCGACGGTGGGTCTGTCGTTCAATATCGGCAAGCGGGGCTAGGGCCACTTTCTTGCCCACATCCCGGGCATGCCCCATACCGGGGCCATGTCCGCCGCATCCGTTGCCGAGACCGAAATCGCGAAGAAAGCGCTGAGCGTTCCGCCGGGGACCTTCCGTCACACCGTGCTGATGGCCGCCAAGCGCTTCAAGTCCACCTGGGCCGAGCTGGGGAAGTTGCTCGTGACGGTCCGGGACGAGGCGAAGTTCGAGGAGTGGGGCCACCCCACCTTCGAGGCCTACTGCCTCAAGGAACTGCACATCAAGAAGCAGACGGCCCTCAAGCTGACCCGCTCCTTCAGCTTCCTGGCCAAGCATGAGCCCGAGGAGGAGCTGCGGGCCCAGGAGTTCCCCGAAAAGGCCCCTGCCTTCGAAGTGATTGAAGTGCTGGCCGACGCCGAGGAACGGGGGCAGTTGTCTCCCACTGAATACAAGTCCCTACGTGACAGCATCTGGAGCCCGGAGAAGTCGCCGACGGAGCTGAAGAAGGAGTTCACCGAGCGATTCCCCCGTCCCCCCCCCGAGCCGCCGCCCGAGAGCCTCCAGGTGAGGAAGCTGGCGTCGATGGCCCGGAAGCTCGCCAGCGAGCTGGCGGGGTGTCGCAAGATTCCGAACGCTGTTGCCGAGCGGGCAGCCACCCTGGCCGATGACGTAGAAGAGCTCGCCTCGGGCGTGACGGACGCCTGAGCCACTGTTACTGAACGCTCACCCGTTGCGGACGCTGTACGCTCCGTAACGGGCCCGCACCGTTGGGCTTCCTGCCCAGGGGGCAGGGCCCTATAGTGGTTGTGGGCCCCATGTAGGTGGGCCCAACGGCTGTTCGAGACGTGGGCAGGCCGTGTGGGTAGGGGAGCGGTGGACGGCGAAGTGGCTCCGGGGGATCCGGGGTCGGCGAACTCGGAGGCGGCAGTGAAGAAGGAGCACCACGTCAACCTGTCCTGCTCGTTCTGCGGAAAATCGCAGCGCGAGGTCCGCAAGCTGATTGCGGGACCTACGGTCTACATCTGCGATGAGTGCATCAAGCTCTGCAACGACATCATCGCGGATGAGAACGAGCGTGAAGAAGGCAAGCCTCAGGTCAGTCTGCCAACGCCTTCGGAAATCAAGGCGTTTCTCGATGAGTACGTCATCGGGCAGGACCAGGCCAAAAAGGTACTCGCTGTAGCGGTGTACAACCACTACAAGCGCATCTACCAGAAGAAGCCCACGGCACGGCCACGCCCAGGCGTGAAGGGTCCGTCGGGCGAGGAGGTGGAGCTGAGCAAGAGCAACATCTTGCTCATTGGCCCCACGGGCAGCGGCAAGACGCTGCTGGCGCAGTCCCTGGCGCGCTTCCTCAACGTCCCCTTCACCATCGCGGATGCCACCAGCCTCACCGAGGCGGGCTACGTGGGTGAGGACGTGGAGAACATCATCCAGAACCTGCTCCACAACGCCGACTACGACGTGGAGAAGGCGGCGCGCGGCATCGTCTACATCGACGAGATCGACAAGATCGCGCGCAAGGGCGACATGCCCAGCGCGACCCGCGACGTGGGCGGTGAAGGCGTGCAGCAGGCGCTCCTCAAGATCATCGAGGGCACGCGCGCCAATGTCACCCCGCGGGGTGGCAAGAAGTACAACCAGCAGGAGTACGTTCAGGTCGACACGACGAACATCCTGTTCATCTGCGGCGGCGCGTTCCACGGCATCGACGGCGTCATCAAGCGCCGGGTGGGCGAGAAGGGCCTGGGCTTCGGGGCGCGAATCTCTCACCGCGAGGACCGCAGCGTGGGCGAGCTGCTGGCGCTGACCGAGCCTGAGGACCTGATGAAGTTCGGGATGATTCCCGAGTTCATCGGTCGTCTGCCGATGATCGCCACGCTCAATGACCTGAAGGAAGAGGACCTGGTCACCATCCTCGCCCAGCCGAAGAACGCGCTGGTGAAGCAGTACCAGAAGCTCTTCGAGATGGAGAAGGTGAAGCTGACCTTCACGAAGGAGGCGCTGCGCGCCATCGCTCGCGAGGCGATGCGCCGCCACTCCGGAGCGCGTGGCCTGCGCGCCATCCTCGAGGACGCGATGCTGGAGATCATGTACGACGTGCCGTTCCGTGAGGGCGTCAAGGAGTGCAAGATCACCGAGACGGTCATCACCCGTCACGAGGCGCCCCAGCTCGTCATGGAGAAGGAGAAGAAGACGGCCTAGCCGCCGCGCTGCTTCTTCCGTGGTTCCGGCCCCTCCTTCCCATGTGGAACGAGGGGCCTTCTCATGTCCGGCGTCAGTCGACGGCGGCGCTGCTGGACCGAGTGGCGGGGATGGAGATGATGAACTCGGCGTACTCGCCGAGGACGCTCTCCACCCGAATCTCGCCCTGGTGCTCCTGGACGATGTCGTGACAGAGCGACAGGCCCAGGCCCGTGCCGGAGCCCGCGGGCTTGGTGGTGAAGAACGGGTCGAACAACTTCTCGCGAATCTCCAGCGGAATGCCCGGCCCGTTGTCTCGCACGCGCAGCTCCACGCGGTCTCCCTGGCGGCGGGTGGAGACCCGCACGCGTGGGACGAAGCCCGCCTCGGCCTGCTGCTGCTTCTGCACCGTGGCGTAGAAGGCGTTGTCGAGGATGTTGATGAGCAGGCGGCTGATGTCGCCGGCCACCACCTCGACGTTGCCGACGGCGGCGTCCAGCTCCGTGTCGGTCTCCACCGTGGCCGCGCCCTGCCGGGCCCGCAGCCCCTGCACGGCCAGGTTGACGCTGTCGCGAATCAACATGTTCAGGTCCGCGCGGCTGCGCGAGCCCTCCGAGCGCCGCGAGTGCCGCAGCATCGTCTTGATGATGTTCGACGCGCGCCGGCCGTGGGACTGGATGCGCTTGGAGTTCTGCTTCAGGTCCTCCAGCGTCTCCAGCACGTCCTCCGCCGTGGCGGCGTCGAACTTGTCCGTCATGCCCCGCAGCGTGGAGTCCAGCTCGTCGGCCAGCTTCGCGGACAGCTCCGAGAAGTTGTTCACGAAGTTGAGCGGGTTCTGCAACTCGTGGGCGATGCCCGCCGTGAGTGAGCCCAGGGAGGCCAGCTTCTCCTGCGCCACCAACTGTCGCTGCATCTCCTGGATGCGGCTGAGCGTGCCCGCCAGCTCCACGTTCTTGCTCTGCAGCTCCGCGGTGCGCTCCTCCACGCGCCGCTCCAGCGTGTGGCTGTACTCCTCCAGGCTCGCGTACAGCCCCGCGTTCTCCAGTGAGATGGCGGCCTGGAAGGACAAGAGGCGCAGCACCTCCAGGCGCTCGGGGGTGAAGGCGCCGCGCGTCGCGTCGTTCTCCAGGTACAGCACGCCGGTGAGCGAGCCCTGCTTCAGCAGCGGACTGCACAGCACGGACTTGGGCCTCGCCTCGCGGACGTACGGGTCCTCGGAGAAGGGCTCCTCCGCCGTGGCGTCATCCAGGAGCACCGTCTCTCCAGTGCGGACGACGTAGTGGACGATGGACGCCGGCAGCGCCGTGGACGACGACTCCACCGACACGGCCGCCTGTCCTTGCAGGACCCGGGCTCCATCCACGGAGCCCTCCGCTTCGATGAAGAGGCCCTCGGGCTTCTTGAGGATGAGGAAGCCGCGCCGCGCGCCCGCGTTCTCGATGAGCAGCGTCATCAACTTGCGCAGCAGCTTGTCCAGGACGATTTCGCCGGACAGCGCGCGCGCCGTCTTGAGCACGGACTCCAAATCCAACGCGGCCAGCGGAGTGCCCCCGGACTCCTCGGTCCGCGAGGGCTCCGGTGCGGAGGAGGTCAAGAGGCGCGGATGCTCTCGCTCCATTCTCGAGACGAGCGCCCGCGCGCCCCAGCGCAGATACGCGCTTCGAGCCTCTTCCAGATACGAGCGGGCCACCCGCTCGCGGCCCGTGGCCAGGTGGAAGTGCGCCGCCCGTTCGCAGGCCACACCCTCGTCGAGCGACAGGCCGTGCTCGCGCGCCAGCCGGATGGCGCGGTCGTAGCCATCCGCGGCCAGCTCGGCGCGTCCGTCCACGCGTGCGCGCTCCGCGTCGAGCAGCTCCGCTCGCGCGCCGTAGTTCATCGGGGCGATGCGAGCCCAGCCACGCATCTGCTTGCGGAGGGCCTCGATGGAGCGCGACGAGCGGATTCGCTCCATCGGTCCTCGCGAGGGATGGAGCTGGAGGAGCGCCAGGCCCTGGAAGAACTTGTACCAGGGCAGGTACATCTGCCCGGCGATCAGCTCCACGCGTGCGTCCACCGCCGCCGCGCTCTCCAGCGCACCGTGCGCATCACCCCACAGCCAGCGCCGCATGGTGCGCATGACGTCGCAGGTGGCGATGCCGTTGGCGTACCCGAGCTGGTGATACGGCGCGACGATGTCCCGCTCCCGCGCTTCCACGTCCCCCGTGAAGGCCCCCGTGAGCACGTCGAGCGTGTGCCTCGTGTACTGGAGGAACGGCACGTTCTGATGCCGATGCGAGGCGAGCGCCTCCATGAACCGGTCGACGCGCGGACCGTGCTCCACCAGTCCGTCCCGCGCGATGAGCGACACGGCGCAGCCCGCGCTCGCGTTGTACGCGAAGTACTCGATGTCTCCCGTCTCCTGACCCTTGCCCGCACCGGCGAAGAAGTCGTCGATGCACGGCAACAGCGGCTCCTTCCAGTGACGGATGAAGAGGTTGAAGACGAAGTGGACCATCGACCGAAGGCTCTCCGCGCCGAAGCGGTCCAGCGTCTTCAAGGCCAGCCGCCCGTAGCGATAGCCCTCCTCGGGATTGCCCAGGTGGACGCTGAGCATCAGGCCGTAACCCACGTAGCCGAAGGCAGCCGTACCCGTGGCGCCGTGACGGATGGAGATCTGCAGGTTGCGCAGCACGACGAGCGGGAAGAGCAGCGGCCGGGCCATGAACGCGGCCGTGGCCAGCTTCATCATCACCCGCAGCGTGGCGAGCAGCAGCGGGTCCGTCAGCTCTGGCAATGACTCCAGGTCCTCGGGCTTGCGCAGCCCCAGGTACAGCTTCGTCTTCGCCACGGCGGCCAGGACATGCGCCTGCTTGGGCTTCGCGGGGAGGTGCTGGCCCAGCGTCCCCAAGACTTTCAGCCCCAGGTCCACCGCGCGCTCGTGCTCACCCCGGTGCGAATGACACTGGAGCCGCACCAGGTGCACGCGGACCTGTTCGAGTCGGTCCGCCGCGTGTGCCAGCGCCGTGCTGGCCAGCCGCTCCATCTGCTCGAAGTCCGCCGCGAGGTAGGCCGCCTCGGCCGCCTCGACGTGCAGGTCGAACGCGAGCGAGCGGTCCCACTTCCACCCGTCGTCCCCGAGGAGCTGTCGCCCCGTCGTGAGCAGCCGCAGCGCCGCGGCCCACGCACCGCGCGACTTGGCGCCACGTCCCGCGCGCAGGTCCAGCTCCGCCACGCGGTGCCGTTCCTCCGCGTCCTTCAGGACGGGCAGGGCGAGGTGGAAGTGGCTGACGATGTCGGCGAGCTGCTCGTCCATCAGCTCGGGCGGCGTGTGCCGCAGCAGCAGGCGGCCGATGCGCGCGTGGACCTCCGGGTGCTCGCTGACGGGCGTCAGCTCCAGCGCGGCCTGCTGGACGCGGTCATGCGCGAACTGGAAGCTGTCGCTGCTCTCGATGTCCGCGAGCCGCTCGCCCACCGGTGCCACCAGGCCCGCCTGGAGGACTTCGTCCAGCGCCTCCTCGGCCTGCTCGGGCGAGCGCTCCAGCACCACCGCGAGGTTGCGCAACGTGAAGGTGTGGCCGAGGGCCGCCGCGATGGGCAGCAGCGCCTGGGCACCCGGGCTCAGCTCGCGAATCCGCGCGGTGAGCAGCGCCACCACGCCATCGCTGAAGTCCTGGCCTCGCAGCGCTCCGCCATCCCAACGGAACCCGCCGCCCTCCGCGTCGAAGCGCACCAGGCCGCGCTCGTAGAAGGCGCGCAGGAGCTGCACGGCGAAGAACGGATTGCCCTCCGTCAACGAGAGCACCACCGCGTCGAGCTGCGTGTCTGGCTGACCCGCCGCCGCGGGGAAGACGTCGGCGACCAGCCGAGTGATCTGCTCGGGAGACAGCGGCTCCAGGTCGATGCGCTGCACGGGCGTGCCCGCGTCGCGCAGGGCCTGCTTGAGTGCCTCCACGGGGTGCTCGGGTCCGAGCTCCTCCGAGCGGCAGGCTCCCACGACGAGCAGGTGACTGAGTCCCCGGTCCGACAGGAGCAGGCGCAGCAACTGGAGACTGGCGCTGTCGGCCCACTGGAGGTCATCCAGCACGATGACGAGCGGATGCTCCTTCGTCGCGAGCACCCCCACCAGCTTGCGCAACACGAGCTGGAAGCGGAGCTCCGATTCGGCGGGTCCCAGCTCGGCGACGGGAGGCTGCTCGCCCAGCACCAGCGCCATGCGCGGCACCGCGTCCACCACCAGTCGCCCCATGCCGCCCAGGGCCTCCAGCAGGCGCGCGCGCCAGTCCTCCAGCCGCTCCTCGCCGAGCAGGCTCCGGGCCACCTCGCGGAAGGCCTCGAAGATGCCGCTGTAGGGTGTGTCGCGGAGGAGCTGGTCGTACTTGCCCCGCACGAACAAGCCATGCTTCGCCGACACGGGACGCTTGAGTGTGCCGGTGAGCGCGGACTTGCCCATGCCGGCCGCGCCTGTGAGCAGCACGAAGCCGGAGCGGCCGGACGCGGCGCGCTCGAAGGCGGCCTTCAGCTCGGCCTGTTGCGTTTCGCGACCGTAGAGCTTCTCGGGGACGGCGAAGCGCTCGGGCACGTCCTTCGTGCCCAGCTCGAAGTCGGGCACGGAGCCCGTGGACTCCTCCAGTGCATCGAGGCAGCGCTGAAGGTCGGCCACCAGTCCGTACGCGCTCTGGTAGCGGTCCTCGGGAGACTTCGCGAGCAGCTTGAGGACGAGCGCCGAGAGGGGGCGAGGCAGCTCCGGCACCAGGTCATTCGGCGCGGGCGGCGGCAGCGCCACGTGCGCGTGGATGAGCCCCAGGGCATCGGTGTCCGCGAAGGGCCGACGGCCGGTGAACAGCTCGAACAGCATGACGCCCAGCGAGTAGAAGTCGCTGCGCGAGTCGACGCTGCGGTGCGTGCGGCCGGTGGCCTCCGGCGACAGGTATTCGAGCGTACCCTCCAGTCGCTCCGGGGCGACGGGCGCGACTTCGGCGCGAGCGCGACGCGTGGCCAGGGTGAGCCCGGTCAACTTCACGGAGGTGCCGTCCGCGCTCAGCAGCACGGAGGCGGGTTGCAGGTCGCGGTGCAGGATGCCGGCGGCGTGGAGCTGGCCCACGGCGCGGGCGATGGCGACGGCGAGCCGGCAGCCGGCGCGGGCCTCGATGCGGCCCGAGGTGAGCCGCTGGGCAAGCGTCGTCTCTCCAAAGCCCTCGAGCACGAGCACCGACATTCCGGGGCGGGACTCCTCCAGGGACAGGGGGTGGAGGATGCCGTCGAGGCGGAGGGTGTGGGTGAGCTCGAATTCGTGGCGGAGGCGATTGGTGAGGGACGGGGGCCGTGTGGTCTCCGCGACCTTCAAGGTGACACGGGCGCCGTCCTCGGCGCGTGTGGCGCGCAGGAGCTGGAAGGCGCCGGAGGCGGAGAGCGCTCTGTCGCTGCGGTAGCCAGGAACCTCAATCATTGCTCAACCCGTGCGCGCAGGGGCGCGGCACCCCCCCGTGGAGGCCTTGGACGGGGGAGGCTAGCTGTGCCCCCCCACGCTCGCAACAGCGCCCGGTCGCTTCGCCAGCTGGGTTGCCTGCTCGCTGGAGTGGAGACCGCGACCCGGGTGTGCCATGGAACCTCCACGGTGATGCGACCTTCGGCCAGGGTGGAACCCGACGCGCGGCGAGACGGCAGGCGCGTCCTCGTCATTGGCAGTGGTTTTGGTGGGTTGGCGGCGGCGGTCCGACTGGCCGCGAGGGGCTGGCGCGTCACCGTCCTGGAGCGGAGAGCTGGGCCTGGAGGTCGGGCCCACGCTTTCCAGCAGGACGGATTCACCTTCGATGCCGGGCCCACGGTCATCACCTGTCCGCACCTGCTCGAGGAGCTGTGGGCGCTGGCTGGACGGAAGCTGGCCGACCATGTGGAGCTGAAGCCGGTGACGCCGCTGTACCGGATGCGCTTCCCGGATGGCTTCACGTTCGACTACCACACGGACAAGGAAGCGATGTTGGCGGCGGTGCGGCGCCTCTCGCCTGGAGACGAGGCGGGCTACCTGTCGCTCAGTGCCCGTGTCGAGCGCATGTATGAAGCGGGCATCGGTCCGCTGATGAGCGCTCCGGTGCCGCACGTGCTGAGCCTCGCGCCCTTCACCCCGGCGCTGGTGCGCGACGAGGCGTTCCGGAGCATGTACGGCCTGGTGTCGCGTCACGTGAAGGACGAGCGGCTCCGACAGGCGTTGAGCTTCCATCCGCTGCTCATCGGCGGCAGTCCGTTCTCGCCCGCGAGCGCCGTGTACACGTCCATCCAGTTCGTGGAGCGGCGCTGGGGCGCGTTCTTTCCGGTGGGGGGAACGGGAGCGCTGGTGCGAGGACTGGTGTCCTTGCTGGAGTCGCTGGGGGGCGAGGTTCGCTACGGCAGCGAGGTGTCGGAGATCACGGTGGAGGGGCGCAAGGCGACGGGCGTTCGGCTCGGTGATGGCTCCTGGCTTCCGGCCGAGGCCGTGGTGTCCAACGCGGACGCGGCCTGGACGTACCGGTATCTGCTGCCCCGGCACGTGCGCAGTCACTGGACGGACACGCGCATCCAGCAGGCGCGGTACTCGATGAGCGTGTTCCTCTGGTACTTCGGAACGCGGCGACAGTATCCGGAGGTGGCGCACCACACGCTGCTGTTCGGTCGGGACTTCAAGGGCATGTTCTCGGGGCTGGACGGTCCAGGGCTGCCCTCCGAGGACCCGTTGCTGTATCTGCATCGGCCGACGGCGACGGACGCGGGGCTGGCACCGCCGGGCCACGATGCGTTCTACGTGCTGGCGCCGGTGCCACATCTGGGAGACGGGTCCAGTTGGAAGGCGCGGGCGGAGGTGTTCCGTCGCAAGCTGGAGGCTCGGCTGTCGCGCACGGTGTTGCCCGGATTGGGGCAGGAGTTGGTGACGTCGCGAGTCTTCACGCCGGAGGACTTCCGGGATGACCTGCGCTCGTTCCTGGGCGCGGCGTTCAGCTTCGCGCCCACGCTGATGCAGACCACGTTCCTCCGGGCCCAGGCCAAGAGCGAGGACGTGGACCGGCTCTACCTCGTGGGGGCGGGGACGCATCCGGGGGCGGGACTGCCCGCGGTATTGTGCTCCGCGAAGATTGTCGACACGGTGATGGCCGGGGTGTGAAGGAGCGCGTGCATGGCGGCGGTCGATGAGCTGGCCCACTGTCACATCATCTTGAAGGCAGCGCTCCAGGTCGCGAGCCCGGAGGACCGGCCCTCGGGCCCATGGGCGCTCGGTGGACCGCGTCCTGTCTGTCCAGCGGCGGGGCAGGTGGAACTGGGGCTGTGGGTCTCCGCACTCGTGGCGCCACACCTCGCGGACCGGTTCGAGGAGGCCGTCGCACGACGCGTGCTGGACCACGTGCGTGACTTCCTGTCGAAGCCCTCGCGACTCACTCCACAGGAATCACTCTCGCTCGGTCATGAGAAGCAACTGACCAGCCACGCGGGCCGCGCATACCACCGGCTCATCGCGGACTCCCGCTCCGAGCCCAAGGAGTCGGAGGCGCTCGCGGTGGCCCGGCGCACAGCGGGCGCGGCGGCGGCGCTGTGTCGCGGCAAGGACACGTATGTCCACCTCACCGCGGCGGTGGCTCGGGTGGTGAAGTATCTGAGCGAGCCGGAGACGCGCGGCGAGCTGAGCGTGCACGACTTCCTCGTGGAGCTGGACGCGCGCATCCTCCGGTTGGAGTGTCAGGCAGCCATCGCTCCCTTGCTCGCGGCGGGTACGCCCCTGCCAGAACTCGACGCGGTGCTGTGGCGTGTCGATGGTGGCAAGGGCCAGGCGCGACACTTCATCGCGAGGCTTCGCGGCGGAACCCTGGGGCTGGTGACGAAGCTGGGGGCACGTTGGGCCTGGGTGGAGGGACGCCGTGATGAAGTCCTCGCCTCCGTGCCCGACGCGCTCTTCGCGGACGCCACTCGCACCGTCATGGCGCGTGAGTGACGCGTGAGCGCCGCACGGGATGGACTCGCGCGGCGCTCGGGTGAGGCACTCAGTTTTCTTGGGGGTCCTGACAGTAGTTGCTGTTCAGGTAGATGTTGCACAGCGCGCGCAAACCGCCTGGATGAACCTTCCCTGTGATGCAGTTCGTGCTCGCGGACGTGTACGGGACGTACTGACACGTGTTGAGCGACAAGACGTCGAGGCAGCGACCCGTCTGGTATCCAGCGTGATCCGTCTGGCAGCGCGCGTTGTAGATGTGCTGCTCCACCGACCCCTGGAACTCCTCTTCGGAGGTCGCTCCAGGGTCTTCGATACCGCAGCCCATCAACCCGACTCCCACCACCAACCCATACGTCAACCGCGAGAGCATGCAGCGCATGGTGTTGCCTCCGTGTCTGTGAAAGCCCGGAGACGGTAGGTGAAGGGAGCCCGGCACGACAAGTCGGAGCGTGACGCTCAGTCTTCTTTGCCACCCTTGCCCGGAGGAGACCGCGGGCGCTGGAGCGGGAAGTTCGGGTACACATTTTCCTCGAACACCTTGCGCAGCTTCGGGAAGTTGAGCGCCCACCTCACGCCCAGCCTCCACGGCGTGAAGAGTACGCTCGGGACGCGAGGGAACAGGCCCGGCAGCCAGTCCGCGTACGTCTTCTTCATCGCGTCCACGTTGTAGTCCTCGCGAACGTCCACGCAGTACCGCGGGCCTTCATCCTCCGGCACGTGGCCGTCGAGGATCTCTCCCAGCCCTGGCGGAAGGAACGTGGTGTGCAACGTCATGCCCACGTCGAAGTTCTTGCTGCCCAGCCGGCAGATGGGCCCCTTGCTCATGTTCTCCGAGTCGAAGATCCACACCTCGTCGCCCGTGGAGTCGGCAGGCAGATCCGGCGTCGGGTCGGAGACCACCAGCGCCACGACATAGCCCTTCCAGTAGGGAACCGCGGGCAGCTTGATGCTGGGCACGAACTGCGGCGCGAAGCCGAACCAGCCCGTGGGCAACACGTAGCCGTCGAAGCGACCCGACTTGACGTAGAACTTGAAGAAGCTCGCGGCCCGGCCTTCCTGGATGGGCAGGCCGCTCTTGTCTCCGACGATGGGCTTGTAGAGCTGGTAGACGTACTCGGGGACCATGTCCGCCGCGAACCCATCCGAGTTGAAGTAGATGGCGAGCTCGTCCTCCGGGATGCCCCAGTTCATGCCCCCGCCGTCGCCGTCGCCTTTGCTGTTCTCGGGCGTAGGCGTGCGCCACTTCTGCGCCAGGTAGAGCCGCAGGTTCGTCTCGAGCTCTCCGTTGACGAGTCCCGCGTTGGAGAAGACGGTGAGGCCCCAGGTGAAGTTGTCGTGCGAGT
>NZ_JBLZWL010000112.1:0-27919 GCF_049194865.1 Corallococcus terminator | reverse complement strand
TCCGTCTTGGGGTTCGAGCTCGCGTCCAGGAGCGCGCGGGCGTGGCCGTCGTTGTACTCGGTGGAGACGGCGGTGCCGGTGCCCAGGTCGATGGTGGTGTCCAGGCCCGTGTAGAGCTTGTCATCCGGACGGCGGAAGGCGCGGCTGATGTAGACCCGCTTGCCGCCCTCCTCGAAGAAGGCGCGGGCCGCGTGCCAGGTGTAGTTGTGCAGCGTGACGTCGTCGGTGAACGCGAGCTGTCGGCGGTTGCCGTAGATGCGCTCGAACTCCACCACGCTGGTGATGAGCTCGGGCTCCAGCTCCACGGGCCCATAGCGGGTGGGACCGATGAATCCGGTGGTGGTGGTGCTCACGCCCTCGATGGACTTCGAGCGGAAGCTGGTCTCTTCGACGAATACACCGGGAGCGAGATATTCAGGCATCGGTCATTTCCTAGGGAGGTGAACCCGTGGGGGTGATCCACAGCCGGGAGGCAGGCGCGTCCTGGGTGCGCAGGACGAGCTCCTGGCCGTAGCGCAGCGTTGGCTCGAGCAGCGCCTGGGGGCTGCCCGTATCCGCCCACACCCCCGCCGGGGGTTGGGACAGCGTGACGCACACGTCCGGCAGCGCCGTCCCAGGTGCGCGGTAGTCGTGATGGACGCGAAGCTGGAGCGGCCAGGTCTGCTCCAAGAGAGGAGGCCCCGGCGGCAGGCTGGACGCATCCACGGGAGAGCCGGGAGCGAAGTCCACGGGAGCCGGGTACGGGAAGAACAGCGCGAGTCGTCCGCGCTCATCCGTCATGCCGCGCGCGGTGACGCCACCCGCGGAGGTGACCTCCACCAACGCCCATGCGGCGGGAGCCTTCGCCTTCGTGTCCCACAGCTCCGCGCGCACCACGGCCATGGGCACGGCGCTCTGGCGCGTGGGCGCGGAGTAGAGCGGCACGGAGGGCGCTGGTGGTGACAGAGGGGAAGGCGGTGAGGCGACGCAGTCGAGGGAGAAGAGTCCTCGGTGTGGAAGCTGGGCGCGGAAGGAGCACGACAGGAAGCGGTCCAGGTTGTCGTGCACTTCGATGGTGTACGGACGTCGCGAGGGGAGGGCGGCCCACCACGCGTCGTCTCCGGCGTGCTCGTCCCCGAACTCCAAATCTCTCAGTCCGGGCAGGTTCATCAGCAGGTGGAGGCCCGAGCGGTTGACCACGGATTCGCGGCGCAACGAGGGCTGTCCCACGGGGAACGCGCTGACGCGCAGTCCTTCGTTCACCCACGCCCCCGTGGCCTCGTCGCGAAAGCGGATGCCGAGCGGTGCGATGCGCGACACGTGCTCGAGGACCTGGATGGCGGGCCTCATCGCTCGGTCACCTTTCCGGGCGACAGCACGCGAGTCTGGACGGGGCCGGCTTCCTCGTCGGCGATGGCGGACTCGATGCCGACCATGCGCGCGACGTACGAGGCGGAGACCTGGATGTTGGGCTTGCCGGGCTCCCAGACGTTGAGCATGTCCTGGATGGTCAGTGGCTCGTAGAGGACCGTGACTGTTTCATCCGGGAGGAAGGTGTCTGTCTCGGGTGTGCCGTAGTGATTGAGGAAGCTGGCGGTGAGGGTGGGCGTGTCCTCGAGCTGGCGCATGGCCCAGCCGAGGAGCCGGTGTTGCTTGGCGGCGGACTTCGCCCAGGGGGTGAGCAGGTAATAGAGGTCGACGGGGAGGGGCCGGCGGGTGCGGCGTCCTTGCGAGTCGAGTCGCCCGGGGAGGTTGCGGCGCGTGGTGCTGGGGGTGACGCGGAAGAGGAAGAGGGAGATGCCCTCGTCCATGGGGGCCTTGAAGTCGGAGGCCTGATAGAGGCGGAACTTCGCGCCCTCGAACTCAGGCTTGGGGCAAGCCTGCTCCAGCAGGGCCAGGAGGGCTTGTCCTACCGCTGGTATCGCCGCGTACGTCGCCACCGACCCGTGCCCCCAGCGCTGGCATCCGCCCCCCACCCACACCCCCATGGTGCGGCGGGAAGGTCAGCGGATGGACAGCAACGGGCGTGCCCACGCGGCGAAGCGCGCGCGCGTGAGTGATCCCAGCCACTTGAGTGACGCGGTGAGTACACGCGTCGCGCCAAGGCGGATGAATTGCTCCAGTGGATGGCTCGGAACCTCGCGGAATCGTTGCGAAGTCAGGGGTGGACGAAAAGGTCCATCGGCGCCTTGGCCGTGCGCGATGGCACCTCCGGGCGCACCACGGCCCTGGAGCGCGAAGGCTCAGCCGGTGTCGTGGCTACGAATTGTTCAAGGCGCGGTTTCGGCCGAGGCCGGAGTGGCCTGTCCCCGAGGGAGCTTCTTCAGCAGGTCGATGTTCTGGGCCCCGATGGACAACAGGATTCCGGCGATGTGCTTTCCGGCAAAGCGGCGGGGAAGATTTCGCATCCATGCGGGCTGGTCGGGCATGGTGCCACCGACGGGCTGGTGATCATCGATGGTGTTTCCGTGCTGCCATTGCGTCGCCAACATGGAGTTGGGGCAGGGCGTGGTGGCCACCTCCTTCTGGAACTCCGCATAGGCCTCGCGATTCGTCGGCTCCGCGAGGGGCTGAAGGTACTTCGCCATGTTGCTGGCCTCGACCAGGCCGAGGCAGCGCGAGATGCCAGACCCACAGCTTCGCGCCTTCCGGGCCACGTCCACGGGCGTGTTGATGCTGGAGAACGTCATGCTCGCCCAGAACACGGCCTTCAGGCGGTCACTTTGCTCCTGGCTCATCGGTCGCCACTCCGCGGGCGGCTCCTTCATCAGCGCATGTGCCTTGCGCTCCATCCCCAGCAGGGCATTGGCGATCATCGCGCCGAGCACGGTGTCCGTCCGGTACGACAGCCACGCGAGGTGGCGCACGTCCCGCGCTGCCTCCAGTACCTGTCCGGTCCGCATGCCTTGCAGCAGCCGGAATTTGGACCAGTCCTGGAGCGCGATGAAGTTCGGAAAGGGAGCCGTCAGCAGGTTGAACGGCTCCTCGTGTTTGAACGGGATGTTCTGGAGGATGTCCCAGCGGTCGAACCGGTGAAGCTCGCGCATCCACTCGAAGTTCAGCGACGACAGGTCCGGGTTCGACGCGAACCACTCCTCCAGCGTCTTCTTCTCCTTCAAGTGAGCGGGAAGCTGGAGCGGTGAGTCCCCGGGCATCGGCGGGCCTGGACGCTCCCACTCTGTCCAGCGGTTGAGCAGTGGCCCGGCGTCGCCCTGGGTGCGTGGCTCATGGAACCACGGGTCGGCGGCGAGCGTCGTCTGCTCCTGACAGAAGAGGTCCAGGTGCGCCGTGACGTCCTGTCGCAACGCATCGAGCGTGGGCTCGTACTTCGCGCGGATGAACATATCGAACGCGACGATGGCGATGACGATGAGGAGGATGATGCCGCTGGTGACCCACACCAGGACACGCGCAACGCTTCCTCGGGCCAGACGCAGGTTGGGACGCATGTGGGGACTCTAGCAATTCCTGGCACCGGCATTCACACGGCCTTGATGGAGAGTTCGCGCGCCGCATCGACGAAGAGGCGCAGTGGCCCGGAGCGCCGCGCCCGACTGGGGAAGTAGAGGAAGAAGCCAGGAACAGTGGGCGCATAGGCCTCGAGCACCACCTTCAGTCGTCCGGTGCGCAGATGCTCCTGCACCTGCGGTTCGAATGCGTACATGAGCCCGGCGCCTGCCTCCGCCAGGGACAGCATCATCTGGCCGTTGTTGGTGACGACGCCCCCTCGCACTGGCACGCGCCAGTTCCTACGGCCACGCTCCAGCTCCCAGGCGTAGATCGTCCCGTTCGTTTGCGAGCGGTAGGTGATGCACTCGTGGCGCAGGAGGTCCTCGGGTTTCTGGGGCACGCCGTGGCGCTTGAGATAGCTGGGGGTGCCCACCACCACGAACCGGAACGCGTCGGTGAGACGCACCTGCACCATGTCCCGCTCGATGGCCTCGGTCAGTCGCACGCCCGCGTCGTAGCCCTCCGCCACGATGTCCACGAAGCGGTCCTCGACGACGACCTCTACCTCGACTCTCGGGTGTCGCTCACGGAAGGCAGGAAGCACGGGAGTGATGACGAAGGGCATGGCCATCAGTGGGGTCGACAGTCGCAGCCGGCCCACCGCCTCGCCCGGTTGAGCGGATGCGGTCGTGAGGGCCGCCTGCATCTGGCGGAGCCCGGGACCCGCCTCCTCCACCAGTCGCCTTCCCGCATCGGTGAGGGCCACGCTGCGCGTCGTGCGCGTGAGCAGCACCACGCGCAGGTGCTCCTCGAGTTGCCTTACCGCCTGGCTCATGGCGGATCTGGAGACGCTCAGCTCGTTCGCCGCACCGCTGAAGCTCCGATGTCGCGCCACGGTCAGAAACGCCTGGAGCTGTGGGAATGGAATCGGGTTCATGCTCGGGAGCTTGCCCGGTCGCCCGCTCGGAATCACTCGAAGTGACCGTGAACTCAGAGGGTGATTGTCGAGCAGGGCTTAACAGCCCGTAGGTCTGGTGGCGTCTAGTCCTTCGCGCAGGCGGGGCGTATCTCTCAGGGCATGGTGGCACGAGACCGAAAGGGACCCGCGATGAAGAAGCACGAGCAGGCAATTGACTCGAACTCCCCAGAGCGCCGAGCCCTCGGGCGCCGAGACTTCCTGGCGAGCAGTGCTCTTGTCGGTGCAGCGCTGGCGGTGGGTCCATGGGCGTGCGCTACGCCATCCAGTCAGCCCCAGGAGAAGACCCGCGGGTTGCGTGGAGGGGAGGGCAAGTTGAAGACGCGAATGCTCGGAAGCCTCGAGGTCTCGGAGCTTGGACATGGATGCATGAGCATCAGTGCCAACTACGGCCCACCCGCTGACAGAGGCCAGGGCATCCAGGTCATTCGTTCGGCCCACGAGAAGGGTGTCACGTTCTTCGACACGGCCGAGGTCTACGGTCCCTACACGAGCGAAGACCTTGTCGGCGAGGCGCTCGCGCCCATTCGCGCTCAGGTCGTGATTGCAACCAAGTTCGGCTTCAATCTGGAAGGCCCCCCGGGACTGAATAGCCGTCCAGAGCACATCAAGAAGGTGGTCGAGGGTTCACTCAAGCGTCTCCGGACAGACCGCATCGATCTCTACTACCAGCACCGGGTCGACCCGAGTGTGCCCATCGAAGACGTGGCGGGTGCCATCAAGGAGCTGATTGCCGAGGGGAAAGTGCTCCACTTCGGTCTCTCCGAGGCGAGCGCGAAGACGATCCGCCGGGCACATGCCGTTCACCCCGTGTCCGCGGTCCAGACCGAATACTCGGTCATGGAGCGAACTCCCGAGCGAAACGGCGTGCTCGCCGTGTGTGAGGAGCTGGGCATCGGCTTCGTTCCTTGGGGGCCGCTCGGAATGGGTTATCTGCCTGGTGCAATGAATGCTCAGACAAGCTTCGACTCCAAAACGGACCTTCGGTCTGGTTTTGACCGCTTCAGTCCCGAGAGCCTGGCGGCCAACACCCCGTTCATCGACCTGCTCAAGCGCTTTGCCATCATGAAGGGCGCCACGCCCGCTCAGGTCTCCCTGGCATGGCTCCTCGCGCAGAAGCCGTGGATCGTCCCGATTCCAGGCACGCGCAGGCTGAACCACCTGGAGGAGAACCTGGCGGCGGTCCGGGTGCAGCTGACGCCATCGGAGCTTCGTGAGCTCCACGCCGCCTTGGTGAAGCTCGAAGTGCACGGCGGCCGGATGAACGAAATGCAGATGCGCGTTGTCGACGAAACGGAGTGACTCTCATGACTGATAAAAAAGTGTGGCTCATCACCGGCGCTGGCAGGGGACTGGGCGTCAACCTCGCCAAGGCGGCGCTTTCCGTCGGCCACGCCGTTGTCGCCACCGGACGTGACCCGAAGAAGGTCTCGGCGGCGATCGGGGACCACGACGACTTGCTGGCCATCAAGCTCGACGTCACTCGTCCCGAGGATGCCCGGGACGCGGTCGAGGCCACCCTCGAAAAATTCGGCCGGATTGACGTCCTGGTCAACAACGCGGGCAACTTCTACGCCGGCTTCTTCGAGGAGCTCAGTCCCGAGCAGGTCCGCAATCAAATCGAGACGCTGCTGTTCGGCCCGATGAACGTCACCCGCGCCGTGCTGCCGGTGATGCGCAAGCAACGCTCTGGCCTGCTGCTCACCATCTCTTCGACCGCTGGTATCGCTGGCGGGATGTTCTGCACGGCGTACGCCGCCGCGAAGTTCGGCATTGAAGGCTGGGTCGAGTCGCTCACACCGGAGCTTGCCCCCTTCGGTGTCCGCACGATGCTCGTCGAGCCTGGCTTCTTCCGCACCGAGTTGCTCACCGCGGGCTCCACCACCTACGCGAAGTCATCCATCGACGACTACGCGGAGCGCACCCGGGAGACCGTCGCTGCCTGGAGCAGCATGGACGGCAAGCAGGGTGGAGACCCGGTCAAGCTCGCCGGCGCCATCGTTCAGCTCGCCGGTCTCGACAATCCGCCGGCGCGCTTCGCCGCCGGTGCCGACGCGGTCCAGACCTTCGAGACCAAGGGCAGGCTGCTGCTCGACCAAGCCAACGCCCACCGTCAATTGTCTTCTTCGCTGGCGCACGACGGCGACTGACCTTGTCCCTCCATGTCGACACGCATGCTCGTCGCGGCGGCCCACTTCACCGTGGAGCTGTCCCACGAAGGCCCCGTGGTGACGAGGGCCCCTGTCAGCGCGAGTGCGCCTTGAGGCCATGCCGTCGCATCAGCTCGAAGAAAGCGCGGCGGTGTTTCCCGCTGGCACGAGCGGCGGCGGCGATGTTGCCCCCATGCTCCACGAGCGAGCCCTCCAGCCAGGCCTTCTCGAAGGCCTCCACCACGCGGCGCTTGGCCACCTGGAAGGACTCGCGGGAGGCGGAGGACCTCGGCTCGCGGTGGCCGCGGGGCGTGGACTCCTCCAGCAGGGGCAAGTCCTCCTCGTCGACACACGTGCCCGCGCGCGTGCACAAGAGGTAGCGCGCGCAGTTCTCCAGCTCGCGGATGTTGCCGGGCCACGCGTAGGTCATCAGCCGATGCCGCGCGGCCTCCGAGAAGGTGACGGGCGCCTTGCCGTACTCGTCGGCGTAGCGCCGCAGGTAGTACTCGAACAGGGGCTGGATATCCTCGGGCCGCGCGCGCAGCGGGGGCACGTCGATGGGCAGCACGCGCAAGCGGAAGAACAAATCGAAGCGGAAGTGCCCCGCCTGGGCCTCTGCCAGCAGGTCCGTGTTGGTGGCGGCGATGATGCGCACGTCGGAGCGGTACAGCCTCGAGTCACCCAGCGGCCGGTATTCCTTCTGCTGGATGAGGCGCAAGAGCTTCACCTGGCTGGAGAGCGGGAGGGCGTCCAACTCGTCCAGGAAGAGCGTGCCGTGCTCCGCCTCCGCCACCAGCCCCCGGTTGCGAGTCTTGGCGCCCGTGAAGGCGCCGCCCACATGGCCGAAGAGCTCGTTCTCGAAGAGGTCCGGCGGGAGGGCGCCACAGTTGACGGGGATGAACGGGTGGGGCGCGCGGGCGCTCTGCTCGTGGACGAGCCGCGCATACAGCTCCTTGCCCACGCCGCTCGGGCCCTGGATGAGCACCTCCGCGTCGTTCGTCGCCGCGGCTGCGACCAGCTCCATCAGCCGGACATGAATCGGTCCGCGCCCCAGTACCATGGTCATCGACGAGTCCCCCGGCTGTGTTCGTCACGAGCGCCCCGGACCTGGGACACCCTTGGCTCTGTGCCGCCGACGGTTGAACGCGCGCCCGGGGTTTTCTTCCCTCACGCCGTCGCTTCAGTCGTGGGTGCCGATGTGCTGGTCCCCGTGCCGCTCACAGACCCAGTGGAAGGCGCACGAGCATGCCACCGCGCGGGCGCTTGAACAGCACCGCCCCCCGAAATGCTCGGGCAGCGGCGCCTCCTCCTCCTCCGGCGGGTCCGGCAACATCAACGGAGCATCCCGCCCCGACTCCGCGGGTAGCGCACCGCAGCAGCCCCGCTTCATGCAACGGGGGCATAAAGACAGCTCGCAGTTCGCGCACCAGTCGAAGATTTCACTGGGGCCACCGCGCCGCTCACATCCACCACAGGTGTCGAACAAGGCCGACCTCCAGGCTTGACGTGAAGGAGGGTAGGGAGGGGGTCTGACAGGTGGAGGGCTCCTGGGGGGACCCACCCCGGTGCTCGCGCCGTCCTGCAAGTGTCATTTCAGCGTCTGTCCTGGGGTGGATCCTTCCGTCGGTGAACGGCGGACGCCAGCTCTGTGAGGCACTGAACGGTTGCGCCGGATGCGTCGGACGCACATGGAAGAAGCTGGGGGTAGGGCCGGTCACAGGTCCGGGAAGGAGTGGGCATCCATGCGCAGGGAACGGCGGATCATCGGAGTCTTCGGATCAGGCCAGGAAGAGCACCGGGAGCGTGTCATTCCGCTGGCTCGGTGGATCGCCGAGGCGGGATTCGACCTGCTCACCGGCGCCGGCAGCGGCGTCATGCGGGCCGCGGCGGACGCGTTCGTCCAGGTGGTGGGTCGAAAGGGAATCTCCATCGGCATCGTCCCTGGCACCGTGAAGGACGGCGACTACGTGCCGCGCTCCGGCTACCCCAACCCCGGGGTGGAGCTCGCCATCTACACCCACCTCCCCCTCAGCGGAGTGCAGGGCACGGACCCCCTCAGCCGCAACCACATCAACGTGCTCACCCCCCATGCGCTCGTGGCCCTGCCGGGGGGCGTCGGCACCTCGGCGGAGGCCTCGCTCTGCCTGCGCTACGGCAAGCCCATCATCCTCTTCGGTCCCCCGGAGGATTTCCGCCGCTTCTCCTCGGAGCTGGAGCGCACCGACTCCCTCGAGCGCGTCGCCGAGTTCATTCGCGCCTCCGTCCGTGAGCCCGCCAGGCCCCTTGCTCCCTGAGCGAGAAAACCCAGGAATGCTGGGTTTGATCGAGGGCACTCGAAGCCGGGGGAAAAACGACTAGGATGCGACGCCTGGGGTTCACTGAGTGCTCCACGCTGAAGACTCGGGTTCTGCGTCGTTCTGTGCGTCGACATGATCAGTGCTGAATACCCACTCGCCAGTTGGTTCCTCGCCGTCTCGACGACGTTCTTCCTGCTGGTGTTCGCGCTGCCGTTGTTGCTGATGCCGCTGCGCTGGTCGCGGTGGTTCGGCTGGGCGCCGGTGCAGGGGAACACGGACCTGACGGTGTACTTCGGCCGCTGCCTGGGTGGGGTGGCGCTGGCCATCATCCTGACGGTGGTGCGCTACATTCCGGAGCCCCGGAGCCAGCCGGCGCTGTTCGAGCTCATCGGCTGGGTGTGCGCGGCGATGGTGGTGGTCCACGTGTGGGGCGCGCTGAGACGGGCGCAGCCGCTGTCGGAGACCATCGAGGGCTTCTTCTACGCCGTGGTGGGCGTGGTCGCGATGTGGATCCGCTTCCGGACGTTGGGCTGAGGGCACCCGCATGTCGTCGTCGGACATCGACCTGGTCCTCTCCTCGCTGCGGCCCTACATCCCTGGCGCGCTGCTTCGCCGGTTGGAGGACACGGAGGCGCACGCGCTGCCCCCGGTGGAGGCGGTGCGCGGCGCCATCCTGGTGCTGGACATCGCGGGCTTCACGCCCATCGTCGTCGGGCTGAGCGGTGAGGG
Organism: Corallococcus terminator; assembly: GCF_049194865.1. Classification (GTDB taxonomy): domain Bacteria; phylum Myxococcota; class Myxococcia; order Myxococcales; family Myxococcaceae; genus Myxococcus; species Myxococcus terminator_A. The sequence continues at coordinate 18,338 of NZ_JBLZWL010000112.1, read as the reverse complement.
CCCTCGCGGCATCGACGCGCTCCAGCGCCTGCTGGAGAGCTACTACACGGAGATGATCGACGTCGTGAAGGAGCACGGCGGCGACATCTACCAGTTCGCCGGTGACTCCATCCTCGCGTGCTTCGAGCCCGCGGAGGGAGAAGGCGACGCGGAGGCGGTGGCTCGTGCCGCGCGCTGCGCGTTGGATGTGCAGCGGCGACTGGCGCGCTTCTCCCGGCTGGAGCTGTTGGGGCAGCGCTTCGCGGTGTCGTCGCGCATCGGCATCGGCGTGGGGGAGTCGCACCGAATCGTCCTGGGGACGACGGGCATGTGGATGCACCCGGCGCTCGTGGGACGGCCGCTGGAGCAGGCGGTGGCCGCGGAGAAGCGGGCCCAGGTGGGCGAGGTCCTCCTGAGCCGCGAGGCGTGGGCGCTCTTGCCGGACCTGGCCCGAGTGGGCGACGAGCGCGATGGCGCCTTCCGCCTGGAGCCCTCGGTGCCGCTCACGGCGCGGCCTCCGCCCACGTTCAGCTTCCCCGGGGGCGAGGAGCTGGTGGGCCGCTGCGCGCTCCTGCTGCACCCGGTGCTCTTCACCCGCATCACCACCGCGCACCAGGAGCTGGGCGGTGACTTCCGCGACCTCACCTGCTTCTTCCTGCGCTTCAAGACGGACCATCCGCCGTACGAGGTCGAGGACTTCACCCGCGAGCTGAACGCCTTCTACGAGCACGTCCAGCGCGAGAGCGCGCACCACGGCGGCGTGCTCCTGATGACGGACTTCACCGACAAGGGCAACGTCCTCTACGTCCTCTTCGGCGCGCCCACCGCGCAGCAGAACAAGGAAGTGCTGGCCAGCCGGCTGGCGTGCAAGCTCTTGCGCGAGCGCGAGTCCTTCCCGTACGTGCGCGAGCTGCAGATTGGCATCGCCACCGGACACGCCTACTTCGGGGACATGGGCTCTCCCTGGCGCAAGGGCTACTCCGCGCTGGGCGAAGTGGTGAACCTGGCCGCGCGGCTGATGACGTACGCGGACGGGGTGGGCATCCACATCGACGCGCAGACGGAGCGCAAGCTCCAGCAGGGCGGCTTCACCACGGAGTTCGTGGAGGACGCCACGCTCAAGGGCGTCTCCCGCGCGGTGCCCATCTACCAGCTCAAGGGCGAGGTGCGCCGCAGCCTCTTCATCAAGGGCCGAGGCGGCATCGTCGGGCGCGGGCGCGAGCTGGGGCAGCTCCACGCGGCGGTGGAGGAGTCGCTCTCGGGCAGTGGCCGGCTGTGCGTGGTGTCCGGCGAGGCGGGCATCGGCAAGTCGCGCCTGGGCGCCAAGGTGGTGGAGGACGCCGAGTCGCGCGGGGCGCGCAGCCTGTACGGCATCTGCTACTCGTACGAGATGTTCACGCCCTTCTTCCCCTGGAAGGAGGTGCTCGTGCAGCTCTTCGGCCTGCACGAGGGCGACGACGTGGACGCGCAGCTCGCGCGGCTGCGCCAGGGTTTCGACGGGCTGGAGGACGCGGGCCTGGAGTGGATCCCCGTCATGGCGGCCATCCTGGGCCTGGGCGTGGAGGAGGACCCGGCCACGGTGGGGCTGGATGCGCGGCACAAGAACCAGAAGGTGTTTCAAATCATCTTCCAGCTCCTGGAGAAGCACGCGCGCCAGACGCCGCTGCTGCTCTTCTTCGAGGATCTGCACTGGGCGGACAACATCTCCGTCGACCTCATCGAGTACGTGGCGGCCCGGCTGGCTCCGCTGCGGCTGACGCTGCTGGTGACGATGCGGCCCGGCGAGCAGCTGCGCAACGTGCGCGACGACATGCCGGGGCTGTGCCGGTTGGACCTGTCCAGCCTGGATGACGAGGACACCCGCGCGCTGCTGCGCGTGCACCTGCGCATGGAGCCGCCCGACACTGCGCTGGAGGAGGTGCTCCTGTCCAAGGTGCAGGGCAATCCGTTCTTCGCGGAGTCCATCGTCCAGGGACTGGTGGAGGGCGGCTACCTGGGGCCGGTGTCACCGGGTGCGTCGCGGCGGGAGCTGAAGCGAAGCCTCCAGACGCTGGTGCTGCCGGACTCCATCCAGGACGTGGTGCTCGCGCGCATCGACCTGCTGAGCGAGACGGAGAAGCTGGTGGTGAAGGTGGCGTCCGTCATCGGCCGCCTCTTCACGCTGGACGCGGTGGCGGCGCTCGCGCCGGGCTCGGTGTCCCGCCAGCGCATCCGCGAGGCCATCGACACGCTGACGCACCTGGGCCTCATCCTCCTGGAGGTGGAGGAGCCCTACACCTGCATCTTCAAGCACATCGTCATCCGCGACGTCGCCTACAACACCCTGATGGTGTCGTCGAAGGAGGACCTGCACCGCCGCCTGGCGCGCTTCCTGGAAGCCCGCGCGGGTGAGAACACCGCCGCGTCCGCGGGCATCCTCGCCTTCCACTTCCTCGCGGGCAACGACGAGGTGAAGGGCCTGGAGTACACGCTGATGGCGGCCCGCGGCGCGCGCGGCCAGTACGCCAACGACGACGCCCTCCACCACTACAACCGCGCCATCGAGATCCTCTCCGGCACGATGGAGCTGGACCCCGACGAGGTGCTGCTCAAGACGCGCCGGGTGATGCAGGAGCTGGCGGAGACGCTCCTTCAGGCGGGCAACTACGCGGGCGCCATCCACATGTTCGAGCAGTGCCTGGCGGACGAGGAGCTGGAGTCACGCCGCGCGGAGCTGCACCTGGGCCTGGGGCGCGCGCATCAGGAGAAGGGCGAGTCCAAGCGGGCCATCCAGGAGCTGGAGCGGGCCATGGAGTTGATGGGGCAGCGCATGCCAGGGAGCCTGCCCGCGCTCGTGGTGCGCACGCTGCTGGCCTTCGGGCTGCACCTGCTCTACGCGCTGTTCCCCTGGTTGGCGCGACCCCTGGGCTCCCGGCTGCCGCTGTATCTCAAGCAGCTCTCCACGCTCATCTCGCTCATCAAGATCTACTACTTCAAGGACATCGCCAAGCTCACCTGGGCGACCATGGTGGCCACCATCATGGCGGAGCGCTCGCGCGGGGAGCGGGGCTTGAGCCTGGCGAGCAGCTACTACGGCTCGCTGCTGTTCGGCTCGGGCTTCCTCGGACTGTCGAAGCGCTGGTGTCTGCGCGCGCTGGACTACGCGCGGCGAGCCAGGGACCCGGCGGCGGAGGGCATCGCCCTGAGCCGGCTGGCCACGCTGGCCATCTTCAGCAACGAGCTGGCGCAGGCGACGCAGTACGCCGAGCAGGCCATGTCCCTGCTGCGCCAGGTGCGGGACATGTGGGAGGTGCAGACGGGCCTGATGATGCTGGGCGCCAGCCAGTTCCTCGCCTCGCGCTTCGAGGGGGCCGAGCGGGCCTTCGTGGAGATGGGGAAGATGGGCGAGGAGCTGCACGCGCTCATGCACCAGGGTTGGGCGCACTCGTGGATTCCCATGTGCCGCTACCTGCGCGGCGAGGGCGAGGTGGGAGAGCTGTGCGCGGAGCTGGAGGAGGGCCTGCGCATCAGCATCGAGGTGCAGGACCTGGCCAACCAGTGCGCCAGCCTCAACCACCTGGTCAACGTGACGGTGCGCGAGCATCTGGTGGAGGAAGCGGGGCTGATGGCGGTGCGCGCGGACGAGGCGCTGTGGCGCTACCACGTGCTGGTGCCCTTCCTCCAGATTGGCCTCGTCGACGCGGCGGAGGGCGCGCTCTTCGCGCTGGAGCAGGGCGCCGTGGCGGTGCCTCGGGAGACGCTGTGGGCCATCGTCCGGCGCTGCCTCTTCAAGGCGCGGCTGTTGGGGCGGCACTACCCGTACATGAAGGGGCCCGCGATGCGGGTGACGGCGCGCGCGCTGGCGCTGAAGAAGGGCGGCAAGGCGGCGGAGTCGCTGTTCCTCGGCGCCATCGCCTTCCTGGAGGACACGCCGAACCGGTGGGAGACGGGCGTCGCGTACCATGACGCGGCGGTGGCGCTGCCGCACCGGCGCGTGGAGTTCCTGGCGCGGGCGCGCGACATCTTCCAGGCCATTGGCGCCCAGGCGGAGCTGCGGCGCCTGGACCGGCTGGAGGCCGAGCTGGGCCTGACGCCGCCGGCCCCGGAGCAAGTGCCTCTCGCCGTCGCGGTCAGGTGATGCGCTGCGGCTGGAGGCCCAGCGCCGCCATCTGCTTCGTGTCCCAGTCCTCCAGCGCGTCCAGGCCGGCGATGTAGCGGCGGGCCGGGTTCTTCAGCGGGTTGCGGATGCTGAGGATCTCGGGCCCGGCGAAGAGGATGGTCTGCTTGTAGCGGGGCAGGTTGCTCAGGGTGAGCTTGGACCAGTAGTGCCGGGCGATGTTCGGCAGGCTCCCCAACTGCGCGCAGAGCCGGTGGAAGTGGTCCACCACCTCGGAGGGGTGCAGGTTCTTCGGCCGGTGGCAGAGCGTGTAGCCGTCGTAGTCGCGGCTGACGGTGCCGGGCAGGAGCCGGTCCTCGGCCTGCAGCTCGCGGAAGAAGGGCGTCTCCGGGTACGGGCTGACGATGCCGAGGAACGTGACGGAGAAGTACTGGAGGTCCGCGAGGTACTCGGGGATCTTCTCCAGGTACTCATTGGTGTCGCCGTCCGAGCCGACGATGAGGCCGAAGGACAGGAGGATGCCGGCGGAGAAGGTGCGACGGATGACGGCGTCGACTTCCGAGAGCGTGTTCTGCCCCTTGTTCATCGCCTTGATGGACTCGGGGTTGAGTGACTCCAGGCCGGTGTACACGTAGCGGCAGCCGGCCTTCGCCATCAGCTTCACGAGCGAGTCGTCCTTGAGGACGTTGAAGGTGAGCGCGCAGCCCCAGGTCTTCTTGAGGGGAATCAGCGCCTCGCACAGCTCGCGCAGGTACTTGGGAGAGCCGCCCAGGTTGTTGTCGAGGAAGATGAAGGCGTCCTTCATCAAGCCCAGGTAGTTGGGGTTCCAGCGCATGCGCGTCTGGATTTCGTCGATGACCTGCGCGACGGGGCGGTAGCGGTAGCGCTCATTGCCTGTGAGGACGCAGAAGTTGCAGCTGAACGGGCAGCCGCGCGATGCCTCGATGCCGGGCAGGCGCACCTTGTTGTGCGTGAAGTCGATCAGCTCGTAGCGATACGGCTGGATGGCGGTGGGGCCGAGCGACGGCCGCTCGTAGCGCTTCTGGAGCTGGCCCTTCTCGAAGTCCGCGATGAGCGCGGGGACGTTGGACTCGGGCTCGCCGGTGATGACGGCGTCGAAGTACAGCGCCGCGTCGTCGGGGAAGTGCGTGGCGTGGCGGCCCCCGGCGACGGTGGTCATCCCTCGCTGTCGGAACAGCGTGGAGAGCACCTTGGTGTGCTCGTAGTAGGAGTGCAGGTACGAGAAGAAGACCAGGTCCCAGTGCCGGTCCAACGGGATGTCCACCTCCTTCTCGTTGAAGACCTCCACCTCCGCGTGCTTGGGGCACAGGCCGGCGATCAGCTCCGGCACGGAGGACTGCATGATGGAGGGTTCCTTGATGCGCAGGCGCGTGGGGTGCGTGTACGTGGCGATGACGGCGATCCGCATGCGAGGCTGTGGCTCCAGGATGAAGCGGCGCGAGCGAGGATTCGCCGTCGACATGTCGGAGCCTCCCCCTCGTGAGTCCGTATTCCCAGAATCCTCCGGGTGAGCCGACTTGGCAAAAATGCCAGCGGCTGTGTCCCGATGGACCCCACGCCGCTCAGGCCCTCGTCATGCTCTGGAAAGCCCGACAATCCCGACGTGTCGTTGCACTCCAGCAGGACGAAGCGACCTTCCTGGGTCTTCAGGACCTGGTGCTTTCGCGTCTGTTCGCAGGCTGGGGAAAAGGCGCCAGGGCATCCGAGTGTACGGGCCTTGTTTGTTTTACGGTCGCTCTTACCGCGGGACTCGCGGCAGTGGGCACGCGGCCAGCCTCTGCGTGAGACGCTGGCTGCTTCGCGTCCCCGGTCGCCCGGGGGTTGCTACCTTAGGACCGTTAGAGTGGGCGTGTCGGACTCGTACGGCCAGACACCCCGGCGACTGAGGTTTCGCGGCTTGTTCTCTTCTCGCAGCGGTGCCACGCCTGACGACACCTCACTCAATGTCTGACAGCGGACATGCTCGCCTGGGCGCGCGCCGGGTCGGGTGTGCATTCACCAGGTGTCTCAATGCGTGAAGCCTCATCAGAATTGACCACTCCGGGTGGTTTCTTTCTCTAGGATGGCTGTGTCCGCGGTGACCCGCTCGCGACGCTCCCCCTCGATTCCTCACCAACGAGCTCCCCCCATGCCCGTGACTTCCTGGAACATCGACCCCGCGCATTCCTCTGTCTTGTTCGTCGCCCGCCACATGGTGGTGGCGCGGGTGCATGGCCGCTTCGAGCGCGTCTCCGGCGTGCTGCGCATGGACGCCGATCAGCCCACGCAAGGCGAGGTCGAGGTGAGCGCGGACTCCGCCAGCATCTACACGGGCTCGCCGGACCGTGACACGCACCTGCGCTCGCCCGACTTCCTGGACGTGGAGAACGCTCCGAAGCTCACCTTCCGCAGCACGGGCCTGGAGCCCACGGGCGGCTCGGGCTTCCGGCTCCTGGGGGAGCTGACCATCCGCAACGTGACGAAGCCCGTCGTGTTCGAGGCACGTCACACCGCCACGTCGAAGGACCCGTGGGGCAGCACGCGGCTCATCTACACCGCGAAGGGCACCATCAGCCGCTCAGACTACGGCATCCGTTGGAACAAGACGCTCGACAACGGTGGATGGCTCGTCGGCGAGAAGGTGGATATCGAGCTGGACATCCAGGCCGTGCCCGCCGCGAGCTGACGCTTCACCTCAAGGCGAGGGAAGGAAGTCCGCCACCACGGCGGCGTGGTCCGAGCCGCCGAACCCACGGGTTCCTTCCCGTGCCGCGCGGAACGTGCCCGGCACATAGGTGCCACCGGAGGCGTTCGCGACGAACAGGTGGTCGATGGCCTGCTTCTGCCCGGAGTACATATAGGTCCAGGTCTGGTCATCCGGCCGGTCCTTGGCCACGCGCAGCAGGGCTGAGTCGCGCTCCAGCGCGGTGATGGGCGCCGAGCCGGGCACATCGTTGAGATCTCCGCCCAGCACCACCAGCGCCTTGGGCGCGCGCGCGGCGGCCTGCGAGACGATGGCCCGCGACGTGTCGGCCTCCGCGTAACGGCGGCCCGGGTCGTCATCCACCTTCGAGCGGAAGTGCGCGGCGAAGACGATGACCTCCTTGCCCCGTACATCCAGGTGGACCTCCAGCAGCTCGCGCGAGAAGCGCGTCGTCGAGCCATCCGGCCGACTCAGGATGCGATCTCGGTGGCTGCCCACGGAGGTGATGGGGAAGGCGGACAGCACCGCCACGTCCACGGACGCCGTCCCGCCCGTCTCGCCGAGCACGGCGTGAGGGAACTCCGGGAGCCGGGCCTGGAGCGCGTCGAGCCCGACCTGGGTCTCCACCTCCGCGAGCATCACCACGTCCGCGTCGAGCGTGGTGATGGCGCTCGCGAGGCGACCCACCTGGGCATCGAACTCGCTTTGAGAGGGCAGGGCTTCGTACTCGGAGCCGCCGCACTTGCCGGAGTCGCAGACGGTGTCGAAGAGGCGGTGCACGTTGTACGCCGCGATGCGCACGCTGCCCTCGGGCCGGAGCGGCTCGCTGCCGCCGCAGCCTCCGGAGGGACACTGACTCCCGGGTCCTGGGTTCTCCGGAGGGGGACGCCCCTCACAGCCGAAGAGGCCGAGCAGCAGGCCCACGAGCAGCGGAGCGCGGCGAAGAGAAGAGACGGACGCGCCGACGACGACCGAGCGGTGCGGGCCACGGATGGGAAGTGGGTGCATGCGTCGGGCACAGTACCACCGTGAGGTGGAGCGGCCTCGCCGAGGGGACGCCTCCGTCCTCGATTGCACTGGGGGCATGAGCTGGTAGGGTCCCGCGCCGTTGACGCCACCCGGCATTGTCCTCGGGGCGACCTCTCGGCGGGACCACGAGGGAGCGGGCGGTTCGGTCCCCGTGAGGGTGGGCGAGGTGCCACTCTTCCTGGACGGGGCGGACGGTGACGTCTTTCATCGGGGATGCGGGGCGGGTGCTGACTCTGTCGAAGGAGGCGTGGACGTGTTCTGGGAGATTCTCATTGGCGCCGCGGTGATGACGCTCGTCACGGTGCTCTTCACGGGGCCCGGGATGTGGAGCTCCAGCTGGGGCTGGAAGAACGACAAGAAGAAGGGGAAGGACCCGTCCAAGCCGGACGTGTAGTCGAGCACCGTGAGAGCAGGCGGACGGGCGCTCGACGTGTTTCAGAAGCTATTGGCAGATACCCGGACAGTCCGCTCCGCCCGTATCGGGTGAGCAGGAATCCGTGGAGTCATCCACGCACCGGGCATTGGGGCCGGAGGCGACGCAGCCGCCGAGGAAGCCGCCGCAGCACTCCACGTAGCCGTCAGGTACGTCGCACGTGGAGGAATAGGAGGCGCAGTCGCCTGTCGGGGGCCGGGCGAACACCGTCACCTGGACGCAGGCGCCCTCGTCATCGTCGTCCGAGCCACAGGCGCTCCACAGCAGCGCGCCCAGCACCAGTCCTGCCCGCATGAGTTGGTTCATGAGGGGCATCTTGGATGACTCCCGTCGCTGGCTTCGCGCGGGCAGGCAACCAACCAGGCAGGGCGCTCACTTTTCATCAAAGCAGCCACTCCATGAGGTCACCCGGGCATGTCAGAGGCGCGGTGTATGGGTGATACGTCATGGACTTCGCGACGCTCGAATCCCTGCGACTGAAGCATCCCGCTTGGCGGCTGCTCGTCGCGGACCACGCCTCCCTCATCGTCAGCTTCCTGCACCGCGTCTTCGTCGAATCCAACGCTCGCGCCATCCCCCAGCGGGAGCTGGTGCTTCGCCTGGAAGACCACCTGCACGCGCTGCGAGAGCGACGCGGAGAGGCCGCGTTTCCTCGCGGTGCCGGTGCGTATCTCGATGAGTGGGCCGCCGACAGTGCTGGCTGGCTGCGCAAATTCTATCCGCCCGACACGGATGAGCCGCACTTCGACCTGACGCCCGCGGCGGAGCGCGCCATCCGCTGGGTGAATCAGCTCACCGAGCAACCCTTCGTCGGCACCGAGTCACGCTTGCTCACCGTCTTCCATCTCCTCCAGGAGATGACCGAGGGCACCGAGCCGGACCCCGACGCGCGACTGGTGGAGCTGGAGCGCCGCAAGGCGGAGGTGGAGGCGGAGATTGCTCGCGTGCGCGCGGGCCACCTGGACTTGATGGACGAGTCCGCACTCAAGGACCGCTTCCAGCAGATGTCCGACACCGCGCGCGGCCTGATGTCGGACTTCCGCGCGCTGGAGGACGGGTTCCATGCCCTGGACCGGCGCGTGCGGGAGCGCATCGCGACGTGGGAGGGCACTCGCGGCGAACTCCTGGAGACGGTGCTGGGCGAGCGGGACGCCATCAACGGCTCGGACCAGGGGCGAAGCTTCCGCGCCTTCTGGGACTTCCTCATGTCCCCCGAGCGCAAGGAGGCCCTCACCCGGAACCTGGAGCGCGTCCTGGCGCACCCGGCGATTCAATCGCTCCAGCCGGACTCGCGCCTGCCGCGCATCCACTTCGACTGGCTGGAGGCGGGCGAGCACACCCAGCGCACCGTGGCGAGATTGTCCGGACAGCTCCGCCGCTTCCTGGATGACCGCGTCTGGTTGGAGAACCGCCGCATCCTCCAGGTGCTGCGCGGAATCGAGAAACATGCCCTCGCCGTGCGCATGCGTCCGCCCACCGCGTCCCTCATGTCGCTGGACGAGCTGGCGCCCACGCTCGAGCTTCCACTGGAGCGCCCCATGTACTCACCGCCCGCGCGCAATCGGATGGCGGACGAGGAGGTGCTGGATGCGACCGAGGACGTCCCCTCCGAGGCCCTCTTCAACCTCGCGTTCATCGACAAGGCGCGGCTGAAGACGCACGTCCGCGAGGCCCTCCTGTCACGCGAGCAGATCTCCCTGGGGGAGCTGGTGCGGGAGCATCCCTTGCAGCACGGCCTCGCGGAGCTGGTCACCTACCTGAGCCTGGCTTCTGAAGACAGACGTTCCTCGGTCGACGAGGCCCGCACGCAAGAACTCTTCTGGACCGATGCGAGCGGTCATCCCCGCCGCGCCACCCTTCCCCTGGTGCTCTTTCTCCGATGACGACCCCCGCTCCGCGTCCCTCCGAAGGCCCCGATGCCCTGTCCCTCGTCGTCGTCTCCCTCTTGAAAGGCGTGGTCTACCGCGAGGAGAGCTCCGCGCTGTGGCAGTCCCTGCTCCAGTTGCAGGCCCGCGTGAGGGACCAGGTGTCCGTGCTCGGGCTGCGGCTGATGCTCGACGAGTCGGAGGGACATGCGTTCCTGAAACAGCGCTCGGAGGGGGAAGGCGCAACCGAGCTGCCACGGCTCATCGCCCGCAGGCAGCTGGGGTATGGCCTGAGCCTGTTGCTCGCGCTCTTGCGCAAGAAGCTGGCGGACGCGGACGCCGCGGCCGGTGGGAGCCGGTTGGTGCTCCGGCGCCATGAGCTGCAGGAGCTGGTGAAGCTGTTCCTTCCGGATGGCACCAACGAGGTCCGGTGGGTGGAGCGGGTGAATCAAGACATCGAGCGCGCGGTGGAGATGGGGTTCCTCCGAAGGCTGGGGGAGGAGGACACCTTCGAGGTCCGCCGCGTCCTCAAGGCCTTCGTCGATGCGCAGTGGCTGGAGGACTTCGAGCAGCGGCTCGCCGCCTACCGCGCCCAGCTCGTCGAGAAACAACAAGGAGGTGGGGAATGAGCACGGTGCGTCCTCTCACGCAGGCGGACCTCTTGGATTTCAATGCCCCCAACGGACGCGCGGGGTTCCGACTGCACCGGTTCGAGGTCTACAACTGGGGCACCTTCCACCAGCGCGCATGGCACCTGGAGCTTCAGGGCGAGAGCGGGCTGCTCACCGGGGATATCGGCTCGGGCAAGTCGACGCTGGTGGACGGGCTGGTGACGCTGTTCGTCCCGCCCCAGAAGCTCGCCTATAACAAGGCGGCCGGCGCGGAGGCTCGGGAGCGCTCGCTGCGCTCCTACGTGCGAGGCCAGTACAAGTCCGAGCGTGGGGAAGGAGGGCAGGGCGCCAGGCCCGTCTTCCTCCGTGACGCGCCGACGTACTCCGTGCTGCTCGCCCACTTCCACAACGAGGGCTACGGCCAGGACGTCACGCTCGTCCAGGTCATGTGGATGCGCGAGCCGGAGGGCCAGCCCGCGCGGCTGTACGTGGTCGCGGATGGCAAGCTCTCCATCGCCGAGCACTTCTCTCGCTGCGGCTCGGACCTGAACGCGCTGAAGAAGCGCCTCAAGGACCTCTCACGCGAGGTGCACGAGACGTTTCCTCCGTATCAGGCGGCCTTCCGGCGGCGCTTCGGACTGGAGAACGAGCAGGCGTTGGACCTGTTCCTCCAGACGGTGTCGATGAAGTCCGTGGGCAACCTGACGGACTTCGTGCGCCAGCACATGTTGCCTCCCTTCGACGTGGAGACGCGGCTGGCGGCGCTGATGGGGCACTTCGATGACCTCCACCGCGCGCATGAGGCGGTGCTCAAGTCCAAGCGGCAGGTGGGCCGGCTGGAGCCGCTGGTGGCGGACCACGAGCGCTTCACCGTCCTGTCCACGGAGCTCGATGCGCTGCGAGGCTGCCGCGACGCCCTGCGGCCCTGGTTCTCCGAGCAGAAGGCGCGGCTGTTCGAGGCGCGGCTGGCGGGCCTGGAGGCGGAGCGCGAGCAGGTGCGTCTCGAAGCGGAGCAGGTGAGGGAGCAGCGCGAGCGGCAAGGCGCGGACCGGGACCGGCTGCGTCAGTCCATCTCCGCCAACGGGGGAGACCGCCTGGAGACCGAGAAGGCGGAGCTGGTCCAGCGCAGACATGAGCGAGAGGAGCGCTTGCGCAAGGCGGACCGCTACGCGCGGATGGCCCAGGCCGTGGGGCTGCCGGCCGCGACGGAGCTGGAGGTCTTTCTCTCCAACACGCGCACCGTCCAGCTCCAGCGCGAGGCGACGGCGGGTGAGCTGGCCGAGGTCCAGAACACGCGCACCGAGGTCGTCATGGAGCTGCGCGACCTGAAGAGGTCGCATGAAGCGGTGTCCGTCGAGCTGGAGGCGCTTCGGCGTCAGCGCTCCAACATCCCCGCGCGCTTCCTCCACCTCCGGGCCCGGCTGTGCGCGGACCTGAAGCTGTCCGAGGACACACTCCCGTTCGCCGGAGAGCTGCTGCGCATCCGTGACGAGGAACGGGACTGGACGGGGGCCATCGAGCGCGTGCTGTACTCGCTGGGCGTCTCCCTGCTGGTGCCCGACGCCGAATACGCACGGGTGAGTCAGTGGGTGGACCGCACCCATCTGAACGAGCGGCTCGTCTACTACCGCGTCCGGGAAGAGGCCCAGGCGCGGGTGGCTCCGGCACGAGCCGAGTCACTCCCGCACAAGCTCGCCCTCAAGCCTGGCTCCAGCATGGCGCCGTGGCTGGAGGCTCAGCTCACCCGACAGTTCGACTACACCTGCTGCGAAACGACGGAGCAGTTCACGCGCTCGCGTCAGGCGCTCTCCCGTTCCGGGCAGGTGAAGTCGGGCGGGGAGCGGCACCTGAAGGACGACCGGCGTCGCATCGATGACCGCTCGCAGTGGGTGCTGGGTTGGACGAACGACAGCAAGCGACAGGCGCTGGAGTCGGAGGCTCGGGCTCTGGAGGCGCGAATCCAGGCAGCCACGGCGCGGTGGGAGGCGCTCGAGCAGCGCTGCGCGAGGCTTCAGACCCAGGCCGAGCAACTGGGGCAGCTCGCCGTCTTCGACACCTTCCGTGAGCTGGACTGGCGCCTGGTCGCCAGCGACATCCAGCGCAGGGAGGAGCGACTCAAGTCCCTGGAGAGTGAGTCCGACGTGCTCAGGGGCTTCGAGCGGGAGCTGGACGCCGTCGAGAAGGAGCTGGCCGCGACGGAGCAGGCCTTGAAGACGGTGGAGAAGCGCCAGGGACGGCTTGAGGAGAAGGAGGACGCGACGCGGCGGACGCTGGCGGCCTGCCACCGCACGCGGGCCGAGGCGTCCGAGGCCATCAAGGCCTGCTACCCGCGCGTGGCCACGCTCTGCGCGGAGGGCATGGGGGGCGCGGTGCTCGAAGCGGACGCGTGTGACGAGCGGGAGCGACAGGTGCGCGAGCGGCTCCAGTCCCGCATCGACAGCGAGGCGCGCAAGCAGGAGCGGGTGCGTGACGCCCTCCTCGCCGCGATGCAGGCCTATCGCACCGAGTTTCCGCTGGAGACCCAGGAGCTGGCGGCGAGCCTGGAGGCGGCGGCGGAATACGTGGCGCTGCTCGGCTCGCTGCGCGCGGATGACCTGCCTCGCTTCGAGGCGCGCTTCAAGAGCCTCTTGAACGAGAACACCATCCGCGAGGTGGCCAACTTCCAGGCGCAGCTCCACCGGGAGCGGCAGGGCATTCGCGAGCGCGTGGACACCATCAACCGCTCGCTCCGGGCCATCGACTACAACCCGGACCGCTACATCGTCCTGGAGCTGGTGCCCACGGCGGACGCCGACATCCGCGAGTTCCAGCAGGACCTGCGCGCCTGCACGGAGGGCACGCTCACGGGCTCGGGCTCGGGCTCGGGCTCGGATGACGCGTACTCCGAACAGAAGTTCCTGGAGGTGAAGCGCATCATCGAGCGCTTCCGGGGACGCGTGGGCGAGGCGGAGGCGGATGCGAAGTGGACGCAGCGCGTAACGGACGTGCGCAACTGGTTCAGCTTCTCCGCCTCGGAGCGCTGGCGCGCGGATGACCAGGAGCACGAGCACTACGCGGACTCGGGCGGCAAGTCGGGCGGACAGAAGGAGAAGCTCGCGTACACGGTGCTGGCCGCGAGTCTGGCCTACCAGTTCGGCTTGCAGTGGGGCGAGACGCGCTCGCGCTCGTTCCGCTTCGTGGTCATCGACGAGGCCTTCGGGCGGGGCTCGGACGAGTCGGCGGCGTACGGGCTGGAGCTGTTCCGCCGCCTGGACCTGCAGCTGCTCATCGTGACGCCCTTGCAGAAGATTCGCGTCATCGAGCCGTACGTGGCCAGCGTGGGCTACGTGCACAACGAGGAGGGGCGCCGCTCGCGGGTGCGCAACCTCACCATCGAGCAGTACCGCGTGGAGCGGGAGGCCCGGAGCGCGTGAGCCCGACAGTCGGGGACTCGCGTCTTGACGCACTTGGACTGCTTCGCTACGAAGGCGCGATGACTACAATCGTCGGTGTCGTAGGCCGTGAGATTCTGGACAGTCGCGGCAATCCCACTGTCGAAGTCGATGTCATCCTGGAGAACGGCATTCGCGGTCGCGCCGCGGTTCCCTCCGGTGCCTCGGTGGGTACGCACGAGGCCGTGGAGCTGAGGGACGGCGACAAGAGCCGCTACCTCGGCAAGGGCGTGCTGAAGGCCGTCTCCGCGGTGAACAACGAGCTGTTCAACGCGGTTCGCGGGATGAACGCGGAGGCGCAGCTCGAAATCGACCAGACGATGATTGCCCTCGACGGCACGCCGAACAAGAAGAAGCTCGGCGCCAATGCCATCCTCGGCGTGTCGCTGGCCGTGGCGAAGGCCGCCGCCGCCGCGCGCGGGCTGCCGCTCTACCGCTACGTGGGAGGTGTCTCCGCCAACCTGCTGCCCGTGCCGATGATGAACATCATCAACGGCGGCGCGCACGCGGACAACCCCATCGACTTCCAGGAGTTCATGATCATGCCCGTGGGAGCCAAGTCGCTCTCCGAGGCGGTGCGCATGGGCGCCGAGGTCTTCCACACCCTGAAGAAGGGCCTGTCCGAGGCCGGCCACGGCACCAACGTGGGCGACGAGGGCGGCTTCGCGCCGAACCTCAAGAACGCCGAGGAGGCCCTCGACTTCATCATGAAGTCCATCGAGAAGGCCGGCTACCGCCCCAACGAGGACATCGCCCTGGCGCTGGACTGTGCCGCCAGCGAGTTCTTCAAGGACGGCGTCTACGACTACGAGGGCGAAGGCAAGAAGCGCTCCGTCGAAGACCACGTGAAGTACCTGGAGGGGCTGGCGGCGAAGTACCCCATTGTCTCCATCGAGGACGGCCTGGCCGAGGACGACATGGCCGGCTGGAAGCTGCTCACGGACCGCATCGGCAAGAAGGTCCAGATTGTCGGCGATGACCTGTTCGTCACCAACGTGACGCGGCTGGCCGACGGCATCAAGAACGGCATCGCGAACTCCATCCTGGTGAAGGTCAACCAGATTGGCACGCTGTCGGAGGTCATGGCCGCCGTGGAGATGGCGCACAAGGCGGGCTACACCGCCGTGATGTCCCACCGCTCCGGTGAGACGGAGGACGCCACCATCGCGGACCTCGCCGTCGCCACCAACTGCGGTCAAATCAAGACGGGCTCGCTGTCCCGCGCGGACCGCACCGCCAAGTACAACCAGCTCATCCGAATCGAGCAGGAGCTGGGCAAGGTGGCCCGCTACGGCGGTCGCTCCGTGCTGCGCGTTCGCTCCTGAGTGACGCACCGGCGGCCGGGCGAAGTCGTCCGGCCGTCGTTCCGGCCGTCACGCGGGTGAGTCCCTCCGCGTGACGGCGGGGCTCACGTCGCGAGCCCCAGGTTGCGCCGCACCGCCTGCTGCCTCACCTTCCAGATGAGGCTGTCGACGATGTAGTGGTGGAAGTTGAGCGTCTGGACGATGAGCAGGCTGGCCGCCGGAATCCACCCGAGTCCCTTGAGGATGAAGGTGTAGAGCAGCGCGGAGATGCCGATGCAGACCACCAGGTAGTGGACCATCCGCCGGCTCTGGCTGAGCGTGGAGAGGAACGGGTGCGCCGGGCTCACCTTGTCCCCGAAGCGGCGGTTGTGGAACAGCCAGACGATGAGGATGTACTGCGCGTTGTGCCACACGTTGAGGCCCAGCCAGCCCGTCTCCAGGCTGGGGATGACGAAGTAGCCCAGCGTGAACATGCCCGCGTGCGTGGCCAGGTAGAGCGTCTGCACGGGACTGCCAGTGCCGGCGCGCAGCGCTCGGACCTGGAGCACCGCCCAGGCCGCCACCGCCACCAGCGCGCTGGCCGCGCCCACCCACGCCACCTCCTGGGGCACCGGCAGCATGCGCACGTCCAGCTTGAGGAACGTGGTGGAGCCCTGCGCGGAGCGGTGGAGCAGTCCCGCCAGCGGCAGGAGATACAGCATCCACACCGTGGCCGGGTTGTCCGAGGGCGGCCGACGCGAGGCCCGGTCCAGGATGCGGCTGACGCCGTAGCTCTGCCGCAGGTAGTGCCACCCCTGCCAGTAGAAGTAGATGCTCATCAGCGGCCAGACGCCCGCGAACTTGTACACGGCGAACGTCCCGCTGAAGACGAGCAGCGGCAGCACCCAGATGTGGAAGCGGTGCTGCTGTCGGCTCTCCCCATCGAAGCCCAGGCGCGTGAAGGTCGACACCACGTGGTGGTAGCCGAGCAGCCACACGTCGATGGTCAACAGCAGGGGGAATAAAGAGGGTTTCGCCAGCGCGGCCAGGGCGAAGACACAGCCCAGTCCCGCGGTCCCCAGGATGAAGAGAAGGTCGAATCGGGGATTGCGAACCCAACCCCACGACAGCTCCGAGGTGTCCGTTCGAGTGCTCACGGCGCGGAACGATACGGCTTGTTCTTAGGCCCTGTAAATCGTGCAATGTCGGCAAGTGTGGTCATGGGCAATCAGGGGTGATTATTCTTCTGGTCTGGTAATGGTGTGTCTGTTTGTTTTGATTGTCTTCACAGGCCTCGCGGCATGATGCAGAGTGAGCGCATCTCCACCCGATGGGAGCGCCCGTGAAGACACTTCTCGTCACCCAGGCGGACCTGCGCAAGCTCGTGCAGGAGGTTGGACTCGATGCCCTGATGGACCAGGTCATCGAGGCGGTGGAAGGCGCTTTCCGAGCGTTCGATACGTCCAGGACGGAGTTGCGGCAGCGGGACGGTTTCACGCTGCGCAATGCTCGGACAGGCGTGCTGGAATGGATGCCGGTGATGCGTCAGGGTGAAACAATTACAATCAAAGTGGTGGGCTACAACCCGCTGAATCCCAGGCGCTATGGGGTTCCCACCATCATCGCGACGAACAGCGTTTATGACTGTGAGACGGGGCATCTGAAGGCGGTGGTGGACGGGGTGCTGGCCACGGCGTTGCGCACGGGGGCGGCGTCCGCCATCGCGAGCCGCCATCTGGCGGACCCGGAGAGTCGGGTGGTGGGGCTGGTGGGGTGTGGGGCGCAGGCCGTCACCCAGTTGCATGCGTTGTCCCGCGTGTTCACCTTCCAGCGGGTGCTTGCCTTTGACGTGGACCCGGCGGCACAGCGCTCCTTCGCCAGGCGCGTGGGCTTCCTCGGGTTGGACGTGCGCGCGGTGCCGCTGGAGACGGTGGAGGCGGAGGCGGACATCCTGTGCACGGTGACGTCCGTGGGCGTGGGCGAGGGGCCGGTGCTGGAGGACGGGCGGCTGCGGCCGTGGCTGCACGTCAACGCGGTGGGCTCGGACCTGCCGGGGAAGGTGGAGCTGCCGCGCTCGCTGCTGGAGCGCAGCCTGGTGTGCCCGGACTTCCTGGCGCAGGCGCTCGTCGAGGGAGAGTGCCAGCAGCTTCGGCCCGAGCAGGTTGGCCCGAGCATCATCGAGGTGGTGCAGCATCCCGAGCGCTATGGGGACTGGCGAAAGCGGTCCACGGTGTTCGACTCCACGGGGTTTTCGCTGGAGGACGAGGCGGTGACGCGCGTCCTCACGGAGCTGGCCCGGAGGCATGGGTTGGGCATGGACGTGGAGCTGGAGTGCCTCGCGGGGGATGCGCTGGACCCCTATGACCTGCTGCTGCCGGACCGGGGTGTCCAGCCCGCGCCGGGTGAGCCGGGGGACTCCCGACACAAGGTCCGCGTGGCCTGAAGCACGGCTTCTCTTCCTCTTTTTGCCTCTCACGCGGGAGCCCCGTGACTCGCCCGGCGGTGCCACGGGACTTCGCGAGGACTCGAGGAGCACCATGTCGCAGAGCGAGCAGTCCACCCGCCCGAAGGTGGAGCGAGCGGGGCGCCGGCCCCCGTTGGTGCACCAGCCGCACGGTGGCGTGGTGGAGCAGTCCTTCGTGCAGCAGCGGCTGTGGGTCCTCGCTCAGCTCGACCCCGAGGGGCTCGCCTACAACGCTCCCTTCGCCGCGAGGCTGAAGGGGCGGCTGGAGGTGAAGGCGCTGGAGGAGGCGTTTCGCGCGGTGATGTGGCGGCACGAGTCGCTGCGGACGACGTTCGGCGAGGTGGATGGCAGGCCGGTGCAGCGCATCCACGAGGCGGTGGAGTTCGAGCTGCGCGTGGAGGACGTGGCGGAAGGGGAGGTGCTGGCGCGAGTGGAGGAGGAGG
>NZ_JBLZWL010000020.1:0-25965 GCF_049194865.1 Corallococcus terminator | reverse complement strand
CGCGGACGAGTCCCGTGCAGGTTCCCGCGCTCACGGACGCCAGGGCGGTGTCGGCGGGTGCGCAGCACGCCCTGGCGGTGCTGGAGGACTCGACGCTCTGGTCCTGGGGCGGCAATGCCGACGGACAGGTGGGAGATGGTGTCGTGGACTGGCAGTTGCTGCCGGTGCGCTCGGGGTTCGCGGCCTCGCGTGGCCTGTCCACGGCGTATCAGTACTCACTGAATATCGCGCTGGATGGGAGTGCCCAGGGGACGGGGGCGAATGGCTCCGGGCAGCTGGGGGATGGGAGCGTGTTGAACCGCGCCTTGCCCGTGGCCTCCGTGGGGCTCACCGATTGTCGAGCGATTGCCAGCGGTCACGGACACGCGCTGGCGCTCAAGACGGATGGTCGCATCTACGCCTGGGGCTCGAATCAGGAAGGTACGCTGGGCGATGGGACGACGGTGTCCCGCGCGCTGCCCACGTTGATTCCCTCTCCGGTCGGGGTGCTGTCCATCGCGGTGGGGAGCCGGCACTCGCTGGCCTTGCTGGGAGACGGAACGGTCCAGTCCTGGGGCTCCAACCTCCAGGGTCAACTGGGGGACGCGACGGTCGTGTCCCGGACCTCCCCGGTCCGGGTCCAGGGGCTGACGGGAGTGGCTGCGATTGCCGCGGGCGAGGGCTTCTCACTGGCGCTCAAGTACGACGGCACGGTGTGGGCATGGGGCAGCAATTCCCTGGGGCAGCTGGGCGATGGGAGCACGACGAAGCAGTGGGTGCCGGTGCAGACGCAAGGGCTCACGGGCGTGACGTCCATCTCCGCTGGACGCACGCATGCGCTGGCCTTGAAGGGAGACGGCACGCTCTGGGGTTGGGGCTCCAATGCGTATGGCGAGCTGGGGGACGGCACGCAGGTGCGCAAGCTGTTGCCCGTGCAGGTGAGCTCGGTGACAGGGGTTGTCACCCTGGACGCCGGAGAGCATCACAGCCTCGCGGTGACGACGGGCGGCAAGGTCTGGTCCTGGGGCCGCAACCAGCATGGACAGCTTGGGAGCGGTGTGAAGTCCAACTGGCGGCTCTTGCCGGCGCAGGTGGCGGGGCTGACGGGCGCGTTGGCCGTGGGGGCTGGCGGCGAGCACTCGCTCGCGGTGCTCTCGGACCGGAGTGTCTGGGCTTGGGGCAACAGCAACGTGGGCCAGTTGGGCACGGGCCTCTCCAACGTCCGCGCGGCGCCCGTACGGGTCTGGTAGCGCGAAACAGGTGAAGGGATATCCGGACGGGGCCTCGCGTCGTGGCGAGCGCCCTGTCCGGTGACGGGCCCCTGCTTGTCGTTTGCGGTCAGGGGTGCTTCGCTCCAGGGGTTGTCCCAGAGGGGGAGTCTCATGACAGGTGTTTCTGGAGCCGCGCGGTGGTGTGGACTGCTGTGCACGCTGTGGATGGCGACGGGAAGCGCCGCGCAGCCCGGTACGACGAGGCCCGGCAAGCCAGGCGCACGTTTCGCCGAGGGCGGCTCACGGCAGGGACTGGTCCTCGCCGGGCGCCTTCACACGCTGGCCCTCCGTCCCGACGGCACGGTGTGGGCCTGGGGTTCCAACACTCACGGCCAGCTTGGCAATGGCACGACCTGGGACAGTCCGCGTCCGGTCCGGGTGTGGAAGCTGTCCAGCGTCAGCGCCATGGGCGTGAGCGAGAACCACTCCCTGGCGCTGAAGTCGGATGGCACGGTGTGGACCTGGGGCGTCAACACCAACGGCCAGCTCGGGGACGGGAGCAATACGTCGCGCTCGGTGCCGGTCCAAGTGCCGGGCATGACGAACGTGGTGTCCATCGCCGCGGGCTTCAATCACTCACTGGGGCTGAAGGCGGACGGGACGGTGTGGGCCTGGGGGCTGAACGCGGCGGGACAGTTGGGGGATGGGACGACGACGCGGCGGCTCACCCCCGTCCAGGTGCAGGGGCTGTCGGGCGTGGTGGCGATTGCCGCGGGCAACGTGCACTCGCTGGCGCTCACGGCGGACGGGAAGCTGTGGACGTGGGGCGGCAACGTGGACGGGCAGCTGGGCACGGGAGACGCCCTGGGGCGGAATCTGCCGGGCGCGTTGCCGGGCTTCACCGGCGTGGTGGGCCTGTCGGGCGGCGGCACCCATTCGGTGGGGGTGAAGCTGGACGGCACGGTGTGGGCGTGGGGAAGGAATGACTTCGGGCAGCTGGGCCTGGGCCACACCACGTCCGTGCTCGTCCCCACGCAGCTGCCTTCGCTGGGTGGAGTCGTCGCCGTCATCGGCGGTGACAAGCACACGGTGGCGCTGAAGGCGGAGGGCACCGTGTGGACCTGGGGACTCAACAACAACGGGCAGCTGGGAGACGGCACCCTGGTGAATCGCGCGTCTCCCGTGAAGGTGCCCGGGCTGACGGACATCAAGGGTGTCTCGGCGGGGTTCCTTCACTCGGTGGCGATGCGGGCGAACGGAGAGCTTCTGGCCTGGGGCTCCAGCTCGGCGGGGCAGGTGGGGGACGGCACCGTGGCGGCGAAGCCCTCCCCGACGCGCGTGGCGGCGTGGTTGGAGCCCACACCCATCTCGGGAGGTGGGTCGCACTCCCTGGTCTTGAAGAAGGACCCATCAGGCCTCGGGCTGTGGTCCTGGGGCTCCAACACGGTCGGTCAGCTCGGGAGGAATTCCCCGCCCAGCTCATGGGCTCCGGAGCAGGCGCACAGACTCCTCGAGGTCTCGGGAGTCTCCGCGGGAGGGGCCCACTCCCTGGCGCTCAAGTCGGACGGCACGGTGTGGGCCTGGGGCTTCAATCGCCGGGGCCAGGCGGGAGATGGCACCGTCTCGTACGAAAAGCGGCAGCCCGTGGCGGTGACGGGCCTGGCCTCCATCACCGCAGTCAGTGCCGGGGAGGTCCATTCGCTGGCGCTCGGCGCCGACGGGTCGGTGTGGGCCTGGGGCGACAACAACTTTGGCCAGCTGGGAGATGGCACCACCCGCCAGCACCTCACTCCGGTGAGGCTCTCGGGCATCGACGGCGTCGTCTCGCTGTCAGCGGGACTGGCGCAGTCAGCCGCCGTGCGCGCGGATGGCACCGTCTGGGCCTGGGGCTCCCAGGGTACGGCCGACACGCCGACGGGACTGAAGCAGAAGTCACCCACGCAGGTGCAGGGCCTCTCCGACGTCGTCTCTGTCTCCGTCGGCGGAGTCCACACCCTGGCGCTCAAGTCGGACGGCACCGTGTGGGCCTGGGGGAACAACGACAAGGGCCAGTTGGGGGATGACACCCGCGTCTCCCGCCTGACGCCCGCGCAGGTGCCAGGCGTGACGGGCGTGGTGGCGGTGGCGAGCGGCGGCCGGCACTCGCTGGCCTTGAAGTCCGACGGGACGGTGTGGGGCTGGGGGGACAACACGCACGGACAGCTCGGTCCGTCCCAGGCCCTCTACTTCGCGCGTCCCGAGCTCATCCCAGGCCTCGTGGCGGTGCGCTTCCTCGCCGCTGGCGCGAGCCACTCGCTGGCCCTCACCTCGGATGGGACGGCGTGGGGCTGGGGACACGATGAAGTCGGGCAGGTCGGCGACGGGGAGCGGGACAACCGCGCCACGAGCCCCACGCAGGCCCTCTTCGACAGCGCGAAGTCGGTGGCGGCGGCGGGCTTCTCCTCCTACGCCTGGAAGGCGGATGGCTCGGTCTGGGCCTGTGGTGCCAATGAGGCGGGCCAGCTTGGAGAGGGCGACGCGCATCCGCGTGGGGCGCCCGCGCGGATGGAGGGACTGGACCAGGTGGTCGCCGTTGTCGGGGGCTACACGCATGCGGTGGCGCTGAGGAGGGATGGCAGTGTCTGGGCCTGGGGGAACAACGTTCGAGCTCAACTGGGCGATGGAACCACCACGTCGCGCGTCGTCCCCGCCCCCGTGAAGGGACTGGCGAAGGTGACGGCCATCGAGGCCGGTTTCGCGCACACGCTCGCGATGACGGACGATGGCGCGCTCTGGGGGTGGGGCACTGGCGTCAACGGCCAGTTGGGGTCCGGCACGCGCACCTACGAGCGGCTCCCTGTCCGGGTGTCGGGACTGACGAGCCCGCGAGATTTCGCGACGGGCTTCATCCACTCCCTGGCGGTGACGCAGAGCGGAGAGGTGTGGGCCTGGGGTGACAACACCGCTGGCCAGCTCGGGGACGGGACGACCCGGGAGCGACTCGTGCCGGGCGTCGTTCCAGGGCTCCAGGACGTGAAGGCCGTGGCGGCGGGTGGCTTGTCCTCGTTTGCCCTGAAGACAGACGGCACGGTGTGGGCCTGGGGCACCAACTCCAGGGGGCAGCTCGGGAATGGGAAGAGGACGGACTACTTGACGCCCGTGAAGGTGGCCTCGCTCTCCCATGTCACGGCGCTGGCCGCGGGCGGGGCCCATGTCCTGGCACTCCTGGCGGATGGCACCGTGCGAGCCTTGGGGGAGGGGACGATGGGGCAGCTGGGCCATGGACAGGAGTTCGCGAGCTTCGTCCCCGTGGCCTGGAATGCGCCGGCGGGAGTCGCCGCCGTCTCGATTTCCGCCGGAGTCGAGCACTCCCTCGCCCTGCTCGCGAACGGCACCGTGCTGTCCTGGGGCAGTGCCACCCAGGGGCAGTTGTGCCAGGGGGCGTCGGCCGTCCGGGCAACCCCCGTGGCGCTCTGGTAGTCGCCAGGGCTCCGTGAGGAGTGCGCCGCCACCCGTGAACCCGACGCTGGCGGCTTCTCAACCAGCGTCGAACACGGGTGGGGCGCGCGTCGTCCTCAGCTCGGCGTCGGAGCTTCCCGGCGCCGACGGTTCAGCACGAGCAACAGGAACGTCAGCAGCACTCCGCCCGGCGCGCCGGACTGCTGACAGCCGCAGCCCTTGCCGTCGTCCTCGGCCAGGGGCTCGTGGTTCACCTCCAGCGTCAACGGCGCCGCGTCGACTCCACCGAAGCGGGTGTCGCCGCTGTAGGCCGCGCTGATGATGTACTTGCCCGTGTCGGGCGGCACGAGCGTGTGTGTCGCCTCGCGTCCCTTCAAGGTGACGACCTCCAGCACCTCGGTGCCGTTGAAGAACGTCACCGTCCCCGCGGGCTCACCCTGGCCGCCCACCACGCGCGCGGTGATGGAGACGGCGTCTCCCACATACGCGGGGTTGGCCGAGGCCTGGAGCTGAAGCGTGGCCTCCTGGAAGTCGGCGGAGCGAGCGACGGCCAGGGTGTAGCTCCGGCTCGCCGAGCAGCGGCCACCGTCCGTCGCCGTCAGCGTGAAGGGGAAGCTGCCCGGCTGCGTGGGCATGCCCGTGAGGACCCCGTCGCGAAGCTGGAGTCCTCGAGGCAGGGCCCCGTCGATGACGAACGTCGTCGTGCCCTCGCCGCCCTCCTGCACGAACGCCGTCTCCGCGAAGACCTGTCCCGTGGTGCCAGCCGCCAGGCCCGTGGGGCTCAGCGACATGGGCGGGCAGGCCACGGCGAGCGTGAACTCCCGCGAGGCCGTGCAGCCGTTTCCATCCGTCGCCGTCACCGTGAAGGGGTAGTCGCCGCCCTCCTCGGGAGTGCCCGAGAAGACGCCCCCCTCCAACCGAAAGCCCCGGGGCAGCGCGCCCGAGACTGTCGACGTGACGCTGCCCATCGCCCCCAACACGGCGAGCTCCACGGGCGCGAAGACGCCGCTCCGAGCAAGCCCCGGCAACGTCGCGGCCTCCAGGGAGACGGCTCCCGCTGGACACGTCGACGCGGAACCTCCCGCCATCCGGTTGTCGCCGAAGGACATGACGGTGCCCGCGCCGATGAGCCGCGTGGTGGCGAGCACGTTGGAGTCCACGGCGGCCCGCGACAGCCGCAGCAACGTCTGGCTCCCGCTCCCCACGGACGCCACATGCAGGCCCACGCCGTTGTGCGTGAGCCGCGCCCGCTCCACGTTGAGCCGAGCCTTGCCGCCATCGTCCGTCCGCGCCCAGATGCCGGCCTCGGCATTGTCGGACGCCGTCAGGCTGGAGACCGTCGCCGTGCCGCCCGCGCCGAGCCAGAGCCCCTGGCGGTTGCCGGAGAGGGTGCTGCGCGAGATGACGGCCGTCACGGCTCCGGCGGAGCCTCCCACTCGGAGGCCAGCCCCCCCGTTGCCCGTGGCCACGACCTCGTCGACGACGAGCTGGCCGCCCGCCACGGGCGCGAAGCGGATGCCGTCCTGCTGGAAGCCACGGATTTGCGAGCGCTCGACGTGCAGCGCGCGCCCGCTGTTGAACACGATGCCCGTCGTTCCAGGCGTGGGCGCGCTTCCGTTCAGGGAGAGCCGACGCAGCACCACCACGTCCTGCGGGCCCGCGCTGATGGTGATGCCCTGGGTGCCGGAGGCGAACACCTTGCCGACGTCCGCTCCGCCATCAATCGTGATGGCCTTGGTGATGACCAACGTGCCGAAGGAGCCCGGGTCCAGCACATCGATTTCTCCGCCCGCGGCCGTCTTGGAGATGGCCCCCGCGAACGTCTTGCACGGCGCGGTGCGGGAACAGGGATTCGCGTCGTCGCCCACCCCCGACACCCAGGTGCGGGTGGCCTGGGCCAGCGCGGGAGTGGCCGAGCAGAGCGCGACCACGAGGATGCAGCGCAAGTGGACACCCATCGCGCGGCTCAATTCTGCGGCAGCGTGGAAGAGGGGGAGCCATCCGTGCCGTTGCCCGCGGCGACGCGATTGTTCCCGAACGAGACGACCGGGCCGTCCAGCCCCAGGCCGGTGTTGTGGCCCACCATCGTGTCGGAGATGCGCACCTGCGCCGGAGCCTCCGCCTTGATGCCGACGCCGTTCTGCGCCACCACGGCCCGCTCCAGCGTCACCTGCGCACCGCCCACCGCCAGGATGCCCTGCTCGGAGTGGCCCACCACGGTGGTGTCATTCACCGTGACGCGCGCGCCGTTCAGCGCGTGCAGGCCGATGAGGCCGGACGCAAGCTGGCTGTTTCCAATCACGGCCCCACCGCTCGCCACCTGGATACCGCCCGAGGTGTCGCCGGCGTTCGTCGGCGCCTTCATGGTCGCGCCGTTGACGGTGGTGTTGCGCACGACGAGCTGCACGGCGCCCGCGGAGGGCAGCACGTTGATGCCCGAGTTGGTGAACCCCTGAATCGTGCAGTTCTCCAGCAGCACCTTGCCCGCCGCCAGGATGCGGATGGCGTCCAGTCCCGTGGTGCCGCCATGGAGGGCCACGTTCTTCAGGACGACGGTGGCGCCGGCCGCGTTCACGATCACGCCATTGGTCCCCGAAAAGAGGATGCCTCCGGCGTAGGGCCCGCCATCAATCGTGATGGACTTGGTGATGGTCACCGTGCCGTAGCCACCCGGGTCCAAGGCGTCGATCTCCCCGCCCGCGGCCGTCTTGGAGATGGCCCCCGCGTACGTCTTGCACGGCGCGGTGCGGGAGCAAGGGTTCACGTCATCCCCCACGCCAGAGACCCAGGTACGGGTCGCCTGGGCGGAGGCGGAGGAACCCAGCAGCAGACACAGCAGGGCGGGAATCGCGAACAATCCATTCGCGCGAGAACGAGCAGGGCCAGGAGAGGACATGGTGAGGCAGGCTACACCGCCCGTGCTCAGTCCACGAACGACGCCTGCCCGCGACTCATCCAAGGATGACCCGAGTCCATAGGAGTTCAGCTTCTTCAAAGTGTTCCAGCCTTTCCCATGAAGGCTGAACGCACCCCGAGGCGGTGATTCAGCCTTTTCATGGAGGCTGAACGCACCCGGGAGAAATGCTTCGGGAGGAGACGCCCGCCGGGCCGTGAGCCGCGAGCGTCCCCGTGTCCCCCCACAAGGGACTACTTCGTCTTGTTGTACTCGCGGCTGGCGATGACGCCCTGCACCTCGGCCAGGGCGCGGGCGCCGGAGGCGGACTC
Source organism: Corallococcus terminator (assembly GCF_049194865.1). GTDB lineage: Bacteria > Myxococcota > Myxococcia > Myxococcales > Myxococcaceae > Myxococcus > Myxococcus terminator_A. The sequence continues at coordinate 18,112 of NZ_JBLZWL010000020.1, read as the reverse complement.
GAGCGCCTTCTCCGCGATGGTCTGCACCTGGCGCTTGGCGTCCGCCAGCTCCGCCTGGAGCGACTGGATGGCCTGGGCCTGCTTGGTGTTCGTGTCCTTGAGCGAGGCGATCTCCATGCTGGCCACGCGCTGCGAGGTCTCCGCGTCCTTCGTGGCGAGCGTGAGCTTCAGGTCCCACTCCCCCTTCACGCGATTGCCGACGATGGCCGCCGCCGTGTCCGCTTCCTTCTTCAGCACGGCCGGGAACTCAGACACCTGCTTGCGCAGGTCTTCCAGCTCCTTCTCGCGCAGCTTCAGCGCGTCCTCGCGCGTGGCCCAGTCCTTCTCCAGCTTCTCCTTGCGATCTCTCTCGGTCGCGGACTGCACGCGCAGCCCTTCCGCGAACGCGTCCTGCTCCTTCTTGCGCTGGTTCTGGACGTCGTAGGCGTACTGCTCCTCGGACCGCTGGCGCGCCACCTGGGCCGCCTCACGCTCGGTGGCCAGCTCCGTGGCGGCCTTCGCGCGCGTGTCGGCGATGTCCTTGTTCAGCCGCTCCATCTCCTCCTGGAGCTCCGCCTTCTGCTTGTCATACTCCGCCACGAGCACGTCCACGGCGCTGGCCGCCACGTCCTTGCCGTGCAGCTCCGACAGCTCGTCCGTCTTGAGCTGGATGGCCTCGTCCAGCTGCTTCATCTCCTCCACCAGCGCGATGACCTGCTCGTTGATGCCCGCGAGCGTCTTGTTGATGGTGAGCCCCGCCTCGGTGACCTTCTTCACCGCGGACTCGGCCGACAGGGTGGCCACGTCCGTCAGCACGTTCTTGGCGTGGGTGTCCCGGGCCTCCTGCTCCTTGGCGGGGACGACGGGCTTGTTGCGGGCCTTGCGCGCCAGGTCCTCGAAGGCGGCCTTGGTGGACTCCGAGGAGCGGTTCCGGGCGGCGGACTTGCGGGAAGCGGACTTGCGGGTGGCCATGTGACTCTCCAGGTAGGGCACGGCCAGGCGGGCCAGGGCGGCTCGCGAATGACGTGCGGGTTTCGTGGGATTCGTGGTCCCCTTTTCGGGCGACCATGGGAGAAGAATACCCGTGGGGTCTGACACTGCCTGGCCGGGTTCCAGGCCTCCGAACGGGCCCGGAAACAGGCCCCCTGGGGGCCGGAAAGCCACACCGGGCTTGTCCTTCGGGCCGGCGCGCGGCTAACTCGCCCCCCGAATCCGCTCAAGGGAGAGCGTCAATGCAGGTCGTCAGTGTGAAGCAGGTCCTCGCCGGCGCGGTGGAGGCAGGGACGAAGGTGGAGGTCCGTGGCTGGGTGCGCACCCGGCGCGACTCGAAGGCGGGCATCAGCTTCGTCAACGTCAGCGATGGCTCGGCGTTCGACCCCCTCCAGGTGGTCGCCCCCAATTCGTTGCCCAACTACGAGAAGGAGATCCTCCACCTCACCGCGGGCTGCTCCGTCGTGTGCCGCGGCACGCTGGTGAAGTCCCAGGGCAAGGGCCAGGCCTTCGAGGTCCAGGCCGACGAGGTCCAGGTGCTGGGCTTCGTGGACGACCCGGACACGTACCCGATTCAGCCCAAGCAGCACACGCTGGAGTTCCTGCGCGACGTGGCGCACCTGCGCGTTCGCACCAACACGTTCAGCTCGATTACGCGCGTCCGTCACCGCGCGGCCCAGGCCGTCCACCGCTTCTTCGACCAGGAGGGGTTCTTCTGGGTCAACACGCCCATCATCACCGCGAGCGACGCGGAGGGCGCCGGGCAGATGTTCCGCGTGTCCACGCTGGACACCGTCAATCCGCCCCGCACGCCGGAAGGCAAGATTGACTGGCACAAGGACTTCTTCGGCAAGGAGGCGTACCTCACCGTCTCCGGCCAGCTCAACGTGGAGGCCTACGCCATGGCCATGTCGAAGGTGTACACCTTCGGCCCCACGTTCCGCGCGGAGAACTCCAACACCACGCGCCACCTGGCCGAGTTCTGGATGATTGAGCCGGAGATCGCCTTCGCGGACCTGAACGCGGACGCGGACCTGGCCGAGCGCTTCCTCAAGTTCGTCTTCAAGGCGGTGCTGGAGGACTGCGGCCCCGACTTCAAGTTCTTCGAGGAGCGCGTGCAGAAGGGCGTCACGGAGCGCCTGGAGAAGTTCATCCACTCCAGCTTCGAGCGCCTGACGTACACGGAGGCGATTGAGATCCTCAAGAAGGCGAAGAAGAAGTTCGAGTACGCGCCGGAGTGGGGCAAGGACCTCCAGACGGAGCACGAGCGCTACCTGTCCGAGGAGCACGTGGGGAGGCCCGTGGTGGTGATGAACTACCCGGAGGAGATCAAGGCCTTCTACATGCGCATCAACGAGGACGGGAAGACGGTGGCGGCCATGGACGTGCTGGCCCCCGGCATCGGCGAAATCATCGGCGGCAGCCAGCGCGAGGAGCGGCTGGACGTGCTGGACGCGCGCATGAAGCGCTTCGGCTTGGACCCGGCCCACTACGGCTGGTACCGGGACCTGCGCCGCTACGGCACGGTGCCGCACGCGGGCTTCGGGCTCGGGTTCGAGCGGCTCATCGTCTACATGTGCGGCCTGCAGAACATCCGCGACGCCATTCCCTATCCGCGCGTTCCGGGCTGGGCGCAGTTCTAGTCGGGTGGAGCGACCGGGCACCCGGGCTGGTGACGTATGACGGCCATGAGGTGCTCGATGCTCCAGAGTCTCGCTGCCGGTGGGTGGAGTCGCTCCGCCCGCCGGTTCTTTTTGGGCCCCCTCGCGGGCCTGCTCCTGTCCTCGTGCTCGGAGAGTCCTTCCCAGGCCCCCTGTGGCGAGGCCTGTGCCCCGCCGGGCGCGACGCTGACGGACACCTTCGACGTGGGCGCGCTGGAGCACCGGGTGGTGCCGCGTGAAGGGTGGGGTGGGCTGAAGGTCCGCCTCTCCGGCGACAGGGCCTTCGTGCTGGAGACCACGCGCGACGGCCAGCTCCAGGGGCACCGCAGGCTCGTCGCGTACGCGTCGACGTCCAGCGTCCTTTGGACCCTGGCGGAGGCGCCCGGGGAGTTCTTCAGTGACTTCACGCTCCATCCCTCCGGGGACCTCACCCTGGGCGTCGAGCGCACCGAAGCCGACCGCGGAGGCTATGACCTGGTGCGCCTGTCCTCGGAGGGGCAGGTGGTGGCGCGCGCGCCGCTGCCCGGCACCGAGACGCTCCCTCCGGGAGACGTGGGCGTGGACCTGCCCGCGCGGCCGTTCCGCATGAAGTCCCGGGAGGTGCACGCGCTGCGGGACGGGTGGCTCAGGACGGAGGCGCGCGGTGAGGACGTGGTGTCGGCCTTCCTGTCGCTCGTGGACGAGCCATCGACCCGGCCCGGCGGCGCCTCCTCCCTGGTGACGGGGGTGATGGCGCTGCGGTGGACGGAGGGGCGCTACGTTGAGCAGTGGGCGCGCATCGTGGACGGGCGGCACCGCGTGGAGCCCGTGGCCTGGGCCTATGACGAGTTCCGCTGGCGGGAAGCCCCTTCCAGGCCGCTGCTCGCCGTGGACGGCTGGGATGGCCGCGTCGTGGTGGGACGCACGTGGAACAGCCTCCGGTGTCTGGCTTCGAACGAGCTCTTCCAGGCGCCGTCGCGGACGGACTGCCTGACGGGCGTGAACGTCACGTCGCCCATGGACACCGAATACCAGCCGTTCGCGTACACCGCCTTCTCTCCCGAGGGCGCGCGGGAGGAGACCCACGCGTTCCTGCCCGCGTCGGCGGCGGAGTTCGTGGTGTTTGATTTCGCGGCGAAGGGCGGGGAAGTGGCCCTGGCGGGGACGTTCGTCCGGGAGGGCGCCCAGGGCGTCATCGACTACTACCCGCCGTTCCCGGGCTCCGATGAAAAGATGGCGCCGTATGACGGCTACGTGGCGGTGCTGGGCCGTGGCTCCGGAGTGCCGCGCTTCGAGCGCACCGTGGGCGGAGCGCGCGCGGACCACTTCTCCGCGCTGCGCTGGACGGAGGACGGGCTGCTCGCGGTGGGGGCCTCCGGCTGGGACCGCTGGCATGGCGGCATGAGCATCAGCCGGGGCTCGGGGCCGCTGCTGGCATTGGTGTCCGCTGACGGCGAAGAGGTGCGGACGAGGAGCCTCCCCCTGGATGGCGGCCCGCGACACTTCCACCTGCTGGGCGTGGACGCGCGTGAAGGCGCGGTGCTCGCGGTGGGGCTGGCGGAGGCCCCCCTGACGCACTCGGGCGACGGGGGGCAGACGGCGGCGATGACGTTCGGCGGGCTCTTCGTCGACCTGCGCTGACGGTTCGGGCCCGCCTTCGCGTCAAGGGAGCTGGGACTGGAGCGCGGGCCAGCGGGTGCGGACCCACTGGCGCACGTAGGCCAGCTCCTCCTCGTACGTGAGGAAGTCCGTGCGCTGGTACCAGTCGGGGAAGTTGCCCTCGCCCACGGTGCCGGGCGCGCCCAGGGCGCGGTACTCGAGCTGCCACCGGGCCCAGTCGCGTTTGGCGACGGCGGAGGTCTCCCGCTCGTAGGTGTCGATGAGCGCGAGCACGTCCTCCAGCTTCAGCTCGTTGCGCAGCAGCGCCCGGTAGCGCTCGCGCATGGGCCCCGCGAAGGTGGGGTCCGCGAGCAGCCGCGCGAAGATGCGGTTGTTGCCGGTGAAGTTGGAGCGCGTCGTCGGCGACGTGCGCGTGGTGTCGAAGTTCTGGCCGAAGCTCGCGTCCAAATCCCACGGGATGAAGCGCCACGGGCCCTGCGTCTTCGGGTCATACGCGTGATAGGCGTTCTTCGAGTGGGAGTCCGTCCCGAGGATGAGGGAGTTGAAGATCCACCAGTCCTCGTAGTCACGCAGCCGGGTGCGCTGCGGGAAGCCGGTGCGGAACGCCGCGTCGTCGGAGTCCGCCACGAAGCCGATGAAGGCCTCCAGGGTGTCCCAGGCGTGGGGCTGGCCCATCTCCGGCGCGCCGACCTTCTTCTCGAAGCCCTCGCGCAGCGACGTCTTGGGCTCGCCGTTCTTACGGACGCGGGAGAAGTTGGCGTCGTTGTCCACGGCCTTGAACAGGTCCGAGTCCTTGTCCATGCCGTGCTCCGCCATCAGCCGCTTGTGGGGCAGGTCCGCCACCGTATAGAGGCCGAGGAAGCGGTTGTTGGCATAGAGCACCGCGCTGAAGGTGCGCACGCGGATGTGCTCGGGTGACATTCTACTCCACAGGTCGAACGCGAGCCGCGTGCGCACGTAGGAGTTGTCATTGAACGTGGTGACGAGCGCCACGCGCTTCTTCTTGAGGAAGCCGTCGCCGTGGACGGGCTCGTTGAAGAGGTCCTCGTCCGAGAACTCCAGCGTGAAGCTGCGCTTGGGGAAGGCCCCGGACGTGGCGCCCCGGTACTTGGCTTCGATGTTGTAGGTGCGGCCCCGGTAGATGAGCTGCGCGGGCTTGTCGCTGCCCGAGGTGAGGGGCGGCGTGTAGATGAGGTGGAAGACGGGCAGCCCGTACTCTTCCGTGTAGGTCTTCGGGTCGACGATTTTGACGTTGCCCGGGCCGCCGTCGTTCTCCGCGACGCCCACCTTGAGGGTGCCCGTCTCGTTGCTCGTGTGCTCGCGCAGGACGAGGTTCCACACGGCGGCCTGGTCCTTGCCGGGAGTCCAGCGCAGCGTGGCGGTGGCCTCGTCGAAGGCGGCGCCGGGCGGCAGGTTGTCCACGCCGAAGCGCAGCCCCGCGGTGGTGTTGCCGGTGGAGCACGTCACGGTGGCCGTCACGAGCTGGCCTTCCGTCAACCACCGCGTCTCTCCCGCGGAGGGGGCGCAGACGGTGGGCACGGGGCCCGCGTCCGGCGGACCCGCATCGGGAGGGGTGGGCTCACCCGCATCCGGCACGCCCGCGTCTGGAATCTCCTGGGGATTGGTGGGCGCCGGGTCGGGGTTGTTCCCCGACGGCCCTGGCACCTCGTCCGGAGGCCCACCTCCAGGGCCGGTGGAGGTACCGCCCCCACAGGCCACCGTCAGACAAACGACACACGCCAGCACGCCTCGAGACAAGCTTCTTCCGGCCACCGTGTTGCTCCCCCGCGTCCACCCGCCCATGTCGGAGGGGAAGAGATAGGCATCCGGGGAAGCGCTGGCAGGCCCCTGCCTCTCGCGGGTGTTGGCTCATGGACGCAAGGGGGGGCAGCCCTGTCCAGTTCGTGTGCGCGCGTGGGGCGACGTTCGCGGAGGCCAACGGGGCAGCAGGAGGTCGGCTTCGGCGACGACCACGGCTCCTACTGGTGGTCTCGATAGCGGTCGATGGGAAACGGGAACTGCAGCGCCGTCAGCAACTCACACGTGGCCGCGCCCATTCCAAACCCTATCAGACTGCCTGGCGTGTAGTGCCCCGAGTCATTGTCCCAATGAAGCAGGAAGCCGTCGGCGAACGTGGCCATGCCGGCAAAGAGCACCGGTTTCTCGTGCTTCTTCTGTCTGCTACGCGGCTTGTCCTTCGTGGAGATGGCCGTGTGTCCCTCAGAGCGGTTCGGATTCATCACCGTGCCGCTCGTGACTGCTTCCGGACCGCTCTTCACGCGTCTCTTCCAGAGATACGACAGCGGGACGACGAACGGATAGATGCCGTCCGCTTTTACCAACGTGCCCTCGGCGTCCTCTACCAGGAACCGACGCTCCTCGGTCTGTATCATCTCGGTGACATCCACCACCTCCTCCACGATTCGCGCAGGGGACGCGAGTTCCCGGGTCTGAAGCAGGATCGACCATGCAGGGGTAGAACGGGATGCCGTTCTGGATGAACGTGAAGATCGCGACCAGGTCTCGCACCAGGCTCACGTTATGCTTCGACAGCCCATTCGCGACCTTGAGCTCATGCGTATTCGTGACGGTATTCAGGAGTCCGCCAAAGGTCTCCAGTAGTTTCTTCTTCTGCGTTTCCGAGTACGGCACCTCGTCGTTGAGCCCGAGGCGATTCTTCGCGTGGATCGCCATGCCTCGGAGGCTGTCGGGGGTGAATCTTGAGTCAACCACCCTCCCGGGAGCATGGGGGGCATCCAGTTGCTCCTTGATGTCGCGGACCGCGATGAGCAGCTCATCATGCAAAGCCCCATCAATGTTCATGGCACCTCTCCCTTTTATCGAAATCCCTGGCGCTCAAGGAACCATAGATGGCGGTATGGGCAATGGCAAACCACGGCCACGTCGTCCAGGCGTTGAACCCTCGATTCTCAGGGGCAAAGGGTAACAGCGCATGTCCGATGAACTCGAATGGGAGCCAGTGCGCGAGCTGGCGCGCCGAGTGCGAAACGGGGAGGCGTTGACACTCACGGACGACGTGAAGACTCTTCTGGCGCGCACCGCTTCCGAGGTGAGGCTCAGCGGTGCGGATGCCACTTCGGCTGTTGGCTCACACGCTGGCGCGGAAGCGCTGCTCTTGGAGTGCGCACGGCGCATCAAGGAAGGCTCTGACCGCATTGTGGACGCGCTCTATCGCGCCAAGCGCCATCGGAAGGCAGGAGACTTCGACAGTGCCCGCCAGGAAATGCGGGAGGTGCTTGCCGTCGAAGTCAGCCCGCCCTGAGTCGCGCGAAGTCCTCCGCGTGTTTCTCCAGCGCCGCGGCAATCTGGGGCGCCGTCCACAGCGGATCCAGACAGGGGCAGAAGTAGCCCGGGCCCGCCTTCTCGCGCACGGCCCACTCGAAGAAGCCGCGAGCCGTCGAGTGCAGCTCCTCCGGGAGGAAGAGGGCCGCGACGTCGTACTCAGTGAAGCGCAACAGGCCCGGCACGCGCCACTCCCGCTCCCAGTCGAAGCGGTAGCTGTAGGGCGCGTTGTGCTTGTCACCCTGGATGTCCACGAAGGGCGTCATGGCCCAGAGCGGATGGGCCCGCGAATCCTCCGCCGCCAGCGCCTGGTCCACCTGGTGCTTCAGCGAGAGGTGCGCGGGCGAGGCGTACTGGACGTACCAGACGGGACCGCCGCCCTGGGAGAGGATGAAGCTCTTGCTGAAGCCGATGCCATACAGGCTGCGGCGCTGGACGAGCCTGCCGAGCTGGTCGAGTGGAATCTCGCTGAAGCAGACCGCGCGGTGCCGGTCCGCGACCCGCGGCTCCTTGCGCGCCAGCCCGAAGCCCTGCGCGCCCGGGATGAGCGTGCGAGTGCCCAGGATGTTCATCATGTTCTGGTAGGCGTCATGGAATGGCGGTCCGGGCTTCGTGAAGTGCACCACGAAGTCAGACATGTCCCGCCACTGTGAGTTCGCCTGATAACCCAGCATCGTCAGCCCTGTGCCAATGTCCCGGAGCGAGGTAGGCGATGCAACCGGACTGCAGTCGCGACTCCGCTGCCTGCCCGCCCTGCCGACGGCGGTGCCGGTGCTCGGTGTCGACCGGACGGTGTCTGGGCTGAGGCCAGCAAGGCCCTGCGAGCGCTGGCTCCACCGGGCCGCCGGGGTGTTGGTCGGTGGGCGACATCGCAATCGTTGGTCGAGCGGCGCGGACCTCCGCGCGGGGGGGCGAGCGATGCGCCACGATGGGCGGTTGTCACCGGTCGAGCTGATGCGGCGTCTGACCCTGTCGCTGGAGCGAATCGCGGCGCATGGCCTCACGAGCGGGGCCATCCAGGGCGCCTCGGAGGGGCTCCAGGCGGAGCTGCCGGGGCTCGACGGGCAGCTTCGTGAGCTCATCCAAGACGTCGTGGCCCTGCTTGCTCGCGAGGTCCAGGATGCTTCCGAGCGGCCTCCCGGCACGTGGTCCCGCTCGCTCGCGGAGAGCGCGGTGCAGGGCGTGGTGGCGGAGCTGCGGCGCTCGATGCCGGGCGCGGATGCGCTGTCCCATGAGCTGCTGGAGCGGGTGAATGGGTGGCTGGACCACTCATCCCGGGTGGCGGATCAACGCCAGCGGGAGCTGCGGCAGCCCGGAGCGCGGGCTCGGACGCTGGCCACGGGGGCGGTGAGAGGCGCGGTGCTGGAGCTGGAGCACGAGATGCCCGTGCTGGCGCCCATCGCCTCGGAGGTGGCGTCCCAGGCGGGGCGCGGGCTCGTGGAGGGACTGGGCACGGCCCTGGAGGCGCGGACCGAGCGGTTCGACGAGGTGCTGGAGCAGGCGGGGCGACGGCTCATCCACGCCGTCGTGGAGCAGCTCGAGCTGGAGGTGACGGCGCTCCGTGAAAGCTCCGACGTGGACGTGGGCGTCGTCGTGGCGAAGATGGCCGAGCGCACGGCGACGGCGACGGTGCGAGGTGCCTCCGAGGAGCTGCGACGCCAGCTCCGTGCGACGCGAGACGAGCTGGGGGGCCCTTCGCTGCGGAGTGCCAGCCGTGAGGTGACGCTGGGCGTGTTCTCCGCGCTGTCGGAGCGGCTGCGGGTGCCTCTGGCCATCGCGATGGGCGCGGGCGGCGCGCTCGTGCTCACCGCGTTCACCCTGGCCCGGCGGCGCTGAGCGGGACGGCTCGAGGGCCTGCCGCGAAGGGGGCTTTCTCGACGCGCTCCTCCTGACGTGGCGGCGCCGAGCAGGAGGGTTCGATTGCCTTCCGCGAAAGGGATAGGCTGACCCGGCGTCACACGAGGTCGGCCCGGGGTGGGGCTCGCGCATGAGGCGATGGCTTGGAATTGGAGGGGGGCTGCTGCTCCTGGGCGTCGTCCTGGCGTGGGTCCTGCTCGGGGGCCTTTCGGTGACGGGGCAAGAGCGCGGGAAGACCGCCGCTTCGGGGGCTGACGCGGAAGGGCGGCGCTCGTCGTGGGCCTCGCTGCTCGCCGCGCCCGTGCCCGCCCCCCGAGGCGAACAGGTCCTGCGAGGCGTCGTCATCGATGTCCAGGGCCCAGTCGCAGGCGCGGTGGTGGTGGCGACCGAGGAAACCCCTCGCATGCCTTTGAGCGCCCTGCCTTGCGACGATGACGGGTCCTCAAAGCTGTTGTTGCTGGACGTGGACTGCCCGGTGCAGGGGTTGCTGGACTGGTTGGATTCGGACGAGGGCGCGATGCCGCCCCTGGCACGCGCCGTGACGGACTCCGAGGGCCGCTTCACGTTGGCGGGCCTGGAGGCCGGAAGGTACGCGGTGTGGGCCGAGGGACCGCGGAGCGTGGCCCTGGGCGAGGATATCGCAGCTGGCACCGAGGACCTCGAGATGTGGTTGGACGAGGGGCCTTCGCTCGCGGGCGAGGTGCGGGACGAGTACGCGCGGCCGGTGGCGGGAGTCCGCGTCATCGCCCTCCTGACCGCACACCACCGCGCCTTCGAGGTGACCACGGCGCCGGACGGACACTTCGAGTTCGGGGACCTGCCGGACCAGGACTACAGCGTCATCTTCTCCAAGGAGGGACTGCTCCCGGTGCACAAGAAGCCACGCGGCGCGGACCTGCTCGCCATGGACGTGACGATGTCGCGCGCGCGCGTGCTGTCGGGCCGCGTGGTCCACGGGGACGCGCCCGCCCCGGGGGCGCAGGTGCGCTGCGAGGGCGACGACTGGAGTCGTGAGGTCGTCGCGGATGGCGAGGGGCGCTTCACCTTCGAGGGACTGCCTCCTGGGCGCTATTCGTTCTCCGCCAAGGACGGCGAAGCGGTGGCCGAGGAGTTCGTGGGCCTGGGTTCCAGCGGCGACTACCCCGAGGTCGTGCTGATGCTTGGCAGTGACATGCTCGTGGAGGGCGTGGTGCGCGACGCCCGGGGGGCGCCCATCGTCGGGGCGAGCGTCCTGGCCACGAGGATGGGCGTGCCTTCCCTGCCCAGGGCGAAGCATGCGACGAGTGACGCTCGCGGGACCTTCTCGTTGGGACCTGTGTCGCGAGACCCCTACATGGTCAAGGTCGATGCCCCGGGCTTCCTCGAGCACATGGTGGTGCAGCGGCTGGGCGCGGACCGCGAGCCGCTCGTCTTCGTGTTGCGCGACGCCTTCACGGTGGAAGGCACCGTGGTGGATGCCGAGGGTCATCCCCTGGAGGGAGCCCACCTCACCGCGGTCTATCCATCGGACGGGCGTGGCCCATTCGACGAGTCGCTCAAGGGGCGGGATGACCTGGAGGTGGAGAGCTCCACGACGACGGGAAAGGATGGCGCGTTCGTGCTCTCCGCCGAAGAGGCGGGGGAGCGAGCCATCGTCGTCAGCCATGCGCTGCATCGCTCGACCTGGCTCTCCGTGACGTCACCGCGAAAGGGGCTCCGGGTCGTGCTCGCGACGGGCGCCACGGTGAGCGGCGAGGTGCTGTTCGAGACTGACTACCCGGTGCGGTCCGCCCACGTGATGCTGCTGGCACGGCCTCGGCCGCCGGAGGGCCATCACGAGAAGATGGTGTACACGGATGCGATGGGGCGCTTCTCACTCCAAGGCGTCGCCGAGGGGAAGTATCGGCTCATCGTCACGGTGAGCGAGGCGGCCTCGCAGCGTCAGTTGTCCAAGCTGCTGGAGGTGAAGGGGCTCGCACCCGTGCATGAGCACCTTCAGTTCCTCGCCGGACGGTCACTCTCGGGCGTCGTCGAGGATGGGGAGGGCAAGCCCCTCGCGGGCGTCTTGATTCGGGCCACGCCAGCCGTGAAGAACGTGTCGGTACGCGTGCGAGGTGCGGACTTCGCGATGCACCAGGGCGAGTCGACGGGCAGGTCCGATGCAGGGGGGCGCTTCGAGCTGAGCGACCTCGTGCCGGGTTCCTACTCGCTGGTGGCCAGGCTGAATGGCCATGTGCTGGAGGTGCCCCCCGATTCGAAGCCCGAGGGAGATCACCTGCCCTCCGTGCTGGTCGAGGCGGGAAGCTCCGAGCTGCGGCTGGTGATGCACCGCGAAGTCGGCATCAGGGGGCGACTGGTTCGGGAGGACGGAACTCCCATCACCCGGTTCGAGGTGAATGGCAGCTCCTTCACGAGTCCACGGGGTGAGTTCTTTCAAGGCCCTCATGGAACCGGAACGTGGAGGCTCGCCTTCTCCGCTCCCGGCTTCGCGCCCCTGTCCATGAGGGTGGAGGCGGTGGAGGGACAAGCCCTGGACCTGGGCGCGGTGGTGCTTCGTCCGGGGCGCCAGGTCCGAGGGCGCGTGACGGATGCGGCGACGGGGAGGCCCGTGGCGGGTGCCCTGGTGGACCTGGGCGACGTTCCCAAGGATGCGGAGGGCTGGGCGGACGAGGTGATGCTCGATGTGCAGGAGGTCGTGGCGAGGACGAACCAGGACGGCACCTTCACCCTCCCTCATGTGCTGGAGCAACCGTATGCGCTCGTCGTGCTGCATGAGGCGTATTCACAGAAGCGCCTGTTGCTCGGCGCGAAGCAGGACGAGGTGGCGGTGGCGCTCGAGGTGGGGGCCCTGCTTCGTGGCACGGTGGGCGGCCCGGCGGCGGACGGCACCACGGTGATTCTCTCGGGCTCGGAGAATGGCTTCGTGCGGGAGCTGTTGGTCCTCTCCGGGCAATTCGAGCAAGCGGGCGTTCCTCCGGGGTCCTATCTGGTGACGGTCAGGCGCGACGACATCGAGGACGACGGCCCCCCGCCGGGTCCACGGTTCCTGCCCCAGCGTATCCAGGTCCCCGCCTCCGGCACGGTGACGGTGGACTTCCTTCCGCCGTAGGACGGCGTGGGCCCCCTTCGCGGCGCGATTCGTGGCGACTACGATTGCGCGCCATGCTCCGCCCCCGTCCGCTGTCCCTCGTGGCCCTGCTGGTGCTGGTCGTCGCGCCGCTGGCGTTCGCCGCCGCTGGGAGCCCCCAGCTCCAGGCCTTCTTCCAGCCCGAGCTGACCAGCGCCAGCTATCAGCAGAAGGCCTACGCCCAGGTCGCCGGCAAGTGGAAGCAGCCTGCGCGCAAGGGATTGCCGGCCGTGGGACGCAGGACGGTGGTGCAGGCTGTGATTGGCCGCGATGGCAAGCTCGTCACCGCGGTGGTCTCCCAGGAGTCGGGCTCCAAGGTCTGGGATGCCGCCGCGCTGACCGCCGTGCAGAAGGCCGCGCCATTCGCCCCGCTGCCCAAGGACTACGCGCTGGCCACGCTGGACGCGCACTTCCATGTCGCGTGGGTCGCCGCCCCGTGAAGTCTCCCGCGCCCTCGCTCGTCCTGGCCCCATCGATGAAAAGCTCACCTCGCGGCTTCGCGCCCCTGCTCCTGCTCGCGTTCGTCCTGGCCGCCTCGCCGGTTGATGCGGCGCGCAGGCACCAACGCATCCGGAGCGCGACGAGCGTCGTCGACGTCTGGTCCGAGTCCCAGCACGTCTATGTGAAGGGGGACGTCGGTGTCTCCACGGGGCAGCTCGCGGACCTGGAGGTGTGGCTCACGAAGAACGCGCCTCACTGGACGGTGGTGTTCCTGGAGAGCGCGGAGGGTGAGCGCTTCGTCGACGCGGAGGGGACGCGCTTCACGGGCATCGACGCCGCGCTGCATGCCCTGGGCAAGGGGCTGTCCAATCGCACGGGCTTCGGCGAGCTGAGGCACCCCAGGACGCAGGAGCCGGACGGCGCCGTGTTCCTGTTGTCCCTGGCGGACCGGAACCTGTCGTACTTCGGCTCGCAGGCGCAGGACCGGCGCAAGGCGGGCGATGCGCAGTGGAAGGGCGACCTGGATGCTCCGGCCATCGAGGCCATGCGCAATGGCGGTCGCGTCATCGACGCGGCGAAGAACACCGTGATGCTCGTCGATTCGCGGGTGGCCTCCGCCATCGATGCGGAGATGGCGGAGCGAGCCCGGCTCGTCGAGGCCCTGCGCGGCCGGCTCCTGGCGATGCAGGCGGAGCTGCCGCGCCTGACCGAGCAACGGCTCGCGGCCTTCGGGACGGCGCTGCCCTCGGGCCTTCCTCGCGCCGCCGTGGACCTCGCGGGGGCGGAGCAGCAGGTCGGCCATACCCTGGCGCAGCTGACACCTCCGGAGAAGGCCGACCTCGCGAAGGCGACGGAGGTGCATGACGGCCTGCGGGCGAGCCTCGACGGGCTGCGCTCGGCGATGGAGGAGCATCGGTCCGCGTCCGAGCGGCTGAAGGCGCTGGAGTCCGCGCAGGTGTCCTTGGCCGCGCATCCCCTGGCCGCGTTCGTGTCCGAGAAGCTCACGGAGCTGCGCTCGGTGACGGAGACGGCGTCAGGCGCGGTGCGTGACATGACGCCTGTTCACGGCGCGGCGCTCACCACGGCCGAGGCGGCGCGCGCGAAGGTCACCGAGGCGCTGAATGCCGTGGGGCGGGATGGCCAGCGTCTCCAGGCGCTGCCGGGGCTGCTGGAGCACCTGGCGGCGCTGCCTGATGCGGAGGCCTTCCAGGCGCCGCTCGCCGAGGCGCGGCTGTCGCTGGGGAAGGCTCGCGAGGCGTTCGAGGCGCGGGCGGACACCTACGGCGCGCTGCTCCGGGCGACCGAGGTGGCCTATCAGCAGGCCATCGTGGCGGCGAACGATGCGGAGCAGGCGCGGCGGATGCGCACCGGCGGAGGGACGGCGGGTGGCGCGGGTCTGCTCATCGCCGGCCTCTGGGCGCGTCGTCGGCGCAACGCGAGCCGGCGCAAGGCCACCGAGCTGCATGCGCGCTGGCGCACGGCCATCGACGAGAAGACACACGCGCTCTTCGGGCTCCTGGAGCGCACGCACCTGTGCGCGGGCCAGTCTCGTGACGATATCGCGAAGCGCTTCGAGGGAATCACCCGGGAGCGAGGCCAGCAGCTCGCCTCCGATGTGGACGAGCTGTTCCTCCTCGCCACCGCCGCCGCGCGCGTGCTGCATCGTGCCGAGGACCTGCTCACCGGCTCGGGGATGGCGAATGCGCTGGGCGCCCACATGGGGACGGCTCGCTACGAGCAGGTCACCCGCTTGCTGCGCGACGAGCCCATCGTCTTCCACCCCGATGAGGGCGTGGAGGGCATCCTGCGCGGGCCGCGCACCGAGGCGCAGCGACTCATCGGCGACCTGAAGAGCTATCAGCCCTTCTCGCTCTCCTTCGAGGCCTTGCTGGAGGCGTTCAACACCCACGCCGAGCGGGCCCTGGTGCTGGTGGATTCGCTGGAGACGGCTCCGACGGCCTCGGTGGAATCGCTGAACGCGCTGGCGGCTTTCATCGCCGAGCTGCGTGCGGCTGCTCCCGGGGACGCGGCGCTGCGCGTGAAGGAGGTCACCGCTCAGCTCGTGCCGTGCCTGGAGGCGTGGGTGAAGCAGGCTCGGCCCATGTTGGGGGCGGACCCGCTCGC
Source organism: Corallococcus terminator (assembly GCF_049194865.1). Taxonomy (GTDB): domain Bacteria; phylum Myxococcota; class Myxococcia; order Myxococcales; family Myxococcaceae; genus Myxococcus; species Myxococcus terminator_A. The sequence continues at coordinate 3,052 of NZ_JBLZWL010000020.1, read as the reverse complement.
CGCGCTGGAGGGGCCGCTCGCGGAGGGCGGACGGCGGATGGCGGATGCGCGGGCGCTCATGACGGTGCTGACCACGGCCGCGCGCGAGGTGCTTCCGGTGGTGACTCGAACGGGGCGGGCGCTCGTGGACGCGGGCCTGTCTCGCCAGTGGTTGGATGACGCGCTCGCGGCGCTGGGGCACACGGCGGAGCAGACGGCGAAGGCGCTGGTGGACCGGCCGGCGAAGGAGTCCGTCGAGGCGCTGGAGCGGTCCTTCGTGGCCTTGTCCACGCGGGCGAGCGAAGCAGAGGAGTTGGTGGTGCTCGCGGCCCGGGCTCGCAAGGCCCTGACGCGCGTGGAGACTGAGACGGCCAAGGCCCGTGAGGCGCTGGGGGCGTCGATGGACAAGCCCGCCTCCGCGCTGCTGCGCGAGAAGGACGCCGACCCGTCGGACCGGCAGGCCGCGGGTGAGGGCTTGTTGCGTGAGGCTCGCGAGGCGCTGGGGGCCGGGAAGCTGGATGTTGCGCTCGCGGCGCTCACCGCCTCCCTGACGCGCGTGAGCGAGGTGGAGACACTCCTCTCGACCAGTCGGGAGGCCAGGAAGACCTTCTTCCCGCGGCGTGACGCGTGTCGCGAGGTGGCCCGGCGTCTTGAGGCCCGCGCGGCGGATGGCACCGTGCTCCTGGAGGCCCTGACGCGCCGCTATCGCCCCTCCGCGCTGCGCCTGCGGCCGGAGGACGCGGTGCACCCGGAGGCCAACGGCACGGTGCAGGACAACGTCGCCGAGGTCGCCGTGCATCGCGGTGAGGCGGCGAAGCGCCTGGCGGAGTCGGAGCTGGCGTTCGCGGAGGCGCGGCTGCTGGCGTCCGCCGCGCTGCTGACGGAGGTGGAGGCGCGGAACACCCTGGTCCAGGCCCGGCTCGACGAGGTCGAGGAGAAGTCGCGACGGCTCAAGTCTTTCGAGGAGGGCAATGCGAAGACGCTCCTGCTCGCGCAGGGGCTCGGCACGGCGTGCGACGCCGACGCCTCGGACGGGCGCACGATGCAGCCCACGCGCAAGGCTCGCGACACCGCCCGGCAGCTCCTCCTGGCGGCGGTGAGCGCGACGGAGTCGCGTCCGGGGGACCCCTTCGACGTCGCCGAGCAGCTCGCCTCCGCCTGTCTGTCCCTGGAGCAGGTGAGGCAGGCCGCCGCGTCGGACCGGGCCCACCACGCCCAGGCCGAGGCGAGCCTGGACTCGGCCGACCGCGCCTTGTCCGCCGCCGACCGGTGGATTCGTCAGGCCGCCAACGACGGCATCACCGACAGCCGCGCGACGACGGCGGCCATCAGCGGCCTCGTCGCCCTGCGTCGCGAGCTCGACTCGACGAGGAAGGACTTCGCGAAGCCCCATGGAGACTGGGCGGTCTTCGACAGGATGGGGGACCGCATCGCCTCCGAGGCCGCGCGCAAGACGGCGGACCTGCGCGGCGAGCTTCGCGACGCCGAGGAAGCCGCCGCCGCCATCCGGTCCGCATCCAGCGTCGTGCAGTCCGCCGCGTCGTGGCGGGGCAGGGCGGGAGGCTCCAAGCTCGACTCCGCCCGCCGCGCGCTCGACAAGGGGCTCTACGAGGAGGCCCGGCGGTCCGCGGACGCCGCGGAGCGCGAGGCTCGCGAGGCCATCGAAGAGGCGGAGCGCGAGGAGGAACGTCGTCGCGAGGCGGAGCGGGAGCAGGAGCGGGACCGGGAGCGTGCTCGCACGTCTTCCTCCTCCTCTTCCTCCTTCAGCTCCTCTTCTTCGAGCAGCGGCTCCGGCTTCTCCAGCTCTTCCTACGGCAGCGGTTCTTCGGGGAGTGGCTCGGGCTTCGGCAGCTCGAGTTGGTAATCGCGGGCAGGCGCACGGAGGGCTATGGTGCGCCCCCATGGCAACTCCTCATATCTCCGCCGCACCCGGCGACTTCGCCGACGTGGTGCTGATGCCCGGTGACCCCCTCCGGGCTCGCTATATCTCCGAGCGCTTCCTGACTGACGCCCAGGGCGTCACGTCCGTGCGCAACATGTTCGGCTTCACCGGCACCTATCAGGGCCGTCGCGTGTCGGTGATGGGCCACGGGATGGGGGTGCCCTCCATCTCCATCTACGCCACCGAGCTCATCAAGGTGTACGGCGCTCGCGTGCTCATCCGCGTGGGGAGCTGCGGCGCGCTCCGCCCGGATGTGAAGCTGCGGGACGTCATCGTCGCCACCGGGGCCGGCACGGACTCGAAGGTGAACCGGATGCGGTTGCTGGACCACGACTTCGCGGCCGTGCCGGACTTTCAGCTCGCCCGATGGGCGATGGAGGCGGCCGAGCGACGGAACAAGGCCGTGCGCGCGGGCACTGTCTTCACGTCCGACCTCTTCTACCACCCGCAGGAGCAGCTCACCGCCACGCTGGTGAAGATGGGCGTGCTGGCCATCGAGATGGAGGTTGCTGGCCTGTATGGCGTAGCAGCCGAGTTCGGCGCGCGCGCGCTGGCGCTGCTCACCGTGTCGGACCACCTCCAGACGGGTGAGGCTCTCTCTCCCCAGGACCGGCAGACCTCGTTCGACGAGATGATTGAGCTGGCGCTCGACGTGGCCCTCAAGGTGCCGGCGCCGACGCCCTGACGCGGACAGTCGCACGCGGGAAGTGTGGCCTCGGCCACGCCCGGAGCGCCCCCCAGGGCAGGGGGGCGCCAAAAAATCTGGGAGGGGCTTTGTGCTCGAACGATTCTCGGGCCATCCTTCGGCCCGGTGCGTTACCCCCTCTGGCTCCTATTGGTTTGCGCCGGCTGTGCCGCGCGCGTGGTTCCCCCTTCTGGCGGCGAGTCCGCCCTGGCGTCCGTGCGTTCGGAAGGACTGACGCCGGCACGAGAACAGCTGCCTCCGGCACCGGTCGAAGCCGCGCCGGGAGTCCCGGCCGCGGGGGCGACCGCCGAGGCCGCGTCCGTCGTGGCCGAGGCTTCCGAGGACAGCTGCGCGCTGTCGGCGGAGGACCTGGAGGGCGAGGACGAAACGGCGGAAGCCGGCGAGGGTGAGGGCGACGACGGTGAGGGCGAGACGCCGACGGTGGG
>NZ_JBLZWL010000073.1:0-27639 GCF_049194865.1 Corallococcus terminator | reverse complement strand
TACTTCACCGATGCGCGGGGAAATGCGCTGCTCCAGGCTCGCGTCGAGGGCTTCCGCAAGCCGATGAAGCTGCGCATGAGCGACGGAGTGCACTTCACCATCGCGGGCGGACGCTACTTCGCCAGCAAGGTGTACCCCGAGGTGCTCGGCGCGCTGGGGTTGCTCCAGGGTTAGTTCGAGGTGCTCGGCGCCCTGGGTCTGCTCCAGCGCTGGTTCGAGGTGCTCTGCGCGCTGGGGTTGCTCCAGCGCTGGTTCGAGGTGCTCGGCGCGCTGGAGTTGTTCCAGGGGCGGGCAACGGGCGTGCGCCGGTTGCCCGGGACACCAGGCCGGAGTGCTTCCATGCCCGCCCGGTGACAGCACGCTGGGATTGCTCCCGCGCGTGATGCGAGCCTGAGCGCCGCGATGTCCCGCGGCGCTCAGGGCGCGTTGTTTCACTGCGGGGTGAGCGCCGTGACGAGCCGGTCCGCCTGCTCGCGGATGTTCTTGTCCTGGCTTTCCTGTGCGCGCCGGGCGTGGGTGAGCGCCGTCGCCGCGTCGCTGTCCGCCAGGGCGAGCGCCAGGTTGAGGTGCAGGCCCGGGTCGTCCGGGTGCGACTTCAGCGCCTCGGAGAGGACCTTCCGAGCCGCGTGAGCACCACCGGGCTTGGACAGGTGCAGCACGGAGAGGTCATTGGCCGCGCCCACGTCACCGGGGGCGAACTTCAGCGTCTCCTCCAGCAGCTTCTTCGCCTCCGTGTCGTCGCCGAGCCTGCGCCGGACCTTCGCCAGCGCCACGCGCACCTGGGCATTGCCCGGGGCCTTCTCCAGCGCCTCGCGCAGGATGCGGTCCGCTTCCTCGTCCTTGCCCGCGACGAAGGCGGACAGGCCGTGCAGGTAGATGGCGTCCGCGCTGTCCGGCAGCTTCAGCCGCAGCTCGATGGCCGCGCGCATGGCCGCGTCGGGTGCGCCCGCGAAGAGGCACAGCGAGGCGAACTCGCGGAACAGCGACGCCTCGGTGGGCTTGCGCAGGATGGCCTGCCGCAGCGTCACCAGCGCCGGGCCAATCTGGCCCTGGAGCACCTGGACACGCGAGGCCAGCAGGAAGGGCAGGTGCTCGGTGCGAGTCGCCTCGGCGGCTTCCTGGTAGGCCTTCAGCGCCGCGTCCAGGTTGCCCGCCCCCTGGTGCGCCTTGCCCAGGTACGTGAGCGTCTGGGCATTGCCCGGCTGCATCGCCAGCGCATGCTCCAGCGGGCTGATGGCCCGCGCGTACTTCTCATGCGCGAGCAGGCCCCGGGCGTGGTTGAGGACCTCGAAGAAGCCCGCCGTGGGCTGCGTGGCGAGCGTCGCGAGCAGCTCCAGCGCGCTCGCATCGCCCTTCTCTGCGTTCAACCGCGCCAGATGGCTCAGCGCTTCGGGGTGGGTGGGATGGAGCGCGAGCAGTGGGTCCAGGAAGCCGCGCGCGCCGTCATCGTCGTGCTGCGCGAGGCGCAGTCGAGCGAGGCCGAGCAGCGCGCTCGCGTCCTGGGGGTCCTGTTCGAGCGCGCGCTGGAATTCACGGGCCGCCTCCTTGAGGAGGCCCTGCTTCATCAATCGCGCAGCGGAGGTAGCCAGCTTGGAGACGGCCATGGGGTCGCCGACTCTAGCCCAGCCCCGGGGGGCCAGGCATCGCCGGAATGCTCCGGTTCATCATTACAGGCCGAGGAAGTCGCCGACGCCTTCGATGATGTCCTTGCCCTTGTTCACCGCGCCGGAGAAGACGTCGCCGGCCGCGTCCACCACCGCGCCACCCGCGTTGATGGCGCCCTCGGCCACGTTCTCCAGAATCTCGCCGCCCGCCGCCGCCGCCGTCTCACCCACGGCCTTCAGCACGTTGCCCGCGTTGACCGAGCCCTCGATATCCACACCCAGGCCCAGGCCCGCGGTGGCCTCGACGCCCACGTCGAACTCCAGGTTGCCGTTGTTCAGGCCGATGTTGGCGTGCGCGTCGCCGCTCACACCCGCGCTGGCGCTGGCGGTGACGCTGGCGGAGGCCAGGGTGTCGCCCTCGTGCTTCAGCTCGATGGAGCCGGTGAGGCTCGCCTGGGCGCCCGCGAAGCCCGACGCGGAGGCGTTGATGGACAGGTTACCGTCCGTGCCCACGTGCAGGTCCAGGTTGATGTGGCCGTCGGCGCCAATCTTGCCCATGGCCTCCAGGTCCAGCTCCACCGAGTACTTCTCACCGGCGATCTCGAAGTCCACCGTCTTGGAGGCCCCGGCGCCCGCTTCCACCGCAGTGGCGTCGATGTCCACCGCGAGGTTCACGTCGATGCCGGACAGGCTCACGTCCGCGTCCACCCGGGCATCCGCCGTCAGGGACGGGCCCTGCGCGTACGCGTGGGTGTCGATGCCGCCAGGACCCTTGCCCTTCGCCTCGGCCCGCGCGCCACCCGCCTCGAAGCTGGACTCACCGCTCACCAGATTGCTGCGCGGCTTCTCCACGCCACCCTGCGCCTGCGTGTCCACGCGCGGGTTGCGCTGCTGGGTGCCGTTGCGCGGGGCCTGCTCGTCGCGCACGGGCGGGGGCGGCTCGCGACGGGGAGGGGGCGGAGGCGGGCGGTAGGCAATGCGCGGGGAGGACATGAAGGGCTCCAGCTGGATTTCCGCGACGCCCGAAGTGGCGCCATGTGCCTTCATTCTCTGAAGCCGCCGCTACGAGTTTCCTCGCATCCTTCATTTTTTGAGAATCAGGTGGAGGGGCGGCCCGGAGGTATGGCCCCCTCGCACGGACAGTGGGCTCCCAGGCCTGGTGCTGGGGCGCGGAAGACCCAGGTGAGCCTCGGCTCAGTGGGAGTGGTGGGAGCCAGGCTCGCCGGACAGTGACGAGGCGCCCCCGGAGCGCAGGCGTCGCACGGCGCGCAGCAGCAGCTGCTCGTCGCGGGGATTGGCGAGGAAGCCCCGGGCGCCGAGCTTGCGCGCCCGCTCGAAGCCCTCGTCGTCTGAGGTGCCGTGGACGATGAGGGAGCCCTCGATGTGGACCTCGCCGGCCAGGAGGCCCTCCATGGCCTGGATGGGGGCGAGCACCAGGTCTCCGGGGCCGGTGTGGAGGACGTCCAGGGGCGTGGCCACGCGGGCCTGGTGGCCATGGCGCGCGAGCTGCCGGGAGATGAGGACGGCCGTCACGGGGGGCCAGCCATAGAGCAGCAGGGGGCCGCCAGGGGACGGCGCGGGAGTCGCCGCGGGCTCGGCGGGCTCCTCGATGCCGTACAGCTCCGACAGGGCGCGGGTGATGGCGGTGTCGGAGGCGACGTGGGCCTCCACGCGCGGCTTGCCGGTGACGGCGCGCACGGCGTCGACAGCCTCCAGCGAGACGGGGGCGGGCAGGGCGATGTGGAGGACTTCGCGCTCGCCCTGCTCCAGGGGCACCATCTCCACGCGCAGGGGCACGGCGCGGTGCTGCCGAGCGATTCGCGAGGGGAGCAGGTCCGCCATGCCGGGGTCGGGCGGGGAGTGGTCCAGGTCCACGGCCTCCACGCCGAGCTGCGCCGCGAGGCCGCGCAGCACATCCGCTTCCGAGCACACGCCTTCACGCACCAGGGCGCGTCCAAGGGGGACGTGCGTCTCATGGTGGTGGACCAGTCCGACCCGGAGCTGGGCGCGATTGAGCACCCCCATCTCCAGGAGAATCTCCCCGAGCGGACGCCTGGCACTGGATTCCATACAAAGGAATCTTCACGTGCCCGCGCGCTTCGCGAGGCTCGAGCGCGCGTGGGCTCGCCCGCCCGCCCGGCCTTCAGCCTCCCGAGGGGAACACCCGCTCCCAGCTCTCCGGCTGGAAACCCACGAGGACGGCGGTGGGCGTGACGAGCACCGGCCGCTTGACGAGCTTCCCGTCGGCAGCGAGCCACGTGTGCAGCTCCGCGTCACTCGCCGCGTCCACCTTGGGCTTGCCGAGGGCGCGGTAGCTCTGTCCGCTGGTGTTGAGCCACTTCCGCACGGACACACCACTGCGGGGTATCCACTGCGCCAGCTCCGCGACAGTGGGAGGGCTGTCGACGATGGGGCGCACACGGTGGGGCACCCCTTGAGCCTCCAGCCACTTCAGCGCCTTCTTGCAGGTGGAACAGCCCGAATAGGAGAGGACGAGGACCTCGTTCGACATGGCGCGCGCTTCTACCAGCCCGGACGCGGTTTGCGAGCGGCCACGACGCCGTGCTAGCGCGCCGGGTATGGACACGTCCGCCTCCGAGTGTGCGAAGCGCTTTCTGATGACGGTGTTGATGCTGGGCGTGCTCGTCACCGCCTGCTCGTCGACGCCAGAGAAGCCTGGAGTCGTCCCCGAGGGTGACGGCGGCACACCGGACACGGGAGACGCGGGGCCCATCATCGAGGTGCCCGAGGACGGAGGCACTGTCATCACCGGCACGCTGTCCGGGACGTTGACGGAGGCGGGCTCGCCGTACCGCGTGCGCGGCGACGCGCAGGGCGTCGTCACCATCCCCAAGGGTCAGGTCCTCACGGTGCAGCCCGGCGTCATCCTCGACTTCCTGGGGCGCCCGGAGGTGTCGGAGGCCGACGTGGAGGAGGGCGCGGCCGACAGCGTGATGAACCACCACGACGGGCGCGTGGAGCTGCGCGTCTACGGCGGCATCCAGGTGCGCGGCACGGCGGAGAAGCCCGTGCTGCTCACCTCCACCAATCGCCACGGCTGGTGGGGGATGAACTTCTTCGGGGAGAACTCCGTGGGCGATGGAGACCCCGTCTTCGAGCACATGGTCTTCGAGAAGGTCCGCAAGAATGACTACAACGGCAACCGCGACAAGACGCGCGGCGCGCTGTGGGCCTACTACCCGGGGCCGGTGACGATTCGGGACTCGGTGTTCCGCGACAACGAGGTGTCGGCCAAGTGCGGCGCGTTGGACTTGATGTTCACCGTGAGTTCGCGCGTGGAGAACTCGCTGTTCCAGGGCAACCGCACGAGGGACATCGACCGCTTCGCGCAGGCGGGCACGTCGTCCATGGCGGGAGGCGGGGCCATGTGCGTGACGCACGGGCGTGACTCCGTGGTGCGAGGCAACACCTTCCGGAACAACGGCCTGGTGGCGTTCCGGGGCGCAACCAACAGCGCGCTCAAGCCGCGCCCCTTCCTCGCGTGGCCCAATGCCCAGAACATCTACGACCTGGGCGGCGGCGGCGTGCTGCACTACTTCCAGCCGAACAACGACCTGGTGGAGAACAACACCTTCGAGGACAACTTCGTGACCGATGGGCCTGCCGCCGCCATCTACCTGGAGGACGTGGGCACGCGGGCCGTCACGCTGCGAGGCAATCGCTTCCTGCGCAACCTCGCGGGAGCGGGTGGCGTGGTGGTGTGCAACCGGGGCAACGGCGCGGTGGAGCTGGTGGTGGCCACCGACAACGTCTTCACCGACAACAAGGTGAATGGGAGCCCGGCGCGGGACGTGACGGGAGACTGCACCACCGCGACGAAGTAGTCGCTGGAGCGCTCACGTCACCGTGGAGGCTCCGTCCCGGTGAGCATCTTCACCACGCGGCACGGTCCAGCCTCACACCCGCGCTCACGTCACTGCGGAGGCTCCGTCCCGGTGAGTGTCTTCACCACGCGGCGCGCGGCGCGACCCAGCCTCACGCCCGCGCGGTGGTGGAGCTTGGGGAGGAAGGCATGGGTGGAGCCGCTCGCGGGCTTCAGGAGCTTCAGCTCGCCCCGGCGCAGCTCGCGCGAGGCCAGGTGCTCCGGCAGCCACCCGTAGCCCAGGCCCTCCAGGATGGCCGCCTTCTTCGCCGCGAAGTCATTGAGGTGCACCGTGGAGCGCAGCTCCAAGGAGACGGTGCTCAGCTGGAGCCGGGGGTCCGAGCCTCGCACGGTGAGCAGCAAGTGCTCCGACAGCTCTTCTTCCTCGAGCGTCCCCCGTCGTCGCCGCGCCAGCGGATGGGAGCGATGCGCTACGAGGAGCGCCTTCAACTCCGGCAGGGCGTAGCTCCTCAGGCCCGGCAGCGAGGGCGGTAGCACCGACACCATCAGGTCCGCCTCGTCCCGTACGAAGGCCGCTTCCACTCCCGCCAGAAATTCCGACGACACATGGAAACGCGTGCCCGCACCCTCCGCCCTGAGCGCCTTCACCACGCGTAACAGCGGCTCGGCCGGAAAGACGCCGTCGAAGACGATGCGCAGCGTGGGCTCCCAGCCGGCGCGAATCTCCGCGCACGTCGCCTCCAGCTCCCGCTCCGCCGCGAGCAGCTTGCGACAGTGCTCCAGCACCCGCTCTCCCGCGGGCGTCAGCCGCGTGCGGTAGCCACGCCTGTCGAGCAGCTCCAGCTCTGTCTGTCCTTCCAGAGTGCGCAGGGTGTAGAGCACCGCCGTGTGCCCCTTTCCCAGTGCCTGGGCCGCGGAAGCGAAGGTGCCGTGGCGGGCGAGGGCGTCGAGGGCTCGGGCCTGCTCCAAGGTGACGTTCATCCCCCGCATTGTGCATACCCCTGACAGTCGGCGCTGACCCAGCGTCACATCCGCGAACATGACGCAGCGCGGCTTACTTGTGTGGTGCGTGCTGTTCTAGAGTCAACGCTCCATTTCTATGGAGGGGTTTATGACGGGTAGGCTGAGTTGGGCCCTGGCAGCGGCGGTCGCATTGGGTTCCGCGGGCGCGAGCGCTCAGGAAGTCGCGACGTACAGCGCGCCGACGGGACTGGAAGTCACGGTCGGCCTCGGGTTTCAGGCGGGAGCGGGTTACGTCTACAAGAACGGTAAGCGGCTGGACCAGTCCGTGGGTGATGTGAAGCTGAGCGACGCCGCCAACGGCGCGGTGCCCTTCCTGGTGGAGCTGGGCTACCGCGTGACGCCGAACTGGTTCGTCGGCGCCTACGGCAGCTACTCGTACATCCTCTCCAAGGAGAACCCGTACTCCTGCTTCGAGGGTTGGGAGTGCGCGGCCTCGCAGCTGCGGTTCGGTCCGCAGGTTCAGTATCACTTCTCTCCCACCGCCTCGTTCGACCCCTTCGTCGGCGTCGGCTTCGGCATGGTGATCCTCAACAACAAGAACTCCGGCCCCACGCAGATCCCCGGGCAGAACGGCCCCGTCACCGCGAACCTGGAGCTGAAGAGCCAGACGCGCGGTCCCGAGTTCGTGAACGTCACCGTCGGTGGCAAGTGGCGCCTGGGGCACTCGCTGTCCTTCGGCCCCTACCTCACCGGCACCTACGCGCGGTACACGACGCGCTCCGGCGACACCACGCTGAATATCCCCGGGTTGCCGGCCCCTGTGAAGACACCGCTGGGCTTCGCCGAGGATGGCCCGTACGGCCTCATCATGCTGGGCATCCGCGGTAGCTGGAACATCTGAGCTGTTGAGCTGTTGAACCGGGGGCCTGCTTCGGGCTGGCCCCTGGTGTGACGCGGAGTGCCCAACGCTCCGCGTCGCCCCTTTCCGAGGAAGGGGCGGTCCTTCCGAGATGTTTCAAGCCTGGCAGACGCGTCAGAGTACGGGCGGAAACTTTCATCTCGATAGGAGTCGCCCATGAATCGGAAGTGGTGGAGTGGCGCGTGTGGTGTCGCGAGCGCGGTGGCCCTCCTGGGAGCACTGCCCGCGAGCGCCCAATCCCTGACGCCCCCTGACTGGCAACGACAACTGGGAAGCACCGCGGACGAGTTGGCGCTGGCCGTCACCTCCGTGGGCGACGCTACCTATCTGGCGGGCCACACCGGCGGACAGCTGGGCTCCGCGCCGTCTTCGGGTGGCCAGGATGTCTTCGTCGCGAAGTACGGCGTGGATGGCACGCGTCTCTGGGTGCGGCAGGTGGGCACGGCGATGAATGACCGCGCGCTGTCGGTGACGGCGGACCTGGCGGGCAACGTCTATGTCACGGGCTACACGTGGGGCAGCTTCCTGCCGTACGTCAACGCGGGCGGCACGGACTTCTTCGTGTTGAAGCTCGACGCGGGCGGCGCGCTGGACTGGGTACGGCAGTTCGGCACGGAGACGGACGACTTCGCCACGGGCATCGCCGTCACGCGTCGCGCGGGCCAGGACGGCCTCTTCATCTCCGGCTATTCGCTGGGGCGCATCGACGGCACGCCCACGCCGGGCAACTACGACGTGGTGGTGGCCAAGTTCGACACGGGCGGCAACCCGTACTGGATGCGGCAGTTCGGCTCCGGGCGAAGCGACGTGGCGCTGGGCGTGGCGGTGAGCCCGAGCGAGGACGTCTACGTCGCCGGCTACACGCTGGGCAGCCTCGATGGTGTCACCGCGCCGGGGACCACGGTGGACCTCTTCCTGGCGAAGTACGACGTGCTCGGTGATTCGAAGTGGGTCCGTCAGCTGGGCTCGACGAGCGACGAGTACGGCACGGGCGTGGCGGTGGACGAGGACGGCGCGGCCTATGTGTCCGGCTACACCTTCGGCGCGCTCGACGGGAATGTCCGCGTGGGCACGTACGACGCGGTGCTGGTGAAGTACGACGAGACGGGCGCGCGGCAGTGGACGCGGCAGCTGGGCACGACGACGACGGACTACGCGCAGGGCGTGGCGGTGGGCGCGGATGGAAAGGTCCACCTGGTGGGCCACACGTCGGGCGCGCTGGACGGCAACGTGTCGCTGGGCGGCGGCGACGTGTTCCTGTCCACGTTCGACACCGCGGGCAACCGGCTCGGTACGCGGCAGGTGGGCTCCAGCGCGTCGGACCGCGGGCAGGCGGTGACGGTCGGCGCGGACGGTGCCGCGTACGCGGTGGGCTACACCTGGGGCAGCGTGCCTGGGAGCGCCAGCGCGGGCGGCTACGACGCCATCCTCTTCCGCTTCTGAAGCGGAGCCGGGCCTTCGAGCTCTCGCTGGGGACGGGTGTCGTGCGGCGAGTGTCTGCGTCCGTTCCCCGCGAGGCGATGTACCTTTGAAGCACGCGGCAGGATGGTGACGAAGGAGCGGGGTGATGGAGCTCGACTCAAGCGCACGGACGGGTCGCTACAAGCGGGCGGCGGCCGAGGCGGCGGTGGACCGCTTCTTCCTGCCGGGGATGCACGTGGGCCTGGGCACGGGCAGCACCGCGGCCTTCGCCGTGCGACGGCTGGCGGCGCTGCGCGCGCAGGGACACCTCCTGGACGTCGTGGGCGTCCCCACGTCGCGGGCCACGCAGGCGCTGGCGCTGGAGCTGGGCATTCCCCTCACCACGCTGGAGGCGCACCCGGAACTGGACGTCACCATCGACGGCGCCGACGAGGTGGCGCCGGACCTGTCCGTCATCAAGGGCGGCGGCGGCGCGCTCCTGCGCGAGAAGATTGTCGCCCAGGCCAGCCGCCGCGTCGTCATCGTCGCGGATGTGGCGAAGCTGTCACCGAAGCTCGGCACCCACTGGCCCGTGCCGGTGGAGGTGCTGGCGTTCGGCTGGCGCTCGCAGTCGCTGTTCCTGGAGTCGCTCGGCGCGCGCGTGACGCCACGCCAGGGTGTCGACAGCGCGCCCTTCCTCACGGACCAGGGCAACCTCGTGCTCGACTGCGCCTTCGGTCCCATCGACGCGCCGTCGGAGCTGGCCGCGCGGCTGGGCGCGCGCGCGGGCATCGTTGGTCATGGCCTGTTCCTCGGCGTGGCCACGGACCTGATGGTCGCGGGCCCCGGTGGTGTCGAGCACCGCGTGCGCCCGGCGTGAGTCCTGGCAGGCGCTGTGCGCGAGTGAGTGCTTGTCTGCTCGGATGAAGGGCGTGCGTTCGCGGGTGGGCGAGTGTCGCGTGGGTCACCGCCACTCCAATGCTGCGGGGCTCGCGCACGTGGGTCGCGCGACGTGAACGTAGGCGACTGTCGGGCGCGTGCGCCGACGTTTCTCGCGGGCTTGGAAGAGCGTGGAGCGCGGCCCTCACATGGTGCGTCAAAAAGTGGGGAGGCCGCGACGGCGCGCGCGGTTACACTCGCCTGCGTTCCGGCGCTTCAGAGGGGGTTTCTGGGGGCTGCTGGGTCAGAGGGTGCCTTCCGCATGCGAATCGTCCGTTACTGCCTCCCCGCGGCACTGCTGTTGGTGACCGCATCTTGCTCAGGCGACACATCCGGCGGAGACCCTCCAGAGGTATCGGAGGCAGCCCCCGCGCGCGTGCGTCGCATCACCCGGGCCGAATACGACAACAGCGTCTACAGCATCGTGAAGAACCCCACGCTGGTGCCCATGGCGCAGCTCTTCGCGCCCGAGGACGCCATCCTCGGCTTCACCACGCATGACCGGCTCCAGGTCACGCCGCTGCTCGCGGACCAGTTCGACTCCGCGGCCGAGCGCAACTGGGGCCCTGTCGCCGTCAACAACCTGGCCAGCGAGTACGCCTGCGCCGCGGGGCAGAACGAGGACGACTGCGCGAAGTCGTTCATCCGCGCGCTCGGCGCTCGCGCCTTCCGCCGGCCGGTGACGGCCGAGGAAGAGACGGACCTGCTCGCGCTGTGGAAGGCGGTGCGCAAGGAGTCGGACCCGAAGAAGGCGGCCGAATTCGTCATCCAGGGTGTGCTGACGTCGGCGTCATTCCTGTACCGCACGGAGCTGGGCGAGTCCGGTGGACCGGCGAACAAGGTGGTGTGGTTGACGCAGCAGGAGATCGCCACGGCGCTGTCGTTCGCCGTGACGGGCTCGCCTCCCGACGCGGAGCTGGCCGCCGCCGCCGCCGAGGGGCAGCTCAAGAAGGCCGCTGTTCGCGAGGCCCAGGTGCTTCGCCTGCTGAAGACCGAGGCGTCCCAGAAGTACCTCGAGCGCTTCATCGTGGAGTGGCTCGGGCTGTCCGGTCTGGAGAGCCTCAACAAGAACAACCAGGTGTTCCCGGACTTCAGCCAGACGTTCAAGCTCTCCGCTCGCGCGGAGACGCTGGCCTTCATCAACCACGTCCTCTCCAACGAGGGCGGCTCGGTGAAGGAGCTGTTGAGCGCGAACTACACCTTCGCCAACGGTCTGATGTCGGAGTTCTACGGCACGTCGCTGACGCCGGATGGCACCCTCGGCCGGGTTCCGCTGCCGGCCAACCGGGTGGGCATCCTCACGCACGCGAGCGTGTTGACGACGTACGCGCTGTTCGACTCCAGCTCGCCCATCCGTCGCGGCAAGTTCGTCCTCACGCGCCTGTTGTGCCGTGAAGTCCCCCCGCCCCCGCCGTCCATCATCATCATCCCGCCCGCCGTCACGCCGGACAGCACCACCCGCGCGCGCTTCGCCGCCCACACCGACAACCCCACGTGCGCGGGCTGCCACCGGCAGCTGGACCCCATCGGCTTCGGCATGGAGGACTACGACGGCGTGGGCAAGTACCGCACGAAGGAGAACAACCTGGACGTGGACGCCAGCGGCTCCGTCGAGCACGCCGAAGGCAAGTTCACCTTCACGGGCGGCGCCGAGCTCGCGCGCTGGCTCGCCAGCAGCTCGGACGTCGCCGACTGCGTGCCGCTGCAGCTCTTCCGCTACGTCATGGGGCGGGATGAGGACACCGTCGATGGGCCGATGCTCGCCGACATGCGCTCGCGCTTCCGCGCGGACCCGAAGCTGAAGCTGGGCGATGCCCTCGTTGGCCTCGTCCGCTCACCGTATTTCGTCCACCGGCGCACCCCTTCCCCCGAGTAGCCACCATGCTCCGCGAACTCTCACGACGCTCCCTGATAAAGACCCTGGCGGGCTCGGCGGCGGCGCTGCCCCTGGCCAACCTGCTCGGCACCACGGACGCGTATGCCCAGGGCACCACGCCCCCCATGCGCTTCATCGCCATCTTCACCTCCCACGGGTGCCTTCCGGAGTACTGGAACCCGCAGGGCGGCGAGACGGACTTCACCCTCGACTTCCCCAACTCCATGCTGTCGCCGCTCCAGGCCCACCGCTCCAAGCTGCTGGTGCTGGATGGCCTGGACTACCAGGTGCTCTACGAGCACGGCCTGACGGGGCACGAGGGCGGCCCCCTCACGTTCCTCACCGGCAGCAAGGTCAACACCGCCAGCGGTGACGACCTGCCGGAGAACGCCTCGCTGGACCAGGTCCTCGCGACGCAGATTGGCGGCGCCACGCGCTTCCGCTCCCTCCAGCTCAACGCGTGGGAGCAGTTCGGCGGCCAGCACGTCTACAACAGCATCAGCTTCACGCCGAACGGCGGGCGCGTGCCCTTCGAGCGAGACCCGGCGGGCGTCTACCAGCGCCTGTTCGGCAACGCGCCGTCGCCCACGTCGGACCCGGGGGAGAACGCGAGCGCGCTCGCGCGTCGCAGGAGCCTCCTGGACTACCTGGTCAAGGACGCCACCCGGCTGCGCAACCGCCTGGCGGGCGCGGAGCGGCAGAAGCTGGAGACGCACCTGGAATCGCTGCGTGACATCGAGCGCCGGTTGGGCTCGCTGAGCACGGCCCCCACGCCCTCGCAGGAGCCCTTGCCGGCGGAGGCCGCGTGCAGCGGCGGCGCGGCGCCTCCGGGGTACGACCTGGGCCAGCTCGGCAACCTGACCAACATGCCCACGCTGACCAAGCTCCACATGGACCTCATCGTCCGGGCCTTCGCGTGTGACTTGACGCGAGTGGTGACGATGACGATTCCGGGCCCGTCGATGCCGTGGCTCGGCATCAACGAGGACACGCACAACGACCTGGCGCACCGTCTGGACGTGACGGCCGAGCCGCTGCGCTCGGAGATTCGCGGGAAGATGGTGAAGGTGCAGCGCTGGTACGCCGAGCAGGTGGCGTACCTCATGAACGGCCTGGCCTCCGTGCAGGAGGGCAGCGGCACCGCCCTGGACAACACCCTCATCCTCTGGGGCAACGAGCTGGGGGATGCGTCCGGCCACATGAACGTGCGCGTGCCCACGGTGCTCGCGGGCGGCGCGGCCGGGAAGTTCCGCATGGGCCGCTTCCTGCGGCTGCGTCCCGCCGGCTCCAACCCGCTGAACAACTGGGGTGGCCCCGGTACGCCGCTGACGGGCGCGGTGGCCCACAACAAGCTGCTGGTGTCCATTGCCCAGGCCTTCGGGGTGAACGTGAACACCTTCGGCCACCCGGACTTCAAGGGCCCGCTGTCGGGCCTCACCTGAGTCCGCTGTCTCGCGGCGGGGCACGGTGTCCCGCCGCGAGGCTCCCTTCGGGTCCGAGCAGGTGACTCGAAGGGCCGCCGTCCCCGCGCCGTCGCGTCAGGGAGCTTCGGGCTTCGGCTCGGAGTCTCCGCCGCGCCATCGGCGCAGCAGCTCGGAGGCGCTGCCGCCTCGCTCCAACCGGGCGTCCGTCACCGTCCCCGCCGCGTCCACTCGCACCACGAAGGTGAGCGTGGGCTCGCCATTCAGGTGGTAGCGCAGGTCGGCGACGCGCACCTCTTGTCCCGCCGCCACCGGCGTCACCGTCACCACCGGGAAGCGCGCCCAGGCCAAGGCCTCGCGCACGGTGGGCACCTCGCGCAGCTCCACGGGCAGCACGTCCACGGGGGCCACCACCCTGCGGGCCTCCCGGGGCGCGCCCAGGAGCGTCACGTCCCCCGCGGCCAGGACTTCGCCAGGAAGCCGCGCCACGTACCGCCACGTGCGGAAGGAGAGGGGCGCGGGGAAGACGCGCACGGCCTGGGCGCCGGGGTAGGCGCCGTCCACCCGCCGCGTCAGCACGCCCCAGGAGGCGACGCGCGCGCCCACGTAGGCCATGGCGCAGGCGAGCCCCACCAGCAGCGCGCGCCGCCACGCCGCGCGCCGTCGCCACGCCACCACTGTCCCCGCCACCAGCGGCAGCGTCACCCACGGGTCCACGACCACCGTCCAGTCCAGGCTCAGCCGCGCATCGGAGAAGGGCAGCAGCACCCGCGTGCCCCAGCCCGTCCACAAGTCCGGGAGCAGGTGCGCGAAGAGCACGGACGTCAGGCTGGAGAGGAACACCGGGAGCAGCCGCGTGCCCTGGCGGAACACGGCCCACGCGATGAGCGTGGCGCCGAGGGCGATGACGGGCGCGAAGACGAGCGAGTGGGACAGGCCCCGGTGCGCATGCAGCGCCACCGTCACCGCGTCACCACGCGCCAGGAGGGTGTCCAGGTCCGGCAGCTCGGCGGCCAGCACGCTCGCCAGCAACACCGCGCGGTCCGTGGACGAAGAGCGCTCCGGAGAACCGGGGCGTACGTCGGGCCGGCGCAGCGCGCCGACAGCCAATCCCAAGAGCCCGTGCGTGAGGTTGTCCATGGCGCCTGTGGCCTCTAGCGCCTTCCCCTCACGGGGGCCAGCGGCGGGACGCAAGATGCGTCTTGTGCCCCGCCGCCAGTCACACGACTTCTTCAACCAGGGGGCTTACGACTACCCGCCCAGCGCGCCGTTGATGAGCGGCGCGACAATGCCCATGCCCGGGTCCTCGGCGTTGTAGCCGTTGGCGGGCTCGTAGATGCGCACGCGCTGGTTGTTGTTCACGAAGCGCGTGAGGAACGTGTCCATGCCCACGAACTCGCTGCGGCACTTCCACGACTGCCACGGCGCTTCAATGTACTCGTACCACTTCTTCTTCTCCATCTGCTGGCAGGCGTGCGCGCCGATGAAGGTGATGATGGTGCTGCAGTGGCTGGCGTTGATGGCGCGCTCGTGCGGGATGAAGTAGCTGAAGTTGTTGTACTTGTTCAGCTCCGTCACCATCGCGGCCTCGTCCGTCTTCCAGTAGGCGTGCACGGACTCCTTGTCGTTCGGCGTGTGGAAGCGCTCATAGGAGAAGCGCGAGTAGTTGTAGTCACGCGTGTAGCCCGTGTACGCGAGCTGGTCGTTCGGGAACTCCGTGGCCACCATGCGGTTGATGGTGCCGAAGTCGCTCTGGCTGAACGACGCGGGCAGCAGGCCGAACACGGAGTTCAGGTTCCACGACTCGCGAATCTTGTCGTGCAGGGAGCGCGACTTGAAGTTGGCGTTGGGCGCCAGGAAGATGGGGCCGGAGTCGTTGAGCAGGTAGCCACGCGCCGGGTTGATGATGCGACGCGCGAAGTAGTAGCCCGCCGACGTCGCCGTGCCGCCCGCGCTGTAGCCCGTCATCAGGAACTTCTGCACGTTGGGGAACTGCGTCTTCGCGTAGTTCGCCACCGCCAGCGTGTTGGTGTAGCCGCTGTGGTGCCACGTGAGCGGGGGGTTGGCGCCCGTCTGGTCCACGTACGTCTTCGTGTTGTTGCCGATGTGCACGTCGCCGGTGCAGTACGGCACGTAGACGATGTTCCAGCCGGCCGTCACCAGGTTCGTCTTGCTGCGGCCCGGCAGGCCCGGGTCGGCGCCGTTGACGAGCGGCGAGACGTACTTCGCGGTGAACTGGGTGATGTAGTCGTCGGCGATGCCGTTGGGGTTCGCCGCGCCCAGGAGGCCCGCGCGACCGCTACAGGTGTCGTAGTCCCAGCACGCGCCGCCGCCCTCGAGCAGCATCAGCAGGTTGGGCGAGTTCGTCTTGTGGATGAAGAACTTGAACTGGGAGCCATTGCCACACTTCGTCCCAGGCAGCTCCACCTTCTGCCAGTTGTAGTTGTTGCCGCCATCCACCAGCACACTGACGATGGATGAGACGATGACTTCCGAGCGGGCGGCGCTAGGGACCATCAGCGCAGCGACAGCGAGGCACGCCACGAGTACGCGCTTCATGCAGGCTCCTCCGGGTTTGGGGGGAAACCGGTTCTATATCCCACGTTGACCCGGGAGTCAGTCCTGAATGTGTTGTTTCATGTTTCGAGCACCACGGTGGATTGTGATGCATTGCGGCATGACAAGGGTTGGTTGCCAGGGGCGAGAGGCACGCGGTATTCGGACGTCATGTCCGATAATGCTGGGTCGAAGCGGCTGGGCTGGCTGGCGGGGCTCGGGGTCGTGGCGCTGGTGGCCGCGCTCGTGTTCGCCCTGCGCGGAGAGGCGCCGCCCTTGGCGCCGCCCGAGCCAGGGATGGCCACCGCGCCAACCCCGCCGCCCCCCGCCGCGCCCGTGCCCTCGCGGCCCGCCGCGCCCACCCTTCCACCAGGAATGACAAGCAGCGTCATTCCGGAGACGCTCCGGGCGCCGGAGCCCGAAGTGGATGGCGAGCCGGAGGCCTATCCCTTGGACTTGGAGGCGCTGCGCGCGAGGCTGCCGGACAACCTGTACTGGGAGCTGGGCGCGCCGACGAAGGACCCGGAGCTCTTGCGCAAGCGCGAGGAGGAGACGCGCAAGTGGAATGAGGTCTTTGGCCGGGTGCAGTCGGGTGACGCCACCGAGTCTGAGATTCGCCAGTACTACGACCGACGACGCAAGGTGTCAGAGGACTTGTTGCAGTTCGCGACCACGGTGCTCGAGGAGCAGGGCGACAAGCTGCCCGATCGTGACAAGGGGTTGTACGAGCTGAGCATCAACATGCACCGCACGCGGCTGTCGGAGTACTCCCGCCAGGAAGAGGAGTCGCTGGCGCACGGCCGCGCGGCGGAGCAGCGCCGCGAGCAGTGGCGCCAGCGGCAGCAGGGGCAGCAGCAGCCCTGAGGTGCCAGGGCCTGTGTTGGATAGTGGAAGCTCGCGGGAGGACGCGGCCGGGCGCCGGATGGGTGCGGGCCGCCTGCTCCAGTAGAAACGTGGGGCATGGCGGTGGAGACGAGTCGGAAGGGTTCGCCCGTCGAGGGCGAGCACGCGGCGGGCTCTCCGGATGAGTCGCGCCGGCCCGCGGGGGAGCTCGAGCAGTGGGTGACGGAGCGGACAGCCGCCCTGGAGGCCGCGCTGCGGGTGCGCGATGAGTTCCTGTCCGTGGCCTCCCATGAGCTGCGCACGCCGCTGACGTCGCTGCGGCTCTACGTGGACGGCCTGGTGCGCTCCGCGCAGCTCGGCGCGCTGGAGCCCGCGGACGTGCCCCGGCGGCTGGCACGCGTCCAGGACCAGTGCGGGCGGCTGGACAGGCTCATCGCCACGCTCCTGGACGTGTCGCTCCTGTCCACCCAGCGCCCGGTGTTGGATTTGGAGGAGGTGGACCTGGGGCAGCTGGTGCGCCACACGGTGGAGCGGATGGAGGAGGACGTGCGGCGCGCGGGGTGTGATTTGTGCCTGCGCGTCCCGGCCGGAATCGTCGGCGCGTGGGACCGCACGCGCGTGGAGCAGGTCTTCACCAACCTGCTCACCAATGCCCTGCGGCACGCGGCGGGGACGGCGATTGAAGTGGCGATCCGCGAGGAGACCCACTCCGTGCTGTTGTGGGTGAAGGACAGGGGGCCAGGCATCTCCCCGGAGGACCAGGCGCGGCTGTTCCAGCGCTTCTCTCGCCTGGACCCGACGCGGCCCGGCTTCGGCCTGGGGCTGTGGATTTCCCGGCAGCTCGTCGAGCTCCACGGGGGGAGCCTGTCCGTGGAGAGCGCCCTGGGCGAAGGGGCCTGCTTCACCGTGCGCTTGCCGCTGCCCGCTCCCGCTCCGCCCCCAGGTCCGTGAGGACTTGCCCCGCGATGCCGTCGAGTGTTGTCTGACGAGCAGACGTGTGGGAGGTAGCGGTGGGCTGGGATGAGGGAAGTGGTAAGCGGGAGCTGGGGGCCTTGACCCGCATCCGCATCGAGCGCGTGGACCATCACTTGACCGGACAGGGGCTTTCCAGCGTCGACACGTCCGCCGTGGGCGTGGAGGGACTCGACACCGTTCTGTGGGACCAGTTCCCGGAGAGTGTCTCCATCTGCGCGCCGGATGGTGCATGCCTCTACGCGAACCCGGCGATGGAGCGCGCCTTCGGAAGTCCCCGGGTGGAGCTGCTCGGCCGCTTCCTGTGGGAGCTGTATCCAGAGGCCCTGCGGGCGCAGCTCCAGGAGCGCTTCGTGCGCGTGGCCGCGGTGGGCGCGCCGGAGGACTTCGAGTGGCACTTCGCCTCCCAGGAGCGCTGGTTCGTGCTGCGCCTGTTCCGGGGCCATGGGCGCGTCTATGTCTTCTCGCGGGAGAACACGTCGGAGAAGAAGCAGGAGGCCATCCTCCGGGGGCTCTACGACGAGACGCGACGCGCGCAGCGCCACGCGGCCTTCCTGGCGCAGGCCAGCGAGGTGATGACGTCCTCGCTGGAGCATGACGAAATCCTCACGCGCCTCACCGTCCTCGCGGTGCCACCGCTGGCGGACGGGTGCAGCGTGGACGTCCCGTTGCCCGACGGGCGCGTGCGGCGCGTGGCCATGGCGCACGTGAGGCCGGAGCTGGTGGAGCGCGCACGGGCGTACCACGAGCGCTACCCCATCCTGATGGACCAGACCCACGGGGTGGGCAAGGTGCTGCGCACGGGCGCCACGGAGTTCGTGCCGGAGATGCGGCCGGAGCTGATCGAGCGGGCCATCCCGGACGAGACCCGGCGCCGGGCGACGCAGGAGCTGGGCATGACGGCGTACATCATCGTGCCCTTGATGAGCCGGGGCCGTGTGTTGGGGGCGCTGTCGCTCGTCAACACCGAGGGTGGCCGGCGCTACACGCAAGCGGACGTGCGGCTCGCCGAGGACCTGGCGCGGCGTGCGGCGACGTCCTTGGACAACGGGCGGCTGTACACGGAGGCGCAGGAGGCGGTGCGCGCCCGGGACTCGTTCCTGTCCGTCGCCTCCCACGAGCTGAACACGCCGCTCACGTCGCTGACGCTCAACGTCCAGGCGCTGCGCCGGCAGTTGGAGGCTCCCGCCGGAAGCCCCGGGGACATCGCGTCCGAGTCCGTGCCCAACAAGGTGATGGCCGTGCAGCGGCAGCTCTCCCGACTGTCCAGTCTGGTGCGGGAGCTGCTGGACGTGTCGCGCATCACCGCGGGCAAGCTGCGGTTGGAGCGTGAGCCGCTGGACCTGGCCGCGCTCACGCGGGAGCTGGTGCCGCGTTATGCGGAGGAGCTGTCGCGGGCGGGGTGCTCGCTGCGCCTGGAGACGCCCGGGCCCGCGACGGGTGAGTGGGACCGGCTGCGCGTCGAGCAGGTGCTCCAGAACCTGTTGTCCAACGCCATCAAGTACGGCCGGGGGCACCCCATCGAGGTGCACGTGGGCGCGGACGCGGAGCGGGCCTGGCTGTCCGTGCGCGACGAGGGCGTGGGCATCGCCCTGGAGGCGCAGCCGCGCCTGTTCCATCGCTTCGAGCGGCTCGCCAGCGAGCGGCACTACGGGGGCCTGGGGCTGGGCCTGTGGATTGTCCGGCAGATTGTCGACGCCATGGACGGGCGCATCCTCGTGCGCAGCGCGCCCGGCCAGGGCTCGACGTTCACCGTGGAGCTGCCGCGACAGCCGCCGGAATGAGGTGCGAGCGCGCGCCCGAGGACACCACCCAGAGCTGATGGGAGGTGCGGGTTATGGCCACGTGCAGGCGGCGGCGGGACTCGTCATCCACGGGCCAGGCGCGCGCGGTGACGTCCGGGAGGATGACGTAGTCGAACTCCAGGCCCTTCACGCTGCCCACGTCCGTCACGTCCACGCCGGGCTCGAAGGAGAACTCCCCGTCCTTCACCCGGCGCGCCCAGGACTGGTCCGCGACGACGCGATAGACGGCGTCGGCCGACTCGGGGCTGCTGGCGATGACACCCACGGAGGCGTGGGGCTCGCGCGCGACGAGGTCTCTCAGGGCCTCGCCCACGAAGAGCTGTGCCTGCGCCTCCACGGGGAAGTGGTGCAAGCCCACCGGGGCGCCCTCGCGGGGCGGCTGCGAGGAGGACTCCGCGGGGGCCTGGGTGCCCAGCACCTGACGGGCCAGCTCCACCACCGGCGCGGGGCAGCGGTAGGAGACCTGCAACCGGCAAGTGGAAGCGTCACGGATGCCCAGCTCCTCGAGCGTCTGGGCCCAGCCGGCGAAGCCCGCCTCCGTCTGCTGCATCTCATCGCCCGCGAGCGTGCAGCTGCGGCTCTTGCCCAACAGCTTGCGCACGACGAACAGCTCGAAGAGGGAGAAGTCCTCCGCTTCGTCCAGGACGATGTGGGCCAGCCGCTCCACCCCGAGCGGGCTGTGTTGGGCCTTGAGGAACATGAGGATGGGCAGGTCCTCCAGGTCCACCGTGCCGGCCAGCGCGTAGGGCGTGTCGTCCTCGATGGCCTTGCCGTCCACGGAGATGAGCCGCTCCGGGTCGGTGATGTCCTGGAGCTCCTTCTCCAGCGGGATGGAGCGTTGGAGCCGCGTGTGCTCGAGTACCTCGTCGATGGCGGTGCGAGGCAGCTCGCCCTTGGCTTGTCTCACCACGTCGTCGAGGAAGTGGCGGTCCAGGTACGCGTCCGCCAGCCGTCGGTGGAGCCGCTCCAGCGAGGGGCCCGCCTGCGCCTTCGGCGCGCTGATGCGGCCGAGGAGCAGGCGTCGAAGCGCGGGGTGTCGCTTGAAGCGCGACACGAGCGGCGGCGTCTCCGGGCTCAGCTTGATGCCCGGCAGGTTGAACGCGGAGCGCGCCGTCGCGAGCAGCCAGTGGTCCAGCGTGTCCACCGCGACGCGGCCCAGGCCCAGGGGCGCCAGCAGCCGGCGCGACAACCGGGCCAGTCCCTCCTCGGGGACGATGAGCATCATGCGCGCCTGGGGGTAGGTGGTCGGGTCGTCGAAGGCGATCTTCGCCAGCCGGTGCAGGGCCACCGTCGTCTTCCCGCTGCCCGCGCTGCCCAGAACCAGCAGGGGATGGGAGGCGTCCACGCTGACGGCGTCGTACTGCTCTGCGTCCAGCAGGGCGGTGACTCCGAAGGCGTCCTCGACCCGTCGCGCGCCCTTGCCGGTCCCCATGGCTCCGGGCCGGGCCGCCGAGCCCGCCCCGCCCGCTCGCAGCGCGCTGATGTCGCGGCCCACGCCGCGCCACGCGCCGTCCTGTCCTCGCTCCAGGACGAGGGCCCCGGAGATGATGCGGGTCAGCACGCCGCGCTCGATGACCACCAGTCGCCGCACCTCGACGGTGCCCTCGGCCAGCCGCTCACCGAACTGCTCCTCGTACGCGTCGCCTTCCTCGTATGAGTAGAAGACGCGGGCGATGGGAGCGAAGCGCCAGTCGATGACGCGCACGCCAGCGCTCACGTCCGCGAAGGTCGTGCGCCCGAGCAGGTAGTCGCGGGGGCCGGCGTCGCCATTCAGGCGCAGGTGCGCGAAGTAGGGGGCCTGCGCTTCCGGAAGCTGCGCGCGCTCCTGTCTGTCCAACAGGGCCCGCGTCTGGTCCATCTGGAAGAAGAGATGGGGCAGGTCGGCCTCCGCCGCGCTCGTCGCCTCGTCGCGGAGCGACTGGAGCTGGTCGAGCAGCGCCTGGTTCGTCTGTACCCGCCCTGCCTTGCGACGAGCGAGCTCCAGTGTCGCCTGGACGCGCGCGAGCAGCGCTTCCTCCTCGGCGATGATGGCCCGGGCGTCTTCGGAGAGGTGTCCCTGGTTATGCGCCATGGGCGCCAAGTTGAACTTCGCGAAGGTGCTCGTCAACCCATTGGTTTTCTTGGCGGAAGTGCTACTTTGAATGGCGGTCGGAAGGAGTGGGCATGCGGCGCTTCACCTCTCGGTTGGCGCTGCTGTTGCTGGCCTTCCTCTCGTGCGCGTCCTCGAGTCAGCGCACGGTCCTCCACCAGAAGCAGTCGCCCTACACGCTCATCGCGGTGACGGAGGACGCGCAGGGCCGGCGCTACCTCCAGTTCGACGAGTCCGGCGCGCTCCAGAGCGTGGTGTGGCCGGGGCATCCCTTGAAGCTGGAGCTGGCCTACACGCGCGTGGCCATGGTGGGACTGGCCTTCGTCCCCAAGCCCCAGCGCATCCTCGTCGTGGGCCTGGGCGGAGGGGCCATGCCCATGTTCCTGCGCGCGGTGGCGCCCCAGGCGCGCATCGACGTGGTGGACATCGACCCGGACGTGGTGGACGTGGCGCGCAAGTACTTCGGCTTCCGCGAGGACGCCCGCTTGAAGGCGCACGTGGCGGACGGCAGGGCCTTCATCGAGGCGAAGCGACCCGCGTATGACCTCATCTTCCTGGACGCGTACGGCCCCGAGAGCATCCCCGAGCACCTGGGCACGGTGGAGTTCCTCGCGTCGGTGCGCGCGCGGCTGACGGCGAAGGGCGCGGTGGTGGGCAACGTCTGGGAGGACCCGCCCAACCCGCTCTTCTCCTCCATGCTGCGCACGTGGCAGGCGGGCTTCCGCCAGCTCTACACCTTCCAGGTGGAGGCCAACGCCAACCGCATCTTCGTGGGCGTGCCCCATCCAGACAGCCAGTCGCGCGAAGTCCTCGCCTCCCGCGCCGAGGCCCTGGAGAAGGAGCGGGGCGTGCCCTTCGACTTGAGCGCGATGGTGATGGATGGCTTCGAGGACGTCACCGGTCGCGAGGAGCTGTCGGGACAGGTGTTGAAGGACAAGCGCCCGGCGCCCGCGCCTCCCGTGGAGCCAAGGCCCTCTCCGCCGATTCCCTGACGCGCGGAGCGCGGGCGTCGATTGTCATTCGATGGCGAGCAGGAGCTAGACTCCGGCGGCCTCACGGCGCGTTGTGTCCCCGTTTCGTTTCGGAGGCTTCGATGTCCCCGTCTCACGTCGGGCAGCCCGCGCTGTCGCGTCGAGGGCTGCTCAAGCGAGGAGTGTTCGGAGGCGCGTTGCTCGCGCTGGGAGGTGGCGGCGCCCTGTTCCTGCGCGAGGGGCTGTCATTGCCCCTGCCCGCCGAGGGGCTCCAGGTCCTCAGGCCTCGCGAGTACGCGACGTTCCAGGCCATCGCCCGCCGGGCCTTCCCGCCGCGTGACGGCTGGCCCGACGCGGACACGGTGCGCGTGGCCTTCCTGGCGGACCGGCTGCTCGCGCGGGGAGACCCCTCCATCGCGAAGGAGGTCCGGGACGTGCTGGGAATCTTCGACAACGCGCTGGCGGGGCTGTTGTTCTCGGGACGCGTCACGCCCTTCTCACGGCTCTCTCCCGAGGCGCAGGACGCCGCGCTGGAGGACTGGCGGACGTCGCGACTGGTGTTTCGTCGCGGCGCCTTCCACGCGCTGCGCTCGCTGGCGCATGCCGCGTATTACTCGCACCCGGCGGCCATCGCGGCCACGGGCTACGTGGCGCCGCAAGGCTTTCATGTCGCGGACGCCCCTGTCTGGCGAGGGCCCTCGGATGGCTCCATCGCGGGCAACGGAGGGTCCACGCCATGAGCGGTCGCATCTGGACGGGAGACGAGCTGACCGAGGACCAGACCCTCACCTGTGACGTCTGCGTGGTGGGCAGCGGCGCGGGGGGTGGGGTGCTCGGGCTGGAGCTGGCGAAGCGCGGGCTGGACGTGGTGATGCTGGAGGAGGGCGGCTACCACACGCGTCGCGACTTCGACTTGAACGAGGCGAAGGCGTACTCGACCTTCTACCAGGAGGCCGGCAACCGGGCGACGGATGACCTGTCCATCGGCATCTTCCAGGGCCGCACCGTGGGCGGTGGCACCGCCGTCAACTGGTGTGCCTGCTTCCGCACGCCGCCGGAAATCCTGGAGCGCTGGCGCGACACGCACGGCGTGAAGGGGCTGGACGCGGCCACGCTCGCGCCGCACTGGGACTGGCTGGAGGAGCGGCTGAACATCCGCGAGTGGCCGCTGGAGCAGTCCAATCGCAACAACCGCATCCTGTGGGAGGGATTGGGCGCGCTGGGCTACAGCCGGGGCACGGTGAAGCGCAACGTGCGCTCCTGCGCGGCGCTGGGCACGTGCGGCCTGGGCTGTCCCACCAACGCGAAGCAGTCCCTGCTGGTGACGCTCATCCCGGAGGCGGTGGAGAAGGGGATGCGGCTGTTCGCCAACGTCAGCGCGCGGCGGTTGGAGGTGCAGGGTGGACGCGTGGTGGCGGTCCACTCGGATGTGTTGAACCCGAACACGAACCGGCCCACCGGGAAGCGGCTCACCGTGAAGGCGAAGGTGACGGCCGTGTGCGGTGGGGCCATCAACTCGCCGGGACTGCTCTTGCGCAGCGGGCTCACCGGACGAGGCCAGGTGGGCAAGCGCCTCATGCTTCACCCGGTGGTCGTCTCCAACGCCCGCTTCCGGGAGCCCGTGGAGGCCTACGCCGGCGCGCCCATCAGCGTGTACTCGCGGCAGTTCATCACCCGGGGGGAGGGAAGGCTGGGGTGGCTGCTCGAGGTTCCTCCGCTGCTGCCCATCCTCAACTCGCTGGCGCTGACCGGCCTGGGCTCGGCGCATCAGGAGCAGATGGCCCGGCTGCCGTATGCCAATGCCCTCATCTCCATCTGCCTGGATGGCGTACACCCCGGGGACGAAGGCGGCACGGTGGGCCTGCGGGGCGAGGGCGAATACACGCGCTTCAAGGTCGACTACCCGCTCAACGACTTTCATTGGGAGGCCTTTCGCGAGGCCCTCAAGGTGTCCGCGCGCATCCAGTTCGCCGCTGGCGCCGAACAGGTGTCGAGCCCGCACTCGCGGCCCGTGGTCATGCACGGCGAGAAGGACCTCGCCTTGTTGGATGACGCGCCCTATGGCCCGCTCCAGCTCTCGGTCCTCAGCGCGCACCAGATGGGCGGGTGCGCCATGGGAGGCAGCCCGGAGACAAGCGTGGTGGACAGCACGCTGCGCTATTGGGACGCGGACAACCTCTTCGTCGTGGACGGGTCTGTCTTCCCCACCGCGCTGGGCGTCAATCCCATGGAGTCCATCCTCGGCATCGCCCACTGGGGGAGCCAGCACGTCGCCGCCGCTGTGTGACAATCCATGACCGAAGGATGATGGTGTTCTCGCCATCAGATGCTCTATGCAGTCCTCCCCGTCCTTGGGGCGCGCGAGGCAGTCCTTGCCTTGCTCGCAGTCCCCCGTGAGTCCAGTTCGTATGAACTCCCAGTTTCTCTCCCGTCCTTCTCCGCGTGCTCGGAGGATGACGGCTGCCGTCGTCTTCCTCTCGGCCCTGCTTGGCGCGTGTTCGACCTTGCCGCAGCGCGGCCAGGTGGTGATGCGCGACGTGTCCTTCCCCTTGCGAGACTTCCGCATGCCCTCGGGGCTGCGGGTGGTGGTGGAGCAGGACACGCGCGCGCCGGTGGTGGCGGTGGTGGCCCTGGTGGGCACGGGCGGCTCCAGCGACCCGGTGGGCAAGGAAGGCCTGGCGCACGTCGTGGAGCACCTGGCGTTCCGCTCGCGTCACGCGGGCAGCCCCTCGGTGTGGACGCGACTGGAGGATGCGGGGGCGGGGCGCTTCAATGCCCTCACCGGCCAGGACCACACGCTGTACCAGACGCTGGCGCCCAAGGAGTCACTGGCCACGTTGCTGAAGCTGGAGGGGCAGCGGCTGTCCTCGCCGCTCGCCGGTGTCACGCCGGAGGTCTTCGCCGTGGAGCGCGAGGTGGTGCGCAACGAGCTGCGCCAGCGCAACGAGACGGGCTACGTGGGGCAGGTCTTCAGTTGGGTGCACGCCGCGACCTATCCGCCGGAGCACCCGTACTCGCGGCCCCTCCTCGGCACGCACGAGTCGCTCACTGCGCTCGCCCTGACGGACGCCCAGCGCTTCGCGCGCAATCACTACCGTCCGGACAACATCACCCTGGTCATCGCCGGGGACGTGGACCTGGCCGCCGTGGAGGCGGTGTTGATGCAGAGCCTCCCCCCGGCGTGGGTGGGCACTGGCGCGCCGCTGGCGGTTGACACGCGCATGCCGCAGGTAGTGGAGCCGCCGCTGAAGGCCGACGCGCCGTCCATTCCGGAGTTCAAGGCGTCCGTGGGCTCGCCGGAGCTGTACATCTCCTGGGTGTTGCCGCGCTCCTTCGACGAGGCCAGCGCCATCCATGACTTCGTCCGGGTGAACCTGGGCCGGAGCCTGTTGGGCGCCATGCAGAACGACGGCGACATCGCCGGTATCGCCACGCAGGTGGTGCCCGGCACGCGCTCGTCGCTGCTGGTGGTTCGCGTGGTGCTCACCACGGGCTCCAACCCGCGCAGGTCCGCGGACAAGGTGCTGGACCGGGCCTACGAGACGTGGAAGCAGACCGCCGTGCTCGGTCGCGAGCTCGACTTCCAGTCGATGCGCCGCAACGTCATCACGGGCATGGTGCTGGAGTCCGAGGACCTGCTGGCGCGCACCACCCGCCGCGCGGAGTTGACGCACTTCATGCTCGACGTGCGCGGCTACACGCGCGCGCAGATGGCGCTGATGACCATCGACGGCGGCAAGGTGACGGACTTCGCCTACAAGTGGCTCCAGCGAGAGCGGGCCCGCATCATCCTGGTGCGGCCCGGCGAGAGTGGTGGTGGCTCGGCGGTGGCGTCCGTGACCCTGCCGGAGGAGTCCTCCACGCTGTCGGCCGAGCAGCGCATCACCCCGTCCATGCTGACGGTCCTGTCCGCGCCCGTGCAGACGCTGAAGCTCGACAACGGCATGGAGGTGCTGCTCGCGCCCCGGCCCGGGCTGCCCGTGGTGCGGGTGGGCGCGGTGCTGGGCGGCGGCTCCACGTATGGGGCGAAGCCGGGCGCGGCGGCGCTGGCCAACTACGGCGCCTTCCGCGAGTCGTGGTTCGAGGGCCATGCCAGCTATTGGGGCCTGCATGTGGAGTCAGAGATGCGCAAGGACCACCAGCGCATCGAGGTGTCCGGAACCGCCGGCAACGTCGGCAACATGCTGGCGCTGTTGTCCGAGCAACTGGCCACCACGCGGACCTCTCTGGAAGTCGTCAGGTATCTCCAGGAGCAGGTGGTGCCGTGGCGGCGCGTGGTGGACGCGCACCCGGAGGTGCGCGGTGGGCGCGAGCTGATGAAGGCCCTCTACGGGGCGCACGCCTACTCCCGAGAGGCCTCGGGTGAGGAGATGGCGCAACTGGACTGGGGCGACGTCCAGTCCTGGATTGGCGACGTGTACCGTCCGGCCAACACGGTGGTGGTCATCGCCGGCGAGTTCGACGTGAAGACGGTGGAGCCGCTGGTGCGCGAATACCTGGGCGGCTGGAAGTACGGGCCCGCCACGGCGGTGAGCGTGCCTGTCGCGCCGCCGCTGCCCGCGCCCTCCGCGAAGGCCCGCACGCTCGTCACGCCTCTCCCGGGTGCGAGCCAGGGCCACTTGCAGGTGGCCTGCCTGCTGCCCGCGGCCACCCCGGAGTCGGAGGCGCGCTACGCGTTGATGGTGGAGCTGGTGTCCCACGACGTGCGCTCGCAGCGCGGGGCCTCCTACGGCTTCGGCGCGAGCACCTGGCTGGCGCGCGGCGGCGCCTCCCACCTGGTGGTGGAGGGCGTGGTGGATGCGCAGCGCATGGCGGAGGGCGCGAAGTCCGTGCAGGACCTGCTCTCCTCCTTCGCCACGAACCTGGATGAGCGGGAGCTGGCGCGTGCCCGCTCGCGGCTGCTGGCGAAGCAGGCGGTGTCGTTCATCTCCTCGGAGGCCTGGGTGCATGCGCTCCTGGATGCCCGGGTGCGGGGCTTCTCGCCGGAGTCGCTGGCCCAGCGTCCCGCCCACCTCCAGGCCGTGACGGCCGCCGCGCTGAAGCAGGAGTTCGATGGCTGCCTGAAGCGGCTCGTCGTCGGGGTGGTCGCCGACGAGGCCCAGGCCCGCACGGCGCTCCAGGCGCTGTCCGTGCCGTAGTCGCTCGTGTGCTCTCTCGCCTGGCGTGCTGTCGACCAGGCGAGGGACGGGTGCCGGGCGTCCCTCCGCTCCGGCGCTGACTACCTTGCCCCGACGGAGAATCCGTCCAGGAGGGGGCAGGCATGCGGTGGCAGGGTGGTCGTCGCAGCTCCAATGTGGAAGACCGGCGAGGCAGTGGTTTCGGGCGTCCCCTGGCGGTGGGCGGCGGTATCGGCTCCATCGTCGTGGCGCTGGTGGTGATGTTGCTGGGGGGAGACCCCTCCGTCATCACCACCTCCGGGAGCGGGCAGGACCCGTC
>NZ_JBLZWL010000119.1:0-29688 GCF_049194865.1 Corallococcus terminator | reverse complement strand
TCCTGGAGCATCTGGAGGTACAGCTCCACCTCGCGCAGCCGGCTGACGCACGAGTCCACGCCGATGAGGAAGTACGTCCAGAAGAACTGCGCGGCCAGGCGCTCCGGCGTGCGGAACTCCTCGCAGATGACCACGCGGCCACCCGACGGCAGCGCCGCCCACGCGGCCTTCAGCAGCGTCTGCGCCGTCTGCGCGGACCAGTCGTGGAGCACGCGGACGAACGTCATCACGTCGTAGCCGGGAGGCAGGGGCTCCGCGAGGAAGTCGCCGCCCACGAAGCCCAGCTGGGACGGCGTCAGGCCGAAGCGCTCGCGCGTGCGCTCCACCAGCGTGGAGGTGGCCGGCAGGTTGTAGACGTCCACGCGCGCGGTGGGGTGCTCGCGCGTGAGCAGCGCCGCGAGGCTGCCGTCGCCGCCTCCCACGTCCAGCACGCGCACGTCGCCCTTCCACAGCCGCTCCGAGTGCAGGCGCAGCGACTCCAGGATGGGCGGCAGGCCCGCGGCCATGCTCGTCTCGAAGCCCTCCAGCTGCTCCTGCGTGCGCAGCGGCCAGTCGAAGTCGTCCGGGGAGATGGAGTGCTGTCCGCGCAGCACCTCCGGCAGCCGCCCGTGCAGCTGGTGCCAGGGGAACTTCTCGCGGTCCTTCTCCCGTCCCTGAGGCCCCACCACGGCGATGGCCGCCTCGCGCAGTCCTGGCACCGCCTGGTAGCGCGCGGACGCGAGCGCGTCCGTGTCCTGCGCGCGCGTCACCAGGCTCAGGCTCTCCAGGCAGTCCAGCAGCTTGTAGAGCCGGCCCGGCACCAGGCCGTGCTTCGCGGACAGCTCCGCCAGCGACACGGGGGAGGGGCCCTCCAGCGACTCGAGCAGCCCCAGCTGGAGCGACGCCTCCACCACGTCCACCGCCTTGGCGCCGTTGTAGAGCAGGTGCAGCAGCGCGCGAGGTGACTCCGCCACCGGGCGCGGCCTCGACGTCACGACTCGCCCCGAGGCGGAAAGCCCGGGTGCACCGGGCATACGGCGGAGGTCATCGGCGCGGTATAGGCACCCATCGCGCCCTCCATGCAGCCCTCACGGCGCGCGCCCGGCGCATGGCCTCCCTCGCGCCGCCACCCGGACGTCAGCTCCACGCGCACGTCCCAGAGCTGACGGAACAGGGGGAGCGTCATCCGCCCCGCCAGCACCTGCGTGGGCAGCCCGTCCAGCGCCTTCACGGAGCGGTCCACGCCGATGGTGCGCCGCACGAGCTGGAAGTGCGCGTGCAACCAACCCTGGAAGGCCTCGTCCACGTCCACCAGCTGCTCGCACAGGCGCTTCAAGTCGTCCGGTCCGCTCCGGTACACGTCCAGCAGCGTGCGCGCGCGCCGCGCGAGGAGCCGCTCCAACGCCTGCTCCAGCCCCTCCGCCGCCTTGCGCAGCATGTTGTAACCGGGTGACTCCTGCCCGCTGCCATTGCCCAGGCTGCGGCGGATGACCTGATAGGCATCCGGCGTCATCGTCTCCAGCACGGCCAGCTCCGACTTCAGGCCCTGGACGATGCGCGACACGCGCTCCAGCCGCGCGGACGCCGCCCACAGCGCGTCCCTGTCCAGCTCCGCCACCACCTCCACCACCTCGCGCGAGGCCAGCTTCAGCCACAGCTCCTGCGCCTGGTGCACCACCTGGAACATCAGCTCGTCATGCGAGACGCGCTGCTCCTCCGGCGCCTGCAGCGCCAGCAGCTGCGGCGTCTTGAGGTACACCTCGTAGTCCAGCTCTCCGCGGCCCACCCACTTCTTCAACAGGGGATTGAAGAGCGGTTCATCCAGCTCCTGCCGCAACTTTTCCGCATAACTGTAACCATGTGGCGTGTGCATGGTGCCCTCCGAAGGGAGAGGTGGGCATTCAAAGGTGAGTGCGCGAAGGAGACGTGCCCGACGGGAACAGTGGACGTGGCTCGCTACGACGGTGGGTACGGCGGGTGCCGCGCCCCGGGCCGTTGGGTGGCCCGGAGCACGGAGAGACGACGGCTCAGGTGGCCGAGGGCGGGCGCGGCTTGAGCCGGAAGGTGCGCAGCCGGTTGGCCAGCTCCTCGCCCTGGACGCTCTTGGAGATGTAGCCGTCCGCACCGGAGGCCAGTGCGAGCGAGCGCAGCTTCGACTCGTCCGAGGCCGAGTAGAGGATGAACTTCGTCTTCGCGGACGCGTACTGGCGCGCGAGGTTGACGACCTTGTCGCCCTTGAGGGCGGGGAAGTTGACGTCGATGAGGACGAAGTCCGGCTCGGAGGCGCTCACCAGGTTGGAGACCCCCAGCGCCGAGGTGTGGGTCAACACCTCGAAGCCATAGGAGCTCAGCGAGCGCTGGACGAGGTCGAGCAGGTCCGGGTCATCGTCCACCACCAGGACGCGTGCTTTTTCTTCAGCCATGGCTTCTCCCTAGATGCTTGCGGATCATCTCGAGCAACTGGTCACGATCAAGGGGCTTGGTGAGGTACGCGGTGCAG
Organism: Corallococcus terminator; assembly: GCF_049194865.1. Taxonomy (GTDB): domain Bacteria; phylum Myxococcota; class Myxococcia; order Myxococcales; family Myxococcaceae; genus Myxococcus; species Myxococcus terminator_A. Next base: position 27,209 of record NZ_JBLZWL010000119.1, on the reverse strand, counting down.
CCCGCCGCGTGTGCCTTGTCCTGGTACTCCCGCCCCGCGTGAGCCGTCACCGCGATGACCGGCACGTTGGCCACGGAGGGTACCGCACGCAAGCGACGTGTTGCCTCCCAACCATCCAGCCGCGGCAGGGAGAGGTCCATCAGGATGAGGTCCGGATTGTCGCGCGTCGCGCGCTCCAAGCCGTGCTCTCCGTCCTCCGCCTCGATGACTTCGAACAGTCCGCCCAGGTAGCGGCGGACGATGTCCCGATTCTGGGCACTGTCTTCCACATACAGGATGCGAGGCAGCCTGCCGGCGCTGGCGGCACGCTGGGACAGCAGCAGGCCCTTGGCCTGGGCGATGACGTCCTCCAGCGCGTGGCCGCCCTTCTTCACGAAGCCGGCGAAGCCGTCGCGCAGGAGCGACTCCTCCTCGTGGGTGAGCGACTTTCCGGTGAGCACCACGACGGGCACCTGGAGCTTCTCCGCGCGCAGCCGGCGCAGCACCTCGAAGCCATCCAGGTTGGGCATCATCAAGTCGAGCACGACGAGGGACGGCGGTGAGACGCGGGCCTTGAGCAGCGCGTCCTCGCCGTTGCGCGCCTCCGCGGTGGAGAAGCCGGCGCGGCGCAGGTTGCGGCTGACCAGCTCGCGCGTGGCGGAGTCGTCGTCCACCACCAGCACGTCGCCCGCGGAGGTGCCGGACGGCTGGCCCAGGCAGCGCTGCACCACTTCGACCAGGCGCTCGGGCTCCACCGGCTTGACCAGGTACTCGCACGCGCCCAGCGAGAAGCCCCGCGCGCGCTGCTCCTCCACGGAGATGAGGATGACGGGGATGGTGGCCAGCGACTGGTCGCCCTTGAGCTGGCTGAGCACGGACCAGCCGTCCAGCTTGGGCAGGTGGATGTCCAGCAGGATGGCCTGGGGCCTGAGCTCCCGGGCGCGCTTGAGGGCGGCGATGCCGTCCTCGGCCACCACCACCTTGAAGCCCGCGGGCTCCAGCTGGCCGGTGACGAGCTGCTGGATGAGCGGATCATCATCCACCACCAGCACCGTGCTGCCGGGCTGCGCCAGCGTGCTCACGTGCTGGGCGACCTCCGCCACCGGCACACCGCGCTCGTGGACCGCCACCTGCGGCGCGTCCTCCGGCCGGTCCGCCATGTTGTTGGGCAGGCGCACGGTGAAGGTGGTGCCCCGGCCCAGCGTGGACACGACGCTGACATTGCCGCCGAGCACGCGCGACAGCTCGCGGACGATGGCCAGCCCCAGGCCCGTGCCTCCCACCTTGCGCGTGGTGGAGCCGTCCACCTGGCGGAACTTCTCGAAGATGAAGGGGAGCTGGTCCGAGGGGATGCCGACGCCGGTGTCCTCCACCGTCATCACCACCTCGTCGCCGGAGGGCACCATGCTCAGCGCGACTTCGCCCGTGTCGGTGAACTTGGCGGCGTTGCTCAGGAGGTTGAGCATGATCTGCCGCAGCTTCAGCGCATCGGTGCGCAGCATGCTCGCCTGGCCGTCGATGTGCGTCGTCAGGGCCACGTCCTTGCCCTTGAGGTACTCCTTCACCGTGGCCATGCACTCGTCGGCCAGCTCCTGCACGTCCACCGGCTCGGTGACGACATCCACCTTGCCCGCTTCAATCTTGGACAGGTCCAGGATGTCGTTGATGAGCGCGAGCAACGTCTTCGCGTTCGTCTTGACGACGTTGAGGTCGCGGCGGCCATGGGCCGTCAGGCGCGAGCCCTCCTCGCGCATCAAGAGGTCGCAGTAGCCGATGATGCCGTTGAGCGGCGTGCGGATTTCATGGCTGAAGTTGGCCAGGAACTCGCTCTTGAGGCGGACGGCGGCCTCGGCCTCGCGGGCGCGCTCCTCCTCGTTGCGCTTGGCCAGCGCCAGCTCCTGGGCCAGCCGGTCCAGGTCCTCGTTCTGCTGGCGGATGATCTCCATCTGCAGCGCGCGCTGCTGGTAGGACGCCAGCGAGCGGGCGGAGACGGCGCGCGTGCGCTTGATTTCCTCCAGGCTGGCGGCGAGCTGCTTGTTGGCCGCCTCCAGCTCCACCTTGGACGCGCGCAGCATCTCCTCGTTCTGCTTGCGCTCGGTGATGTCCTCGGTGACGCCCAGCACGTAGCGGGCCTCGCCGCCGCCATCCAGGAGCGGCAGCTTGCGCGTGGCGAAGATGCGGTCCACGCCGCCCGCGCGCGCCACCTCCTCGAAGGAGCGCATCTTCTTGCTGGCGAGGATGTCGGAGTCGATGGCGACGAACGAGTCCGCCTGCTCCTGTGGGAAGTAGTCGTGGTCCAGCTTGCCGAGCAGCCACTCCTTGGTGACGCCGAACGCGTCAGCGAAGGTCTTGTTGGCCACCACGAGCCGGCGCGTCGCCGCGTCCTTCACGAAGAGGACGAAGGGCAGCGCGTCGATGATGTTGCCCAGAATCCAGTTGGTGCGGTGCAGCTCCTCCGCGGTGGCGTCATGGCGGAGCCTGTCTCCGGCCAGCGGCAGCTCGCGGCGCAGCACGGGCGCCATCCGGTTGAAGCGGTCCTCGGTGACGTAGTCGCGAGCGCCCGCCCGGGTGCTGGCCTCCAGCGTGTCGTCGCTCCAGTCGCGCGACAGCACGACGAAGGGCAGCTCTCGCGAGTGCTTGCGCCACAGCGTCTGCGCCTCCGCGAAGCCCAGGCCCGGCACTTCGGAGCCGCACACGACGAGCGACCAGGGGCGCGCCAGCGCGGCCGTCAGGGCCTCCGCGCTGGTGGCTCGCTCCGCCTGGGCGACGACGCCCGCCTGGGCGAGCGCCTCTTCCACGCGCTGGCACTCGCGCTCGCTCGCCACGAGCAGGAGGGTGGCGGTGGCCGCCGTCGGGACGGAGGAGGTGAGGGAGGTGGCCATGGCTCAGTTTGCCCCAAACACCAGCGTGGTCAGCGTGGTGTTGATGTGGAACCCCGAGTAGATTTCGAAGTGCACGTTCATCCCAGCGGCGGTGGGTGCGGCCTTCAAAGTCTCCGCGAGCTGGGAAACCGTGTTGGTCGCATGCGCGTACCACATGCGCCCGCCGCAGTGGAACAGGAGAGCGGCCTGGGGGTTCTGTACCCGGCGGGGCAGCTCGTCCGTGAAGAAGCTCCTGGTCATCCCCGCCATGTCACCCAGCCTCATCAGCTCCAGCTCGGTGCCCTCCTCCAGCAGGTTGGCGAAGAGGATGGAGCCGTCCTCCTGGGGCCTCCACGCCGCGCGGATGAAGTACTCGCGGCCCACGCGCAGCGCGGTGGGGCGCACCGCGAAGCCCTTGGGCGTGCCGAACTCCAAGTCACGCACGTCCTCCACGCCCAGGATTTCGGCGTAGCGCTTCGCGGCCGGGCGCCCGTCGATTTCGAGCGCGCGCGTGTGGCTCTCGTCCACCTTGGTGATGGTGAGCTTCTCGCCGGTGGGCACGTACCAGTGCGAGCGCAGCGCGGCCCACGGCGCGCTCGTGCGGAACAGCGCCACCAGCACCGCGTCGGTGGCGACCTCTCCGTCCACGTGCACCAGCGCGGACTGCCTGGCCGGGTCCCGGTTGTCGTCGCTGGCGCCGCCGCCCACGAGCACCAGCGTCTGGCTGCGCTCGAGGATGCCCAGGAGCAGCTCTTCTTTTTTGTAGCGGAAGCCGTCGTCGATGACGAGGCCGACATAGCGGCGCGGGTCCAGGTCCTGCTGCCGCACGCCCAAATCCTCGCAGGCGCGCCGGATGGCCACCTGTCCCGCGCTGATGGCGTCCAGGGAGAGCCCGGTGCCCAGTCCCAGGCCGACCTCCAGGTCGCCAGAGAGGGCGGACAGCACGACGCTGCCCTCGTGGATGCCGGTGTTGTCCAGCTCGCCCGCCGTCGTCGCGCCTACCAGCCGGGTGCCCGGGGGCAGCCGCTCGCGCACCGCGCGGTTCAGGGCGTGCTGGTCCCTGTTGCGCGAGGCGAACATCGTCACGAGCACGGGCTTGATGGCGCCCAGCTGACTGAGGAGGTCCTCCGCGGCGGCATCAGGCTCCTTCAACGTGGTGCGAGCCGTCTGCATCTTCACTTGTGCCATGAAGGACCTCCGGTGTGACTGGCGGCGGCTAGAGGCCGGCGCGCGGGTGCTGGGTATGACAGGCGCCGGTACACTGCTGGAAGGACTCTCTGCCTCCCCCGACGTACATGCTCTCGATGGGCCCGAACTTCGCCACGTGGCTGTCCGGGTAGCTCTTGTGGCACGACAGGCACGCGGCCTTGCTGGTGCGCTGGATGCTCTCCTTGGTCAGGTGACAGGAGGAGCACTTCTCCAGGGGCGCATCAAAGCGGTTGGAGCGCGAGTGGATGAAGTGCGTGCGCACGAAGATGGGGCCTTCCAGCTCGAAGCCCAGCGGCGCATGGCACCCGTTGCACGCGGCGCGGTTGTCGTTGCCGTGGAGGACTTCGGACAGCTCTCCGCCCTCGCTGTGGCAGCTGTTGCACGGGCCCGTCGTCAGCTTCGCCTCGGTGCGCTTCTTGGAGCCCACCTGGATTTCGATGGTGCGCGAGCCCGGCAGGTCCTCGCCCAGGTACACGCGGCGGCCCTTCACCGTCACCAGGTAGGTGCCCGGCGTGGCGTTGGCGGGAATCGTGTACTGCCAGGTGTCCGTGTTGGGACGGTCCCAGAGGCCCTCCCCGGGGAAGAACGCGCCGCGGAAGACGATGTTGGCGAAGGGCAGAATCGCGAACTGGGAGTAGACGCCGTCGCGCGCCTCGGTGGCCACCACCTGCTCATCGACCTCCGGGTCCAGGAACGCGTCGATGTCGATGATGGAGCGGATGGGCTGGATGTTCTGTGCGGGCCCGATGATTTGCGTCATCAGCATCCGCTCCCGGTGCTTGCGGCGGTAGTACGTCGTCGTCGCATCGAAGAAGGCCCGATAGTACTGAATGCCCGCCGCGTTTCCGCCAATGGGGGCGACCTCATTGTAGGCCGGCAGACTCCCCGAGGGGTGGAGCCGTTTGCCTTCCCCGTCCCGCAGGGTGACCTGGAAGGTGATTTCGGACCCGGGCGCGTAGGTGCCATCGCGGCGCGGCGGGGTGAGGGCCGCCACGTCGATGCCGAAGCCGTACGCATAGTCCGAGTCGTTCACCTGCTCCACGGGGATGGTGTAGGGGGCGAAGGGGCGCAGGCTCCAGCGCAGGCGCAGGGCGGTGGTGCCGGAGGACATCGAAAGGGTGCGCGCCTTGGCGTGCTCGTAGGCGTTGCGGACCTCCACGAGCGCCTCCTCCTCGAAGTCCTTGGCGCCCGTGCAGTCGGTGGGCGTCAGGCAGTCCCTCGTGGTGTGGATGGCGCGCAGGCGGCGGATGAAGAAGTCGTCGCTGCGGTCTCTGCGCTGGTGCTCGGAGCCGATGTTCAAGAGCACGGGCAGGCCGGTGAGGCGGCCGCGCGAGTCCACCGGCTCCACGGTGAAGAAGCTGGGCACGTCCATCCACGCCGCGCCCCGGTAGAAGCGGCGGCGGGTGTACGCGCCGGGGTTGCCCAGCAGCACCGGCTCCTCGTCCACCGCGCGCACGCCCGACCAGCCCAGGCCGGCGAAGTCGCTGGTGGTGCGCAGCGTCTTCAGATCCTTGTTGTCGACGAAGGACATGACGGCGGCGCGGATATCAATCTGGCTGATGAAGAAGGTGCCTCCCGCGCGCACGCGCACGAGCTTGCCCGTCCCGTTGTCCACCTCGAGCGCCAGGCCCACCGGCGTGGCGGGACGCGGGCGGCGCGAGTCGTCCAGCCCCGACAACGCCTGGGCCTCCGACTCCAGCGAGTCCACCGCGACGAAATCTGCTTCCGAGGCCAGGTCCGGTCCTCCGCAGGCCACCAGCAACCCCGTCACCGCCACCAGCAGAAACGTCCGGCTGGCCGTGGGGTAATCGAGCGAGCGGGGTACACACGCCTCGCGCTGGGACCAGGGTGCTCCAAGTCCACCCATGGGTGAATCTCCTCGTACGTGTGGTTTCGGGCACCGCAATTGGCGCCCCGGCCTGCGGACCCTGTAGCCCGTCGTCGGGGGGACGATGTGGGCCGGGTCTCTCCCGTTTCCGGGTTTCCCCGGTTCGAGCCTTTTTTAGCCGTACGAAGAATATCTGGAGTGAACAGATGTCTTCAACTTCTAGGAAAATAATCCGCTGTCCTCAAACCCCTGGAGGTGTCAGCTGTCGGAATTTTCCTATTTCACTGGAGCAATTACAGGGGGTTAGACACTGACTTGTAGGGCCAGGCAGGACCTGCCCTGGAGGGTCCTGGGAAGTTCAATAGTGAATTCCGCGCCTTCCCCGATTCGGCTTTGGAGGTGGATGGAGCCGCCGTGGGCTTCGACGAGCTGGTGGGCGATGTAGAGGCCCAGGCCGGTGCCGGGGTGGTGAGGGCCGCCGTCGCCGTGGACGCGCTCGAAGCGGCGGAAGAGGCGCTGCTGGTCGCCTGGAGCGATGCCCAGGCCCGCGTCCTTCACGGTGACGCGCACGTGGGTGGCGTCGCCGTGGACGCTCAGGTCGACGGGCTGGCCGTGGCCGAACTTGAGCGCGTTGCTCAGGAGGTTCGTCACCACGCGGTCCAGGCGCAGCCGGTCCCACTTCCCGGTGGCGTCGTCGTCCTCCTGGACGCGCACGGTGAGGGCGCAGCCGGCGGCGGTGGCCTGCTCGGCGTGACGTTCGGCCACCTCGCGCACCAGCGCGGCCAGGTCCACGTCCTCGCGGTCCAACGTCATGTGGCCGGCGGACAGGCGCGACAGGTCGAGCATGTTGTGCAGCAGCCGGCCCATGCGGCGCGCCTCTCCCTCCACGCCCGCCAGTCCCTCGCGCATGCGGGGCTCGTGCGCGCTGACGTCCAGGAGGCGCAGCCGCCGCAGCCTCAGTTGGAGCGAGCTCAGGGGGTTGCCCAAATCGTGCGCGGCCACGCCGATGAGCTCCAGCGCGCCCTGCGCCTCGGCGAGCAGGCGCGCGTTGTCCAGGGCGAGGGCGGCGCGGGCGGCCAGCTCCTCCATGAAGGCCCGGTCCACCTGGCCGTAGCGCCGCGCGCCGGTGGACAACAGGCACAGCGCTCCCAGCACGCGCGAGCCCACCGCCAACGGCACGGTGAGCGCGGACGTCACGCCCAGCACGCGCAAGAGCTCGCCGTGCGCGGTGCCCTCCAGCGCCAGGGGCAGCCGCTCCGGGTCGACCTCCGGCAGGAGCTCCACGCGGCCGGTGCACACCACGCGGCTGGGCCCCACCTCGTCGCCGTGCGGGCTGCGCAAGAGCGGCTCCCACAGTCGACTGGCGGCTTGCGTGTCCGCGCAGGCGACGGCCTGGGGACGCACCTGACCGTCCTCGGAGGGCAGGAAGAGGATGCACGCGTCGGCGACCTCGGGCACGCACAGGCGCGTGAGGGCCTCGCCCACTTCGCGTGCGCCGGAGAGGGGCTGCAGGACGCGGCCCGCCTCGGCGAAGAGGGCCTGGGCGCGCTCCATGCGGCGGCGCTCGGTGATGTCGCGCGTCACCTCGGCGAAGCCGCGCAGCCGGCCGCGCGAGTCCCACAGCGCGGTGAGCAGCGTCTCCGCCCAGAAGCGCGTGCCGTCGCGGCGCACGCGCCAGCCCTCGGACAACAGGCGCCCCTCGCGCGCGGCGCGCTCCAGGTGGGCCTGGGGGACGCCCGCGGCCACGGCGTCCTCGGGGTGCAGGTGCTCCAGCGCGCTGCCGGTGACGTCCGTCGCGGCCCAGCCGGTGAGGCGCTCCGCGCCGGCGTTCCACGCGGTGACGCGGCCGTGCCGGTCCAGGAAGCACAGCGCGTAGTCCGTCACGGCCTCCATCAGCAGTTGGAGGCGCTGCTCGCTGTGCTCGTGCCGGGCGTGCAGCGGGGCCAGCGCGTGGTGCAGCACGAAGCCCAGCGCGCCCACGCCGGCCAGGCCCACGCAGCCGGCCAGCAGCGTCTGTTGCAGCGCGAGGCGCGCGGCCTCTGTGTGATTGAGCAGTCCGTGCGCCGCGGACAGGAGTGTCGCGAGGAGCAGCAGACCGGCGAGCATGCAGGCGGACACACCCGCCCCGACTCGCTGAGCGAACGTCCAACGTCGCATCATGTGGCACTCCCCCCCGTCCCTAGCGGGAACCCGCATCAGGAAGGCGACCGCCAGCATCCCTGATACGAGGGGACGGGAACATTGCCCGGTTGGACAAAGTCGGAGTCGCCCCAGGGGGCTTCGTGACTCTCCCAGGGTGGAAGTTGGACCACGCGCCGCCGGGTTTCACGGGCCCGAGGGCGCCGGGCGCGGCAACTGGGGGGGTTGCGTGGCGGGCGGGGTGCCTCATCAACCGTGGCCATCTCCAGAGCTGGGGGTTATGAGGCGGACCCCCCTCTTTGCTCGGGTCGTCCCGCACCGCCTATGTCCCTCGTCGAAGGTCTGAAGGTCCGCTACCTCCCGCAGCCCGAATGGGGTGTGGGACACCTGCTGTCGCTCCAGGAGGAAGGCGCCAAGGCGTTGGTCGTCTTCCCCGCGCGGGAGGACGCCCCGGTGCTGGTGTCCACCAAGGGCGGTGCCCTGGTGTCGTATCCGCTGCCACCGGGTGAGCCGGTGCTGACGTACAAGGGGCGGCTGGCCCTCGTCGTGGCCGAGGAGCCGGGCGCGCGCGGTCTGCGCCGCTACGTGCTGCGCTACGCGGACACGGGCGAGGAGGACGAGCTGCCGGAGTCGGAGGTGCGCGCGCTGCCCCCACGCTCCGACCTCTTGTCCACGCTGCGCGAGGGCCGGGTGGGTGAGGCCCGCGCCTTCACGCTGCGCAAGCAGGCGCTCGTCTTGGACGACGAGCGCCGCTGTGACGCGCTGGGCGCGCTCCTGGCCAGCCGCATCATGGTGAAGCCGCACCAGGTGGGCGTGGTGCAGCGCGTGCTGTCCGCCCGCCGTCCGCGCTTCGTGCTCGCGGACGAGGTGGGCCTGGGCAAGACGATTGAAGCGGGCATGGTGTTCAGCGCGCTGCGCCTGTCGGGGCTCGTGCGCAGATGTCTGGTGGTGGCGCCCAGCCACCTCACCGTGCAGTGGCTGGTGGAGCTGTTCCACAAGTTCAACCAGCTCTTCACGCTGATGGACTCGGACCGCTACGCGCAGTCGCTCAAGGAGGCGCCGGACGTCTCCCCGTGGGCGCGCTTCCCCCTGGTGGTGACCAGCCTGGAGCTGCTCTCCCGCAGCGAGGAGCACCGCCAGGAGCTCGGCGCCGAGGACGCGTTCTGGGATTTGGTCATCATCGACGAGGCGCACCACCTCAAGGGTGAGCGGGCCTTCGAGGCGGCCAACGTCCTGGCGAAGAACTCCTGGGGCCTCTTGCTGCTCACCGCCACGCCCATGCAACTGGACCCGGCGGAGTACCACGGGCTGCTCACGCTGATTGACGCGGCCACCGCGCCCAGCGTGGCGGGCTTCGAGGAGCGCCTGGCGCGCCAGGAGGAGCTGTCCGCCGCCGTGCGCGCGCTGATGGAGGGCGGCAAGGGCAAGCCCGACGCGGCGGTGAAGGCGCTGGCGAAGCGCTTCCCCGAGGACGCGCGGCTCAAGACGCTCAAGGAGCCGGAGGCCCTGCTCCAGCACCTGGCGGAGACGTACAGCCTGAGCGACAGGTTGGTGCGTAACCGTCGTGCGGTGGTGGGTGGTTTCTCCTCGCGCAGGCTGCACCGCCACCCGGTGACGCTGCCCGTGGAGGAGCTCAAGATTCGCGACGCGGCGCTGGCCACGTTGGCGGCGGGGACGCTGCGGGGCGCGCCGCTGGGCAACGTGCTGCGGCGGCTGGAGTCGAGTCCCGCGGCCTTCGCGGGCGCGGTGCGGGCGAACCCGGTGCTGAAGGCGCAGTCAGAAGCGCTGAAGCTGCCCTCGCGCGACGCGAAGTTCAGCGCCTTCCTGGGCGTGCTGCGCGGCGTGTGGAAGGCGGAGCCCGAGGCGAAGGTGCTCGTCTTCACGGAGAGCCGGGACACGCTGGAGATGCTCCAGGCGGAGCTGGGGCGCGAGGGCGTGGAGGCGCTGGGCTACCACGGTGACCTGCCGCTGGTGGAGCGCGACAGGCAGGTGGCGCGCTTCCGGGGGCCCGAGGGTCCGAAAATCCTGCTGTGCACGGAGGTGGGCGGCGAGGGCCGCAACTTCCAGTTCGCGCACCACCTGGTCCACTACGACCTGCCCTGGAGCCCGGCCACGGTGGAGCAGCGCATCGGCCGGTTGGACCGCATCGGCCAGACGCACCCGGTGGAGATTCACGTCTTCGACGCGGTGGGCACGCTGGCGTCGGACGTGCTGACGTTGCTGGCGGACGCCGTGGGTGTCTTCGGCGAGACGGTGGGTGGCCTGGACGCGGTGCTGGAGGAGGTGGAGGACCGGCTCGCGGAGCTGGCGCTCCTGCCGCGCGAGGCGCGCGTGTCCTACGCCGCCGAGCTGAAGGCGAAAGTCGAAGCGGCGCGCGAGCAGGTGAAGCGCGCGTATGACCCGCTGCTGGACGTGCGCAGCTTCGACCGGCCCGCGGTGGAGCGGCTGGTGAAGCGCGCCCAGGAGCGGATGGGCCTCGAGCCCGACGAGGACGAGGACGGCGAGGCGCCCGGCGTGGAGGACGGCCTGTGGAGCGTCGCGCGCGACCTGGACGAGCGGCTGGAAGAGACGGTCGCCGAGCTGGCGCGCCGGGTGGGCATCGGCGTGGACATCGACGAGCAGGTGGAGGCCTTCCAGGTGGCCTTCCAGTTCGGCCACGCGCTGAAGGTGGACGGGCTGCCGGGGCTGGACGTCACGGAGGACCACACGCGCCTGGGCACCTTCTGGCGCGACACGGCGGTGGAGGCGGAGGAGCTGGAGTACTTCGCCACCGGCCACCCGCTGGTGGAGGCCCTCTTCGGCTTCCTGCGCGACGGGCCCTACGGGCGCAGCGCCTTCCGCTTCATCGAGAAGCGCGGGCCGCTGAAGGCGCGCGGCTTGGAGCTGCTCTACCACGTGCAGCTCCCGGAGCCGGAGGACACCTCCCCGGGCGCGCGCGTGCCCAGCCGCCAACTGGCGCGCTTCCTGGAGCGCACCCTGCTGCACGTGGCGGTGGCGGAGGACGGTGCGGGCGGGCCCAAGGTGGAGAACTCGCTGATCCCCGCGCTGGAGGCCGACGGCAAGTCGCTCAAGGGGGACGAGGTGGGGCGCGCCTTCCCGGGCTTCGACACCTTCGTGGACGCGGCGGTGCCGGTGGGCCAGCGGGGCGCCGAGGCCGCGCTGAAGAAGCTCACCGCCTCCGCCCGCGAGTCCATTGAAGCCGAGCGGGACGCCGCCCTGGAGCGCCTGCGCCTGTCCCTGGACCACCAGGGCCTGTCCGACGAGGCCCTCGCGGCTCAGCTCGGCGCGGAACACGCACACTACGTGCGCTTGCTCCAAGCCCTGGACGGGGCCAAGGTGACGCTCGACTCCGCCTGCGGGTTCGTCATCAACCGCTGAGAGGCCTCTCGGCGAAAGAGAAGTCGTGACGCGGAGTGTCATCCGCATTCAGCGGACAGTCCCACTGTGTCGCACACGGTGGGACTGGGTGCCGAGTTTGGCTACCGGTCCACTTGACCGATTCCTCAATCAACAAGATTCAGGGAATTGATTGATGTATGGTTCCCCCCGCCACGTTACCCACATCCAAGCAATCCGGACAGGCGGCGGTGGAAGCGGCTTTGACGCTCCCGCTCGTGGTGTTCCTGGTGTTGGGGACGCTGCAGCTCTTCATGATGTTGCAGGCGCGCATCCTCGCGCAGGTGGCGGTGTACCGGGCGGTGCGGGCGGGCAGCCTCAACCACGCTGACTGCCTGCCGATGATGCACGCGGCACTGGTGACGATGCTGCCGTCCGTCGTCCGCACGGACAGCCCCCAGGTTCTGGCGGATGCGTTCCGGAGGCGGCGGGACAACGAGTACTGGGTGACGAGCTCCCAGGGGAACCTCTTCACCGGGCCCATGGTGGAGATTGTCCGCGACTCGCCGGACCCCGCGTGGGTGAGCGGGCTGGCGGGCAACGAGGACCTGCTCTTCGACCAGCCCACGGACAACGACGCGGCGCTCGACAACCGCACGTTGGAGATCCGCATGGTGGCCTGGTACTACATGCGCATCCCCTTCGCGAACTGGGTGATGAGCCGGATGTTCCTGGCCCACTTCGGGTTGCGCGAATACACGGCCACCAATCCGCTGATGCCGGCGCAGAAGCGCTCGGAGTGGTGGAACGACGAGGCGCCGCCGCTCGGGCCGAATGACTGGCCGGGTGGGGCGCTGGACGAGCGCATGGTGACGTGGAGCGACCGGGGCCACTTCGTCTTCCCCATCCAGGTCCACGCGGCGATGCGGATGATGACGCCGGTGATGGCCGAAAACTTCTCGCGAGGCGCCGAATGTCCCGTCACCGGCTTCTGACATCCTCGCGAGGGCAGGCCCTCGTGCTGTTCGCGCTGACGCTGCTCCTGCTCGCGCTGATGGTGCTGCTGACGCTGGGCTTCGGCATGCGCGCCAAGGAGCGCGTCGAAATCCAGATGGCCGCGGACGCGGCGGCGTACAGCCAGGCGGTGGCGACGGCGCGCACGTTCAACGCGATTTCGGTGATGAACCGCGCGCAGGTGGCCCACATGGTGGCCATGGCCGGCACGCAGGCGCTCATCAGCCGCAGCAGCCAGGTCTACGCGGCGCACCTGGTCTGCACGCCCGCCTTCACCCCGGTGGTGTGGGAGGTGATGGACAAGGCCGCGGCCACGCAGGTGAAGGTGCTCCAGGGCAGCGCGGGCAACCTCTACCGGGCGGGGCTGAACATCTACGGCCACCTGCTGCGCGAGCACATCTCCGACCAGCGGCTGGCGGTGCGCATCGCAAAGGGCGCCAACGCGGAGCTGGAGGCCACGCCGGAAGGCGCGGGCAAGAGCTTCAAGGAGCTCAACGGCGATGACGAAGTGCCCAACCACGAAGACCTGATGAACGCGGTGCGACGGGGCGGCGGCGCGTGTGGCGGCGGCGCGGTGTGCCCGGTGGGCGGCAGCACGTCCGCGCACCTCAACGCCACCATGGGCAGCATGGGTTGGACGTGGGTGCACAACCGGCCCACGGGCAGCGCGGGGTTCGGCACGGGCGGGGCGGCCCGGTCCGCGGGCTTCCGGCGCTACGGCGCGGCCGCGGAGATGGACTCCTCGACGTACACCACGGTGTCGGGCCGCAACTCCTCGGCGCATGACCATGCGACCGCCATCATGCCCACGCGGTGCGCCAGCAACCCGCCCCCCATCCCGGTGCCGGTGACGGATGCGTGGGTGATGTCCGACGAGCGGCAGACGCCCGAGGACCAGCACGTGTACGGCCTGCGCCTGCCTCCGGGACAGGCGCCGGAGGCCGGAGAGCCGCTGTTCGAGCGGCACACGCTGGGGATGTGCGTGTCGTGCCCGGGCATCTGGCCGTTCGCCATGAGCTACAACGTGGACTCGCTGCAGCGGGGGGCGGGCAACCACTATGGCCAGCCGAAGCTGTACTCGGTGCTGCACCGCGACTACGGCAGCGATTTGAGGCGGCGCAACCCGGACCCGTGGAACCTCTTCTTCCGGTTCAAGTTCGCCGCGGAGAACACGACGGCGTTCGACAACGCGATTCCGCTGGGGCGCTCGCGTCCGACGGGGCGTGAGAGCGTGCAGCGCAACCAGGTCGCGCTGTCGGCGGGCATCGTCTACTACCACCGGCCTCGCGCGGCGGCGCAGGGCGGGGGATGGCGCGAGCCGCCCAACTTCCTCAACCCCTTCTGGCGCGCCACGCTGGTGAGTCCGGAGGGCTCCACGGATGACAGGCCCGCGGCGAGCCTGGAGGCGGCGGGCTTCGCCGAGCACGGCCGGGTGCTGCGGGAGCTGGAGCAGGCGGGCTATCGCGGCGGCAGCAGGCGGGGAGGGGGGTACTGACATGCGCTCGCGAGCGGCACGAGGACAGTCCCTCATCGAGACGTCGCTGGGGTTGATGGTGTTCATCACCATCCTCCTGTTCGGCATCTACTTCGCGGAGGTGGGGGCGCTGACGTTGAAGGTGCAGGAGGCCGCGAACTTCGCGATGTGGAACGCGACGGGCCGTGTGATGCATGACCCGGAGGACGGCGAGTGGCAGCGGGCCTCGGCGGTGACGGGGGCGCTGGCGGAGGCGAATGGCCGCTATGTGGACTACGACGGCCGCAGCCGTATGGAGGGCGGGGGTGGAGTGCCGCTCCAGCTGGCGATTGCGCGCGCGCAGCCCATCCAGGTGGACTGCGAAGCGGCGCTGCCCGCCGGGGTGCCCACGCTGAGGCCGGCGGATGCGCAGGGGCCGCTGGCGGCCATGCGTGTACGGACGGAGGGCATGCAGTGCACGGCCTCCACGCGGCTGCGCGCCGAGCGCATCGGTCGCTTCATGGAGCCGAGCTTCTTCCAGGTGTCGCAGCGGCGCGCGGCGGCGACCTTCCGGGTGTGCGCGGCGGGTCGCGCGACGGAAGGCGAGTGCCGGGGCCGGTTTGGCTTGTTCCTGGATGACTGGGGCCTGTCCACGGTGGCGGAAGGGCGGGCCTGCGCGCTGAGCCTGAACAGCGGGGCGGTCTGCGGCAACCGGGACTACTACCTCTGGGCGGAGCGCGTGTACCGGACGAACGGCGGAGGCGGTGGCGCGGGTTCGGCGCTCGCGGCGCTGGTGGGCTCGGAGTCGGTGAGTGAGGACCAGTTCTTCATGAGCTTCCGAGGCGAGGAAGACCGCTACCAGGAGAACATCGGCGGGACGCACGCGGGCGGTCAGTCGGTCTGGGAGACGACGCCCTTCAGCGCACCGAACCTGAGTCGCCCGTACAACGTGCCCCGGCAGAATCGGTGGCTCGGCGGAGTGCGGGTGCGGTGAGGTCCGTGTTCGCCGCGCTGGTGCTGCTGTGCGCGGCCCCTGTGTTCGCCGCCGCGCCCCCGAGCGCCGCGTCCGCGAGCCCGAAGGTCGAAGCAGGCGCGCGCTCAGCCACGAAGCCCGGCGCCGTGCCCTCGAGGCCCAAGCCGAGCACGCCCCCGGTGCCCACGGGCACGGAGCCGCCGTCCGGTGCGCCGCGCTTCGCCTGGCCCTCGATGCGCGTCCTGGAGCAGATCGACGCCAACGAAGTGGTGGAGGCGGGTGGCGTGCCGGTGGTCCTTCGCGCGGTGGTGGTGAAGGAGCGCGCGGAAGACCTGCTCCAGCGCTTCGCGGATGCGTTCCGTGCCGGTGGCCTGCACGTCCCACCGGGCAACGAACAGCCCCAGCTCGCGAGCGGCGCGGCCATGCTCACCGCCGTCGACATGCACCGGGGCATCACCTTCACCGTCATCCTCCAGCCGCAGGACGGCGGAGTCACCCTCGTCTACCTGGGCGAGGCGAATCACGCGCTCCGCCGTGAGCCCGGTGTCGCCGGCGATATCGCGTCGCTGCCCCCGGGCGCACAGCAAGTGCTGCGCGTGAATGACGAGAGCTCCAGGACGATGTCCTTCCTCGTGCCCATGTCAGCGGGCGAGGTGGACGCCTTCTACGCCCAGGCCCTGGGCCGCGACGGATGGCGCCGCGAGGACGGCGACATGACGGTGTACACGCGCTCCGGCGAGGAGCTGCGCCTCGTGCACGAGCCCGCCGAGGGTGGCCTGCGCTCCGTCGTCCTCGTGCACCGGGGCCGCGCCCGCGCGCGCGAAAGCCACGTCACGCCCTGACACCGCGCCACGGCCCTCACGCCGGCTGGTTCCTGTCAGCCTCGTATCAGGTTCGTCGCTCGCGGCGGCGCGGCGTCCAGCGCCCGCCCTCGGCGACCTGCTTCAGGCGCGCAGCTTCTCGCGCAGCGTCTTGGCGCGGCCCTGCATGTCGGGGTCCATGCTGGTCAGCTCCACCGACTTCAGGCGCTGGTCCAGACTCTGCGGCACCTTCTTCGGCAGCTTGCCCTCTTCGGCCAGCCCCTCCAGCCGGGCCAGCGCCTTGTCGACGATGCGCTCGCGTGGATGGTCCAGCAGGCTGTCGAGGAAGTACGCGTCCTCGGGCAGCTCCGGGTACTTCTCCAGGTAGTCCACCACGGCCTTCACCCAGTCGGCGCGCGTCTCGGACTCGGTGACTTTCTGCATGGCCTGCTTCTGGGCCTTGCGCTTGCCCTCCGGGTCGAACGTCTTCGCCAGTCCCTCGGGAAGCTCGCCGCCGGTGAAGAGCGCGTCCGCGGCGGTCTTGTACTTCTGGTAGCTCGCGCTGCGCTCAATCTTCTGCTGCGCGGGGTCATCCTGGCGGGAGTGGTACTTGCTGCCCTTGGCGCGCCCCGCGTCGATTTCTCGCCACGTCTTGTCGCGCTTGCCGGAGAAGCCGCCGCCGTTGTCGTCCCTGTCCTTGGCCATCCTTCATCTCCCCTTGCGTGCGCCCCAGAGCGCCGCGAGTCCGCTTCGGACGAGGGTGCGCACCGCCCCCAGCTCCTGTGCGGTCAGGGGCTGCTCCTCGTCCTGCTCCGCCTCGAAGAGCGCCTCGTCCGCATACGTCCGCAGGGACTCGGGCACCGGTGGAGCCGTCGTGTCCGCCATCAACGCCGCCGAGCGCACCGAAGCGACTCCCGGCGACCAACCCAGCTCCAGCATGGCGTACAGCTCGAAGAGCAGGTGGCGGGCGACCCCGTATCCTTCGTCCGTGAGCCCCGCGGCGTCAAGCGCGCCCAGCAGGGCATCCTGTCGGTTTTCGAAGGAGTGCATCAGCCGCGTGCGCGCCTTCTCGTCGTCCTCCAGGTAACGCCAGGCCGCCTCCACGAATTCGCCCGTGGGCTCGTCCGGGTGGAAGGCCGGCGGCAGGGTGGCCTTGACCTTCTTCGGCCGGGGCGGGCGAGGGCCGTCCTCCAGGCGCACCGCGCGCCCCTCCTCCACCAAATCCCAGAGGCCCAAGAGGTTCTGGTACAGCAGCCGGGCGACGTCGGGCGAGGGGAAGCGCGGCTCCTCCTCGAACAAGCCTGGAATCACGTCGCTGTGCGGGCGCCCCTTGGCGTGGGCCGCCTGCATGCGGGCGAGCACCTGCGCGGTGTCGCAGGAGCTGCCGGACATCTCCAGCAGTCCGTCGAGTATCTGCGCGCCCTCGAACTCGCGCGTGAAGTCCTCACCTCTGTCCTTGGAGCGGCTCATGGCGGCGGGGACGCTTACCCCGGCGGGCAGCCGAGCGCACGCGGCATCAGTGCTCCTCGGGCCACTCGCCCATCAGCGCGTCCTGGCGCTCCTTGGGATTGGAGGTCCACTCGAAGTCCTCGGGGACATGGCCGCCGCCGTGCTGGCGTTCGCCGTCCCAGCTCACCAGCGCGGTGAGGAAGTGCTCGTCGGGCTCACCCGTCACCTCGGCGCGGTTGCCGGAGACGGTGAAGGGGGTGTCCAGGGGTTCGTCGGGGATGATGATGGCCATGGCGGGGCTCCGCGCGGCAGGCGCACCCGCGCCAGATGTCCGCTGGCGCACGCGCCCGCCGCTTCCTTTCTCAAGCTGGGCAGACGGACGCGGGTGCGGGAGCGGGTGGGGCCAGGCGGGCGGGGGCACGGCCGCCTTCCGTTTCAGACGCGGCGCCCCTAGTCTCCGACTCCTGATGGCCGAGTCCTCGCCCGAGACGTTGAAGACCGCGGTGCAAGCGCTCTCCCGCGTCCACGCGGTGGAGGGCCCGCCGGGGGAGAATGGCCTGCGCACCGTGTGGCACATGGGCATGGACGGCGCGGAGCTGATGTCGCAGGTGGACCTGGATGGCCGGGTGCGACGGCAGGAGCTGACGCTGCTGGAGGACCACTACATGTGGGCCAGCGGCGAGGGCGTGCGCACCGGCCGCGTGGAGACCGAAGGCGCGCGCGCCAGTCCCGCGGCGGCCGTGGTGAAGGCGGATCCGCAGCTCGTCCCCCACCGGTTGGTGCGCGCCGCGCAGGCCATGGGCACCTACACCGGGCAGGACCGCTACATCCTGCACATGCAGCGGGTGCTGGCGCTGGCCCGCGAGGGATTGGAGATGGCCGGCGCGGGCATCCTCCTCTCGCGCGAGACGCAGCGTCCGTCGGAGCCCACGCTGCCGTCGCTGGAGTCCTCGCCCGCGCCCGTGCCCGCCCCGGAGCTGGCGGCCCCGTTGCAATACGTGTACGGCGCGCCTCACCCGGAGGAGGTGGTGCCGCCGGAGGCACGCGGCTCCGAGGGCCTGGTGATGCTCGCCGTGTTCGGCGTGGGCGTGGTCGTCGGCCTCCTGTTGCTCATCTGGCTGCTCTGAGCCGGAGCGACGTCGAGCCCCAGCAGTCGCAGCATGTCCAGCGTGGTGGGCACCGCGCCCCGGTTTCGGCGGAGGGTGATGTGCGCGCTCTCGGCCACCGACTGCACCGGGTGCACGTCCATCACCAGCAGCGCCGTCACGGCGGCCGCGGGCACCAGCCGGTGCGCCCAGCGAGGCGCGGGACGGGAGGCCTCGCGGCGGGTGCCTCGCGCCAGCAGCATGAGGCCCAGCACGGCCAGCAGGGACATGCACAGCCAGCGCACCTCGCGCAGCCTCGCGGCGGCCTCCATGCCGGAGGCCACCCACTCCTCGCGCATCGACTCCGGCACCTGGCCCAGGCCGGTGAGCATCTCCAGGAAGTGCCGCGCTTCCAGCGCGCCCACCGCCGCCACCGCGCCCAGTGACGCCGTCACCCCGCTGGCGAGCAGCAGCCCCCGGCCTCGCCTGCGTCCTCCCGCCTCTTCCGCGCAGGACGGACCGAAGCGCGCCAGCGCGAGCCCCAGCGCCAGCCCCAGGAGCAACGCGGCGCTCGTCCACGCCCCCAGGAGGCGGGGGGCCATGGCGCGGCCCGTGCTCATCGCGACGTCCAGCGCGGTGTCGTGGGTGGACAGGCGAGTCAGGCTGGACATGGCTCGGCCCACCAGCACCTCCGTGCCCAGCAGCCCCACCATCCACGGCAAGGTGGCCATGCCCCACATGACGGCGAGCGGCACCCGGCGCCCCAGGCCGGTGCTGGCCAGGGCGAGCGACAGCAAGGGCAACTCCACGAGTAGTGCCAGGGCCACCACGGCGGCGAAGGGACCGGCGGCGTCCACCGTGCCCGCAAGGGCCGTAGGACCGTGCATCAGGGGTGCGAGTGTGAAGCACCACAGAAACACGGTGACGGGCACGGACGAGGCCACGGAGAGCCCGGGCGCGAAACGGAGCCGCAGAGTAACAAGCATTCCAGGAGAGAGTAGTCTCTCCGGGTAATTCTTGGAATTCAGACTGGGGGACGACCGACCAGCCAGTACACGACGCTGGAGAGGGCGCCGACGACGGGGGATACGAGCACACCCAGCAGGTAGAGGCTGGGACAGTCGCCTTCGGCGCAGCCGATGCGGCCGTAGGCGAGGGCCCCGCCGAGCAGCAGGGGGATGTGCATGCCGATGAGGAAGATGCCGGCGCCGCGCACGACGAGGCCCCGGTACCACGTCCGTGTCCACAGCCGGAAGACGATGGGGACCAGGACGAGGGTGACGGTGGCCGAGGCGGCGAGCGCGAGGTGCCGCGCGGACACGGCGACGCACGCCACGGCCGCGAGGGCCAGTGCGGGCACGAGCAGCAGCGCGTTGTGGGACAGGGGCTCCCGGTGACGCATCAGACAACGGGGACGCTGGCAGAGCCCGCGGGCGCAGGCAAGCGGCGCGGTGGGTGGGTGTCTCCTGCTCCTCACCTCGGCCGCCGCGCCTGCCCGGCTCGATTCCAGCGCCGCTACGCCGCGACGGCGCCTTCACCCAACAGCCGCAGGTAGCGGCCTCGCAGCGCGAGCAGCTCCGCGTGTGTGCCGGACTCCACCACGCGGCCCTCCTCCACCACGGCAATCACATCCGCGTCGCGCACGGTGGACAGGCGGTGCGCAATCACCAGCACCGTGCGCCCCCGCATCAGCGTCTCCAGCCCCGCGCCCACCGCCGCCTCGCTCGCCGCGTCCAGCGCGCTGGTGGGCTCGTCCAGGAGCAGCACCGACGGCTTGCACAGGAACGCGCGCGCCAGCGCCAGCCGCTGCCGCTGCCCGCCCGACAGCCGGCTGCCGCGCTCGCCCACGGACTCGTCGAGTCCCCCAGGCAGCGCGCGCACGAAGTCCTCCGCGTGCGCCAGCGCGAGCGCCTCCCACAGCTCCGCGTCCGTCGCCTCCGGCCGGCCCAGCCGCAGGTTGTGTCGCACCGTCCCGGAGAACAGCACCGGCTCCTGCGGCACCCACGCCACCTGGCCGCGCACGCTCGACGGCTTCAGCGACTCCAGCGGCGCGCCGTCCCACAGCACGCGCCCGCCCGACGACGGCAGGAAGCCCAGCAGCACGGAGAACAGCGTCGTCTTCCCCGCGCCGGACGGCCCCACCAGCGCCACGCGCTTGCCCGCGGGCACCACCAGGTCCACGCCCCGCAGCGCCTCGCGCCCGTCCTGGTACGTGGCCTTCACGCCCTCCAGCACCAGCGCCTGGGACAGCGGACCCGCGGCGTCCCCCGTGTCCGGCGGCGCGGGCTCGTCCGCGATGGAGAACAGCCGCTCCGCCGCCGCCAGGCCCGTGAGCACTTGAGACAGCGTGCCGCTCAATGATTTGACAGGCTGATACAGCAGCAACGCGGCTGCGAGAAAGGACAACAGCCGTCCCGCGAGCTCAGGGTCCGCCGACACCGCGCGCGCGCCCCAGGCCACCGCCATGGCCACGCCGGCGATGCCGAGCAGCTCCACCGTGGGGCTCACCGCGCCGCGCAGGAACAGCGAGCGGCGCATCTCCCCCAGGTACTTGTCCGCCTCCACGTCGAAGGACTCGAGCGCGCGCGCCTGCCCGCCGTAGGCCTGCACCACCGGCAGATTCTGGAGCTGCTCGGCCGTCAGCGACGTCAGCGCGCCCAGGCTCTGCAGCGAGCGGGCGGCGACCTTCTTGAGCGAGCGGGCGAAGCGATTGATGGGCAGCACGGTCACCGGCACCACGATGAACGTGAAGAGGAAAAGCTTCGCGTCGATGAGGAAGCACGTCGCCAGCAGCGCCACCGCCTGCAGCCCATCCTTCACGTACGATGACAACGCCTGCGTTATCGAGAACTCGACGAGCGGCACATCCGACGTGAAGCGCGACAGCAGCTCGCCAGAGTGTCGCCGCTCGAAGAACGCGGGCGGCTGGCCGAGCAGCCGTCCGTAGAGAAAACCGCGCAGGTCCGCCATGACGCGCTGGCCCAGCCGCTGCATCAGACCGCCCTGGAGGAACTGGGCGAGGGCCTTCACCAGCGCGAGCGCCACCACCACCAGCGGCAGTCGCCGCAGCAACACCTCACCTGGCAGGGACACGCCGGCCACGGTGACGGGCTGGTCCGTGAGCACCGCGCGCAAGAGCGGCCCGACGACCCACGCATAGGCGGAGGTCGCCGCGGCGGCGACGAGTGACGCGCAGACACCCGCCGCGAGCAGTCGGCGGTAGGGGCGCAGGTAGCCGAGGAGCCGGCGGTAGACGTGAGGGGAAGGACGAGGAGCCACTGTTTGGCGGCGGACTCTGTCACTGAGTCGTCAGAGGACCAAGTCTAGAGGCATGCCAGTCGGCGCGCCTCGTCGGCTGCTTTCCCACCAGCCGTCACCAGCAGGCAGGCCCGTTCCGTTGCCCCGCTTCGTCCCTGCGGACAGGTTCAGGGGAGCCATGGACACCAATAACGAAAAAGAGGTCCTTTTCAATCCGGGCTGCGAGGCGGTGGTTGAAGATGAGGAGCGTCGCCGACTCCTATGGCTCATGGCCGAGTACTTCCGCACCATCGGATACACGGACATCAAAGCCCGTCTCCCCGGATTCATGCCGCCTCCCATCCTGTCGGGGACCATCGAGGACGCTCGTCCCGACTTCACCTGCCGCCAGTCCGACTCGGCGCGCACGCCCATCATCCTGGAGATTGTCACGCCCTCCATGGTGGACGAGCCGACCGCGGAGAACCGGTGGAGCCTGCTGGCCAGCGCCGCCAAGCTCTACAACGCGGAGCTGCACTTCGTGGTGCCCAAATGGGCCTCCACCGGAGCGGTGGACCCGGCGCTCAAACGCAGGCTGGCCCGGATGGAGCTCACCGCCAACCGCGTGTGGACCGTCTAGCCCACCCGCCCTCACCTGATCCGCCTCCTTCTCTCTTCCGCCGCCTCGGGGCCGCCTCCATGGCCCCCGGGCGGCCTTGGTTTTGCCCCTCGGATTGCTGGCGCGTTTCGCTGCGTTATAGTGACTCAGAGTTTTTCGCGGCGTTAGAAAGTCCAGCAAATTCCAGGGGTTGAAGCGAATGCCAGCAGCGGCGGCGAGTCAGAAACGCGACTACTACGAGATCCTGGGCGTCCAGAAGACCGTCTCCGCGCAGGAGTTGAAGAGCGCGTTCCGCAAGGTGGCGCTCCAGTACCACCCGGATCGCAACCCGGGGAACAACGAGGCCGAGGAGAAGTTCAAGGAAGCCTCGGAGGCCTACGAGGTGCTGAGCGACCCCGATCGGCGGGCGAAGTACGACCGCTTCGGACACTCGGGCAATCCGTTCGAGGGCTTCGGTGGCGCCGGCGGCGGGTTCCAGGGCGTCAACATCAACGACATCTTCGGCGAGATTTTCGGCGACATCTTCGGCGGTGGCCGGGGAGGTGGGCGTCGCACCAGCTCGCGTGGCGCGGACCTGCGCTACAACCTGGAGATCACCTTCGAGGAGGCCGCGTTCGGCAGCCGCCCCAAGGTGACGATTCCCAGGCCGAAGAAGTGTGAGACGTGCACCGGCTCCGGCAGCAAGAGCGGCGCGGGTCCTCGTGCGTGCGGCACGTGCGGTGGCAGCGGTGAGCTGCGCTACACGCAGGGCTTCTTCGCGGTGTCGCGTCCCTGCGGTGACTGCGGCGGCACGGGCGCGGTGGTGCCGGACCCCTGCGCGCGCTGCAAGGGCTCCGGGAAGACGCCCTCCGAGGAAGTGATTGAGGTCGCCATCCCCGCGGGCGTGGACAACGGCACGCGGGTGCGGCTGACGGGCATGGGGGAGCCGGGAGACCGGGGTGGCCCCGCCGGAGACCTCTACGTCACCGTCATCGTCAAGGAGCACCCGCTCTTCCAGCGCGAGGAGTACGAGGTCTTCTGCGAGGTGCCCATCTCCTTCACCCACGCGGCGCTGGGCGCGAAGATCGACGTCCCCACGCTCGACGGGAAGGTGAAGATGACCATCCCCGCCGGCACCCAGTCCGGGAAGGTCTTCCGGCTGAAGGCCAAGGGCATCCCCCACCTGCACAGCCAGCAGCGGGGAGATCAGCACGTGCGCGTCGTCGTGGAGACGCCCACGGAGCTGTCCTCCAAGCAGCGCGAGCTCCTGGAGAAGCTCGCGGAGCTGTCCGGCGAGGAGTCCCATCCGCAGTCCAAGAGCTTCTTCGCCAAGGTGAAGGAGCTGTTCGGCTGATCAACGCCGTGCGGCACGGAGGCGTCAGGGCCGCCCGCTTGTCCCGGTAGCAGGGGAGAGCGAGCGCGGCCCTTCGTGTCTCGCCGTGGCCTCGGGGCCGCGTGGGCGTGGCTCGGGCGCCGCGCCAACGTGAGGAAGTCAACGTCCCACGGGCGTGGACGGTCGGGCACGAGGGGTGCAAAGCGGGAGGGGTTCCACGAGGAATCTTCTCCCCGCTCCGTTGTCGACGGAGGCGCGTCGCCGCTGCTATGCACCCCACTGCCATGGAAGTCCTGCCCACCTTGCGCCGCTCGCTCCTCGTCGCGCTGGCCCTGCTGCTGACGGCCTGTCCTCGACCCTCACGCACCCCACCCGCCGGTGGCGACACGGGAGAGGAGGTCCCCACGGGAGACCCCTTCCCCAAGCGGCCCACCGTCGAAGCGAAGAAGGACCCGGCCGCGGACGCGGCGCTCGCCCAGGCGAGGCAGACGGCCCAGGCCGCGCCCGACAAGAAGAAGGCCGCGGAGGCCTACCTGTCGGTGCGCAAGGCGTACCCGGCGACGACGGCGGGCCAGGACGCGCTCTACCAGGCCGGCGTCCTCTTCTTCGAGTCGAAGGACTACGTCAACGCGCGCAAGTCCTTCAACGAGCTGCTCTTCGAGAACCCCCTCTACAACCAGGCCGAGGACGCCAAGCGCAAGCTGGCGCTGTCCGCCATGGAGGTGGGCGCCTACCGCGACGCGTACCAGACGCTGTCCAGCCTGGCCGAGCGCGCCGAGGGCGCCGAGCGTGAGCAGCTGCTGCGCGACGCGGCCCGGGCGGCCGAGGGCGCGGGGCTGTATGGCCAGTCGCTGACGCTGGCGGTGGAGCAGGCGGGACAGGCGAAGACGCAGCAGGAGCGCGACGCCGCGGTGGCCCGGGTGGAGGCGCTGGTGGAGGGCCGCGCGGACTTCGTGGACATCGCCCGCGTGGCGGAGGGCCTGCCCTCGTCCAACCCCGCGTGGCCGGTGCTCACCTTCAAGCTGGCGCGCGTCTACTACCACCTGCGTGAGTGGACGCGGCTGGAGGAGACGCTCAACCGCTTCCTCGCGGAGGCGCCGCAGAGCTCCTTCGCGCCCCAGGCTCGGGAGCTGCTCGCGCGGGCCACGCGGCGCGTGGAGGCGAAGCCGAAGACGGTGGGCGTGCTGCTGCCCATGACGGGCCGCTACCAGCCCATCGGCGAGGCGGTGCTGCGCGGCATCCAGCTGGGGCTGGAGGGCAGCGACATCGAGCTGGTGGTGAAGGACACGCAGGGCGACGTCAACAAGACGGGCCAGTCGATGGAGCAGCTCGCCTTCGACGACGGCGCGATTGCGGTACTGGGGCCGCTCCTGGGGGACGACTCCAAGCGCGCGGCGCTGGCGGCCGAGGAGCTCCAGCTGCCGCTGCTCACCATGACGCGCCAGGAGGGTGTCACGGACCTGGGCCCCTACGTGTTCCGCAACATGCTGACGAACGCCGCGCAGGCGGACGCCATCGCGGACTACGCCATCAACGTGAAGGGCTACAAGAAGTTCGCCCTCCTGTACCCGAACATCCCCTATGGCGTTGAGCTGGCGGACTCGTTCTGGGACCAGGTGACGGAGCGCGGCGGAGTCGTCCGGGGCGCGGAGCGCTACTCGCATGACCAGACGACCTTCACCACCGAGGCCAAGAAGCTGGTGGGCCGCTACTACCTGGAGGACCGCGGCGACTACGTCGAGGGCGTGCGCGACTTGCAGGGGGAGAACCTGGACGCCTTCCGTCGCCGCAAGGCGCTGGAGAAGGTGAAGAGTGGCGTGGAGCCCATCATCGACTTCGAGGCCATCTTCATGCCGGACGACTGGCGGCGGGTGAGCCTCGTCGCTCCGGCGCTGGCGGTGGAGGACATCGTCACCAACGCGTGCGAGCCGCGCGACCTGGAGCGCATCCGCAAGACGACGGGCAAGAAGGAGCTGAAGACGGTGACGCTCTTCGGCGCCAACCAGTGGAGCAGCCCGAAGGGGCGCTCGGGCCTGCCGGAGCTCATCGAGCGCGGCGGCAAGTTCGTCACCTGCTCGGTGTACGTGGACGGCTTCTTCGTAGACTCGCAGCGGCCGGCGACGCGCGCCTTCGTGCGCAAGTACCGCGAGTCGTACAAGCAGGAGACGGGCAAGGACCCGGGGCTCCTGGAGGCGATTGGTTACGACTCCGGGCGCATGCTGCGGCAGCTCGTGGAGAAGAAGGAGGGTGGGCCTCGCACGCGCGCGCAGATGCGTGACGCGCTGGCCAACCTGAAGGACTTCGACGGCGCCACCGGCCGCACCTCGTTCAACGAGAAGCGCGAGGCGGTGAAGCAGCTGTTCCTCCTGTCCATCGACAACAAGGGCGTCACCGAAATCAACGTGGACAAGGAGCGGGAGAAGGCGGCGTCGGGAGGCTCGGGTTCATGAGGTGGAAGGCGGGGCTGCTGGCGGCGGGATTGCTGGCGGCGGTGGGCGGTGGGTGCGCGCATCAGACGGCACGGCTGGCTCCGGAGGTGGAAGCGCGGCTGGGCCAGACGCAGGGCGCGTATCTCACCGGCCAGGCGGCGGGGCTCGAGAAGGGCGCCATCCTCAACCGGACGGACTTCATCTGGGGCCTGGACTTTTCGCCCCGTCAGCACCGCGTCGCCTACACGCGGCTGGGCGCGCGCTCCTACTTCCTGTCCCTCTGGGCGCTGGAGACGCCGCCTCGCAAGCTGGGCGACCCGCTCGTGAATGCGTACGAGTTCGACGTGGAGGGCGTGGCCTTCTCGCCGGACGGAGGCCTGGTCGCCACCGCGGGCCGTGACGGCACCGTGCGGCTGTTCGACGCGGCCACGGGAGAGGCTCGCGGCGTGCGTGTCACCGAGGAGCCGCTCACCGTGGTGGCCTTCCACCCGGACGGCCGCTGGCTGGTGGCGGGTGGGGCGAAGGGGCTGCTCACCGTGCTGTCCGTGCCGGACCTGGCCCACGCCTCCGAGGCGCGCGGGCACGAGGGGCCGGTGAGCGCGGTGGCCTTCGCTCCGGACGGGACGCTGTACTCCGGAGGCTGGGACAAGCACGTGCGCGCGTGGCGCACGGGCCTGGAGTCCGTGTCCTCGCAGGGGACGCGCGCGCGCTTCGAGCGGCGGGGTGGCTCGGCGGTGGTGGGTGGCTCGGTGAATGGAAAGGCGCCGGTCAGCTTCGCGCTGGACGCGCGCGTGCCCGCAATCGTCGTGACGGGCGAGGCGGCCACCGCGGCGGGCATCGACGTGGCCTTCCTGAAGGAGACGGTGGACGTGCCGGGCCCGCTGGGCATCACCCAGGCGCGGCTGGCGCGCGGCCAGTCCCTGCGCTTCAAGTCGCTGGTGGTGCGCGACGTGGACGTGGCGGTGTGTGACGCGTGCGTGCCCCAGGGCGTGCAGGGTGTGCTGGGCGCGCCCTTCACGGAGCGGGTGGGCGTGTCCTTCGACGAGGTCAACCACGAGGCCCTCCTCACGCTGAAGTCGCAGGCCCCGCAGGCCCCGGAGGACGCGGCGCGCGTGGAGACGCTGGTGCTGGCGGCGCGCTCGGACTTCACCTTCCCCGCGTACGTCAGCGACGTCACCGTGGACGCGCGCGGGCAGCGGCTGGGCGTGGGCCTCTCCGAGCAGAAGCCGGAGCGGGACCGCGCTGTCTATGAGCGGGAGCGGCAGGGCGTGGAGGAGCCACAGGGGCCCTTCAACGCGGGCGCGGTGGTGGACGCGGCCTCCGGCCAGGTGCTGCACAAGTGGCCGGTGCACCGGGGCGTGGTGTCCACCGCGGCCATCTCTCCGGACGGACGCTCGCTTGTCTCCGGAGGCTGGGACAAGAAGGTGCACCTCTTCACCGAGGGCGAGTCCACCGCGCGAGGGACTCACTCGTTCGACTGGTCCGT
>NZ_JBLZWL010000040.1:0-29878 GCF_049194865.1 Corallococcus terminator | reverse complement strand
GCATCGAAGGTTCCCCTCTACGTCGGCGCACCCGCCCGCGGGGCGTCGGACAGCAGCTGCGGCAATGCGCGGACTCGGAGCCAGAAGGGATGGCTTCGCGCTCATCCTCCGGCTCGACGAGTCGTTCGGCGACTTCGACTTCAACCTCACGTCATCCGCGAGTGAGCCTCGCGGCGACGGCCAGGAGGCCGCGCTGTTTCTTCACGGCCTCCCGGTGGCGACGGCGCGACGTCAGTCCCAGCGGCTGGTGAGCTTCACGGACCACTCGCGCAGCGTGCCGCTCCCCACCCCCGAGGGGTTGGAGATGTGCAGCTTCCACTTCCCGTTGATGGTGCCATCGCGCGGGATGCCACGCGTCACCGGGATGCGGGACGGGGGCCTGCCCTCGGTGGGCCCGTTCCACAAGAGGGCCGTCTCACCACCCGGGTCCTCCAGCGTCAGCACGAGGTTGGACGACGAGGAGTGCAGCAGGTCCAGCACCACGGTGATGTCCTCGGGCACGGTGGCGAGCCCCACCACGCCGACCACCGACACCAGCTGCGCCGTCGAGCCCGGCAGCGCCAGGTCCGAGTAGTTCGTGAAGGTGCCCGCCATCCAGGCCGGACGGCAGATGCCCTCGGGAGAGCCGGACTCGGAGCCCGAGCACACCAGGCCCGTCTGGCACGGGCGCATCACCGAGCAGCTGTCGCTGTCGCCGGCAATCGGCAGGTTGCTCCGGCAGCGGCCGTAGGCGATGGGGCCGCCGAACGCACGGCCCTCACACGACAGGCCGGCCTGACACGTCGTCGGGCCTGTGCACGGGTCACCATCGGGCGCCAGGGCGACGTGGTTCTTGAGCGCCTGGAGCGCGGCGCCATTCATGAACGCCAGCCGCGACAGCTCCACGATGTGGTCGATGCGACGAGCGGCGACGATGGCCTGCGCCTGGTTCGCGCTCAGCCCCACGGTGCTCTGGAGGGCAGCCTGGCTCACCGTGTTCGCCGCGGCGACGACCCGCCGGGCCTCGGCGAGGTTGAAGGCCACGCCGTGGAAGACTCCCACCTGCTCATCCAGGGGCATCTCCACGCGGCCCGTCGCACGGACATAGCCCTCCAGCGTGGCCAGCGCGGCCGGCCCCACCTGGGGAATCGCATCCACCTGGTCGATGGAGACGTAGTGACGGTCATCCGCCGTGAACTCCACGCCATCCGGACCGTTGCGGTCCGCGATGATGGCCTGCGCGGTGAGCGCGTTGAGCGGCACCTCGAAGTCCAGCACCGCCAGCGTCGTGGAGCGGCTGTTGAGGAAGGCCAGCACGCCGGTGGACGCGGGGGTGCCCGTCGCGAGGGCCTGCGCCTGCGTCGTCATCACTGCGGCGGGCGCGGTCTCCTCGGAAGCAACACCACAGCTCAACATCAGGGGAAGAAGGGAAAGCGGTAGATACCGCATCAAGTTGGAGGTCATGAGCCCCCTGTACTCCAGGACTCCGACACTGTGTCCAACAGAGACGTCACAACCGGCCCGTCGGGGGTGATTTTCAGCGGGATTTCAGCAGGGAGGCCGAGATGAAGGCGCCCACGGCGGGAAGAATCGTGACGAGGGCCGGCCAGAGACCGACCGGGAGCTGAAGGACGGCCGCCAACGTCCCGAGCGCGAAGAGCGAAAGAAAGGCGCGGCGAGCCAGCACCCGGCCCGTGGGCCAACGCGCGAACGCCGCGGTGAAGAGGAACGCGGCGGCGCCCGCGAGGAACTGATAGAACAGCACCCCGAGGACCCAAAGCCTCATCAGGCTCATATAGCCATCGAACCAGCCTGGCTCCGGTGGAGCCACTCCGGCGAGCACCTCCGGGTCAGCCAACAGCGAGTTGCGACTCGCGTAGACATGGCGCTCGCCCCCCATGGTGATGGCCGCGATCTGCACGATGACCACCACGAACAGCGTCATCAAGATGCTGAGCCACGGCACCCGGGTGCGCTCGTGTTCCCAGCGGCGCAGGGCCTCCAGGTGCTGGGGGTCGACCTCGAGCGCGCTCGGATAGCCCAGGTCCAGCAAGGCCTTCGTGGCGGCGATGCTCGCGGGCATCTTCTCCGTGCCCAGCCCCTCCAACGCGCGTTCATCCACGAGCCTGCGCAACAGCGCGGCGCTCGCCTCGCGCTGGGGCTCCGAGGGAAGTCGAAGCAGGAGTGCGTTGAGCTCCTCTCCCAGCCGTGCCCGCTCCTCCTCGGAGGCGGACAGGACCCGGGGAATCAGCGCCTCGATGCGCCCGATGGACGGGGAGCCCTCCTCGCCAGCAGGAGCCTGTGCCGTTCGCTGAAGCTCGCCCACCGTGTGCCTCCCGCGCCCGAGAACTCCCCGGCGCGGGCCCCATAGTAACGAGGCGCACCCCGCTCGTCACAGCCGGACGGCGACGACATGCTTCTTCACGAATGGAGCACGGGCTCCAGCTGCGCCGCGATGCGCGGAGGCATCCGCTCCCCGGGCCCTACGCCGGTGGGGCGCATGATGGCGCGCGCGCGGTCCTCGCCGTGGCGCATGCGCATGCGCGTCATCTCCGGTGAGAAGTCGAGCGTGTCACCCATGGGCGCCGTCGGCTCGATGACGGTGATGCGGCAATAGACATACGGCTTGCCATCCGGAGCCAGGAGCGAGGTGCCCTGCTCGTGAGCCTGCCTCACCATGTCGTTGATGCGGACGAACACGTCCACGTCGTTCATCAGGATTTCATTGAGGGTGATGTCGGTGAGGCTGCGTCGAGCCACGTCCAGGATGTTGGAGGGATAGCGCATCGGCTCGATGCGGGACGAGGAGCAGGAGATGACGACAATCTCCGTGGGCGCGTACCCGAGCGCATCCCCCAACGGCGTGACGTTGCGCAGCCCACCGTCGACGATGGCGTGTGGACCGATGGGCTCCCAGATGACGGGCATCGTCGCGCTCTGCCACACGGCCGTGGTGAAGTCGCTCGCGTCGCTCGACACCACCTCGTACAGGCCCGACGTGAGCGACACGCGGCCCACGTGCGCGGGAATCGCGAAGGGCCGTCCGGCGAGGTTGCGCTCCACCAGGTCTCTCAGGGGCGTGTTGTCATAGAACCCCAGCTTGTTGAGCAGCCCTATCCGGAGCGCGACGACGAGCCACGGGAACTTCCGGTAGATGTCCGACTCGCGGAGGTTCATCCAGAGGCTCGTGAGTCGCTCGTACTCATGCTGGGCGATGACGGCGGCGTTCAGCGCGCCCACCGACACGCCGAAGACGCGCTCCCATCGGAAGCCGTGCACCTCGCGCAGCACCTTCTCGGCGCCCACCTGGAAGGCGCCCTTGCCACCACCACCTGAGAGCACGAGCGTCGCGGGACGGTCATTCATGGCATACCTCGCTGGGGGATGCGCGAGCCGCTCGGGGAGGCTCGCGCTCACGCATCAGCGGGAGGAGATAGGCACGCGCCCTCCCTTCCAGAATCGCCCTGGAGCCCGGGCCCGCTGTCCAGCGGTGGGCCCTGGACTCGCACCCGCGTCAGCCCTCGGCGGCCCGCACCGAGCGCATGAAGCGCTGAAGCTTCTCCGCGTCCAGGTGCCCGTCCGTACGCAGCCCACTGCAGACATCCAGTCCGAACGGGCCCACGGCGCGAATCGCCTCACCCACGTTCTCCGGCTTGAGGCCACCGGCCAGGAACACGGGCACCGACACCGCCTCGCGAATGCGCCGACTGAAGGCCCAGTCATGCACGCGTCCGGTGCCGCCCAGCTCCTTCACGGCCAGGGCCGGGTTGCCCGAGTCGAGCAACAGCGCATCCACCTCGCGCGCCACGTCACGCGCCTCATCCACGGAAGCGGCATCCACCACGTGGACCACCTGCACCAGCTTCACCGAGGGCAGCGCGGCGCGCAGGTGACGGAGCACCTCGGGGCGCACCCGATCCACCACCTGCACCGTGTTGACCCGGGTGCGACGGGCCTGCTCGACGAGCCGCTCGGCGTCCTCTTCACACGTCAGCAGGAAGGTGGAGACACCAGGAGGCGCCTCGCCGGCCAGCTCCGTGATGAGCCCCTCGTCGATGACACCCGGACCGCTCGGCATCTTCGACACGAGCCCCAGCGCGGACGCGCCATACGACACCGCCAGCCGTGCCTCCTCCCGCGAGGAGATGCAGCACACCTTCACCCGGACCTGTCGAACCGGTTCCATTTCCATCCTCCGCGTCGACTCGCTCGGACAGCTATCACGCGGAGCCACTGTCGCGGCGCGACAACACCGCGCCCGAGCAGTGCGGGCCTCGGGACACGAGCGCCCCTGGTGTTCACGGACCGTATGGCTCCAGGATGTCGCCCCCGGAGACGAGATGAACCGAAAGACACAGCTCGTGGTCGCCCTCCTCGCCCTCCTCTTGGGCGGTGTCCTCTGGTTCCTCGGGGGCCCCCCGCGCGACGGCACTTCACTCGCCCCTGCTTCGGCTGCGCCTCCGGCGGCGAAGGGCCCGGCGACGTCGGGCGCCATGACGGGGTCCACGACAAGGGCACCGCCCACGGAGGAGTCAGGCACGCCGCCCGTCACCGACCCGATGCGCGAAGAAGAAGGTGTCGTGCACGTCGAGGTCCTCGATGGCAGAGGCCCCCTGGAGGGAGCCCACGTCACCCTGTACCTCCAGGGGCCGCGTGTCCCGGCGACGGGCCAGCCCGCGTGGTTCGTCGCGGGAAAGGGCGCCACGGATGCCTCGGGCACGCTTCGACTTCCCGTCAGGCCGGGGCACTACCTCGTCGCCGCGAAGTCCTCGGGACGCGCCGCCGCGCGTGCTGCCTTCACCCGCCCTCGTGGTGAGGCGCGGACGCAGGCTCGACTGGTGCTCGGCATCGGAGCCACCCTGGAGGGAACCGTGGTGGAGCGCACCACCCAGGCGCCCGTGCCCCTCACGCAGCTCCTCCTCACCCCGCGCACGCTGCTGTCCTCGGCCGCCAGGGATACCGCCTTCGTTCCCGAGGAGGAGCGCTACATCACCTCCGCCGATGCACACGGGGCCTTTCGCGCCGAGGGCCTCGCGCCCGGTGAGTATCAGCTCGAAGCCCTCGCACCGGGACATGCCGCCAGGCGACTCGCGCGGGTACTGGTACCCACCTCGGGCCTCGTCGTCGAGTTGGATGGCTCGGCCTTCATCGAGGGCTTCGTCGAGCTCCCCGATGGCAAGCCCGCGCCCGGTGCGCGCGTCACCGCCACCGGCATGGGCGAGACGCTCGAAGCCGAGTCGAGCGCGGGCGGTGGTTTCTCGCTCGACGTCCCGCCCGGTGTCTATCGCGTCGCCGCCCGTCACGGAGACCTGACGGGCACGGCCGCCGAGCGCGTTGTCGTGGGCGCGGGGATGACGGTGCGCGACGTGCGCATCCGCCTGGGGACGGCGGCTTCGCTCTCGGGAATCGTGCGTCGCAAGGGCACGGGAGAGCCCATCGTCGGCGCGAACATCTCCCTCACCCCGAGCGCCCTCGCCTTCTCGCTCGACACGTCACCCGCCGAGGTCGGCAGCGCGCGCTCTGGCGCGGATGGACGGTTCCAGGTGGGCAACCTCGCGCCAGGCGCGTACGCCGTGAATGTCCAGGCCAAGGGCTTCCGCTCGCTCATGCGCGACGGAATCACCGTGCTGGACGGGCAGCGCTTCGAGCTGCTCGCGGAGCTGGATGCGAATGGTCGAATCGAAGGCACGGTGGTGGATGAGCAAGAGAAGCCGCTCGCGGGCATCCACGCCACGCCCGAGCGTCGCTGGCGAATGGCGCCCATTGAAGGAGCCCTCACGGCGGTGACGGATGCACAAGGTGCCTTCACGCTCGAAGACGTCCCGCCCGGGGAGATCCACGTGGCAGTGAAGCGCCCTGGAAGCCAGACGCACGTGCGCGAGCGGGTGATGGTGAACCCCGGGCAGACGAGTCAGGTCCGCATCCAGTTGTCGAGCGAGGGCACGCTGGAGGGAACCGTCAAGATGGAGGACGGAGGAGCTCCCACCGGCCCCGTCACCGTCTACGCCTTGATGGCCAGGAGCGCACGCACGGAGGCGCACTCCTTCGCCACGGCGGCGGATGGCTCCTGGTCGATGCGTGTTCGCGCGGGCTCGTATCACGTCGCCGCGTGGCTCTCCGAGACGGGCAACCAGAGCGGAGACCAGGAGAAGGTGGTGGAGGTGGCCGCGGGCCATACGCAGCGCGTGGACCTGCGGGTACGCGAGGCGAAGCGGGCCCTCGCCGTCACGGTGCTCGAACCGAACGGCGCGCCCAGTGTCTCGGCGACCGTCATGGGCAGCGAGGCGGGCAGCAATGAAATCCAGCTCGAGGACATGACGGATGCCTCGGGACAGGTACTGCTCGTCGCGGACTCGCTGGGCTCCAAGGCCCTGCACCTCTGGGCCACCAATGGCGGGCGACGAGGTGACCTGCTCTCAGTGCCCGAAGCGCGGAAGACCGTAGTCATCCAGCTCCAGGCCGGCGGGCGACTGGCGGGCACGGTGCGCTCGGCGGGCGGACGCGACCTCAACGGCTTCAAGCTGGTGGTGTCATCGACAAAGAGCGAGGACGACTTCCTCTCGCGACAGGAGCTGGAGCTCGCGGGAGATCGCTTCGTCGTCGAGGACGTTCCCGTGGGACCGGTAGCCGTCTCGGTGACACTGCCGGACGGACGGGCCGGCAAGGTGGAGGCCGCCAGCATCGCGGGAAAGACGACCCAGGTCGACGTCGTCGTCGAGGCCGGAGGCGTCATCTCCGGACGGCTGGTCGATGCGACCGGCACGCCCCTCGCCGACGCGTTCGTGGACGTGGACGGACTCACCTCTCCCGCCACGGGAGTGGAGGGTCGCTTCCGCGTGGAGGACGTGGCGCCCGGTCCGCACAAGCTCATCGCGTGGAGTCAGAAGACGGAGCGAGCGGAGAAGACACTCGAGCTGGCCGCGGGCAAGACGAAGGACGTGGGCGACTGGAAGCTCGGGCGGCCCCGAGTCGAACCCGGGCGCCTCGGGGTCTTCTTCAGCATGGATGGAGACGAGGTGCTCGTGCGAGGAGTCACGGACGGGCTGCACGGTGACGCCATTCGAGCGGGGGACGTGGTGAAGTCCATCGACGGGGCCACCGTCATCACCGCCGGAGAGGCGCGCGAGCGCGAGCTGGGCGCACCGGGCAGTCCCGCCACGCTCCTCATCCGCCGCGACACGCGGACCTACCCCATCACCCTCACCCGAGCGCCCTGAGCGGACACTGCCCCCAGGGTGAGGCCACGCGCCCCACTCGCGCTGGCGCACCTGGGCGGCGCGACGACGCTCGACAATGAGGAGAACTACCCGCGCAGCCACTTCTCC
This sequence comes from Corallococcus terminator, assembly GCF_049194865.1. GTDB lineage: Bacteria > Myxococcota > Myxococcia > Myxococcales > Myxococcaceae > Myxococcus > Myxococcus terminator_A. Next base: position 22,574 of record NZ_JBLZWL010000040.1, on the reverse strand, counting down.
AGGGCTGGGTTCAACGGCTTCGGGGTGATTGGACAAACAACCGCACGGGTTCGCATGGAGCCCGAGGGTCCTCTCTGTCGAGGACTCAGTCCGCGCCGACGACTACACTCATGTACACTCATGGTGCCGGGGGGCTCATGGAAGCAGTTTCAATCATGCTGTTCTGCGTGGCAGTCGCCGCCTTCTTCCTCCTCGGGATGGCGAAGACCGCCATCACAGCACAGCACGATCACGAGGTGATTCGACCCCTGATCCGGCGTCTGCGATGTCCCGGATGCCGTGCCCCCTATGGCGACAAGGCGCCCGAGCCTCTGCCGCCAACGAATGAGATTGTCCGCATGGACCCCGACCCGAGGGAGGGGTTCCTCCCACCACCGGAGTTCCAGGTGACGTGCACCGAGTGCGGACTCGCGGCCGTCTTCACGGAAAAGGGGCGCCTGAAGGAAACGCGTCACGCGGGCTGATGGCGTGCCCGAGGGACTGTCCCCAATCCGCACAGCGGCGAGTGCGGACGGGCCACGGTTCGCCCCCCGGTGGTGCGCTGAACGGCGTGTCCGGGCGCCCGACTCCGGAAGTGCCCCGCCCCTGGGAAGGAACGCAGAGTTTGCACTCCAGGAGAGATGCCCACGAGGCCCTCCCCTTTGGTCGCCAGGAGCGATAAACATAGGGGAACCATGGCCGAGACCTCTTCTCTGAACATTCCGACTGTCGACCTCGCGGACCTCGCTTCGGGAGATGCGACCCGCATCGAGCGCGCCGCGATGGCGCTGCGCGAGGCATTTGGTGTCTTCGGTCTCGTCTACATCAAGAACCACGGCGTCGACACGCAGGCGCTCCACCGCTACTACGACGCCTTCGCCGCCTTCATCGCGCGCCCCGCCGAGGCGAAGAAGCCCTACGGCCGCGCGGACCTCTGGTACCAGCGAGGCTGGACGCCGCCGAACACCGAGGTCGCCGTCGCCGGCAACGGCCAGCCGGACTTCAAGGAGTGCTACTTCGTCGCGCCCTACCCCAACGACGAGGTGGCGGCGATGGAGTTCCCGGAGCTGTACCCGGAGAACGTGTGGCCCTCGGATGCGCCGCCGTACTTCCAGGAAGGCATCATGACCCTGGGCCGCTCGCTCCACGAGGCGGGCCTCCAGTTGCTGCGCGGCTCCGCCAAGGCCCTGGGGCTCGCGGAGGACACCTTCACGGCCCTCTGCGAGAAGGCTCCGCACATCACCCGCGCGCTCCAGTACCTGTCGCTCAAGCCGGAGCAGGTGAACACGGACATCGTCTGGGGCGAGGAGCACACGGACTTCAACCTCCTGACGCTGCTGCCCGGGGGGCGGTTCCTCGACCCCGACGGGAAGCCGGCGCAGAGCCCCGATGACAAGAGCGGCCTGTATCTGCGCACGCGCGCGACGCCCGAGGAGCCGCAGGGGCGCAAGGTGCGCGGCACCGCGCCCGCGGGCTGCATCGTGGCGCAGGTGGGCCAGCAGCTGGAGATCCTCACGGGAGGCACCTTCCTGGCGACACCGCATGTCATCACCGCGCCGGGCGTCTCCGGCTGGCAGCGTCAGTCCGCCGCGCACTTCATCCACGTCCACACCAGCAAGGTCCTCTTCCCGCTGGAGAAGTTCCGCACGCCCACGGCGATCCGGAGCTACGCGCCCCCCGTCCTCGCGGGCACGTATGACATCAAGACGTTGGTCGACATCGGCCTCGCGCCGCCGCACGCGCTCGACAAGCTGGGATACCGGCACTACGACCGGCTCAACCGTCAGCGCTCGGGCGAGTAGACCTCACGTCTGTCAATGCGCAATCACAGACATCACTCCATGCCTTGATAGTGATTGCTCCGGGAGCGCGGTGGTCTCGCGCTCCCGTTGAGCGCTCCTGTCTCGGCTGCCCGAAGCCAGGCCACAAAATGACTGAAGACGTGTTCAGGTAGGCGCTGCGCTTCCTCGCGGGCGAAAACCCCGGCGAGGAAGGTCGAAATTACCTGAATACAGGTTCATGTAGGCATTGTCCTTCCCGCTAGGTGTTTCTGGGCTACGCTGTCCGTCAAACCAGGGTAGCTCGACCTACTGAACATGAAGGCATGTAGGCATTGCCTTCTCACGGACGTCACCTCGGCATGAGTCCACTGCCGGGAACGGCTCCGAAAACCACTGAAGATGCGTTCAGCCCACTCCCAGTGCGAGGCAGGGGCTGAGGCCGCGTCGGAAAGGCCCCGCATCACCCGCCCCCCAGGGCTGATGGGCCGGAAGGCCGCCATTCATATTCTCAGGAGGTTCAGGAGTGCGGGGTTGGCGACCAAGGGGGAACGCATGAAGAAGAACGGCAAGCGGCAGGCGGGCAATGGGGAGACTCCGACTCCAAGCGAGTCGGTTCAGCGCGAGATTCTTCCCATCCCGGATCAGCCCTACCAGGGCGTGCGCCCGTTCAGCGCCAGGGACCCGAGCGCGAAGTTCCCGCCCATCGTCCAGCTTCGGCCTCCCAAGGGGGCTCCCAACGTCCTCGTCATCCTCCTGGACGACGTGGGCTTCGCGGCCTCCAGCGCCTTCGGCGGCGTCATCAACACGCCCACGGCGGATCGCCTGGCTGCCGCGGGCCTGCGCTACAACCGCTTCCACACGACGGCGCTCTGCTCACCGACGCGCGCCGCGCTGCTCACGGGTCGCAACCATCACGCGGTGGGCTTCGGCGGCATCACCGAAATCGCCACCTCCTCACCCGGCTACAACTGCTTGCGCCCCAATCACTGCGCACCGGTGGCCGAAACCCTCAAGCTCAACGGCTACAGCACCGCGCAGTTCGGCAAGTGCCACGAGGTGGCCGTCTGGGAGACGAGCCCAGTCGGGCCCTTCGACCGGTGGCCCACCGGCTCAGGCTTCGAGTATTTCTTCGGCTTCCTCGGGGGTGAGACGAACCAATGGCACCCCGCCCTCTATGAGAACACGGTGCCCATCGAGCCGGATCGCACGCCGGAGCAGGGCTACCATTTCATGGAGGACATGACGGACAGGGCCATGGGCTGGGTGCGCCAGCAGAAGGCGCTCGTGCCAGACAAGCCCTTCTTCGTCTACTTCGCCCCGGGCGCCACCCACGCGCCACACCACGTCCCCCAGGAATGGGCGGACAAGTACAAGGGTCGCTTCGATGCCGGCTGGGACGGGCTGCGAGAGGAGCTCTTCGCGCGGCAGAAGAAGCTCGGCGTCATCCCCAAGGACGCAACGCTCACCCCGCGCCCCAAGGAGATCCCGGCGTGGGAGGACATGCCGGAGAAGCTGCGGCCCGTGCTCGCGCGGCAGATGGAGGTGTACGCGGGCTTCCTCGAGTACGCGGACTTCCATGTGGGGCGGCTCATCGACGCGATGGAGCAGATGGGCGTGCTGGAAGACACGCTCGTCTACTACATCCTCGGCGACAACGGCGCCTCCGCCGAGGGCACCCTCAACGGCACGTTCAACGAAGGCCTCATCTTCAACAACATCTCGGGCGTGGAGACGCCCGAATACCTCATCGAGAACATGCACAAGCTCGGCACTCCCGAGGCGTTCAACCACTACGCGGTGGGCTGGGCGCATGCCATGGACACGCCCTATCAGTGGACCAAGCAGGTGGCCTCGCACTACGGCGGCACGCGCAACGGCTGCATCGTCCACTGGCCCAACGGCATCTCCGCGAAGGGAGAGATCCGCGCGCAGTTCTCCCATGTCATCGACGTGGCGCCCACGATCCTGGAGGCCGCTTCCCTGCCCCATCCGGTGATGGTCAACGGCGTGCAGCAGACCCCCATTCAGGGGGCGAGCATGCGCTACAGCTTCAACGACGCGAAGGCGCCGGAGCGGCATGAGACGCAGTACTTCGAGATGTTCGGCAACCGCGGCATCTACCATCAGGGCTGGACAGCGGTGACGAAGCACCGCACCCCGTGGGAATCCACGTCGCCGACGAGCCTCGAGGACGACGTCTGGGAACTCTACGACACGACGAAGGACTGGACGCAGGCGCGGGACCTCGCCGCCGAACAGCCGGATAAATTGAGAGAGCTGCAGCAACTCTTCATCATCGAGGCGACCAAGTACTACGCGCTGCCGCTGGATGATCGCAGCTTCGAGCGCTTCAATTCGGAGGTGGCCGGACGGCCCGAGCTCATCCAGGGTGACTCGCAGATTCTTTCGGGTTCCATGCAGCGGCTCACCGAGAACTCGATCCTGAACATCAAGAACAAGTCGCACTCCGTCACCGCGGAGGTGGAGATACCCGAGGGTGGAGCGAGCGGCATCATCGTCACCCAGGGCGGCGCCTTCGGCGGCTGGTGCCTCTTCATGCGCCGGGGGAAGCTCTCCTACTGCTACAACTACTGCGGACTGCGCCGGGACTACGTCGAGGCGGAACGCGAGCTGACTCCAGGCACGCACCAGGTCCGCATGGAGTTCAAGTACGACGGCGGCGGTGTCGGCAAGGGCGGTGACGTGACGCTGTTCGTCGACGGCAAGCCGGTGGGCCGTGGCCGGGTGGAGAGCACCCAGGGCATGTTGTTCTCCGCCGACGAGACGACAGACGTGGGCATCGATACGGGCACACACGTGGCCGAGGGCTTCCACAATGGCGACAGCAAGTTCACCGGCCGGGTGAAGTGGGTGCAGCTCGACAAGGGCAAGGACGACTTCGACCACTTCGTCTCGCGCGAGGAGCTCTTCAAGATCGCGATGGCCCGGCAGTAGGAGCCGAGCGGTTCCATCACAACGGGCTCCCATCGGATTCCGCCCGTTCCCTTCACGGGCGGAATCCCAGGACACCCGTCGCGCCACCGTGACTCAGCGGACCGTACGGGCGCCTGGAACCAGGCGGACCAGCAAGGCGGCCACCGCCGAGGTGGTCGCGAGCACCGTCACCGCCCCCCATCCCCATCGTGCCAGCACGAGGCTGCCGCTCGCCGCGCCGATGGCCATGCCGATGAACATGGTGACGAACAGCACCGCGTTGAGGCGGCTGCGCGCGGCGGGGTCGATGCCAAAGACAATCGTCTGGTGCGCCACGAGCGTCATCTGGACGCCCAGGTCGAAGCCAATCGCACTGCCGGCGAGCAACCACAGTCGCGCATTCGGCTCCAGCCACGGCGTCGCGAACAGGGTGGCGAACGCGATCGCCGTCAGTCCGGATCCCAGGCGCGTCACCACTTCGGAACCGAAGCGATCAGCGAGACGCCCCGCAACGGGCGCGCCCAACGCCCCCGCCGCACCAGCCAATCCAAAAGCCCCGGCGGCCGCGCTGCCCAGGTGAAACGGCGCGCCATGCAGCATCACCGCGAGGGTGGACCAGAACGCGCTGAAGCCCACCGAGAGCAGCCCCTGCGCCAGCGCCGCCCGGCGCAAGTCACCGTACCGTCGCCACAGACTGGCGAGAGAACCGAGCAGTGCGCCATACGAGAGCGTGCTGGTCGGGCGGAAGCGCGGCAGGCCTCGCCACGCCACTAGGCCGATCAGCGCCACGCTGGCGGCGGCGATCAGGTACATGGCGCGCCAGCCGAAGTGCTCGGCGACCACACCGCTGACGACACGCGACAGCAGGATGCCGAGCAGCAAGCCGGTCATCACCGTGCCCACCGTCTTGCCGCGCTCGCGCTCGGGAGCCAGGGCCGCCGCGGCCGGCACGATGTCCTGCGCCATGGTCGCCGTCAGGCCGACGGCGAAGCTCACCACCAGCAGCAAGCCGATGCTGGGGGCGAGCCCACTCAGCAGCAGCGCCACGCTCAACAGGGCGGCCTTGAGGAGGATGATGCGGCGCCGGTCGAAGCGATCCCCCAGGGGCGTCAGCAGCAGGATGCCCAGCGCGTAGCCGAGTTGGGTGAGCGTCGGGAGCAGTCCCACCTCGGTGTCCGAGGCGCCGATGGAGGCCCCCATCACGCCCAGCATCGGCTGCGAGTAGTAGAGCGCGGCCACCGGAAGTCCGGCGCTCGCGGCCAGCAGCAGGCGCAGGCGGCGCGACAGGGGCGCGTTGTCGCCGCTGCTCGTCGGCTCAGGCTGGGACGGACGAGCCATGGCGGTGGAGGCCGCCTCGGGAATGGGCGTGTTTCCAGCGGTTGCATGTACGGAACGAATGAAGGACATGGTGTTCACCCCTGTGGTGCGACTTGGGGTGAGTGTGTCCCCGAGTGATGAGGCTCGGTAGTAGCGCGCTCCGCACAGCGGTTATACGTTTCGCGCATAATGCCCCGCCCTCCCAAGCCCGGTCGACCGAGTGGTTCCCCAAGTCGGAGCGCACAGCCCACCGCTGACCGGATTGAGCTGATGCAGACCTTCCTCCGCATCGTCGACGCCGGGAGCCTGTCCTCCGCCGCGGCACAGCTGGGCACCACGCAGCCCACCGTGAGCCGCCGGCTCCAGACGCTCGAGCGCTCGCTGGGGCTGCGGCTGCTTCAGCGCTCCACGCATGCGATGAAGCTCACCGAAGACGGTGCGCGTTGCTACGAGCGCGCGAAGGAGCTGCTGGCCAGCTGGGAGATGTTCGAGGCCGACCTGCGTGGCGCGAGCGACGAGCCCGAGGGCACGCTGCGCGTCGTCGTGCCCCACGCGTTCGGGCAACAGTTGCTGGTGGATCCGCTGACGCAGTACCTGAATCGCCACGCGCGGGTCTCGGTCGAATGGCTGCTGCATGACCGGGCGGTGGACTTCATCGCGGATGGTATCGACTGTGCGATCCACGTCGGCGAGGTGCATGACCCCAGCGTGGTGGCAATCCGAGTGGCCGAGGTGCCGCGCATCGTCGTGGCCGCGCCGTCGGTGCTCGCGGACGTCCCCGTGCCGACCCATCCCGACGAGCTGGCGCGATTGCCGTGGCTGTCCCTGCGCACGTTCTATCGCAACGAACTCTCACTGACCCACGTGGACAGCGGCGAGGTCCAATCCATCGCCTTCAATCCCCGCCTGAGCACGGACAGCCTCTACGCGATCCGGAGCGCCGCGGTGAACGGGCTCGGTGTCGGCGTGGCCTCCGCATGGGTGCTCCGCGAGGACATCTTGAGTGGCCGGCTCGTGCACCTGGTGCCTCTCTGGCGGGCCGCGCCGCTGCCGATGTACCTGCTCTATCCGTATGCGCGCTTCCATCCAGCGCGGCTGCGCAAGTTCGTGGAGTTGATGCGAGAGACGATTCCGGCGGCCCTCGCGGAGGCAACGCACGGGGTGTGAGCCGGGCTCTTCGCGGGAGCCCGGCCCTTGGCTATGCGCGAATCACGGCGCCCACACCGGCCCGCTCGGAGTGACGGTCATCGACTGGACGCCAGCGCGCAGCGGCGTCTGCGTCACCATCCCGCTGGCGGCGTAGCCGAAGCTGCCGCCCGTACTCGCGATCCCCTTCTGGAAGGTGAACACCGCGCTACCCCGGGTCGGGTGGACCAGCGTCACCGTGTACGCGGTCGGCGTCTCGTTGAGCGTGAGCTGCAAGTCCGCGCCGCCTGTCACGGGCCTCGCCTGCACCACGTTCAGGAAGTGGCTCACCACCTGCCCGCTGGTTTCGATTTCCCCTCGGAACTGACCGACCCGGTACGGATAGGTGCCATCGGGGCGCATCGGACCGCGCTCGTCGACCATCCGTCGGGTCGGGCTGGCTGGCACCAAGGTGCTGACCCGCAGCGCCTGGGTTCCGCTGGTCGCCGACCAGGTGTTGCCAGTGAGCACCGGGTTCGACGGGAAGTGGATCAAGAAGGTCTTGTCCACCGAGGCGTCACTCTGACCGCTCTCCATCCGGTCGAACACGACGAGCGTCTCCAGCGGACGGATGAACAACGTCTCACGCACCACCCGGCCGGCGTAGGGGTTGCCGACCTCCGCCTCGCGATGGGCCCACTCGTCATTCACGTCATACACACCCGTGAGGTCGACCGCGGCGTAGTTGGCCACCGCCGACGATTCGAGGCGCAGCATCTGGGGCACGTGGTGGTAGTAGCCGACAGTGCCCATCCCCTCGAACAGGAGCGTGTTGTGCGCCACCGGAGCCTCGGTGTCGACCGCCGCGCCGCCCGCGTAGCCGACAATCGAGTCCGCATAGCCCACCGTCTCCCGGGCCAGGAACTCACCGGCTCGCCACACCTGGAAGTTGCCGGGGTCGCGGTGGGCATGCCCCGCGTTGGCGGTCCTCCCGAACTGCAGGTTGATCATCGTCGCATCAGCCGCCCACGCCGTCTTGGCGTACACCATGCCCAGACCCCGCGCGTGGTAGTCGAGCGGCAGCTCGGCGAGATCCCTCGAAGGCACCGCCGCCACCGAGGCGCTGTAGACATACCGGACCAGGCGGTCGTCAATCGGATGCCCCGTGAGCTCCAGGAAACGCTTGGCATAGCCAGCGACGGGCTGGTCCGACCACTCCTCAATCAACGGGGCGAAGTAGCTGCCCAGCGTGGTCTGCGCGGTGTTGTTGGTGTCCCACCGGGACAGCCAGCGCTCATCGTCATTGAACGGGAAGGTCTCGAACAGGTTGAACTGGCCCATCCGGCTGAGGCCCGGAGTGGTCGAGTAGATGGACCAGAAGACCGACTCCATGAAGTAGTCCGTCTGGTTCCACATGTCGTGTCCGTGCAGGCCGAGCGAGGTGAACGGCACCGTCATGTAGCCGAACGTCCGGCGGCCGTACGTCGAACCTTCATGAGGCGCACCGCCTGCGGCGCCTCCCTCCAGATACGGCAGCAGCGAGAACTGCCAACGCGACTTCATCGCGTACTGCAGGAGGTTGTTGGCGTACGGCTGGTTCTCATGCCAGCTCGCGATGGCCCACAAGATCGAGTTGCGGAAATAACCCGTGTAGTAGTTGTTGCCCTCCATGCCCAGGCCGCCCCATGGGTTGTCATTGAGCGCCTGAATCACGAAGTTCCAGCGGGTCTCCAAGGTCGTGCGTTCCGCCGGCAGCAGGTGGGCGTAGCACCAGTCATAGGTGAGGATGATGCCCTCGCCGAACCAGCGAGCGGGATCACTCGACACCGTGTTCTCGGTGATGGGGATCTGGGTGCTCACGGCCCAGGCAATCGCGGCACGGCACGACGCCGGGGTGCTGGTGATGAGCGAGTGCATCGCGGCGTCGATGGCCTGCTCGGGCCCCTGGACCGTCGTCACCGGGGTGTAGGGGTTCAGCGCGAAGTACGCCTGCGCCCGAGCCAGCCGGGCGGCGGTGAACCAGAGGCGGGGGTGCCCCACCGGGATGGGGAGTACCACCGGGGGCCCGTTCGCGATGGTGAGCGTGATGGGCGCCGACGTGGTGAGATTGCCGGCGCGATCCCTCGCCACCGCCGTCACCGGGAAGGTGCCATCGCCTAGCTGCGTGGTGTGGACGTTGATCCAATAGGGATAGGTGAGGTCCTCGCTCCCGACGTTCTGGCCGTTCACTCGCAACTGCACGCCAGCGACCCTCACGTTGTCCTGGGCATCGGCCTTGATTTGAATGGTGCCGCCCACCGTCGCACCACTCGCGGGCGAGACAATCTGGACCTGGGGCGGACTGGTGTCGGGAGGTGGCGCGCTCACGTTGATGGAGACCGGTGTCGAGACACCGACGTTGCCAGCGGCATCACGCGCCACGGCCCTCAGCTGCCGGGTGCCATAGGGCTGCAGCGTCTCGGTGTCGAGCGACACGGACCAGGGCGCGGCCATATCCGCGTCGCCCACCTGGACGCCGTCGAGCTCGACGTGCACCCGCGTGACGCCAATGTCATCGACCGCGCTCACCCGCACCGTGAAGGGCCCGCTCACCGTCTCGTTGGCAATGGGCGCGGTGACCTGCGCTTGGGGTGGGCCGGTGTCGACGAGCTCATTGTCGATGGTGATTCGCACGGGAGCAGACGTGGTGAGGTTGCCAGCGGCGTCGCGCGCGTGCGCGGTCAGCACGTGGTCCCCGTTGCGGAACTGGAGGGTGTCGAGCTGCGAGGAGGAGAGGTTGCGGCCGTCGATGCGCAGCTGCACATTCGTCACGCCGACGTTGTCGCTCGAAGCCACCGTGATTCCGACCACACCGTCCACCGTCGTTCCTCCCGCGGGCGAGGTGATCGCCACGGTGGGAGGCGTGGTGTCGCTGGTCGGCGTGGGCGGGGTGTATTCGATGGTGAGGAGCGGCCGGCGCTCGGGCTGGGTCGCCAGGCTGGTGAACACCTTGGCCACCTTGCCGACCTTCGAGTTGGCCAGCATCACCCCCTGGTTGGTGGAGGGGTCATCGACCCACGACTGCACCACGGCCACGTCCAGCGGCACGTCATGCAAGCTGAACGTGGTCGGGAACGTGGTGACCTGGAACGAAGTGCCGGCGACCAGGTCCGTCCCCTGCCCCACCGCGCCCAGCCTGTCCCACTCGAGGCCGTCATCGCGGAACTGCCAGCCCAGGCCCGAGGCCAGATAACTCCAGGGCGCCTGGACGTACGAGCCGCGAATCACGAAGTCGCTGGTGTAGGTCTCCACGGCGAAATGGAGCGTCGCGCTCTGCACCACCGACCTGGGAGGCACGCCCAGCTGAGGGAAGCGCAGCAGCGCCTCGACTTCGTAGTCCTCGGTCTGAAAGACGCCCATCAGCGTCCCATTGCGGTACGCCGCGCCGTTCGGCGTCATGCCCTGGCTGGTGAACTCCACCGCCTCGGAGACAGACACCGGCGACGTCGCCGCCCGCCGCACGGTCCCCGTGCGAAGCTCATGCTCACCATCCTTCGTACACCCGGTGATGGCGAGCATCGCCACCCACAATCCAGCCATGCAATTCATTCTTGGGGTCATGGACTGACGCCACTAGCGCACCCGTGGTGTGGCAGTCCATCACACCCGAGGCAACATCGGTGCCCCTGGTCCTGATTGGGTTTGGATTGGCGGAAGAATACGGCGCAATCAAACACGTACTGCTTTGCGTCATGCGCCCATCCCCACAGGACAACCGCGATGCCCGCCCTGCTCAGAACGACTGTCGCAGCAGTGCCTCCACCGCCGGCTTCCGCCCCGGGCTCAAACGCAGCCGCGTCCCATCCCGCAGCACCACCACCCAGCCCTTGTCGACGTCCGGCTCCAACTCGCGGATGCGGTTCACATTCACTAGCGTGGACCGGTGCACGCGGACGAAGCACTTCGGGTCCAGCAACTGCTCCACGCGGTTGAGCGTCTCGCGCAGCATGGGGCTGCGGCCTCCCGAGTGCAGCACCACGTAGTTGCCCTCCGCCTCGCACCAGTCCAGCTCCGCGACAGGCATGAGCAACACCTTGCCGTCCGTCTTCACCGCGATGCGCTCCAGGTACGGCGCCTCGGAGGGAGACGTCTCCAGGTCCGACGGTGCGGGGGTCCGGTACGTCTCCAAGAGCGCCGACAGTCGCTCCAGCAGCGCCCTGTCCCGTCCCGTCGTCCGCTGCTTGCGCGCCTTCTCCAGCGCCTCGTTGAAGCGCGTGTCGCTGAAGGGCTTGAGCAGATAGTCGAGCGCATTCGCCTCGAACGCCCGCACCGCGTAGCGGTCGAACGCCGTCACGAAGATGACGGGCGGCATCCGCTCCGGCCCCACCTCCTGCAACACCTCGAAGCCGTCCACCTCCGGCATCTGCACGTCCAGGAACACCAGGTCCGGCCGCTCGCGGAGAATCGCCTCCACCGCCTCCTGCCCGCCCTCGCACTCCTGGATGGACGTGACGTCGGGCGCGCGCGCCAGCAGGTGCCTCACGTTGTCCCGAGCCAGCGGCTCGTCATCCACTACCAGTACTCGCCAACCACCTTCCACGATTGCCCCCTCAAGCTTCAAACACCACGAACGGCAACTCCACCCGGGCAATCACGCCCCCATCCGGCGCATCCTCCAGCGTCAGGCCATACCGCTCGCCATGAAGCTGGTGGATTCGCGCCCGGGTGTTGGCCACGCCAATCCCCGTGCCCCCTGCCCCGCCCGCACGAAGCCCAGGCCCATCATCCTGCACCTCCAGCACCAGCCGGTCTCCCCGGCGCATGGCCCGCACCCACACATGCCCCCGAGATGCACGCCGCGAGGTCCCATGCTTGATGGCATTCTCGACGAGCGGCTGGAGCACGAGCGTGGGAACCCGGGCCATCAACGTCTCCGCCTCCGGCTCCAGGCGAGACTCCAGCCGTCCTCCGAACCGAAGCCGCTCGATGCCCAGGTAGCGACGAACCAGCTCCAGCTCCTCGGACAGCGGAACCTCATGGTCCCCGCCTCCCTCCAGGCTGGCCCGCAGCAGGTCCCCCAGCTCCACGAGCGCCTCGACGGCCTCCGGGTTGCGCGACTGGCGCACCAGACCGACCACGGCGTTCAACGTGTTGAAGAGGAAGTGTGGATCCAACTGGGCACGCAGGGCCTGGAGTCGGGACTCGGCCAACCGGGCCACCAACCGTGACTCCACCAGCTCTCGCTCTCGCGCCCGACGCACCGCGTTCAGCGCCGCCCATGCCGCGAGAAAGAGCAGGTACTCGAAGTACCCCAACGCCCCCCGCTCCAGGAGGAGCACCCGCAGCCCTTCGCTGAACGACAGGCCCCCCGCGTCCCACTGCTCCAGCCACGAGTGAACCAGCGCGAGCAGGAGCGCATGCAGGAGGACAAAGCCACTCCCGAGGGCCACCAGCAGGCCCAGGTCGCGAACCCTGGGGGACGCGCTCCGAGTCACCCGGACAAAGGTGGCAAGCATCAGGGGCCCCAGGAGCGCCCAGACGCTGTAGGGCACCATGGCCAGCGCCAGCTTGTAGCCAAACGCCCGAGGCTCGCGGGCATACGCGCCCACCGCATGGGGCAGCGCGGCGAGCAGCCCCACGGCCATGCCGAGCAGCCACATGCGCCCCGGAGACAGGGCACACGTGCCGAGCCCCGCCGGGCCTCGCGCGTCCGTCACCTCCCCTGGGTTCACGGCATCCCTCGCGGCCACGGCGAAGCAGCGTAGCGGATGCGCCTGGTTTCGAGAGCCCCCCACGAAGCGAAACAGCGCCTTCGGCTATGCTGCTCGCGCTCCGTGAACAGGACCACTCCGGGCCATGAGCCCGATGAAACACGCCCGCCGTCTCCACCCTCGTCCCACGTGCGCGCCGGCACGCTGTACGCATTGGACGAGTCACCCGACACCGCCCCTCCGAGCCAGCCCGCGCGAGGGTCCCGTGTCATGGGTATCGGCACCGCCCTGCTCGTGGCCCTGGGACTCGCCGTCCCCGGTGTGGCCGCGTTCCTGCTCCGCCCCACGACACCCGCCACGTCAACGCTGCTCGCCACGCCGACCGAGAACACCGCGCCCTCCCCCGAGGCCAAGGCCCCCGCCCCCACCGGCCTCGTACGGGTCTGCGTGCTGAAGTTCCGGAACCTGAGTGGAGACACCTCGCTCGCGCCCCTGGAGCTGGCCCTGTCCGAAGCGGTGGTCACCGACGTGGGCGACCAGCCCGGGATGCGGCTCATCGAACGCGGGCAGTTGGACCTGCCGATGGAGGAGCAGGACTTCACGCAGGGCGCGCGGGTGGACCCGGAGACCCGGGCCCGCCTGGGCCGCATCGTCGGAGCGGAGGTGGTGGTGCTCGGCAGCTTCCAGCAAGCGGGCGACGTGCTGCGCATCGCCGCGAGGTTCGTCCACGTGGAGACCGGCGAGGTGCTCGACACGGCGCGCGTGGAAGGGCCCGCGAGCAAGTCGTTCGACGTCCAGGACGCGCTCGCCGCCGAGGTGCGCGCGCTGTTGCCAGGTCTGCCCAAGAGACTGAGACCATGACGGCGCCCCGCTGGCTGCTGCTCCTCCTCGCGTGCTCCCATGTGGCGCTCGCGGCGGCACCCACGAAGCCACCGCCAGGGCCCGCCGCGGTGATGCCGTTCCGCAACCTCAACACGGACACCTCGCTGGACTGGCTCGCGCGCGGCATGACGGAGACGCTCATCTCCGACCTGCGCGCCAGCGGTCGCATCCAACTGGTGGAGCGCGAGCAACTCGACGCCGCCCTCGCCGAGCTGGACCTCCAGGAGCGTCAGCAGTCCACGGAGTCGACGGCGGTGCGCGTGGGCCGCCTCGTCGGCGCCCGCACCGTGGTGCTGGGCAGCATCCAGCGCGCGGAGCAGCAGGTGCGCATCAACGCGCGCTTCATCGACGTGGAGACCGGCGTCGTGCTGGACACGGCGAAAGTCACCGGCCCCGTGGACCGCATCTTCGCGCTGCAGGACCAGGTGGCGACCCGACTGCTCGGCTCGCCCGTGAAGCCGCGCGTGAAGCGTCCCTCGGGGCGCGAGGCGGTGCTCGCCCTGGAGACCTATGGACGGGCGCTCGCGGCCCCCACCGAGGACGAGCGCGCCTGGCTCCTGCGCGCGACGCTGGCGGGCTCCCCGGGCTTCGAGTACGCCCGCGAGGAGCTCTCCCGGCTGGAGAAGCGACTGGCCGAACACGCCCTGCGCGCGGCCCCCGGCCGAGAGGCCGCCGACGCGGAGCTGCGGGCCACGATGCAGGACCCCCAGCGTCCCTCCGAGGACCGCGCCTCGGCCGCGTTGCGGTTGTTGGACGCGAACTATGTCCGAGGGCGCTGGCGCACACTGATCCAGGACACCGAGCGAGTCCTCCCCATGGGGCTTCCGCTGTATCAACTTCGCCTCCCTGCCGAGACGGCCGCGTGGTTTCGCTTCATCGCGCTCGGCAAGCTCGAGCAATGGGAAGCCGAGCGGGATGCCGGAGACGCCTTCCTGCGGACCTATCCCCAGAGCCTCCTGGCCGACGCCGTCGACGCCATGATGAGATCCTCCGCCCTGGACCGCGCCGCCGACGAGCAATCCGCCAAGGCGATGAACGAGCGACTGGCGGCGGAGGAGCTCCAGTTCGCCCAGCGCATCGAGGAGTTCGAGCGAAAGGGAAAGCCCACCGCCTCGGTGCGGATGGAGCGCGACTACAACCGCTGCTCAGAGGCCGCTACCAATCACTCCGACGCCCAGGCCCAGCGGTCCTGCCGCACCTACTACGAGGCGTGGGGAGGCGGCGCCTCCGCCATCGAGCAGGTCTACGCCCGGAACGCGCGCGAATCGGAGATCGCCGCCCTCGTCCGCCTGCGCCGCTACAACGATGCGCGCGAGCGGCTCGCCGCCTACCGCGCCGTCGACCCCGAAGGTGAGAAGGTCAGCGTCGCGCGCGTCATCGTGGTCAACATCCGCGCCAGCGACGAGGACTGAAGGCGCGGCACCCGGGCCGCGTGCCGCGCCTCCAGCGCCCTGACTACGGGGCGATCTTCGTCAGGAACGAGTCGGGGGCACCCTGCAGCGTGTTGCCCTCGAAGTTCCCGTCCAGGTAGCCGCCGACGTACATGTTGTCGTCCTGGTCCACCACGACGCCCATGCTGCGCACGTCCTTCTCCACGCCGTTGAGCACCGCGGTGGGCTGCTGCTTGATCCACTGGAGCGCGCCGGAGTAGTTCACCTTCGCCACGTAGTTGTGGACCATGCCGCCCGAGGTGTCGGACGTCAGCGTCACGTCCGCCACCGCGCCGCCCGTCACGTAGATGCCGTCGTCATGGGCGAAGATGCCCATGCCCCACGAGCCCGAGCCCGAGTCCAGCTCCCACACCCACTGCTTGACGCCCGCCGGGTTGAACCGCGCGATGAAGACGTCGATGGCCGGGGTGACGTTGGGCACGCCATCCATGCCACCGCCGCTGTAGCCCGTCAGGTACACGTTGCCGTTCACATCCACCGTGGAGCCGTAGAGCCACACAGCCGTGGCGGGAGCGCCCGCCAGCCGGGTCCACTGCTTCACGCCATCCGCGTCGTACTTGGTGATGAACGCATCCTGCGGGCCCGTCAGCGTCTGGCCGTCCAGGTTGCCGTCCGTCCAGCCGGAGACGTAGACGTTGCCCGAGGTGTCAGCGGAGGCCCGCCGCGCGTGGGTCGTCTTCCCCGCCACGCCCAGCAGCCGCGTCCACTGCTTCACGCCCGTCGCGTTGTACTTGGTGACGAACGCATCGTAGTTGCCGGTGCGCACGTTGCCGTCCAGGTTGCCGTTGGTGGAGCCCACCAGGAAGGCGTTGTCCGACGAGTCGATCGACACGCCGTAGCCCTCCGTCTGCGCTCCCGCCAGCCCAATCTGCCGCGTCCAGCCAAACACGCCGGTGTAGCGGTACCGGGTGATGAACGCGTCCCGGCCGCCGCTGCTCGTCGCGCCAGGCAGGGCGCCATCCGTGAAGCCCGCGACGTAGATCTCCTCGAACGTCCGGTTGCGCGCGACGCCGTAGCCCAGGGTGACGGTGCCCGGCACGCCGAGCTGCTTGTGGAAGTTGATGTTGCCGTTCCAGTCACGGGCCGTGAGGAAGCCGTCCATCAAGCCCGCCATGGGCTGGCCCTCCACGCCCACCGTCGTCATGCCCGTGGAGTAGGTGCGGCCAGCCGGGTCGCCCGCAAGGTCATGGATGCGCGTGAAGCCACCCGGAGCGCCGGACGACTTCGTCCACAGGTCCACGACCGTGGGGAACGCGTCACACTGGTACAGCTCCAGCCGGCCAATGGACAGGACGACGATGCCCGCGCGGGCGTCGTTGTCGTCCGACACATTCAGCCGGTACTTCTTGTACGAGCCCGGCGACGCCACGGAGAACTCGCGCCGCTCATTGGTCCAGCCCGTCACGTTCGTGCGCGTGTCCACCACCACCCAGGTGCTGCCGTTGGAGCCCTCCAGCGTCCAGTTCTTCGGGGCGCGCGTGGTGATGGAGCCGTTGGAGTAGGAGACGGCGTAGCGGCGCACCGTCTTCATCACGTTGCCGCCGAACTCGTACCCCAACCACGCGGGCGTCACGTTGGCCGTGGAGAGCCAGAAGGTGGTGGCGTTGTCGAACGCCTTCCAGGGCTCATAGGCGGCCGGATTCGAGCCATACACGCCCGAGCTCGTGGCGAAGCCCGACGGCGCATTGTTGCTCGTCATCACCGGCACCAGGCTGACGCAGTTGGTGACCTCCTGCTCCTGACTCCCCGGCCCATCCGTGGGGCCGTCGTCGCCCGGCTCCCCACCCTGGCAGCCCACGAGCGCCAGCGCGCTCGCCAGGAACATTCCTCGTACCGCGTTCAAGAATCTCATGATGTCTCCTCCTCGCGCCGCGAGCGCGAAAGTGCGCGCGGCCTTCCGGCCGACCTGTGTCACCAGGCCCCGGTGGAGACGGAGATACAGACCCTGGGGCGACCTCTGGCGCGGGATGTGACGAAACCGCCCTGGCGAGGGACGAAACCGCCCCACCGGGGGATGAGACCTGAATCACGGTTCATATTTCCCGGCGCATTGCAAGCCAGCCCGTTTTGCACGCGCTGCGTCGAAAGAATCGGTCTTGCTCGCGGCGAACCAAACCCATTGAATCGTGCCCATGAAATTCCTGCGTGAGCTGCGCTCGGTCCTGAACCTGACGGTGCTGGTTGCCGGGCTCGGCTACTTCGTCGACCTCTTCGACATCACGCTGTTCGGCGTGGTGCGCGCCGCGTCGCTCCGGGACATCGGCATCACCAGTCCGGAGGAGGTGCTGTCGAAGGGCATCCTCATCTACAACTGCCAGATGGTGGGGATGATGGTGGGCGGCCTCTTGTGGGGCGTGCTCGCCGACAAGCGCGGGCGGCTGTCGGTGATGTTCGGCTCCATCCTGCTCTACTCGTTCGCCAACCTGGCCAACGCGTTCGCCTGGGACGTGACGAGCTACGCGGTGTTCCGCTTCCTGGGCGGCGTGGGCCTGGCGGGTGAGCTGGGCGCGGCGATCACGCTGGTCGCCGAGTCACTCCCCAAGGAGAAGCGCGGCCTGGGCACCACCATCGTCGCGACGCTCGGCATGCTGGGCATCGTCGCGGCGGCGTTCGTGGGTCAGCACCTGCACTGGAAGACGGCCTACTTCACCGGCGGCATCATGGGCCTGGCGCTGCTGTTCACCCGCTTCAAGGTCTCCGAGTCGGAGCTGTTCTCCAAGAAGACGGACCCGTCGCGCGCCAACCCCCTCCTGCTGCTCCAGGGGGGCCGGTTCCTCAAGTACCTCT
This sequence comes from Corallococcus terminator, assembly GCF_049194865.1. Classification (GTDB taxonomy): domain Bacteria; phylum Myxococcota; class Myxococcia; order Myxococcales; family Myxococcaceae; genus Myxococcus; species Myxococcus terminator_A. Next base: position 4,628 of record NZ_JBLZWL010000040.1, on the reverse strand, counting down.
GCTGCATCTTGATTGGCGTCCCCATCTACTTCACCACCGGCATCCTCTTCACCTTCGCGCCGGAGCTGACCGCGGGCCTCAACGTGCAGGGCACCGTGACGGCGGGCAACGCCATCCTCTATGGCTCCATCGGCCTGACGATTGGCGACCTGCTCGCGGGCCTGTTCAGCCAGTGGCTCAAGAGCCGCAAGCGCGCGGTGGCGCTGAACCTGGTGGGCGGGTTCCTGTTGATGCTCGTCTACGGGCTCGTCCCCGGGCTCACCAGCACCATGGTGTACATCCTGAGCTTCCTCATCGGCATCATGGTGGGCTACTGGGCGGTGCTGGTGACGATGGCCGCCGAGCAGTTCGGCACCAACATCCGCGGCACGGTGGCGACGACGGTGCCCAACTTCGTGCGCGGGTCCGCCGCGATTGCCGCCAGCGGGTTCGCCGTCCTCAAGGGCTACATCTCCGTGCCCATGGCGGCCATCACCGTGGGCAGCATCTGCTTCGGGCTCGCGCTGCTCGCGCTCACGCGAATCGAGGAGACGTTCCACCGCGACCTCGACTTCGAGGAGACCGCGCCGGACGCGGCCACCGAGGCCAGCGCGCGCTCCCAGCCCTCCTGACGTCCGGCCTCAGCCCTTGCGGGCGCGCACCCGCATGGGCATGCCCCGCTTGGGCACGAAGGTCAGCCGCGTCTGCCACTCCACGGGGTTCTTCCCCAGGTACTCCACGTCGCACTGCTGGAGCAGCGTGGCCAGCGTCTGCACCGTGTCCACCTGGGACATGTGCTGGCCCACGCAGATGCGCTGGCCGGCCCCGAAGGGCACGTAGGCGCACTTGTGCATGCCCGCCAGGCGCTCCGGCAGGAAGCGGTCCGGGTCGAACTTGTCGGCGTCCTTCCAGTGGTCCGGGTGCCGGTGGATGGCGTACGGGCACATGAGGAGCTGGGTGCCCTTGGGCAGGAGCACCCCGCCCACCTCCACCTCGTCCGCCGTTTCCCGGAGGATGGTCCATGCGGGCGGGTTGAGCCGGTTGATCTCCTGCACGACGCGGTTCGTGTACGGCAGCTTCGCCACGTCCTCGTACTTGGGCGGCTCGTTGCCACAGACACCGCTCACCTCCTCGCGGATGGCACGCATCACCTCCGGGTGCTGCGTGCACGCGTGCACGGCCCACGTCAGGGAGGTGGCGATCATCTCGAAGCTGGCGCCGAAGAGGTTGACGATCTCGTCGCGCACCTGCGTGTCTTCCATCGGCTCGCCGGTGTCCCGGGCCCGCGCCTCCACCAGCGCGGACAAGAGCGTGATGTCCCCGTCCTGCGTCCCGCGCTCACGCCGATTCCCCAGCCGCTCGTAGATCCACCCGTTGACGAGCCAGAGCGCCATGCCAATCCGTTGGATGTTCGGGTCCAACCGGGGCAGCAGCTTGTAGTACAGCGTGCCCCAGGGTCCGCGCCGACGACCGAACACGTCGATGGCATCCATGATGCCCGCGAAGAACTCCTCGCGGGGCGTCTCGTCGAAGCACGTGCGCCACATCACCCCGAACATCAGGCGGGCGGCCTCCGTGTACATGTCGAAGGACTCACCCTTGGCGCCCAGGGCCGTCCACCGCTGCAGCGCCTTGGACAGCTCGTCACTGAAGATGCCCGACCACTGCCGGACCTTCTCCTTGTGAAACATCGGCTGAACCATGTGTCGCTGCCGCTTCCACAGCTCCCCCTGGCTCACGGTGAGCCCCTTGCCGTTGAAGGGATTGACGATGGGCGGCTTGGGGAAGGCCAGGGGCTCGTCGATGAGCACCCGCTTCACGTCCACCGGATTTCTCAGGAACGCGATGGGGTAGCTGTAGACGCGAATCAAGGACACGTCGCCGTATTCGGCGTGGAGCTTGTTGGCCAGGGCCAGCGGCTCCTGGAGCATGGGAAAGAAGCTTCCCAGCACGGGCAGTCCCCGAGGGCCGGCCTTGCGGCGCTCGGAGGGCGAGGGAACAGAGGTGTCCATGACCCTGATTTGTTCCGGTCGCCCCGCCACCGTCAAGCCCGGGCACTGACTTGAAACCGACGTCCCGCCACGGGCCAGTTGCGCCGGGAGGGGAAAGCGCCCTATCCCCTTCCCCAAGCCATGGCCTCCACCGACCTCCGACCCATCCAGAAAGTGCTGTGCGCCAACCGCGGTGAGATCGCCATCCGCGTGTTTCGCGCCTGCAACGAGCTTGGCATCCGCACCGTCGCCATCTACAGCGACGAGGACCGGACGCACGAGCACCGTCACAAGGCCGACGAGGCGTACCGGGTCGGTCACGGCAAGCGCCCCGTGGAAGCCTACCTGGGCATCGACGAGATCCTCGACGTGGCGGAGCGGGCCGGCGTGGACGCCATCCACCCCGGCTACGGTTTCCTGTCGGAGAACGCGGACTTCGCCGAGGCCTGTGAGCGCCGGGGCATCCGCTTCATCGGCCCCACCTCCGCCGTCGTGCGGACCATGGGCGACAAGGTCGCCGCCAAGGCGCTGGCGAAGCAGGTCGGCGTGCCCACGGTGCCGGGGACGACGCTGGAGGGCGATGACGCCCAGGTGCTGAAGCGCGCGCGGGAGTTCTTCGCGGAGCACGGCGGCCCGGTGCTCGTGAAGGCGGCCCACGGCGGCGGTGGACGCGGCATGCGCGTGGTGCGCGAGGAGAAGGAGCTGGCGGGGGCGCTCGACTCGGCGCGCTCGGAGGCGAAGAGCGCCTTCGGCTCCTCGGCGGTGTTCCTGGAGAAGTTCCTGGAGCGGGTGCGCCACATCGAGGTGCAGCTGCTGGGAGACCTGCACGGGCAGCTGGTCCACCTGCACGAGCGCGACTGCTCCGTGCAGCGCCGGCACCAGAAGGTCATCGAGATTGCCCCCGCGCCCAACCTGGCCCCCGCGCTCAAGAGCGCCATCTGCGACGCGGCGGTGCGGCTGGCGAGGGAGGCGGGCTACAGCAGCGCGGGCACGGCGGAGTTCCTCGTCGGTGACGACCACTTCTACTTCATCGAGTGCAACGCGCGGCTCCAGGTGGAGCACACCGTCACGGAGCAGGTGACGGGCGTGGACCTGGTGCAGAGCCAGATTCGCATCGCGGAGGGCTACGCGCTCAGCTCGCCCGAGGTGGGCATCCCCTCGCAGGAGTCCATCCAGCCGCGCGGCTATGCGGTGCAGCTGCGCGTCACCACGGAGGACCCGTCCAACAACTTCATGCCGGACGCGGGAGTCATCACCGCCTGGCGCGCGGCCACGGGCTTCGGCATCCGGCTGGACGGCTCCAACGGCTACACCAACGCGCACATCTCTCCGTTCTACGACTCGATGCTGGTGAAGGTCATCGCCTATGCGCCCACGTTCCAGGGCGCGGTGATGAAGGGCCAGCGCGCCCTGCGGGAGTTCCGCATCCGAGGCGTGAAGACGAACCTCCCCTTCCTGGAGAACGTGCTGCACCACCCCAAGTTCCAGGCGGGCGAGACGTACACGCGATTCATCGACGAGACGCCGGAGCTGTTCCACCTGGCGCCCCGCCGAGACCGCGCCAGCAAGCTGCTCACCTATCTGGCCGAGGTCATCGTCAACGGCCACCCGACCATCAAGAGCCACCAGCGGCTCAAGCCCACGCAGTTCATGGAGCCGCGCCTGCCGGTGGCGCCTCCCACCCCTCCGCCCCGAGGCACCGCGCAAATCCTGGCGGAGAAGGGCCCTCGGGGGCTGGCCGAGTGGGTGCTCGCGCAGAAGCGCGTGCTCTTGACGGACACGACGATGCGGGACGCGCACCAGTCGCTGCTGGCGACGCGCATGCGCACCCGGGACGTGCTGCGGGTGGCTCCGGCCACGGCGCACCTGGCGTCGGACCTGTTCAGCCTGGAGAGCTGGGGCGGCGCGACGTTCGACACCGCGTACCGCTTCCTCAACGAGGACCCGTGGGCGCGGCTGCGCGCGCTGAAGGCCGCGGCGCCCAACCTGCTGCTCCAGATGCTGCTGCGTGGCGCCAACGCCGTGGGCTACACCAGCTATCCGAACAACGTGGTGGAGGCGTTCATCGACGAGGCGGCCGAGGCGGGCGTGGATGTCTTCCGCATCTTCGACAGCCTCAACGACCTGGGCAGCATGGAGGTCTCCATCCGCCGCGTGCTCCAGACGGGCAAGGTCGCGGAAGTCGCCATCTGCTACACGGGCGACGTCGCCAATCCCAAGCGCAAGAAGTACACGCTCGACTACTACGCGGACCTGGCGAAGCGCATCGAGGACTCGGGCGCGCACTTCCTGTGCATCAAGGACATGGCGGGCCTGTTGCGTCCGCGCGCGGCGGCCATGCTGATGGACCGGCTGCGCGAGGTGACGAAGCTGCCCATCCACCTGCACATGCACGACACCGCGGGCAATGGCATCGCCAGCTACCTGGAGGCCATCGAGCACGGGGTGCACATCGTCGACGTGGCCCTGGGCAGCATGGCGGGCCTCACCAGTCAGCCGAGCCTCAACGCGCTGGTGAGCGCCCTGCGCGGCCATCCGCGTGAGACGGGCCTGGCCAACGCGCGGCTCCAGCCGCTCGCCAACTACTGGGAGGACGTGCGCGAGTACTACGCCCCCTTCGAGAGCGGCCTCAAGAGCACGACGAGCGAGGTCTACTAC
>NZ_JBLZWL010000126.1:0-29893 GCF_049194865.1 Corallococcus terminator | reverse complement strand
CGACGTGCACTGACGGCCAGTGGCGAAGTCAGGACGGACGAGGCGCCGGGAACCGCGTAGGCTGATGGCCCGCGCAGGAGGCACGAAAGAATCATGGCCGCACCCATCCTCGAGGTGGACATGGAGCACCCCTCACCGCGCCACATCCAGCGCGCCGTGGAGGTGCTCGAGCGCGGCGGGCTCATCGCCTATCCGACGGACACGTACTACGGCATGGGGTGCGATCTGGGCTCGAAGCGGGCGATTGAGCGGCTCTACCAGCTCAAGGGCCGCGACAAGAAGAAGCCCCTGTCCTTCCTGTGCCCGGACCTGTCGGACGTCGCTCGCTACGCCCACGTCAGCAATTTCGCGTATCGAACAATGAAGGGTCTCACCCCTGGTGCGTTTACCTTCATCCTCGAGGCGACGCGCCTGGTGCCTGATTTGATGATGTCCCGGCAGAAGCAGGTGGGTATCCGGGTCCCGGATGCCCCCCTGGCCCGCGAGCTGGCTCGCGCGCTGGGGCGTCCTCTCGTGACGACGTCGGTGAGCAACACCCAGGGTGAGCCGCTCACGGACGCACGGGAGATAAAGGAGGAGTTCGGCCATGGGCTGGAGCTCATCCTTGACGGGGGTGTGACGTTGAACGAACCGTCGACAGTGGTTTCACTCATCGGCGATACGCTTGAAATCCTCCGGCAGGGCAAGGGTAGGCTGGAGGACTGAAACTCGAACAAGAAGAGGGGGGCCACCGTGGAATCAGGGGCCGCGGAGCCAGCGCGAACGGACATGCCACAGCACGTCCCTTCGCCTTTGAGGTTGCTATTGCTGCTGTTGTTTCGCCCGGTGGACCTGCACTACAGGCTCCGGGCGGCGGGAATCCTCGCGCCTGGGGGGCGCATCGGTCAGTTGTGGAGGGAGCAGGGTGAGGGTGGACGCGCCGCGGGGCTCTATGTCCGGCGGATGTTGCTCTTGCTGGTGGTGGGCTCGCCCCTGGTGACGGGGCTGATGGGGCTGGGGCTCTACTGTGCCGGCATCCCACTTCGCGGCGGCTGGGCGGTGTCCGCGTTGTGTTGTTCGGCCGTGGGGCTCGCGCTCGCCCAGGTGTCGGGGCTCGCGGCCGGGGTGATGCTGGGCTCGCTGGCCAGTCTGTCCATGCTGGTGGGGCTGCACGCCACGGCGGCCGGAGCCTTCGGGCCGGTGCTCGGGGGCTGGGCGGGAGTCGCGGTGGGGGTGTGTCTGGGCATGGTGTCCGGGCTGTCGGTGGGGAGCATCGCGAGCATCTCCGGCGGACGAGGCCCGTCCGTGTGGCGGGTGCAGACGGCGGGCATCATCACCAGCCTGGTGCCCATGTTGGTGTGGAGCCGTCAGGCCAATGTGTCCTTCGCGGGCGCGGTGGCGGCGGCGGCGCTGGTGGCCTTCCTGGTCAGCGCGTTCCGGTTGCCGCTCTATGCGTTGGAGGTGCTGGCCTCGGCGATGGCTTATGCCGTTGAGCGGTGGACGGGGCGTCCGACGTTGCAGTGGGTGCCTGTGCGCCACCACAACCTGAGCTATCTGCCGCACCCGTTCCTGGGCAGGCACCTGGCGCTGGCGGTGCGGTCGCGGCCCGCGGAGGTGCTCGCGGTGGCGGATGCCTGCCTGCGCTCGCCGGGGAACATCCTGGTGGGCTGGCCGTGGGTGGTGCAGGCGCTGGAGCAGGCCTCCACGGAGGGCGCGGGCAGGCCGCGTCCCTGAGTCCGGGGGCCCCTGGAGGCCGCGAGTATCGGCTGGCCAGGGGCCTGGGTGTCATGGAGCGCGGGTCGACAGATTGCCTCGGCGCGGGGCTCCGCTAGCCTGGGGGCATGGAAGGGTTGCTCGACGCGTTCATCGCCTTCATCCGCGCGGAGCGTGGGCTGTCCGGCAAGACGGTGGACGCCTATGCCTCGGACCTCACCGCCTACTTCGAGGACCTGCGCGCGCGGGGTGTGCAGGATGCGACGCGGGTCCGGCAGGAGGATGTGACGGCGCACCTGTCGTCGCTGTCCAAGGGCGGGCTGGGCAAGCGCAGTCAGGCGAGGCACCTGGCCGCGCTTCGGAGCTTCCATCGCTTCCTGGTCGCCGAGCGGTTGGCGGACAAGGACCCGACGGAGGACGTGGACACGCCGCGCTCGGCGAAGAGGCTGCCGTCGTTCCTGACGCTGGAAGAGGTGGAGCAGCTCCTGGCGGCGCCGGATGAGCGGACGTCGGCGGGGCTGCGCGACAAGGCGATGTTGGAGGTGTTGTACGCCACGGGCCTGCGCGTCAGCGAGCTGTGTGGGCTGGGCGTCAACGACGTGCAGTTGAGCGCGGGCTACCTGGTGGCGAAGGGCAAGGGCGCCAAGGAGCGCGTGGTGCCGCTGGGGCGCATGGCGGTGGAGAAGGTGCAGGAGTACCTGGGCAACTCCCGCCCGGCGATGCTCGGTCGGCGCGCGTCGCGGGCCCTGTTCGTGACGCCCCGGGGTTCGGGCTTCACGCGGCAGGGGTTCTGGAAGCTGCTCAAGCGGTATGCGCTGAAGGCCGGCATCCTCAAGCCCATTTCTCCCCACAAGCTGCGGCACTCCTTCGCCACGCATCTGGTGGAGCGTGGGGCGGACTTGAGGGCCGTGCAGCAGATGTTGGGGCACGCGGATCTGGCCACGACGCAGATCTACACCCACGTTAACAGCGCCCGCCTGCGCTCCGTCTACGACGAGTTCCATCCGCGCAGCGACGTGTTCGTCCCCAAGCCGAAGAAGCGGAAGACGGCGTCGTAAATCCAGGTGTTCCGGGGCGTGGCGGGTGGGTGGGTGGACCCGACATGTCAGACCGGGCACTAGACTGCCTACGTACTGAGTAGACACCCTTGAGAGTTGGGTGTTACGGATGGGACCTCTGAGGTTCCATCGGCGGAGGTGGGCGTGGGGCGGAACAAGGACAAGAAGCCGGCGACGTACGAGGATATCGAAGCGCTTCCGGTCGGTTGGGTGGGGGAGATTGTCGAAGGGTTGCTGTATGCGTCGCCGCGCCCGGCGATGGGCCATTTGCACGTGGCCTCACGACTCGGGGCGTTGATCATTCCGCCCTTCGATTGGGCCCGAGGGGGGCCCGGGGGATGGTGGTTCTTGGACGAGCCGGAGCTTCATTTTGGGGCGAACGTCGTGGTCCCGGACATCGCGGGCTGGCGACGCGAGCGGGTTCCGGAGCCGCCGGAGCCGGAGACTCCGTGGCTCTCGCTGGCTCCCGACTGGGTTTGCGAGGTGCTGTCTCCTTCGACACGAAGCACGGACCGCGTTCGCAAGCTGCCGCTGTACCACCGCAGCGACGTGCGACATGCGTGGCTCATCGACCCGTTGCGGTGCTCCCTCGAAAGCTATCGGAGCGTGAGTCGAGGCTGGGAGCGTGTGGGCCTTCATGAGGGGCCCGTCGTGATTCGCGAGGAGCCCTTCGAGGCGGTGCCGCTCGACCTGGGGTTGCTCTGGTTGCCACGGCGTGCAGGGAAGGGACACAAGGGGGACGCTGTCATTCTCCCTTGAGGATGTGGTGTCGCGGAGGGGACCTCTGAGGTCTCATTGACGGAGGTGGGCGTGGGTCAGGGCAAGGGCAGGAAACCGGCGACGTACGAGGACATCGAAGCGCTTCCGGTGGGATGGGTGGGGGAGATTGTCGAGGACTTGCTGTATGCGTCGCCTCGTCCGGCGGTGAGGCATCTGCACGTGGCCTCGCGACTCGGGAGCCTGCTGGGGATGCCCTTCGAGTTGGGGCCGGGTGGACCGGGTGGCTGGTGGTTCCTGGATGAGCCGGAGCTGCACTTCGGGCGAGATGTCCTCGTCCCGGATCTGGCGGGCTGGCGTCGGGAGCGTGTTCCGGAGCCACCGCATGATGCGCCCTGGCTGACGCAGGCTCCGGATTGGGTCTGTGAGGTGCTGTCTCCCTCAACAGAGACAAAAGACCGGCTCCGCAAGCTTCCGGTCTATCACCGTGAAGGCGTGCGGCATGTGTGGCTCATCGACCCCGCGCGGCGCTCGCTGGAGGTGTATCGCCAGGGCTCCGGGGGATGGGAGCCGGCAGCGCGCCATGAAGGGGACGTCATCGCGCGCGTGGAGCCGTTCGAAGCCGTGGTCCTGGCGCTCGACCTGCTCTGGTTGCCCCGGCGTGAAGCGGAGCGCGGCGAGCACACTCCGTCCTCGCGTTGAGCGGCTGGCTCAGGGCGCCACGTTGACGACGGGGATTCCAAACGGGTCCGTGCTCGCGCGCCGGGCTTCGGCGGCCGACTCGGCTTCGGGCAGGGGCGCGACATGAATCAACCCACTGGCCATCAGCCGGTGCACCGAGCGCGACGCCGCCAGCTCACCCATGGCCGCGGTGCGCAGGGCCTGCCGGATGCTCCGGCTGCCGCGCAGCTTCGAGTACAGATACAGGTCATCCGCCGTGAGCTGCGACGGGGTGGGGCGGGGAATGGGCTCGAACACGAGCCGGCCGTCGAGCGCGAACAGCTCGTCGCTCAGGGCCAGCGTCAGGCGCACCTCGGCCTCGCGATACAGCGCATGGGCCTCGGGCACGGGGCCTCGCTCCAGGATCTGCGCGGCCAGCGCCACCGCGTGGTCGTACTTCCCCGTCTCCAGGAAGCGCTTCACCAGCGTCAACAGGTCCGCCAGCTCCGCGGCCTCGCCCACCTTCGGGCCCTTGGCCATCCGGGGCGACAGCGCGCCGCGACGGTACAGGTGGAGAATCCACCGCGCCGCGAACAGCGGGGCCTCCTTCGCCGTGGCCAGCATCTCGCTCAGGGTGGCGCCGCCCGCCGCCAGCTCCAGCAGCTTGTCCTCCTCCTCGGAGAACGTCTCCACGGCGAACTCGCGGAACACCCTGAACGTGGCGTCCAGGTGCGGGAAGACGTCACGGAACATCGTCCACTCTCGCAGCCGCGTCACCGCGTCCCGGTGCAGGCCATTCAACGAGAGCTTCAGTCCCACCGCGCGGGAGGCGGGGGGCAGCTTCGGGGTGAACTCCACCTCTCCCGACTCCCAGCCGTAGCAGTCGAAGAGGGCCTCGCGCGCCTTGTGCTCCATTGCCTCGATGAGCCGGGGCAGCTCCACGAAGCAGCGCTGAACCAGGAAGGTGCCGTACGGAGTGCTCGCGCCCTCCGCCGCCTCGAAGGCCGCCGCGGCCCGGGGCGCGTCCAGGATGCGCAGGTTCACCAGCACCTGGGCCAGGTGCTCCCGTGGGTCATTCGAGCTCTCGCCCACCAGGAAGCCGTCCTTCACCTGGAAACAGCGTCGGATGGCGCCGCGCTCCACCCTCAGCGTGCCCTCCACTCCGGCACCCGAGAACAGCGGCGGCATCACCATCTGCAGGCGATAGCTGGCGAGACTTCCCTTGAATGACTCCATGCCGGTTCGTCCTCCCGAAGTGCGGCTGCTCGCAGGTGAGGCGATCAGGGTACCGCTCCACCCACCGCCGCTCAACCGCAAGTGCCTGGAATCCCTCGGGATTTATGTGCGGGTCGAAATTTTTCAGGCAGGGACGCGGCGGGCATTCAACAGGCAACGGACGCCAGCCCTCCTGAACGGAAGGTTGCAGGTGCGCGGCGGGTATGCGACCACCCGCGCTCACCTGATTTCAGATTCGAAATGGGAATCTGACCTTTTTGACTCGCGATTCGGAACCCAGACATGCGGACCCTCTCAGGCGTGCAGTCCTCCGGAAAGCTGCACATCGGCAACTACTACGGCGCCATCCGCCAGTTCGTGCAGATGCAGGACGAGGGCGAGGCGTACTACTTCATCGCCAACCTGCACGCGCTCACCACGGTGAGGGATCCGAAGCTCGCGCTGGAGCTCACGCGCGATGCCGCCGTCTCGTACCTGGCGCTCGGGCTGGACCCGAAGAAGGCCGTGCTCTTCCGCCAGAGCGACGTGCGCGAGGTGCTGGAGCTCAACTGGATTCTCGGCACCGTGGTGCCGCACGCGCACCTGGAGCGGGCCCACAGCTACAAGGACAAGGTCGCCAAGGGCATCTCCCCGGACTTCGGCCTCTTCGCCTACCCGGTGCTGATGGCGGCGGACATCCTGCTCTACAGCGCGGACGCCGTCCCCGTGGGCAAGGATCAGATTCAGCACGTCGAGTTCGCGCGCGACTGGGCCGTGAAGTTCAACACCGAGTACGTGAAGGGCTATGACCCGGCGGACCCGGAGGGCAAGGAGCGCGGACACACGCCCGGCATCCTCAAGCTGCCCACGGCCCGTATCCAGGAGTCCACCCAGACGGTGCCCGGTATCGACGGCAAGAAGATGTCCAAGTCGTACGGCAACACCATCGAGCTGTTCGGGGAAGAGAAGGACATCAAGAAGCGCATCATGTCCATCAAGACGGACTCGACTCCCGTGGAGGCGCCCAAGCCGGTGCCCGGCGCGGAGCGTCCGGCGGACGTCGTCAGCGAAGTGCCCCTCTACGACCTGCTCAAGCTGATGCTGCCGGAGTCCGAGTTCGCCGAGGTGGACGCTTCCTGGAGGGCGGGAGGGAAGGGCTACGGGGACTACAAGAAGCGGCTCCTGGAGGCCTACCTGACGACCTTTGGCCCGGCCCGTCGGCGGTACGCCGAGCTGGTGAGCGACCCGGCCGAGCTGGAGCGCATCCTCCAGGACGGCGCGAATCGGGCGCGTCAGGAAGCCTCTCTGCTGATGGACAAGGTCCGCCGCGCGGTGGGTATCCCGTGAGGTCCTGGGCCTGAACGGGTGTTTACCGCCGTTTGTTTGACCCACCTAAAAGCCACTGTTAAGGAGGTGTGTCCCCCGGCTCGCGCTCGAGGCCGGCGGATTTGAGCCCTTGCGTGATGACGAGCCGCCACCGAAAACCAGAAGGACAGCCAGGTTCCGCCGGTGAGTGACGGCCGTCCCACTTCGGCCGACGAGGGCCTCCGCGACGGCGAATTGCCCCGCACCCCGGGCGACGCCTTCCGCGTCGCGCTGCCCAACTTCGAAGGGCCGCTGGACCTGTTGCTCCATCTCATCAAGGAGCATCGGGTCGACATCTTCGACATCCCGCTGGCGCTCATCACCGAGAAGTACCTGCAGCACCTGGAGCGGATGCGGGAGATCAACCTGGACATCGCCGGGGAGTTCCTGGTGATGGCGTCCACGTTGGCCCACTTGAAGAGCCGCATGCTGCTGCCGCGTCAGGACGCGGTGGCCGTGCCCGAGGGCGGCGAGGCCCTGGCCGCGGTGGAGGAGCCGGAGGACCCGCGCGCGGAGCTGGTGCGGCGGCTGCTCGAGTACCAGAAGTACAAGGACGCCGCCGAGCACATGGCCATGCAGGACATCCTCGGCCGCGACGTCTTCGCGCGCAGCGTGCCGGTGGAGGCGGTGCCCATCCCGGAGGAGGAGGTCGGCCTCCAGGAGTTCAGCGTCCTCAAGCTCATCGAGGCGTTGGACCGGGTGCTGGAGCGCCTGCAGCCCAAGGTGCAGCACGAGGTGGTGCGCGAGCGGGTGACGCTCTCCGAGGCCATCCTCGGCATCGCCCGGCGCCTGCATCCCCACGGACAGGTCCTCTTCGAGAGCCTGTTCACCGAGGAAACGACGCCGACGCGCCAGGAAATCGTCATCACCTTCCTGGCCATCCTGGAGATGGTGAAACGCCGGCTCATCCGTGTGGTACAGGACGAGCCGCTCGGCCCCATCCTGTTGTTGCCCAACGGGGACGCCCTGGAGCGCTTGATCCCCACGGAGGTCGACGAGAGTGACTACCGGTAGGAAAGGCCCCCGAGACTCGGACGAGGAGGTCCCAGTCGCGTCCGGAGGTCCCAGTCCGTTCTCCGAGGAAGAGCTGGCCGCTGTCACCGGGCCCGGGCTGGCGGACGAGCTGGACGAAGTGGAAGCCGCGGCCATCGAGGAGGACCAGGACGGCGTCACGCCGGACCTGGAGTCGTCCTTCGAGAAGCTCGTCTCCAAGAGCCGCAAGCTGTCCACGGACCGCATCCGCACCGTCGTGGAGAGCGTGCTCTTCGTCGCGGAGCGGCCCCTGTCCGTGGACGAGCTGTGGCAGGCCACCGGCATCGAGCGGGAGCTCATCGCCGAGGCCCTCAACCAGATCTCCGGCGTCCACCGGGACGGCATCAGCGGCATCGTCCTGTATGAGGTGGCGGGGGGCTGGCAGTTCCGCACGGACCCCCACTCGGGCGAGTACGTCCGGCGCTACCTGCGGGTGAAGCCCCAGCGACTCACCCGGGCAGCGGTGGAGACCCTGGCCATCATCGCCTACCGGCAGCCAGTCACCCGGCCGGAGCTGGAGGATATCCGCGGGGTGGATTGCGGCGCCGTCCTCAAGGCGTTGATCGATCGCAAGCTGGTGAAAATCCTGGGCAAACGCGAAGAGGTGGGGCGCCCCATCCTCTATGGGACTACTCGCGAATTCCTGGAGTTCTTCGCCTTGAAGGACCTGTCAGCGCTGCCCACGCTGCGGGAATTCCACGAACTCACGCAGGAGCATCGCGAAATCGTGGAGAAAGAAGTACGACCGGCGCCGGCGGCAGCGGGAACGGTGGAAGCGCTATCGGACCCGGGATTCACGAAGCGGATGGAGAAGAACGCGGCGGCCAGTGAGGCGGCGCTTGAGGACCTGGAACACGCCATCGAGGCGGCTGAGCGGACACAGAAGGCCAGCTCCAGCGTCCTGGACACGCCCCCGAAGCCCGAGACGGGCACCGAGGGGCCGAAGCCCGAGTGACGGGCAGCAATGGAAGAAGGGGAAGTAATGTCGGCAGAACGACTACAGAAGTACCTGGCCCGCGCGGGAGTTGCTTCGCGCCGGCACGCAGAAGAGCTGATCACCGCGGGCCGAGTGGCCGTGAACAACACGACGGTGACGGAGCTGGGGAGCCGAGTGGAGCCGGGCACGGACCTGGTCTCGGTGGACGGAAAGCTCGTCACCCCCCCTGATGAATCCTCTTACTTCCTGCTCTACAAGCCCGTGGGTGTGGTGACGACCCTGTCGGATCCCCAGGGTCGCCCGACGGTGGCCAACTACCTGGAGGAGACGGGCAAGCGCCTGTTCCCGGTGGGACGCCTGGACTACGACGCCGAGGGAGCGCTGCTCTTCACGGACGATGGCGCGCTGGCGCACAAGCTGACGCACCCGAGCTTCCAGGTGCCTCGCACGTATCTGGCGAAGGTGAAGGGCGAGCCCGACATCTTGACGCTCGACAAGCTGCGCGGTGGCGTGCGCCTGGAAGACGGCATGGCCACGCCGGTGTCGGTGGGCGTGTTCGAGTCCGCCGAGAAGAACACGTGGTTGAAGATTGTCGTGGCGGAGGGCCGTCCGCACCTCATCAAGCGGCTCTGCGCCGCGGTGGGGCACCCGGTGGTGCGCCTGTTCCGGCCGGCCTACGCGGGTGTGGGCGTGGAGGGACTGCGGCCGGGTGAGCTGCGTCCGCTGAAGAAGGCCGAGGTCGAGCTGCTGAACGACGTGGCCGAGGGGCGCACGACGCCTCCGGCGGCGGAGCTGCGGCTGCCGCCTCGTCGTCATGGGCGCGCGGCGCCGGGCTTCGATGAGTCGGACGAGGCCGAGCTGTCGATGGATGATGACGCTCCCGCGCCTCGGAAGGCGGCGGGTGAGCGTGCGGCTCGCAAGGCTCCGGCGCGTGCCGGTGGCTCGGCGGGGAGCGCGTGGAAGCCCGTGGTGGATGGTGGCTCCGGGCTGGCTCGCTTCGGGCGTCCGCGTGGCGCCGCCGCCGAGGGTCGTGGCGCGCGACGCACGGGTGGCGACGAGGATCGTCCGGCGCGTGGCGCGGGTCGGCCGGCGCGCAAGGAGTGGGGCGCGGGTGGCGCGGATTCGCCGCGCTCGCGTGGGCCTCGCGCCGAGGGTGACGCGGGTCGCGGTCCGCCGCGTCGTGCACCGGCGGCCGGGGGCGCTTCGCGCTTCGGTCGTTCGGCTGCGGGCGGCGAGGGTCGTCCCGCGCGCAAGGAGTGGAGCGCGGGTGGTGAGGACAGTCCTCGCCCTCGTCGGAGCGCTGAGGCGGGTGAGGGTCGTCCCGCGCGCAAGGAGTGGAGCGCGGGTGGTGAGGACAGCCCGCGTCCTCGTCGGAGCGCTGGCGTGGGCGGTGATTCGAAGCCGCGCTTCGGTGGTGAGAGCAAGGGCCGCTTCGGCGACTCGAAGCCCCGCTTCGGTGGTGAGGGCAAGGGCCGCTTCGGCGACTCGAAGCCGCGCTTCGGTGGCGATTCGAAGCCTCGCTTCGGCGACTCGAAGCCGCGTTTCGGTGGTGATTCGAAGCCTCGTTTCGGCGACTCGAAGCCGCGCTTCGGTGGTGATTCGAAGCCTCGTTTCGGCGACTCGAAGCCGCGCTTCGGTGGTGATTCGAAGCCTCGCTTCGGTGGTGATTCGAAGCCTCGCTTCGGTGGTGATTCGAAGCCGCGCTTCGGTGGTGATTCGAAGCCTCGCTTCGGGGACTCGAAGCCCCGCTTCGGTGGAGAGAGCAAGCCTCGCTTCGGTGACTCGAAGCCGCGCTTCGGTGGTGAGGGCAAGCCTCGCTTCGGTGGTGCGGGTCGTGGTGATGCTGACGGTGATAGCCGTCCTCGCTTCGGCGCGGGTGCCGCTCGTGGAGCGGCTCGCCCGCCGCGTGGTGACTCCGACGGCGAGAGTCGTCCTCGCTTCGGCGCGGGTGCAGCTCGTGGAGCGGCTCGCCCGCCGCGTGGTGATTCCGACGGTGAGAGCCGTCCTCGCTTCGGTGGTGCCGCGTCTCGTGGCGCGGGCGCCGGTGAGGGCAAGCCTCGCTTCGGGGGCGCTGCTTCGCGGGGTGCTGGCCGTGGTGAGTCCTCCGGCGAGGGTCGTCCTCGCTTCGGTGCGGGTGCCTCGCGCGGCGCGGGTGCCGGTGAGGGCAAGCCTCGCTTCGGTGGTGCCGCGTCTCGTGGCGCGGGCGCTGGTGAGGGCCGTCCTCGCTTCGGCGCGGGTGCTTCGCGTGGGGCGGGCCGTCCTGCCTCGGGCGGAGAGGGTCGTCCTGCTCGCCGCGAGTGGAGCGGGGGAGACAAGGGCCCCCCGCGGGGTCGCTCCGACCGCAAGCCTCGTGACTCGGAAGGCGGCGCCCCTCGTGGACGCAGCTTCGGCGCGAAGCCGGGCGGCAAGGGTCCTCGGGGAGCGGGCGGCCGGTCGGAGGAGCGCGCCTGGAAGCCCTACGATGACAAGGGTGCCCCCCGTGAGCGGGTCGTCCGTGGCGGTTCCCGGGGCCTCGCCCCCGAAGGCGCCCGCAAGTCCGAGGGTTTCAAGGGGCGGGCAGGCTCACCGTCCAAGGGTCCCCGTCGGTCTCACTGACACACACCACAGCGGATTGGGCGGCACGGGGGTCGTTGATATAACCCCCTGCGACTTTTCCACCGTTCGCCTTACCGGAGACCGATGCGAACCGGCACGCGCCCCTTCCTCCTCATGCTGGTCCTGGTCCTCGGTTGCAACGGCAGCCGGGACCAGCTCCTCGCGGATCTCCAGAGTCCTCGTCCGGAGGTCCGCGCCCTGGCGGTGAAGAAACTCGCCGGGCAAGGCAATCCGGACGACCTCGTCCTCTTCACTCGGGCGGCCAAGGATCTGGCCGCCATCGTCCGCGCCGAGGCCGCCGTCGCGCTGGGGGAGAGTCAGGACCCCCGCGTGGTGGACCTGCTCGGCGAGCTCCTGGAGGACTCCGACGAGGAGGTCCAGGGCCGCGCCGCCATGGCGCTCTCCAAGGTCAAGAACGACAAGGCCAAGGCCTACCTCACGCTCCAGTACGGGCGACGAGGCCGCGCCACCCGCCAGGTCATCGTCCAGGCCCTGAAGAACGCCAACGTCCCAGGCGCCATGGCGGAAGTCGTCGCCGCCGAGGCCAAGGGGCAGTGGGATCGCAACCTGCTCACGCTCACCGAGGGAGCGCTGCCCGAGCGGGTGGGCGCCGCCGAGGAGCTTGGCAAGAGCGGCCGTCCGGAGGCCGTGAATCGCCTGTTGCCGCTGGTCCGCGACAGTCAGGTCATCCTCGCCGCCGCGGCGGTGCGGGGCCTGGGTGACGCCGGTGACAAGCGCGCGGTGGGGGCCATCGCCCTGCTGCTCGACGAGAGCTTCCCCGAGCTGCGCGAGTCCGCGATCATCGCGCTGATGAAGTTGCAGGACCCGGCTGCCGCGCCGCGCCTGCAGGCCGTGGCGGTGGAGAAGAGCGCCGTGAGCCCCATGGCCATCGACGCCATCCTGTCCTTCCCCCGCACGCCGGAGACGGACACCGCGCTGTGCGCCGTCGCCCTCGATGGCGCGCCGGCCGAAGCGCTCTCCGCGGGCCAGGCGATGCGCTCGCGAGGCGGCTGCCCGATGGACCCCATCGGCGAGCGCCTGTCGCGTCCCGCCACCGCCGCGAGCGGCCTGCAAGCCGTCCTCGGGTTGGGGCCCGCCGCGCTGCCGCTGCTGCCGAAGGTCACCCCCTGGCTCAACCAGAACGACGCCACGCTGCGCCTGCTCGCGGTGGAGGCCGTCACCGCCGTGGGCGACGCGTCCGTGGTGCCGCAGCTCCAGAAGCTCTACGAGCAAGAGGCCAAGGGGCTGGAGGCGCTGCGCACCGACTGGGTCGCCCTGAAGCTGCCGGAGAACTACTCGGCGGAGTTCGACCCGTTGTCGCCGTCCTCTCCGCGGGGCTCCGGCCAGCCCGCGGACGAGCGGGTGGCTCGCCACGCTTCGCTCTTCGAGCGCGTGAAGACGCTCAACGCGCAGCGGGCCCGCGCCTCCGGTCGTCCGGTCGTCAAGCCGCGCGTGCCCACGGAGTTGTTCGACGACGTGGAGCCGGAGCGCCTGGTGCCGGTCGCGACGCTGCTGCGCTCGTTGGGGCTGCTCCGTGCGCCGGGCGCGCTGGAGCTGCTCAAGGGGTACAGCCAGGACTCGAGCATTCCCCTGCGCACCGCGGCGCTGGTGGGCCTGACGCACCTGGGCGCCGAGGGCGTGGCCGTCGCGAGTGAGGGGATGCTGGAGCCCGAGCGGGATCTCCAGAAGGCGCTGGCGCAGGCCCTCTCCGAGTCGGGGACCGAGGGACAGGCCGCGCTGGTGGCGCTGCTCCCGAAGATGGGCGGGGAGAAGCTGCTGGTGCTGGACGCGCTGACGCGGGGCTCGGGTGTGCCTGCCTCGGCGTCCGAGGTCCTCCAGACGGTGGTGAAGGAAGGGGGCCCTGAGGCCGCGCTCGCGGCGGGGCTGCTCGGGCGCCTCAAGTCGAAGGATGCCGTGCCCACGCTCATCAAGGCGCTGGACGAGACGAACAGCGTCGCGCGCCGGGATGTGCTGCTCGCGCTCGGGACGATCGGTGATGCGCAGGCGGCGGAGGTGGTGTCGCGAGACTTGTTCCACGACCTGCCGGAGATTCGCTCGGCGGCGGCCACGGCGCTCAAGCGCATGGAGGCGACGAACCAGGGCGAGTCGCTGGATGCGCTCAAGAGCGACTACTTCCGCACCGTGCGGGACGCGGCGGGCGCGGCGCTGGAGAAGGGTGGCACCGCGGCCGAAGGAGCCAGGTGATGGAGGCGCGCAAGCTCAAGGACAGGGCCGCTGAAGCCTTCACCAAGGGCCGCTTCTCCAAAGCCGCGGAGCTGTACGAGGACTTCTGCAAGCTCGACCCGAAGGACCACCAGTCGCGTCTGCGCACGGGGGATGCCTGGGCCAAGGCGGGTGAGCGCGAGCGCGCCATCGCCGCGTACCAGTCCGCCGCCGAGGGCTTCGCGAAAGAGGGCTTCCTCCCGCGCGCCATCGCCGCGAGCAAGCTCATCCTGGAGCTGGACCCCGGCCACCAGGGTGTCCAGCAGATGCTGGCGAACCTGTACGCACGTCGGGGAACGCCGGCCGGTGCTCGTGCTCGCGGGCCCATGACGAGCGCGCTCCTGGCGCCGCCCACCCCCGAGCGCCCAGCCCCCGTGCCAGTCGAGGCCGCGCCGGCGCGCGCGGACGCACCGACGGCGCTGGCGGCAGGGGAGGGCACCGTCAACCTCTCGGACGAGCTCCCCGCGGAGCTGGCGCTGAACGTGGATGACGCCCCCATCCTGGGGTCCATCGAGACGTCGGAAGAGGTCGTCCACTCCGTGAGCCTGGGGCTCACTCACGCGGACGCGGAGTCCTCCACCTCGTCGGCCGAGGAACACGAGGGCATCGACATCGCGCTAGGCGAGCCCGAGTCGCCGCCTTCCGCGAGTGTGGCTGGGACTTCCGTCACGAGCCCGGATGCACTCGGTACCGTTCCCGGCGCGACCGTCGTCACGAGTGCGGGTGGACTCGGAACGCCCGCGAGTATCGGCTCAGCACCCGCCGCGATTGCGGTCACGAACGAGGCCGCGCCCGCGAGCACCGGCACTGTTCCTTCTGGGACCACCGTCATCAGCGCGCGTGACGGCAGCGGCACCTCGCTGCCGCCCGGACTCGCGCCACGTGCCACGCAGCGGGTTCGCCCGCCCGTGCCGGAGGAGCCGCCCTCCGCATCGAATGTGGACGCGTTGACGCCTCGCACGCCGAGCGGCAAGTGGAAGGCGCTCTCTTCGCCCATCGGGGAACAGGGGTCGGCGGATTCAGCCGAGCTGCCTCGGACGCCGACGGTCATCGACCCTCCCTCGGCGCCTCCGGGATTGCGCCCACGCCGCGCGGAACTCACCCCTCACGCGGGCGCCACGGCCGTGCCCTTCCGCGAAGTGTCGCGGGAACTCGGGGCCTCGCTGCGCGCGGTGCCGCCGAGCCCGTCGTCCTTCACCGAACTGGAGATGGAAGCCGACTCCCTGCTCCATGCCGTGGAGCTGGCGGCCCAGGCCGGCCTGCATCAGCGCGCCGAGGACCTCACGGGAGGAGACGAGGAGGAGGTCTTCAGTCTCACCGAGGAAGTCGTCACCGACGCGCCCTCGATGGACGCGCTTCCCTCCATCCCGCTGTTCTCGGACCTTCCGCGCGACGCCTTCATCGAGCTGTTCGAGCGCTGCCCCTTGCACCGCTTCACCCTCGGCGAGCGCATCATCGACCAGGGCAGCCACGGCGACTCCTTCTACGTCATCTGCGAAGGACAGGTCCGCGTGTTCCGGACGGAGTCAGGCCGCCGCGTCGACCTGGCCACGCTGGAGGGCGGGGCGTTCTTCGGCGAGATGGCCATCCTGTCCGGAGCCCCTCGCACCGCGTCCGTCGAGGCCGGCACCGAGGACACGCAGTTGCTCGAGATCTCCGCGACCGTGCTCACGTCGCTCTCGCGGAGCCACCCCCAGGTGGCGGCGGCCCTGAAGAAGTTCGTGCGCCAGCGCCTGCTCACCAACGTGATGAACACCTCGGCGCTGTTCCGTCCGTTCAACCGGAAGGACCGCCGCACGCTGGTGGAGCGCTTCCGCGCCCGCGACATCGAGCGCGGAGAGGTCATCATCCGGGATGGTGACCGGACCGACGGCCTCTATGTCCTGCTCTCGGGCGAGGTGGAGGTGCACAAGGACGGGCACCTGCTGACGCGACTGAAGGAGGGGGACCTGTTCGGTGAAATCTCCCTCCTCCAGAAGACGCCGGCTACCGCCACGGTGACGGCCGCGCGCCACACCACGCTGCTACGACTGCCGCGCGAGGACTTCGACGCGCTCATCTCCAGCCACCCGCAGATCCTCGTGCTCATCTCCGAGCTGAGCGACGAGCGTCTTCGCCGCACGGAGCAGGTGCTGGGGACCTACCTCTCCGGCACCTTGAACTCGCTGGACGGCGAAGAGGAGCTCATCCTGGTCTGAGGTGCGCGCGGGCTTCAGCGCACCTTCGCCAGGTAGTCGTCGCGGGTGACCAGTCCCCGCGTCTCCAGCAGCTCCAGCATGGCTCGCAGCGAGCGCGCCTGCTGCGCCACCATGCGCTCCAGGTCGGACACCTGCTGCGTGAGGATATCCACGCGCTGCGCCAGCTCGCTCTCCCTCACGGGCGCGGGAGTCTGACTGGCGGCCATCGGGCGCGAAGGCCCCGTGGTCTCCAGCGGCTCGGAGGGCGGGGCCAGCTCGAAGGTCTGCTCGTCGAGGTTGAACGACAGCGGCGAGGCCGTCGTGGAGGTGATTTCGCCGTGGTAGTGGCGGCGGATGGCGCGCTCGATGGACGACGCGGCGGCCACGACGACCTGGATGCGCTGGCCCGTGTGGAAGGCCAGCTCTTGGAGGGACTCCACGTTGGTGGGGTCCGCCGTGGCGACGGTCAGCAGCTTGTTGGCCGGGTCCGCCGCGGTGGGGAAGACGGTGTAGCGCTCGGCGATATCCGCGCGCAGCGCCTGGAGCGCCACGGCCGAGGGCGACATGCCATCCAGCTCCACTGTCGGAATGGCGAGCTGGCGCGACAGCGCGTGGACCATGGAGTTCTCATCCACGAAGCGCATCTGCACCAGCGTCAGGCCCAGCCGGCCGCCCCACTTGCGTTGCTCGGCGAGCGCGGATCTCAACTGGGTCTCCGTCAGGAGGCCGGCATCCATGAGGATTTCCCCGAGCCGGCGCTTGCGGCCGGGGGGCGAAGAAGGGGGTGGCACGGAAGAAGGATTCACCCCCCAAGCATACCAGCGGCCGGGTCGACCGGCCCCCAGGGAACCGGCCGGCCGGTGGGGAAGGGGCGAGCACTCCCGCAATGGGGTAAATGTCAGGGCATGACGCGAAGCCTCCTCCCATTTCTCGCGCTGGCGCTCTGCGCCGGCTGTGCGTCGCAACGGCTGGCCGGCACGGACCTGGACCGCGTGCGCCGCCCCGCCTTCATCTCCCGCATCGAGGACGGCGCGGGCCCTCGCAGCTTCGTATTCCGTGAAGACGCGGCATACGGCGACAAGCTCAAGAAACTCGAGCCCGTGGAAGCGGACCGGCGGCT
Source organism: Corallococcus terminator (assembly GCF_049194865.1). GTDB lineage: Bacteria > Myxococcota > Myxococcia > Myxococcales > Myxococcaceae > Myxococcus > Myxococcus terminator_A. The sequence continues at coordinate 13,102 of NZ_JBLZWL010000126.1, read as the reverse complement.
CACGGTGAAGCTCCAGCAGGCGGTGACGCGGTTCGAAGTCTCGGAGCGGCTGCGCGTGAACACGCTGACGCAGCTTCCGCGCGAGGCGCCGTGGACGGCGACGGTGGACCCGGCGCGCGTGGCCTCCGTGCTGGAGAGCTTCCTCGTGGAGGAAGTCCCGGCGAACGCTCCGGACTACGACCTGGTGACGCCGCTGGGCGCGGACACCATCATCGAGTTCGTCGTGCAGGAGTACGGCATGCGCAGCAAGAAGGGCCACGCGGGCGCCTTCCTGCGCGGGTATGGGCGGATGTTCACGCTGGATGGTCGCTCGGAGGTCTGGCGCCACCCGTTCGAGGTCAACCAGGCGGAGACCGACGCGGCGCACCTGGACCCGTTCAAGGTGGGCAAGGACCCCGACCTCTTCCGTCAGGCGATGACCACCATGTTGGACCAGGTGGCGCTCGACTTCGTGAAGGACCTGACGCCGAGAGACAGGCGCGGGGGCGGCACCCTCCCGGCCCACCCCATCAACACCGCGCCGGACACCGTCGCGCCGGCGGTGGTGGAGCCCCCGAAGTCGCCCGAGTCGGAGCTGGCCCCCGGCGAGCTGCCGGACCCCGACCCGGACCCGAGCTGAGGCCGAAGGACTCCGGGCCCGGCGCTAGAAGAGGGCGTGCTCCGCGAGGAGCACGGCGAGCCCCACCACGAAGCTGACGAGCGTGACGGGCAGCCCCACGCGCAGGTAGCGCAGGAAGCTCATCTCCACCTTCCCGCGCGCGGCCTCGAAGACGATGAGGTTGGCGACGCTGCCCACCAGCGTGAGGTTGCCGGCCAGCGTGGAGCCCAGCGCCAGCACGTGCCAGCCCAGCTCCACGTTCTGGAGCGCGGGCACCCACGAGCGCGCGAGCATCACGAACGGCACGTTGCTGAAGATGTTGGACGCCACCAGCGTCAGCCCCGCGAAGCCCAGCGTCTCCCGCCACGCCGGCCCCGTCATCAGCGGCGCGAACAGCAGGCGGATGTCCTCCGCCCAGCCGTGCTTGTTCACGCCGTAGACGACGACGAAGAGGCTGGCGAAGAAGAGCAACAACACCCAGTCCACGCGCTCCAGCGCCTCGCGCGGCTCCCGTCGGGACAGCGCCATGACCAGCGCGGCGCCCGCGAGCGCGCTCCAGCTCATGGGCAGGCCCGCGAAGAACGCGGCGACGACGCCCGCGAGGACCAGGAGCGTCAGCGCCAGCAGCCCCCGGTCCACGGGCGGAGGCGGCGGATGGGGCTCGAAGCGCGTCGACGTCAGCTCCTTGCGGAAGATGAACACGAGCGCGCCCGCGACAATGGCCGTGGAGAGCAGGGCGGGCAGGGCCATGTACGCGGCGAAGCTCGCGTAGGAGATTCCCGACGCGCCCTGGATGAGCATGTTCTGCGGGTTACCGGTGAAGGTGGCCACCGAGCCGCTGTTGCTGCCCATGCAGACGGCGAGCAGGTACGGCACGGGCGGCAGGCGCGCGTCGTCCACCGTGGCGAGCACCAGCGGCGTGAGCATCAAGCACACGGTGTCGTTGACGAGGAAGGCGGACAAGAGCCCGGAGATGAACGTCACCGCCACCAGCAGCATCCGGGGCGTGCGCGCGCGCTTCACGGCCCACGCCCCCGCCGTGCGGAAGAACGCCGCCTGGGAGAGATAGGCCGCCAGCAGCATCATCCCCAGCAACAGGACGATGGTGTCCGCGTCGATGGCGTGTCGGGCGGGGTCCTCGCTGTGGTTGAAGACCTCGGCGGGAGTGACGACGCCGAGCACCACCATCAGCACGGCGCCCAGCAGCGCACCGCCAGGACGGTCCAGCTTGAGATAGGGGAGCCGGGCGCCGGCGATGAAGACGTAGGTGAACAGGAAGATGGCGAGGGCCACGGGCGGCGCACCCTAGCCGAGCGCCATCTCACGCGCGCTGGCCGCGTTCGCGTTGTCCGGCCGGGTACACGCCTGTACAGTGCCCGACCCATGAAGTTCGAGAAGGAAGAAGGGGCCTTCGGTGGCCCCCGCCGCACCCCCTGGAACGCCCCCCGGGGCCTGGACTCCGTGCTTCAGCAGTGGAAGGCGGACAAGGGGCTGGGGCCCTGCTTCTCACTCGACGAGGCGACTCCCGCCCGGGTGGGTTCCTTCGCCCCCATTCCGGACGAGGTGGCGCCCCAGGTCCGCGAAGCCCTGCGCCAAAGGGGCGTCGAGCAGCTCTTCTCCCACCAGGCCGAGGCCTTCCGCCTGGCCCGTTCCGGGAAGAACCTGGTCATTGCTACACCAACGGCCTCCGGCAAGAGCCTCTGCTACAACCTGCCGCTGTTGGATCGCTTCGCGCGGGAGCCGCAGGCGCGCGCCCTGTACCTGTTTCCCACCAAGGCCTTGTCGCGAGATCAAGAGGAGTCCCTGCGCGCGTTCATGCGCGAGGCGGGACTGTCCCACGGGGCCATCACCTTCGACGGAGACACCCCGGCGGATGCGCGGCGAGCGGCTCGGGAGCGCGGGGGCGTGCTGCTCACCAACCCGGACATGCTGCACACGGGCATCCTCCCGCACCACGCGAGCTGGGCGCGCCTGTTCTCCAATCTGCGCTACGTCGTCATCGACGAGCTGCACACGTACCGCGGCGTCTTCGGCTCGCACCTGGCCAACGTGCTGCGCCGCCTGCGACGCGTGGCGCGCTTCCACGGCTCGGACCCGGTGTTCATCGCGGCCTCGGCCACCATCGGCAATCCGCAGGCGCATGCGCGGCGGATGCTCGGGTGCGACGTGGAGCTGGTCTCCGAGAGCGGGGCGCCGGCCGGTGAGCGCCGGGTGCTGGTGTTCAACCCGCCCGTGGTCAACGCGGAGCTGGGCATTCGCGCCAGCTACTTGAAGACGTCGGTGCGTCTGACGGCGGACCTGGTGCGCGCGGGCGTGTCCACGCTGCTGTTCGGCCAGTCGCGCAACAACATCGAGGTGATGCTCAAGTACCTGCGGGACAGGTTCATCGAGGAGAAGTTGGACCCGTCGCTCATCCAGGGCTACCGGGGCGGCTACCTGCCGGGCACGCGCCGGGCCACGGAGGCGGCGCTGCGCGCGGGCGAGGTGCGCTGTGTCGTCGCCACCAACGCGCTGGAGCTGGGCATCGACATCGGCTCACTGGACGCGGTGGTGTGTGCTGGATACCCCGGTTCGGTGGCCGCGCTGATGCAACGCTTCGGTCGCGCGGGTCGTCGAGGCGCGGGCAGCCTGGCGCTGCTCGTGACGTCGAGTGCCCCGTTGGACCAGTACCTCGCGGCGGACCCGCGCTTCCTCATCGGCGCGCCGGTGGAGCACGCGCGCATCGACCCGGACAACGTGGAGATCCTCGTCCAGCACCTCAAGTGCGCGTCCTTCGAGCTGCCCTTCGAGGAGGGCGAGCCCTTTGGCGACGTGCCGCCGGAGTCGACGGCGGAGGCGCTGGGCTTCCTCGCGCAGCACGAAGTCGTTCATCCCACGGCGGGGGAGGGCGGTCGGCGCGTGTTCCACTGGTCCTCCGACGCGTACCCGGCCAACCACGTGTCCCTGCGCAGCGTGGGCTGGGACAACGTCGTCATCATCGAGCGGGGCACGGACCGGACGCTGGCGGAGATGGACTTCCGCTCGGCGCATACGATGTTGCACGAGCAGGCCATCTACCAGCACGAGGGCGAGCAGTATCAAGTCGAGAAGTTCGACTACGAGAACCACAAGGCCTTCGTCCGCAAGGTGGCGCCGGACTACTTCACGGACGCGATGACGTACGTGCGCGTGAATGTCATTCAAGAGGACCAGAGCGCGCCCATGGGGCCGGAGCTGCATGCCGGCATGGGCGAGGTGAGCGTCATCGAGAAGGTGGTGGGCTACAAGAAGATCAAGTACCACACGCATGAGAACGTCGGTTACGGCGACGTGGCGCTCCCGGAGATGCAGATGCACACCACGTCCCTCTGGCTGACGGTGCCGGAGTCGGTGGTGCGCTCGATGAATGCTCCGCGCCCGGCCGTCATCGACGCGCTTCGCGGCGTGGCCACCGCGCTGCGGACGGTGGCGTGCGTGGGGTTGATGATCGACCCGAGGGACGTGGGCAAGACGCTCGGCAGTCGCGATGACGCTGACGGGCCTCCGCGCAAGGACGGCGGCGTGGGGTTCGACCCCACCATCTTCCTCTACGACAACGTGCCCGGCGGCGTGGGACTGGCCGCGCGACTCTTCGACCAGCGGGACGAGTTGCTCGTGCGCGCGCGGCGCCTGCTGGAGTCCTGCGCCTGTGAGGAGGGCTGCCCGGCCTGCATCGGTCCCGCGTCCGGCGTCATGCCCGGACAGGCTCCGGTGGATCCACATCCACGCAAGCGACTGGGGCTGGAGCTCCTGTCGGTGCTCGGCATCGCCGGCGTGCAGTAGACGGAGGCTCGGCGCGTGGACCTCAAGCGAAAGCTGGCGCGACTGACGAGCGTGGGCCCGGGAGGCAAGCCCGCGCCGACTCGCGTGGCCACGCTGCCCGAGTCCTCTCCGCGAGCCGACGCCCCGTCCACGCCTCCCGTTGAGTCCCCCTCCCCAGGAGCCTCGCCGAGCCCCGAGCCCACGGAGCCCACGGCCCCGAAGGACCCACGCATCGAGTCCCTCCGGCGGATGCTCGCGGACTGGTCCGAGCGCCAGGGCCAGACGGCCGCGCGCAGGGGGCCTGTTCCCGCGAAGCCCCGCCCAGGCCCGCTTCCGGTGGTGTCCCAGGAGACGCCGTACGGGACGGTCCACGTGTCGGAGACGCTCCTGTCCCCGGAGCACAAGCACGGCTCCGCGTCCGTGGCGGGAGCGCTGGACGTCGAGGGTGCGCTGGTCGCCCGGCTCGCGCTGCACGAGGAGCTGGCGGGGGTGGACTTCCAGCGGATGCTCTTCCTGGACACGGAGACCACGGGGCTCGCGGGCGGCACCGGCACCGTGCCCTTCCTGGTGGGGCTCGCATGGTTCGAGGGTCGCTCGCTGCGCGTGCACCAGCTCTTCCTGCGCAAGCTGGGCGAGGAGGCCCCCATGCTGCGGGTGCTCGCCGCGCGCATGGCCACGTCCTCATGCCTCGTGACGTTCAACGGCAAGAGCTTCGACTGGCCGCTGTTGCGCACGCGCTTCGTGCTCAACCGCGTCGCGACACCGCCGGAGCTGCCGCACCTGGACTTGCTGCACTGCGCGCGCCGCGTCTTCAAGCACCGGGGCGCGGGCACGCGGTTGGTGCACGTGGAGGAGCAGGTGCTCGGCCACCGCCGCGTCGACGACGTGGACGGCTCGCTGATTCCGGACCTGTACTTCCGTTACCTGCGCGGCGGTGACGGCTCCGCGCTGACGCCGGTGCTGGAGCACAACGCCAATGACTTGCTCCTGCTGGCCGCGCTCCTCGGCGAGCTGGTGCGCAAGTTCAGGGCAGGGGATGGCACCGCCGTTCCCTCCGGTGAGGACCCGAGGGACTTGCTGGGCTTCGCCGGAGTCGCGCTCCGGGCGGGAGACCTTGCCCGGGCGCGGGCCTTCGCCCTGGCGGCGACGGGCGGCTCAGGCACGGTGGGGGTGGACGCCCATGCCCTGGTGTCACGGCTGGCCCGCATGGCTGGCGAGTCCCAGGTCGCGGCCGAACATCTGCTCCAAGCGCTGGACTCGGCCCGAGGCTTCCAGGCGGCGACGCTCCACCTGGAGCTGACCAAGCTCTACGAGCACTCCCTCAAGGACCTCGCGAGCGCGCTGCGCCACGCGCGCTTGTCGGCGGCGGCGGAGTTGCCGGATGACCACCGGCGCCGCATCGTTCGTCTGGAGGGCCGCATCGACCGGAGCACGCGAGGCCGCGCGTTGGAGCCAGGCGCCCGGCCCCCGCGCCCTGGCGTCTGAAAGCCCTTGCGTCCGGTTTCGGGCGGGCCGGCTCGCTCCCATGCCCACCCGCAGGTCGACCGAGCACATGATGGGAGCGTTGGACCCCGGCCTGCGCTAAGAGAGGCGCCATGAAAATCACGAAGGACAGTGTCGTCTCCATCGACTTCCGGCTCCACCTGGGCGATGGAATCATGGTGGACGAGAGCGAGCCTGGAGATCCGCTCGTCTATCTGCAGGGCCACGAGGAGGTCGTCCCCGGTCTGGAGAAGGCCCTGGAGGGCAAGGCCAAGGGGGACTCCCTGGCGGTGGTCATCCCTCCCGAGGACGGCTACGGGCCGCATGACCCGGAAGGCGTCGAGGAAGTTCCCAAGAGCGAGTTCCCGGAGGGCCTCGAGCTGACCGAGGGTGGCATCCTCACCGCCACGGACCCCGACGGGGACGAGGTGGACTTCCTCATCAAGTCAATCAAGGGCGACCTCGTGGTGGTGGACTACAACCACCCGCTCGCCGGCAAGACGCTGCACTTCGACGTCACCGTCCGTGACGTCCGCGCCGCGACGGCCGAGGAGCTCGAGCACGGCCACGCGCACGGTCCGGACGACGCGCACTGAGTGCCCGGTGCGGGAGGGAGGGCCTTGGAGGCCCTCCCTTCCCATTTCCTCAGCTCAGCGACCGCCCATCAGGTCCGAGTTGAAGGAGAAGCCGACGAGCATGTACGGCATGGCCTCCTGCCGGCTCGGGTGCTTCAGGTACCAGGCCACCATGCCGAGCACCGTGGGACGGTTGAACATCGTCCCCTCGTCCGTGTTGAACGCATACGAGGCGACCGGGCCCGCGCGCATGTGGCTGTTGTCGACCGTGGTGTTGCCAGAGACGCCCTGGTCCTCGTTGTAGCGGGGCCACACGGCGCTGAAGCGCGCACCCAGCATCCACCGGCCGGACAGGTAGACGACGTCCGAGTCGTTGGTGAAGACCCAGCCCTTGCCCGCGAGAATCGAGTCCAGCATCGGGTCATAGAACGACGTCGCGCCGTCGCGCAGCGTCAAGTTCCAGTACTCCACGCTGAACTTGGCGCGCACCGCGATGGGGCCCACCTTCGCCTGGAGCGTCGGCTCCAGCAGGAAGTGGTGGCCGCTGGTGCTGTAGGCGCTGGTCTCGCCCAGGTCCAGGGCGTCATCCGAGAAGTCCTGGAACGGCGTCGGATACGACTGGAGGAAGCCCATGGTGCCCAGGAAGCGCGTGTACTCGTAGCTGGCGCGCAGGTTGAACAGGGCGATGGGCTGGATTTCGAACTGGGGGCCCACCTTGAGCGAGGCGGGGTTGGCCTTGATGAGCGCCGCGGCGTTGACGAACGTGTCGCGGAACAGCACCGACTCGCTGTCGAGCAGGCGCTTCTGGATGACCAGGCGGTTCTGCGTCTCCAGGCCAATCGGGTTGACCCGGAAGAGGTTGAAGCTCGTCATGTACAGCCGGACGTTCGGGATGGGGCGGGGTGAGGGAAGCGGCGACGGCTCGTTGGCCGGCGTGACTTCCGGTGGTTGAGGCGTCCCGGCCGTCGGAACATCGGACGGCTGGGCGGCGGTGGGCTGCTGCGCGGCCGCGGGAGACACCAGGCCCAGGCTCAGGCAGAGCGTGCAAATGGACAGCGATAGACGCTTGAGCATCATCTCGACACTTCCTCGGTTGTGAGGGGGGACCGCGGCGAGGCGGACCGCGGCTCAGTGATTCAGGAACGACTGGGAGAAACCGCGGGGCTCGTTTGTTCGTCTGCGTGGCGACGCGTCACCGCGTAGCCGAAGATCGCCGCCGTGAAGTACATGATGATGCTGTAGATGGCGGGCGGGATGGCCATCGTCGCGTTGCCGAGCAGCAGCGGGCTCATGGCGATGGTCATGGCCAGGATGCCGTTGTGGATGCCGATCTCCATGCCGATGGCCACCGCCTGACGTCGCGGCAGGCGGAACACCAGCGGGGTGATGTATCCGATGGCCATGCTCAGCAGGTTGAAGCTCAGCGCCGCCAGCCCCACCTGCTTGAAGTACAGGCCGATGTGCTCCCGCTCCTGGTAGACGGCGGCGGCAATCACCACGATGAGGAACGCGACGGACATGAGCCGGATGGGCTTGTCCAGCGCCTGGGCGACGCTCGGCTTGCGGGAGCGCACGAGCATCCCGATGCTCACCGGGCCCAGCACGATGATGAAGACCTGGAGCACCTTGGTGAACTGCATGGGGACCGCGCGGTCCTCGCCCATGAAGTGCATCAGGGACAGGTTGACGATGAGCGGCAGCGTGATGAGCGTCAGCGCGCTGTTCACCGCCGTCAGCGTGATGTTGAGCGCGACGTCACCGCGAGCCAGGTGGCTGAAGAGGTTCGCCGTCGCGCCTCCTGGGGACGCCGCCAGCAACATCAGCCCCACCGCCAGCTCCGGTCCCAGTCCGAAGGCATGGGCCACGAGCGCACAGCCGGCGGGAAGCACCAGCATCTGGCACACGAGCCCGACAATCACCGCTCGCGGGTAGACGATGACGCGCTTGAAGTCCGCGAGCGTCAGAGTCAGTCCCAGGCCGAGCATGATGACGGCCAACGACAATGGAATCAGTACCGCGGTGAATACGTTTGACTGCATTCGCCCCCCGCCGAGTTTCGGGCGTTTCGTCGCCCGCGCCGCGCTGGTGTCTCAATGCAAACAAGCGTGGCGCACTTGGGTGTCTCGCTTCAAGCCACCCCCTCGCGATTTGCGACGGGGGGCTCGCGCGTCATGACGCCCGGCGTCATTCATTTGTCACATCGATGGAAAGCTACACCTGTACGCGTGTTACCCGGCGGTGCGGGCTGGTGTCACCATTTGCTCAGGGGGTGTCGCGTTTGCCTTCCGGCGGGGTGGCGCGGGCGAAGCGGCGGAAGAAGCTGGTGTCGTTCCAGCGCGGGCGCTCGGCGGCGTTGGCCACGGTGCGCGTCAGGTCCGTGAGGAGCTTCACGAACTGGACGGCGGCGTCCTTGTCGATGGGCTGGCGGAGGTCATCCGACGGGGCGTGGTAGTGCCGCGTGTACCACGCCTTGAAGGCGCGCTCCTCGGGGGAGCCTGGGGTGTAGCCGAACTTGAAGGAGAGGGCCGGCACGCCCTGGAGGATGAAGGCGTACTGGTCGCTGCGGATGAAGAGCATGCGGTTGGGCTCGGGGTCCGGCAGCAGCTTCACGCCTCGCGCCGTCGCGACCTCCTGGAGGGGGGCGGCCAGGGTGGACTCGTCCTGGCCGTAGGCGACCAGGTGCTTGAGGGGGAAGAGCGGCAGGAACATGTCCAGGTTGAAGTTGGCGACGATGGCGTCGGCGGGCACCGTGGGGTGCGCGGCGAAGTATCGCGAGCCGAGCAGGCTCTTCTCCTCGCCCGTCACCAGGACGAAGAGGACGGAGCGCAGGGGCTTCTGGGCCTGGAGCGCGCGGGCCACTTCCAGCACGGCGGCCACGCCCGTCGCGTTGTCCATGGCGCCGTTGTAGATGGCGTCGCCCTGGATGGGGGCTCCCACGCCGACGTGGTCCAGGTGCGCGGTGAGGACGACGTACTCCCGGGCCAGCACCGGGTCGCTCCCGGGGAGCAGGCCCACGACGTTGGCGGACTTCACGGGCGCGGAGACGCGCTCCGCGCTGGACCGCAGGCGTGAGGGCAGCTCGAAGCGCGGCAGGGGCTGGTTCGCGTCCGCGAGCGCGAGCAGGTCCTTGAAGGAGTGCGGGGCACCGGTGAACAGCGTCTCGGCGTGCGCCGGGTTGAAGATGACGCTGACCTGGAGACCGGAGGACTCGTCCAGCGCCGGGTCGGCGAAGTTCATCGCGGGCTGGAGCCGCGACGCGGCGGAGCGCTCCCAGGGCGTCTCCGCGTGCTTGGGGTTCATGAGCACCACGGTGCCGATGGCGCCCGCCTTCTTCAGCGCCTTGAGGCGCTCGGTGTGGGAGTTGTAGTGGGCGCGCAGGGGCCCGGGGATGCTCTCCGGGCCGCCGTGGATGAACACGGCGATCTTCCCCTTCAGGTCCACGCCCGCCAGCTCATCGTGGCCGGCCTCGGGGATGGACAGGCCATGGCCGACGAACACCATGGCGGCGTCCACCTGTCGTGCGTCGCCATGGCGCGGGGAGATGAAGGCCTCCCGGCCGATGACGAGCGGGGTGCTCTGGCCCTCGCGCACCAGGGCCAGCTTCGAGCGCGCGTCCACCAGTCGCCGCGAGACCAGCTCCACGTCCTGGAGGTAGCCGTCGCCCGCGCCGGGCTTCACGCCGAGGGCGGCGAGCTGCTGGGCCACGTAGGCGGCGGCCTTGCGGTGGCCCTCGCTACCGGTGTCCCGCCCGCGCAGGCTGTCGTCGGCGAGGACCTGGACGTGGCCCCACCAACGCTTCACCTCGGGGGACGGCTCGGCTGCGGGGGCGAGGGTGGGCAGCAGCAACAGCGAGGTCAGCAACACGGAACGGTGCAAGGTCGCGCTCGTGGCAAGGGGCCTGCCTTCCTAACGAGCGGCGGAGCAGGCCATTCCAGCCGTGCCCGCTGGAGCCGTCCCCTGCCGCACGCCTGCCTCACGGAGGGCGAGACAGGCGAGGCTGGCGTCGGATAGGAGGGGCGCATGAGTCGAGTCCTGACCGAGCTGCTGGAGCTCCTCAAGCTGGAAGCCATCGAGGAGAATCTGTTCCGGGGGAGGAGCCAGGACCTGGGCTTCCGCCAGCTCTTCGGCGGGCAGGTGCTGGGGCAGGCCCTGTCCGCGGCCAGTCAGACGGTGGAGCCGGCGCGGCATGTCCACTCGCTGCATGGCTACTTCCTGCGCCCCGGCGACGCGAGCCTTCCCGTCGTCTACACCGTGGACCGCGTGCGCGACGGCGGCAGCATCAGCACGCGGCGCATCGTCGCCATCCAGAAGGGGCAGCCCATCTTCACGATGATGGCGTCCTTCCACGGGGACGAGGTCGGCTTCGCGCACCAGTCCCCCATGCCCGACGTGCCGCCTCCGGAGAGCCTGCCCACGGACCTGGAGCTGCTCCTGCGCCAGGCGGACCGAATCCCAGCACGGCTGCGCGAGAAGATCCTCTGCGACAAGCCCATCGAGATGCGACCGGTGGCCTACACCGACCCGTTCAACCCCGTCGCGGCCGAGCCTCGCAAGGCGGTGTGGATTCGCGCCGACGGCGAGCTGCCGGATGACCCGCAGGTGCACAAGTACGTGCTGGCGTACGCGTCCGACTTCAACCTCATCAGCACCGTCCTGCTGCCGCACGCGGCCAGCTTCTTCCAGCAGCGAATCGTCGGCGCGAGCCTGGACCACGCCCTCTGGTTCCATGGGGACCTGAAGGTGAATGACTGGCTGCTCTACGTCATGGACAGCCCCTGGGCGAGCAACGCGCGAGGCCTGGCGCGCGGCTCCGTCTACACACGCGACGGCCGCCTCGTCGCCTCCGTGGCGCAGGAGGGACTGCTGCGCATCCTCAAGGACGACAAGCCGTAGCGCGCGCCCTGCCCGAGCGAATCCAGGTAGGCTCCCCGCGCGACGGTGGACACGGAGGTCTTCACGATGCGCGCGGTGGTGTACCAGCACGAGGAACACGAGGGCGTTGGACTCCTGGGACCGGCGCTCGCGAAAGCGGGCTTCACCCTCGTCAACCGCTTCCGCTCCGTGCGCCGGGAGGACGTGGACGCGGAGCTGGTGGTGGTGATGGGCGGCCCCATGGGCGTCTACGAGGCGGACCAACACCCCTTCCTGCGCGAGGAGCTGGGCCTCCTCCGTGAGCGCCTCGCCCACGAGCGCCCGTGCCTGGGCATCTGCCTGGGCGCGCAGCTGCTCGCGGACGCCGCGGGCGCGGAGGTCTTCGCCGGCAAGAACGGCTTCGAGGTGGGCGTGGGCCCGGTGCGGTGGACCGCGGATGCGCTGAAGGACTCCGTCATCGCTGGCGTGCGTCCGCGCACCGTCGTCGCGCACTGGCACGGTGACACCTACAAGGCCGTGCCCGGCGCCACGCTGCTGGCCTCCACCGACCGCTACGTCCAGCAGGCGTTCCGCCTGGGCGCGTCCTTCGGCTTCCAGTTCCACCTGGAGCTGTCCGCCCAGGAGATGGGGCGCTGGCTGGAGCTGGGCGCGGAGGACCTCCGCCAGCGCGGCAAGGACCTCGCGGAGCTGAAGGCCCAGCTGCCGAAGTTGGAATCCGCCGAAAGGGAGAATACCGAGCTCCTCCATCGCCTCGCCGAGCACTTCGCGCAACGCGTGAGCTGAACTCCGAGAATTCGTGGCGCCCAGGGAGGATTTGACCCTGGGTCCGTTTGGCTCCGAGCGAGCGGGTTCGAGCCGGGAAGGGGAGGGCCCCGTTGCCCTCCTGTCACACTCGAAATGTCTCAATCATGTATCGTCGGTGACATTCGCCGGCGTAGAGGGGGATGTCTGTCTCGCCGATACAGCGTGCGAACGCGTTGAGGTCGGGATGTGGTGTTTCGGCATGGTGCTGACGGTGCTCGCGGGGTTGCCCCCGGACGGCGCCGCCCAGCTCGAGAAGGTGGAGCGCCTGCTGCCGGCGCTCCAGCGGATGGCCGTGGACCCGGAGCTGGTGCAAGCGGTGCGCGAGCAGAACGCGCGCGGAGCCGCGCTCGCCTCCATTCGCGCGGACGACGACGCGTGGCTGTCCACTCCGGCGATGACCCCCTTCAAGCAGCGTGTGCTGGAGGCCGCCTGCTCGCGGGTGCTGGCGCGCCACCGCGAGGCCGTGGGGAGGCGCAAGGTGGCGGAGGCGTTCGTGATGGATCGCCAGGGCGCGCTGGTGGGCGCCACGCGGCGGACGTCCGACTACTGGCAGGGTGACGAAGACAAGTTCCAGGTCCCGTTCAAGCAAGGGCGGGTGCTGACCGAGCACCCCTTCTTCGACGAGTCCTCCCAGGCCTACGTCATCCAGGTCTCCCTCCCTGTCCGCGACGGCGGCCGTGTCATCGGCGCCGTCACCATCGGCCTCTCCCTGCTGGACCTCTGAAGCCTCATCGTGGACCGACCATGCGCTTGCTCGACGCTCTCTCCCTCCGCACCCGCCTGACGCTGGCGGTCTCCCTGCTCACGCTCTGCGCGCTGGGGCCGCTCAACATCCTTGGGCGCATCTTCATCTCCGACAACCTCCAGTCGCAGATCCACGCCACCTTGCGCGTGGAGGCGCAGGGCCTTCGAGATCTGGTCGAGTCCACCCTGGCCGAGCGCGAGGCGAATGCCCGGAGCTGGTCCGAGGACGCCATCCTCCGCGGCGCGC
>NZ_JBLZWL010000019.1:0-30642 GCF_049194865.1 Corallococcus terminator | reverse complement strand
CCGCGAGCTGCCCTGGACGGGCGCCTTCCACGAGCGCTTCGAGGCACAGGTCGCCCTCACTCCCGACGCCCTCGCCGTCCTCGACGACTCCTCGTCCCTCTCCTTCCTCCAGCTCAATCAGCGCGCCAACCAGCTCGCCCACCTGCTGCGCTCGCGCGGCGTCGGGCCTGAAGTCCGCGTCGCCTTCTGCTTGGAGCGCTCCGTCGACTCCCTCGTCGCCCTCCTCGCCATCCTCAAGGCCGGCGCCGCCTACGTCCCTCTCGACTCCGCCTACCCTCGTGAGCGCCTGGCTTTCATGCTCCAGGACTCCGGCGCCCCCTTCGTCCTCACCCAGTCCCACCTCCTGCCTCGTCTCGACTCGGCCTCCTCCACGCCGCTCTGCCTCGACGACGCCGCGCTGCGCGCTTCTCTCGCCGCGCTCCAGGACTCCAACCCGCCTCGCGTCACCCTCCCGTCTCACCTCGCCTACGTCATCTACACCTCCGGCTCCACCGGACGTCCCAAGGGCGTCATGGTCCACCACTCCTCCGTGGTGAACCTCCTCTCAGCCCTCTCTTCTTCCGTCTACGCAGACGTCCAGCAGCCCCTGCGCATCTCCCTCAACGCGCCCCTCTCCTTCGACGCCTCCGTCAAGCAGCTCGTCTTCCTCTCCCTGGGCCACTGCCTCTGCTTCGTCCCCCAGGCCGCTCGCGAAGACGTCCCTCTGCTTCTCTCCTGGATTCAGAAGCACCAGCTCGACGTCCTCGACTGCGCCCCTTCTCACCTCCGCCTCCTCCTCGACGAAGGCCTCGCGGACTCTGGCCGTCCCCTCCGGGTCCTCATCGGCGGTGAGGCCATCGACGACTCCCTCTGGGCCACTCTTGCGTCCGCGCCCTCGCTGAGCGCCTTCAACGTCTACGGCCCCACTGAAGCCACCGTCGACACCACCGCTCTCGCCATCCGCTCCTCCGAGCGTCCTTCTCTGGGTGGGCCGCTCTCCAACGTCTCCACCTTCATCCTCGACGCTTCTCTCCGGCCCGCCCCTATCGGCGTCCCTGGCGAGCTCTTCATCGGTGGTGACGGCCTGGCTCGCGGCTACCTTCTCCGCCCGGACCTCACCGCCGAGCGCTTCGTCCCCAACCCCTTCAGTGCCACGCCTGGCGCTCGCCTCTACCGCACCGGTGACAAGGCCCGCTGGCTCGCCCATGGCCACCTCGAGTACCTCGGCCGCATCGACTTCCAGGTGAAGCTGCGCGGTTTCCGTATTGAGTTGGGTGAAGTCGAGGCCGCTCTCGAAGCCCTGCCCTCCGTCCACCACGCCGCCGCCCTCGTCCGTGAGGACGTCCCGGGCCTCAAGCGCCTCGTCGCCTACGTCACTCCGGCTTCCGTCGACACCTCGGCCTTGCGCGCGGAGCTGCTGCTCCACCTCCCCGAGTACATGGTGCCGTCGACCTTCGTCGCCCTGGACGCCTTGCCCATCAATACCCACGGCAAGCTCGACAGGAAGGCACTCCCGGTTCCCGACTCCGGCCCCACCGACTCCTTCGTCGCGCCTCGCAATCCCACCGAGGAACGCCTCGCCGCCATCTGGGCCGAGGTTCTCCACCTCGACTCCGTCAGCGTCACCGACGACTTCTTCTCCCTCGGTGGACACTCCCTGCTCGCCACCCAGGTCGTCTCTCGCGTCCGCAAAGCCTTCGACGTCGAGCTACCCTTGCGTGCGCTCATCGAGGCACCGACCGTGGGTGAGCTGGCGGTGCGAGTCGAAGCGGCTCGGGGAGAGACGCCGGCCAACACGCGGCCTCCGCTCGTGGCGGTGCCTCGCACCGGACCGCAGCCGTTGTCCTTCGCTCAGCAGCGCCTTTGGTTCCTCGACAGGCTCGATCCCAACAACGCCTCCTACAACATCCACTCGAGCAAGCAGCTCGATGGTGCCTTGGATGCCTCCGCGTTGGAGCGCGCGATTCAGGAACTCGTGCAGCGTCATGAGGCGCTGCGCACCTCGTTCCATGTCCAGGAGGACGGCACAGCGGTTCAGGTCATCCATCCGCGCGCCGAGCTGTCCGTTACCGTCACCGACCTCCGACACCTGACGGGCACGGCCCTGGACACGGAGATCGCGCGGCTGACCTCCGCGGAGGCCAAGACGCCCTTCGACCTGACGCGCTCACCTTTGCTGCGCGCGGCCCTGTTGCACGTGACAGAGGGGAGCCATGTGCTCCTCGTCACGGTGCACCACATCGTCTCGGATGGTTGGTCCAACGGCATCTTGTTGCGCGAAGTGGGTGCGCTCTATGAGGCGTTCTCCCAGGGGCTCCCGTCCCCGCTCGCGCCGCTGGAGTTCCAGTACGCCGACTATGCGCTGTGGCAGCGCGGCTGGCTGCGCGACGCGGCGCTGGAGCAGCAGCTCTCCTGGTGGAGGAAGCATCTCTCCGGTGCACCCCATGCGCTCGAACTGCCGACCGACCGACCGCGACCGCCCGTGCAGACCCAGGCCGGCGCGACGCTCCCGGTGCACCTGAGCACCGAGGTGTCAGAGGCACTGCGTGCGCTGTGCAAGCGCGAGGGCGTCACGCCCTTCATGGTGTTGCTCGCCGCGTTCCACACGTTGTTGGCGCGGTACTCAGGTCAGGACGACATCGTCGTCGGCTCGCCCATCGCGAACCGGCAGCAGACGGAGCTGGAAGGCATCGTCGGCTTCTTCGCCAACACGCTCGCGCTGCGTGCGCGGCTGACCGCGAGGATGACGTTCCGCGAGCTGCTGGCTCAACTCAAGGAGACGACGCTCGGTGCCTATGCGCACCAGGACGTGCCCTTCGAGAAGCTCGTCGATGAACTGAAGCCCGAGCGAGACCTGAGTCGGTCTCCGCTCTTCCAGGTGATGCTCGCCTTGCAGAACACGCCGCGTCAGCCTCGCACCGAGGCGCGCCGTGAGGAGCCGGCACCCGCACCGGGCCCCGTGGGAGTCACCCACGGCAGCGCCAAGTTCGACCTGTCGTTGTTGCTCGCGGACCACGGCGACGACATCAGCGGCCTGCTCGAGTTCAACACCGACCTGTTCGACCCGGACACCGCCCGACGCCTGGCCTCGCACCTGTCCCGGCTGCTGCAATCCGCCATCAGCGACCCCAACCAGTCACTGTGGCGGCTGCCGCTGCTCGACGAGCAGGAGCGTCACCAGTTCCTCGTCGAGTGGAATGACACCTCACGCGAGTCGCACACCGTCACCACGATGCACGGGCCCTTCGAGGCCCAGGCGCTCCGCACGCCCAACGCCATCGCCATCTCCGACGGCACGCACTCGCTCACCTACGCGGCCCTCGATGCCCGCGCCAATCAGCTCGCCCGTCATCTCGCCTCGCGTGGCGTGGCTCCTGGCGGCGCTGTCGGCATCTGCCTCGACAAGTCTCTCGACATGGCCGTCGCCGTCCTCGCCACCCTCAAGGCCGGCGCCTTCTACGTCGCTCTCGACCCCAACTACCCCGCCGAGCGCCTCGCCTTCATGCTCGCGGACACCCGTGCGCCTGTCGTCCTCACCCACTCCCAGCTCGCGTCCGTTCTTCCCTCCGACACCAGCGCACGCTTCGTCCTCGTCGACTCCGAGTCCGACGCCATTTCACGCCAGTCCACGCAGGCTCCTTCCGTCCTCGTCTCCACCGAGGACATCGCCTACGTCATCTACACCTCCGGCTCCACGGGCATCCCCAAGGGCATCGTCATGCCCCACCGTGCCCTGAGCTTCCTGCTCGCCTGGCAGATTCGTCAGTCGCTCAACCCTCGCGCGGTGACGCTCCAGTTCGCCTCCCTCAACTTCGACGTCTCCATCCAGGAGCTCTTCGCCTCCTGGTGGGTGGGCGCCCATGTCGTCCTGCCCACTGGCGGCCTGCGCCAGGACATCCCCGCGCTGCTCGACTTCATGCACCGTCAGCAGGTGGAGCGACTCTTCCTTCCGTTCGTCGCACTCCAGGCCATGGCGGACTCCGTCTCTCACGGCGCCACCCTTCCCTCCGCGCTTCGCGAAGTCGTCACCGCCGGAGAGCAGCTCCAGGTCAACGCCACGTTGGCGTCCTTCTTCGAGCGGCTCCCCGGCAGCGTCCTCGAGAACCAGTACGGCCCCTCCGAGGCCCACGTCGTCTCCGCCTTCAGGCTCCAGGGTGCACCTTCCGCATGGCCTCGCCTGCCTTCCATCGGCTCGCCTGTCGGCCACACCCAACTCTTCGTCCTCGACCCGCTCGGTCAGCCCGTCCCCATCGGCGTCGCGGGTGAAGTCTTCGTCGGCGGCACCCACCTCGCTCACGGCTACCTCGCTCGCGCAGACATCACCGCGCAGTCCTTCGTCCCCAATCCCTTCTCGGGGGTGCCCGGCTCTCGCCTCTACCGCACGGGCGACTCCGCGCGCTGGAAGGCTGACGGCACCCTGGAGTTCCTCGGCCGCCTCGACTTCCAGGTGAAGGTGCGTGGCTTCCGCGTCGAGTTGGGCGAAGTCGAGTCCGTCCTCCGCACCGCCCCCGGCATGCGCGACGCCGCAGCCGTCGTCCGCGAGGACGTCCCCGGCGACAAGCGCCTCATCGGCTACGTCGTCCTCTCTCCCGACACCGCCCTCGACTCCGAGGCCCTGCGCACCTTCCTCCTCAAGCGTCTGCCTGAGTACATGGTGCCCTCCGCCTTCATCTCCCTGGCGGCACTCCCCCTGACTCCCAGCGGAAAGCTCGCTCGCAAGCTGCTTCCCGCCCCCGACGCCGACACCCTGCGTGGCGACTCTTCCTTCGTCGCTCCTCGCACTCCCGAGGAAGAGAAGCTCGCTTCTCTCTTCGCTACCGTCCTCCGCCTGGAGCGCGTCGGCGTCACCGACAACTTCTTCGCCCTCGGTGGCCACTCCCTCCTCGCCACCCAGGTCATCTCCCGCATCCGCTCTTCCTTCGGCGTCGAGCTTCCCCTCCGCGCTCTCTTCGAGGCTCCCACCGTCGCCTCCCTCGCCGCTCGCATCCTCGCGGCCTCCACAGAGGGCTCCACCGCTCAGCCTCCTCCCATTCTCCCGGTGCCTCGCTCCGGCCCGCTGCCCCTCTCCTTCGCCCAGCAGCGCCTCTGGTTCATCGACCAGCTCCAGCCCGGCTCCTCCACCTACAACATGCCCTCCTTCGTTCGCTTGGACGGGCAGCTCGACATCATCGCTCTCCAGCTCAGCTTCGATGAGCTCGTCCGCCGCCACGAGGCGCTCCGCACGACGTTCTTCGAACTGGATGGTCAGCCGTTCCAGCGCATCACGCCCGAGGGTGACCTCCCGCTGGTGCGTGTGGAGCTCCGAGGCCTTGACGGGGAGGCCACGCAACACGAAGTCCAGCGCAGACTGAAGGAGGAGTACCAGCGGCCCTTTGACCTCTCCACGGGTCCGCTCATCCGCGCTCAAATCCTGGAGTTGAGCGACACCGAGCATGTGCTCGCGCTCAACATGCACCACATCGTCTCCGACGGTTGGTCCATGGGCGTCCTCATCCAGGAGGTCGCCGCCCTCTACGACGCCTTCTCTCACGGCAGGCCGTCGCCTCTCGCGCCCCTCTCCATCCAATACGCCGACTACGCGGTCTGGCAGCGCGGCTGGCTCCAGGGTGCGGTGCTGGAGCAGCAGCTCGCCTACTGGCGCAAGCAGCTCACGGGCGTTCTCCCGCTGGCGCTGCCCATCGACAAGGCTCGGCCTCCGCTCCAGACCGTCCGAGGGTCCACGCTGCCGGTCTTCCTCTCGAAGCCCGTCGCGGCGCAGCTCAAAGCCCTCGGCCAGCGTGAAGGCGCCACGCCGTTCATGCTGCTGCTCGCGGCATGGCAGCTCCTGCTCTCCCGCTACTCGGGCCAGGAGGACATCGCCGTCGGCTCGCCCATCGCTGGCCGCCACCGCTCGGAAGTCGAAGGGCTCATCGGCTTCTTCATCAACACGCTCGTGCTTCGCTCCCATGTCGATTCACGTGCGTCCTTCCTCCAACTGCTGCGACAGGTGAAGGAGTCCGCGCTGGGTGCGTATGCCCATCAGGACATCCCCTTCGAGCGGCTCGTCGAGGAACTCCAGCCCGCGCGCGACATGAGCCGCAGCCCGCTGTTCCAGGCGCTCTTCGCGCTTCAGAACACGCCCGAGTCCGCCGTCCAGAAGACGGAGCTGACGCTCAGTCCTGTGGACCTGGGCAGCGTCGCTGTCACCGCCAAGTTCGAGCTTCAGTTGAACCTGACGGAGACGTCCGAAGGTGTCTTCGGAGGGCTCGGCTACAACTCCGACCTCTTCGAGCGCTCCACCATCGAGCGCATGGCGCGGCACTTCGAGCTGCTCGTCGAGTCCCTCGTGGCGCGGCCCGAGGCCCCGCTCTCCGCGCACGCCATGCTGACCAACGAGGAGCGGCGAAGCGTCCTCGTGGACTGGGCCTCGGCTCCCGCGCACGTCTCGCCCGACTCCACCATGCCCGCTGTCTTCGCCGACGTCGTCGCTCGCGCTCCCGACTCCGTCGCCGTCCTCTTCGGTGACGCCTCCCTCACCTATCGTCAGCTCGACGAGCGCTCCAACCAGCTCGCCTGGCACCTACGCTCGCTCGGCGTCACCACCGACTCCCGCGTCGCCATCGCCGTCGACCGCTCCGCCGAGCTCATCATCTCCCTCGTCGCCATCCTCAAGGCCGGCGCCGCCTACGTCCCCCTCGACACCAAGTACCCGCGCGAGCGCCTCGCCTCCATGCTCGTGGACGCTCAGCCCCAGGTCCTCGTCTCCACCCGCGCCTTCCTCGACAAGCTGCCCGCCGACGGACTGACGTGTGTCCTCTTGGACGAGGTCTCCCTGGCCACCAGCTCCACCCAGGCCCTTCCTCCTTCCGCGCTCCCCGCGTCGCTCGCCTATATCGACTTCACCTCCGGCTCCACCGGCAAGCCCAAGGGCGTCGGCTGCACCCACAGCGGTGTCATCCACACGCTCATCGGCATCGACCACATCCCCTTCGGGCCCGAGCAGACCCACCTCCTCCTCGCCCCCATCTCCTTCGACGCCTCCACCTTCGAGATCTGGGGCGCCCTGCTCCATGGGGCTCGCCTCGTCGTTCTTCCTCCCGAGACCCCCTCACTGGAAGAGCTCCTCCAGACAGCGGCCCGTCACGCCGTCACTTCCCTCTGGGTCACCAGCGGCCTGTTCTCCCAGCTCGTCGAGAGCCGCCTCCCCGCGCCCCCTTCCCTTCAGCGCCTCCTTACCGGTGGCGACGTCGTCTCGCCGCTCCATGTCCGCCGCGCGGTGCAGGACTGGGGCATCCCGGTCACCAACTGCTACGGCCCCACCGAAACCACCGTCGTCGCCACCACCTTCTCCGTCTCCCGCGCTGACGACATCGGGGCCTCCCTCCCCATCGGCAGAGCTACCAACGGCACCCGCCTGCTCGTCCTCGACGCCTCGCTCCAGCCCGTCCCCATCGGCATCGTCGGGGAGCTCTTCATCGGTGGTGACGGCCTCGCTCGCGGCTATGTCGGCCAGCCCGGGCTCACCGCCGAGCGCTTCGTCCCGGACCCCTTCTCCTCCGTTCCCGGTGCACGCCTCTACCGCTCCGGAGACCTCGTCCGCTGGAGCCATGACGGAACGCTCGCCTTCATCGGTCGCGCCGACGCACAGGTGAAGGTGCGCGGCTTCCGCATCGAGCTGCCTGAAATCGAAGCCGCGATGCTCGCGCACCCGTCCATCCGCGAAGCTGTCGCCATCGCGCGTGAAGACGTCCCCGGAGACAAGCGCCTCGTCGGCTACTTCGTTGGTGACGACCTGGACGCCGTCTCCCTGCGCGCGTTCCTCAAGGCTCGACTCCCCGAGTACATGGTGCCGTCGTTCCTGCTCCGCCTGGACGCGCTCCCGCTCACCTCCAACGACAAGGTTGACCGCAAGGCACTGCCTCCTCCCGAGGCCGTCCTCTCCGCTCCTTCGGCCGCCCACGTCGCGCCTCGCACTCCCACCGAGGAGCTGCTCGCCTCCATCTGGGCGCAGGTCCTGCGCGTGCCCCAGGTTGGCGTCACGGACGACTTCTTCGAACTCGGTGGACACTCGCTCCTGGCCATCAAGCTGATGGCTCGGATTCGCGAACGCACCGGTGTCTCGCTTCCCGTCACCGCGCTCTTCCAGGGCTCCAGCATCGAGCGTCTGGCTCCGTTCCTGGAGCAGCAGCAGGACGGCACGCGCGCCACGCCGAACCTCGTTCGCCTCGACTCGGGCACCTCCACCGAGCGCCCGCTGTTCCTCGTCCACGGCGGCGGCGGCAGCGCGCTGGGCTACACGGAGCTGGTGCGTCAGCTCGCCCCGAGCCGGCCCATTCAGGGCCTCTCCGCGAGCGGCATCGATGGCGGCGAGCTGCCTCCCGCGTCCGTCGAGATTCTCGCGCGCGACTACCTCTCCCAGCTTCGCGCCGTGCAACCCCATGGGCCCTACCTGCTCGCGGGCTGGTCGTTCGGCGGCATCGTCGCCTACGAGATGGCGCGTCGACTCCAGGCCTCGGGCGAGCACGTGGAGCTGCTGGCCCTGCTCGACAGCCATGCCCCCAAGCCGGAGCCGCGACCGACTCCGGATGCGCTCTCGCAGCTCGCGGCCTTCGGACAGGTGCTCGGACTGCCGTGGCGAGAGCTCCCGGTGGACCCGGAGCGACTGGCCCGCCTCGAGGGCCGGGAGCGACTCGGCTACCTGCTGGAGCTGACTCGCCGCGCCTCCACGCACGCCATCGACCTGGACGTCGACGCGGCTGAGCGCCTCTTCGCCCTGTATCAGCGACTGAGCGAGGCCCAGCGCAACTACGTCCCCACGGGCGCGCGGTACGAAGGGCCCACCGTGCTCATCAAGGCCGCGACGCCTCCGCCGGGTCTCATCGTGACGGAGGACCTCGGCTGGAGTGCGTGGCTCGCCTCCTCGCCGACGGTGTACGAGACGCCGGGAGACCACTACACGATGCTGCGCGCTCCCCACGTCACGCCCCTGGCCGACCTGTTCGCTCGCCTCCTCGCCGCGCTGAAGCGAGACGCGGCGTGATGCACGCGCGCCGCGCGCCCGCTATCGTCAGCAGGTCCGCCTCCGGAGTGGCCGCTCCGGAGTCAACGTCCCGAGGGAGCACGCATCGTGATTGTCAGCATCGATGACCTGCGCCAGCGAGCACGGCGGCGGCTGCCTCGAACCGTCTTCGACTACGTGGAGGGTGCCGCCGACGACGGCTTCACCGTCGACGCCAACCGGCGGGGCTTCGAGCGCTATCTCTTCCGGGCCCGCACGCTGGTGGACGTGAGCAAGGTGGACCACTCCACCTCGCTGCTCGGGGAGAAGCTGGCCACGCCCATCATCCTGGGGCCCACGGGGCTCGCGGGGCTGCTCGCGCCTCGTGGCGAGGAGCTGGCCGCGAAGGCCGCGGCGAGCCGAGGCACCGTCTTCACGCTCAGCACCATGTCCATCGGCACCATCGAGGAGGTGGCCGCCGCGGCGCCCGCGCCGCTCTGGTTCCAGCTCTATGTGTGGAAGGACCGGGGCGTCACCCGCGCGCTGGTGGAGCGCGCGAAGGCGGCGGGCTACCGCGCGCTGTGCCTCACGGTGGACGTGCCCGTCATGGGCAACCGGGAGCAGGACCGGCGCAACGGCTTCACCCTGCCGCCCCGCGTCCACTTCTCCAACGTGATGGACGTGCTGCGCCACCTGGGCTGGGTGCTGCGCATGTCGTCGAGTCCGCGAGCCACCTTCGGCAACTTCGTGGACCATCCCTCGCTGACGCGCACGGATGCGGTGGGCATCGCCCGCTTCACCAACAGCCAGTTCGACGCGTCGGTGACGTGGAAGGACGTGGAGTGGCTGCGCTCCATCTGGTCCGGGCCGCTCGTGCTCAAGGGCATCTCCTGCGCGGAGGATGCGCGGAAGGCCGTCTCGCTGGGAGTCGAGGCCGTCATCGTCTCGAACCACGGAGGCAGACAGCTCGACTTCCTCCCCGGCGCCATCGACGTGCTGCCGGAGGTGGTGGACGCGGTGGAAGGTCGCTCGGAGGTCATCCTGGACGGAGGCATCCGCCGAGGCTCCGACGTGGTGAAGGCCATCGCCATGGGCGCGCGCGCCTGCATGGTGGGTCGTCCGTTCCTCTATGGGCTGGCCGCTGACGGGCAGGCGGGCGTGGAGCTGGCGCTGGACATCCTCACCGCGGAGATCGACCGCACGCTCGCGCTGCTGGGCCAACCCCGGCTCGCGGAGCTGGACCGCTCCGTGCTGCGCGTCGATGCCCCGGCCACGCTGGAACCCATCAAGTCTTCCGCTCGACGGGAGACATCCACCGTCACGCCGCGGGTGGGTGGGACACACGACACCTGAGTTCCCCGGTGGCCAGGAGGGCAGGTTGACGAGGCGCTGTGATAGCCGTTAGCTTGTGAATCCGTGCTGATGCCTTCCACTCCGATGGCCGCGCTGTTCCGCCGCTGCCGTCGGTCGTGTGCCTGTTGTGCCCTCTCGGGCCTGGGCTGTTGAAGCGCGCGCCGGAAGCTTCCTGATTCCCTCCGCGCCTCGCCCGGCCCCACCTCCGTCTCGAGGTCTGGGTCTGTTCCGCCGTTTCCCGCTCACCGCTTCCCGACGCGCTCTCATGCACCCCGCCTCCACCCAGCCGACCTCGATGCAGCAGGCGCCCCACCGGGCCCGCTGTGCGTGCTGTCTGGCGTGTGCGGTGTGTCCGCATGAAGGCGGGCCCCGAGCCTCGAGGAGTGGATAGCAGCACCACCCACCTCCCCTGCTCGCGCGGCCCGCCCTCGAAAGAGGCGCGGGCCTTCTGTTTTTCATCCCCTGGAGTCCACCGTGTCCGCCTCGTCGTTCCCCACTCCTCTCGGAATCACCCGCGAGCCAGCAGCGCTGCTCGCGGAGGCCGCGTCGCTCGAAGCCGCCTCCGCCGAGGAGATTCTCGTCTGGGTGGAGCAGCGGCTCGGTGCGCGCGCCGCCATCGCCTCCAGCTTCGGCGTGGAGGACATGGTCCTCATCGACCTGGCGCGAAAGCACGCGCCCAGCCTGCGCGTCTTCACCCTCGACACCGGTCGCATGCCGCCAGAGACCTACGAGCTCATCGAGGTCGTCCGCAATCGCTACGGCATCCCGGTGGAGACCTACTTCCCGGAGCGAGGCCGCGTCGAGGCGCTGGAGTCGACCCAGGGCTACTTCTCGTTTCGTCGGAGCCTCGATGCACGCAAGGAATGTTGCGCCATCCGCAAGGTGGAGCCCCTGCGTCGAGCACTGCAAGGCCGCGACGGCTGGGTGACGGGGCTGCGCCGTGAGCAGTCCATCAACCGCACGGACGTCGCCGTCGTCGAGCACGACCGCGAGCACGGCGGACTCATCAAGCTCAACCCGTTGGCGTCGTGGAGCCGGCAACAGGTGTGGACGTACATCCAGACGAACGCCGTCCCGTACAACGCCCTGCATGACCGGGGCTACCCGTCCATCGGCTGCGCGCCGTGCACGCGCGCGGTGAAGCCCTACGAGGACGAGCGCGCGGGCCGCTGGTGGTGGGAGTCCCGCGAGCACAGCGAATGCGGCCTGCATCCCGTTCGGTGACTGGGACCACGACCATGGCGACCGTCACCCCTGTCGACTATCCCGTGTGCCTCCGGTTGGAGGGCCGCCGCGTCCTGTTGGTGGGAGGCGGCACCATCGCCGAGGGCCGGGCCCTGGCCCTGCTCGAAGCGGGCGCGCGGCTCCACCTGGTGTCCCCCTATGTCACCGACACCCTCCGACGTCTGGCCGCCGAGGGCCGCCTGGAGTGGGAGCAACGGACGTATGCGACGGGCGATGCGAGCGGCCACGCGTTGGTGCTCGCCGCGACGGATGACCGCGCGGTGAATCAACGCCTCACCGCCGAGGCCCGCGAGCTGGGCCTGTGGGTGAACACGGCGGACGAGCCGGAGCTGTGTGACTTCACCCTGCCCTCGGTGGAGCGAAGAGGGCCCATCACCGTGGCGGTCTCCACCGCCGGGCAGGCCCCCGCGTTGGCGCGTCGCCTGCGGCGTGAGCTGGGGGCGCAGGTGGCGCCTCACCACGTGTGGCTGGCGAGGCTGAGCGGCTGGCTGCGCCGAAGGCTGCCTCGCGGGCCCGGACGGCAGCACCTGCTGAAGCGGCTGGTGGAGGGAGACCTTGGCGCGCTGCTCGCGCGCGGTGAGCGAGGGGCCGCGGTGGCCCGACTCCGCTCGGAACTGAAGACCTTCAAGTCGTCTGGAGAGTTCACATGAAGGAGTCGTCGAGAGGACGCGTGTACCTGGTGGGAGCGGGCCCTGGGGACCCAGAGCTGCTCACGCTGCGCGCGGCGCGCCTGCTGCGTGAAGCGGACACGGTGGTGCATGACCGCCTCATCCACCCCGGCGTCCTGGAGCATGCGCGTCCCCATGCGCGGCTCATCTACGTGGGCAAGGAAGGCGGGGGCGAGTCCGTACAGCAGGAAGACATCCACACCGTACTCATCGCCCAGGCACGACTCGGCCGCACCGTGGTGCGCTTGAAGGGAGGAGACCCGTTCGTCTTCGGTCGCGGAGGGGAGGAGGCCCTGGCCCTGGAGGCCGCGCGCATCCCCTACGAGGTGGTGCCCGGAATCTCCTCGGGCATCGCGGTCCCCGCTTCGGCCGGCATTCCCGTCACCCATCGGGACGTCTCAGGTGAGGTGACCTTCGCCACCGCGTTCCGCGCGGGTGGCGCGCCCGACTGGAGCTTCCTCGCACGCGCCCAGACGCTGGTGCTGTTCATGGCCGGAAACCGCCTGGAGGAAACCACTGCGGCGCTGGTCGCCGCCGGGCGAGCCGCCTCCACCCCAGCGGCGCTGGTCGAGGCAGGCACGTGGGAACACCAGCGCGTGGTGGAGGCCACCCTGGGAGACATCTCGCAAGAGGCGCGCAAGGCCGGGCTGGGCTCTCCCGCCCTGCTGGTGGTGGGCGAGGTCGTCGCGCTGCGAGCGCGGCTGCCCACGCTCGCGGCGGGGAATCACTCGAGGGCGGGGGACGCGCTTCCCCGGTTCGCGGAGGCGGGACATGACTGACGTGACGCACGCTCGCTCGACGCACCTGGCGGAGCTGGAGGCGGAGAGCATCCACATCCTGCGCGAGACGGTGGCGGAGTTCGCCAACCCGGTGATGCTCTACAGCATCGGCAAGGACTCGCAGGTGCTGCTGCATCTGGCGCGCAAGGCCTTCCACCCCGCGCCCCTGCCCTTCCCGCTGCTCCACGTCGACACGACGTGGAAGTTCCGGGACATGTACGCGTTCCGAGACTCCTTCGTCGCGCGCCACGGCCTGCGGCTGCTCGTGCATCAGAACCAGAAGGCGCTCGCCGAGGGCATCAACCCGTTCGACCACGGCAGCCAGAAGTACACGCACGCGATGAAGACGCAGGCGCTGCTGGAGGCGCTCGCGCTGCATGGCTTCGACGCGGCCTTCGGCGGGGCCCGTCGCGACGAGGAGAAGTCCCGCGCCAAGGAGCGCGTGTTCTCCTTCCGGGACAAGCATGGCCAGTGGGACCCGCGTCGACAGCGGCCGGAGCTGTGGAACCTGTTCAACGGCCGCGTGGACGCGGGCGAGAGCATGCGCGTCTTCCCGCTGTCCAACTGGACGGAGCTGGATGTGTGGCACTACGTCCTGCGCGAGAAGATACCCGTGGTGCCGCTCTACTTCGCCGCCGAGCGCCCCGTCATCGACCGGGGCGGCACGCTGCTGATGGTGGATGACGAGCGCATGCGCTTGCGTCCCGGGGAGAAGCCCACGCTCCGGAGGGTGCGCTTCAGGACGCTCGGCTGCTACCCGCTCAGCGGCGCCATCGAGTCCTCGGCCACCACGGTGGAGGCCGTCATCCACGAAATGGTCCACGCGCGACAGTCCGAGCGCCAGGGCCGACTCATCGACCACGACGAAGAAGGCTCCATGGAGCTGAAGAAGCGCGAGGGGTACTTCTGATGGACACCGCACTCCAGGCCGTCCTCGACGAGCACTCCCACCGCGCCCTGCTGCGGCTCGCGGTGGTGGGCTCGGTGGACGACGGCAAGTCCACGCTCATCGGTCGGCTCCTCTACGAGTGCGACGGACTCTTCGAGGACCAGATCTCCGCCGTGAGACGGGCCAGCGCGAAGCGGGCGGCGGCTCGCACGCAGGTTCCTCCGGAGCTGCTGGCCCAGGGGCTCAAGGCCGCGGCGGGCGCGGGTGACGACGAGGAGCTGGACTTCTCCCTCTTCACCGACGGCCTGCGCGCCGAGCGCGAGCAGGGCATCACCATCGACGTGGCGTACCGGTACCTGTCCACGTCGCGCCGGAAGATCATCATCGCGGACACTCCGGGGCACCTCCAGTACACGCGCAACATGGCCACGGGCGCCTCCACGGCGGACGCGGGCGTCATCCTGGTCGATGCTCGGCTGGGCGTGCTGCCGCAGACGCGTCGCCACGCGTACATCGCCTCGCTGCTGGGCATCCCCTACCTCGCGGTGGTGGTGAACAAGATGGACCTGGTGGGCTACGAGCGCGCGACGTTCGAGCGCATCGGCTCCGAGCTGGCGGACTTCGCGCACACGCTGGGCTTCGAGGGCGTGCGGCTGTTCCCCGTCAGCGCCAGCCGGGGCGACAACATCACCCGCCCCAGCCCTCGCACGCCCTGGCACGAGGGCGGCACGCTGCTGGGTTGGCTGGAGTCGCTTCCGCATCAGCGCCGGCTGGACGGCGCGCCCTTCCGCTTCCCCGTGCAGTACGTGCTGCGGCCCCACCAGGACTACCGGGGGCTCGCGGGACAGGTCGCGTCGGGCACGGTGCGCGTGGGTGACGAGGTGCAGGTGTTGCCCTCGGGGCGCAGGACGCGCGTGGAGGCCATCGACACCTTCGACGGCGCCAAGGCGGAGGCCTCCGCGACGGACTCCGTCACTCTGCGGCTCACGGACGACGTGGACGCCAGCCGGGGTGACTTGCTGGCCCATGTGGACCAGCCGCCCCTGGCGTTGCAGCACCTGGACGCGATGCTGGTGTGGTTCGGCGAGCAGCCACTGGACGTCACGCGCCGCTACCTGGTGAAGCAGACGACCCGCACGGCGCCCGCGCAGTTCGAGCGCGTGCTGTGGCGCAAGGACCTGGAGGAGCTGGCGGAGGTGCCCTCGGAGTCGCTGGCGCTCAACGACATCGGCCGCGTCCGGCTGGTGTGCCGCCGTCCCCTACTGTGCGACCCGTACCAGGAGAACCGGCGCACGGGCGCCTTCATCGTCATCGATGCGCTCACCCACGACACCGTGGGCGCGGGCATGGTGCTGGGCGCCGCGGAGTCCACAGCTCGCGCCGGGGCGTCGCTCGTCACGAGCGCCGAGCGACATGGGCGGCTGGGCCAGGTGGGTGCCATCGTCCTGCTCCCCGCCACGCCCGACGCGGCCAGTCGAGCCTTCGCGCTGGAGCACGAGCTGTTCAACCTGGGCCGGCATGTGGCCACCGTCCCCGGTGACGTGGAGGTGGCCCTGGCCCTGGCGCGCGCGGGCCTGTTCGCCCTGGTCTACTCGGAGGCGCCCCAGGTCCGGCGCGCGCTGCGCGAGGAAGCCCATGACGCGGGCACGGGCTGGTGGGAGTTGGCGGACGCCGAGGCCCCGGAGCAGTGGGTGCGGCGCCTTACCTTGACGCCGGAGAGCGGAACATGAGCGCCTCCTCTCCAGGCACTCTCAGCCTGTCCCCTCCGCCCTTCATCGACACACTGCTGGGCGCACAGAAGGGCGCGCTGCTGCTCGAACTGGTGGCGGGGTTGGACCCGGCCGCGCTGCACTGGCTGAGCGGCTATGCCGCGGGCCTCGCGGCGCGACCTGGTGTGGCCATCGCGACAAGCACCGTCAGCGTGGCACCCACGGCGACTCCCGCCGCGCCGCTCACCATCGTCTACGGCACGCAGACGGGAAACAGTCGGCTGGTCGCCGAGCGGCTCAAGCATCAGACGGAGAGCTCCGGACTTCCCGTGCGCATCATCCGGGCCAGTGAGTACCCGGTGCGGGAGTTGGCGCGCGAGAAGCTGCTGGCCGTGGTCATCAGCACGCAGGGAGACGGAGACCCGCCCGACGACGCACGCGGGTTCTGCGAGCACCTGCTGGGCAAGCGCGCGCCCCGACTCGAGGGCTTGAGCTACGCGGTGCTCGGACTCGGCGACTCCAGCTACCCGAAGTTCTGCGAGGTGGGACGGGCACTCGACGCACGACTGTCGGAGCTGGGCGCCACGCGGCTGGTGGAGCGCGCCGACTGCGACCTGGACTTCGAGCCCATCGCCACGGGCTGGCTGGACCAGACGCTCGCGCGGGCTCGCGAAACCATCGAGCCACGCACGCACGCCGTCGCCACCGTCGTCCCGCTGCGAGGCGCCACCGCCGCGCCCACCACCAGCAAGGAGGCGCCGTTCTCCGCCACCGTGCTGGTCAACCAGCGCATCACCGGACGGGGCGCGCTCAAGGACGTCCGCCACGTTGAAATCTCCCTCGAAGGCTCCGGCCTGGAGTACGCGCCGGGCGATGCCTTGGGAGTGTGGGCCCCCAATCCCCCGGAGCTGGTGGACGCCGTCCTGAAGCAGCAACGGCTGGATGGCGCCGAGCCCGTGACACGCGAGGGGAAGACGCTGCCGCTGGCGCTCTGGCTCGCGGAAGGTCTGGAGCTGACGCGGCTGAGCCTGCCCTTCCTGGAGCGCCACGCCGCGCTCGGCGCGAGCACGGTGCTCCAGTCCCTGCTGGCGCCAACGGGCGCGGACGCCTTCCGCGCGCTCCTCAAGAGCCACCAGGTCATCGACGTGCTTCGTCAGCACCCCGCGCCCTGGAGCGCGAAGGAGCTGGTGCTCGCGCTGCGCAAGCAAACGCCCCGGCTGTACTCGATTGCCTCCAGCCCCAAGCGCGTGGGCGAGGAGGCTCACCTCACGGTGGCGGTGGTCGACTACACGGCCTTTGGCGAGCGTCACCTCGGCGCCGCGTCGTCCCACCTGGCCACGCGCGGGGCGGACGGGGACTCGGTGCGAATCTTCGTGGAGCGCAACGAGCGCTTCCGGCTGCCGGAGGACCTGGACCGGGACGTGGTGATGATTGGCCCCGGCACGGGCGTGGCGCCCTTCCGGGCCTTCGTGCAGGAGCGCGCGGAGGTCGGCGCGCGCGGACGAAACTGGCTGTTCTTCGGCGAGCAGCACTTCCGCAGCCAGTTCCTCTACCAGTCGGAGTGGCAGGAGGCCCTGAAGAAGAAGACGCTCCACAAGTTGTCCCTGGCCTTCTCCCGCGACACGGCGGCGAAGGTCTACGTGCAGCACCGCCTGCGCGAGTCCGGCAAGGAGCTCTATTCCTGGCTGGAAGGTGGAGCCCACCTCTACGTCTGCGGCGATGCCCAGCGCATGGCCCCGGATGTCCACGCCGCCCTGGTGGACGTCATCGCCGAGCACGGTGGCCGGAGCCGAGAGGACGCCGAGGACTGGCTCAAGACGCTGCGCGACGAGCGGCGCTACCTGCGTGACGTCTACTGAATCCTTCTGCCTGTGAGCAAAGACATGAGCACCCAGCCCAAGCCCCTCTCCGAAGTGGAGCACATCAAGGCGAACAGTCGACTGCTGCGGGGGACGCTGGCGGAGAGCCTGGCGGACCCCGTGACGGGCGCCATCGCCACGCCGGACACCAGCCTCATCAAGTTCCACGGCAGCTATCAGCAGGATGACCGCGACCTCCGTGAGGAGCGTCGACAACAGAAGCTGGAGCCGGACTACAGCTTCATGCTGCGCACCCGGCTGCCTGGTGGCGTCTGCACCGCGGCGCAGTGGCTCGTGATGGACGGGCTCGCGCGGGAGCACGCCAACGGCACCCTGCGCATCACCACACGGCAGGCGTTCCAGTTGCACGGCATCCTCAAGGGAGACCTCAAGCCGACGATTGCGCGCATCAACACCTCCCTCATCGACACGCTGGCCGCCTGCGGCGACGTCAATCGCAACGTGCTGTGCAACCCCAACCCCGTGGACACCCGCGTCCACGCGGTGGTGTACGACTGGGCAGTGCGCCTGTCCGAGCACCTGCTGCCGAAGACTCGCGCGTACTACGAGCTGTGGCTGGATGAAGAGAAGGTGGCCGGCGGCGAGGAGGAGCCCCTGTATGGGGCCACGTACCTGCCCCGGAAGTTCAAGGCCGCCGTCGCGGTGCCACCCGAGAACGACGTGGACCTGTTCGCTCAGGACCTGGGCTACATCGCCATCATCGAGGACGGCGTCCTCCAGGGCTTCAACGTCGCGGTGGGCGGCGGCCTCGGCGCGACACACGGTGACGCCAACACCTTCCCCAGGTTGGCGGACGTCCTGGGCTTCGTGCCTCCCGAGAGGATGCTCGTGGTGGCCGAGGAGGTGCTGAAAATCCACCGCGACTTCGGAGACCGGGGCAACCGCAAGCGCGCGCGGTTGAAGTACGTCCTCGAGGACCGGGGCGTCGCCTGGTTCAAGGAGGAGCTGGAGCGCCGGCTCGGCTTCGCGCTGGAGCCCACGCGGCCCTTCACCTTCGAGCACAATGGAGACCGCTTCGGCTGGCGAGAAGGCCATGACGGGCGCTGGCACCTGACGCTGCACCTGGACAGCGGCCGTATCGCGGACCGGCCCGGCGCGCCGCACCTCACGGGGCTGCGCGAGATTGCACAGATTCATGGGGGCGACTTCCGGCTGACGCCCAACCAGAACCTCGTCATCGCGGGCGTTCCCCCTGAGTCCAAGGAGCACATCGACGCGATTGTCCGAGCGCACGGCCTGGAGAGCTTCCGCACCGCCAGCCCGCTGCGGCGCAACGCGCTCGCCTGCGTGGCGCTGCCCACGTGCGCCCTGGCCATGGCCGAGGCGGAGCGCTACCTGCCGACCTTCGTCGAGCGCGTGGAGACGCGGCTCGTGGCGCATGGACTCCAGGATGCCAACATCCTGCTGCGCATCACCGGCTGCCCCAATGGCTGCGCGCGCCCGTACCTCGCGGAGATTGGCCTCGTGGGCAAGGCCCCCGGTCGCTACAACCTGCACCTGGGCGGCGATGCCCGGGGCCAGCGACTCAACCAGCTCGTGCGAGAGAACATCGACGAGGAGACCATCCTCGCGGTGCTGGAGCCGCTGTTCGCGGGGTTTGCACGCGAGCGCCAGCAGGGCGAGGGCTTCGGCGACTACCTGGTGCGAGCGGGGCACGTCCCCGCGCCACCCACCCGCGCACCCCGGGCCGCCTGAGCGAACTCCCGGCTCACGCGCCGAACAAGCCGCGCTGGCGGGCCTCTTCGAGTCGGCCCTCCAGGTACTCCCACAAGGCGGGGCAACCCGCCTGGATGGGAGGAGCGATGCGCGCCACCACCCGCGCGTGGCTGATGCCGTTCTCTCGCCAGCTCTGTCCCTCGTTGGCGAGGTTCAGCAGCACCGGCATCGCGCGGTCCACCGCATGGGCATAGCGGGCCTCGGGGGTCTCCCCCGCTTCGAACTCCTTCCACAACGCCAGGAAGGCGGGCCCGTGAGGTGGCGGCAGCAGGCCGAAGATGCGCTCCGCCGCCGCCAGCTCCGCCGCCTTGCGCTCCTTCCAGCCGCCCTCGACGAAGGCCATCGTGTCGCCAGTGTCGATTTCTCCCACGTCATGCACCAGGAGCATCCGGACCACGCGGTCCAGGTCGATGCCCGCTGGCGCATGCTGGGACAGGGAGAGGGCCAGCATGGCCAACTGCCAGCTGTGCTCCGCGGAGTTCTCGTAGCGAGCAAGCCCCAGCGGCTTCACCTTGCGAGTCACACCCTTGAGCTTGTCCAGCTCCAGGATGAAGCCGATGACCTGCTGCATTCCGTCGCCGTGAGCCATGCGGGGATTGTTCCCCACGCCCCAGGCGCACTCAACTTCCAAGCGTCAGGGGATGACCTTCGCGCGGCGGAGGTCGTCGAAGAGGCGCAGGAACATGGCCTCGGTGTCGACGAACTCGTGGAAGCCGAGGCGCCGCGCCTTGGTGCCGTCGGCGAACATGTCGTAGTCCCACGAGAAGACGAAGTCCGCGAAGCGCCAGGAGGACACGTCCTGGAAGGAGTGGCCCGCCAGCCCGTGCTTCGCCGTCATCGCCTCCCACAACGGCGCCTTGTCCGCCATGGCGACGTCGAGCGACATCGGGAGCGGAGGCGCGACCTCCAGTCCGAAGTAGCGCGCGAGCTTCGGCCACAGCTCGCTCCAGCGGAACAGGTCTCCGTTGTTGATGTTGAAAGCCTGGTTCGCGCAGCGCGCCTCCGTCGCCGCCCACACCGTCGCCTTCGCGAGCAGTCCCGCGTCGGTCATCTCCAGCAACGAGTGGTACGCGCCGGGCTTGCCAGGGAAGCGCAGCGGCAACCCCAGCTCCTTGGAGATGGACGCATAGACGGCAATCGCCAGCGCCAGGTTCATCGGATTGCCGAGCGCGACGCCGCCCACCACCGACGGACGCAGCGCGGTCCACGTCCACGCCTTGCCCTTCTGCCGCTGTTCGAGGAAGCGCTGCTGGTCCACGTTGAACTCGGGCGGCAGGTGGTCGGGGTCCGTCTCCCGCGCCGGAGTCTTGAAGGGCCCCAGGTGCGCGCCGTAGACCTTGTACCCCTGCATGAGGCTGACGTGGCGCAGCCCCTCGGCCACGGGTTCGATGGCCTCCACCACATTGACGAGCATCGCGAGGTTGGGAGCGACGAGCTCCGCCCACGTCGGCCGCTCCTGATACGCGGCATAGAAGACGTGCGTCACGAGGCCCAGGTCCGCCAGCTTCACCCGAGTGTCCTCCGCGTCGAGCAGGTCCACCTGCACGTGCCGCACACGCGCGGTGGCAGGGCCCCCTCGCCGGGACAGGCCGATGACGTCCCAGTCCCCCAGTGACGCGAGGTGCTCGATGAGGTTGCGGCCGATGACACCCTGCGCGCCCACCACGAGGGCGACCTTGTCGGGGGCGCTCATGACACACCTCCCTGAAGCACTCGCGCTCCTGGAGCACCGGGGCGCCGCTCGCGAGACTCCAGGCGCAGCGCCACCAGCACGACGAGGATGGCGGACACTGGCACCAGCGCGGACACCCAGGTGACAGCGCCCAGTCCCGGGCCTCGGTCGATGATGACGCCGCCGAACCAGGCACCCAGCGCGTTGCCCAGGTTGAAGGCGCCGATGTTGAGGCTCGACGCGAGGCTCTGGCCGGCCCCTTCCGCCTTCTCCAGCACCCACATCTGGAGCGGCGGCACCGTGGCGAAGGCCGCCGCGCCGAACAGGCCGACGGCGATGACGGTGAGGACGCGGTCATGCAGGACGAAGGTCATCCCGAACAGCACCAGCGCCAGCACCGCGAGGGTGCCGAGGATGGCGGGCACCAGCCGCCGGTCCGCGAGCCTTCCTCCCACCAGGTTGCCCACCACCAGCCCACCGCCGAACACGAGCAGGATGGGAGACACCGCCGACGGCGAGAAGCCGCTGAGCCGCGTCAGGAGGGGCGCGATGAAGGTGAACACGGTGAACACCCCGGCGAAGCCGAGCACCGTCGTCAGCAGCCCCAGCAACACCGGCCGTCGGCCCAGGGCCCGCAGGTCGGCGCGCCAGTCGCTCGCCTCGGGTGCCGCCTCGTCGCGCGGGACGAACAGGGCAATCACCGCCACGGCGAGCAGACCAATCACCGCCACGGCCCAGAACGTCGAGCGCCACCCGAGTGACTGTCCCAGCCACGTGCCCAGCGGAACGCCGAGGATGTTGGCCACCGTCAGGCCGGTGAACATGATGGCGATGGCCGACGCGCGCTTGTCCGCCGGCACCAGGCCAGTGGCCACCACGGACCCCACGCCGAAGAACGTTCCATGCGAGAGCGCGGTCAGCACCCGAGCGGCCATCAGCGTGCCGTAGGTGGGAGCCAGCGCGCAGCCGACGTTGCCCAGCGTGAAGATGACCATCAGACCCAGGAGCACGTGCTTGCGGGACCAGCGGCCCGTCAGCACGGTGAGCACCGGGGCGCCGGCCACGACGCCCAGGGCGTAGCCGGAGATGAGCAGGCCCGCGGTGGAGATGGAGACACCCAGGTCAGTGCCCACCTCCAGCAACAAGCCCATGATGACGAACTCCGTGACGCCGATTCCAAAGGCGCCCGCGGTCAATGCGAACAAGGCCAGCGGCATGATTCGCGGCCCTCCCGTGAAGAAGTTGGATGGGCCCTTGTATGGACGGCGCGAATTCGGTGCGGTAGAGCCGCGCGCGGAATAGGACTTGTGAGTTCGGCTCACCATGGCTCGACTGGACGTCAATCGCTTCGGAGAGATGGAAGTCTTCGTGAAGGTGGTGGAGCTGGGAGGCTTCTCCGCCGCGGCGAGGGCGTTCCGGATGACTCCCTCGGCGGTGAGCAAGCTGGTGGCCCGGCTGGAGCAGCGGCTGGGAGCCCGGCTGGTCAACCGCTCCACCCGCTCGCTCCAGCTCACCCCGGAGGGCTGCGGCTTCTACGAGCGGAGCGTGCGAATCCTCGGCGAGCTCGACGAGGCCGAGCGCGGGGCCGCCGCGAGCGACGAGCCGAGTGGACGACTGCGCGTCAACACCAACCCGGCCTTCGGGCGCTGCATCCTCATCCCCCTGCTGCCCGGCTTCCTCGCGCGATATCCCTCGGTGACGGTGGACCTCACGCTGACGGACAAGCTCATCGACCTGCTCGATGAGCGCACGGACGTGGCGATTCGCGCCGGGCAGCTCAAGGACTCCCAACTCACCGCGCGCAGGCTGGGTGAGACGCGGATGGTCATCGTCGGCGCGCCGGACTACTTGAAGCGCCAGGGTGTGCCGAAGACGCCGGGAGAGCTGGCGTCACACAACCGACTGGGCTTCAGCTACGCGCGCGCCATCGAGGGCTGGCCCCTTACGGAGTCCTCCTCGCAGCTCTCCCTCGCACCGGTCGGCAACGTCCAGGCGAGCGACGGGGAAGCGCTGCGACAGCTCGTGCTGGCGGGAGTGGGACTGGCGCGACTGGCGCGCTTCCAGGTGAAGGACGACCTGGACGCGGGCCGCCTCGTGACGGTGCTCGAGGAGCACAACCCTGGCGACACGGAGGCCATCCACGCCCTCTTCCTGAGCCAGGGCGGACACCTTCCCGCGCGCGTGCGGGCCTTCGTGGATTACCTCACGACACACGTGCGCCTGCCCTGAGCCACGACGAAGACTTCAGGGCTGGAGCCAGAACCAGCGTCCTTTTGACCGTAACGCCCCTGCCAAGAACGCTCCGAAGGACGCGGCGATTTGAGGGCAGTAGTCTGGCGCGGGGAACATTTCGCGGAAGCCGTCGCGAATGGGATAGCAGCCGTTCTCCTGATGGCTCACGTCGAGCAGGATGTAGTTGCTCTCCCTGACTTCACAGATGGAATACCAGTCAGCGGGCCCCGCCTTGTCGGTATCGTCCTTCAGGATGACGACGCGCCCTCGGCGAATCTCCTTCAGCGGCAGAAACCGATAAGCGGGGTCGTGTCGTTCAAAGAGGATTGCTCCATCGCAGTGCAGGTAGAAGGCGCGCAGGTCCGGGTCCAGAGTCCACCCCGCTGCCTTCTCGAACGCCTCGATTTGGGCTGGCGTCGCTGGCGCGTTGGGGATGTGCAGGCGGGACACTTCGTCGAGCAGAGGTGTCATGGACACGGGGATACTCTCGCTCAGGGCTTGACCCTGATGCACGGTGGAGTCCTCAGCTTCGCGTCAGCGCCTGAGCCAGTCGCGGCAGCACGTCCCCGGCGCTCGCCTCCACGCACAGGTCCGCCAGCTCCACGCCACGGCACTCGCCAATGTTGACGATGGCGATGGGCACGTGGCGCTCGGCGGCGCGCACCAGGAAGCGATAGCCGGAGTAGATGGCGAGCGACGAGCCCACCACCAGCAGCGCGTCTCCCTCCTCCAGCAAGGCAAACGCCTCCGCCACCGTGGGCGCGGGCACGTTGTCGCCGAAGAACACCACGTCCGGCTTCAACGTCCCGCCGCAGCGCACGCACGCGGGCACCTGGAAGGATTGGAGCGCCTCCGAGGTCAGCTCCGCGTCTCCGTCCGGCCGCAGCTCCAGCACCTCGTGGGCGAAGTCCGGGTTGAGAGCCAGGAGGCGCGCCTGGAGGTCCCCTCGTGCCTCCTGCGTCCCGCAGTCGAGACAGCGCACCCGCGCCAGGGCGCCGTGCAACTCGATGACGCGTGAGCTGCCCGCGGCATGGTGGAGCCGGTCCACGTTCTGGGTGATGAGCCCCGGCACATGTCCGCTTCGCTCCAGCGCGGCCAGCGCCTGGTGCGCGGGATTCGGGTGGGCGGAGGCGAAGCGGGGCCAGCCGAGCAGGCTCCGGGCCCAGTAGCGAGCCCGCACCTCGGGACGCTGGAGGAACTCCCGGTGCTGAATGGGATTGCGCGCGCGGGCCCGCGTTCCCGGCCCCCGGTAGTCCGGGATGCCCGACTCGGTGCTGCACCCAGCCCCCGTGAGCACCACGGTTCGCCGTCCTCGCAGCAACGAGACCAGCGCATCCACGTCCTGGCTGGCCCCGGGAACAAGCGACGTCTGCGACGGAGGGTTCATGGCGGCCTACGTATAATGGCCTCCCCGGCGCCTTGCCCAGACTCTCTGTCATGCCTGTGCAACCCTCGGCCGTGCCTCCCACCCCGCGGGGCAGACCGGCGGCCGGGCCTCTGCTCGCGGACCTGTCGAAGCTCCACGTCGAGCACGAAGCACTCGAAGCCGCGAGACAGGCGCTCCAGCGCGCCGTCGACATCGTCCAGCCCCCCCCGCGGGAGGGCTCAACGTGTTGCTGCCGGAGGTCCCCGGCGGAGAATCCCGCACCGCCTGAGCCTCCGCGCGGACCGCGCATCCGTGGTAGACGCCTTGCGCATGCCGAACTGGCAATGGAAGGCGTTCTCGGAGCTGACGCTGGACGAGCTGTATGACGTGCTCGCGCTGCGGCAGGAGGTGTTCGTGGTGGAGCAGAAGTCGCTCTATCTGGACGTGGACGGCCTGGACAGGAGCGCGGACCACCTCCTCGCCCATGAGGGCAACGTCCTCGCCGCCTACCTGCGCATCCTCCCGCCCGACGTGAAGTTCCCGGGTGCCACCAGCCTGGGCCGCGTGGTGACGTCGCCCAAGGTACGAGGCCGGGGCCTGGGCCGCGAGCTGACGGAGCGCGGCATCGCCCGACTCGAAGCGCTCTACCCCGACTCCGACATCCGCATCTCCGCGCAGGAGTACCTGCGGGCCTTCTACGCGAGCCTCGGCTTCGTCGCGGAAGGTGACATCTACGACGAGGACGGCATCCCGCACATCGAGATGGTCCGCCGTCCTCGCCGTTGAACCACCGACGCGCGTGGCGACAGGCGCGCGGCAAGGGGAAGTACGGTGACGTGTCCTGGTGGACACGGGCGGGCAAGACCTCGGATGACCTGACTTCGTCGGTACTCCCGAGGACGCCCACGCGAGCGGCAACAGGTCGGAAAACGCGAGCAGTCCCACGGCATATCGACTCACGGAGAAGACCCCTTCACGCAAGGGCTCTCGCGCTGGACCCGCGGCCACACGGGTTACACTCGGACCGTCCTCGCGACGACTCGCGGGGCTGGACGAAGGAGCGTGTGCGTCGTGCGCCCCAGTGTGGTGATGACGGTCCTGCTCATGAGCCTGGTGTCGGGCGCCTGGGGCTGTGTCGTGGGCCCCCGCTTC
Organism: Corallococcus terminator; assembly: GCF_049194865.1. Taxonomy (GTDB): domain Bacteria; phylum Myxococcota; class Myxococcia; order Myxococcales; family Myxococcaceae; genus Myxococcus; species Myxococcus terminator_A. The sequence continues at coordinate 5,025 of NZ_JBLZWL010000019.1, read as the reverse complement.
ACCCGCTGCCCCGGTGAGGGCGGACGTGCCTGGGTGGAGCTGGACAGCGAGCACTACACGCTGCGCACCGACCTGGCACCCGAGCAGGCCCGCGAGGCCATGAGCGTCCTGGAGCACACGCGCGTCGCGCTGCTCGCGGGCATGTGGCCCGGTGCGCTCCGCCAGGAGATGGCGAAGGTGCTCGTCTATGTCCTCGCGGACCCGAGAGAGTTCGAGGGCCTCTACCCTCGCCGCGTGCGCGCGTTCTTCTACAAGTCGGACACGGAGGCGCTCATCGTCCTGTCCGGCCCGCCCGCGAAGTGGTCCCAGCAATACTCGGGGCTGTCGGAGGACTCCTCCTCCCGGCTCAATCACGAGCTCGCGCACTACCTCAGCACGTATGTCATGCAGCGCCAGCCGCTGTGGCTGTCCGAAGGGCTGTCCGAGTACCTGGAGACGCTGCACCTGTCGCAAGACGGCAGACATGCGGTGCTCGGCACGCCCAACTGGAGCGCCTACCATCTGACGCGGTCGATGCTGAAGCGCTCGGTGGACAGCGTCCATCCCCCCGTGATGATGCGCAGGGTGCTCGACTGGCAACCCGGTCTGGACGCGGAGGAGCAAGAGCGGGAGATCGGCATCATGTATGCCGGGAGCTGGCTGCTCGTGCACTGGCTGCGACACACCCGCCCCGAGCGCTTCACCGAATACCAGACGCTGCTCGGGAGAGGCGTCGACCCCCAGGTGGCGCTGCGACAGGCCCTGCCGGAGCTGGAGAGCGACTCCCTGGACCAGACGCTGCTGGACTACGTGCGAGACCTCCGCTCCGCGTCGCGGCGACAGGTGACGGTACCGACGACGAGCACGGCCTTCATCGAGCGCGTGTTGGATGACGCGGAGGTCCACGCGTCCCGCGCGAAGCTGGCGGCGCTCGGCGCGCACATGGCTCAGCAGGAATCACTGGTGAAGAACCGCCGCAAGCTGTCCCAGCAGGAGCTTGCGGAGGCACTCCAACTGGACCCGACGGGACTGCCAGCCCTCACGGTGAAGCAGCAGGAGGCACCACCCGAGGAGCGGCTCGCGCTCGCGAGGACGGCCGTGCGCGCGCACCCCGACGAGAGCGGGGCGTGGCTGCTGCTGGCGGCGGCGCTGGAGCCCGACAAGCACTCCGCCGAAGAGCGCGAGGCCGCGTACAAGAGAGCCCTCGAACTGGAGCCCCGGAGCACCTACGCGGCGAGCGGACTGGCGTGGCTGTACGTCACCCAGGGTCGCTTCGTGGAGGCCTTGCCCCTGGCGCAGTGGGCTGTCTCGCTCGCCCCCTGGAGCACGCCCGCCCTGGACACGCTCGCGATGACCCTGGCCGGACAAGGCCGCTGCGCGGAGGCGCTCCAGTTGGAGCAGCGGGCCATGGGGCTGGTCCAGGAGCAGGAGGACTCGACGATGAAGACGCGGCTGCGCGCGCGCCTCGCGGGCCTGGAGGACGGCTCGCTGTGCACGGCGCCCGCTCCGACGCCGTGACTACAGCTTGCGCAGCCGCACGCGCTTCACCTTGTGGTCCGGGCCCTTGAGCAGGATGAGCCGGGCGCGCGAGCGCGTGGGCGCGATGTTCTGCGCCAGGTTGGGGCCGTTGATGTCACCCCACACGGACTCGGCCATGGCGACGGCCTCTTCCTTCGTCAGGTCCGAGTAGCGACGGAAGTAGCTGCGCTCGTCGCGAAACGCCGTCTGCTGGAGCCGCAGGAAGCGGTCCACGTACCAGCGGCGGATGTCCTGCTCGCTCGCGTCCACGTAGATGGAGAAGTCGAAGAAGTCCGACAGGAACGTGTGCGGCACCCGCTGCCCGGTGGCGCCGGACTGGAGGACGTTGAGCCCTTCCAGGATGAGGATGTCGGGCTGGCGGATGACCTTCGCCTCGTCGGGCACCACGTCGTAGACGAGATGGGAGTAGACCGGCGCCGACACCTCCGCGCGCCCCGCCTTCAGCTCCGCGAGCAGGCGCACCAGCGCGCGCCGGTCATAGCTCTCCGGGAAGCCCTTGCGCTTCATCAGCCCGCGCTCGGTGAGGATGCGGTTGGGGAAGAGGAAGCCGTCCGTCGTCACCAGCTCCACGCGCGGGTGGTCCGGCCACCGGGCGAGCAGGGCCTGGAGGATGCGGGCCGTGGTGCTCTTGCCCACCGCCACGCTGCCGGCGATGGCGATGATGAACGGCACCTTGCGCGTGGAGCCGCCCAGGAACGCCTGCTGCTCCATCCACAGCCGCTGCGCCGCGGCCACCTGGAGGTTCAGGAGCCGTGACAGGGGCAGGTAGACCTCCGAGACCTCTTCCAGGTCCAGTTGTTCTCCCAGGCCTCGCAGACCGTCCAGGTCCTCCGTCGTGAGCGTCAGCGGGGTGGACTCGCGCAGCGCCCGCCAGGCTTCGCGCTCCAGCTCGACGAACATGGACACCGAGGGCGCGGCGGGTGCGGACATTGAGTGTCTCTCCTCCGGATGCTTGATACCGCGCCTACCACAGCGCCGCGGTCCGCGCGCGGACTCAGGTGCCCGAAGCCGGGTCCCAGCCGTAGAAACGCTTCAGCTCTTCATACAAATCGGGCGTCTTCTCGCGCATCTTCACGGGCCGCTCGAAGAAGTTCTCGGTGGCCACCGCGAAGAACTCCGCCTCGTTGACGGCGCCGTAGTCATCCAGCACCTGGCGCTCCCGGGAGCGTCCCTCCTGGAGCCCGTGGTAGTGCTCGCTCATCACCGCGGCCCAGGTCCGATAGTGCGAATAGCTGCGCAGCTTCGGCGTCCCGTCGAAGGCGCCGTCCGCGCGGTCCAGGACGTGGGCGAACTCGTGCGTGGCGGTGTCGTGGCCGTCGTCCGGATTGCGCAGGCCACCGAGCACCGCCGCCCAGGAGAGGATGACGGAGCCCCAGTTCTTCGCCTCGCCGAGCACCACGCCCGTGCGGTCCGGCAGCAGGAAGGCGTCGGGGTAGACGATGACTTCGCGCAGCCGGTCGTAATAGGCCAGGTCCAGGTGCACCACGAGCTGCACGGCGGTGGCGGACACGACGACGCGAATCTCGTCGGTGATTTCGAGCCCGCCAGCGCCGATGAACTCCTTCTCCCAGGCGAAGACCTTCAGCTTGGAGAGGAAGTCCTCGCGCAGCGCGGGCGACAGCGTGGCGAAGAAGGGCACTCGCGCGTCGAGATGACCGAGCCAGTCGGGAGGAAAGGGTCGACGCATGAGACGTCGGCGCCGGAGCTGACGAAAGAGGCCGGTCATTCGGTCCGCGCCCCGGGGACCCCAGGGCTTCCTGGCGACAGGCATACCAAATGTTTCGCGGAAGTTCCTTGTCCACAGTCCGTGACCCCACCGGGCGCGGGGGGCGGTAGGGTGGCCCCCTGGGTCCAGGCCGGCGGCCCCGAGGCAGTCACGGGACGTGCGACGAGTCATGAGCAGACGTGTGGCGAAGTGGTGCGCGGCGCTGGGAATCGCCTTGTTTTCGGGGCAGGCGGGCGCGCAGGGACCGGGGCAGGTGGTGGACGAGGTCGTGGTGCGAGGCCCCGAGAAGACGCGACCAGAGACGGTGCGCTCGTATTCGCGCATCGACGCCGGCGACGAAATCACCTTCGAGGAGCTGGACAAGGTGGAGCGGCGGCTGGTGGCCACCGGCCTGTTCCAGGAGGTGAAGGCGCGACTCGAGCCCACGGGACCCCACCGCGTGCGCCTCATCCTGGAGGTGGAGGACAAGGCGTCCTGGGTGGTGGCTCCGACGTTCGCGCTGTCCTCGGACAACGTCGGCGGCGGCCTCTTGTACGCGGAGAACAATCTCTGGGGACGGGCCAAGAAGTTCGCGACGGCCGCGCAGGTGAGCACGGCGGAGAGCGGCATCTTCGCTGGCTACCTGGACCCGAACCTCTTCGGACTGCCGCAGCTGCGCTTCAGCCTGGAGGGCCAGCTGCGCAGCGACCGCATGGACGAGTACCAGCCCGGCGCGGGACAGGAGGACCCGCTGGTCGTGCGGCGCACGCGAATCAACTCGGCGTCCATCTCCAGCGAGCTGGGGGTGATGCTCTTCGAGCGCGTGCGCGCCGCCGTGAAGTACCGGCTGATGAGCATCGACGCGAAGTCCCCGGACCCGGAGAAGGAGTTCACCACGCCCGCGTTCTCCACAGGACCGTCGCAGCGAGATGCCTCACTGCGCCTGATGGTGGGAATCGACACGCGGCAGAACCTCCACGCGGTGATGGAGGGCATCAACCTGGAGGCGTCCTACGAGGTGTCGAACCCGGGCGTGTGGAGCGAGTTCCGCTACGAGCGCTTCGGGTTGCTGTACCGCCATGGCCTGCGCCTCTTCGAGGAGCACAACCTGGTGCTACGGGGCGAGGCCGCCGCGGGCGTGGACCTGCCCTTCCACCAGGAGCTGGTGATGGGAGGCAATGGCCTGCGGGGCTTCGTCCACCGTCAGTTCCGAGGCGACACCCGGCTGTCCTTCATCGCCGAGTACCACTTCCCCCTCTTCACCATCCGCTCCCTGTCCTTCCGGGGCGTGGGCTTCTCCGACACCGGGTTGATGGTGTGGCGACAGCTGCCCGAAGACCGCGAGCTGCGGGACGTGAACGGGCGCGTGGTGCGCGGGTATCTCCCGGACAGCCAGAGCGGCCTGAAGGGCTCCACCCTGGCGCAGGGCGTGGGCGCGGGGCTGCGCCTCTATCTGCGCAACCTGGTGCTGCCCCTGGTGGGGGTGGATGCCGCCTACGGCGTCAACTCGGGGGAGTTCCGTTTCTATCTGGTGGCGGGAGTGAACCCGTCCTGAAGCAGACTGTCAGCCGGACTGGTGGAGTGGCGTCAGGTGCGACGCCTCCGCTGGCCGTACTGCCCGAGGTCTGGTGTCGTCAGCGGAAGTTCCCCTTCTCTTGTGAGTGCTCGCCATGTCCCAGGAACGCTTCACGACGAGCCGCGAGGTGTACCACCGCATCCGGTGGGACCCTCGCCTGGAGGCTCGCGAGTTCGTCATCGGCTACGACGCGCACGGCGAGGTCCTGGACGAGATGCCCTTCGAG
>NZ_JBLZWL010000086.1:0-34975 GCF_049194865.1 Corallococcus terminator | reverse complement strand
GGGGCTCAGTCGCAGCGTGTTGGTCCGGTTGTCGCGGCAGTTGCCGTCGTAGTACCCCTGGTCCTCCGGACTCAGTGAACCCGCGTCCGTCGTGCCGAGCTGCCGCTCCAACTGCCGGCACCGCTCCCGCGCGGCCTGCCGGATGCGAGCCGCCGGCCCCGTGCGAACGCGCGAGTAGTAGCCGTGAGGTGTGTCCTCGGTCGGCGGGCCCTGCGTGCAAGCAACGCCGTTGGGAGTGCCCGCGGCGAAAGTCGCGATGGGGTGCTCGAGGTCGTCCGCGCGGAAGAAGTGGACCTCCGTCGACTTCACGTCCTTCAGCGCGATGTCGGTGAACTCACCGGGCGTCGACGCCGCTTCGCTGCGAGCCTCCGGGTCGCAGTTGAGCGCCAGCGCCTCACCATGCCGGTCCACGAAGGTCAGCGCGCCGTACAGCATGCGCACGTCGACCAGGATGTCCGCGCGCGTGGTGGCGCCCGGGTACAACCAGAAGGTCTGCGAGCAGATGGGGAACTGATTGAGCGTGGGCGTGTAGTGCAGCACGCCGTCCTCACCCAGACGCTCCACCATCCGAGGACCCGTGGGGACCTCCGTGCAGGAGATGCCCATCTCCCCGCCCATGAGCCCGGGCACGGGGATGCCATAGCCACCCGAGGCGCCCGTCATCCCCGCGGAGCCACTGCCCGGCCCCGTGAGCGTCACCCGCAGGTTCTTGAAGCGCACGGGGCTGTGGACCGCCACGTCCCCACCCTCGTTGAAGGTGTCCTCCAGCGTCCGCAGCCGCAGCGTCGCCGTCGACGGGCCACCATCCGAGGGGTTCGCGATCAGCTCCGCCTCGAACTTCATCAACCGGTGCGTGGACTGCGACAGCGCGGACAGCGTCACCGTCGTCTTGCCGGCGGGGAGCGCGACGCGCGGCGTGAGCGCGGCCTCGCCTTCACCCTGGGACTGCCACGCGCCCGCGGTGGGCTCGGAGAGCGGACCCGTGGGCCCCTCCGCCGTCAGCTTGACGAGCACCGTCTCCGGGTTCGCCACGTCATGCGGGTCCGCCGACTCGAACCGGGAACGGAAGTCGAGCACGAGCGTGTACGGCAGCGTGACGACCTGCTCCGAGGCCGGCTGGCCGAACGGCGGCACCATCGGTGCGCGGACCTCCAGCACCAGCTGGCGCTCCAGCGGCGCGCGGACCGTGCCCAGCACCGCGCCAGGGACCGCCATGCCGAGCATCGTGTCGAAGGCGTTGTACGCCGCCAGGTCCAACCCGCCGCCCAGCTGCGCGTGGGCATCCGTCACCAGGAGGTTCGTCAGGAGCTTCTTCCACAGGGGCTCCGACGACTGGGACGGGCGAACCCGGTCCATCAACCCCTGGACCCCTTCGCCGTCCTCCTCCGAACCCGCGTCCGGGTTCATCCCCAGCGCCGTCGCGACGGCGACATGCTGGTCCTTGTTGAGCGGCACGTAGCCGATGAACTCCAGCGACGTGAGCCCCAGGGGCGCGAGCGGCGTCAGCGTGGTGCGGTCCGCATCCACCCGAGCGAAGCCCACGCGCTTGAGCACGTGTCGCTGAGGGTCATGCCCCAGCACCATGGCCAGGCGGCCCGCGGGCAGGTTGGTGCGGTTGGGGAACGTCACGGACACGGTCTTCTGGAGACGCAGTCCGGCCGGCCCAATCTGCCAGACGGCCCCGAGCGCCGCGCGCCCGTCCATCGGCAACGGCAGGGCATACGGCTGAAGCTCCGTCGCGGTGACGAGCCCGCGCGTCATGCCGTCCTCGAAGAAGAGGCCATCCTCGGGGACGTCCACCCGCAGGTCCGGGTGACGGTTCGCGAACCGCAGCAACATGGGATGCAGGGCGTCCACGACCTGCGCGGAGGCCGTGTCCACGGCGGTGAGCACCAGCGGCGCGTCCAGCGTGTCGGCTTCGTCGTTGACGAACAGGCGCCGCCGCAGCGTGGGGAACGAGGCGCCCTCGGACGTCAGGCCACCCTCGTAGCGCAGCACCACTTCCCCACCCTTGGGGCTGAACAGGGTCCAGTTGCCATCCGGTCCCGTCACCGTGGTGAGGCTCGTCCCCACCATCGCGACCTTCACCCCGGGCAAGGGGCGATAGTCGCCGTCCACGACGTAGCCGCGCACACGCGTCAGCGGCCTGCGCACCGTGAAGTCGCTGGAGAAGTCTCCGTTCATCGCCGGCAACGTCTCCGGCTCCAGCTCCTTCTTCACCTCCACCGTCAGGCGGGCACCTTCCGGGAGCGGATCCCTCGCGATGAAGGACACGGTCTGCGAGCCCGGCACCACCGAGTAGCCACCCGGCAGCGTCGTGGACTGGCCCTGCACGCGGACCTTGAAGTTCTCGGACAGCGCAGTGCCCTCGATGGGCTTGTTGAAGGACACGCTCACGAGCGCATCGGGCTCCACGCCCTGCTCTCCCGCGCGGGGAGACACACCCGTCACCTGGAGCGGCGCCTTGCTCGCCTCCAGGTAGCGCACGGTGACGGACGCCGAGCCCACCATGCCGCCCGTCTCTCCTTCGGGCACCTGGGTGTCCTCGGCGGTGACGTGGATGACGTTCTCACCATGGGCCAGCGGCACCTGCGCCGTGTACTCGTCCGTCGACGACGTCACCGTGTCGGTCCCGATGCGCACGGCGCGCAGCGGCGCGACGCTCTCGACGCGGACACGCACCGTCACCACCGGGTCCGGAGACTCGGAGCCATTCACGGGTGCGAGGATGGTGATGCGCGGGGCGCCACCTCGCAGGGTGAGCTCCACGGACTCCTGGCTGCGATTGCCCGCGACATCGAACGCGGTGACGACCACGGGCGTGGGCGTGTTGGCCACGAGCGGCACGTAGGCGCTGAATGCGCCCGCGATGACCCGCGTCGGTGTGCCATTGACCCGCACCTCCGTCAGGTGCCGGTCTCCCGCCGTTCCCTGGAGGAGATACGGCGAACGGGAGAGGCGGTTCCACGTCTCGGGAGGCGTGGGTGGAGTGAGCACGAGCTGCGGCGGCGTACGGTCCACCGCCACCGCGCGAGTCTGCGCGTGGGTTCGCCCGCGGGCATCCGTCACCTTGAACTGGAGCGAGTGGTCGCCATCCGCGAGCACCAGGGCGCCCGTGAAGTCCTGGCCGTTCACCGCCATGTTCACGCCTTGCACGGTGACTCGCAGCGGGAGCGTCCCGCCCTCGATGTGGCCGCTGACCACGAAGCGAGCACCGCCGTACACGCCCCCTTCGAGCGGCGCGTCCACGACGAGCACCGGGTCCGGTTCGAGCCCAGGCCTGGCGTCCTGCGTGCTTCCGGTGCCACCATCGGCGCCGCCCACGCCCCCATCACTCGAGGAGCCGCCAGCGTCAGGCCGCATGCCCGCATCCGGCGTCCCGCCATCCGCTTCCGTTCGCGTGAGGGTGCGGACGAGCTCCTCGGTGACCCCATAGCCATCCCGCGCGACAACCGAGATGGACCGCGTCTCCCCAGGAGACAGCGATACGACGTGCGAGAAATCCCCCGAGGAAGAGACCGTGACGGCGGTCCCCGCGACCGTGACAGTCACGGTGTCCTGCGGGTCCGCCGGCTTCGCGTTTCCGCTCACCGTCACGTTGGCCGAGGTGACGACCTGGTCTTCCGAGGGAGAGGTGACGACGAGCGTGGGTTTGGTGCCGCTCACGCGGACGGTGCGCGTCACCGTCTCGACATGACCGAGCGCATCCGTGGCCACCACGACCAGCGTGTTCTCACCGGCGGTCAGCGTCACCCGGTGTGAGAAGCTTCCGTCGGATGCGACGACCACCGTCTGGGCATTGACGGTGAGCGTCACCGACGACGCGTCCAGGACCCGTCCTGTCACTTCGGTGAACAGCTCTCCGATGCGAGCGTTCTGCTCCGGAGCCGTCACGGTCAGCGTCGGCTTCTCCGTGTCACGGATCACCGTCACCGTATGCGGCGTAACGTTGCCCGCCGCGTCGGTCGCGGTCAGCTCGAAGAGGTTGGTCCCCTCTTCCAATGACAACACAGTCCGGTAGCGGCCATCCTCGCCGCGCGACAGCTCCGTCGCCCCAAGGCGAACCGTCACGTTCGAGAGGAGGTCGGTGACCTGGAGCACCAGCTCCAGGGTCGGCTCATCGGTGACGGTTCCATCGACGGGACTCACCCGGACCACGGCAGGCGGGGTGCGATCCAACGTGAAGAGGAGGCCTCGCGTGAGCAAGTTACCCAAGTCATCCGAGACGGTGATGACCAGCGTGTGTGGTCCCTCGGCCGTCACAGTGCTTCCACTGGTGAAGCTCACGGTGTCGAGCGTCGCGGACAGGGTCACCGCGCCTTCGTCCGTGGCATTGAAGACAGGCACCACCTGCGCCGCCTTGCTGACGAGTCCATCCGAGACGCCAGTAATGGTGAGCGTGGGGGGCTCCGCATCCACCCGGAACGAGCGCTGGACCTCCGTTCGATGCTGCGCGGCATCGAGTGCGACGGCGATGAAGACGTGAGGGCCGTGCGTCGTGATGGCCGTTCCACTCGTGTAGGGCTGGCCATCCAACGTGCCCGTCAGCGAGGCAAGGTTCGCGTCCTCTGCGTCGAACGCGATGGCCACCGGAGCGGCCCGGCGACTGGCGTCGTCCACGCCCGTCACGGTCAGCTCGGGTGCGGTCCGGTCGATGGTGAACGTATGCTCCTCGCGCGTGACATTCCCGGCCGCATCCGTGGCCACGACGACGAGCGTATGGGCGCGCTCCGCGGTGATGGCCGTTCCGCTCGTGAAGGGCTGGCCATTGAGCGTGGCCTCCACCATCGCGGAGGTCTGTTCGTCCATCGCCCAGAAGGTCGGAACCACCTGCGCCACGTCCACGACCTGACCGCTCGGGACTCCCGACACCGTGAGGGTGGGCGGATCAAGGTCGATGGTGAAATGCACCACCTTCCGGGTGGAGTTGAAGAGGTCGTCCTCGGCGAGGACCTCCAGCGTCTGTGTCCCACTGAGCGTCGTCGCGCTGCCGCTGGTGAACAGCTCTCCATTCAGTGTCGCACGCACCTGGACGGGTCCCCGCGAGTCATCCGTCGCACTGAAGGTGATGACCACCGAGGGCTCGTTGGTCACGAAACCGTCGTGGACTCCCGTGACGACGATGACCGGTCCCAAGGCATCCACGGTGAACGTGCGTGTCACCTGCGTCTGGTGTCCCAGCCGATCCACGGCCACGGCATTGAACACGTGCCTCCCGTGGTCGTAGATGATGGTCCCGCTGACATAGGGAGCGCCGTCGATCGTTGCCGTGACGGAGTCCAGGGTGAGGTCGCTCGCACTGAACGTCACGGCGACATTGGGAAGCCTGGCGCCGTTCGTCACCCCTCCCACATTCAACACCGGCGCCGAGCGGTCGAGCGTGAAGCGCACTTCCTTCCGGGTCTCGTTCCCTGCCAGGTCCGTCGCGGTGACGACCAACGTGTGAATGCCCTCGGCGCTCACCGCCGTCCCGCTGGAGAAGGGCTGCCCGTTCAGGGTGGCCTCCACCACCACCGAGGGTGACGAGCTCAGATTGTCGGAGACTGTGAAGGTGGGCACCACCTGCGCGACGTCCACCTCCTGCCCATGCGTGACACCGGAGATGGTGACCACCGGCGGCGTCGTGTCGATGAACAGGACCCCCTGCTCCTGGTTCGTGTTGCCGGCCTCGTCCGTGGCGGAGACGATCAGCGTGTACTCGCCCTCCAGATAGAGGTCCCACGGAGAGGTGATGGGCTGACCGTTCAGCGTCGCCGTTGCCTCCAGAGGCCATAGCAGTCCCCCAAGGACAGTGTCCTCCGCGTAGAACTCCACGGTGAAGGGCACATCCTTGAAGTGGTCCCCGTCAGCGAAGCCGATGAAGCCGACAGCTGGCGGCGTCCTGTCGATGTAGAACGTGACGGTCTTCGATGCGGTGTTCCCCGCGACGTCCGTAGCGGTCACCACCAGGATGTAGCGTCCCTCGTTCCGCACGGGCGCCCTCAGCGAGTACGGAGTACCGTTGAGAGTCGCGGAGAGCGACACTGCGTCCGCGTCCACCACTGAGACATTGGGGAAGACAGCAGGCCATCTGTAGTGGCCGCCGTCCTCGACATCCGAGATGGAGATCACGGGCGCCGTCATGTCCACGCGGAAGGTCCGCGTCACCGTCGTGGACAGACCCATGGTGTCCGTCGCACGGACGATGAGCGCATGCAGCCCCTCGCTCGACACCGTCACGCCGCTGGCCACCGGCTCGCCATCCAGCCACGCCTCCACGAGCGTCGCGCTCTGGTCCGTGACGGTCCACGTCAGCGTGGGCGAGACCTTCACCGACGCGCCCTGCGCCACGCCGCTCACGGTGATGGAGGGAGGCGTCACATCCCCGGACACAGCCTGACGCACCTGCTCCTCGCGCGGCGCACCACGCGCGGAAGGGACTTCGGAACGAGACGGCTCCTGGCTGCACCCCAGCCACACGCCAAGGAGCGCCACCACCCACACTCCACGACCGTTCATGGACGCGATTCCTTGCTCGTCTGACCCGTGGCCATGGACGCCGCGGCGTCCAGACGCTCCGGATGGGTCTTTACGGAGATGCGCTCACGCAGCTCCTTCATGAGCTGCGCTTGCGCCTCGCGGCGCACCTCCGACTCCAGCTTGCCGCGCGCTTCCTCGAAGGTCGGCACCACGGTCTTCACGGCTTCCACGGCCTCGAGCAGGTGCAGGCCATAGGGCGTCGCGAACGGGCGCGAGCGCTCCCCCTTGGCGAGGCGCGCGGCCTCGGTGAAGAACACGTCGTCCACCTGGCCCTCCCGAACCGGCCCCAGGTCTCCGCCTTGCGCCGCGCTCACGCTCTCCTCGGAGGCCTCGCGCGCGACCTTCTCGAAGGGCTCACCGCCCGTGAGCCTCGCGAACAGGCCATTCATGCGCGACTGCGCACCGGCCCGCGTCGCCTCGTCCGCCCCCGGGGCCACGCGCACCATGAGCTGGCGGACATGCACCTCGCGGCGGCCGAGCTGCTCCCGCGTCGCGGTGTAGCGCTCGCGCAGCTTCTCCTCGGTGGTCAGCTCCGACAGGCGCTTGTCCAGCAAGGCCTGGGCGAGGACCTCACGCTCGGCGGTCTTCAGCCGCGCCTGGATCGCCGCGTCCTCGTGCAAACCCGCGCGTCGAGCCTCTTCGGCGAGCAGCGAGCGTTCCACCAGGACGTCCAGCGCCTCGGCGGGCTGAGGACGCTCGCGCGAGCTGCGCGCGGCGAGATAGGCGACCACCTCCGCCTTGGAGATTTCGCTCTTGCCGACCTCGGCGACGACACGCTCGTCCCGGCACGCGCCAAGCCCAAGCGCCAGGAGCGCCAGCACGGGAAGCCGCCACGCGCGCCGAGGAGTTCGGAGCGCGGGCAGCGGATGATCTCCACCCTTGGGGCACACGACGCCATCCACGGCGAGGACGCCGCTCGAGCCAAAGTGATGCACAACCCCTCCCACCTGCGCCCTCAGGGCGTCTCAGGCACGTCGATGCCCACGGAGCCCGCTGCACGCAGCCGGGCCAACAACCCTTCAAGAACCTTTCGCTTCCACTGCGGGAGCGCGCGCCCCTCCACCTCCGCCCTCACCTCTTCGAACGCGGGAACCCTCGCGTCCTTGCGCTCCAGCAACCGCACCACCGAGAAGCCCTTCGCCTCGGCCACCACCGCGGTGGTGTCACCGACCTTCTTCAATGCGAACGCCGCGGACTCCAGCTCGCGCTCCGGCAGGTCGCCGCGCGCCACCCAGCCCAGCTCGCCACCGCGCTCCGGGCCCTCGCCTTCGGCCGAGACCTTCTCCAGCGCCTCGCCCGCCTTGAGGCGTTGTGCCAGCCGCTCCGCCTTCTGCTTCGCCTGAGCCCGCTGAGGGGCCGTCGCACCCTGGGGCACCAGGACCCGCACCCGCGCCAGCCGCAGTCGCTCCGGCTGGGCCAGCTCGTTCCGGTGTTGCTCGTAGTAGTCGCGCAGCGCCTGGTCGCTCGGCTTCCCCGCGGACTTCTCCTCGGCGGCGAGCAGCTCCTGGATGACCAGCCGCTCCTCCAGGGCCTGGACCTGCTTGTGGATGTCTGGCCGCTGATGGAGCCCCCGGATCCGGGCCTCTTGAGCAAGCAGGCGCTTGTCGATCATGGAGCGCACGAATTCGCGCTGGCCGGCGGGGCGCTCGAACTGCTCACGCAGTGGGGAGGGCAGCCGGGAGGATTCCTCGGTGAGCTCCTCCTGAGTGACGACGCCGCCATCGAAGCGGCCGACCACACGACCTCCGCCGGTCTGGGGGGCCTCGGGAGAAGCCTCCGGCGCGGGGCGGGTGCAGGCGCAGCAGAGCACCCACGCGACCAGCACAGCGCCGCTCCTCCGTATCGTTCTGTGAAGACTCTTTTCCCGCGGCCCGTTGAGCAGGGACCAAGGGACTCCGTGATTCGCAACGTGCACCATGTTGGATATACGATACAGGCCCACTTTTTGGTTGTCGCTTCACGCAAAGCCTGCCCCCTCGACTCGAAAGCGTGGCGGGTTCGCACCCCAAGTGAAGCTCCCGAGGTTGATTCCATCCATGCACACGCCCTCCGTCCGAACCCGAGTCCTGTCCGCCGTCATCGCCGCCCTCGCCCTCACCGCGTGTAACGGCGGGGGTTCTCGCCCGGCGGAGGCTGGGCCCAAGGACTCGAGCCCCGTCGTCGCGGTCATCAATGACCGAACCCTGTCGACCCAGGAGGTGAAGGCGAAGTTGGACGAGCAGCCACTGTTCGTGCGCAGCCGCTACGCCACGTTGGAGAAGAAGAAGGAGTTCCTGGACAACCTCATCCGCTTCGAGCTGCTGGTGCAGGAGGCTCGCAAGCAGGGGCTGGAGAAGGACCCGGAGATCCAGGCGACGTTGGAGAAGGTGATGGTGCAGAAGCTGCTGCGCAAACAGCAGGAGGCCGCGGGTAGCGGACTCACCGAGCAGGAGGTGCGCAAGTACTACGACGAGCACCCCGCCGAGTTCTTGAAGCCCGAGCGCGTCCGGGTGAGCCACATCTTCCTGGAGGCGCCGCAGGGGGACGCCGCGAAGCGCACGCAGGCGCGGGCGACGGTGGTGAAGCTGCTGGCGGAGCTGAAGACGAAGGAAGCGGGCCCGACGAAGAGCGCGTTCGAGATGGCGGCGGCGCAGCAGTCGCAGGACGCGGCCTCCAAGCCCGCCGGTGGCGACCTGGGCTTCCGCAGCCGGGATGAGCTGACCGTGGCCTGGGGCGCGGCCCTGGCGGAGGCGGCGTTCGGCCTGAAGTCCTCGTCGGAGATCGGTCAGGTCGTGGAGACCGACAAGGGCTTCCACCTGGTGAAGCTGCAGGGCCGGCAGGTCGGGATGGATCAGACCTTCGAGCAGGCGAAGCCGCGCATCGAGGCGCGCCTGATGGGTGAGCGCCGCTCCAAGGCGATGGAGGGCTTCATCGACGGGCTGAAGGCGCAGGCGAAGATTGAAGTGAAGGAAGCGGCGCTGGAGCAGTTGAAGATTGAAGGCGCGGAGAACAAGCCCGCCGCCGCGCCTGCTCCGACGTCCCAGCCTCACCCGTAGGCGGTTCGTAGCGAGGCACCGAGCCGGCGTACCCCTTCAAGGGTCCGCGCCGGCTCGCGCCACTCCCGGCGGGGGCTCACGCCACGTGGCGCCGTAGCGGCATCGTCAGGCAGCGCACGCTCCCGTTGCCGCGCTCCAGCGCGTCGATGTCGACGCCAACCACTTCCAGCCCGAGGCCACGCGCCAGGTTGCGCAGGTGCGGCGCCGCCCCTTCCGAGGCGAGCAACAACCGCGGCTCCAGGCTGATGAAGTTCGACAGGAAGGGATGAGTGCCCCCCGGCTCGAACGCCAGCACGCGCCGGCCCCGCTGGGTGAAGTACGCCTCGAACGACTCCCAGAGCGGCGGCTCCCCTCGTGCGTACACGTGGAGGGGACAGTGACGCAGGAAGGCGCGCGCGACAATCGCCTCGGTCCCGAGCACGTTGAAGGCCAGGTCCAGGTGGATGATGCCCAGGCTCTCGGGGATGCGGACGACCGCCACCTCCTCGAACCCAGCGCTCCAGGCCAGATCCACGAAGTCCCTCACGAACCTCGGGTCGCTGCGCAACCCCACGTTGACGAGCAGCCGCCCCTGCCCCAGCAGGAAGACGTCCCCGAACTCCACTCGGGCCACGGCCGCCCACTCCACATTCCCATCGGCCCGCCCCATCAGCCGTGACAGCGCCCCGTGCGCCACGTCGAACTCGGCCACCCTCGGCGGAAACGCCGCCGCTCCCCGGACCAGCCGCGCCCCCAGCACCACCGCCGTGTCCCGGACGAACACCCGGTTGACCGTGGTGTTGCTGACGACCCGGTCCGCTGGCGACAGGAACTCCTCCAGGTCGATGGTCCTGCAGCCGAACGACGCCAGCGCCTCCCGAAGCCGGCCAAAGGCATCCTCGGCAGCCGCCCGCGTCACGACCCGGGCAAACCCCACCGCGGCCGCCTCCTCCTCCGACGCGACGTCCAGCGCCGCGGGTCGGAACACCACCACGCTGTCCAGCCGGCCATCTTCCGACCAGCACTCGACTTCCCCGAACCCCATCAAATCGCCACCTGCCACACAGGTGTGGCTAGACCTGAATTCACGTATTGTTGTAATAAATCAACAACACGATTCAAATCAAACTAATTTAGATCTTGACAACCTCCGCTCGTTCATCAAGCCCGCCGTCTTCCGGTTCCCCTCGCACGTTCGAGCAGCTCGTGGCGTGGCTCGTCGCCGCCGTGGCCGAAGAAGCGGGGGTGCCGCCTTCGGAGGTGAAGCTCGACGAACCCTTCGTCACCTACGGCCTCACGTCCAAGGAGGCGGTCTTCCTCACGGGGGAGCTCGCGGACTGGCTGGAGCAGGACGTCTCCCCCACCGCCCTGTGGGAGCACCCGACCATCGACGCCCTGAGCCGGCATCTGGCCGGACAGCTCGCGCCGACACCTCCCACCCCCGAGGCTCCCGAGGCGGAGTCCTCCGTGGACCTGGACGACGCCATCGCCATCACCTCGGTGGCATGCCGCTTCCCGGGGGCTCCCTCACCCGAGGCGTACTGGGCCCTGTTGCAACGCGGTGGCGATGCGATCACGGAGGTGCCCCCGAGCCGATGGGACTCGCGGCGCTTCCACGGTGCTGGGCCGGGGGCGCCCGGAACGACGAACACGCGTTGGGGCGGCTTCGTCGAGGGGATTGACGCTTTCGATCCGCTGTTCTTCGGCATCTCCCCTCGCGAGGCGCACCGGATGGACCCTCAGCAGCGGCTGCTGCTGGAGGTCGCGTGGGAGGCGCTGGAGCGCGGTGGTCACGCCCCCAAGGCCCTCCAGGGAAGCCGCACCGGGGTGTTCGTGGGCATCAGCACCCAGGACTACTCGCGGCAACAGTTCAGCGACCCCGCCTTGCTGGATGCGTACGCGGGCACGGGCAACGCCCACAGCATCGCCGCCAACCGCCTCTCGTACCTGCTGGGCCTGCGGGGGCCGAGCATGGCGGTGGACACCGCGTGCTCCTCCTCGCTCGTCGCCGTGCACCTGGCCCGCCAGAGCCTCCGCGCCCAGGAGTGCGACCTGGCCCTGGTCGGCGGGGTGAATGCCATCCTGAGCCCGGAGCTCACCATCGCCTTCTCCCAGGCGGGGATGATGGCGGGCGATGGCCGCTGCAAGACCTTCGATGCCTCCGCGGATGGCTACGTCCGCTCCGAGGGCTGCGGCGTCATCGTGCTCAAGCGACTGAAGGACGCGCTCGCAGCGGGCGACCCCATCCTCGCCGTCCTCCATGGCTCGGCGGTCAACCATGACGGCGCCAGCAATGGCCTCACCGCCCCCAGCGGCGCAGCGCAGCAGGACGTCATCCGCCAGGCCCTCCGACAGGCGCGCCTTCCCCCCGCGAGCATCGGCTACGTCGAGGCCCACGGCACGGGGACGCCGCTGGGCGACCCCATCGAAGTCGACGCTCTGCAGGCCGTGCTGGCCCAGGGGCGCGACACGTCACAGCCCTGCTACCTCGGCTCCGCGAAGAGCAGCATCGGCCACCTGGAAGCCGCCGCTGGCATCGCCGGGCTCGTGAAGGCGGTCCTGACGTTGCAGCACGGTGAGATTCCCCCGCAGGCCCTCTTCCGTCAGCTCAATCCGCACATCACGCTGCGGCAGCCCGCCTTCCAGATTCCGACGCGGCTTGAGCCCTGGGCCCAGGCACCGGGAGCGCGGTACGCGGGCGTGAGCGCCTTCGGCTTCGGGGGGACCAATGCCCACGTCATCCTCGGCGATCCTCCCGCGCGTCCTCATGAGGCCACGCGCCCGCCCGCGCGCACTCATCATCTATTGACGCTGTCCGCCCGGACCGCGACGGCCCTGCGCGTCCTGGTCGAGAACTATCGAGAGCTGCTCGCCTCGTCGGACGCGCCCTCGATGCAGGCGCTGTGCTTCACGGCCGCGACGGGTCGAGACCACTGGCCGCACCGGCTCGCCGTGGTGGCGGGCTCGCACCAGGAGCTGTCGGAGCGGCTCGGCGCGTTCCTCCGAGGGGAGGACGTCCCCGGCCTGCACCACGGTGAGGCGCGGCGCGAGGCCCCTCCACACGTCACCTTCCTCTTCCCCGGCCAGGGCGCGCAGTACCCCGGCATGGCGCGCGCGCTCCATGAGAGCGCCCCCGTCTTTCGCGAGGCCATCGAGCGCTGCGACGCGCTGCTTCGCCCGCACCTCGACGTGTCGCTGAAGTCGCTCCTCTTCCCGGGGCCCGGTGACGACGAAGCCCGCGTTCACCAGACGCGCTACACCCAGCCCGCCCTGTTCGCGGTGGCGCACGCCCTGACGGAGCTGTGGGGCTCGTGGGGCGTGAAGCCGAACGCCGTCCTGGGGCACAGCGTGGGGGAGTTCGCCGCCGCGCACGCGGCCGGAGTGCTCGGGCTCGAGGACGCGCTGCGCCTGCTCGCGCTTCGTGGCCGCCTCATCCAGGCCTTGCCACCCGAGGGGACCATGGTCGCCCTCATGGCGGACGAGGCGACTGTCCGCGCCGCGCTGGCGTCCGAGCGCGCGGTGGAGGTGGCCGCCATCAACGGCCCGCGCCACGTCGTCATCTCCGGAGCGCGGGCCGCGGTGGAGCGCGTGGTCCAGGCGCTGGAGGCACGAGGCGTGGAAGCCCGCCCGCTCCAGGTGTCGCATGCGTTTCACTCGCCCCTGATGGAGCCCATGCTCGACGCGTTCGAGCAGGCCGCTTCCGGCGTCGCGTTCCAGCCGCCGCGCCTGACGCTCATCTCCAACCTCACCGGAGCGCCCCTGGCCACGGCCCCCACCGCGCGGGAGTGGCGCCGCCACGTGCGCGAGCCCGTGCAGTTCCTCCAGGGCATCCAGCGCGCGGCCACGGAGGCCAAGGGCCCCTCGCTGTTCGTCGAGCTGGGACCGCACGACACGCTGCTGGGCATGGCGAAGCGCTGCCTCCCCGAGGGCGGGGCCGAGTGGCTCCCCAGCCTGAGAAAGCAGCGCGACGCCTGGGAGACGCTCCTGGGCACCCTGGGCGCCCTCTACGTCCGAGGCGTCCCGGTGGACCTTCGCGCGCTCCACGCGGGCCACGGCGCCCCCCGGGTGCTGCTGCCGACCCATCCCTTCGAGCGCCAGCGCTACTGGCTGGACGCCACTCCCTCTTCTCTGTCCTCGCAGGCTCCCATGACCGCTCCCTCCGCCGTGCATCGTCAGGAACGCTTCCTGAGCGAGCTGCGCGCCCTGCTGGCCCGACTGCTCCAGATGCCTCCCGAGCGCATGGACGCGCACGCCTCCTTCCTGGAGCTTGGCGCGGACTCAGTCGTCTTGATGGACGCGGCTCGGGCGGTGGAGAAGCGGTTCGGCGTCACGCTGACCATGCGCCAGGTCTTCGAGGAGCTGACGACGCTGGACGCCCTGGCCCGCTATCTGGACCACACCGTTCCCGCCGACACCACGCCCGCGCTCGCGACGCTCCCGCCCACGCCCGCCTCGGAAGCCCTCGCCACGCCCGCCCCCGCCCCCGCCACGCCCGGCGACGCGGGCCTGGAGCAGATCGTCAAGCTGCAGCTCCAGCTCATGAG
Source organism: Corallococcus terminator (assembly GCF_049194865.1). Classification (GTDB taxonomy): domain Bacteria; phylum Myxococcota; class Myxococcia; order Myxococcales; family Myxococcaceae; genus Myxococcus; species Myxococcus terminator_A. The sequence goes on along the minus strand of NZ_JBLZWL010000086.1, from coordinate 20,898 downwards.
CCAGCAGCTCGCCCTGCTGGGAGAAAAAGCTGGCGCCGCGCAGGTGGCCGCCACTTCCACGCCCGCGAGTCTCGCGGCGCCCGGTGTCACTCCCGCTGCTCGCGCGACGCCCACCACCGCCCCCGCGCTCCCGTCCGCTCCGCCGACCGCGGGTGCATCGCCGTTCGCCTCGGGCTCCCGAAAGGGCACGAACGAGCGGGAGTTGACGCCCAAGCAGCGGATCCACGTGGACACGCTCGTGGAGCGCCACACGCGGCGGACTCGAAGCTCGAAGCAGCACGCCGTCACCCACCGCTCGCGATGGAGCGACGTGCGCTGGCTAATGAACTTCCGCGCTGAGTTCAAGGAGGTCTGCTACCCCATCGTCAGCACCCGCTCACGCGGCGCGCGCTTCTGGGACGTGGACGGCAACGAGTTCATCGACCTCTCCATGGGCTTCGGCGTGCACCTGTTCGGGCACCACCCGCCCTTCCTGGTGGACGCGCTGCGCGAGCGCCTGGAGCAGGGCATGGAGGTCGGACCGCAGTCGGACCTCGCGGGCCGTGCGGCTGAACTCATCTGCGAGCTCACCGGGATGAAGCGCGTCACCTTCTGCAACTCCGGCACGGAGGCGGTGATGACGGCGCTGCGGCTGGCCCGCGCGGCGACGGGGCGCTCGAAGGTCGTGATGTTCACCGGCTCCTACCACGGCCACTCCGACGGGACGCTGGTCGTCGGGCGGATGGTCGACGGGAAGCCGCAGTCGCTCCCCATGGCCGCGGGCGTCACGCAGCAGGTCGCGGACGACGTCATCGTGCTGCCCTATGGAGAGGAGCGCTCGCTCGACATCATCCGCGAGCGCCTGGGAGAGCTCGCCGTCGTGGTGGTGGAGCCGGTGCAGAGCCGCCGCCCCAACCTCCAGCCCCGAGCGTTCCTCCAGGCCCTGCGCGAGATGACGCGCGAGGCGGGGGTGCCGCTCATGTTCGACGAAATCATCACCGGCTTCCGCCTCCACTCCGGCGGCGCCCAGGCGTGGCTGGGCATCGAGGCCGACCTGGTGACCTACGGAAAAGTCGTGGGCGGCGGCATGCCCATCGGCGTCGTGGCGGACCGAGGCGGCTTCGTGGACCGCATCGACGGCGGGGACTGGAACTACGGCGATGACTCCTATCCGGCCGTCGAGACGACCTTCTCCGCCGGGACGTTCTGCAAGCACCCGCTGACCATGGCGACGATGGTCGCCACCCTCACTCACCTGAAAACCGAAGGCCCCGTCCTCCACGAGCACCTCAACCAGCGCGCCGCCCGACTGGTGGAGCGCGTCAACGAGGTCTTCCAACGCGCCCAGGCCCCGGTGGAGATGGTCCATGGAGGCTCCGTCCTCCGGTTCAACGTGGCCGGCAACTCCAGCTACCTCTTCCAGCCGCTGGAGATGGACCTCTTCTTCTGCCACCTCCTCGACCGCGGCATCTACATCTGGGAGGGGCGCACCTGCATGCTCTCCACCGAGCATGGCGACGCGGAGCTCGATGCCATCGTCCACGCGGTGGCGGACAGCGTCGCGGAGATGCAAGCGGGTGGCTTCTGGCCCCAGCCCCAGCCGGGCCCCGGCCTCCCCGTCCCCGCCGCGTCGGAGCGGACCCTGCCGTTGACGGAGGCGCAGCGACAGCTGTGGATCCTCGCCACGGCAAGCGAGGGCGGCTCCATCGCCTACAACCTGTCCATGACCCTCCGGCTGGAGGGGACGCTGCGCGAAGACTCGCTGCGGCGCGCGTTGCAGTACGTCGTGGACCGCCATGAAGCCCTGAGAACCACCATCGACGCGGACGGCGAACGGCAGCACATCCTGCCCGAGCTCCGGATGATGCTGCCGGTGCTCGACGTGTCCGCGCTGTCCCCCGCTGCCCGGAGCAACTCCCAGGCCGACTGGTACGCGAAGGAGAGCACCACCGCGTTCGACCTGCGGCAAGGCCCCCTGTTCCGCGCCCATCTGCTCAAGTTGGACGCCCAGGAACACCTGCTGGTGCTGACCACCCACCACGTCGTCGTGGATGGCTGGTCGCTGGGCGTCGTCGTCCATGAGGTGGCGGCGGCCTATTCGGCGTTCGTGACAGGGGCCACCCCGGCACTGCCCGCGACGAAGCAGTCCAGCGACCACGTCCACTGGCTCAAGGCACAGGAGTCCACGGGCGCGCTCGCGGTCCACGAGCGCTACTGGCTGGAGCAGCGCGTGGAGCGAATCCCCGCCATCGAGCTGCCCACCGACCACCTCCACCCCGCGTCGCGACGCTTCCGGGGCGCGCGGGAGACCGTCCGCCTGGAGCGCCCCATCAGTCAGGCACTGCGGGAGCTGGGTCAGCGGCAGCAGGCCACGCCCTTCATGCTGCTGCTCTCCGCGTACACCGCCTTCCTCCACCGGCTGACGGGACAGGCCGAGCTCCTCGTGGGCATCCCCACCTCCGGGCGCGGGCTGGAGGGCGGCGAGGGACTCGTCGGCTATTGCTCGCACCTGCTGCCCATCTCCAGCCACGCGCGCGGCGACGAGCCCTTCCCGGAGCACCTCCGGGCGCTCAAGCAGACGCTCCTCTCCGCCTACGAGCACCAGGACTACCCCTTCGCCCAGCTGCTCAACCGGCTGGCGCTGCCTCGCACCACCAGCCACACGCCGCTCGTCGGTGTGACTTTCAACCTGGAGCGCCCGCTCGCCCTGCACGACATGGGTGGGCTGAAGGCGAGCTTCCACTCCCAGCCTGTCGCGTTCGCCGCGTTCGACTTGAGCCTGAACGTGCTCGACGTCGAGGACGGGCTGGTGCTGGACTTCGACTACAACACCGACCTGTTCGAGCCGGCGAGCGTCGCCCGCTTCGCGCGCGGTTTCCGGGCGATGCTGCAAGGGCTGGTGGCCGCCCCCCAGAGACTCCTGCATCAACTGCCGGTGCTCACCTCCACGGAGCACTACCAGCTCACCTTCACCTGGAACGAGCGCAACCGCGCCGCCTATCCGCGAGAGCACCTGGTCCACCAGCTCTTCGAGCAGCAGGCGGCGGCACGGCCCGAGAAGACAGCGGTGGAGTTCGAGGGGCAGTACCTCACCTACGCGACCCTCAACCAGCGGGCCAACCAGCTCGCGCATCATCTGCGCGCGCTCGGTGTCGGGCCTGGGGTCCTGGTGGGCGCGCTCCTGGAGCGCTCGCCGGAGATGCTCGTCGCGCTGCTCGGCATCCTCAAGGCGGGTGGCGCCTTCGTACCGCTGGACCCGGCCTACCCGACGGAGCGCCTGCGCTTCCTCGTCGAGGACTCTCGCGCGGCCGTGGTCGTGACGCAGGCCGCGCTCTCCGAGCGGCTGCCAGCCATGGATACGAAGGTCGTCCGTCTGGACACCGACGCGGCCTCGCTGGCGGCACGGCCCCAGGGGGATTTGGAGAACCTCGCGGGCGCCACCACGCCGGCCTATGTCATCTACACGTCCGGCTCCACGGGCGAGCCCAAGGGCGTCGTCGTGGGGCACGGCGCGTTCGTCACCCACTGCCACGACGTCATCCCGCGCTACCGGCACACGGAGCACGACCGCATCCTCCAGCTCGCGTCGTTCAGCTTCGATGCCTCGCTGGAACAAGTCCTCCCGACCTTCATGGTCGGCGCGACGCTGGTGCTGCGCGGTCCCACGATATGGACGCCCGAGGAGATGGCGCGGCGCCTCATCGAGGACCGGCTCACGGTGGTGAACTTTCCGACGGCCTACTGGCGGCAACTCGCCCAGCGCTGGGACGAGTCCCCGCCTGACTTCACCAGCCACCACCTGCGCCTGGTCATCGTGGGCGGTGACGCCGTGCTGGCCGCCGTGCTGGAGCAGTGGCAGCGCGGTGCACTGGGCTCGGTGCGACTCCTCAATGCCTACGGCCCCACGGAGACGCTCATCACCGCGACGACCCACGAAGTGCCCGCCGCCTCCCACGGACAGAAGCCTTCCGCGCGCATCCCCATCGGCCGACCGCTCTCCAACCGCACCTTCCACGTGCTCGACCGGCATGGGGGGCCTGTGCCCATCGGCGTGGCGGGAGAGCTCCACATCGGCGGTGAGCTGCTCGCGCTCGGCTACCTTCACCGGCCCGAGCTGACCGCGCAGCGCTTCGTCGAGGACCCGTTCTCCAGCTCGCCTCACGCGCGCCTCTACAAGACGGGGGACGTGGTGCGCTACCTGCCGGACGGAGCCCTGGAGTTCCTGGGGCGCACGGACCACCAGGTCAAGGTGCGCGGCTTCCGCGTCGAGCTGGGCGAAGTCGAGTCCGCCCTCAGCCGGCATCCGGCCCTGCGCGCGGTGGCCGTCACCGTCCACCACGAGCCAGTGGAGGGAAGCGGTGGCTCCGACAAGCGGCTGGTCGCCTACGCCGTGCCCACCGCGAGCGCGAGCGTCACGCCCGCGGAGCTGCGCAGGTTCCTCCTGGAGACGTTGCCGGACTACATGGTGCCCGCCTTCTTCGTCCTCATGGACGCCCTGCCCATCGCTCCAGGCGGGAAGGTGGACCGCCATGCGCTCCCAGCTCCCGACCCGACCGCGAACGCGACCCTGCGCCCCTTCGTCGCGCCACGCACGCCCACCGAGTCCACGCTCGCGGAGATGTGGATGAAGGCCCTGCGCGTTCCGCGCGTGGGCATCCACGACGACTTCTTCGACTTGGGCGGAGACTCGCTGCTGGCCACCCAGGTGGCCTCGCGACTGAGGGAGACGCTTCAGGTCGAGGTGTCCCTGGAGCGACTCCTCAAGGCAGCGACGCTCGCCGACCTGGCGGAGCATCTGGACACGCTCCTCTGGGCCACGGGCCCGCAAGCAGCGGACACCGCGCGCGAGGAGGGCGAGCTGTGAGCCTCTCTACTCAGCGCCCCATCGACGAGGTGATGCGCCACCTGCGTGGCCTGGACATCAAGCTGTGGCTGGAGGGCGAGCGCCTGCGCTTCAGCGCTCCGCCGGGGGCGTTGACCCCAGAGCTGCAGGCCGAGCTGAAGTCGCGCAAGGACGAGGTCACCGGGTTCCTCCAACAAGCCGCGGTGGCCGCGCGCGGCGTCGCGGAGTCCATCGCTCCCCGACCGCGTGACGAGGCGCCACCGCTGTCCTCGAGCCAGCAGCGGCTGTGGTTCCTGGAACAGCTTGAGGGGCCGTCCGGCGCTTACACCATGCCCGCGGCCCTGCGCCTCGCGGGCGCGCTGGATGCCGACGCCCTGACGCGCGCGCTGAGCGCCATCGTCCGGCGCCACGACGTGCTGCGGACGCGCTACGCCATGGATGGCGGGCGGCCCGTCCAGCACATCCTGCCCGGCGTCGACGTGACGATGGCGCGGGTGGACCTGGCGTCGCTGCCCGCCGAGGCACGGCGCGCGGAAGTCCAACGCCTCGCGGCCGAGGAGGCTCGCGCGCCGTTCGACCTGACGAAGGACTCGCCGCTGCGCGTGCGACTGCTCCGATTGGAAGCGCATGAGCACGTGCTGCTGCTCACGCTGCACCACATCGCCAGCGACGGCTGGTCCCTGGCCGTGCTGATGCAGGAGCTGGCCGCGCACTACCAAGCCCTCGCCTCCGGTGGGGAAGCCACCCTGCCGGCACTGCCCATCCAGTACGCGGACTACGCCCACTGGCAGCGGCGGCGCGCGGAGGATGGGACCTTGAAGCCGCACGTCGAGTGGTGGCGAGCGCATCTGGCCGGAGCTCCGGCGCTGCTCGAGCTGCCGACGGACCGGCCCAGGCCCGTGGCGCAGCGCTACCTCGGTGCCACGCGGCGCTTCACCGTGCCCCCCGCCCTCGTCACCCGGCTCAAGCAGCGCGCCCGCGACGCGGAGGCCACGTTGTTCATGACGCTGCTGACCGCGTTCGGCGTGCTGCTCTCCCGCTACAGCGGCCAGCGCGACGTCGTGGTGGGTGCCCCCATCGCCAACCGGCCGCCTCGGACGGAGGCACTCATTGGCCTCTTCGCCAACACGCTCCCGCTGCGCGTGTCCCTGGAGGGAGACCCGACCTTCGCGGCGCTGCTCCGTGACGTGCGCCGCGACACGCTCGCCGCCTACGCCCACCAGGAGGTGCCCCTCGAACAACTCGTCGAGGCGCTCCAGCCCGCGAGAGACTTGAGCCACCCGCCCCTGTTCCAGGTCCTGCTCACCCTCCAGAACACGCCTCCGGCCCCGCTGGCCCTGCCCGGACTGACGCTGGAGTTGATGGAGGTGGAGAGCGGGACGTCGCAGTTCGACCTCGCGCTGTCGCTGGCGGAGACCGAGCAGGGCCTCGTCAGCGAGCTGACCTACAACAGCGACCTGTTCGACGAGGCGACCTCGGCGCGGATGGCGACCCACTTCCTGTGCCTGCTGGAGCAGGTGGCCAACGCCCCGGAGCGCGCCGTCTCACGGCTGCCCCTGCTGTCCGAGACGGAGCAGTCCTCCCTGCTGCGCGATTGGAACGCCACGGAGGCCGAGCTTTCGGGCCCTTGCACCGTGCATGGTCTCTTCGAGGCCCAGGCCGCGCGCCGCCCGGAGGCCACCGCCGCCCGCTTCGGCGCCCTCGCCCTCACCTACGCCCAACTGGATGCGCGGGCCAACCAGTTGGCGAACCACCTGCGGCACCTCGGCGTGGGGCCAGGACAGCGGGTGGGACTCTTCCTGGAGCGCGGGCTGGAGCTGCTCGTCGGACTGCTCGGCATCCTCAAGTCGGGGGCGGCCTACGTCCCGCTCGACCCGATGTACCCCGCGCCACGGCTGATGCACATCCTCGAGGACAGCGGCGTCGCGGCGCTGGTGACTGAGCCGGAGCTGGCGGCCCTCATCCCCGACTGGCGCGGGCGCGTGCTCCGGTCCTCCGACGCCGCCCAGGCCTCCGACGCCGCGCCGGGTGCGCCCACCGGAGGCTCCGACCTTGCGTACGTGCTCTACACCTCCGGCTCCACGGGCCTGCCCAAGGGCGTGGCCGTCCCGCATGAGGCCGCGGCCAACTTCCTGACGTCGATGCGGCGCGAGCCCGGGATGACCGAGCGGGACACACTGCTCGCGGTGACGACAGTCGCCTTCGACATCTCCGTGCTGGAGCTGTTCCTGCCCCTGAGCGTGGGCGGGTGCGTGTTCATCGCCAGCCAGGAGGAGGCGGTGGATGGCACGCGCCTGATGCCGCTGCTGACGACGAGCGGTGCCACGGTGATGCAGGCCACGCCCTCCACCTGGCGGATGCTGCTGTCGCTGGGCTGGTCCGGCCTCCCCACCCTGAAGCTCCTGTGCGGCGGAGAGGCCCTGCCCTCCGAGCTGCTCGCCCCCCTGCGCGCGCGCTGCGCGGAGCTGTGGAACATGTACGGCCCCACGGAGACCACCGTGTGGTCCACGGTGTCGCGACTGGAGGCCGGCGGCCCGATTACACTCGGTCACCCCATCGCCAACACCCAGGCGCACGTGCTGGATGCGTGGCTCCAGCCCGTGCCCCCCGGCGTGGTGGGGGCGCTGTACCTGGGCGGACTGGGCGTGGCCCGTGGCTACTTGAACCGCCCGGACCTCACCGCCGCGAGCTTCGTGCCGGACCCGCACGCGGGACGTCAAGGCGCACGCCTCTACCGCACCGGTGACCTGGCGCGGCGGCGGCCCGACGGCTCGCTGGAGTTCCTGGGGCGCGGCGACGGACAGGTGAAGCTGCGCGGCCACCGCGTCGAGCTGGGGGACATCGAGGCGCAGCTGGCCCGCTACCCTGGCGTGGCGGAGGCCGCCGTGCGGCCGTGGGGACCGGCCGGCGACCCGGCGCTGGTTGCCTACGTCCAGCCCGTCCCCGGCACCACCCTCGACGAAGCAGCGCTGCGCGAGCACCTGCGCGCCCATCTTCCCGCCTACATGCTGCCCGCGCACCTCGTGGTGCTGACGTCCTTCCCTCGCACGGCGAACAACAAGCTCGACCGCAAGGCGCTGCCTCCGCCCGCGACGGACTCGCGCGCCTCGGCCACGTACGTGGCGCCGCGCACCCCCGACGAAGAGCGCCTCGCGAACATCTGGCGCGAGGTGCTGGGAGTGGAGCGCGTCGGCGTGGACGACCACTTCTTCGCCCTGGGCGGTCACTCGATGAAGGCCGTGCAGGCACTCGCGCGCATCCAGGAGGCATGGCGCGTGGACGTGGCCCTGCGCGTCCTCTTCGAACACCCCACCCTGGGCGCCATGGCGAAGCACCTGGAGACGCTTCGCCCCAGTGAGTCGCGTCCCGCGCCGCCCCCGCTGGTCGCCCGCCCCCGACAGGCCCGCCGCGTCCAGGCGGACTCGCGAGCCGAGCTCAACCTGCCGGACCCCTCCCAGCACGATTAGCGCCGCCCCTCGCGGGGCCGCCACCACCTCTTCGCACCCAGTGCCCATGACCGCCGAATCCTTCGTCTTCCCCGTCTCGTTCGCTCAGCAGCGGCTGTGGTTCCTCCACCTCCTCCAGCCGGAGAACCCCAGCTACAACATCGCCGGAGCGGTGAGGCTCAGCGGGAAGCTCGACATCGAGGCGCTTCAGCGCGCCTTCGATGCGCTGGTGGAGCGGCACGAATCGCTGCGCACCACGTTCGCGCAGGAGGAGGGCTCCCCTGTCCAGGTCATCGCGCCGGAGGGTCGAGCGCCCATCGTACTCGTGGACCTGTGTGACGGCCCGGAGGCGGAGCGCGAGGAACGGGCCCGGCGGCTCGCTACCGAGGAGTGCCAGCGGCCGTTCGACCTGATGCGCGGCCCGCTGCTGCGATTGCGCCTCTTCCGACTCGCGCCCACCGAGCACCTCCTGGTGATGACGCTGCACCACATCATCTCGGATGGCGGCTCGCTCGGCATCCTCATCCACGAGATGTCGAGCCTCTACGCGGCGTTCCGCGCGGGCCACGAGCCGGCCCTGGAGCCCCTTCCCCTCCAGTACGCGGACTACACCCAGTGGCAGCGCGACTGGCTGGCGACGCCCGGGACGCTGGACGCCCACCTCGCGTACTGGAAGCGGCAGCTCGCGGGCGCGAGCGTGCTTCAGCTCCCCACCGACCGGCCCCGGCCCGCGCTCCAGACGCAGCGGGGCGCGGCGCTGCCCCTCCATCTGCCCCCGCCCCTCGTCGAGACACTGCGGGCCCTGGGTCAGCGGGAGCGCGCCACCCTCTTCATGACGCTGCTGGCCGCCTGGCAGGGCCTGCTGTCGCGCTACACGCACCAGACGGACATCGTCGTGGGCGCCCCGCAGAACAACCGCTCCCAGGTCCAGACGGAGGGGTTGATCGGCTTCTTCGTCAACACGCTGGTGTTGCGCACGGACCTGTCCGGCAACCCCACCTTCCGCGAGCTGTTGGCCCGCGTGCGCGAGGTGCTGCTGGAGGCGCACGCCCACCAGGACCTGCCCTTCGAGCAGCTGATGGAGCAGGTCCAACCCGAGCGAAACCTCGCGTACACGCCGCTGTTCCAGTCGGCGCTCAACCTCCAGGTGGCACCCCCGCGCGAGCTGACGCTCCCTGGGCTCGTCTTGAAGACCGTCGAGCTGGAGACCGGCACCTCCAAGTTCGACATCACCCTGGACCTGCAGGAAGGCCCCGACGGGCTGCGCGGCGTCCTCGAGTACAATAGCGACCTGTTCGACCGCGCGACGATGGAGCGCCTGCGCGGCCACCTCCTGTCGCTGCTCACGAGCGTCACGGGCAACCCGGACCTCCGGCTGGACGACTGGCCGCTGCTGACAGCGCCCGAGCGCCACCAACTCCTGGAGACGTGGCCGGCCCTGAAGTCCTTCGCCCGCGAGGGGAGCCTGCACCAGCGCTTCGAGGCACAGGCACGACGCCGGCCCGACGCCATCGCGGTGGTCAGCGAAGGCGAGCGCATCACCTACGCGGAGCTGGACCGCCGCGCCAACCAGCTCGCCCACGCACTGCGCGCGCGCGGCGTCACGCAAGAATCGCTGGTGGGCCTGTGCGTGGAGCGCTCCGCCTCCACCGTGGTCGGCATCCTCGGGATTCTCAAGGCGGGCGCCGCGTACGTACCGCTCGACCCCACGTACCCCGCGGACCGCCTGGCGTACATGGTGACGGACAGCCGGATGCCCGTGGCCATCACCCAGCGTCACCTCGTGGAGCGACTGCCGGCCGACACTGTGTCGCTGCTCGTCCTGGAGGACGCCGCCGAGCACCTCGCGAACCAGCCCACCACTTCGCCCGGGGTTCCCGTCTCGGAGGACGGCCTCGCGTATGTCATCTACACCTCCGGCTCCACGGGGCGACCCAAGGGCTCGCTGCTCCCGCACGGGAACGTGCTGCGCCTCTTCGAGGCGACGAAGGGCTGGTTCCACTTCGACGAGCACGACGTCTGGACGCTGTTCCACTCCTACGCGTTCGACTTCTCCGTCTGGGAGTTGTGGGGCGCGCTGCTGTACGGCGGCCGACTGGTGGTGGTGCCCTTCCTCACGTCGCGCTCGCCCGACGCCTTCTTCCAGCTGTTGCATGACGAGCGCGTCACGGTGCTGAACCAGACGCCCGCGGCCTTCCGCCAGCTCAGCCAGGCCGAGGAGCGCCTGGAGTCGAAGGCACCGCCGCTCTCGCTTCGCTACGTCATCTTCGGCGGCGAAGCGCTGGAGCCCGCGAGCCTCATGCCCTGGTTTCAGCGGCACGGGGACGCGCGGCCCCAGCTCATCAACATGTACGGCATCACCGAGACGACCGTCCACGTCACCTACCGGCCAATGACGGCGGCGGAGGCCGCGCGCACGCAGCAGAGCCCCATCGGACTCGCCATCCCCGACCTCCAGCTCTACGTGCTGGACTCGCGGATGGAGCCGGTGCCCATCGGCGTCACGGGCGAAATCCACGTCGGCGGCGCGGGGCTCGCGCGCGGCTACCTGGGCCAGCCCGGCCTCACCGCGTCGCGCTTCGTGCCCCATCCGTTCAGCCACGTCCCAGGGGCCCGGCTCTATCGAACTGGAGACCTGGCGCGCTTCACGCCGGACGGTCAGCTCGAATACCTGGGCCGCATCGACGACCAGGTGAAGATTCGCGGCTTCCGCATCGAGCTGGGCGAAATCCAGGTCGTCCTCAGCCTGCACCCCGCCGTGCGCGAGGCGCTCGTCCTGGTGCGCGAGGAGCCCCCAGGAACCCGCTCGCTGGTGGCCTACCTCGCCACCGGCGACCAGCCCCCGCCGAGCGTCGCCGAGCTGCGCCAGTTCCTGTTGGCCCGCCTGCCGGACTACATGGTGCCCGGCGCCTTTGTCCTGCTGGAGCGCTTCCCCCTCACCGCCAACGGGAAGGTGGACCGCAAGGCGCTGCCCACGCCCTCGAAGGAGCGCGCGGAGCCGGCGCGGTACGTCGCGCCTCGCGATGCCTCGGAGACCGCCCTGTGCGCCATCTGGGAGGAAGTGCTGGACACGCGGCGCGTGGGCATCCACGACAACTTCTTCGCGCTGGGGGGTGACTCCATCCTCAGCATCCGCGTGCTGACGCTCGCCCGGCGCCAGGGTCTGGACTTCACCCTCCAGCAGCTCTTCCAACACCAGACAGTGGCCGCGCTGCTCGAGGCGGCCGGGGCGACGAAAGAGCAGCCCGCGCGAGAGGTGTTCCCTCGCACCGAGCCCTTCAGCCTCATCTCCGAGGAGGACCTCGCGAAGCTTCCGCCGGGCATCGAGGACGCATACCCGCTCGCCCGCATCCAGGCCGGAATGCTGTACCACATGCAGCTCGCGCCGGACTCGAACATCTACCACAACACGGACAGCTTCCATCTGCGGCTGCAGACGCCCGTGGACACGGCGCTGTTCGAGGAGGCGGTGCGCGTCATCGTCGCGCGCCACCCCGTGCTGCGCACGTCGTTCGACATGACGACGTTCAGCGAGCCGCTGCAGCTCGTCCACCGTGAGGCGAAGCTCTCCCTGGAGGTCGTGGACGTTCGGCACCTGTCCGACGCGGAGCAGGAGGCCACCATCCGGCAGCTCCTGGAGGACGAGAAGCGCCGCCACTTCGACCTGGCGGTGCCGCCGCTGCTGCGCTTCATCATCCACCTGCGCGGCGACCAGTCCTTCCAGTTCACTCTCACCGAGTGTCACGCCATCATCGACGGCTGGAGCCTCCACTCCACGCTGGTGGAGATCTTCAACCACCACCACGCCCTGGTGAATGCGCAGCAGCCTCCCCCCGAGCAGCCCACCACGCTGACGTACCGGGACTTCGTGGCCATGGAGCGCCAGGTGCTCGCGTCGGAGCCCCATCAGCGCTTCTGGCGGGACTCGCTGACGGACGGCGCGGTGATGAAGCTGCCGCGCTGGCGGCGCCCGCTCGCCTCCGGCACTCCGAGCATCGCCACCGTCAAGGTGCCCCTCTCGCGAGAGCTTCATGACGGACTGCTCGCGCTCACCCGCGCCGAGGGCGTGCCCTTCAAGAGCGTGCTCGTCGCCGCCCACCTCAAGGTGATGGGCCTGCTGAGCGGTCAGGACGACGTCATCACCGGCATGGGCGTCAACAGTCGCCCCGAGGAAGGCGACGGCTCCCGGCTGCGCGCCATCTTCCTCAACACCGTGCCCTTCCGTCTCCGGCTGGCCCCGGGGAGCTGGACGTCGCTGGTCCGCGGCGCGTTCGACGCCGAGCGCGCGCTGTATCCCTTCCGCCGCTACCCCATGGCGGACATCCAGCGGCAGTGGGGCCGCGAGCCCCTCTACGAAGTCATGTTCAACTACATGCACTTCCACGTCCTGCACGAGCTGGCGGGCACGCTCTCCCAGGTGGAAGCGCTGGGCATCATCCGCTCCGAGGGGACGAACGCCACCCTCGCGGTCCACTTCCAGACCGAGCCCCACACCCAGGAGCTGACGCTCGAGCTGGACTACAACGCCGTCGACCTGGAGCACGCGCAGGTAGAGCAGGTCGGCGCCGCCTTCCAGCGCGTGCTGAGCGCGCTGGCCTTCCACGCGGACCAGCCTCACCACACCACCTGCGCGCTGCCCCCCGAGGAGCAGCGGCGGTTGCTCGTGGACTGGAACGCCACCGCCACCCCCTTCCCCTCCGAGGCGACATTCAGGTCGCTCTTCGAGGCGCGTGTAGCGGCCTCTCCGGACGCCGTGGCCGCGGTGGACGGCGCGCGGTCGCTCACCTACGCGGCGCTGGACGCGCGGGCGAATCAGCTCGCGTGGCACCTGCGCTCGCTGGGCATGGGAGCCGAGCGACTGGTGGCGCTCCACATGGACCGCTCGCTGGAGTTGCTCATCGGCCTCTTGGGAGCCACCAAGGCGGGCGCGGCCTGGCTGCCGTTGGACCCGGCCTACCCGTCGGAGCGGCTGGGCTTCATGTTGTCGGACTCGCGCGCGGACGTGCTGCTCACCACGAGCGCCTTCGCGCCAGGGCTCGTCGACGTGGGCGCCCGCACCGTCCTCCTGGACGGGCCTTTGGACGTGCTCGCGGGCACACCCACGCACGCGCCGCCGCCGACCGACGGCGGTGACTCGCTGGCGTATGTCATCTACACCTCCGGCTCCACGGGCCTGCCCAAGGGCACGCTGGTGACACAGCGAGGACTGGTCCACTACCTCGACTGGGCACGGCGCGAGTACCAGGTGGTGGAGGGCCAGAGCGCTCCGGTCCACACGTCCATCGCCTTCGACGCCACCCTCACCAGCCTCCTCACGCCCCTGTGCGCGGGCGGGACGGTCCACCTGCTGCCCTCGGGTCAGGAGCTGGAGGCGCTGGCGTCCTCGCTGCGCGCGCATCGGCACGGGCTCGTCAAGCTCACGCCCGCTCACCTCCAGGTGCTGTCCAACCTCCTGCCGGAGCCCGAGCTGGCCGCGCTCCAGGGCACCTTCGTCGTCGGCGGCGAAGCACTCCCCGCGGCGACGGTGGAGCTGTGGCGGCGACAGGCGCCCCGGGTCCGGTTGGTCAACGAGTACGGTCCCACGGAGACGGTGGTCGGCTGCTCCATCCACGACGTGAGCAAGACGGGCGTGGTGGACGGCATCGTCCCGATTGGCCGCCCCATCGCCAACACGGAGCTGTACGTCCTGGACGCGCGGCTCCACCCTGTGCCCGTCGGCGTCACGGGCGAGCTGTACATCGGCGGCGTGGGCGTGGCGCGCGGCTACCTGGGACGCGCGGGCCTCACCGCCGAGCGCTTCGTGCCCGACCCCTTCAGCGGACGCGCGGGCGCGCGGCTGTATCGCCCGGGAGACCTCGCGCGCTACCTGCCGGATGGCGCCCTGGAGTTCCTCGGCCGCCGCGACGGGCAGGTGAAGGTGCGCGGCCACCGCATCGAGCTGGGAGAAATCGAAGCCACGCTGCGCCAGCACCCCGCCGTGGGTGACGCGGTGGTCCTGGTGCGCGAGGACGAGCCCGGAGACCAGCGCCTCGCCGCCTACGTGGTACCTCATCCTGGGAAGGCGACGGAGCCGGGCGACCTGCGCGCCTTCCTCCAGCGGCGACTCCCCGGCTACATGGTGCCCGCCAGCTTCGTGACGCTGGAGTCCCTGCCGCTCACTCCGAACGGCAAGGTGGACCGCAAAGCCCTGGCCGCGCCACCGTCCGGCGCGGGCGGCGACACCCGAGTCGCCAGGAACGGCACCGAGGAGCTGGTCGCCAGCATCTGGGCCTCGGTGCTGCGCACGGAGCGGTTCGGACTCCACGACGCCTTCTTCGACTTGGGCGGCCACTCGCTGCTCGCCACGCAGGTGGTATCGCGCGTGCGCGAGGCCTTCGGGGTGGAGCTGCCCATCGCCACCCTCTTCGAAGCCCCCACCGTGGCCGGCCTGGCGGAGCGCATCCAGGCGCTGCGCGCGCGGGACACGGGCGAGCCGCCTCCGCCCCCGCTCCTGTCCCTCCCGCACGAGGGACCTCGGCCCCTGTCCTTCGCGCAGCAGCGGCTGTGGTTCCTCTACCGCATGGAGCCGCGGAGCCCCGTCTACAACATGCCGGCCGTGCTCCGGTTGTCCGGCGCGCTCGACGTGGAGGTGGCGCGCCGCTGCCTGGACGCGCTGCGCGAGCGCCACGAGAGCCTGCGCACGACGTTCCTGATGGACGGACAGACGCCGGCACAGGTCGTCCGCGCCGCCGAGCCGCAGCCCCTGGACGTCATCGACCTGACGGCGCTGCCTCCCGAGCACCGCGAGGCCCAGGCCCGGCACCTGGTGGACGAGGAGGCCCGGCGCCCCTTCGACCTGGAGCACGGCCCTGGCTTCCGCTGCGCCTTGCTGCGGCTGGGTGAGCACGAGCACCTGCTCCTGCTGACGCTGCACCACATCATCGCCGACGGCTGGTCGCTCTCCGTGCTCGTGCGCGAGGTGGCGACGCTCTATTCGTCCTTCAGCGCGCAACGTCCCTCGCCGCTCCCCGCGCTGCCGGTGCAGTACGCGGACTACGCGCGCTGGCAGCGGGAGTGGCTGTCCGGCCCCGCGCTGGAGCGGCAGTTGGACTACTGGAAGGAACGGCTCGCGGGCGCACCGCCCTTCCTGGAACTGCCCACGGACCACCCTCGCCCGCCCGTGCAGGGCTTCCGAGGCTCCACGCACCAGGGTCCGCTCCTCGCGCCTGACGAGGCCGAGGCACTGCGGGTGCTCTGCCGTCGCGAGGGTGTCACGCCCTTCATGGCTGTCATGGCCGCCTTCCAGGCACTGCTGCACCGCTACACGGGCGCGACGGATGTCGTGGTCGGCACGGACATCGCCAATCGCAACCACCTGGGCACCGAGGGGTTGATTGGCTTCTTCATCAACCAGCTCGTCATGCGAGGGGACCTCTCGGGCGACCCGACGTTCCGCGCGCTGCTCCGCCAGACGCGGCGCACGGCGCTGGACGCCTACGCTCACCAGGACCTGCCCTTCGAGGAGCTCGTCAAGGCGGTCAATCCCGAGCGCAGCGTGAGCCACTCGCCGCTCTTCCAGGTGAAGCTCATCCTCCAGAACGTGCCGGACACGGACCTGGAGCTGCCCGGCCTCGTGCTAAAGGAGGAGATCAGCACCACGAGCACCGCCCGGTTCGACATGACCTGGGTCGTCACCGAGACAGCGCGCGGGCTGGAGTGCCTGTGCGAGTACAGCACCGACCTGTACGAGCAGGACACCGTCTCGCGGATGCGCGAGCACCTGCGCGAGATGCTGGTGGGCGCCGTGGCGAAGCCGGAGGAGCGCGTCTCGCGCCTTCCGCTGCTGTCCGAGCCAGAGCGTCAGCGCCTGTTGGTGGAGTGGAACGACACGGCGACCCCGCTGCCCGACGTCCGCATCGCCCACCGCCTCTTCGAGGCCCAGGTGGCGCGCACCCCGGACGCCATCGCCGTCAGCTTCGAGGGACGGGAGCTGAGCTACCGGGAGCTGGACGCCCGCGCCAACCAGCTCGCATGGCACCTGCGCGCGTTGGGCGTGGGGCCCGAGGTGCGCGTGGGCCTGTGCCTGGAGCGCTCGCCGGAAGTGGTGGTCGGCATGCTCGGCATCCTCAAGGCCGGCGGCGCGTGGTTGCCGTTGGACCCCTCCGCTCCCATGGCGCGGCTCGGGATGATGATGCGCGACGCGGGCGTTCCGGTCATCGTCACCCAGGAGCGTCTGGCGGACGAGCTTCCCATCCAGTCAGAGCTGCTGGTCTGCCTGGACGCGGACGCTGACGCCATCGCCCGGCAGCCGGTGGAGCCCCCCGCCGTGGCGCTGTCGCCGGAGAATCTCGCCTACGTCATCTACACCTCCGGCTCCACGGGCCGTCCCAAGGGCACGCTGCTGGCGCACCAGGGCCTGTGCAACACCGCCCTGTCGGCCATCCGCGCGCACCGCATCCGGCCGGACAGCCACGTGCTGCAGTTCGCGGCCATCGGCTTCGACGCCTCGGTGTGCGAGGTGTTCTCCACGCTGCTGGCGGGCGCGCGCCTGTGCCTCGCGCCACGTGACTCACTCATGCCCGGCGCGCCGCTCCAGGGACTGCTGGTGTCCCAGGCCATCACCGTGGCCACGCTGACGCCCTCGGTGCTGGCACAGTTGGACCCTGCGGGGCTGCCCGCGCTGGCGTCCGTCATCTCCGCGGGCGAGGCCTGCACGCCGGAGCTGGCGCGCCGGTGGGTGGAGGGCCGTCACTTCGTGAACGCCTATGGCCCCACGGAGGTGACGGTCTGCGCCTCCGCGCGAGAGCAGGTGGACGCGGAGCGGCCAGACATCGGCAAGGCCTGGCCCAACGTGCGGCTGTACGTGCTGGACGCGAGCGGACGGCCAGTGCCCACGGGAGTGCCGGGTGAGCTGTACATCGGCGGTGTGGGCGTGGCGCGTGGCTACCTGGGCCGGTCGGAGCTGACGGCCGAGCGCTTCCTGCCGGATGCGTTCAGCGGCACACCGGGTGCGCGCCTGTACCGCACGGGAGACCGCGTGCGCTGGCTCGCGGATGGCCACCTCGAGTTCCTCGGGCGCAACGACTTCCAGGTGAAGCTGCGGGGCTTCCGAATCGAACTGGGAGAAATCGAAGCCGCGCTGACGGAGCTGCCCGAGGTGCGCGAGGCCGCGGTCGCCCTGCTCGAGGATGCGTCAGGGCGCGGGCAGCTCGTGGCGTGGCTGGTCACCGTCGATGAAGACGAGACCCTGGACCCGGCGGCGCTCCGACGCGCGCTGGAGTCGCGGCTCCCGGACTACATGGTGCCCTCGGCCTTCATCGCGCTGAAGGCCCTGCCGCTGACGTCCAGCGGCAAGGTGGACCGCCGGGCGCTGGTGTCCGAGGCCCCTCGGCAGCGCAAGACCAAGGACGCCTACGTCGCGCCGCGCACGCCCGTGGAGCAGACGCTGGCGGCCATCTGGGCCGCCGTGCTGTCGCACGAGCGTGTGAGCACCCACGACAACTTCTTCGAGCTGGGCGGCGACTCCATCGTCAGCATCCAGGTCATCGCCCGGGCGCAAGAGGCCGGGCTGCGCATCACCCCGCGGCAGTTCTTCCAGCACCAGACCATCGCCGCGCTGGCGCCCCACGTGGGCGTGGCTGGAGCCTCTCGCGGCGAGCAGGGTGTGGTGACGGGCCCCGTGCCCCTCACGCCCATCCAGCGCTGGTTCTTCGAGTCGCGACTCCCCCAGCCGCACCACTACAACCAGTCCCTCCTGTTGGGCCTGCGCGAGCGTCCCAGCCGAGAGCTGCTGCGCGCTGCGCTGAGCGCGCTGGTGGCACACCACGACGCGCTGCGACTGCGCTTCGAGGAGACCCCGGACGGCTGGCGCCAGGAGAACACCGGCCTGGAGCACGGGGTGGAGCCGCGAGAGGTGGACCTGTCCGCCCTGGACGCGGAGGCCCAGCGGACAGCGCTGGAGCATGAGGCCCAGAAGGCGCAGTCGGGCTTTGACCTGGCACGCCCGCCGCTGGTGAGCGCCGTTCTCTTCGACCTGGGCCCGCGTGGCACCCGGCTGCTGCTGGCTGTCCATCACCTGGTGGTGGATGCCGTCTCGTGGCGCGTGCTGCTGCAGGACCTGGGGACGGCGTTCCAGCAACTCCGCCAGGGCGAGCCTGTGGCCCTGCCTCCGAAGACGACGTCGTTCCAGGAGTGGGCGCGTCGGCTGGAGGCCCACGCCCAGGGACCCGAGCTGCAGGAAGAGGCGGCGTTCTGGCTGCGCCGGAGCGCGGAGGTGCCACCGCTGCCCGTGGACCTCGCAGGTGGGGACAACACGCTCGCATCGGCGCGAACGGTGCGCACCGCGCTGGACGTCGAGGAGACGCGCGCCCTGCTCCAGGAGCTGCCGAAGGCGTGGCGCGCCCGCGTCGACGAGGTGCTGCTCACCGGACTGATGCGCGCGCTCGCCGGCTGGACGGGCCAGCACCTGCACAGCGTGCAGTGGGAAGGTCATGGCCGCGAAGAGCTCTTCGAGGACGTGGACCTCGGCCGCACCGTGGGCTGGTTCACCAGCATCTACCCGGTGACGGTGGAGCTGCCGCAAGACGGCACGCCGGGCGATGGGCTCCGCGCCGTGCGGGATGCGCTGCGGCGGGTCCCTCGCAAGGGCCTGGGCCACGGGATGCTGCGATACCTCGGGCGCGACGACGTGCGCGCGAAGCTCGCGGCAGTGCCCGAGCCTCAAGTCTCCTTCAACTACCTGGGACAGCTCGACTCAGCGCTGCCGCCCGACTCCCCGCTCGTTCCCGCCGATGAGTCCATGGGCGCCCAGCAGAGCGCGCTCGGGCATCGCCGGCAGGTGCTGGAGGTGAACGCGCACGTGCTGGAGGGCAAGCTGGAGGTGTCCCTCACCTACAGCGAGGCGCTGCATCAGCGCGCCACCGTGGAGACGCTGGCCCAGGGTTTCGGCCAGGCGCTGCGCGAGCTGGTGGCGAGGCGGGACACGGCGGACGCGAAGCGGCTGTCGCCCTCGGACTTCCCACTGGCGGACGTGACGCAGGCCACGCTGGACGGACTGCTGCGCGAGCACCCCAGGATGGAGGACCTCTACCCGCTGTCGCCCATGCAGCAGGGCATGCTCTTCCACGCGCGGCTGGAGCCTCGCGCGGGGGTGTACTTTGAACGGGCCGCGTGGACGCTCGATTCGGACCTGGACGTGGCGGCCCTGCGACTCGCGTGGCGGGAGGCGATGGAGCGCCACCCCATCCTGCGCACCAGCTTCGCGTGGGAGGGCCTGGAGGAGCCGCACCAGGTGGTCCACCGCGAGGCCGAGCTGCCCTGGGAGGAAGCGGACTGGCGCGCCCTGTCCGACGAGCAGCAACAGGCCCGGCAGGCCACGTGGATGAACGAGGACGAGGCGCGAGGCTTCGACCTCGTGCGAGCGCCCCTGATGCGAGTGGCGGTGGTACGCCTGCGTGAGCGGACCTGGCGCGTGGTGTGGAGCTTCCACCACCTGCTGTTGGATGGCTGGAGCGTGGGCCGCGTGCTGAACGAGGTGCTGGCGAGGTACGACGCGCGCCTGCGCCGCGAGCCCTCGCCCATGGAGGCGCCGCCGCTGTTCCGCGACTACATCGGCTGGCTGCGCGAGCGCGGCACGGCGAAGTCAGCGGCGTGGTGGCGACGGGAGCTGGACGGCTTCACCGAGCCGACGCCCGTCCCCTGTGAGCAGGGAGGTCGGGCCCGGAGCGCGACTCCGGTGATGGGGGCACGGAAGGTCCTGGTCCCCGCGGACGCGACGGAGCGGCTTCGCACCTTCTCCCGACGACATCAGGTCACGCTCGGCACGCTGGTCCAGGCCGCGTGGGCGCTGGTGCTGGGGCGCCATGCCGGAGCGGAGGACGTGCTCTTCGGTGTCACCGTGGCGGGGCGTCCACCGGAACTGGCGGGCGTCGAGCAGATGGTGGGCCTGTTCATCAACACCATCCCCGCGCGGGTGAGGCTGCCTTCCGGGCAGAGAGTGGTGGACTGGCTGAAGGAGCTCCAGGCCGCGCAGGTGGAGCGCTCGCCCCACGAGTCCGCGCCGCTCGTGCGAGTCCAGGGCTGGAGCCAGGTGCCTCGTGGCACCCCGCTCTTCGAGACCCTCCTCGTCTTCGAGAACTACCCGGTGGAGCAGTCGGTGATGCAGGGCGCGAGCGCGCTGGAGGTCCGCGACGTCACCGCCCAGGAGCGCACCCACTACCCGCTCACCCTGACAGCCCACGCCGACAAGGAGTTGCTGCTCCTCATCGACTTCGAGTCCCCCCGCCTCGACGAGCGGGCCGTGGAGCAGCTCCTGGAGCAGCTCGCCACCGCGCTGGTGGGGCTCTGCGCCGTCGAGGCACGGAACCTGGGTGAGGTGCCCATTCTCTCGGAGGCTGCGCGACACCGGCTGCTCGTCGAGTGGAACGACACCCACGTCCCCTTCGGCCTGGACGCCTGCGTGCACGAGCGCTTCGAAGCCCAGGCGCGCCAGACGCCCGATGCCATCGCCGTCAGCGCCCCCGGAGGCGCGGCGCTCACGTACGGACAACTGGAGGAACAGGCGAACCGACTGGCCCACCACCTCCGGGCCCGCGGCGTCGGCCCCGAGGTCCTCGTCGGCGTCTACCTGGAGCGCGCGCCGGAGCTGTACGT
>NZ_JBLZWL010000012.1:0-32374 GCF_049194865.1 Corallococcus terminator | reverse complement strand
CCGTGCGCCTCCGCCTGCTCCGCGTCGGGCTTCGTCTCCACGCGGTTCGCGCGAACTGTGCGCGAGCGGAGGGGCGGTGTCACGAGGACCGTCTGCCCAGGTGGGTGGATACGGCACGGGCCGGGAGCGTGCTCCCAGCTCGCGGCTCGCTTCGGAACCCGTTACTGCGTCTGCGTCTCCGTCTCCGTCGAGCCCGCGTCGGGCTGGTCAGGAAGGGGCGTGGCGGGGCCGGGCGGATTGTCCGGCACGGTCTGCACGGGCTCCCTCACCTGGTCAGGGCCCTGGAGCGGCTCCTGCTGGTCCGTTCCGGGGGGCTGCGTGGTCTTGCAAGCCAGCGGCACGGCGGCGGCCAGGCAAAGGGCGGTGATGAGAGCAACGCGGCGCATGAATCCTCCCCTTCGAGTCTTGGCGAGCAGCAAATGTGCGGCTTGTCGTTCACGCCGACCACCGGGGAAGCGTCCCAGCGTGCGGGCGCTCATTCCCCATGCCCGATACCGGACATGCGCGGGTCGACTCGGGAAGATTGAGCGGGGCATGACCACCGTTGCGTCGGGAGTGTGCTCACACCTCGGAGCCTCGGGTGATGCAGGGGGTGGGCAAGCGTTCGCTTCAGGAGGTGTGACTTGCCACGCCCACGCCACATCCATCGGGGGAGCATCGGCGCCGCTTGCGTCCTGATGATGCTGGCCCTGGGCCTGCTCGCGGCGACACCTCCTCCGAGCAGCACTCCGTCCGGCTCGTCCACCGTGGCGCTCTGCGAGTTGGAAGGCGCGGTGGATACCGGCTCGGGCGCCTATCTGGCCGACTGCGTGCGCCGCGCGGAGGCGGGTGAGCACTCGGCGCTGCTGGTTCGACTGGACACTCCGGGCGGCTCGCTGGAGGCCACTCGCACCATCGTCCGCGCGTTCCTGGGGTCCACCGTGCCGGTGCTCGTCTGGGTCGGTCCCTCCGGTGCTCATGCGGGCAGCGCGGGCGTCTTCGTCACCCTCGCTTCCAATCTGGCGGCCATGGCCCCCGGCACCAACATCGGCGCCGCCCATCCCGTCGCGGGTGTGACTGGACAGGACCCGGAGGCCGCCGGGGGCTCGCAGCTCGCCCGGAAGGTGGAGAACGACACCGTCGCCTTCGCCGAGAGCATCGCGCGTCAGCGGGGCCGCAACGCGACGTGGGCCGCCTCCGCCGTGCGCGACAGTGTCGCCGTCAGCGCGAACGCGGCCGTCGAGCTGCGCGTGGTGGAGCACCTCGCGCCCAGTGAGTCGGAGTTCCTCGCCTGGGCCGATGGTCGCTCGGTGCAGGTGGCGGGAGGCGACACGGTGCGGCTGTCCACGCGGGATGCCCGACTCGTGGAGCTGACTCCGAGCCTCTCCCAGCGCGCGGTCCATGCGCTCGCGCATCCCGCGCTGGTCTACCTGCTGTTCCTCATGGCCGCGCTCGGACTCGTCGTCGAGCTGGCGCACCCAGGCGGCATCGCCCCGGGACTCATCGGCCTGGTGGCCCTGGTGCTCGCGCTGGTGGCGTCGTCCGCGCTGCCCGTGAGCGCGGGGGCCCTGCTGCTCCTGTTGCTCGGCGCGGCGCTCATCGTCGCGGAGCTGTTCGTCACCAGTGGACTGCTCGGTGCCACGGGCGTGTTGTTGCTGGGATTGGGAGGACTGTTCCTGGTGGACCGCTTCGACCCGGACTGGTTCGTGGACCGGTCCTTCCGGGTGTCGTGGGCGTGGCTGATTCCCACCACGTTGGTCCTCGCGGGCGCGGCGGCCTATATCGCGTGGCGGAGCGCACAGACGCGGCGACTGCCCCAGCGGGGTGGAGACGCGGGACTCGTGGGCGAGGAGGGCACCACGCTGGCCCCCGTCACTCCCGAGAGCGGTGAAGTGTTCGTCCATGGTGAGCGCTGGCGCGCCACCTCTCCCTCCCCCATCCAGCGCGGCGCCCACGTGGTGGTGCGGCGCGTGGAAGGGCTCACCCTCTTCGTCGACGAGGTGAAGACATGACCAACGTGTTCGGACTGCTCGGGTTCCTCATTCCGCTGGGCATCGTCTTCCTGCTGTTCATGTCAGGAGTGCGAATCGTCAACGAGTACCAGAACGGCGTGGTGTTCCGGCTCGGCCGCTTCGTGGGATTGAAGCGCGCGGGCTTCCGCTGGCTCATCCCCTTCGTGGAGCGCATGGTCATCATCGACCTGCGCACCGTGGCTCGCGACGTGCCGCCCCAGGACGTCATCACCCGGGACAACGTCAGCGTGAAGGTCAACGCCGTCGTCTACTTCCGCGTCATCCATGCCGACAAGGCCGTGCTCGAGGTGGAGGACTATCTCTACGCCACCAGCCAGCTCGCGCAGACGACGCTCCGCGCGATTCTGGGCCAGGTGGAGCTGGACCAGCTCCTCAGCGAGCGCGAGCGCATCAACCACGAAATCCAGCAGGTGCTCGACGCGCGCACGGACCCGTGGGGCATCAAGGTCTCCAACGTGGAGGTGAAGCACATCGACCTGCCCCCGGAGATGCAGCGGGCCATCGCGCGACAGGCCGAAGCCGAGCGCGAGCGTCGCGCGAAAATCATCGCCGCCGAGGGCGAGCACCAGGCCGCCGAGAAGCTCGCCATGGCCGCGGACGTGCTCAGCCGCAACCCCGCCACACTGCAACTGCGCTACTTGCAGACGCTGGTGGAGATCACCACCGGCGGCAATCACACCATCCTCCCCATCCCGCTCGACATCCTGCGCGCTGTCGGCGCGGCGGCGGCTCGCAGCGGCTTCGGCTCGGGCGAGGACGACAGGCGTCACTCCAACAGACACGGCAACGAGGACGGGCCTCCCGTGGATGGATTGACGTAAGCTGTCGCTCAGGTCTTTCCGCCTGAGCGAGTACTTGGATGGCTCCATCCTCTTGTTGGCGCCGTACATCTGGACGGCTGCATCGGCGCTACCTCGGGGCAGCCGCCTTGCTCTCGCTCGCCTTGGCCTGCGCCCCTTCTCGTCACTACTTGGCGGATGGGGGCACGGAACCACCCAAGGCGAAGGCATCGACTCCTGTCACGGATGCGGGCACACCCAGCCCCAACAAGGTCAACTCCATTCCCTGGCCCAAGGACCTGCGCCCTCTGGCCACACTGGATGGCCCCGCTGTCCTGGCGGCCCATGCCGCGCTTCAACAGGTGCTGTCGCGGTTCCCCAAAGGGGGAACAAGCACGTGTGAGTTCTCAGCCAAATCCTTGGACGTCGTTGTTGGACAGGAAGCCGGCCTGTACTTCGTACGCATCGACCGCCGCCCCGAGCGGTGTGGCTGGGCTCCTGGCGTCAGCCTCGAGTTCGACTGGTTCGAGCTCTACGCGGTCTCCTCTGATGGCCGCGTCCTCGGTCGCTATCCATACATGCCCTAGCGCGGTGGCGGGCGGGTGATGCCGAAGAGTTCCTCCCGCTCCAATGTGATGGCCAGCCGGCTCAGCCTCAACGAGGCCAGCGCGAGCACCGCCACCGCTCCCAGCAACAACACGCCGATGGCGAAGGACAACACCGGCAGCGACTCCGGGATGTCGAGCTGACGCTTCGTCAGGTACAGCAACGACGTCACCACGAACGCCAACAGCGCCGTGTACGTGAGCGCGATGGCCCTCGCGAGTATCGCGTGCCGCCGGTCCAGGATGACCACCTCCTGCCGCAACAAGTCCCGCCGCGAGTTCCCCTCCGGCAACTGCCGCGCCTCCCTCAACATCTCCCGCATCCGCGTCGTCATCCGCGCAATCTGGTTGTCCAACCCCGTCGCCACGATGCCGCACGCCGACACCATCACCGCCGGCGTCACCGCCGTCCCAATCAACCGTATCGACGAGAGGTCCAACCCATCCGACACACCGTTCATCCCCCCTCTGTTCCACCCCTCCCCTCCCCCATGCAACCCACCCCTCGCCCCCCCTCTCCCCCCTCGAACTCGACAGTCCATCTCGACACTCGAACTGCACAGTCCGACACCACCCCACCCGGACATCTCGACACCACCCTCGCAGAAACATGACACTGACGACTTGACACTGTCAGTGTCGAGTCGTACTGTCTGACTCGTGAACACGCGGAAGACACAGAGTGAGTGGAAGCTGGCGGAGCTGGCCGAGGAGGCGGGCGTCTCGCCACGCACGGTGCGCTACTACGTCCAGCGGGGTCTGCTCCCCGCGCCGCCCTTCCGGGGTCCGGACACCGTGTATGGCGAGGAGCACGTCATACGCCTCAAGGCCATCCGGGTCCTCCAGGCCCGGTTCCTCCCCTTGGATGCCATCCAGGCGGAGCTCCAGCGCCTGTCGCTCGACGAGCTGCGCAAGCTCGCCGAGTCAGACACAACCCCGACTCCGCCCACGTACGGGCCGACGAGTCCCATCGATTCACAAATCGTGGCACCGCCGGCCACCGGCCCGCGTCCCACGACGACGACTCGCTACCAGCGCTGGGAGCTCATCCCCGGACTGGAGCTGCATGTAGCGGATTCAGCGGATGCCAAGGTTCGTGCCCTCGCCGAGCGCGTGAGGGCCCTCATCGAAGAGTTCCAGGACAAGGAGAAGCCATGACGAAAGAGCATGCAGGGCTGTTCACTCGCGAGGGCGCGCAGGTTCCCCTCCAGGGCGTCGAAGTCACTGGTGAGCTGCTCGGCGGACATGCGCGCGTGCGCGTTCGCCAGCGCTACCGCAACGACGAGCAGCGCCCCATCGAGGCCGTCTACACCTTCCCCCTGCCGTCCGATGGCACCCTGTCCGCCTTCTCCATGACGTGCGCGGGCCGCCGCGTCGAGGGCATCGTCAAGGAGCGCGAGGAGGCCTTCCGCGCCTATGACGACGCCGTCACCGCGGGCCATGGCGCCGCCCTGCTGGACGAGGAGCGCTCCAACGTCTTCACCGCCCAGGTGGGCAACCTCCTGCCCGGCGAAGAGACCATCGTCGAGGTGGAGTTCCTCCAGGCCGTCACCGCCGAGGAGGGCAGCGTCCGGTGGATGCTCCCCACGCTCGTCGCCCCGCGCTACATCCCCGGCAACGCCGCCGGTGACCGCACCGGCCACGGCAGCGCCGAGCCCACGTCGCGCGTCCCCGACGCGGACCGCATCTCGCCCCCCATCGGTCAGGTGCACTACGGCCTGCGCATGGACCTGCTCGTGGACCTGGGCCGCGAGGTCATCGTCGAGAGCCCCTCGCACGCCGTCACCGTCACCCGCGAGAGCGGCACCCGCGCCCGGGTGAGCTTCTCCCGCGGCGAGGTGTCCCTGGACCGAGACCTGGTCCTCTCCCTGCGCAGCTCCGACACGAGCGCCGTCTTCACCCCGCTCGCCACGCACCGCAAGGGCGACAAGCCCGGCACGTTCGCCCTCACCGTGGTGCCCGACCTCTTGGGCATGGCCTCCGCGCCCCCCAAGCAGGAGGTCATCTTCCTGGTGGACGTCTCCGGCTCCATGGACGGCGCCAGCCTGCCCCAGGCCCAGGCCGCGCTCCGCCTCTGTCTGCGCCACCTGCGCGAAGGCGACCGCTTCAACGTCATCGCCTTCGAGAGCTCCTTCCGCTCCTTCCAGCCCCTGCCCGTTCCCTTCACCCAGCGCATGCTGGAAGAGGCGGACCGGTGGGTGGCCGCGCTCCGCGCCGACGGCGGCACCGAGCTGCTCGGGCCCATGCAGGCCGCGGCTCGCACCGCGCCGGACGGCGTGCTCGTGCTGCTGACGGACGGACAGGTGGGCAACGAGGAGGAGATCCTCCGCGCCGTGCTCGCCGAGCGGAAGACCGCGCGCGTGTACTCGTTTGGCATCGGCACCAACGTCAGCGACGCGCTGCTGCGTGACATGGCGAAGCAGACCGGCGGCGACGTGGAGTTCATCCACCCGGGCGAGCGCATCGACGACAAGGTCGTCGCCCAGTTCTCCCGTGCGCTCGCGCCTCGCGTCACCGACATCCAGGTCACCTTCGAGGGCATCGAGGGCACGGAGCTGGCTCCCGCCGAGCTGCCGACCATGGTCGACGGTGTTCCCTGGACGCTCCTGGGCCGCTACCCCACGCCGGGCTCCGGCAAGGTGACGCTGCGGGGCCGCTCCGGCCGTGAGCCCTTCGTGCTCACCGTGAACGTGAACTTCCTCGCCGAGTCGGACCGCCCCGCGGTGGAGAAGTTGTGGGCCGCCGAGCGCATCAGGAGCTGGGAGGCCGCGGGCCTCACCGGCCGGCGCGCGGAGTCGATGAAGAAGCGCATCGTCGACCTCGCCGTCGAGCACCAGATTGTCACGCGCTACACGTCCTTCGTCGTGGTGGAGGAGCGCACCGGTGACAGGCGCGCCTCGGGTCAGCCGGAGACGCGCGTCGTCCCGGTGAATGCTCCCGCGGGCTGGGCCATGTTCGGCACGCAGAAGAACGAGGAGGCCGAGACCGCTCCCGTCGTCCAGCGCCCCGGTGCTCGTCGCCGTGGCGGGCCGACTCAGCCGGTCATGCCTGCTCCCGGGTCGCCGATGCGAATCCCGGCTCCGGCGCCCATGGCCTCCGCGCCCACCATGGCCTCCGCGGGCGGGCCCCCGCCGCCTCCCGCGCCGATGATGGAGGAGGCCGCTTCGAGCTTCGAGAGCCGGAGGATGGTCAGCAAGTCGTCCCAGGCCCCCGACATGGCGAAGAAGAAGGGCGGCGGCCTGCTGGGCGCCATCTTCGGCGGAGCCTCTCGGAAGGAGTCCCTGGCGGCCCCCGAGTTCTCCGACGACGACGCCTACGCGGACGGCCTGGCCTCCGAGCAGGAGGAGGGCGCCCTCGAGCGTTCCCGTGACGTCGCTTCCCACGGAGCGGGCGCGGAGGCGCTGCTGGGACGACAGCTCGCCAACGGCTTGTGGGCGGGGACCGGCTCCGGGCCGGAGCCCGTGCAGCAGGCTCGAGCCACCGCGCTCGCCCTGCTGGAGCTGCTGCGCGAGGGCATCACCAGCAGCCACGCGCTGCACGGCGCCCAGGTGAAGAAGGCGGTGGAGGCCCTGCTGACCCTTGCCTCGCAGCTCACTGGCAGCCCCGAAGTCGCCGAGCTGGCGCTGGGCGTGGCCTGGCTCGTCGCGGCGGGCCCGCGCACCCGGGGCCGCATCGAGCAGGCCGCCAAGCCCCTCGCCGGGCTCAACGGCCGGCTGGGCAACGACGCCGAGCTGCGTCAGCACGTCGATACCCTCGCCGCTCGCTGACGCGGCGCGCCTGAATACGACTCGGCGACCTCGGCCTCTCCCTCGTGGACGGGCCGGGGTCGTCGCATAGAGTGGGTGGTGCCCATGACGCTCGCCACCTTCCTGCTCGTCGCGCTCAGTGCCACCCAAGTCGTGGATGAAGCGCGGACCGGACCTGATTCCCCAGCACGGCTCTCCGCGGAGCCCCTGACGGCTCCGCCGCTGATGACCTCACCCGAGGCGTGTCCTCCCGAAGCGGAGGCTCGCTACAACGAGGGCTTCGACGCGCTCATCCGGGGCAAGGACACCGAGGCCTCGGAGGCCTTCACGGAGGTCCTCTCCGTCTGCCCGCAGCACCCCTATGCCTCCGAGCTCGGCCGGCTCACCCGTGCCCGGCTCAAGCCCGGCGCGAAGCTGGCGCAGGCCGCGGTCTATGAGAACACGGAGCGTCGCTCGGGCGCCGCCGTCGCCTCGCTGACGGTGGTGCAGACGCTGCACGGCGCGACGCAGGGCATCCTGCTGTGCGCCATCGCCGACTGCAGGGACCAGGGCTATGTCGCCGCGTCCATGCTCGGAGCGGGCGCGGGTGTCACCAGCGCGCTCCTGCTGTCGCAAGGAGGCATCACCTCCGGGCAGGCCGCGGTCATCAACTCCGGCACCGTGTGGGGCTTCTGGTTCGGCATCGCGTCGATGCTCGCCTTCGACCTGGAGGGCGATGATGCGCTGGGGTCCGTCGTCGTCGGCGGCGCGGGCTTCACCGGCGTGGGCATCCTGCTCGCCAACCTCGTGAATCCCACGGCGGGACAGGTGTCCATGGCCAACTCCGGCGGCCTGTGGGCTGGCGTGGTGACGGCCCTGTTCCTGGCCACGTCGGAGAGCGACAACACGAAGTCCTTCTTCGCCGCCGAGCTGGCCGCGACGTCCGCCGGCATCATCGGCCTCGCCGTGCTGTCGCGCAGCCTGCCCGTGTCCCGAGGCCGCATGCTGCTCATCGACGCGGGCGGCATCGTCGGAGGGCTGCTCGGCGCCAGCACCATGTACACCTTCACGGGAGGCAACGACGGAGACGACGGCGACGCCATCCTCATCAGCGCGGGCGTGGGTGCCCTGGGCGGGCTGGCCCTCACGGCCTTCCTCACTCGCAACTTCGACGCGCCCCGGATTCCCCAGGTGATGTTGACTCCCACCCTGATGGGCAGGGAAGGCGCGGGCATGGCGCTGGCGGGTCAGTTCTAATCACGCCGTCTCGCAGTGCCCTGCCCGGAAGGCACCCATGCCCGTCGACTCCACCGCCCTTGCGTCCCTCCAGCATCAGCGCGCGCTGCGCGTCCGCCAGGTGAAGGAGTGGGGAGAAATCCTCACGGGCTTCGAGGGACGCAACAAGTACCAGGTGGTGGGGGACGACGGAGAGACGGTCTTCTTCGCGGGCGAGGTGGGCAGCGGGCTGGGATTGCTCCTGCTGCGCAACTTCTTCAAGGCCAAGCGCCCCTTCACGATGGAGCTGAAGTCTCCCTCGGGCGCGGTGGCGCTTCGGCTGCGACGGCCGTGGCGCTTCTGGCTGGCGCGCATGGATGTAGAGGACGGCGATGGCCGTCTGCTGGGCAGCGTGAGACAGCGCTTCCGCTTCTTCACGCGGGCGTATGACATCGTCGGGCCGGGTGGAGAGGAGTTGGGCCACCTGCGCGGCCCGCTCTTCCGTCCGTGGACGTTCGTGATTGAAGAGGGCGGGCGCGAGGTGGGCACCATCGCCAAGCGGTGGAGCGGCTTCGGCAAGGAGATGTTCACCGACGCCGACAACTTCGGCGTCCAGTTCGATGGTGCGCTGCGTGGCTCGCTCCTGCGCACCCTGGCCGTGGCGGCGACGTTCCTCATCGACTTCGTCCACTTCGAGAGCCAGCGCGAGAGCAGCAAGGATTAGCGCGTCGGGAGCTCTCGGAAGGTGAGGCCGTCCAGGCCGAGGCGGAGCACGGCGTCCTTGAACCGCTCGGTGCCGATGACCATGGTCGCGAAGTTCGCCAATCGGAACAGGTCCAGGTCCGGGGGTAGCGAGGCCGCGTCCAGGATGGGCTCTTCGGGCCGCCCGAAGGCCACTCGGCCACAGGTCGCGCACGGCGGGGGTTCCTCTGGCGGGATGCAGTCGGCATGCAGAAGGCCATGCGGGTCCACCTGGAGTTCCAACAGGTCCGGTGGGTTCTTCTGCTTGAAGCGCAGGGCCGTCGGGAAAGCCTGAAGCCCGTGCAGTCCTCCGACCTGGAGTTGCTCAACCATCTCTTGGTCGAGCAGCAGCACATCGAGGAGCCACACGAAATCCGGGAGCTTTCCGACTGAAGTGCCCACCAATGGACCGAAGCTCGTGCCTGGAGGAAGCGCGGCATGGGGAGGCACCAGGGGGCGTACCTGTTCGCGAAGGCGCGTGAGCTCCAGGAGAGGCTCGGGTCGGGCCTTCTCGAACTCGCGATGCTCTGGCAGTTGTGTCAGGTCCACGCCGGGAAAGTGGTGCCCCAGGCCTCCCCAGGTTGCTCCGCACGTGGGGCACCTCAACAAGCCCGGCAACCCCCATCGGTGTGACGCATTCACGTACCCCCGGTACTTCGCGACAACGGCGTAGTCCTCATCCACCCAGAAGAATCGGCGCATCGCTCGTCACGCTCCCGGCTTGGAATAGGAGGGCCGCAAGATTCTCCAAGAGAAGCTGGCGAGCACCTTCTAGAGCGCCGAACAGGTTAGGTCACGCCGCGAGCTGGAAGCGCGCGGCGACCTCAAGGTTTTGGACGACCGAGAGTCGCCTGAGGTCAAAGAGGTTGCGGCGCGTGCCTCGGTAACGGGCCTTCGGACCCTGGCGGTTGGCGAGATGAGCCAGGCGATGCTCGACGCCGACCCGCTCGCGGAGTTGTGCGCGGCCCGCGCGCGACTGCAGAAGTGAGCGAAGGCGATGCTGGAGCCGCTCGTCATCGCCCATCGTGACGCTGCGCCCCTTACCGGATGCGGCCTGGGTACAACTGGGGCGCAGCTTGCACGGTCCGCAGGCTTCCGGGTCGAAGTGCACGACGGCGCCGGGCTCGAAGGGCTCCACCTCACCCGCGGGGCACGTGAGGGTACCGTCGCGGATGTTCACTTTGAAGTCGCGCTTGCCGAACAGTCCCGGCTTCGCGCTGGCTCCTCGCCACGGCCGGCAGACGAGGTCGCCGCCGCTGGCCAGCACGTCCTCGGCCATCGTGCTGTTGAGGTATGCCCTGTCGACGAGCAGAACGTCGGGATAGAGGTCCTGGTGGGCCATGTCTTCCTGCAGTGCGTCCGTCGCCTCGTCTTCGGGGCGGTTGGCGGGTGACACGGCGCAGGCCACCACGAGCTCGGTGTCGAGGTCGATGCCGACGTGCTGCTTGTAGCCATTGAAGCGCTTGCTCTTGCTCTTACGCCCGTGGCGCATGTCGGCGTCCTCGATGGAGATGCGCCTGTCGGCTGCCACGCCTTGTCGAATCTGAACGCCTCCTTCGGGGCGAGGCTCGAGGTCCTGTTCGCGCACCTGCGCGAGCGCTTCGATGTAACGCGTCAGCGGCGCCTCGACGCACGACTTCGACTGCTTCGCCACCCAGGCCATGAGGCGGTCGAGTTGTCGGCACAGGCGATTGAGTGCGTCGAGCTTCGCGTCGGGCGCACTCCAGTCGATGTCGAGGCCGGCCTTGATGCTGCTGGCCCTCAGCAACGGCGCATCGGCCTGCTGACACACCTCCTCGACGTCAGTGCCGAGCGCGAGCGCCATGCACTCGGCCACCTTGCGGCCTGCGTGGCCGAGCAGGTTGATGGTGTCCTCAACCCGCCCGGCTCCCTCTAAAGGGCGGCTGTCGACCCCCACTCGCAACGTCTTCGGCGTCTTTTTCGAATCGAACCCCTTCGTCCGCTTCGCCACCTCGACGGTGTGCTCGAGCAGCCGACGGTCCATCTCGTGCGCGATGAGGCGCTCGCGGAACTGCTGCAGCCCGCCCTGCGAAAACGCGGGCGCGTCTTCTTCATCATCGAGCGTTCCGAGAACCAACCGCCAGCAGCGGTCGCTCGCCGACAGACGCACCGCTTCCGCATCGGAAGTCTGCAGGTAGGCCTGTAGCAACAGGCCCATGCACATCAGCGCAGGCGGCTGCGCGGCTTCACCCTGGCCCGTCTGTCGATACATCGACTCCAACTCGGCCTGAAAAGCGTCGTCGAACAACTCGTGCCGGTGCTCGCGCAGAAAGACGAAGAGCTTCCGACTCTTGCCGGCGAGCTTCAGGAGCTTCTGCTCGCGGGCACTGCACTCCATCGTGGGCTTCCATCGGTCCAAGTGGCACCTCCGTGAGGAGGTGACCTGAGCACTCGGCGACAGCCCGCGTCGACCGTGCTCGTAAGCGATCGATTTTCCTCGGGCTGATTCCTGATCGGCGCTCTAGAAGCAGGGCTCACCCCAGGAGAACACGACAATGGCTTCCATCCAGAATGAAATCACGACAAGCGCCACGCCCGAGTTTGTCTGGGATGCAATCCGTGACATCGGCGCGCTCCACACTCGGTTGGTTCCCGGGTTCGTGGTCGATACACGCCTCGAGCCGGGAGCCCGCGTGGTCACCTTCCGCAACGGCATGGTCGTCAGAGAGCCCATCGTGACGGTGGACGACAAGGAACGGCGCCTCGTGTGGGGCGCGGAAGGTGGACCGCTGACCCACTACAACGGAGCAGTCCAGGTCTTCGCGGAGGGCACGGGGAGCCGAGTCGTCTGGACCGCCGATTTCCTGCCCCACGAGGCCAGCGCAGTGGTCGGCCCCATGATTGAGGAAGGCATGGCCGCCATGAAGACGGCGCTCGACAAGCACCGCTAGCTCAGCGCCGCTTCAAGCCATACATGGACATCAGGATGCCCTCGAAGGTCTTCGCGGGCAGCAGCACCTTCGCCACCAGGGCCACGCGCTGCGCCAGCTTCCCCACCGAGTACCGCACGTCGGGCGCCTCCACCTCCATCACCTCCAGCACCCGCCGCGCCACGTCCTCGGAAGACACGCCCTCACGCTCCTCCTTCTCGATGATGGTCAACACCTTCTCGAAGGACTCCCGATACGCCGAGCCTTCACCAGACGCCGCCGCGCGCACCCGGTTGTCCGTCAGTCGCGTGCGCACGTCTCCCGGCTGCACCAGCGTCGCGTGGATACCATACGCCTCCACCTCCTGGCGCAGGCTCTCCGTCAGCCCCTCCAACGCGAACTTGCTCGCGCTGTAGAAACCCTGGAACGGCAACCCCACCGCCCCACCCAATGAGCTGATGTTGATGATGCGGCCCGAGCGCCGCTCACGCATGGATGGCAACACCGCCTGGCAGACGCGCAACACGCCCAACACGTTGGTGTCGAGCTGCCGCCACGCCTCCTCCACGGATGTGTCCTCCACCGCCCCCGCCAACGCGTGGCCCGCGTTGTTCACCACGACGTCGATGCGGCCCTCACGCTCCAGCACCGTCTGCACCGCGCGGCGCACGGACGCGTCCTGCGTCACGTCCAGCTCCAGCATCCGGTAGCCCACCGATTCCTTCGTCGGCGGACGACGGCTCGTGCCGTAGACGATGTGCTTGCGCACCGTCAGCAGCTCGACGCACGCCTCGCCAATACCCGAGGAGGCTCCCGTGACGAGGACCACCTTGCTTCCCTGGGACGTGTCCATGCACGCCCATGATTCCGCGTCCCCTCCGCGCGCACCACGGGAACTCGCGGACGCGTGGCGTCACACTCCCGGGACACTGCTGGAGCCAGGAATTCCGGGCGGAACTTTCCGGCTCAGACGTGCTTTCGCACGGTGGGCGGCACGCGCTCGTGTCCCTCCGCGTCCCTCGGGACACCATCCCAGGGCTGCTCGGGCCGGTAGCGCTGGACCTCACGCACCATGAAGAACGCCGCCGCGGACAGCATGCCCAGGTCGTCCAACCAGCCCAACACGGGGATGAAGTCCGGCACCGCGTCCACCGGCGACAGGAAGTAGACCACCGCCACCACTCCGGCCAGCTTCCGCCAGAGCGCCACGCGAGGGTCCCTCACGTACTGAAAGAAGCGGGTGCCCATGCCACGAAGACCTGCGATGTTCATACCTACCTCTACGCACGGGGAGGCCGGGTGATTGCACCCAGGGAGCCACCCCAGCGTACGCCGCCTGCCCGCTCGGAGGACAGCCAACCTAATCGGGACTGTCCTCCAGCACGCCCGCCTTCCCCACGATTTCCAGCCGCGCCCGCGCTCCCGGCCGCAACGGCAGCTCCGGCGCGCCACGCACCACCAGCTCCATGCCACCACAGGCCACGGTGTACTCGGCGCTGGGCCCCTGGAACTCTCGCGACAGGACCTCCGCTCGGAGGGCTCCACCCACCGCCACCGAATCCGTGTCCGGCACCAGCCGCAGTGACTCCGGACGCAGCGACAGCAGCACCTTGCCCTTCGCCTGCCCCATCACCGGCAGGTTGCCCAACACCGTGCGCGCTCCGCCACCGAAGCCCATGCCGGGCAATAGATTCGTGCCGCCCAGGAAGTACGCGACGAAGGCCGTGCGCGGCGCGGAGTAGACGGACTCGGGCGTGCCCACCTGCTCCACCTTGCCCGCGCGCATCACGGCCAGCCGGTCCGCGAAGGCCATCGCCTCGCCCTGGTCATGCGTGACGAGCACCACCGTGGCGCCCAACGACTTGAGCACCCGGCGCACCTCGATTCGCGTGGAGGCGCGCAGCCCGCTGTCCAGGCTGGAGAAGGGCTCGTCCAACAGCAGCACGCGCGGGCCCGGCGCCAGGGCGCGAGACAGCGCCACCCGCTGCTGCTGTCCCCCGGAGAGCGCGTGCGGCATGCGCGAGGCGAACTCGCCCAGGCCGAACATCGTCAGCATGGCGCGCGCCTTGTCCTCCGCCTCGCGCCGCGACAGCTTCGACAGGCCGAACGTCACGTTCTCCAGCACGGACAGGTGAGGGAACAGGGCGTAGTCCTGGAACACCATGCCCACGCTGCGCTGCTCCGGAGGCACGAAGGCCCCCGGGCCCGCCAGCACGCGGCCATCGAGGGTGAGCGTGCCCGCGCCAGGACGCTCGAAGCCCGCCACCAGTCTCAGCGTCGTCGTCTTGCCGCAGCCAGAGGGGCCGAGCAGCGCCACCACCTCACCGGGCTCCACGGACAATGACAGGCCATCCACGGCGGCGGTACCGCTGGGGGTGTAGCGCAGGGACAGGGCGTCGAGCGTGAGCAGGGACATGGCGAAGGCGCCGCGCACCCTACCGCGTTCCGCCGTTACTTCCAGGGCGGCCGAGCGGCCATCAGCTTCTCGATGTCCACCTCGCGCACGAGAGGTCAGCTCCGGGGTGCGTCGCCCTCCTGCGACACGAGCAGCCCCACACCCAACGCGGAGATGGCCATCAACACCAGCGCGGGCAGCGCGGCCTCCGCGAAGCGCCCCTCGGCCGTGGCGCCCCACACGCGCGTCGCGAGCGTCTCGAAGCCGATGGGCGCCAGCAGCAGCGTGGCCGGCAGCTCCTTCATCGCCGTGAGGAAGACGAGCGCCGCGCCCGCCAGCAACCCGGGACGCAAGAGCGGCGCGGTGACGCGCCGAAACACCGCCGAGGGAGGCTGCCCCAGCGACGCCGCGGCCTCCGTCAGGTGCGGATTCAGTTGGAGCAGCGCCGAGCGCACCGTGCCCACCGCCTGCGGCAGGAAGCGCACCACGTACGCCAGCACCAGCATGACCAGCGTTCCGTAGAGGAACGGCAGGGCCCGCACGCCCAGGAAGACGAGCGACAGCGCCAGGACGATGGGCGGCAGCGCATAACCCACGTAGGAGACTCGCTCCATCGCCAGGGTGAGCCGCCCCGGATATCGCACCGCGAGGAAGGCCAGCGGCAGCGCGCACAGCACCGACGCCACCGCGCCCAGCACCGACGCGAGCACCGAGCCGAGCGCCGGCGCCATCATCGATGCGCTCTCCCCCACCAGCCCCCGCACGCCCCAGTACACGAGCACGCCCACCGGCAGCACCACGCCCACCGCCACCACCGCGCCACACAGCAGCAGCGCGGGCAGCCGCCAGCGTCCCAGCGACACGGGCGAGAACACTCGCGCGGCGCCCTTCGCGCTGCGGTGATATCCCGCGCGGCCTCGCAGCCGCACCTCCAGCACCAACACGACCGCCGTCACCCCCACCAACATCAGCCCCAGCAGCGCGGCGTAGGTCCGGTCATACGCGCCTTCGTACTGGACGTAGATGGCGCGCGAGAAGGCGTCGTACTGGAGCAGCGCCACCGCGCCGAAGTCCGACAACACATACAGCCCGACGAGCAGCGCACCGGACACGAAGGCCGGACGCAACAGCGGCGCCGTCACCTTCCAGAAGGCCCGCGTCGGACTCATCCCCAGACTGCGCGCGCCCTCCAGCCAGGCGGGGTCCTGCGCGAGCAGCCCCGCTCGCAGCGCGAGGAAGAGATACGGATACGTGGACACTGTCAGCGCCAGGAGCGCCCCGGGAAAGCCATACACCGAGGGCACCGGCAGCCCCCAGCGCGACAGCGGATCCTCCAGCACGCCCCCGTGGCCGAACGTCGCCAGCAGCACGTAGCCGCTGACGAAGGTGGGCACCGCGAGCGGCACACACAAGAGCACCGTCCAGCCACGTCGTCCCGGGAGGTCCGTGCGCGTGGTGAGCCACGCCAGCGGCAGGGCCACGAGGGCGGCACAGACAGTCACGGCCACCGCGAGCCCCAGCGTGCGCCACAAGAGACCCCACGTCTTGTCTCGCCAGAGCAGGGCCCACGCGTCCGCATCGGCTTCCGCCGCGCGAACGCCCAGGTACACGGCGGGCAACACCGCGAGCGCGGCGACCACCCACCCCGACACCAGCAACCACCCCGGAGGACGACGCGTCACTTCGACAACCTCAGAGGACGCCGGTGTCCTGGAGCAGCTTCACCGTGCCACGCAGGTCGTCGAGCTTGGACAGGTCCAGGTCCGGCGAGCCCACCTTCGCCAGCGTCGGCAGCGCGTCCGCCGTCTTCACGCCCTTCACCAGCGGGTACTCGTACGTCTCCTGGGAGAAGTACGTCTGCGCCTCCGGCTCCAGCAGGAACGCGGCGAACTTCTGCGCCGACTCCGCCTGCTTCGTCCCCTGGAGGATGCCCACGCCCGCCACGTTCACCAGCGCACCCGGGTCTCCCGCCGCGACGAAGTAGTTGGCCACCGGCAGCTCCGCGTTGCTCTTCTTCGCGGCGTACAGGTAGTAGTGATTGACGAAGCCCGCGTCGATTTCACCGCGACCCAGCGCCTCGACGACGGCCGCGTTGTTCTTGTAGACGCGCGGCTCGTTGGCCTGCACGCCCTTGAGCCACGCGGTCGCCGCCTCGTCGCCCTTGAGCAGCCGCAGCGCGGTGACGAACGACTGGAAGGACGCGTTGGTGGGCGCCCAGCCCAGCCGGCCCTTCCACTTCGCATCCGTGAAGCCGAGGATGCTCTTGGGCAGGTCCGCCGGCTTCACCTTCTTCGTGTTGTACGCGACGACGCGCGCACGGCCGCTGGCGCCCACCCACAGCCCCGTCGGCGAGCGGAAGCGCGCGTCCACCTTGTCCAGCGTCGCCTTGGGCAGCGCCTGGAGCCGGCCCGCGTTGCCCAGCGCCCCCAGCGCTCCCGCGTCCTGCGCGAAGAACACGTCCGCCGGAGTCTTGTCACCTTCCTCCAGCAGCGTGGCGGCGAGCTGCGGCGTCTCGCCGTAGCGCACCTTCACCTCGACGCCCGTCTTCTCGGTGAACTTCTTGAGCAGCGGCCCCACCAGCTTCTCGTTGCGGCCGGAGTAGACGGTGAGCGGCTCCGCCGCCAGCGCGGTGGAGGACACGGACAGAAGCAAGGTCAGGAGGAGTTTGCGCATCATGGCGCGGCACCCTAACGGACACGCCCGCACGGTTCCACCCGTTGCGCGCACCTGCGGGCAACTCCCTTTGGCCATGAGGTCGTTCTCAGGAAGGCAGCCCTGGCCCTCGATGTTGCGTGCAGGGACTGTCGAAGCGCGAACATCGACAAGGAACCGCGCGCGGCATCAGACAGTTCCTGGGACGTCAGGTTAATCTGCCGCGCGGTGCTTCTCGACGTCTTGGAGGTTCATCCCATGCATCGTCTGTACACCGCAGCGTGCGCCGCGGCCCTGTTGCTCGCAGCTCCGTCATTCGCCCAGGCATCAGCGGCGCCCGCTCCCGCGACGGGGAGTCCCGCCGCGAAGCCACAGGCCCCCACGAGCCCAGCCACCGCCCCGAAGCCCTCGACACCCAACCCGATGAAGCTGGCAGCGGAGAAGACCCAGGCCGCGCTCCAGAAGATGCCCCAGGCGCGCCCCGAGGACGTGAAGACCCAGGACGGGCTGCTCGCCGCGCTCTACGACTCCATCAGCGGCCCCGCCGGCAAGCCGCGTGACTGGCAGCGCTTCCGCTCCCTCTTCTATCCCGGCGCGCAATTGGCCTCCGTCCAGCGCACCAAGCCCGGCGGCCCGCCGGGTGTCGCTCCCATCACCCCCGACGAGTACGTGGCCTTGGGCGAGGAGCTCTTCAAGACGCGTGGCTTCTTCGAGAAGGAGACGCACCGCCAGGTCGCCGGCTACGGAGACCTCGTCAACGTGCTGAGCGCGTTCGAGACGCGCGAGACGCCCGAGAGCGCGCCGTTCGCCCGCGGCATCAACAACGTGCAGCTCATCTTCGACGGCCAGCGCTGGTGGGTGCTGCACATCGCGTGGACGGACGAGAAGGCCGCGGGCGCGCCCGTGCCGGCGACCTTCACGCGGAAGTAGGCCCGCCCCATGCCTCCCCGGTCCTCGTGTGATGCGCTGGTCGTGGGCAACTACTGCCATGACGTGTTGTCGCGAGGTCCGGGAGACACGGTGCACACGCTGGGAGGCTCGGCGGCGTACATCTCCTCGGTGTTCGCCGCCATGGACGTGGACCACGCGGTGGTGGCCGTCGCGGGCGAGGACTTCGCCTACGCGGACCGCGTGCGGTATCCACCGCGCATCGTCCCGGGCACGCGCACCACGCGGTTCATCGCGGACCTGAGCCAGGAGGAGCGCGTGCTTCGAGTCGACGCCCGCTCCGAGCCCATCCGCCCCCAGGACATCACCTTCGATGCGCGGGTGGCGCTCGCGTGTGGCGTCATGGGCGAGGTGCTGCCCGAGACGCTCATCCGACTGTCCCTGCATGCGACGCAGGTGCTGGCGGATGCGCAGGGGCTGCTGCGGACCCTGGATGCGCACGGGCGCGTGCTCAATCAGAGACTCGAAGACACGCCCTTCGCGGCGCTGCTGGGGCACCTGCACGTGCTCAAGGCGAGCGAGGAGGAGGCGCGTGTGCTGGACATCGACGCGGTGCGCGCGAAGACGTGTCTGGTGATGACCCGGGGCGCGAAGGGGTGCACGGTGCTCACCGCGCGGGACACGCTGCACGTGCCGTCCTGGCCCGCCGACGAGGTCGACCCGACGGGCGCGGGGGATTGCTTCCTCGCGGGCTTCACCCTGGGCCTGCTGCGCGCATGGCCGCTGGCGCGCTGCGCGGAGCTGGCCAACTGGTTCGGCGCCCAGGCGGTGACCCAGGTCGGCGTGCCCAGGTTGGATGTGACTCGGCTGCCCATCGAGCTGCGCTGATTCTCAGGAACTTTTGACTCGCGTTGTTCGTGGGTTCACACCACCTTCTCGGATTCAAATGCTGCTCACGGATGTCTGGGGTTCGCACGGCGACCTGACGGATAGTGCGCCGCCCACAGAACCACCCGGAGCCAGACTTGCACCACGGTCCACGAAGTGCCGTCACTCTCTCGATGCTGGTTGTCGCCGTGCTCGCTGCTTGCGGAGAGGAATCACGCGAACAGCCTCCCTCCGCTCAGGAAGAACTGGCCCGCTCCGAGCAGCCTTTGCTGACGCTCGTCGAGTGCCTTGTCGGCTCGGCGGCCATCAACTACTCACCGCCCCTCAAGAACGTGGAGCAGGACGTCACCGTCGTCACCACGACTGTCTATTCCAACTGCATCTCCTTGCTGGGTGGAACGGTGACCTCCGGCACCAACACCATCCGCAGCTTCAGGCCCGGCTTCTCCTGCATGGACCTGTTGAGCATCGGCTCCTCGACCTCCGTCATCACCTGGAACACAGGGGAGACCTCGACGCTCATCCAGACGCGCGTGTCGTCGCAAATCAATGGCAACCTCGCCGTCCTGACGAACGTGGGAACGGTGCAGTCGGGCAAGTTCGAAGGTGCCACCGTCACGAGGACCACGACCTATCTCTCCACGGGCCTGGCCGCTTGCGACAGCCCCGAAGGACTGTCTCGGCTGAGCGGCCTGGCGACCCTCTCCCTCACCGGGCTGTTCTAATCACTCGCCACCCCGCGCATGAAAAAGCCCCTCCCTCCCAGCATGGGAGAGAGGGGCTGAACGTCTCGGCTCAAGCCAACGTCAGGCCTGCGGCTCCTCGGAGCCACCGCCCTCGTCGGCTACCGGCTCCTCGGCGGGCTCCTCTGACGGGGACTCGGCCACCGGCTCCTCGGCCAAGTCCGTGACGCCCGCCTCCAGCGGAGGCGTCGTCGCGTCGGACTCCTCCTCCGACTCCTCACCCTCGGGGAGCTTGGAGAGGGCCATCACCTTCTCCTGCTCGTTCTCCAGCGCAATCAGCCGCACGCCCTGCGTGTTGCGGCCGATGACGGAGATCTCCTTCACCTTCATGCGGATGAGCATCCCGCCGTTGGTGACGAGCATCACCTCGTCCGTCTCCTTCACCTGGAGCAGGCCCACCACCTTGCCGTTCCGCTCGGTGGCCTTGATGTCGATGATGCCCTTGCCGCCACGGCCCTGCTGCCGGTACTCGGACTCCTCCGTCCGCTTGCCGTAGCCGTTCTCCGTCACGGTGAGGATGGCGGAGTCGTTCTCCACCACGTCGGCGCCCACCACCTCGTCGGTGTCCTCGAGCGTGATTCCCTTCACACCGAAGGCCTGACGCCCCATGGAGCGGACCTCCGTCTCCGGGAAGCGGATGCTCATGCCCGACGCCGTCGACAGCAGGATGTCCTTGGTGCCGTCGGTAATCATCACCGCCACCAGCTCGTCCCCTTCGTCGATGCCCAGCGCGATGATGCCGCTGGAGCGGACGTTGTCGAACGCGCTCAGGTCCGTGCGCTTCACCACGCCCTTCTTCGTCACGAAGAAGACGTACCGGTTCTCCGGGAAGTCGCGCGTCACCAACACCTGCGCCAGCCGCTCGCCCTCGCCGAACTGCACCAGGTTCACCATCGCCTTGCCGCGAGACGTGCGGCTGGCCTGCGGAATCTGGTGCACCTTGAGCGAGTACAGCTTGCCCTTGGTCGTAATCGGCATCAGGTACGCGTGGGTGCTGGCCACGAACAGCTTGCTGACGAAGTCGTCTTCCTTCGTCGCCGCGCCCGTCTTGCCGCGTCCACCGCGCTTCTGCGCCCGGTACTCCGACAGCGGCGAGCGCTTCACGTAGCCGGTATGCGACAGCGTGACGACCATCGTCTCCTCGGCGATGAGGTCCTCGCTGGTCATGTCATCCACCGCGCCGATGATTTCGGTGCGGCGCTTGTCGCCGTAGCGCTCGCGAATCTCCAGGAGCTCCGTCTTGATGACGGTGAGCAGGGAGAGCTCGTTGGCGAGGATGTCCTGCAGGCGCGCCACGTCGCGCACCAGGCCAATCAGCTCGCGGAACAGCTCCTCGCGCTGCAGGCCGGTGAGGCGCTGCAGGCGCATCTCGAGGATGTTCTGCGCCTGCTCCTGGCTGAAGCCCGCGCCCTCGTACTTGTGCACCAGGCCCTGGTAGGCGGGCTCCTCGTTGCGCGCGCGCGCGACGAGCATCTCCATCTGCGCCTTCGCCTTCGCGTAGTCGATGCGCTGGAGGTTGGCGAAGCGCTCGTGCTCGTAGAGGTTGGGCGACAGGATGTTCATCAGACCCCAGCGCGCTTCATCCGGGTCCCTGGACGCGCGGATGAGGCTCACGACAAGGTCGATGAGGTCCTGCGCGACGAGCAGACCCTCGACGATGTGCATGCGCGCGAGCGCCTTGCGCAGCTCGTAGCGGGTGCGGCGGGTCACCACGTCGCGGCGGTGGGCGATGAAGCGGTCCAGCATCTCCTTCAGGTTCAGCGTGCGCGGCTGCCCGCCGTCGATGGCCAGCATCACCGCGCCGAACGTCGTCTCCAGCGCCGTGGAGGTGTACAGGTTGTTGAGCACCACCTGCGAAATCGCGTCGCGCTTCAGCTCGATGACGATGCGCATGCCCTGACGGTCGCTCTCGTCACGGATGTCGCTGATGCCCTCCAGCTTCTTCTCGCGCACCAGCTCGGCGATCTTCTCGATGAGCCGCGCCTTGTTCACCTGGTACGGAATCTCCGTGAAGATGATGGCCTCGCGGTCACCCTTCTTCGACGTCTCGATTTCCGACCGGGCGCGCACCGTAATCTGGCCGCGGCCCGTCTCGTAGGCGCGGTGGATGCCCTCGCGGCCGGTGATGAACGCGCCGGTGGGGAAGTCCGGGCCGGTGATGAACTCCATCAAGTCCCGCACGGTGCACGTCGGGTGGTCGATGAGGTGCAGCGTCCCGTTGATGACCTCCGTCATGTTGTGCGGCGGGATGTTGGTGGTCATGCCCACCGCGATGCCGCTGCTGCCGTTGACGAGCAGGTTGGGGAAGCGCGCCGGCAACACGAGCGGCTCTTCGAGGGAGTCGTCGTAGTTGGGGCCGAACTCGACGGTCTCCTTGTCGATGTCCGCCAGCAGTTCCTCGGCCAGGCGGGACATGCGCGCTTCGGTGTAGCGCATGGCGGCCGGCATATCGCCGTCCACCGAGCCGAAGTTGCCCTGGCCGTCCACCAGCAGGTAGCGAAGGCTCCACGGCTGCGCCAGGCGCACCATCGCGTCGTAGACGGAGGAGTCGCCGTGCGGGTGGTACTTACCGATGACGTCACCCACCACGCGCGCGCTCTTCTTGTAGGGGCGGTTGTGGTAGTTCGCCAGGTCGTTCATCGCGAACAACACGCGGCGATGCACGGGCTTGAGGCCGTCACGAACGTCGGGCAGCGCGCGACCGATGATGACGGACATCGAGTAGTCGAGATACGAGCGGCGCATCTCGTCTTCGATGTTGACGGGAATGAGCTCTCCGGCGCCGTTGGGAGGCGGAGGCGCGGAGGGCGGTGCCGGCTTGTCGGTGGTGTCGTCGGCCATGGGCTCTGGGAGTGTCGCGGAGGGACCCCGCGAGGGGCCGCCATCCAGTGTGGGAGCGTTCGTAACCCCTGGATTTCCCTACGTCAACAGGGGAAACGAAGGGGTGAACGCCCAAAGGACGAAGTGGTTCGATAGCAGGTCGAAGGGGCGCGAAAAAGCGCCCCCTACTGAACGCTCGAACCCCCTCGTTTCAGCCCGCTTTTCGCGAGAAAAAAAGGCCGTCCGGAGGCCTCAGGAAGGACGGGGGGTTCCCGCGGGGCGCAGGGGGGCCGCCAGGCGCTCGGCCTCGGTTCCCAGAGAGCCCTCCGGGTCCTTCGCCCTGGCCTTCTCGAAGGCGGCGAGCGCCCCCTCCCGGTCTCCCTTCAGCTTGAGGGCCACGCCCACATTGAGGTGCGCGGCGGCGGAATCCCGGTCCATGGACACGGCCTCGCGGAACAGTGTCAGCGCCTGGTCCACGTCACCCGACAACAGCGCCTCCTTGCCGGCCTGGACGCGCTTCTCCGCGTCGTTCACCAGCTCCACCTGGAAGACGCTGCGGCCCACCACGTTGGCGATGAGCACGCGCAGGATGCCGCCCCAGTAGAAGGTGAGGCCCTCCGCCGCGACGACGGCCGCCAGCGGAAGGTCGGGCAGCAGCTGCTTGCCCCGGAACTTGAAGCGCACGCGGGTGTAGCGGCCCTTGTTGGCCCAGTGGACGACCTCGCCCTGGAGCTTGCGGAGCCCCTCTTCCATGCGCTTGGGGTCGATTTCGAAGGGCAGCACGCGGCCGGTGCCCTCCTCGCCCGAGGGCAGGGCCTTGGGCGCCTCGATTCCGGGCTCGTCGGTGAAGACAGGTTCGGCTTCGAGGACGATGGGAGGTGCGTCGTTGGAGCCGGGCGCCGGAGCGCGCTTGGCGGCGGGCTTCGCCGGCTTGGTCGCCCTGCCCTTCCTGGGAGCAGCGGCACGGGCGGCGGGCTTCTTCACCTTCACCTTCGTGGCGGACTTGCGGGAGGAGCTCTTGGCCATGGTCATCACCTTAAACGAGCCACGGCGCGGACGCTTGCGCGCACCGGTTTGTCTGGACTGACAGAGAGCTTCTTCACGAGGGCTCGATAGGACTTCACACCGGGGCGGTGCTGGACGCGGACGAGGTCGGGGATGATGGCCGCGCCTTCCCCCGAAAGGATTTCCGACGCATGAAGCGCGCCCGGTACGCCCTCCTCTCCGCCCTGCTCCTCTCCGCTCCCCTGGCGGGCGCGGCCGGGGCAGACCCTGTCGTCACTGGCGACCTCTGGCCGCGCATCCGCAAGGAGCGCATCCAGAAGCTGCTGCCCCAGGCCATGGCCCGCGCCAACGTGGACGCCTGGGTGGTGTTCTGCCGGGAGAACGACAATGACCCGCTGGCCATCCATGTCGGCGGGGAGAACGCGGGCGGCACCGCGGCCTTCCTGTTCCTGCGCCAGGGCGACGCGGTGCGCGCGGTGGCGCTGTCGCCCGCGGGCGAGGCCACGGCGCTGCGCGAAGTCGGGCCGCTGGACGAAGTGGTGCCGCTGGAGCGCGGCGTGGACCTCTACGCGCAGGTGGCCGCGAAGCTCGCCGCCGCGAAGCCCGCGCGCATCGCCATCAACGCCTCCACGGCGGTGACGGTGG
Organism: Corallococcus terminator; assembly: GCF_049194865.1. GTDB lineage: Bacteria > Myxococcota > Myxococcia > Myxococcales > Myxococcaceae > Myxococcus > Myxococcus terminator_A. Next base: position 8,370 of record NZ_JBLZWL010000012.1, on the reverse strand, counting down.
CGGACGGGCTGTCCTCCTCGCAGCGCGCCGCGCTGGAGAAGGCGCTGTCACCCGCCCTGCGCAAGAAGCTGGTGTCGTCCGAGGACGTCGTCTCCGAGTGGCTCTCCGTGAAGCTGCCCGAGGAGGTGGACATCCTGCGCAAGGCCGCCGCGCTCACCTCGCAATTGGAAGTGGAGGCGTACCGGACGGTGGTGCCGGGCAAGACGCGCGACGTGGACGTGGCGCGCTTCCTCAAGAAGCGGATGGCGGAGCTGGGCGTGGGGGACGCGTGGGCGCCGGACCAGAACCCCAACGTCAACAGCGGGCCCACGCGCGGCCACTCGCACGCCACCGAGCGCGTCATCCAGCCGGGTGACTTCATCCAGACGGACTTCGGCATTCGCGTGGGCGGCATGTGGGTGACGGACATCCAGCGCTTCGCCTACGTGCTGGCCCCGGGCGAGACACAACCGTCACAAGCCGCGCTGGAGAAGTGGGAGAAGGGCAAGAAGGGCAGCCGCATCGCCCTGGCGGCCCTCAAGCCCGGCGCCAGCGGGTGGGACGTGGACAAGGCCCAGCGCGACTGGATGCGCGAAGCCGGCTCCGAGCCCGTCATGTGGGGCACCGGCCATCCCGTGGGCTACTGGGCACATGACGTGGGCCCGGCCCTCTCTGGCGGCGCGAAGCCCAAGCCCGCCAAGGGCCAGTCCCTGCGCATCGTCCGCCCCGGACAGGTGTTCGCCTTCGACGGCTTCTTCGCCTGGCAGGACGGCGCCCCGGATGCCCAGCGCATCGTCTCCGTGGAGGAGATGGCCGTCGTCACCGAGACGGGCGCCGAGTACCTGATTCCTCCCCAGGAGGACCTCGTGCTCATTCCTTCCACGCCCACGCCGGGGCAATCGGGACCCGCTGCTCCCAAGCCGCGCTGACGAGTTGCGTCGCGCGCCCTACCCACCAAGCCGGCCCGGCTCATAGGATGAGCCGGGCTTACCGGGAGAGCGCGATGCAGACCGTGCTGGTCATCGATGATGATTTGTTCGTGCTCTCGCTGGTGTCAGACATCGTCCAGAGCGCGGGATATCACGTGGTGACGGTGCAGTCGCCGGAGGCGGCCTTCCAGCAGGACTTGGGGGCCATCTCCGCCATCCTCTGCGACTACAACATGCCGGAGATGAATGGCGCGGACGTGCTCATCGCCATGCGAGAGCTGAAGGAGTGTCGCGCGCCCTTCATCTTCCTCACCGGACACGAGCAGCTCGACGACCTCATCCCCGTCGCCATCCGCTACGGCGCGGAGCTGCTGCCCAAACCCATCCATCCGGTGGAGTTGATTCGGCTGCTCATGAAACAGCTGGCCAACGTCGCGGCTTGAGACACACAGCGGGCCCGAGGCGAGACATCGCCCCGGGCACTGTTTCACCCGGCCCGCGTCAGGCCAGCGCCTGAATGAGTCGCTCGGCCTGCTCGCGCCACTCAGGAGCGAGGCGGGGCAGCGCCAGCAGCTCGCGCGCGAGCGCCTTCGCCTGGTCCTTCTGCCCCAGGCGCGCGTGCACCACCGCCAGGTTGAGGCGGGGCTCCGGACGCTCCGGCGCGCGGCGATGCGCCTCTTCCAGCACCTCCAGCGCCTGCTGTCCGGCGCCCGGGAGTTCATCCTCCGGGATGCGCATCAGCAGATTGCCCAGGTTGTTGGCGGGGGCCCAGTCGTCCGGGGACAGCTTCACGGCCTCGCGCCACGCGGCCAGCGCGGCGGGGATGTCCACCGGCTCCAGGGCCTCCAGCGCCATGCCCTCCACCATGCGGCTCTGCGCGGTGGCCTGGCCTCGCGACGCCAGCTTGCGGCACAGCTCCAGCGCCTCCGGCAGCCGTCCCTGCGCCAGCCGCAGCCGCGCCAGGTTCCCCTGCGCCGCCGGACTGTCCGGCTCCACGCGCGCAAGCGTCTCCGCCGCCTTCACCGCGCCGGCCAGGTTGCCCCGCGCCAGCAGCACGTTGCACAGCCCGTTGAGCAGGTACGGGTCGTCCGGGAGGACCTTCAGGCCCGTGGTGAGCAGCTCCTCGGCGGCTTCCAGTTCGCCACCCGCCTGGAGCGCCACCGCGAGCACCAGGTAGCTGGGCCCGTGCCTCGGGTTGAGGCGCAAGGACTCCTGGAGGTGGTGGAAGCCGTCCTTCAGCTTCTCCTGCGCGAAGAGCACGCGCCCCAGGTGGAAGTGGTGGATGCCCGCGTCCGGAGCCAGCTTCACCGCGCGCTCCAGCGCCGACTGCGCCGCCGCGTTGTCGCCCGTCTCCGCCAGCAGGTAGCCCTGGCCGAACCACGCCTCGGCGCGGTCGGGCTGTGCCTTCGCGACCTTCCGGTAGAGCGCCAGCGCGCCGGCCGCATCGCCGCGTCGGGTGAGGAGCGCGGCGCGGACGAGCTGCACGCCCGGCGCTTCCGCGCTCAGGCCCACCAGCCACGACTCGGCCTGGGCCTCGTTGCCATCGAATGCCGCGAGCCGGGCGAGCGCGACCCGGGCCGCCTGGTCCGAGGCATCGCGCTTGAGCGCGGCCTCGGCCTCACGGCGTGCCTGGTCCAGCTCCCCGGCTGCGAGAAGTGCGTCGTATCTGGCGGTCTCCGCCATCAGCCAAACAGCCCCTTGAAGAAGTTGCCGACGGACTTCACCACATTCTTGACCACTTCGACCGGCTTCTCGATGATGCTCTTCACCGCGTCGGCAATCTTGCCGAAGTTGATGTCGACGTCGAAGCCCAGCTTGAAGCCGATGCCCAGGGCCGCGCCGAAGTCCACGCGGGCCTTGAAGCGGCCGTTGTCCCAGCTCGCCTCGGCACGAGCAGACACACCGACACCAGCCCACGCCTCCGCACGACCCGTGACGCCGCCGTAGTCGCCCAGCTTGACGTTGCCCGTCACACCGGCGCGGGCGCCGATGAAGGCGTCACCACCGACGCGGGCCGCGTACTTGCCGTTGATGGGGTCCAGCTCCACCTCACCGTGGAGACCGGCCTTGGCGCCCACCCAGGCCTTGCCCTGGAGCTCCGCCTGAATCGGGCCGACGCCCGCGCGCAGGGTGCCTTCGGCGTCAATCAGCGTGGCCTTCGCGTCCAGGTCACCCCGGGCGAACACCTTGCCGCCCTCGATGCCAATCTCGCCGGAGCCCTTCAGCTCCGCCTCGAGGACGCTCATCTTGCCGTAGCCCTGGGCCACGCTGTTGGCGTCGCCGAAGCCGCCCTCGAACTTCTTGACCGCCGCGCCCTTGGTGAACTGGCCGTCGATGCCGACCTTCGGAATCTGACCCAGCACGCCCGCCATCAGCCCCGTCACGCGCCCGGTGGACTCGTGCTGGGACTCGGTGCTGTAGCTGGTGTTCCAGTTCTGCGTGGTGCTCTTCTCACGCTCGAAGTGGCTCTGGAGGCGGCCGTCCTGGAAGGTCGTCTGGACGCCCGTGTTGGTGTCCTTGACCACCTTGTCCGTGGTCGTGTTCTTCACCACCGGGGTGTTCTGGGCGGTCTGCGTGGAGGACCGGACCTGGGGCTGCTGACCGCGGCGGATGGAGGAGCGATCGCTCATGAAAGACCTCGGAACGGGGACGACCGAAAGAGAATGTGACGGATTCTCGGCCCTGGCGCGGATCAGTTGCGTCCTGGACGGAGATTTTCCTACACGCGCGCCATGAACCAGCGGGCAATGAAGGGAATGCAGATGCCCAGGCCCACCAGCCCCAGGCCCACGACGAGCCGCACGAAGCTGGGCGCGTGCGCCCCGGGCTCCAGCACCGCGTCCGTCGGGTCCTCGGGGTTGTAGGCGACCCGGACCGCCTGTCCCGGAGGATAGCGACGCAGGGTGGCCTGGGCGTCGTCGGGGTTGGTGCGCGCGGCGGGGTCCACGCGCAACGTCGCGGTGCCGACGAGGACGCGGCCCACGGAGTACTCGTACTGGACGCGGGCCTCGTAGTGGACGCGGGGCTCCGTCTGACCGGGCACGGGGAGGCGGTGTTCGACTTCCTCGGCGGCCAGGACGGTGCCGGGCACGGTGGGCCAGCGGCGGGAGTGCAGGGCGCGCAGGACGTCCTTGAGCCCGGCGAAGACGAAGACGAAGCCCGCCGCCACGAGCAGCGCACAGATGATGCTGATGATGCCCCAGAGCACGCGCACGGCGAGGACACTACCAGAAGGCCGCGCGTGGGCAGGCCCCGAGGCCCGTGCCTCAGCCCGTCATCCCATCACGGCGAAGAGCTGCCGGCACTGAGCCAGGAGCTGGCCGTCCTCGGTCCAGAGCTGCTGGGAGTCCTCCGAGTACCCGCCCCCGGCCTGGAGGGAGCGGCCGGTGCGCAGGAACTGGGCGTCCGGCTTCAGGCCCGCCTGGGGCAGCGCCTGGAAGAAGTGCATGGTGAAGTCCACGGTGGCGGCCGGGCGGAAGCCGTCCACGCGGGAGAGCACCGCGGGCGGATACGCGTCCATCAGCCCCACGCACAGGGGCGCGTCCAGCACCGTCGGCTCGCGCGGGCGCAGCCAGCCGCCCGTCTCCGCGACGGCGGCCCCGGAGTACGGCGCCGAGCCGATGCAGAAGCGGAACTCGAAGAAGCGGCAGAAGTCCGGCATGGGCACGTCGTCCGGCGTCATCGGCACCTCGTGCGGAGGCGGGACTTTCGGCGGCGACATCTCCAGGTATTCGATGGCGCCACCGCGCGTCGCGCCGAACGTCGCGCTGCCCATGGCCACCACGCCGGACTCGTTCTCCACGCGCACGGTGGCCTGGGTGACGAGCTTTCCCGCCCGTTCGATTCGCGTCGTCACCCACGCGTCGCCCTCCACCGCCGGGGCGCAGAAGTGCATGGTGAAGGAGCGCACCGGCCGGGCCGCGTCCCCCACCGTGTGCTCCAAGGCGCGCAGCGCCGTGCCCGCGACCAGGCCTCCATACGCGCCCCGCCCCTGGTACCAGGGCGAGGTGAAGCGGATGCGGTAGCGGTTCGGCCCGACGGGCTCGGGCGTGGAGGCGGCGAGGAAGGCGGCGGTCATGTCACGACGCACCGTATCAAGCCACCGCCCGCCGCGAAGGGACTGTCAGCGCGAGGCGCGACTCACCGCGACAAGCGCCAGTCGATGGGAGGCCGGCCCTTCGACGCCAAGGCCTGGTTCACCCCACTGAAGGGCTTGCTGCCAAAGAAGCCGCTGCTGGCCGACAGGGGGGACGGGTGCGTGCCCTCGATGACGACGTGCCGCTTCGCATCGATGAGCTTCTTCTTCTTCTGCGCGTACTTGCCCCACAGCAGGAAGACCACGGGCTCCGTCTTCTCGCTCACCGCGCGGATGACCGCGTCCGTGAAGTCCTCCCACCCATGGCCCGCGTGGCTGTTGGGCTTCGCCTGACGCACCGTCAGCACCGCGTTGAGCAGCAGCACGCCCTCTTCCGCCCAGGCAATCAGGGAGCCGTCCTTGGGGCGCGGCACCTTCACGTCCGCCTCCAGCTCCTTGAAGATGTTCACCAGCGAGGGCGGCGAGGGCACCCCGGGCTTCACCGAGAACGCCAGCCCATGCGCCTGTCCCGGCCCGTGGTACGGGTCCTGCCCCAGGAGCAGCACGCGCACGTCCGCGTAGGGTGTGAGCCGGAAGGCGGAGAACAGGTCCTCCTCCAAGGGGAAGACGGTGGCCTCCTGGCGCTCCTTCGCCACGAAGCGCTCCAGTTCCTGGAACGAGGGTGAATCCAGCGAGGCCTTCAGCGCCTGCTTCCAGTCCTGCGGCAGCCTGTCCTTCAGCATGTGCGTGACTCCCCGACCAACGCGCGGGGGGCATTGAAACACCCCCGTCCCACGGGGCCCATCCCTTTCATGCCGGCGTCGGCGGGCCGACAACGCCCCAGGGAGCAGGCGGGCGGGTACGGCGGGTTTTGGGGGTTGGCACCAGCCGCGCTAGCCTGGGGGGCGCCATGACGATGTACACCGAGTCACTCCGCGCCTTCCTCAAGCCCGTCCTGCCCTATCTGGACGACGAGGCGGTGTCGGAGATCATGATCAACGGCCCCACCGACGTCTGGATTGAGAAGAAGGGCCGCCTGACGCGCACGGATGCCGCCTTCACCGAGGAAGGCCTCATCGGCGCGGCGCGCAACATGGCCCAGTTCGTCGGCCGCATGCTCACCGAGGAGCGGCCGCGCCTGGACGCGCGCCTTCCGGATGGAAGCCGCATCCACGTGGTGATTCCGCCGATTGCTCGCAAGGGCACCACCATCTCCATCCGCAAGTTCTTCAAGGAAAAGCTCACCATCAAGTCCTTGTTGAAGTTCGGCTCGCTGACGCCGCAGATGGCGCGGCTCATCGAGGCGGGCATCGCCACCAAGCTCAACATGCTGGTGGCCGGCGGCACGGGCTCCGGCAAGACGACGCTGCTCAACATCGTCTCCTCCCTCATCCCCGACGACGAGCGCATCCTCACCATCGAGGACTCGGCGGAGCTCCAGCTCAACCAGACACACGTCGTCCCCTTCGAGAGCCGTCCGCCGGACAAGTTCGGCAAGGGCGCCGTGGACATGGGAGACCTGTTGCACTCGGCCCTGCGTCTGCGCCCGGACCGAATCGTGGTCGGCGAGGTGCGCGGCGGAGAGGCGTTCCACCTCATGCAGGCGATGAACACGGGCCACGGCGGCTCGCTGGCCACCACTCACGCCAACACGCCCACGGACACGCTGCGACGCGTGGAGTCCTTGTGCCTCATGTCCGGCATCGAGCTGCCCATGGTCGCCGTCCGCGCCCAGGTGGCCAGCGCCATCAACTTCATCATCTGCTGCGAGCGCTACCACGACGGTAGCCGCAAGACGTCCGCCCTGTCGGAGGTGCTGCCCCTCACCGAGAAGGGCGACTACCGCACCCAGGACATCTTCGTCTTCACGCCCGTCACCAAGGACGAGGAAGGCCACATCCTCGGCTACCACGCGCCCACGGGCATCATCCCCAACTTCGTCGCCAAGGCGAAGGCGTACGGCTTCGGCGATTTGGACGAGGCCTTCTTCGACCCGGCGACGTACGGCATCCCCCCGCCGCCCGTCTTCCACGCCGGCGAGTCCTACACCGTGCGCTGGGCCCCCTCGCTCAAGCACCGCGAGGAGGGACGTCCGGACCCCGAACACTTCAAGAAGGAGTGGTCCGAATTCGAGGAGAAGCTGAGGCAGGACGCCCGTGACGCCAAGGCCGCGCCCGCGCCCGCCGTGCAGGTGCCCGCGAGCCTCCCCGCGTCCATGGCCAGACCCGGCACGCCGCCTGCCACGCCCCGGGCCGCCAGCGCCACTCCGCCCGCTGGCAGCGCCGCCGCCACTCCACCCGCGGGGACCCCCGCCGTGAGGGCCGCCGCGCCGCGTCCGCCGCCGCCTCCCAACGTGGGAGATGACGACCGGACGCCGCCGCCCACCCGAAACCCCTTCGGTTCCGAGGCCAAGGTGGAGGTGGACGAGGAGCTGCTCACCGACGCGGGCCGCCCCCCGCCGCCACGCCGCCCCGGCACGCCCCCGCCCAGGCCTCCGCTCTCCGGCGGCGCTCGTCCCGCGGTCCCCGCGCGCAGACCCCCGCCGTCCATCCCTTCCCGCCCCGTCGAGGAAGACGACGACGAGGACACCAACGCCCCCTCCTCCGAGCTGAAGACGTCGGAGAAGACGCAGATTCGCCCCCCGCCGCCCGAGCGGCCTCGTCGCTGAGGCCTGGAAGACGGGGTTGGCCACTCCCACCGCACGCTACCTGGGCGGTGGGGTCACCTCCCACCGCACGCACCGGGAGCGCGCGTGCCGCCACCCGAGGTGAGTAGCCCCTGATTCCCGGCCTTGCGAGGAGGTCGTGTCGGGGGGAAAGTGATCGTGTGTTGATTACCCTCGTCGCCGTTCTCTCCGTGGTCGCCCAGGCGCCCGCGGCACCTCCGCCGCAGGGGCCCGTGAGTGTGCTGATCGCCCCACCGGACGCGACGGGAGCCCCCGCCCACATCATCGAGTTCGGGCAGGGGCACATCGCCGAGCAGCTCGAGTCGCGCGGGCTGCGCGTCATCCGCATCGAGAATGTCACCCGCAAGCTCCCCGCGGCGCGGCGCCGCGCGCTGCTGCGCTGCAAGCGCACGGAGGCGCCGTGCCTGCAGTGGCTCGGCACCGCCAGCAAGGCGGAGGTCGTGCTCGTGGCGGAGCTGGCCCAGAAGCCGAGCGGCTACCGCGCCGGAGTGCGCGTCTACGCGGCGAAGGACGGCGCGCTCGTGGCGGAGCACTTCGCCGTCGACGTGCCCCAGGACAAGCTGCTGGATGCGCTCACCCAGTCCCTGGACGTGGTGGTGCCCGACACGCAGCGCGCGCTGCGCCGCCTGCCTCCCGCGCCCCCCATCGACGACGTTCCCCCCCCCACGCGGGCGACGCGGCCCACCGTGAAGGACGTGCCG
>NZ_JBLZWL010000060.1:0-35974 GCF_049194865.1 Corallococcus terminator | reverse complement strand
TTCTCCTTCACTTCGCGGATGGCCTTCGACAGCTCCGCGGCGTATTCGCCGGGAGCGCGCAGGATGTGGAACGCGAGGCGCTGGGCTGTCTTCTCGCCAATGCCCGGCAGCTTCGCGAGCTGGGCGACAAGGCGGTTCAGCGGATCGGGCGTCATCCGGTCTCAGGTAACGCCGGGGATCTTGATGCCGCCGGAGATTTTGGCCAGCTCGCTCTGCATGTGCTGGCGGCTGCTCGCCAGGGCGGCATTCACCGCGGCGGTGATGAGGTCCTCGAGCATCGACGTGTCGTTCGGGTCGATGGCTTCCTTGTCGATCTTGATGCTGCGGATCTCCTGGATGCCGTTGGCCACGACAGTGACGCGGCCATCGCCAGCCTTGGCCTCGACGGTCTCATCGGCCAGCTTCTGCTTCCGCTCTTCAATCTTCTCCGTCAGCTTGTTCGCCTGCCGGATGAAGTAGTTCAGGTCGACGCCAGGCATGTGCTTCCTCGGTACTCGGGGGAGCGGCACCCTTCATGGGTCCGCTCGGGCGTGGAGTGTGGCGCGCACCCTACCGTTGCGCGGGGACAAAGTCAGGCGCTGTCGTCGGGAGCTTCGATTGGAGCGTCGGCGGGCGAGGCGGCGGAGGGGCGCTCGGGCTCGTAGATCTGGATGTGCTCGATTTCTCCACCCAGCCGCAGGAGCACGGCGCGGACCGAGGCGTGGTTGCGCACCTTGCTCTCGGTGTTCTTCTCATGGGTGGCCCGGCTCTGTGCGTCACGCTCGGCGATGCTGAGCGAGGCCCGCGTGTCGTCGGCGGACACGTCCTGGAAGGACAGCTTCACCGCCCGGCCGAAGTGCTCGGCGAGGAGCTTGTCGATGACGGCCTTGCCCGCGGCGGCGGTGACCGTCATGCGGTGCAGGCCGGCGGAGGGAAGGAAGCCGAGGACTATCTCCCCGGCCTTCATCGACACGAGTCGGCCGTTGGCGAGCGCGGTGCCGTGCCGGAGGGAGGACGCCTTCACGCTCTCCACCGCGGCGCGCCAGCGCTCAATCAGCGGGAGGCTCGGGTTGTCGCGGCTTCGGGCGGCCACCGGTGCGGGCGCGGCGGCCATCATGGGTGGCGGCTCGGGCTCGGACTCGGCGGCGGGGGCCTCGGGCTCCGGCTCGGGGATGCATTCGCCGGAGGCACAGCCGCCCGGGGAGGCCTCCTCCGGGTAGAAGCGCGACTCCTCGTCGTCGACGGCCACTGATTCAGGGGGGGCCGGTGGAGCCTCTGGCTTGCGGACGTTGACGACGCGGACGCTGGGCGCGGGCTCGGTGGTGCGGGAGAGCGGGGTGGCTCCGGCGTGAGGTCCGGGCGAGGCCACGGGCGCGGAAGGTGCGGGCCCCACGGAGGCCGGCGGAGTGGTGCCCTGGCGCAGAAAGGACAGGGGCCGCGCGGCGGAAGGCGGGAGTCCGTCGAGGACGGGGCCCGAGGGGAGGGGAGACTCGACCGCGAAGCCGCTGGGACGAGGAGAGGCCTCCGTGCTGGCCTGTCCTCCGGTGGCATTGCGCAAGAAGGACAGGGGCCGCGCGGCGGAGGGCGGCAGGCCGGCAAACACCGGGCCGGTGGCGGCGACGGGGGGCGCGACGGTGGGGGACGGAGGCGGACTCCAGGCACCCGAGGGCCCTGTGTCCGACGAGGCTCCGGAGTGCTGAGGCAGCTCGATGTCATCCGGAGGTTCGGCCACGTAGTCCGACTCGTCGTAGCGAGAGGACCCGAAGTCGCGCGGTGCTGCCTGGACGTTCGATGCCTGCGGAGCCTGTGCGGACTCGGGGGCGCGAGCGGCGTTTGCGTCGTGCGAAGAGGCCTGGGCGAAGGGCGCCTGTGTGCCTTGTGTGGACTCGGGGGCGCGAGCGGCGTTGACGTCGCGCGAAGAGGCCTGGGCGAAGGGCGCCTGTGTGCCTTGCGCGGACTCGGGGGCGCGAGCGGCGTTGACGTCGCGCGAAGAGCCCTGGGCGAAGGGCACCTGTGTGCCTTGCGCGGACTCGGGGGCGCGAGCGGCGTTGACGTCGCGCGAAGAGCCTTGGGCGAAGGGTGCCTGGGCACCTTGTGCGGACTCGGGGTAGCGAGCGGTGTTGACGTCGCGAGGTGCTGCTTCCGGGTACGGCGCCTGGGTACCCTGTATCGACTCAGAGAATCGAGCAGGCCCAGCACCGAGCGGTGCTGGCGAAGCCTGGGTGTGCTCGCTGAATCGACCTGCCTCCTCGTCGCGAGGTGCTCCCTGCGCGGACCTGGTGAAGCTCGGTGCAGACTCCGTCCGAGAGTCGTCAGTGGGGCGAGGCCCAGACGCACTTGGAGCGGGCGCGGCTGCCGCCAAGGGCGCACGCGCTATCGACTCAGTGGAATCAGAAGCGGAACCGTGCGCCTCCCAGGCGGGAGTCGTCGGGGCGGGGACTTCCGGACGAGGAGCCGGTCGAGGCTCAGGCGCGAAAGTTCGTGGAGCTGGAGCGACCTCCTGGCGCTCCAGCATTGGTCTTGTTGGCACCCTCGCCCTGGGGCAGTCCGGCCGCGAGCCGGTCCACCCGCGCCAGCAGCTCCGGAATGGAACCGCCCGGCGACAACTGGATGGCCTTCAGCAGTGCCATCTCCAGCGCGAGCCTCGGCTGTGCCGCGCGAGACACATCCCAGACGCTGCCGTGCACCACGTCGAACAGGCGGGTGAGCTGCGCGCTCTCCGCTTCCTTCGCCAGCGCGATGAGCGCCTTCTGCTCGGACTCGGCCAGTTCGGCGGGCGCCTCGCCCAGCGTCTTCGTGACGAAGAGGTGGCGCAACTGGAGCGCCAGTTCTTCGGCGAGCCGCTTCAAGTCGAGCCCGCGATTGAAGACCTCCTCCACGCGCTCGAGCATGCGCCTGGCGTCCTTGCGCACCAGCGCCTCGGCGAAGTCCTGCACCATCGTCCGGTCGATGGCGCCCAGGGCCTCGGCGACTTCTTCATCCGTGGGACTGGCACCGCACGAGGCGAGCACCTGGTCCAGGAGGCTCAGCGCGTCGCGCATGCCACCCTCGGACTGACGCACGATGAGCGACAGAGAGCGGTCCGAGATGCCCGCGCCCTCCGCCTTGCAGATCTCCTGGAGCCGCTGGAGCATCCGCGCCGCGGAGATGCGGCGGAAGTTGTGGCGCTGGCAGCGCGAGAGAATCGTGTCCGGGAGCTTGTGCGCCTCCGTCGTCGCGAAGATGAACTTCACGTGACCAGGTGGCTCCTCCAGCGTCTTGAGCAGCGCGTTGAACGCCGCTCCCGACAGCATGTGGACCTCGTCGATGATGTAGATCTTGTGCCTGTCTCGCTGTGGCAGGTACTTCGCGTTCTCGCGAATCTCGCGGACGTTCTCCACGCCGTTGTTGGACGCACCGTCGATCTCCGCCACGTCCACGCTGGTGCCGTTGGCGATTTCGATGCACGCCCGGCACTCGCCACACGGAGTCGCCGTGGGCCCCTTGTCACAGTTGAGGGCCTTGGCGAGCAGTCGAGCGGCCGTCGTCTTGCCGACACCACGAGGGCCGCAGAACAGGTACGCATGAGCGACCCGGTCCATCTTGATGGCGTTCGCGATGGTCCGGACGACGTGCTCCTGTCCGGTCATGTCATCGAACTTCTGCGGGCGCCATTTACGCGCGAGGACGAGGTAGCTCATGGGGGCCTTCATCTAAACACGATGGCGCGGAGGATCCATCTCCAGGCGCTGGGACTCAGCGTCCCAGGGCCTTGAGCACCACGCCCGCCGCGTTGTGCCCTGCCGCGCCAATGACACTGCCGGCGGGGTGACAGCCCGCGCCACAGAAGTAGAGCCCCTGCACCGGCGTCTCGTAGGGCAGCCGGTCGGTGAAGCCCCGCTTGTTGTCTACATGGTGGATGTGGCCGCCCGTGATTCCGAAGTGGCTCTCGATTTTCGGAGGCGTGAGGGCGAAGTACTCCTGCACCTTGTCACTGGTGCCCGGGGCGAAGCGGTCGCAGATGGACAAGAGGTGCTGCACGTACTTCGACTCCTCCTTCTCCCACGTGGTGCCTTCGAGCTTGTAGGGAACCCACTCCACGAAGAGGGCGGAGTTGTGATGTCCCTCGGCGTCGCGCAGCGTGGGGTCCACCGTGGTGTGGATGTACCACTCGATGGAGGGGAACTCGGAAAGCTTGCCCGCCTGCGTCTCGCGGTACGAACGCTCCAGCGCCCCGAGCACGTCGTCCTCCTGCGGCAGCAGGTGGATGGTGGGACCGAACTGGCCCCGGTCCTGGGGCAGACAGGTGAAGGTGGGCAGCTCCTTCAGGCACAGGTTCACCTTGAGCGTGGTGCCCGGCACCGCCATCGCGTTCACCTTCGCGCGGTAGTCCGCCGGAAGCGCCGCCGAGTCCACCAGCTTCAGCGTGCGGAACGGGTCTCCATTGGAGATGACGACGTTGGCGCTCAGCTCCTCGCCATTCTCCAGCACCACGCCCTTCACCACGCCCGCGTCCACGCGGACCGAGGTCACCTTCGCGCCCGTGCGGATGGTGGCGCCGTACTTGCGCGCGACGTTGGCGATTGCCTGGGTGACGGTGCCCATGCCGCCGCCGACAATCATCCACGTGCCGCCGCTGCCGGGCAGCCGGCACATGTTGTGGACGAGCAGGTTCATGCCCGTCCCCGGCGTGTCATAGCCGCCGTCCAGTCCGGAGAACGCGTCAGTCACCGCGTACATCGCCTTCACGAAGTCGGACTTGAAGCGGAAGCGCTCTAGGTACTGGCGCGCCGAGCCCTGACACAACCGGATGAAGTTCTGCCTCAGCGCGGGACGGATGTAGCGCTCGGCGGTCTCCTCGATGGAGAGCGGCGGCAGGAGCCACGAGGGGGCCAGGTCATCGCGCAGCGCGCCCAGCTCCTCGTTCATCGCCTGGTTGGCCTCCCAGTCCTCCTGGGAGAAGAACTCCAGGAACTGGCGCTTCAGCTCGCGCTCGTCGGAGCCGAACAACAGATATCGCTTGCCCGTGGTGGGCAGGAAGTAGTGCGGGTCCCTCCGCTTGAGGGGCAGGTCCAGCTCCAACTCGCGCAGCAGCTCCGGCGGCATCAGGCCCAGGAGGTACGCGCCCGTGGACACGCCGAGCCCCGGCGCGCTCTTGAACGGGTACTCCGTGCGGCAGGCTCCGCCGATGACGTCCTTGTCCTCCAGGACGGTGACCGACAGGCCCCGGCGCGCGAGCATCGCCGCTGTCACGAGCCCGTTATGTCCCGCTCCCACCACGATGACGTCCGGCATGTGTCTTCCTCCTCAGGGAACCGCGTTCCTACCCGAGCGAGGGCCTGCCGGACAAACATCACCTGGCTTGCACCCGGGCGCGGGGCCGGGGAGAGTCCTCGACGCCCGTGTCCGCACCCCTGCCCGACGCACCCACCGCCCCCGTGTCGCTCGAGAACCCGCCGGTCGACGCACCTCGTCCCGAGGCTCGGAAGCACGCACTCCTCACCTGGCTGTCCCTCGCTGGGGTGGCGCTCCTGCCCGCCATCGTCGCCGTGACGCAACTGGGCCGCATCCATCCCGACGAGGTGTATCAAGCGCTGGAGCCCGCCTACTGGCGCGTCCATGGCTACGGCGTGCTGGCGTGGGAGTGGCGCGATGGCATCCGCAACTGGGCTGTACCTGGGGTGCTGGCGGGCTTCCTCAAGCTGGCGGGGGTGCTCGGTATCACCGACCCGCAGGGCTACCGCGCGGTGGTGGCCCTCCCTCAGCTCGCCCTGCATGCGTGGAGCCTGTGGGCCGCCTACCGCTTCGCCGCCCGTCGAGCCGGCCCCATGGGCGGCTGGCTGGCCGTCCTGCTGCTGGGCCTCTACGGGCCGGTGCTCGTCTTCGCCGGACGCACGCTGGCGGAGTCCTTCTCCACGTCCTTCCTCGTGGTGGCCCTGGAGGCGCTGGACCGGCGCGAGCGAGAGGGCAGGGCGGGCCTCGTCGGTGGCGTGGCCTTGGGCCTGGCCGTCGTCACGCGCTACCCGTCCGCCATCTGCGTCGTCGCGGCGCTCCTGTGGCTGATGGCCGCTCGACGCTGGAGGCTCCTGGCCTTCACCTGTCTGGGGGGACTCGCGGTCGCCGCGGGGCTGGGCCTGCTGGACCACCTCACCTGGGGCAGCCCCTTCCACTCGTTCTTCAAGTACGTCCGCTTCAACGTCCTGTCCGGCGAGGCGGCGGCCCGCTTCGGCTCGGCGGCCCCGCGCTTCTATGCGCTCCCCTTGCTGACGGCGGTGCCCCTCTGGGGCTGGGCCGCCGTGCCGCTCGGCCTCTGGGCCCTGAAGCGCAAAGCCAGTGTGTCCCTGCCGCTCACGTGCGCGGTCATCTACCTGGCCGTGCTCCTGGCCACCGCCCACAAGGAGGAGCGCTTCCTCTACCCGGCGCTCGTGCTGGGACTGCTCGCGGCGGCCCCCGTCGTCGCGGGCTTCATCACCTCACGAGCCCATGGCGCGCTGCGCTGGGGACTGGCCACCGTGGCGCTGGGCTCGGGGCTCGCCTCCGCGTACTTCTTCCCGCCCAATGATCTCCGCGCGGACCAGTTCCGAGCCATCGTCGCGGCGACCCGCATGGGGGGCGCGACGGGGCTGGTCATCGTCAATGAGGGGCTGTGGGGCTCCGGCGGCTTCTTCTACCTGGGCCAGCAGATTCCCTGGCTCACCTGCGACTGGCCCCAAGACGGCGCCTTCCAGCAGGGCATGCGCGAGCGGCGCTTCAACCGCGTCGTCACCTTCGAGGACCGGGCCCTGCCTGAAATCCAGGCGGCGGGCTTCCGAATCGCCCAGCGCATCGGCCGCGAGACGCTGCTCGTCCGCGACTGAGCCTGACTCAGTGGCCCGGCAGGGGAGGGCGCGAGCAGGGTGCCCGTCGTTCCCTGCCGTGCCGTAGCCCGCAAAGGAGAAGAGCCAGACCCCCGAAACGGGAGACTGGCTCTTCAGAACGGCCGGGACACACGCGGTAGATCGCTACCGTTGCTTCCTTCCGGACCTGGCGGGGTTCGCGCCCCCACGTTGTCCCGACCACAAAAAATGTAGACATCGACTGCTGAAACAACAACTACGGAGAGGGTGGGATTCGAACCCACGATACCCTTTCAGATATACACGCGTTCCAGGCGTGCGCCTTCAACCGCTCGGCCACCTCTCCAAAAAGTCTGGAGCGGAGAGCGTAGGATTCGAACCTACGATACCGTTACCGGTATGCCTGATTTCGAGTCAGGTGCCTTCGACCACTCGGCCAGCTCTCCAAGTATTCAATTGTCGCGTCGCTTCGCGCGCAAGCGCCCGAAGAACGACTTTAGAAGACTCCGGCTGTCTTCCGCCAGGATACCACTCGTGACCTGGAGCCGGTGGTTGTGACGGGGCTCTTCGGCCAGATTGTAGAGAGAACCGACCGCACCTGCCTTCGGGTCCATGGCGCCGAAAACGAGGCGCGTCACCCGGGACTGCACCAGCGCACCGGCGCACATCGCGCACGGTTCCAACGTCACGTACAGCGTGACGCCCGTCATCCGCCAGACGCCCAGATGCCTGCGAGCAGCATCCAGTGCGAGAACCTCCGCATGGGCGAGGGGATTGCGGTCCACTTCGCGGCGGTTGAAGCCCGTTCCAATGATGTTTCCATCATGGACCGCTACCGCACCGACGGGGACCTCTCCAAGTGTCGCGGCTTCCCGCGCGAGCGCGAGCGCCTGCTGCATGAAAGCTTCGTCGTCACTCATGGAGACGGCGTGAAAAGAAGGAAGCGCTCCCTGGAGGATTCGAACCTCCGGCCTTCGGATTCGTAGTCCGACGCTCTATCCAGCTGAGCTAAGGGAGCAAAATCTTCACGCACTACTACGACAAACAGGTGGCGGAGAGAGAGGGATTCGAACCCTCGATACCCTTTCGAGTATGCAGGTTTAGCAAACCTGTGCCTTCAGCCTCTCGGCCATCTCTCCAACTCTTCTCTGTCAAAGAACCACAAAACTCAAGCGCAAATTCGGAGGCGGTAGGATTCGAACCTACGGAGGGCTTGCACCCTCTGCGGTTTTCAAGACCGCTGCCTTCAACCGCTCGGCCACGCCTCCATACAACAACTTCAGCCGGCGGTGTCCCTCGGACCGACGTCGACCGTGGGGCCGCCCTTCTACCTCATTCCGCGCCCGTTGCAAGCGGATGATCACAGTTCTAGAGCGGCTTGAGTTCCTTCACGCCGCCCATGTAGGGCCAGAGCACTTCCGGGATGGCCACGGTGCCGTCGTCCCGCTGGTAGTTCTCCAGGATGGCGATGGACGTGCGGCCCACGGCGAGCCCGCTGCCGTTCAGGGTGTGGACGAGCTGCGGCTTGTCCCCCTTCTGGGCCCTGAAGCGAATCTTCGCCCGGCGGGACTGGAAGTCGCCGCAGTCCGAGCAGGACGAAATCTCCCGGTACGCGTTCTGCCCCGGCAGCCAGACCTCGATGTCGTACGTCTTGCGGGCCGCGAAGCCCATGTCGCCGGTGCACAGCAGCATCACCCGGTGGTGCAGGCCCAGGCGGCGCAGGATGTCGCACGCGTCGTCCGTCATGGACTCCAGCTCCTCCAGGCTCTTGTCGGGCTGGGCGAACTTCACCATCTCCACCTTGTGGAACTGGTGCTGGCGGATGAGGCCGCGGGTGTCCTTGCCGGCGGCGCCGGCCTCCGCGCGGAAGCACGGGCTGAAGGCGCAGTAGCGGATGGGCAGCGACTCGCCCTCGAGGATTTCGTCCGCGTGGTAGTTGGTGACGGGCACTTCCGCCGTGGGGATGAGGAAGCGCTCGGGGTCGCCCAGCGTCTTGAAGGCGTCGTCCTCGAACTTGGGCAGCTGGCCCGTGCCCATCATCGTCTCGCGCAGCACCAGGTAGGGCGGCAGCAGCTCCGTGTAGCCCTTCTGGGTGTGCACATCGATCATGAACGTGACGAGCGCGCGCTCCAGTCTGGCCAGGGCGCCCTTGTAGAAGGTGAAGCGGCTGCCGGAGACCTTCGCGGCGCGCTCGAAGTCGAGCATGCCCAGCTTCTCCCCCAGCTCGAAGTGCTGCTTCGGCGTGAAGGGCAGGTTCGGCTTCTCACCCCAGCTCTTCACCTGGACGTTCTCGTCCGCGCTGGTGCCCACGGGCACGGACTCGTGCGGCAAGTTGGGGATGAGCAGGAGGATGTGGTCGATCTCCTCCTCCACCTCCTTGAGGCGGTTCTGCTTGTCCTTGATGTCCTGGGAGACGGCGCGAAGGTCGCCGCGCAGCGCGTCCAGCGCCTGGGGGTCCTCCTTCGCCTTCTTCTTCATCTCCTCGTTGGCGGCGTTGCGGCGCGCGGCCAGCGCCTCCATGGAGGCGAACAGCTTCCCGCGCTCGGAGAACAGCGCCTGGAAGGGGCCGAGATCCAGGTTGCCGCCCCGCGTCTTCAGGCGAGCGACGACCACATCGAAGTTCTGCGCAACGTTCCGGAGGTCCAGCATGGGGGACGCCTTGTAGTCACCCTCGGTGGGCGTCAGCAAGACTCCTCGCGCCCGGGGTGCTCAAGGGCGGACGCCCCAGGCCCAAACCGCCTGACGCCGGCCATCCCTGGAAGGACGGCCGGCTGTCGGCTGTCGGCTAGTTCTGCAGGTCGTAGATCTCTTCCTCGATGTCCTTCTTGTCCGTCGCGTCCGGCTTCTTCACGAGGTAGTCCTTGAAGGCCTGCACGGCTTCCCGGCGCTTGCCCTTCTCCTTATAGGCGAAGCCCAGATAGTAGTAGGTCATCGGGTTCTCCGGCTCGACAGTGGAGGCCTTGCGGTACCAGTCGATGGCCTTGGCGTGCTGGGCCTGCTCGGTGAAGGCGCGGGCGACCTTGTAGTAGACGTGCGCCAGCTTCGCGTCCGCCTTGAGGGCCGTCTGGTAGCGCTTGATGGCGTCGTTCCAGCGGGCGGCGTTGAAGTACGCGTCGCCGATGGAGCCGAGCACGCGGGTGCGGCGCGGATCCGCCTTGAGGCTGTCCTCGAAGGAGGAGATGGCCTCGTCGAACTCGCCGTTCTCCAGGTGGGCGTGGCCGAGCGCCTCATGCGCGTCCGCGTTGGCCGGATCCAGGTCCACGGCGGTGTTCCACTCGCGCATGGCGTCCGGCAGGTTCTTCGCGTCGCGGAGGATGACGCCGTAGGCGTAGTGGTAGTCGGGGCGCTTGGGGGCGCGCTCCACGGCCTTGCGCATGGCATCCATGGCCTGGGTGAACTCCAGCCGCTTCGCCTTCACCAGCCCCAGGTAGTAGAGCGCCTCGTGGTTGGAGGGCTCGTTGCTGAGCGCCAGGCCCAGGTTGCTCTCCGCGGCGGGCAGCTCTCCGCGCTCCAGCAGCACGGCGCCCAGGGTGATGGGAATCGTGGTGGAGCGGGGGTCCTCGGCCTTGGCCTTCTCCAGCTCGGCCACGGCCTCGTCCAGCTTGCCCAGGCGCCACAGGACGATGCCGCGCTGCAGCCGGCCGTCCTTCAAGAGGTGCGGATCCAGCTCCAGGGCACGGTTGGCCTCCGTCTGCGCCTTCTCCAAATCACTGTTGAGCAGCGCCACGCGCGACAGGCCCAGGTGGGCGTCGGCGAGGTTGGGGTCGAGCTGCACGGCGCGCTCGAACTCCTGCTGGCCCAGCAGCGCGTTGTTCTCCGCCAGGGCCAGCTCGCCCAGACCGGCGCGCACGCCCGCGAGGTCCGGGGCCTTGGTGGCGGCCTGCTCCAGCTGGGTGCGGGCCTCCGCGTTGCGGCGCTGACGCAGGTAGAAGCGGCCCAGGTAGAGGTTGGCCTCCACCAGGTTCGTGTCCGCGGCGATGGCGCGCTTGTAGTGGCCCTCCGCCTCGGAGAGCTTGTCCAGCGCGTCCTCGATGCGGCCGTAGAGGTAGGCGATGCGGGCCTCGTTGGGGAACTGCCCGCTGGCCTTCTGCACGGCCTCCAGGGCCGCTTGCATCTTCCCGGTCATCACCAGCGAGGTGATGTGGCCGTCGGCGTACTCCAGGTTGTCGCTCTCCTCGGACGCCAGCGTCGTGTACAGCGGCAGGGCTCCCTCGTAGTTGCGCTGGGCGCGCAGCACGTGGGCCAGCTGCGCCTTGAGGAAGTCGGACTGGGGGTCCTTCTCCATGGCGGACTTCAGCTCCGCCTCGGCCTCCTTGGGCTTGTGCTGGTGGAAGAGCGCCACGCCCTTGAGTCCCCGGGCACGCGCCAGCTCCGCCGGACCGAGCGCGGACTGGACGTCCTCGGCCAGGGCCTCGTCGATGGACTGGGTGCCCTTCTCGGCGTCCTTGCGCACCAGGAGCTGCACGGCGGCCAGCTCCACGGCGGAGGCGGCGTGTTTGCGGTCCGCCTCGAGCGCGGCGGCGTACGAAGAAGCGGCCTCGTCGGCGCGGCCCGCGGCCTGATGCAGGTTGCCCAGCGCGTGGTGGGCCTTGGCGGACTTGGGGTCCGCGGCGAGCACCTTCTTCAGCGTCTCGATGGCGCTGTTCGGGTCGCGCTTCATCGCCTGGGCCTCGGCGACGAGGAAGGCCAGCTCCAGGTCACCCTGGTTCGCCTCCCGGCTGTAGGCGTCCAGGAGCGGCGCCAGCGCGGCGTCCGCCTGCCGGGAGGT
The DNA here is from genome assembly GCF_049194865.1 of Corallococcus terminator. Taxonomy (GTDB): domain Bacteria; phylum Myxococcota; class Myxococcia; order Myxococcales; family Myxococcaceae; genus Myxococcus; species Myxococcus terminator_A. The sequence continues at coordinate 24,412 of NZ_JBLZWL010000060.1, read as the reverse complement.
GAGCGCGAGCGACGCGGCGGTCTTGATGACGTCGACGTCCTTCTCGCCCAGCAGCGCGATGTCCGGCATCGCGTCACGGCAGCGGCTCATGTCCGCCATCTCGGCCGCGGCGTACTTGCGCTGCAGGTAGTAGACGGACTGGCACCACAGCGAGCGCACCGCCGGGTACTCCTTCTCCTGGAGCGCCTGCGCGGAGAGGGTGTGCGCCTGCTTGTAGCTGGCGAAGGTGTCCTGGAGGAGCGCCTGCTGGGCCTGGCTCACGAGCTGTGCCTGAGGCGAGCCGTCCGAGACGCGCGCGGGGAAGATGGCCCGACGACCGAAGGCGCCGTAGCGCGTGCCGAACTCCGTGCCCACGCCGATGCCCAAGAGCAGCACCGCCACGCCGGCGGCGATGAACATGGGGATGCGCTTCTTTATCTTCGCGTCGGCGCCGCTGCGGTCCACGACGGAGACCGCGGCCATGCGGCCTTCGTAGAGCTGCTCCAGGCGACGCATGTTCGCCTGCGTCCCGCCCGGGTCGGCGCGAGGGGCCTCCGTGTCCGATGCGGCGGCGACGGGCGCGGTGGCCACCACCTTGGACGGGCCCTCCATCAGCCGCTGGATGGCGGAGGCGAAGGTGGGGATGGTGCCGATGGCCGACCACTGCTCGGAGTCGAGCGAGACGTCCTCGTTGCCGAGCAACTGCCCGTCCTCCAGCATCTTGACGACGACGCCCTCGTCGAAGGGACCGAACACCTTGCCGGAGCGGCGACGGACGTGGAAGCGGCGCACCTTCGCGCTGGCCTGTCCCGTGTCGCGGCTGGCGGCGTCGTCGATGAAGGACAGCATCTCCAGGCCGTCCGCCGGGCCCGCGTTGGGCGGGGGCGGCAGCGGGTCGGAGAGGTCCGCTTCCAGGTCGTCACCGGGCCGCGCGGTGGGGTCGAACTCGAGCGAGTCCGGGACGCCCGAGGACGGGGCGGGCCCTGGGGGCATCCCGAAGTCCACGTCGCCGAAGTCCACCGAGGGGTTGAAGGACGCGGGCGGCGGCGGGGCGGCGGGAGGGGGCGGCTCCGCGAAGTCGAGGCTGAAGTCCGGCACCGGCGCCGAGCCGAAGTCCGCGTTGAACGCGGGCGTGGGCGGGGCGGCGAAGTCGAACGACAGGTCCTGGGACTGCGCGGCGGGCGACGGCAGGTCCGAGAAGTCCATCGACTGCGCGGCGGGCGACGGCAGGTCCGAGAAGTCCATCCCTCCGCCCGTGGGAGGCGGCGGCAGCGCGAACGGATCCTCGCCCGCGGGCACGGGCAGCTCGGCGAAGTCGAAGGACGGGTCCCCCGAGGGCGAAGGCGGCAGCGCGAACGGGTCCTCCGTCATCGGCGCTTGCGCGTACGCGGGCGGCGGAGGCAGGGCGAAGGGGTCCGCGTCCACCGGAGGGGGTGCCATCGCGAACGGGTCATCCGTCATCGACGGCTGCTGCGCGTACTCGGGAGGAGGGGGCAGGGCGAAGGGGTCATCCTCCACCGCATAGGCAGGCTGGGCGGGGCTCGGCGTGGGCGGCAGCGCGAAGGCGGTGGCCTCGCCGCTCGGCGTCTCGACGTCGAAGGCGAAGGGGTCCGCCTCCGCCTGGGGCTGCGCGGGCACGGGCAGCGAGTCGTCGGAGAAGTCGAAGTCGCGAGCGGTGCCCGTCACGTCGGGCATGTCGACGGGGCCCAGCGCCAGGTCCACCGGCGGCGCCAGCGTGTCGTCGGAGAAGTCGAAGTCGCGGTTGGACTTGGGCTCGGGCGGCGCCGCGGGCCGGCCGGCCTCGCGGAACGCTGCGTTGGGCATCGGAATGGCCACGACGCGCGTCACGTCCCGGTCCTGCCGGACGGGAGGCTCCACGTCGTCGAAGCCCCCGCTGAATGGATCCACCGCGCCCGGAAGCGGAATGGCCCCGGACGACGAGGCGACGCCCGGAAGCGGAATGGCCCCCGAGTCGAACGGCATCACCGCGCCAGGCAGGGGAATGGCTTCGCCGCCCGCGCTCGGGTCGAAGCCGAAGTCGTCGGATTGCGGCGCGGCACCGGGGAGGGGAATCGCGCCCCCGTCGTAGCCAAAGCCGTCGTCGAGCTGCGGCGCCGAGCCGGGGAGGGGAATCGCGCCGGCGTCATAGCCGAAGCCGTCGTCGAGCTGCGGCGCCGAGCCCGGGAGCGGAATCGCGCCGGCGTCATAGCCGAAGCCGTCGTCGACTTGCGGCGCCGCGCCGGGCAGCGGAATCGCGCCCGTGTCGTAGCCGAAGTCGTTGGACCGCGGAGCCGCCGCGCCAGGGAGCGGAATGGCTTCGTGTCCCAGGGCGATGGAGGGCGCCGCGCCGGGGAGGGGAATCGCGATGGCGCCCGAGGCAGCCGCGCCAGGAAGAGGAATCGCGGCGGCGCTCGGTCCGGCCGAGGCCAGGCCCGGCAACGGAATGGCGGCGCCCAACGGAGCAGGCGCGGCAGGGGCCGCTGCGCTCACTCCCTCCGGTCTGATGGGGAAGGTGGTCTGGCACCGGGCGCACTTGAGCTTCGCGCCACCCGGGGGGATCCGCTTGTCATCGATATTGTAATTCGTCTGGCAAGACGGGCAGGAGACTTTCATGGGGTTCCTTCGACGGGACCGGCGCGCGCAGGCTACCAGAGGCGTTTCCAGCCCGGAAAGAACGCGCCAGCCCGCAGTGGAAGCGGTCCCCCCCTTTACTCCCAAGCGGGCGGCCGAGGGGGCCTGAGAATTCGCGCCCCTGGCACGGAGGGTTCGGCTCCCCCCTCACTGGGCGGAGGTGGTAGGACCGACCCGGTATGGAACCCATCGTCATCCTGGGAGCGGGGCTCGCGGGGCTGTCCACCGCCCATTTCCTCCAGAAGCCCTGGCGCCTCATCGAAAAGTCGGACCGGGTCGGCGGCCTCATCAAGACCGAGGTCATCGATGGGTGTTATTTCGACCCCACCGGCCATTGGCTCCACCTGAGGGACGCCGAAATCCAGGAGCTGGTGAACACGCGCTGGCTGCCGGGGCAGATGGTCCGCATCCAGCGCAAGGCGGGCATCTTCACGCGCGGCGTCTTCACGCGCTTCCCGTACCAGGTGAACACCCACGGGCTGCCGCCGGACGTCGTCGCGGAGAACCTGGTCGGCTACGTGGAGGCCATCTACGGCGAGAAGGGCCGCGCGCTGCGGGAGCGGGAGCCTCGCGACTTCGAGGAGTTCATCCTCCGCTACATGGGCGAGGGCTTCGCGAAGAACTTCATGGTGCCCTACAACCAGAAGCTCTGGACGGTGCACCCGCGCGAGCTGTCCGCCGCCTGGGTGGGGCGCTTCGTGCCCCGTCCGTCGCTCAAGGAGGTGGTGGACGGAGCGCTCGGCGCCGGCAGCGACGCCGTGGGCTACAACGCGTCCTTCGTCTACCCGCGCGAGGGCGGCATCGAGAGCCTGGCGCGCGCCATGCTGCGAGACTTGAAGGGCGGCGAGCTGAGCCTCCACACCGAGCCCACCTCCATCGATTGGAAGGCGCGCAAGGTGGTGCTGTCCGACGGCAGGACGCTGTCCTACTCGGGGCTGGTGTCCACCGTGTCGCTGCCGGGGCTGGTGCGGCTGTTGGCCCAGGGCGCCTCGGGCGTGCCCGACGCAGTCGTCGCCGCCGCGAAGCGTCTGCGCGCCACCACCGTCACCTACGTCGCCGTGGCCGCCAAGGGCGCCAACCGGCAGCCCTGGCATTGGATCTACCTGCCGGAGCCGGAGTTCCACACGTACCGCATCGGCTCGCCCTCGGCGGTGTACGACGCGCTGGCGCCCAAGGACACCGCGACGTTCTACGTGGAGTACAGCCACCACGGCGAGCTGTCTCCGGCCGCCGCGGAGAAGTACGCCGTGGAGGACCTGCTGCGCTCGCAGATGATCCACTCCGCGGACGACGTCCTCTTCGCCCAGGCCCGCGAGATTCCCCACGCCTACGTGCTCTACGACGATGCCTACGGGCCCGCGAAGGAGGAAATCCTCCGTTTCCTGGAGCACGCGGGCATCCTCACGGCGGGCCGGTACGGTCAGTGGGAGTACTCGTCCATGGAGGACGCCATCCTCGGCGGGCGGGCGTGTGCCCGGACGCTGAACGGCTGACGAAGTCGAGGCGCGCCGCGTCGCATCTTGTCGACGGGTGGCGCGGAGCGTGCTAGGCGGACCGGACTGTCGCTTGTCCGGACCTGATTCCATGGCACCGCACCTGTCCGTCGTCATCCCAGTCTACAACGAGGAGTCCATCATCACCTCCGCGGCGGACGAGCTCCGCCAGGGGTTGGATGCGCGCGGCCTCGACTACGAAATCATCTTCGCGGAGAACGGCTCGCGGGATGCCACGCCGCGCATCCTGGACGAGCTGTGCGCGAAGCACCCGCGCCTGCGTTGGTTCCACTCGGAGCGCCCCAACTACGGCGTCGCCCTCAAGGCCGGCATCCTCATGGCCCGGGGCACCTACGTCGTCTGCGACGAAATCGACCTCTGCGACCTCACGTTCTACGACGCCGTGCTGCCGCGTCTGGAGCGGGGTGAGGCGGACATGGTCATCGGCTCCAAGGCGGCCAAGGGCGCCAGCGACCAGCGACCCCTCATCCGCCGCGCGGCCACCCGCGTGCACAACACGCTCCTGAAGGTGACGCTGGGCTTCAAGGGCACGGACACACACGGGCTCAAGGCGTTCCGCCGCGAGGCGCTGCTGCCCGTCATCCACAAGTGCGTGGTGGACATGGACGTGTTCGCCAGCGAGTTCGTCATCCGCGCCTGGCGCGAGGGGCTGAACGTGATGGAGATCCCCATCCAGCTCCACGAGAAGCGCCAGCCGTCCATCCACCTCTTCAAGCGCGTGCCCAACGTGCTCAAGAACGTGGGCAAGCTGTTCTACGTCATCCGAGTTCGCGGCACCTGAGCGGGGAGGGCGCGCACCGTGAGGCTGGCGTCCATCTCCGTCGACCTCGACTCGCTGCCGCACTACTGCCGCATCCACGGCCTGCCGGAGTCGCTGCTGGATTCGCGCGCACGCTCCCTCGTCCATGCGGTGGCGGTGCCTCGCTTCCGCGAGCTGCTCGACACGCTCGGCGCTCCGGGCACCTTCTTCGCCATCGGCGAGGACCTGGAGGCCGACGCCGTGGCCTCCGCGGGCATGCGCGCTGCCCATGAGGCGGGCATCGAGGTGGCAAGCCACAGCCACGCCCATGACTACGCCCTCACGCGCCGGGGCCCCGCCGCCATCCTGGAGGACCTGCGTCGCGCGGACGCGGCCATCCTCGCGGCCACGGGGGCTCGTCCCGAGGGCTTCCGCGCGCCGGGCTACACGCTGAACGCGGACCTCTACGCGGCCACGGTGGAGCTGGGGTACCGGTATGGCTCGTCCGCCTTCCCCGCCGCGCCGTACTACGCGGCCAAGGCGGCGGTGATGGGCGCGCTGTCGCTCTTGGGGCGTCCGTCCCGCTCCGTGCTCGACACGCCCGGCGTGCTGCTCGCGCCCCGGAAGCCGTACCGCCCGGACCCGACGCGGCCCTACCGACGGGGCTCGGGCCCGGTGCTGGAGCTGCCCATGGCGGTGACGCCCGCCCTGCGCTTTCCGTTCATCGGGACGTTCGCCACCACGCTGCCGCTGCGCACCCTGCGCGGGGCGTGGCGCTCCTGCCGCCGTGACGCATTCTTCAACTTCGAGCTGCATGGCGTGGACGTGCTGGACGCGACGGACGGGATTCCCGACGTGCTCGTCCGCCAGCAGCGGGACTTGCGAGTCAGCGCGGTTCAGAAGATGGAGCGGCTGCGCGAAATCTTCGGCTGGCTGAAGTCCGAGTGCGACGTCGTCACGCTGCGCGACGCGGCCGGGCGGCTGTCCGCCACGCTGTGAGCGCTACCGGGCCACCGACGGCGAGCCGAGCACTTCCACCACCGAGTCCAGCACGCGCGAGTCCGTGAGCATCCACGGATGGAGCAGCACGGGAAACCTGCGCTCGCTGGCGCCCGGAAGTCGTGAGCTGGAGGCGGGGAGGATGGTCAAATCCCACGGCGTCCAGAAGCTGTGCACCTCCGTGCTGCCCCAGGGCCGAGGGTCCTGCTGGAGCGCTCGCAACAGCCTGCTGCCTGGCCTCATCTGCGACACGCCCTTGCCTCGGCCCAGGAACGCCAGTCCCGTGCCGGCATGCGGGCCGGAGATGGAGATGAAGCGCCGCACCACCAGCCGTCCGCCGAGCAGCTGCACCCAGTAGCGCGTGACGAGCGCCCCCATGCTGAAGCCCACCACGTCCACGCGGCGGGCGCCGGTGCGTGCGCGCAGGGCCTCGGCCTCGTGGGCCACCTGTCGGGCCAGGGTGGGAATCCCCTCGCTGCCGTTGTTGGGGACCAGGGAGATGGCGTGGACGTGGGGCCAGCCCGCCTGCTCCAGCCTGACGCGCAGCAGGTCGAAGGCGCTGGCGTCGTCGCCGATGCCATGGACGAGCAGCACCGGCGCGCGCTGCTCCACCGGCGCCAGGCGGGGCGCTGACATGGCGACCGAGGCGGCCGTCACGGCGCACCCCGAGAAGAGCCAGGCCAGGCCCAGCAGGATGAGCATCGCGCGCATGCGGGACGAGACATGGCGATGTCACGCCCTGCTGGCATGGGGACACCGGGGCATTCGTCCACTCGTGGCGGCACGGGGCTTCAACGCCGTCACGCAGTGCACGGCTTCCCCTGCGTCCCCGGCGAGCGCGCTGAGTGTCGGGAAGTGGGCTTCCGGGCGGGCCCGGGACGACGACCTCGGGGGCCGGTGCGCGGGAAGACGCGGTGCAGGGGGGATTCGCATGGGGCCGGGCCTCCGACGTTACCCCGGATGGCCACCTCCCGGTTTCCCCACTCCCGGTACGAGAGCCGGTGGTGTAAAGAGCCGGGGATATGCTGGAGCGACTCGGCGACCGAGTGAAGAAGGGCCTGCGCGACTGGACCGACCGCCTGGCCAATGACGAGCAGAAATCGCGGATGCAGGCGCTGCCCCGGCCAGGGAACGAGTACGGGGTCGACCCGTTCGGCTACAACCTCGATTTCAGCCTGTCGGCCGTGGCGCCCTTCCTGTGGCTCTATCGCAACTACTTCCGCGTGGAGACCTACGGCATCGAAAAGGTCCCCGCCGGCCGCGTGCTGCTGGTGTCCAACCACTCCGGCCAGCTCCCGCTGGATGGCGCCATGATTGGCGTCTCGCTGATGCTGGAGGCCAGCCCGCCCCGCGCCATGCGCAGCATGGTGGAGAAGTGGGTGCCGTCCCTGCCGTACGTCTCCACTTTCATGGCGCGCATGGGCCAGATTGTCGGCACGCCCGAGAACTGCCGCCGGCTGCTGGAGTCCGACGAGGCCATCCTCGTGTTCCCGGAAGGGCTGCGCGGCATCAACAAGCTGTGGCCCCAGCGCTACCAGCTCCAGGAGTTCGGCCTGGGCTTCATGCGCCTGGCGCTGGAGACGCGCACGCCGATTGTCCCCGTGGCCGTCGTCGGCGCCGAGGAGCAGGCCCCCGCGCTGATGGACCTCAAGCCGGTGGCGAAGCTGCTCGGCTTCCCGTCCTTCCCCGTCACTCCCACGGGCCTGCCCTTCCCGCTGCCCACCAAGTACCGCATCTATTACGGCGACCCGATGCACTTCACGGGACGCCCGGACGACGAGGACAGCGAGCTGGACAAGAAGGTCCGCACCGTGAAGGCCTCGATTCAGTCCATGCTCCACCAGGGGCTCAAGGAGCGTCGCGGGGTGTTCTGGTGAGCGCCCGCCCCCAAGCTGACGGTGTTATGAGGCTCGCACCATGAGACCGGCCGTCGTCGTCACGGGCATCAGCGGCAACCTCGGCCGCACCCTCGCCAAGCTCCTCCACAAGCACGAGCGCATCATCGGCATCGACCGGCGTCCCTTCGTGGGCCGGCCGAAAGACGTGGAGATGTACGAGCTGGACCTGCGCAAGAAGAAGGCGGAGGACGTCTTCCGCAAGAACGAGGTCCGCGCCGTCATCCACATGGGCATCATGCATGACCCGCGCATGAGCGAGGAGGAGCACCATTCCTTCAACGTCGTGGGCACCACGCGCCTCTTGGAGTACTGCGCGAAGTACGGCGTGAAGAAGGTCGTCGTGCTGTCCTCGGCCAACGTCTACGGACCCAGCCCGGACAACTCCAACTTCCTCACCGAGGACGCGCCGCTGATGGCGGCCAGCCGCTTCTCCGGTGTGCGTGACCTGATTGAAGTGGACATGCTCGCGCATGGCTTCTTCTGGAAGCACCCGCACATCGAGACGGTGATTCTGCGGCCCGTGCACATCGTCGGGCCCACCATCAAGAACGCGCCCTCCAACTACCTGCGCCTGCGCCACCCGTGGATGCTGGCCGGCTTCGACCCCATGGTGCAGCTCATCCATGTGGAGGACGTCGCGCGCGCCATGGTGGCGGCCCTCCGGCCAGAGCCCAAGGGCGTCTACAACGTCGTCGGCCCCGGCGAGGTGCCCCTGTCCGCGGTGATGCGCGAGCTGGGCAACTCCCCCATCCCCGTCCCACACCTCGTGGCCCGGCCCCTGTTGGGCATGCTCTTCAAGTACCGGATCGCCAACTTCCCGCCCCCGGAGCTGGACCACATCCAGTTCCTGTGCGCCGTGGATGGCAGCCGGTGGGTGCAGGACGTGGACTGGAAGCCTCACCACTCCATGCGCGAAACCATCCGCGCCGTGCAGGCCGAGTAGGGAAGGAAAGTCCGAGGGTCCCCTGACACGGCTGTCGTGCCTGGCACGACGCCGGAGGCTGGACCCTCTGACAGGAGTGTCAGCACCCAGACGGCCAGCCCCCCTCGAAGTCGGGCGGCCGCGAGTGCAAGCCCTTGAATCTCCATGACGAGCCCCGCGCGCCACCCCCGGCGCGCGGAGTGGCATCGCCATTGCTCTAGGTTCCGACGTCACCGCGCGGCGACGCGGGCCTGAACAACACCGTCGCCCCGCTCACATTTCAGGGCGCTCCATTGGGGAGCTCCCGACGCCCATCGACTCGGCCGGCCCCGAGCCGATGGGCGGATTCTTGTAGGGCACTCCATTGGGGAGTTCCCGACGCCCATCGACTCGGCCGGCCCCGAGCCGATGGGCGGATTCTTGTAGGGTGCTCCATTGGGGAGCACCCGGCGCCCACCGCCTCGGCCGGCCCCGAGTCGGTGGGCGGTTTCTTTTCAGGGCAGCTCAGTCCTTCAGCTCGTCCACGAAGGGCCCCGCGTCCTGCCGCTCCAGGAGCCACACGCCGTCCCGGAAGACGAACTCCGAGATGACGACGGCGGTGTTCTCCGAGGCGGACGGCAGGCGCATCCACTGGATGCGGCTCTGCACCGTGGCGCGCGCCCCGTCCGCGTCCAGCCGCACCTCCTCGATTTCGTAGTCGGTGATGGAGAGGTCCCGCTCGTCGTGGAGCTCGACGCGGGCGCGTGAGAACGCCGCGCGGCGCTCCGGGACGAGGAGGCGGGAGGCGCTCCGGAAGTCCTTCCACCGGATGAGCTGGTGGAACTTGTCCACGGTGGGCTTGAGTTCTTCCATGTCGGATTTCTTGGATACGGTTGCGCATCCCGACAGGGCGAGCGCGAGAAACAGGGCAGGCAGGCGATTCACAGGGGGAACGGTAGCATCCGGTGGCCGCCCGGGACGAGGGCACGGTGGTATGGTCCCGCTCCCCGCCCGAGCACCGGAGTCGCAAGCCCACATGGCCAAGTCGATGGTGGAGCGTTACGAGCAGCTCCTCCGGCAGGACCCCACATCTTCCGTCTTCGTCGAACTGGCCAAGGCCCTGCTGGAAAAAGGGGATGCGGCGCGCACCATCGAGGTGTGTGAGCAGGGCATCTCCCACCATCCGTCGTCGACGGTGGGCCGCGTGCTCTGGGGCAAGGCACTCATCCAACTGGGCCGCCCCGCGGAGGCGATGGAGCAGTTCGACCGCGCCATCGCCATCGAGAAGGACAACCCCTACGCCTACAACCTGATTGGCGAGGTGCTGTTGCAGCGCGGGCTGTACCGCTCGGCGTTGCCGCTCTTGCGCAAGGCGGTGGCGCTGCAGCCGAATGACGGCCGCGTGAAGCTGTGGCTGGAGCAGGCCCAGCAGGCGCTGGCCGGTGGACCGGCTCCCGTCTTCGCGGACCTGATGGGGCTGGAGAAGACCGCGCCGTCGTCGGAAGCAGAGGCCGACGGTGAGGCGAAGCCCGATGGTGACGAGGCGGAGCCCGCGCCCGCGGCCTCGTCTCCGATGGCCGCCGCGAGGCTCCGGGCCGCCGCGCTCGGCGATACCGGGAAGGCCGCGACGGCTTCTGGCCCTGGTGCCTCGCGCAACGCGGGAGCCCGGGCCGCCGCGGACCTGGCGAGCGCCGCCGCGGCGGGTGGTCGCGCGAGCGTCGAGGGTGACACGGAGGGCGTGCGTGCCTCCGGTTCGGCGTCGGAGGCGTCGGGGACGGCGGCGGGCACGGAGCCCGTGGGTGCTCGTACCCGTTCTGGTGAGCATCTGGCCGCGTCCTCGAAGGGGGATTCGCTGGGGTTGATTGATCGGCCCTTGCCGGTGATGCGGCCGTCGCTGGGGTCCGAGCTTCCGAGCCTGGACCTGTCGTTGTCGGATGATGACGACGCTCCCGGGCCCTCTGGCTCGGAGCCTGGAGCAGGGGAGGGCCGTGAGCCTGCTCCCGAGACGACGGAGGGAGCCGAAGCCTCCGCGCCGTCCTCCGAGGACAGGGAGCCGGGGACCGCTTCGTCCGAGTCCGACGAAGAGGTGCTGCTGCGCTCCAGCGAGTTCACCACCGCGAAGCCGGTGATTCCCGCCGCTTCACCCGAGTCCGATGAGGAAGTGCTGCTGCGCTCCAGCGAGTTCACCACCGCGAAGCCGGTGATTCCCGCTGCCGCGCCGGGGCTCCTGGGCGACCTGCCTCCGCCGGAGCCGACCGCGCAGAATCCCGTGGCTGCTCGCGTGCAGCAGCCCGCGACGCGGGGCTCGGGCTCCAAGCGCTCGTTGCTCGACGACCTTCCGGAGGCCTCCGAGTCGGCCGGGAGCGGCGCGAAGTCGAAGGCGGGGCAGCCCAAGCAGGACACGGAAGCGCTCACCGCGGCCTACGAGAAGGAGCTCCGGCAGAAGCTGGCGCGCGAGGCCGCGAAGACGTCCTTCCTCAAGCGCAACGGGGTGAAGGTCGCCGGCGTGACGGCGCTGGCGATGGTGCTCATCACCATCGTCGTGGGCTTCCTCCGGATTCGCGCGGCCACCGGTGGCCAGACGCTGAACGAGGCGCTCGCCCGGGCCGAGGACCTCATCACCCAGGACACGCGCACCTCGCTGGATGGGGCGCTGCAGCAACTGGGTCGCGCCCTGGAGATGGACGAGGCCAGCAGCCGCGCCTGGGCCCTCACGGCCTGGACGCACGCGCTCCTCTTCGCGGACCACGGCATGTCGCCGGAGGACCGTACCAAGGCGCTGGAGGCGCTGGAGAAGGCGGGCGTGAAGGAGTCCGCGCCGGGTCTGGTGCTCACCACCAACGTCCTCGTGGCCGATGACCGGGGACGGGAGCCCGCGCGCCGCGCCCTGCTCGCGTCCACGGACGAGAGCACCGAGGCCCAGGCGCTCGCCGCGAGCCTGCTGCTGGCGGCGAAGGACGAGAAGAAGGCGCTGGAGCGCTTCGACCGCGCGCTGCGGACCTCGCCCGCCAACGTGCGCGCCCTGGTCGCGTTGGGTGGTTACTACCTGGCCTCGGAGGACTTCCCGCACGCCATCGAGATGTTCGAGAAGGCGCGCACCAAGTCCCCCAAGCACGCCGTGGCCCGCATCGGCCAGGCGGAGGCCCGGCTCGCGCTGGAGCAGGAGCTGGACGCGTCGCTCGCGGACGTGGCGCCGCTGGCGGACGACAAGGAGCTGCCCTCGGCCCTCAAGTCGCGCCAGCAGTTGGTGCACGGGCGGCTGCTGTCCGCCGTGGGCAAGCACGACGAGGCACGCGCGCTGCTGGGGAAGGGCGCGCAGGGGCCGCTGGCCTTCGACTTCCAGCTCGCGCTGGGAGCCGCCAGTCGCGCCGCCGGGAAGCTGGACGCGGCGCAGTCCGCGTACGAGGCGGCCCTGAAGGTGCAACCCAAGAGCGACGAGGCCCGTGAAGGACTGGGCCGCACGCTGTTGGACAGGGACCGTGAGCGCGACGTGCTGACGCGCCTGGAGGCCGACAGCGGCCGCAAGGTGTCGCTGGTGCGAGGCACGGCGTACGCGCGGCTCGGGGACTGGAAGCGCGCTCGCGCGGAGCTGGCTCGCACGCGGGTGAACGAGCGCTACCCTCCGGAGGCCGTGTCCCTGTTGGCCCTGGCGGATGCCGCCGAGGGCAACGCGGCGCAGGCCCGCGAACTGCTCGAGAAGGCGCTGGCCGCGTCCAAGCGCCCTCGCAACGACATGCGGTTGGCGCTGGGGCAGGTGTACTGGCGTGAGCGCGCCTTCGACAAGGCACAGGCGCAGTTCGAGGAGGCGCAGAAGGACCCTCGCGACTACGAGGCCTCGTGTTCCCTGGGACGACTGCTCCTGTCACGTGGCCTGCCGGACATGGCTCTCAAGCCGTTGACGCAGGCGGTGGAGCGCAACGGCGCGCACGGTGAGTCGCGCGACGCGCTGGGCCGCACGCTGCTGGCCATGGGCCGCACGCCCGAGGCCCTCAAGCAGTTCGAGACCTGGCAGCTCGACAACCCGGGCAGCGCCGCCGCGCACAAGGGCTTCGCGCTGGCCCTCTTCCATGCCGGACGTCGCAAGGAAGCGGAAGGGGCGGCGGGCCGCTCGGCGAAGCTGGCGCCCGATGACGCGGAGGCGCACCGGCTGCGCGCCGCCATCCTGTTCGCCTCGGGCGATGCCAAGGGCGGCTTCTCCGCGCTGGAGCGCGCCAACAAGCTGGACCCGAAGGACCCCGACACCTTCTGCGAGATTGCCCACGCCTTCCTGCGCCAGGGCAACGTGGACAACGCGGACGCGGCCTTCGCGGCGGCTCGGCGCGAGGGCTCGGATGCCACCTGTGGACGGGTGGGCGAGCTCTACGTCCAGCTCCCCAGCGGTGGCCGAGGGGCGGCTCGGACGCTGGAGGACCTGTCTTCGCGTGCGCCCACGGTCTGGGACAAGGCGTTCGCCCAGGCAGCCATGGCCCGCGTGCTGCTGGGCGCTGGGGTGCTGAAGGACGCCCGGGCAGCGGCGGATGAGGCGGTGCGGCTGGCGCCGTTCGAGGGCCGCTCGCACCTGGCGCTGGGCCTGGTGGCCCTGAAGCAGCGGCAGGAGGCCGTGGCGAAGGCGTCGCTGCTGAAGGCGGTGGAGCTGGAGCCCACGGACGGGCCCGCGCACCTGGCGCTGGCGGACGTGCTGGTGCGCGAGTCGGCGGAGCTGGCCCGGGCGGTGGAGTCCTATGAAGCTTTTCTCCGACTGGCGGGTGGCAGCGAGGAGGCGGGGCGCGTAAAGAAGGCGCTGCCGTCCCTCAAGAAGAAAGCGGCTCGCTAGCGTGCGCCAACCTTCCTCTGGCCCCGGGCCCGAGTCCCCGCTGCTGCGCATCATGTGGGGCAATGCCTTCCTGCTGTCGGCGCTCTACCTGCTGGTGGGCGTCGTGGTGGAGGGTGCTCTTCGCCTGTACCCCTCGAAGTTCCTCCAGCGCCTGTCGCTGTCGCTGGACTCGCTGCCGGCGCGCGCGCTGGAGCTGGTCGGCGCCATGGAGCCGCTGCGCACGGCCTTCTTCAACGGCCACATCCCCGAGTACGCGGTGCGCCTCATCTTCGGCCTCACCACGGTGGTGGTCATCTTCCTGCTCGCCCTCGTGGTGGGCACCGTCATGGGCGGTCTGCGCTACCTCCTCGCCCGGGTGATGCGCCGATGCGGGGGCGCCTAGCCTCGCCGTCCTCGAGCCCGGAGCCTGGAGACGGAAGCCGTCTCGGGGCTTACGGGTACGGGGGCCTTCGTCAGTTGATGCCCAGGGAGCGCCGGACGCGAGGCTTGCGCGGCGCCGCCATGGGGGCAGCCTGGGGCTCATGTCCCGCGGCGCGCGCCATCAAACAGATTTCCACCACTTTGGGGCCGAAGCGCTCCCAGCGGCTCTCGCCCGTGCCCTTCACCGTGAGGAAGGTCTCCCGGTCGATGGGGAGCGTCGCCGCCAGTCCGAGCAGCGTGGCGTCGTTGAAGATGATGAACGGCGCGACGCCCAGGTCCTTCGACAGCTCCTTGCGCCAGCGCCGCAGCTCCGTGGAGGCCAGCTCGCTGTAGTTCATCACCGGCTGTGACGAGGCCGACGGGCGGGCTCGGGACGCGGATGGTCCGCCCGAAGAGAGGAGCACCGGCATCTTCGCGGGCGCGCACACGTCGCAGTTGCCGCAGGAGGTCTCCACGTCCTGCTGCCCGAAGTAGTGGAGGACGACGCCACGCCTGCAACGCTGCTCCCGGTCCGCGTAGGCGTAGTCCGTCATCCGCCGCAGGAGCTGGAGGTTCTGCCGCTCCTGCTCCCGGACGTGGCTCAGGTCCATGCCCAGCTCGCGGAAGGGCAGCCTCGCCAGCGCCCGGATGGAGCGCCCGGAGAAGGGCCGTCGCACGTTCACCACGCCCGCCTTCTCCAGGAGGCCCAGCGCGTGCCGCGCGTCGTCCACCGACAGGCCCACGCGCCGCGCGAGGATGGTCAGCTCCGTGGTGACCTGCCGCCCCAGGGGAAACGTCTCCAGCAGCGACTTCAAGAGCCGCTGCGCGTCCGGCGCATGCGGGCTCGCGGCCTGCGCCTTCTCCGTCAGCGTCAGCCCGTGCTCGCCCTCGCCCCGTCCGCCGCGCTCCAGCTTCCCGGCCCGCTCGAAGATGCGCAGCGCCGCGGAGACCTCGAACTCGCTGGCGTTCACCATGCCCGCGAGCACGTGCACGCCCCGCTCGAACTCCTCCACCGACTGGAGCACGCCCCATACGTCCGCGAGCACCGCCTCCGACGGGTGGCTGCCCTGGATGAGCCGCTCCTGCGTGTACACGTCCGAGTGGTTGAACAGCAGCACCGCGCGCGCGTCGCCGCCATCCCGGCCCGCTCGGCCAATCTCCTGGTAGTACGCCTCCACCGCCCGGGGGATGTTGGCGTGAGCGACGAAGCGGATGTCCGACTTGTCGATGCCCATGCCGAACGCATTGGTGGCCACCGCCACCGCGTCCTTCGTGGACATGAACGTGTCCTGCGCCCGCCTGCGCGCGTCGTCATCCATGCCCGCGTGGTACAGCACCGCCTTCAAGCCCCGGCCGTGCAGCTCCGCGAAGATGCCGTCCGCCGCGCGGCGCGTGGAGCAGTAGATGATGCCGCTGCCGCCCAGTGCCGCCAGCCGCGCGCAGGCCTCGTGACGGTCCGTGTCCCCGCCGACCTCCTGCTTGCCCAGGAAGAGGTTGGGCCGGTCGAACCCCATGGCGAACTCGCGGGGCTCCTTCATCAGCAGCACCCGGACGATGTCCGCGCGCACTTCCGGCGTGGCCGTCGCGGTGAGCGCCACCGTGCGAGGGGGGCGCAGCTTCTTGCGCACCTGGCCGAGCTGTGCGTACTCCGGCCGGAAGTCGTGACCCCACTGGGAGATGCAGTGCGCCTCGTCCACGGCGAGCAGGTCCACGCCCACGTCCAGGAGCGTCTGGACGAAGCTCGCGCTCCGGAAGCGCTCGGGCGCCACGTACAAGAGCTTGTACTCGCCCGCCCGCAGCCGGCGCAGCCGCTCCGCCCGCTCCAGGTCCGACAGCGACGAGTTGATGAACGTGGCGCTGATGCCGCGCGCGGTGAGCTGCTCCACCTGGTCCTTCATCAACGCGATGAGCGGCGACACCACCAGCGTCAGCCCCGGCAGCAGCGTGGCCGGCAGCTGGTAGCACAGGCTCTTGCCCGCGCCCGTGGGCATCACCACCACGGTGTTGCGCCCGCTGAGCACGGTGGAGATGACCTCCGCCTGCCCGGGACGGAACTGCGTCAGTCCGAAGTGGCGCACCAGGCCCTGCTGAGCTTCCTCGAAGTAGGGCAGGGCCAACGACATCGCTCGCATGTTCACCATCCTGGACCGGCCGTCAACGGAAACGGGGCTCCGCCCCTCTTCACAGCTCCAGCCCCGGCGGCACGGGGACGGCCAGGCGGGCCCTCCTCAGCGCCACCTCCAGCACTCGCAGCGCGGTGGCCTCCGGCTCCTTCCGCCCATCCACCACCACGTCTCCCTCGCGAGCGTCCACGGGCAGCTCCGTGCGCTCCACCGTGCAGGCCCGCCCGGTCTCCAGCCTCACCACCTGCGCCCGCGTGTCCTCCAAGAGCTCCACCTGCACCATCCCGACAAGGCACCCCGCCATCACCCACCTCCTCCCGCCACGTTCCATTCCCGTTTCGGCTCCCACTCCCCGTCCGGGAGCAATCCCCGCTCCAGCATCGACACGAAGGCCCCGTCTCCCACCACCAGGTGGTCCAGGACCTTGAGGTTGAGCAGCTTCGCCCCTGAGACGAGGTGCCGCGTCAGCCCAACGTCCTGGACGCTGGGCTCCGGGTCTCCCGAGGGGTGGTTGTGCGCCAGGACGATGGCCGTCGCGCGCGAGACGAGCGCCGCGGCGAACACCTCCCGGGGGTCCACCGGGCACGTGTTCAGCGTGCCTTCGGCCACCCGCGCGTCATGCACCAGCACGTTGCGCGCGTTGAAGCACAGCACGTGGAACACCTCCCGCCGCAGCGCCCCCATGACGGGCGTGAGGTACGCGTGAATCTCCCGGGGCGTGCGCAGCTTGGGGCGCCGCTCCGGAGAGCGCTGGGCGCGACGGCCCAGTTCCAGCGCCGCGAGCACCTGCGCCGCCCGCCGTGGCCCCAGGCCCGGGATTCCCTTCAGCTCCACCGGCTCCGCCTGCAACAGCGCCTTGAGCCCCCCAGTGCGCCTCAAGAGCGTCCCGGCCGCCTCCAGCCCGCCTCGCGAGCGCGCCGCCAGGCCCCACGCGACACACAGAAGCTCCGAGTCGGTGAGAGCCTGCGCCCCCAACCGGAAGAGCCGCTCCCGGGACTGCTCCATGCCCCCGGCCGCGTGCACCCCCACCGACTCCTCGCCCACCGCCTCACCGCTCCCCGTCCACGCCCCGCCCATGCTCCACTCCATCCCGCCCACCTTCCCCGGGGCGCTGCTTGAGCAAGGCGTGTGCCCGCTGTCGCTACCTGGGGCGCGGTGCGCCTACCCATCCCGTCCCGCTCGACAGCGGCCCGACTTCCGGACGGACACCGGCACACCACGGCCCCTCTCGGGGCGTGAGAGGTGGGTGGTGCGGGCCTGGAGTCAGAAGCGGGAGATGGCGAAGAACGATTTGATCTTCTCGTTCGTCTCGCGCAGCCGCCCGCTCAGCGTCCGGACGAGCGTCCAGAGGAGCACGTACGCCAGGTCCTTGTCGGTGAACATGAGCTGGTCCAGCTTGGACCTCTCGATGACCCACACCGAGCAGGAGATGTGGGCAATGGCGTCCGCCGAGCGCGGCGAGTCCTCGACAACCGCCATCTCACCGAAGTACTGGCCGGCTTCCAGGATGGCGAGCGCCTCCTCGCCGATGCCCGGCACCGACTTGGAGATGCGGACCTTGCCCCGGGAAACGACGAACATCTCATGGCCGGCCTCCCCCTCGCGGAAGAGGAAGGCGCCCGCAGGGTAGTCCCTGGTCTGGCCGAGTTGCGCCACCTTGGCGAGCTGGCCCTGGGTCAAACCCTCGAACAGCGCAACCTTCTTGAGGAGCTCGGCATCCATGAGGCCAGCTTCGTATCACGCGCCCGAGGGCCTCTGGTACCTTCGCGGCCTCAACGGAATAGAGGGAGGAGCCACCCGTGGCGGAGGAGAAAATCAACAAGGTGACCATCATCGGCTCGGGGCCTGCGGGTTACACCGCGGCCATCTATGCCGCGCGCGCCAACCTGGAGCCGGTGGTGTTCGCCGGTGGGCCCACGCTGGAGCATCCCCAGCGCGTGCCGGGCGGGCAGCTCATGGTGACCACGGACGTGGAGAACTACCCGGGCTTCCCGGAGGCCATCACCGGCCCTGAGCTGATGGACCGCTTCCAGAAGCAGGCGGAGCGCTTCGGCACGGTCATCCACATGGAGAACGTGGTGAAGGTGGACTTCAGCAAGCGCCCCTTCGTCATCGAAGGGGAGAGCATTGGCCGTGTCCTGTCGGAGACCGTCATCGTCTCCACCGGCGCCACGGCCAAGTGGCTGAGCGTCAAGGGTGAGGACATCTACAAGAACCGGGGCGTCTCCGCGTGTGCCACCTGCGACGGCGCGTTCTTCAAGAACCAGGACGTCCTCGTCGTGGGCGGCGGTGATACGGCGATGGAGGAGGCCACGTACCTGGCGAAAATCGTCAAGCACGTCACCCTCGTCCACCGTCGCGACTCGCTGCGCGCGTCGAAGGTGATGCAGGAGCGCGCGCTCAAAAACCCGAAGATTTCCTTCCTGTGGAACTCCGCGGTGGAGGAAGTCACCGGCAACGCGAAGGGAATGACGGGCGCCGTCGTTCGCAATCTGAAGACGGGCGACAGCCAGCTGCTCAACGCCACGGGCCTGTTCGTGGCCATTGGCCATACGCCGAACACGGAGCTGTTCCAGGGCATCCTGGAGACGCACCAGGGCGGCTATCTCAAGACGGTGCCGGGCAGCACCCGCACGAACATCCCAGGCGTGTTCGCTTGTGGTGACGTGCAGGACAGCTACTACCGTCAGGCCATCACCGCCGCCGGCACCGGCTGCATGGCGGCCATCGACGCGGAGCGCTGGCTGATTGAGGAGGGCGAGTAGCCCGCTCACTACCGCGTGACGCATGCTCCAGGCCGGCCCGTCTCCATGACGGGCCGGCCTCTTTTTTCGAGCCGGGCCCCGCGCGCCGAGCAGGGACGGAACAGGACTCTCATGAGCACGAAGCTGAAGACGCTGGCGGTGCACGCCGGGACGCGGCTGACGGGCAGCAAGGCAGTGCCCGTCTCGCCTCCCATCTCCGTGTCGGCGGTGAGCTGGTTCGACAGCAGCGACGATTTGGACGGCGCGCTGGATGGCAAGGACTACGCCTACGCCCGCATCAGCGCGCCCAACACCACGCTGCTCGAGGAGGCGGTGGCGGCGCTGGAGGGCGCCGAGGCGTGCGTGGCCTATGCCAGTGGGATGGCCGCGCTGCGCTCGCTCTTCGAGGCCCAGGACTTCCGGCCCGGCGACAGGCTGGTGATGCCCGCGGACGGCTACGGCGTCACGCGCGCGCTCTACAAGAAGCTGTGCGCGGCGCTGGGTGTGGAGCTGCATGCGCTGAAGCTGACGGACCCCGGCTCGGAGGCGCGCATCCGCGAGCTGAGGCCGCGCCTGGTGCTGGCGGAGAGCATCACCAATCCGCTCTTGCGCGTGGCGGACCTGCGCGGGCTGGCGAAGGCGTGTCGGGACGTGGGCGCGGCCTTCGCGGTGGACGCGACGTTCCCCTCGCCCATGGGGCAGCGCGTGCTGGAGCTGGGCGCGGATTACGCGGTGCAGTCCACCAGCAAGTGGCTCAACGGGCACAGCGACGCGCTGGGCGGGACGGTGAG
Organism: Corallococcus terminator; assembly: GCF_049194865.1. Classification (GTDB taxonomy): domain Bacteria; phylum Myxococcota; class Myxococcia; order Myxococcales; family Myxococcaceae; genus Myxococcus; species Myxococcus terminator_A. Next base: position 4,881 of record NZ_JBLZWL010000060.1, on the reverse strand, counting down.
CGGCGCTCGCTCGCGCGTCGACGTGCTGCGCGCCGCGCGCGTGCTGGCGGGCGATGTGCTGGGGCCGTTCGAGGCGTGGCTCACCCTGCGCGGCCTGCGCACGTTGCCGGTGCGGATGAAGGCCCATGCCGAGCACGCCGCGCACGTGGCGCGCAGGCTCGCGGAGTCGCCCCTGCTGGAGCGGGTCATCTACCCGGGGCTGCCCTCGCATCCGGACCATGCGGTGGCTCGCGAGGTGCTCAAGGACGGCGGCCCCATGGTGTCCTTCGAAATCCGGGGCGCGGGTCGTCCCGAGGCCATGCGCTTCCTGGAGGCGCTGAAGGTCGGCCGGCCGGGGCCGTCGCTCGGGGACGTGTGCACGCTGGTGATGCACGCGGCCAGCGCCAGCGCGCGCCGGTTTACGCCCGAGGAGCGCGAGGCGGCGGGGATTCGCGAGAGCCTCATCCGCGTGTCCGTGGGGCTGGAGGACCCGGACGACGTGGTGGAGGACCTGCTCCAGGCCGTGGCGCGGGGGGTGGGCCGGTGAAGATGGTGGATGTCGGCGCGAAGCCGAAGACGGAGCGGGTGGCGGTGGCCACCGCGCTGCTGCGCATGCTGCCCGCCACCCGGGAGCGCATCCTCGCGGGGAAGGTGGAGAAGGGGGACGTGCTCGCCGCGGCGAGGCTCGCGGGCATCATGGCCGCCAAGCGCACCCCGGACTTCATCCCGCTGTGCCACCCCATCGCCCTGTCCGGAGTCGAGGTGACGCTGGACTCCGTGAAGGAGGGCCTGTCCATCCGCGTGACGGTGCGGACGGTGGACCGCACGGGCGTGGAGATGGAGGCCCTGACGTCCGCGTGCGCGGCGGCGCTCACCGTCTATGACATGTGCAAGAGCGTGGACCGGGGCATGGTGCTGGAGGCCGTCCAACTGGAGCACAAGTCCGGAGGTCGCTCGGGGACGTGGGAGCGGGAGTCGAAGCAGGACGGCGCGGAGGCGACTCCGCGTCCACGCAAGCGCGCGAAGCGCTGAGGCGAGGCACGTGCGGGCTGCCCACTGTCCTCTCCAGGACGTGGGCAGTGTGCTCCCGAGCACGCTCCGGCCTGACCCCGTGCCCTTCGGGGCTCCCGCTTGTCGGAGAGGCCGGCCAGATTGAGCGCCTGCCACGAGCGCCCAGCAAGCGCGGAGGGCCTTAGAGGAGGTCCAAGCGTGCTCAACGTCAGGATGGCCCACTCCACCGTGGGGCTCCTCGCGGTCATGGCGGGCATGGGCTGCAGCCTTGGCTCGGGGGACAGCGCGGCGCCGGAGTCTCCCACCCTCGTCGCGGAGGAGGCCCGCGCGCGCTGCGCCGCCGGAGCCCAGGACCGCCGCGCCATCTCCACGGACCCGAAGGGCTGCCGTCAAATCATGTTCGTCTGCGCCCCGGACGAGACGCCCTTCTTCGACGCGTGCGGCTGCGGCTGCGAGCGCAGGTGAATCTCGCCTAACGCTTGCCGGCCGCGTCCTCGCGCAGCTTCTCCAGGAAGAAGGCTCCCATCACGAGCGAGTGGGTGATGTGGCCCTCCAGGATGAGCCTGGGCACGTCCGCGCGCGGGTGCAGCTCCACGGCGATGTCCTCGGCCTCGTCCTGCCGGCCCGCATGGGCCCTCACGCAGTCCCGCGCGAGGAAGATGAAGCAGCGGTTGTCCTGCAGCGCGGGGTTGGGATGCATCCAGCCCAGCGGCACCACGCGGCCCGCCACGTAGCCCGTCTCCTCCTCCAGCTCGCGCGCCGCCGCCACGGCCGGGTCCTCGCCCTCCTCGACGAGTCCTCCCGCGAGCTCCAGCGTGTCCGCGCCGATGCCGAAGCGGAACTGCCGCACCAGCACGAGCGTGTCGTCCGGCGTCGCCGCGATGACGTTGACCCAGTCCGCGCAGACCACCCGCACGCGCGGATGCTCCTGCTCCGTCCTCGGGTCCGCCCACTTGTCCTCGCGGACCTTCATCACCTGATAGTCGTGCTCCAGCCCCTGGCGCAGTCGCCGCCAGGGCTTCACCGTCTGGGACATGGATGAGACTCCGGGCCCCCGCGACACGGCGAGGGCCTCGAGGGTTTTTCAGTTGAGCAGCGAGGCGCGCTCACGCAGCTCGCGGGCCGTCAGCTCCAGGCGGTCGCGGTCGGGCGCCTCCGGAGACAACTCCAGACACCGCTCCACGTCGCGCAGCGCCGCGCGGTACGCACCCAGGTTGGCCAGGAGCGCCGCGCGCGTGCGCAGCTCTCCCGGGTGGTCCGGCGCCAGCAGCAGCAGCAGGTCCACCACCGCCAGCCCGCGCTCGCGGTCCTCGCGGCCCAGGTACACCCGCCGCAGGTTGGACAACATGCGGTAGGCAATCAGCTCCACCGGCGCCGGGGCCAGCATGGCCCGGTCGAACTTGAGCTGCGGGGCCACGCGCTTGAGCAGCTCCTCGCAGCCGTGCTCGGTGAGGATGTCGCCCTGATGGAAGGGGTCCATCACCAGCTTGTGGTCCCCCGCGTCATGCGCGACGAGGAAGTGTCCGGGAAACGGCACTCCGTACAGGGGGATGCCCGCCCGGCGCGCGACTTCCAGATAGACGACGGACAGCGTTATCGGCAGGCCCAGCTTCCGCTCCAGCACCTGGTCCAGGAAGCTGTTCTCGGGCGAGTGGTAGTCGTCCTCGTTGCCGCGAAAGCCCTCGATGTCCGACAGCACGTGGCGCAGCGCTCGAAGGGGCGCGAGCGCCTCGCCCTTGTCCGTCATCCGCTCCGACTCCACCTGGACCCGGCACGCCAGGACGTCCAGCACATGCAGACACGCGGGCGCGTCCAGCTCCGGCCTGTCCAGCGTGGCGATGGCCAGCGCCGCCAGGTCCAGACGCGGAGGCTCCGCGGCCAGCGCCGACACCAACCGTTCCCGGGCCAGCGGCGGGCTGAATCCTGTGGGGATGCTCACGGCCGCAACCACTAACCCACACCGGGCTGGACGGCAAAGGCAGGCGACCGAGCGTCAGAAGGTGGGCGGTGCATAGGGCAGCCTCCCCTTGATTTCCGCGCGCAGCCCCATTTGAGCCGAAATCAGCCCCGCCAGGATTCCATCCTCATACTCGAAAGTCGGGTGTTCCTTGAGTTCGGGGAAGTCGTGGGGATTGCGGAGCTCCTCGGGGGTGAGGTTGGGGACGGCCTCGCGGGCCAGGCGCAGCACCTTGGCCTGTTGCTGCGAAATCATCCGCTCGAAGAGCTGGGCGGACAGCTCCAGCATGTCCTGGGCCACTTCTTCCGTCATGTGCGTGCCTACTCCTGCGAGATGTCCCACTTGGCTCGGCGGTAGCTGTAACGGAAAGCCGCCTCGTCCGCCTCTTTCGCGAGCCCCTCGCCCTCCCGGCCGTCCAGGAAGGCGACGAAGTCGAGCTGGCGGCTGTCTTGTCCGTGCTCCGCGTCGAAGAGGCGCACCAGCTCGTTGGCGGGCAGGGTGCGTCGGCCGACGACGTCCACCAGCGGCACCGCCAGGCCGCGCGTCTCCTTCGAGGGCGCGTAGGACTTCCACACCAGCTCCGTGCACACCAGCGTCTGGTCGGAGAAGAAGTCGAAGTCGAAGTCGTAGGGGCGGCCCTGGTACGTGAAGGCGCGGAGGATGGCGCGCGCCTTGTCCACGCGGGGCAGTCGGGGGCGCATGACGCCCAGGTAGTCCACGCGCATGCCGTGCTCCAGGCCGGTGAAGCTGACGCCCTCGCTGATGGACTCGATGATGCGGATGGGGTCGCCGTGGGAGTCCTTGCCGGAGTACTCGGCCCACTTGGCGGGGAAGGCCTGGGCCAGGTGCGCGCTGAAGGACGCGGGCTTGCCCGGCAGCGTGGCCACCCAGGCCTTCACGTCCGCGTCCTCGTCGAAGTACGCGGCCAGCTCCGGCGCGGTGCCCACGAAGAGCTCCGCGTGCGGCCAGAAGCCCGGCAGGCCGATGTTGGAGAGGTACCAGTTCTGCCGCGCCACCATGATGTCGCCGGGCTCCATCCGCTTGAGGATGCCCAGCACCTGCTCGCGGGAGATGAGCGGCTGGCCGGTGCGGTGCACGCGGGTGTCGCCCATCCACTCGGCCACCGCGCGCTGCACGGGGAAGAAGGCGCGCTGGGTGGAGTCCTGGGTGACGTCGACGGCGGCCTTGGCGAACATGGTGGGGCCACGCTTGATGAGCAGTCCCTTGGCCACCTCGCTGTTGAGCTTCATCTCCTGCATCACCCAGGGCACGCGCGGAGCGTCCATCGCGCCGGCCTTCACCAGCAGCGGGCGGAGCTGCTCCTTGTACGTGTCGCCCGTGTAGAGCTGGGTGGTGGTGGCCACGTGGATGACCTTCTCCTTGAAGCGGGCGAAGGCGCGCGGGGGCACGCCGTACTCGGGAGAGGGCTCGTCCAGGATGACCTCCAGTTGCTTGCGGCCTCCGGTGAGCTCCGCGTAGGTGAGGCCGTGGGCCAGCTCCGTGGTGAGCGCGCCGTGGGTGAGCAGGAAGCCCCACGCGTGCTTCTTGGGCTGGGTGAGGGAGGGTACCTTCACGAAGTCCCAGTAGCGCTGACGGATGACCTCCGTGGAGACGAAGTAGTCGAAGAAGGTCGCCCACGTGGTGAGCAGCTGCTGCTTCTGGTCCGGCGAGTACGGCACGCTCTGCTTCTGGAGGTAGAGGCCGCGCGACTGCTTCACCTCGTCCTGGAGACGGCGCAGGCCGCGGGTGTACCGCTCCAGCTGTTCCAAGTCGGCCTGGGCCTGGGCGACGAAGGCGTCGTCGTCGAGGGCATAGACGCTCGTGGGGGCGGCGGCCGGCGTGGCCGGCGTGCTGGCGAACACGAGCCAGGCGAGCAGCAAGGGGGCGGCGGACATGGGCGGGGCTCCAGGCGACAGGGGCGGCGGGCGGGACTC
>NZ_JBLZWL010000054.1:0-34702 GCF_049194865.1 Corallococcus terminator | reverse complement strand
GAGGGTGACGACGACGATGCCCGGCTGTCCTTCAAGAAGGCGCTGGAGGCGCGCGAGGACTATGTCCCGTCGCACGTCGCGCTGGCGCAGCTCTCCCTGGACGCGGAGGACTACCCCGGCGCCGAAGAGCACCTGCGCCGCATCCTCCAGGCCGATGGGAAGAACGCCACCGCGCACCTGAACCTGGGCCTCGCCTACAAGGGCCAGGGTCAGTACGACAAGGCGATGCAGGAGTACGACGAGGCGGAGAAGCTGGACTCCGAGCTTGCGGCCGTGCACCTCAACCGCGCCATCCTGCTCCACAAGGTGAAGGACGCTCCGGAGCGCGCCGTGGAGCTCTACAAGCGGTACATCGCCACGGCGGGCGGAGAGGTGGCCCTGTCCGGTGAGGCTCCCGTCTTCGGACTGCTGCGCGAGGCCGAGGCCATCGTCAGCGCCAAGCGCGAGGCCAGCGCGGCCGAGGAGCAGGCGAAGAAGATGGAGGAGATGCAGAAGAAGCAGCAGGCCCAGATGAATGCCGCGGAGAAGAAGCAGGCGCCCGCGCCCAACGGCGCCGCCGTGGCTCCGGCCACCGGCACGGGCACGGCTCCCCAGGCCACGCCGGCGGGGGGCTCCTCGCCCCAGACGCCGGCCACTCCCCCGCAGCAGCCGGCGGGAGCGCAGGAGCCGAAGAATTCAGGCACGGTGGATCCTTCCGAGCCGGGTGAGCCGGAAGACGACCTGCTGTGAAAGTTGGGCTGCCCCCGGGTGCCTTCGCTGTGGCGAGCCCCGGGGGGATGATGCGAACCTTGGCTGTCCGTTGTTTGGACGTGCGGCGTGGAACGGGCCCGGCGGGGCCCTCGTGGGAGACAGTGATGCGGAAGGCTCTGATGTTGTGCGCGGTGCTCGCGGTGGCTCCGGCCTTCGCCCAGGATGATGCTGCCAAGCCGTCGGGTGGGGGCGGGGAGGGCAATGTGCGCTATTCCAAGACGACGAGCATCGACTTCGAGGACGACACCATCGAAGGCGACCTCACCAAGCCGGACGGCGAGTACATCGACGCCCGTGACAAGGTGAAGCACTCGAACCTCATCCGCATCCGCGAGGACTTCGAGGACAAGGTGATGCAGTCCGTGGGCGAGCTGTAATTTGCGTCGGTGCGTCGGAGGGAACCTTCCGGCGCGAGCGTTGTCCATAGCGAGCATCCACCCTACGCAGGAGCCCTCATGGCCGTTCCCCTGACACTCAAGGTCTTCAAGGGCGACACACTGGTCGCCTCCAAGGACTACGAGCGCGACATCATCAAGATTGGCCGTCTGTCCTCGGCGCACCTGTGCCTGGAGGACGAGAAGGTCAGCCGCATCCACTCCGTCATCGAGGTCGCCGGCGACGGCTCCATGTCCATCATCGACATGGGCAGCGTCGAGGGGACGTACGTCAACAGCAAGCGAGTCAACAAGGGCCTGCTGACGTTCGGTGACGAGATTCGGGTGGGCGCCACCACCATCCGGCTGGAGAACCCCGCCGCCATCGCGGCCGCCAACCTGTCCGTGGCCGCCGCGAGCACGGATGCCACCACGGAGAAGAACCCCGTGGTGGGCGCCACCAGCGCGGCCACGGGGCTGGCGCAGGCCGCCGCCGCCGAGGCCGCCGAGCCGTTCATTCCCGCCCCTGTCGCCGCCGCGAAGTCGGGTGCGCTGGACGACTCCGTCGCCGCCACGCAGAAGAGCCCCATCCTCGCCGCGGAAGAGTCCGCGCCAGCGCCCCAGGCGACGCAGGCTTCGCAAGCTCCGGAAGACGAGGCCGCCCCGCGCGTGCGCACCGTGCGCCGCTCCAAGTCCAGCGGCCCGCAGGGCGTGGCGCTGCGCTTCTCCTGGGGTGACCAGCGGGTGGGCGAGTTCTTCGTGGCCCCTGGCTCCAAGCGCGCCGTGACGGTGGGCACCACCGCGGGTGTCGACTTCGTCATGGGTGACGCGAAGCTGGGCGCGCCCACCTTCGACGTGCTGCGCACGGACGGCCAGGCCTTCGTCGTGCGCTTCACGGGGAAGATGAAGGGCGGGCTGGTCCGCAAGGGCGAGACGCTGGAGCTCAAGGCGGTCCTCGAGTCCGGCAAGGCCTCGCACGAGGGTGACGCGTACACGCTCACGCTCGACGCGGAGGACTTCTTCTGGGTGGACCTGGGCGGCGTGACCATGGAGGCGACCTTCCAGTCCGTGCCCAAGCGCGTTGTCGCGCCGCTGGGCGAGTCGCTGGACTACACCGCGGTCAACATCTTCCTGGTGATGTTCTTCGCGGCGACCGCGTTCGTCATCACCGCGATGAACCGCACGGGCGAGGGTGACGAGTACTCGGACGAGCTGTCCGCCAACCAGGCGCGCATCGCCAAGCTCATCATCAAGCCGCCCGAGACGCAGAAGAACAAGTTCCTCGAGCGCCTCAACCAGCAGAAGGAAGCGAAGAAGAGCGGCGAGATGGCGGCCAAGAGCCGCGGTGACGAAGGTCAGATGGGCAAGAAGGACACGCCCAAGACCAACAACCGCACCGCGCCCAAGGGCGACCCGAACAAGAAGGACGAGGCCCGCGCGCTGACCGCCAAGATTTTCGGCGGCGGCAAGGGCGGCATCTCCACCGTGTTCGGCAGCAAGGGCCTGGGCGGCGACCTGAAGAGCGCCATGGGCAACATGTTCGGCGCCAAGGCGGGCAACTCGGGCGGCTTCGGCGGCCTGGGCCTGCGCGGCTCCGGCGGTGGCGGTGGCGGCACGGGTGACACCGTCGGCATCGGTGGCATCGGCACCAAGGGTCGCGGTGGCGGCACCGGCAGCTACGGCACCGGCGTGGGCGTGCTGGGTGGCAAGTCCAGCGTCGACGTGGGCATCACCTCGTCCGAGCCGGAGGTCATGGGCTCGCTGGACAAGGAGCTCATCCGCAAGGTCATCCACATGAACCGCGGGCAGATCCGCTACTGCTACGAAAGCCTGCTCAACCGCTTCCCGAAGCTGGGCGGCAAGGTGGCGGTGAAGTTCGTGATTACCGCCACCGGCTCCGTGGCGTCGTCCTCGGTGGCCCAGTCCACCGCGGGCAACGCGGAACTGGAGACGTGCGTGGCTGGCCGCGTGCGCACCTGGAAGTTCCCCGAGCCCAAGGGCGGCGGCGTGGTGGTCGTCACCTATCCGTTCATCTTCAAGCAGTCCGGCGATTAGCGCCGGCCTTCCCCCGCTTCACGGGCGGCCCTTCCCCGGGGTCGCCCGCGCAGTCACCCCGGCTCCCGTCCCCCGTGGGAGCCACGTCAACCTCAGGACCGCATGAAAGCCCTCGCCTCCATTGCCCTGTGTGCCGTGTTCGTCCTCCCCGTGGCCGCGAGCGCTCAGCAACCACCCACGGCGACGGGAGACAAGCCCGCCGTCACGTTCGATGAAATCGAGCGCGGGTTCTACTTCGCGCTGCTCGGCGGTCCGCTCTTCCTGACCAATCCCCCCGCGGCGGAGGGGACGCCCCGGCCGTTCTCCTCGGGCCCCATGGCCCAGGTGGAGTTCGGCGTGGACCTGGGGGAGCGGGTGTCCCTGGGCCTGTTCATCATGGGCTCCAGCATCCGCACCAGCGCCCAGTACATCGGCGAGTCCGGCGGCGCGGTGTCCGGTGACTTCTCCACCTTCGTCCCCGGCGCGGTGCTGCGCGCGCGCCTGGTGGGCCTGGCCGACAGCCAAGAAGTGAAGCGCACGTGGTTCTATGTCCGCGCAGGCGCGGGTTATGCGATGTTCTCGCCGAAGCGTCTCCTTCCGGATTCCGACATTCTTGTGTTTGCCGGGCCCGGAGTGGAGTACTACACACGGTTGCGCCACTTTTCCGTGGGGCTCGAGGTCACGGGGAACTACCTCGTTTCCGGAGGCTCGTTCGGGTTCGCGGTGGCGCCGAACATTCGCTACGCGTTCTAGTTCCAGCGGGAGAAAGACGTGCCTCAGGAGAATGGAAGCGGTGGGCCGCGCCCGGGTGGGCGTGGTCGTGACGGGGGTGCGCCGGGTCAGGGCCCGCGCCGTGACGGTCCTGGCGGTGGTTTTGGTGGCCGGGGCGGTCCGGGTGGTCCTGGTGGTGGACGGGGTGAAGGCCGTGGCCGAGATGGTCGCGGGCGGGGACGCGACGAGGGGCCCGTGGGCCCTGGGCAGCGCGTCATCGCCGAGCTGAACGCGCTTGAGAAGGCGTACTCCAAGACGGACTTCGCGGCCGAGAAGGGCCCGCTGCAGGCGATTGTTCGCTCGCTGCGGCCCATGCGGCTGAAGTCCCTGGAGGACCTGGACCTCAACACGCGCGGCAAGCTCATCACCACGATGCTGCGCGTGCAGCGTCAGCCCAAGCCGGCCGCTCCGGAGGCTTCGGCCCCGGCGGAGGCGGGTGCTCCGGTGGAGGCCAGTGCTCCAGTCGAAGCTCCGGCCGAGGCCGAGGCTCCGGCGGAGGGCGCGGAAGGCACGACGGAGGTCGCGGCGGCTCCTGCCGAGGCGGCTGCTCCGGCGGCCCCCGCGGTGGACCCCGCGAAGGAGAAGTTCGACGCGTGGACGGACGTGCTGTTCCTGGTGGGACAGGTCTGGCGCGCGGCGGGAGACCGGGAGCGCGCCGAGGTGGCCTTCGCCGCCAGCGGCCGTCAGCCGGGGCCCGAGGTCGAGGAGCCCGTGGCGCCCACGGCTCGGACGGAAGCGCGTCCGGAGCGCGGTGAGCGTCGCGAGCGTCCTGAGCGAGCGCCTCGCGGCGAGCGTCCTGAGCGCGGCGCGGCCGGTGCCGAGCGGCGTGACCGTCCGGAGCGGGCGCCTCGCGGCGAGCGTCCCGAGCGCGGTGAGCGTCCGGAGCGGGGCGAGCGTCGTCCCGTGCCGGAGCTGACGGGCGACTGGAAGGACCAGGCCAAGCAGCTCGAGGGCCTGGGACGCACGCGTGACGCGGCCCGCCTGCACGAGCGGAACAATGGCTTCGCGGATGCCACCCGGCTGTTCGAAGCGGGCGGTGACCTCAAGAGCGCGTTGCGCACCGCGCTGGCGGGCAGCGACAACGACGCCGCGCGCCGGCTGGTGGGCACGCTGCCTCCGGATCAGCTCGCTCCCACGCTGGAGAAGGCCGGTGCCTACGAGCTCCTGATGGAGCACTACGTCGGCAAGGGCGACTTCGAGAACGTGGCGCGCCTGTATGAGCGCGCCCGCCAGTTCGATCAGGCGGCGCTCGCGTACGAGCGTGCGGGGAAGCTGACCCTGGCGCGCAAGGCGTACGAGCGCTCGCGCGACATGGCCAGCGCCAACCGCATCCGCGGGCTCGAGGTGAAGAGCCTGGTGGAGCGTGGGGACCGGCTGGGCGCGGCCACGCTGCTCGTGGCGGCGGGTCAGCGTCGCGAGGCCGTCGAGGTGCTGGGCACGCTGCCTCCTCCCAAGGCGTTCCACTTCATGCAGCGGCTGAAGCTGGACGAAGAGGCGAAGGAGCTGGCGCAGCGCGAGCTGGCTCGGGCCGAGCAGGAGCAGAAGCCCGCGGGCCGCGCCCGTTGGCTGGAGCTGCTGGGCGACGTCGCGGCTTCCGCCGAGGCGTGGGAGGCCGCGGGGCGCAAGGACAAGGCGCTGCCGCTGCACGAGAAGCTCGGCAACCTGCCTCGCGCCGCCCAGCTCGCCGAGGAGCTGCAGCAGCGTGACAAGGCCGTGGCGCTCTACACCCAGCTCAACGACACCGCTGGCGTGGAGCGTGCGAAGGCCCTGCCGGAGACGCCCGTGGCGATCCCCGCCTCCGCAGATTCGTCTGACGGCGGTGCGGGGGGCGAAGACGGGGACGTTCCCCCCGACGCTTCCTCGGCCGAGTAGCAAGAAGGCCAATGATTCCCGCCCTTTGGCGGGTTTTACACGATTGCTCGGGGGCGCTCGCGGCCGGTAGAGTCCGGCGGCTGGCGCCCCCGCTGCGTTCCATTTTCACCCCCGAGGCCCGCCCTCCCCATGCAACAGCCCACGTCTCCTCGACCCACGCTGCGCGTGTCCGATGACCGGAGCTTCGTCGAAGCCGAGGCCTCCCTGGAGAAAGCCGGCCGCGTGGAAGAGCTGATCCGTCTGTACGAGGGCCGCTCGCGCGATGTCGCCACCGACGAGGCCGTGCGCTTGTTGTGCCGTGCCGCGGAGCTGGCGCATGAGCGTCAACGCAACGCGCCTCGCGCCGAGGAACTGCTCAAGCGCGCCTTGCTGGTGGCGAAGGAGCCGCTGCCCGCGTTGCGTGGCCTCAAGCGGCTGCACGAGTCGCGTCAGGACGCCGCGGCGCTCGCGGATGTGCTGGAGCGCCTGGGCAGCTCCACGCAGGGCGAGGAGAGCGCGGGCCACTACCTGAAGGCCGCGGACCTCTACGAGCAGAAGCTCTTCCGTCGCGACAGGGCGGTGCTGTGCCTGCAGCGCGCGGCGCGGGCGAAGTCGGACCGCGCCATCTTCCGGCGCGTGCGGCAGTTGCTGCTGTCCGAGGAGCGCTTCCAGACGGCCTTCGAGGCGCTGGAGCGCGAGCGCGAGGCGCTGGGCGACGCGGGGATGTCCGAGGAGTACGCGGCGCTGGCCGAGCGACTGGTGGATGACCCCACCGAGCACGAGCTGGCGCAGCGCGTGCTGGAGGTCGCCCGGACGCTGGAGCCGCAGAACGCGCGCGTGGAGAAGGCCACCCGGGCGCTGCAGCGCTTCGAGCAGACGTGGCGGGACCGCGTGCGGATGCTGCGCAGCATGTCGCTGGAGGAGCGCGACAGGAAGAGCGCCGCCCGGCTGTCGCTGCTCGTGGCGAAGCTGTTCGCCTGGTACGACCCGACCGCCGCCGGCAAGGTGAAGGAGGCGTTGGACCGCTGCTTCCTGTTGTGGCCGGGCATGCCCGAGGGCCTGTCGCTCATCGAGAAGATGGCCGCGCGCTCCGGCGGCGATTTCGCGGCGGCGATTGCCCAGATTGAAGCGATGGCGGGCGAGGTGAAGGACCGCTCCGCGCAGGTCGACCTGTGGCTGCGCGTGGGCACGATGCGGCTGGGCCGGCTGAACGACGCGCCGGGCGCGCTGGGGGCCTTCGAGAAGGCGGTGGCGGCGGATCCATCGCGCGCGGACGCGGCGAGCCTCACGGCGGAGCTGTTGCTGGAGGGCAACAGGGCGGCGGACGCGGTGGCGGTGCTGGAGCGCTACCTGGCCACGGTGAAGGACAAGTCGGGTCAGGCCGCGATGCGGCTGCGCCTGGCGGAGCTGTGCCTGACGCAGTTGAAGGACGGCGCGGCGGCGCGCGCGCACCTGGAAGCGGCGCTGAAGCTGGACCCCACGCATGCGCTGGCGGCCTTCCAGCTGGCGCGGCTGCTGGCCGAGGACGAGGAGCTGGAGGCCGTGGTGCCGCTGCTGGACCTGGCGCTCCTGGCGCCGCGCCCCCGGGCGGAGCGGGTGGCCTTCTGCGAGGCGCTCGCGCTGATGTTCGAGGAGAAGGACGACGCGCGTGGCGCCTTCGAGGTGCTGTCGCGCGCGCTGGAGCTGGACCCCGCGCGTCCGCTGCTGCTCGGCTCGGTGGTGGAGCACGCGGAGAAGGCGAATGCGCGGCCCGCCCTGGCCCTGGCGCTGCAACGCGCGGCGCAGGCGGCCCCGGTGGTGGAAGTCGCGGCGACGCTGTGGCGGCACCTGGCGCAGTTGCTCCAGGGCCCGCTCGCGGACCCGGTGCGCGCGGAGGCGGCGTGGCGCGAGGTGCTGGCTCGGCTCCCGGGTGACGAGGTCGCCGCGGAGGCGGTGAAGTCGCTGCAGGCGGCCGCGGCGCTCGCGGATGACCCGAAGGCCCGGCTGGAGGCGGAGGTGACGCGGCGAGAGGCCGCTGGCGCCGCGCCCGAGGAGCTGGAGCCGCTGGTGCGCGAGTGGACGCAGCTCGCGCCCGACGAGGTGGGCGCGGTGCAGCGGCTGCAGGCGCTGTGCGTGGCGCTGTCGCGCTTCGACGAAGCGGCGTCGCTGGCGGGTCGGCTGGCGTCGTTGGCGGAGACGCAGCTCGAGCGCAACGAGTGGACGGCGCGTCAGGCGAAGCTGTACGCGGAGCGGCTGGGACGCCAGGAGGACGCGGCGGACCTGTTCCTGGGCCTGCTGTCGGAGAACGTGTCCACCGGCGTGGTGGTGGGCGGGCTGGAGCGACTGGCGACGGCGGGAGTGCGGACGGAGGAAGTCACCGAGGCGCTGGCGGCGCACTACGGGCGCGCCGGAGACCACCAGCGACAGGTGGCGGCGCTCCAGCAGCAACTGGAGGCCACGACGGAGCCGACGGCGCGCAAGCGCCTCTTCTCGCTGCTGGCGAGCATCCACGAGAAGCAGCTCGCGGACAGTCGCGCGGCCTTCGACACCCGGGTGCGCGTGCTGCGCGAGGACCCGAGGGATGACTCCACGCGCGCCGAGGCGCTGCGGCTGGCGCGGGACTTGTCCGCGCACGCGGAGCTGGGCCGGGTGCTGCGCACGCTGGCGACGGAGTCGGAAGACCCCACGCTGTCGCTGTCGCTGCTGACCGAGGCGGCGGCGCTGACGGAGGAGGGCGGGCTGGTGGCGGATGCCATCGCCGCGCTCGAGGCGGCGGTGGAGCGGGCTCCGGATTCGGGGCCGGTGCTCCAGCGGCTCGTGCGGCTGTATGGGCGCGCGGGGCGCTCGGCGGACGCCGAGGAGCTGCTGCGCAAGCGCATCCACGGGGCGCGCGGGGCGGAGCGGCTGGAGCTGCTGCTCCAGCTCGTGGACCTGAACGTGGAGCTGGGCCGGCCGGCGCAGGCCGCCGAGGCGCTCCAGTCCGCGCTCTCGCACGGCGCCGAGGAAGGCAAGCACCTGCCGCGCCTGGCGGAGCTGTACGAGAAGGCGGGCCGCACGCGCGAGCTGGGCGAGACGCTGGCGCGGATGATTGGCCTGGCGGAGTCGGCGGGCGAGTCGGACAAGGTGTCGCGGCTGAAGCTGCGTCGCGCGCAGTTGCTGCAAGGCACGCAGGACGGCAGCGCGGAGGCGGTGCAGAGCTACGCGGACATCCTGCTCCAGCGTCCCTCGGACCCGGATGCGCTCGCGGCGCTGGAGGCGATGTTGGCCTCGGGGCCGTCGCGTGAGGCAGCGGCGCGCGTGCTGGTGCCCGCGCTCGAGCGGACCAAGGACCACCGCAAGCTGGTGGCCACGCTGGACGTGCTGGCGGAAGTGGCGAAGGACGACGCGGCGCGGGTGCAGGTGCTGCGGCAGGCCGCGCAGGTGCATCTGGCGCACCTGCGACAGCCGGAGCTGGCCTTCGCCGCCCTGGCGCGGGCCCTGCGACTGGCGCCGGGTGACGCGGGGCTCCGCTCCACGGCGCGTCAGGCGGCGGAGGACGCGGACTCGGTGGACAGCTACGCGGAGATCATCGCGGAGCTGGCGGAGGAGGGCGACGTGGGCGCCGCGCGCGGCGCGCTGCTGCGCGAGCTGGCCGAAGTGCAGGAGAAGAAGCTCGACGACAAGGCGGGCGCGGTGAAGGCGCTGCGCGCGTTGCTGGCCCTGGAGCCGGGCAACCTGGACAGCCTCCGCGCCTTGCAGCGGCTGCATCGCGCGGGAGAGGAGTGGGCCGCGCTGGCCGAGGTGCTGGAGAAGCTGGCCGCCGCGTCGCCGGAGCCCGCCGAGCAGCTCGCGTTCCTGCGCGAGGCCGCGCTGCTTCACGAGACGCGCCTGTCGGACCTGGAGAGCGCGTCGGAGGCGTGGCGGGCCATCGCGGAGCGCGACTCGGCCAGCCGCGAGGCCGCGGCGACGTTGGACAGGCTCTACACGGAGCTGGAAAAGCATCAGGACCTGGCCTGGGCGCTGGCGCTGCGCCGCAACCAGGAGGGGCAGAGCCCGCAGGGACGCGAAGTCTCCTTCCGGCTGGCGGAGCTGCAGCGCACGGTGCTGGACGACCCGAACGCGGCGCTGGGCCTCTACAAGCGCATCCTCTCCGAGGACTCCGGTCACCCGGGCTCGCGCGCCGCGCTGGAGGCGTGGGTGAAGGCCGCGGTGCCCGCCAGTGGCGCCGCGCTGGAGGTGTTGGACCCGGTGCTCGCGCAGGTGGGAGACCATGCCCGCCGCGTGGCGCTGCGCGAGGCGCGGATGGAGTCGGCCCTCACGGTGGAGAAGATCCTCCTGTCCGGTGAAGTGCGCCGCATCTACGAGCGCGACATGCGCCAGCCGTCGCTGGCCTTCATGTCGGCGGTGAAGTCCTTCGCGCAGGGGTTGGATAGAGACGGCGTGCGTCCCGACCTGGAGCGCCTGGCGCGTGAGACGGGCTCGTACGAGGTGCTCGCGGAGATCTACGAGTCCGCGGCGGTGGAGCTCACGGAGGGAGACACGGCGGCGTTGGAGTTGCTGCGTCGCGCGGCGGAGATTCGCGAGTCGTTGGATCAGCCCGAGGAGGCCGCGCGCCTCTGGAAGAACCTGCTCGCGGACGCGCCGCAGGACCGTCAGGCCCTGGAGTCGCTGTCCCGGCTGTACGAGAAGGGCCAGAACGCCAAGAGCCTCTCCGAGGTCTACACCCGTCAGGCCCAGCTCTCCCAGGACGCGGAAGAGCGCGTGGGGTTGTTGCTCAAGGCGGGCGAGGCCTATGCCAACGCCGGTGAGGACGCGCGGGCCGTCGAGACGTACCGCTCCGCGCTCGCGCAGCGGCGGGTGCCCGAGGGGTTGCTCGCGCTGGAGAAGCTGTACGCGAAGGCGCGTCGGTTCGTGGAGCAGGCGGACGTGCTGGAGCAGCTCGCCGAGGGCGCCGCGGACGACGCCGCGCGACGGGGCTGGCTGCTGAAGCGCGCGCAGTTGCTCGAGAAGGAAGTGGGCCCGACGGAGGCGCTGCCGGTGTATCGCCGGCTGCTGGAGCTGGCGCCCGGTGACGGTCAGGTGGTCGCGGGCCTGGAGCGCCTGATGGCGCACGACGGGCCTCGCGTGGAAGCGGCGCGCCTGCTGGAGCCCGTCTATCGCGGCCTGAACGACACGCGAAAGCTGGTGGAGGTCCTGGAGGTGCTGTTGCCCGGCGTCGCGCCGGAGCGGCGGCTGGAGCACATCCAGGAGATCGCCACCCTGCGCGAGGCACTGGGGCAGACGTCGCTCGCGTTCGTCGCGCGGCTGCGGGCCTTCAACGAGTTCCCGCAGGAGACCTCGGTGCGTGACGAGCTGGAGCGGCTGGCGGCCGACTCCGGTTCGTTCGAGGAAGTCGCTGGCGCTTACGAGGACCAGCTGGAGCGCGACACGCAGGAGCCGCTCGCGGGTGACCTGTGGCGGCGGCTGGCGACGCTCTACGACAACCGCCTCAAGCGCTACGACCTGGCGGTCCGGGCGCTGGAGGAGGTGAGCCGGAGGGACCCGAAGAACAAGGCGGTGCTGGAGTCCATCGCCCGTATCCACCGTCGCACCGGTGCGCACCGTGAGCTGGCGCTCACCATGCGGCGCCAGGTGGCGGCGGAGCCGAGCGCGGCGTCGCAGGTGAATCTCCTGTTCGAGCTGGCGCACCTCGCCGAGGAGACGCTGGCGGACAAGGCGCTGGCGTCGCAGGCGTATCGCGACGTCCTCGCCCTGCGGCCGGAGAACGCGAACGCCATCAAGCTGCTGGGCCGCGTGCTGGCGGACATGGAGCGCTGGCCGGAGCTGGCGCAGCACATCGAGCGGGAAACCCAGCTCGCGGACGCGCGTGGCGCGCAGGAAGAAGCCTCCGACCTGCGCGTGCGCCTGGGTCGCCTGAAGTTCTCGCGCCTGGATGACCCGCGCGGAGCCCTGGAGCTGTACCAGTCCGTGCTGGCACGGCGGGCGGGGCATGCGGGCGCGGTGGGCGCGTTGGAAGAGATGGCCCGCTCGGAGAGTCCGCTGCGTGGCGCCGCCGCCAGCACGCTGGAGCCTGTCTTCGTCGCGGTGGGCAACCACCTGAAGCAGGTGGAGATGCTGGAGTCCCGCGTGTCGGCGGAGGCGGTGCCGCAGGAGCGCGCGGCGCTGCTGCGTCGCATCGCGGAGATGTATGCCGGCCCGCTGGAGAACGCGGAGATGGGCTTCCTGGCGGCGACGCGCGCGTTGCGCGAGCTGCCGGACGACCTGCGCTCGCTGGAGCTGTGCGCGTCGCTGGTGGACCGGGCCGAGGCTCCCGAGGAGCTGGGCGCGATCATCATGGAAGTGGCGCCCAAGGCGGGCGATGCCGCGCGGGCCGAGCTGTATCGCTCCCTGGCGCGACTGCAGACCGACCTGGGCGAGCCCTCCGAGGCGCTGACGTCCTGGAAGCGCGTGCTGGAGCTGCGCCCCACGGACACCGAGGCGCTGGATGGCACGGTTCGCCTGGTGGCCTCGCAGGGCAAGCCCTCGGAGCTGCTGGAGGTGCTGCGCCGTCAGCTCGCCGTGGCCGAGGAACCGGCCCGTCGCGCGGCGGTGCTCTTCCAGATTGGACATCTGCAGGAAGAGCAGCTCCAAGACGCGCTCGGCGCGCTGGCGACGTTCCGGCGTCTGCTGGAGCTCAAGCCGGACGACATGGCCGCGCTGGAGCGGATGGAAGCGCTCTGCCAGAAGCAGGAGCGCTGGCCGGAGCTGGCGGACGTGCTGGCCCGCCGCATCGCGCTGATGCCCCCGGAGGCGGGGCTGGAGCTGAAGTTCCGGCTGGCCTCGGTGCGCGAGACGCGGCTGTTGGACCGGACGGGCGCGCTGGCGCTGTACGGCGAGGTGCTGACGGTGCAGCCCAACCATCCCGGCGCGGTGGGCCGGATGGAGGGCCTGGTGTCGCGCGAGCCGCAGAACCTGCTCGCGGTGGAGACGCTGTTGCGGGCCTTCCGCGCGAGCGGCGATGTGCCCCGCCTGGCGCAGGTCCTCGAGACGCGCGTGGGTGTGTCCACGGACTCGTTCGAGCGCAAGGCGCTGCTGGGCGAGCTGGCCACGCTGCGCGAGTCGCAGGGGGAGGTGGAGCTGACGTTCCTGGCCCTCTTCCGTGCCTTCAAGGAGGACCCGAACGACGGCGAGGTGCGTCGACGCCTGGAGAACGCGACGGACGCGTCCGACAGCTACGACGAACTGGTCGCCGCGTACGAGGAAGCGCTGCCTCGCGTGGCCGAGGCCGCCGATGCGGCGCAGGTGTGCCTGAAGCTGGGCCAGTTGCTGGAGTCGAAGCTGCGCGACTCCGACCGCGCGGTGTCCTACTACGAGCGGGCGCGCACGCTGCACGTCGCGGTTCAGGGGCGGGCGCTGGTGGCGTTGGACCGCCTGTACATGGAGCTGCAGGCGTGGCCGGAGCTGGCGGGCATCCTGGAGGCGCTGGTCTCCACGTCCACCGAGCAGGTGGAGCGCGTGGGCTACCTCTTCCGCCTGGGGCAGCTCTACCAGGAGCGGCTGGACAGTCCGGACCGCGCGGCGGGGGCCTACGAGGCCATCCTCAAGCTGGAGCCCGGACACATGGCTTCCGCGCGACTGCTGGAGAGCATCTACGAGGGGGCCTCGGCGTCGGAGAAGCTCTACGCCATCCTCAAGCTCCAGGCCGACAAGGTCGTGGGGCCGGAGCGCGACCGCGTCCTGTCGAAGATGGCGCAGGTGTCCGCCGAGGGGCTCTCCGACCTGGGCGGCTCCATCGAGCTGTACCGCGAGCTGCTGGCGAAGAACGCGCGCAACGACCAGGCTTTCACCGCGCTGGAGTCGTTGTACGAGCGAGCGGACCGGCCGCGGGAGCTGCGCGAGCTGCTCGAGGGGCGTCTGGCGATGACGCTGGACCCTCGCGAGGTGGTGCGCCTCAACGAGCGGCTGGGCCGCGTGGTGTACCGGCTGCTCAAGCAGCCTGACGCGGCCGTGCCGTACTTCAAGGCGGCGTTGGACCGTGACGCGCGCAATCGCGCGGTGCTCGACACGCTGCGAGAGCTGTACGACGAGACGGAGCAGCGCGAGGAACTCGTCGGCGTGTTGCGCCGGCTCATCCCCCTCCAGGAGAACAGCGAGGGCGTGAAGGCGCTGCGCCTGCGCCTGGCGGAAGTGCTGGCCGGCATGGGCCGTCGCGAGGAGGCGCTGGACGCCGCCCGCCGCGCGCTCGAGGTGGAGCCGCACCAGGTGCAGGAGCTCGTCCGGGTGCACGCGCTCTTCGTCTCCCTGCGCGCGTGGAACGACGCGGTCCGAGCGCTGGAGCTCAAGGTGCACGTGCACCTGGGCGCGGAGGAGCGTGAGCAGGCCGTCGCCACGTACGTCGAGGTGGCGGACCTGTGGGCGGGGCCGGGTGGCAAGCCCGAGCAGTCCTCGGGCGCCCTGGAGAAGCTGCTGGAGCTGGACCCGTCGAACCGTACAGCCTACGAGCGGGTGTGCGAGCTGTACCGCACGTACAACGACTGGCGCGCCTACGCGACGGCGGTCGACCGCTACATGCCCCACTTCGTCACCGACGAAGAGAAGATGGCCGCGCTGCGCGAGCTGGCCCGGGTGCAGGAAGAGCGGCTGGGACAGAAGGACGTGGCCTTCCTGGCGCTGTGCCGCGCGTTGCAGCTCGACGCCTCGGACGACTCGCTGCGCGAGGAAGTGGAGCGCCTGGCGGACGAGACGGGCAGCCACGAGGAGCTGGCCGCCGTCTACGAGGAGGTCGCGGACGAGCTGCCTCGCGGCCCGCTCGCGGAGCGGCTCTACGCCACGCTCGCGAGAGTCCACGACACGCGGCTGGACGACCCGCAGGCGGCGGAGGGAGCGTTCCGGAAGATCCTCGAGTTCGACCCGACCAACGCCACCGCGCTGGACGGACTGGCCGCCGTCTTCCACCGTCGCGGCCAGGAGCGCGAGTACGTGGTGGCGCTGGAGCAGAAGCTCGAGGCCGCCGGCTCCATCGAGCAGCGCAAGGGCATCCTGAAGGAGATCGCGCGCGTCTGGGACGAGAAGCTGGAGGACCCGACGGAGGCCGCCAGCGCGCTCCTGCGCGCCCTGGAGCTGGAGCCGGACGCGGAGACGCTCGGGGTGCTCGTCGCGCTGTACCGGCGGCAGCGCTCGTGGCGCGACGTGGCGATGACGCTCCTGCGTGCCCGCGACCTGGCGGACACGGCCGAGGAGCGCGCGCGCATCCAGGTGGAGGTCGCCGGAGTCTTCGAGCGAGACCTCTCCGATGACGACTCCGCCGTCGCCGCCTACCGGCAGGCGTTGGAGTTGGACCCGGTCAACCGCGAGGCGCTGGAGTCGCTGGAGCGGCTGCACACCAAGCTGGACCAGCCCGCGGACCTGCTCGCCATCTACGAGCGGATGCTGGAGCTGAGCGAGGACTGGCGCGAGAAGGTCCGCGTCCTGTTCCGCAGCGCCAGCATCTGGGAGGACAAGTACCAGAACCCGGCCAACGCGGACGTGTGCGTGGAGGGCGTGCTCTCCATCGACCCGCAGAACGTCCAGGCCATCAAGGTCCTCATCCGGCTGCGCCGGGCCCAGGCTCGCTGGGAAGACCTCATCAACGCCTACGAACGGCAGCTCTCCCTGGCCGTCAGCCCGCAGGAGCAGGCCGAGCTGTACGTGGACATCGGCAACGTCCAGTACCAGTCGCTCAAGGTGGTGGACCGGGCCGTCAACAGCTACCACTCCGCGCTCGCCGCGGACCCCGAGAGCCGTCCCGCGCTGCACGCCCTGGGCAATCTGTACGAGCGCAGCGGCAACTGGCCCTTCGCGCTGGAGATGCTGCAGAAGGAAGCGGAGCTCGCCGGCCAGTCGAAGGACGCGGTGGAGCTGTTCTACCGCTTGGGGAAGATCAACGAGGACATGCTGATGGACTCGGGCAGCGCCCGGAGTGCCTATCAGCAGGCCATTGCCATCGACGCGGGCCACCTGCCCAGCATCCGCGCCCTCAAGGGCATCCAGGAGCAGGAGAAGGACTGGAGCGGCTACGAGCAGACGCTGCGCCAGGAGGCGGAGCAGACCGAGGACCCAGCCGCCAAGGGCCGCGCCCTGCTGGACGTGGCGCGCTACCACGCGGAGACGCGCGAGGACCGCGACACGGCCACGGGCTACTGGGAAGAGGCGCTCAAGCACATCCCGGACAGCGTCGAGGCCGCGCGTCCACTGGCGGACGTCTACATCGCCCACGAGGAGTGGGCGACGGCCGAGCGGATGCTGGACATCGTCTCGCGCAAGCTGTCGGAGAAGGCCATGGTGGAGAAGGACGCGGCCACCGCCGCGGACCTGTGCCGCCAGCTCTACCGACTGGGCTACGTGGCGGAGAAGCTGGGGCGCCGCGACAAGGCCCTGAGCTGCTACGAGACGGCGTACGAGCGCGACGCGACGTACCTGCCGGCGCTCGAGGGCTACGGAAATCTGCTGGTGCAGACGCGCCGCTACGAGGGCGCGCTCAAGGTGTTCCAGACCATCCTCATCCACCACCGTGAGGAGCTCACGGACCTGGAGGTGGTGGAGGTCTACTGGCAGCTCGGTGACATCCACGCCGCGCTCGGCCAGGCGGACCGCGCGCAGAACCACTTCGAGAAGGCGCTCGCCATCGACCCGGGCCACGAGCCCACGCTGCGCGCGCTCGTCGTGTTGATGGACAAGGCGGGCCAGTTCGAGAAGTCCGCCGACCTGCGCCAGCAACTCGTCGGTGTGCTGGAGGGCGAGGCCAGGGCGAAGGTGTACCTGGAGCTGGGTCGCGTCTCCCGCGACGAGCTGCATGACCCGTACATGGCCATCGACGCCTTCACCGGCGCGCTCAAGGTCCAGCCGGACGCGCTGGAGGTCATGGACCAGCTGTACGTGCTCCTGCGCGAGACGCGTCAGGGACAGAAGGCCGCGGATGTGCTGGCGCGGATGCTGGCGTTGCCCGCGCTCGCGTCGGAGCCGCACAAGGCCAAGCGCGTGTGGTTCGCGTTGGGCGAGCTGCGCCGCGATGACCTGAAGGACGTGGAGGGCGCGACGCAGGCGTTCAACGCGGCCCTGGACCTGGACCCGCGCTTCGTCGAGGCGTTCAGCTCGCTGGAAGCGATGCTCGGTGGTGCCCGCCAGTGGAAGCAGCTGGAGGAGAACTACACGAAGATGCTCGGGCGGCTGCCCAAGACGCCGGAGACGCACGTGGCGCGCATGGCGCTGTGGCGTGCGCTGGGTGACCTGTACCACCAGGTGCTCAAGCATCCGGAGGGCGCGGTGGCTGCCTATGGCGTGGCCGCCAAGGGGCTCCCGGACGACGCGGTGGTGCAGGAGGCCTTCGCGGACCTCGCCGGCAACATGCCCGGCAAGGAGGAGGAGGCCATCGCCGCGCTTCGTCGCGCGCTGCCTCACACGACGGACCCGCGCAAGGTGTGCGGACAGCTCGTCCGGCTGGCGGCGCTGCGCAAGGACTACGACCTGGCGTGGCTCGCGGCGCAGGCCGCGTCGGGGCTCCTGGGCGAAGCGGGGGAGGACGAGAAGGAGATCCTCTCCAAGCTGGGGCCCTACGCGAAGAAGAAGGAAGTGGCGCAGCGGCCGGTGGACGACCAGCTGTGGCACACGCAGCTGTTCCACCCGAAGTCGCGCGGCCCGCTGGCGGAGCTGCTCGGACTGCTCTTCGCGAAGGCGGGGCACCTGTACGCGGTGCCCTTCACGCAGTACCAACTGGTGCCGAAGAAGCACCGCATCGACGTGGCCAGCGCGCAGGAGTACCACGTGCACCACTACCGCTACGTGGCGCGCCTGTTGGGCATGGAGGGAGTGGAGCTGTACTCACCCTTCCTCGTGGCGACGCGCGAGCGCATGGCCAAGCGCTCCAACGAGCCCGCACCGGAGCCGCTGGTCAACGTGGAGCTCCTGCAGACGCACCCGCCCTGCGTCCGCGTGGGAGGCAAGTACTTCGCGGAGCAGGGACAGAAAGAGGTGTACTACCTCCTGGGGCGCGCCCTGGCGCTGGCACGTCCGGAGCTGGCCTTCGCGCAGTACGTGCCCGCGGAGCGACTGGAGGCCATCCTCCAGGCGGCCCTCAACCTCGTGGTGGGCAATGTGCGTGTCGCCGAGTCTCTCCACGGCGTGGAGATGGAGCGGCGGGCCCTGGAGAAGGTCCTCACCGACGTGGACCGCGCGGCGCTCGCGAAGGTGGCGCGCTCCTGGCTGCCCACCGCGACACCGCAGTCCGTGCGCCAGTTCCTGGAGGGCGCGGAGCTCACCGCGGCACGCGCGGGCCTCTTCGTCGCCGGGGAGATGGAGCCGGTGCGCCGGCTGGTCCAGGGGGAGACGGGGTCCTCGTTCCGGGTGTCGCCTCGCAACAAGCTCAAGGAGTTGCTCGTCTTCGCCACGTCCGAAGAGCTTCACAACCTCCGTGTGGCTGTTGGCACACACGTGGAGGTGCAGGTTCGTCGATAGCACGATAGAACCCGGAGAAGGGTTCACGCGTTGATGAGCGACCGGGCAGTCAAGGCACTGATCCTTGACCCCTCCGGTGGGCACTTCTACGATTCCGACGGGATTTCTCCCGTCATTTCCGAGGCTTGCGGAAGAGATGCGTTTCGTCTGTGACAGCTGCCGCGCGCAGTACATGATCAGCGACGACAAAGTTGGCCCCAAGGGGGTCAAGGTTCGTTGCAAGAAGTGCGGCCACAACATCACCGTGCGCCCAGCGGGCGCCGCGGCGGGGAAGGATTCCCCGTCGGAGCCCGCGACTTCTTCTGCCCCTGCCTCCGCCTCGAACGGCGCGAGCACTCCAAGCAAGGAGGCCGAGTCGTCATCGTCCTCCTCGCTGCCCGCCACGCTGGGGACTCCGCCGGAGGGCGGACTCTTCACCGACGTGGATGCGGACGAGATTGGAGCGGTGTTCGACCAGGTCCTCAGCTCTGGAACGCACAAGATTCCGACGGGTGAATCCGTCGGAGAGGCCGCGGCGCGTGAAGCCACGGCGGAGAACGTGCGCAAGCTGGCCGAGGCCGAGGACGAGCCCGACAAGGAGGCGAAGCCCCCGGCCTCCTCGCACGACTGGTACGTGGCCATCGACGAGAAGCAGGTGGGACCGCTCTCTGTCGAAAAGGTGAAGGACGCCTGGGACCGCGGGGAGGTGGGACCCGACAGCCTGTGCTGGCGCTCCGGCTTCAGCGACTGGATTCCCCTGTCGGAGACGGCGGAGCTGGCGTCGGTGCTCGCCCCGCGTCCGTCGAAGCCGACCATCGTCGCGCCGGAGCCGGTGTCGGGCTCTTCGCCCACCGTCCAGTCCGGGCCGGTGCAGTCCGCGTTCAGCGCGGGCAAGGCGTCCAAGGGCGATAGCGTGCCCCCTCCGTCTGCTTCCCCCGAGGCTCCGGTGGGCTGGAAGCCCTCCGCCGCCAGCGTGCTGGCCTCGCTGGTGAAGGAGGAGAACGACGCGTACGCCAAGCCTCCGCCGACGCCCGCGCCCCCGCTGGGCCGCGAGCCCGTGTCCCAGTCGCGGCTGCTCGATGTGCCCATGCCTCCCCCGGAGCCGGTGTCTTCTCCGTCGCTGATGGGGGCGAGCGCGGCCATGGCGGCGCAGATGGCGCAGCCTCAGGCGCAGCAGCAGTATCCGCATCCCCAGCAGCCCTACGGGCAGCCCGCGCAGATGCCGTATGGGCAGCAGCAGCCCGCGCACTACGCGCAGCCCGGTCCCGCGCAGTATCCGCCCCAGGGCTATGCGCCCACGTATGCGCAACAGGGTGGCCCTTCTTCGCAGGGTGGCAAGAGTCGGATGAGCCTGATGGTGGGTATCGCCGTCGGGGTGCTGGGGCTGGGCGGTGGTGTCCTGGCGTTCAGCCTGAAGGGTGACAACAAGGTCGAGGCTCCCACGACGACGACACCCGTGGCCTCACCGCCTGTCGCGGCGGCGCCTCCGCCTGTCGCGGCTCCCGTGATTCCTCCGCCCGTGGCCGCGCCCGTGCAGACGCCGCCCGTGGTGGCGGCTGCTCCTGGTACGACCCCGCCTCCGCCGGTCGCCGCTGGAACTCCCGACGCGAATCCAGCCGTGGCCGCTGCTGGTACACCGGCGCAGCCCGTGGCGACACCTCCGCCCGCCGTTGCCCAGGCGCCGGTGGTGGCCACGCCTCCGGTGGAGACGGCGAAGCCGCTCGACTCCGCCGTGGCTAAGGTGGAGCGTCCGTCGACACCTCGGAAGCCCAGTGGTTCCTCATCCTCGGGGCGCAGGGAAGAGCCCGAGGAGCGTCCGGCGGCGCGCGCGGAGCGCCCCGCGGCGAGTGATGGCGACGACGACTTCGACGAGCTGTTCGGCACGAAGAAGCCGAAGAGCGAGCCCAAGGCCACCGAGTCGCGGCCCACCGCCTACATTCCTCCCGAGCCGGGGGGCGGTGGTGTGCGCGACACGCTTCAGCGTTCCGACATCATGGAGGTGGTGCTGAACAACAAGCCCGCCATCGTGAAGTGCGTGAACGAACAGAAGAAGAAGGACCCGATGTTGAGCGGCAAGCTGGTGATGCGGTGGACCATCCAGACGAGCGGCAAGACGGCGAACGTCACGTGCAAGACGGATGAGTACCGCACCACGTACATGGCGAGCTGCATCTCGGGGCTCATCAAGAGCTGGGCGTTCCCCCGTCACAAGAAGCAGGGCGAGCCCATCGACTTCCCGTTCACCTTCTGAGCAGGCGAGGGTGTTTCCGGGTCCAGTTCGACACGGGGACACGCCTGGGGCCGATGTGAGTGTTCGCTTTCGTGAGTGCTGAATTTCCGCGAAGGCGGTGCGTCGGTGGCCGTGTCGACACTCGTTGACACGTCAGGACGGGCGGGACTAAAGCCGAGCCGCTCGCATGGACGTCGGGGTCTGATTTCAGTGGCCGGAGGCCCCCAGAGAGACGTTCCAAGCAGACTCACGGAGGGATTCTCAACATGCAGCTTCGCAAGATGATGCTGGTGCTCACGGCGCTGGGCGCGATGAGCGGTTTGATGGCCGGTTGCGGTGATGACGAGCCGAAGGGCTCGCTCTGCACCTCGAACGACGAGTGCGCCGGTACGGAGATCTGCCACCCGGACGCGGGCGTCTGTGTGACCACGTGTGATTCCGGTTCCGAGTGTCCGGACTCCGCGAAGAATTGCACGGCGTTGGGCGGCACGAGCACCGAGGCCGACACGAAGATCTGCAAGTGCTCCACGGATGTGCTCTGCAACGGCGGCACGGACTCCGAGTCCACCGACCTGGTCTGCTCCACGCTGGACCGCGTCTGCGTGGAGAAGTGCGACTCGAACGACGACTGCGGCACCGGTCGCGCGTGCAACACGGCGGCCGGCCAGTGCGTCGTGGATGACTCCACCGGCGGCACCTGCACGGGCACCGGCCAGAGCACCTGCGCCTACGGCCAGTTCTGCAGCAGCGGCACCTGCACTGAGGTTCCGACCCCGACCTGCGCGAACTTCACGCCTGCTCAGGGTGGCAAGCAGCCCATCTGGACCATCTCGTCCTCGGGCCCGATCATCTACGACATCGCCAAGGCTTCCTGGGGCGCGGACCCCGTGAGCCCCGCGTTCTGCGCCGCGGGTCTCAGCACGGTCAAGGCCCGGGTCCGCGCGTATCAGCCCTCAAGCATCAGCACCGCGACCTTCCCCACGCAGAAGTCTGATCTTCCTGGCCTCTTCTATGTGCGCGTGAATGGGAGCACGGTGGATGGCGATTCCCTCATCCGTTCTTCTGAGTATACGACGTCGAACGGTGGGAAGAACGCGGAGTTCACCATGAACTTCTGCGTTGACTCCGCTGCGACGACGCTGTCGCTCGGCCTCTATTTCACCGATGGTAACGAGATCTGCGCCCAGGTGAACCGCTAGCACCAGGGCAGCACAAGTCCTGAATGACATGAAGCCCCATTCCTGTTCAGAATGGGGCTTCTTGCGTCTCTAGGGACCTTGGGCTGGCTAGGCGCACTGCCAAACTGGCATGGCTCGGAGTGAATAAGATTGTCAGTTGCTCGTTTGAATGAGCACCGGCGCTTCAGTGCCCGTTGCCACGTACGAAGGAGAACGAGATGTCTTTCCGTTTTGTTGCCCTGTGTATGACGTTTGCCGCCTCCCATGCCATGGCCGAGGACACCTCTGTGGGCCGTGAGGTGCACCTCAACTGCCCTACGGGAACCGTTCAGAAGGGGACGCGGGTGAGCAAGGACCTCGGCGTCTCCTGCGTGAAGTCGACGGGGAGCGATAAGGGCTCCCACCATGGGCCCTATATGGACTTCTGGGCCAATGGGCAGAAGCAGTCCGAGGGCCAGTACAAGGACGGGTTCCGTACGGGGCACTGGACCTTCTACGACACGAATGGTGTGAAGACGGGGGAGACCCAGTTTGTGAACAACGATTACCACGGTCAGCGGGTTCAGTTTCATCCCAACGGTTCCAAAAAGATGGAGCAGACGTGGGTGAAGGGGCTCCGCGAAGGGGTCGAGGCGACCTACACCGCAGAAGGCCAGAAGATCTCTGAGGTTCACTATGCGGCCGGTAAGCCGATGGCCTCGAAGTAGTCCTTCCTGATTCGTTCTGGCCTGCGTCGAAAGGCCCTCGCCTCCTTCTGGAGCGAGGGCCTTTCTTGTTTCTCCATGGGACTTTCCCGAATCGTCTTGCTCAGCTAGGAAGTTCGGCGTGAAGGCTCCTTCGCTAACCCCCGTTCTCCCGGACATCCCTGTTCGCACTGTCGCGGAGATGGGCTTGCGCGAACTTGAGCGCATCCGCCTCATTCTGCGAGGGGGGTCGGTCATCGACTGGAGGCGAATGCACTTCCAGGTTCGCGATGAGGTCGACCGATTCCTGCGCCTCTGCCAACTAGACGTCTCTCGTCCCTATGATGAGGCCTGGGCCCGTCTCGTGCTGGCGGAGGCGGTAGCGTATCTGCGCAAGACCTTCAACTACCGTGTGGCGGACGCGGTCGCGAAGCCTGAAGAGATTCACGACCTCTTTCTCCTGGCCTCGGGCGCGAAGGGTAACGCGCGGCACCGCCGCATCGCGTGTGTCGTATTGAAGGTGATGCACGTCATCCAGCACATCGAAGGTCGAGACCTTCTCTTCCGACTCGCGATCTCGGAAGCGGAGCTGGCTGAATTGGTGATGGAGAAGGTGCTCGGCGTCGCCCAGGAAATGCAGGAGAAAGGCTTGCCGATTGTCGAGTTCGCCCACTCCATCAAGACCCAGGACTCCCTTGTTACCAAGCTCCTGGCGAAGAAGGAGACAGTGGCTGCCCAAGTCTATGACCGCACTCGATTTCGAGTCGTAACCCGGTCACGAGACGACCTGTTGCCTGTGCTGTACTACCTCACGCAGCGACTGTTCCCCTTTCACTTGGTCGTACCGGGCCAAACCGAAAATACCCTGCTACCGTTCAAAGGGTTGCTCGAGGAGTACCCTCACTTCGAGCAGTTCACGCCCAACCTCCATTTGGACCGCAACTACGAGGACCGGGAGGATCGGGGCGGAAACCTGTTTTCAGGCAGCAGCTATCGGGCGCTCAATTTCGTGGTGGATATTCCGGTGCGGATGGATGCCTATCTACCTTCCCCCGAGGAAGACACGCGGCCAAGGAAGGGCCGCGTGGTTATCTCGCTCGTGGAATTCCAGATTGTCGACGCGGAGACCGCCCATCAGAACGAACTGGGCGAGAACTCTCACGAGGCATACAAGCGCCGACAGAAGAAGCGGGTGCTGAAACGCCTGAGCCAGGGGCTCGTTGTTCCGAAGAAGCAGGGCTGAGAGCGCACGCTCGTTGCTTCACGATGCCTCGCTGCTCTCACGGATAGTCGTACGTGACTTCAAGTTCAGCCAGCTTGGGGTCGGTTTCGCTGCTTGATTGCAAGACATCAACAACATTGTCGTTGTTGGTCCCGAGCTCAAAGCGGAGGCGATACTGGGTTTTCTTGTTTCTTGCGACTCGATTTACCCAATCCGCAGCGACCATAGTGGTGACGTCGATAGTGGCGGGACGCCCTGGTTGGATGGCGGGAACGCTGACTCCTGAAGAGATTGCCTGACTGGAATAAGCGACCTCAAGCTCCGGATTGTACCCAAAATACACGGGGAGTTCTTCCCCGATATCCACAGGTTCCAATAGAAGTCGACCAAGCTTTCCGTATGGGGCTCCTTGCTGGTTCGTGACCCACCACTTGAGCTGAGCTTGCCGGATGAGGGTGAGTTCTTCAGGAAGATTGGCCAACTGAAAGCCAAGGAACAACCTGTAGCTGTGATTGTTGCTCCAATCGCCCACGGAGGCGATGTTGTAATAGGCCGTCTGGCGAAAGAAGCTAGGGGCCGCGACATCTCCGCTGGTGATTGGGTCGAAGTCGAATGTCATTATGCCCTGTCGCATGCTCCTGAAGCTCTGGATGGCTGTTTCAATCATGGAATTTCCGGCGACATCTTTCGCACTGGTGGAGACCTGCCACCGGAGGTCCGTTCCTGGCGCGAGACTCGTTGGCAGAGTATATGTCACTACTGTCGACGCGGCATTCCATGCGAACGTGCCGGCATTGAGGCCAGCAGGCGATAGAATCGCGAATGCTGATTCCACTGACGCTCGATTCATCGGTTCCGAAAACACGACTTCGAAGGGGGGATTTCGGTCAACTCCGATGGCTGTGTTCAGGGGAATCGTTGAGAGCACCGTGGGAGGAGTGGTGTCAGGAGCAGGGCCCGCCGTGGTGAACGAGAATGTATGAGGCCCAGTGAGGGCATTGCCGGCGATGTCCTGACCTGCCACGGTGACTGTGTAGCGCGTGTTTTCGCTCAAAGGAGACGCGACTCCCAGTGTGAAAGTCGTGCCTTGAAGGCTCCACACTGCATCGACGAGGGAGATCTCCGGCTCGACAAAGACTTCAACGGTGCTCTGTTCCATAGTTTCGGAGAACGTCAGCATCAGGCCCGTGTGGATGGAGACCTGCGTGGCCCCGCCTAGCGGCGTTGTTGTCCGAATCGTCGGTGGGAACGTATCGGCAGGCCCGGAGTCAGGCGTGCCTCCTCCTCCGTCCTGCGTTGGACCGGCATCGACCGGAGGCTGCCCCGCATCCGGCGGGTCCACGATGTCCGGTACATCGATACACCCGACGAACAGGAAGACAGCGACAAGGGGAACGGAGAGGCGAAGTCGGTTCGTCATGAAAGGACCACTGTGCAGGGTGCGTTCCACGGTCAGGCGCCCTCGTGAGAGCCCAGCCCGGCACTCGGATGCCTACCACGATCGCCTCAGGCCCGGCTGACTCGGCCAGGGAGGCCCCTGGCAGCCCGTCCGTCGCCACGGACCTCCGTCCACGAACCGCGCACCCGCCCTGAAACGAGAAGCCCGCGCCCCTCGGACTCCTCCGAGCAGCGCGGGCTTCACCGTCATGGACTTGAAGGACCCGGTCCTACTTCTTCTTCCGGTTCTTCTTCTTGTTGTCCTTCTCGCGCTTGCGGCGCTCCTTGATGGCGTCGCGGTCCTCGGGCTTCCCGCCGGCGGCGGGCGGGGCGTAGCCCATGAGGCGGGCCTTCGCCATGGCGGCCTGGCCCATGGGGGGCGTGTAGCCGGGAGCCACCTGCGGGAGCTGCATGGGCATCCCCATCCCGGGCATGCCGCCGCTCATCATCTTCTCCATCATCTTCGGATCCCCGCCGAACATGCTGGAGAGGTCCATGTTCCGCATCTGCGACAGCTGTCCCAGCTGCTTGAAGCCAGGGATTCGGCCCAAGAGGCCCGGGTTCTGGCCAATGGTCCCCATCACCTGCTGCATCATCCCGAACTTCTGGAGCAGCTCGCGCACGTCCTCCGGCTTGCGACCGCTGCCCTTCGCGATGCGGCCAATCCGGCTGGAGTTGATGAGGTCCGGACGCAGGCGCTCCTTCTCCGTCATCGAGTCGTACATCGACTCAATCTTGGTCAGCTCCTTCTCGTCCGGGTTGAGCTGGTCGGTGAGGTCGCCGAAGAGGGGGAACTTCTCCAGCAGGTCCTTGAGCGGACCCATCTTCCGCACCATGCGGATCTGCTCGACGAAGTCCTTCATCGAGAACTGGCCGGACAAGAGCTTGCGCGCGTCGTCCTCGGCCTTCTTCTCGTCGACGACCTTCTCGAAGTCCTTCATCAGGCCGACGATGTCGCCGAACCCGAGGATGCGACCCGCGAGGCCCTCCGGGCGGAACTCCTCCAACTTGTCCATCGACTCGCCCATGCCGAGGAACTTGATGGGCTTGCCAGTGACTTCCTTGATGGAGAGCGCCGCGCCGCCGCGAGCATCGCCGTCCAGCTTTGTCAGGATGAAGCCATCCAGGCTCAGGCGCCGGTCGAACTCGGCGGCCGTGCGCACGGCGTCCTGACCAATCATCGCGTCACACACCAGGAGGATGTTGTCCGGGTGGACGTTGGTCTTGATGGACTCCAGCTCGTTCATCAGCGCTTCGTCGATGGCGAGTCGACCGGCGGTGTCGATGATCACCACGTCGCACTTCTGCTCGCGCGCGGCGGCATAGCCTCGCTTGGCCAGCTCGGGCGGCTGCAAGCCGGGCTCGTGGTAGACGGGCACCTTGAGCCGCTCGCCCAGCACCTTGAGCTGATCCACGGCGGCGGGACGGTAGATGTCCGCGGCGACGAGCAGTGGCTTGCGCCCCTGCTGGAGCAGCCGGTTGGCGAGCTTCCCGGTGGTCGTCGTCTTACCGGAGCCCTGGAGGCCCACCATCATGATGCCGGAGAGCTGCCCCTTCGGCTTGAGGTTCAGGCTCGTGTCGACCGGCCCCATCAGCGCCTCGAGCTCGTCGTGGCAGATCTTGATGAAGTGGTCCATCGGGCTGACCTTGCGCTTCTGGCCCGAGGCATCGGTGATGGTCGTCTGGACGAGCTCGCCCACGGCCTTCTCGCGGACGCGGGCGACAAACTTCTTCACCACGTCGAAGGCGACGTCGGCCTCGAGGAGCGAGACGCGGATGTCGCGCAGCGACTCGTCGACCAGCTCGGGGGTGAGCTCGCTCTTGCCGGCGAGGCGGTTCTTGGCGGCGCGGAAGCCCTTGGTGACGGTCTCAAGCATGGGGGGCGCTTTATAACAGGGGGGAGGTGGGATGCGACCGTGGAGCGCATCCCGGACGTCGAAGAGTGGAGCGCCGGGCACCCGGCCCCGTCCGCCCGGGGCGGCCCGGAGCACGGACCCCGAATTCATCAACGCTCTTGAGGGGTTGGCGCATCCCAGGGGGCCTGGGGAGACCCGGCCGGGGGCGCGCCCGGGGCCGGTGGACCGGCGCGGACACCAGGGCCCCCTATCGCCCGGATGCAGGACTGGGGGGCAGGGGAGCCTCTTCCCAGGGCCAACCCCAGCCCTCTCCCGGACTCGCCTGGCCGTGCCAGGAACACACGATTCAGTCGGCGGAGAGCAGGTCTGCCTTGGGGTACTCGCGGACGTACTTGAGGAAGCCGAGCAGGGTCTTGTCCGCTTCGACCATCACCCCTTGCCGGAACTGGATGGTCTGCAGCACGCCCTCATCGTCATCGAGGAAGGCCTGCATGAACTTCGCGGCGCGCAGCAGTCGGGGGGCGTCCTTGAGGAAGCTCATCATGGTGCCGCTCACGAGCGCGAACTGCTCCGTGCGGGTCGGCGGCCGGCCCTTGTTCTTGCCTTCCTTTCGCGGCACGCCCGCGAGCAGGTAGGCCCGCGTTCCGCCGCCAGGAATGCGCGTGCCGGTGAACATGCCGAAGATGGGGCCCGAGGGCGTGCGGGAGATGGCGGAGAACGTGTTGGTGCCCGTCACCCGGTTCCAGTTCTCGACCTTCAAGCCGTCACGCGTGGTGTAGTGCACGTCGTGCTCGAGGACGTAGTCCGAGCTGTTCATGTTGATGGGCCCCTCGATGATGCCCAGCTCGTGCAGCGTATGCAGGTGCTGGTAGTCGTGGGAGTTGCACACCATGACCCAGGGAGGGACGGGGAAGCCCGCCTCGTGCACCTTGACGCCGTAGAGCAGCTCGCTCTCCTCGTAGCCCCGCACGCCCGGCACGTCGAACAACGGCTTCTCACCGTTGAACGCCCAGACCATTCCCCACTTCTCCGCCGTGGGAAACGTCTGGATGCGAGCGCGGTCGGGAATCTTGCAGCCCACGGGAATCTTGGTGCACACGCCGTCTTGGTTGTACTGCCAATGGTGGAAGGGGCAGCGCACCTCGTCGCCAATCACGTCACCGATGCTCAGGTCCGCGCCAATGTGACTGCAATAGGCGCTCATCACCTGCGCCTTGCCATTCTGTCCCCGAAAGGCAATCACCTTTCCATCCAGGAACCCGCGGCCGACAATCTTGCCGGGCTTGAGCTCCCTTGAAAGGCAGACGGCGTACCAGTTCTGGTGATAGCCGATGCCGGGACCTTCGAGGATGGGGCGCGAGTCACGCACTGCGGGTTCGGTAGCGGGGCGCATCAATGCCGTCATGGGTGCCTCTGGGGGTGTGGGTAGGGGAAGACTGCTTGCCGGGGGTCCTCCGCGAAGGCGCGCAGAAGGGCCTGGAGCTCTCGGGCCCAGCCCGTGACGGTGGCCGAGTCGATGCGGTCGGCGTCGTGGATGAGCTCTCCGCGCAACCCCGTCGAGGTCTCTTCCAGGTACAGGGTGAGGTCGAGCAGCGCCGTGTCGTGCGCGAGCGTCAGGGGAGTCGCCTCGAGCGCGGACAGCTCGGGCTGGGGCGCGATGCCCTTGAAGACGAGCATCACGTCGGGCGTCGGGCCTCCAATGGCCTCGGGCGGAACGTCCGGATGGGCATAGGCCCCGAGCGAGACGGCGCGTGCATGGGTGAGCAGCTCCAGGAAGGTCGGTGAGCCCTTGGGGCGCAAGCGCAGCGCCAGCGTGTTGAGGAACGTCCCGACGAGCGGCTCCAGGTCCGTGTGGCCACGATTCGCGGCGGGCGTGCCGATGAGCAGGTCTCGCTGTCCACAGGCTCGCGCCAGGAGCACGTACAGCGAGGACAACAGCACCATGAAGAGGGTGCAGCCCGCCTGCTGTCCCACCGCGCGCAGTCGCTCGATGAGGTCGTGCTCCACGCGGAAGTCCACGGAGCCCCCGTGGTAGCGCCGCTGCGCCAGTCCCCGCGAGCCCGAGGGCCACTCCAGTCGAGGCGGCGGGTCCGCGAGCTGCTGCTCCCAATACCCGAGCTGTCGCGGGAGGACTTCCTCCGCGAGCCAGCGCCGTTGCCATCGCGCGTAGTCCGCGTACTGGAGGCGAAGGGGCGCGAGAGGGCAGGGCTTGTCCGCGAGGAAGGCCGCATAGAGCACCGTCAGCTCATGCACCAGCGCTCCCCGGGATGCGCCATCCACCACCGTGTGGTGCATCATCATCACCATCACATGGCTCTGCTCGGAGAGGAGCAGGAGCCAGGCGCGGAACAGCGGGCCTCGGGTCAGGTCGATTCGCCTCCGCTGCTCGTCATGGAGGATGCGTCCCAGCGCCTCCTGCTGTGCCTCCGCGTCGAGCGCCCGCAGGTCCACGGGCTCCAGCGCGGTCGCCCCGGGGGACGCGATGACCTGGACGGGCGTGTCTCCTCGCAGCTCGAACGTCGTCCGCAGCACCTCGTGACGCTCGACGAGCGTCGCCACGGCCCGCGTCAGCGCACGTCGGTCGAGCGGCCCCTCCAGCCGCATGGCGAAGCTGGCGATGTGGGCCGGAGCGAGGTCCGGCGCCTGTATCTCCGCCCGCCACAGCCGCTCCTGGGTGAGCGACAGCGGCGGCGGACCGGTCCGAGGCAGCGGCTCCAGTCGAGTGGACTCCGGGGCCCCGCGAGCCTGGTGAAGCAGCTCCAGCAGTCGAGGCTTGTGCTCCACGAGCGCCGAGCGGAGCGTCGCGTCCACCACGCCGTCTCGCGCGCGGACGCGCAGGTTCGGGCCCTCCGCCCAGAGCTGGACGTGGCGCTCCGTGAGGCTCGAGAGGAGCTGCTCCAGGTTCATAGGGTCAGCTCACTCATTCCCGGCGTGGCCTCGGCCGTGAGCGAAGACGTCGACGCGAGCTGATTGACGGTGAGTTGCTGCTGGGTCAGCTCCGCCAGCTCCTGGAGACTGGCGCCGCCGATGAACTTGGAGATGGGCAGGTCCACGCCCAGCGCGTTCATCAGGTGGTTCTTCAGCTCGATGGCCATCAGCGAGTCGAGGCCCAGCTCGGTGAGGGGGCGCTCCGGCGCCAGTCGCGACGGGTTCTTGATGCGCAGCACCTTGGACAGGCGCTTCTGGAGCTCGGTCACCAGCAGTCGACGCGCCTCCACGGGGGAGACCTCCGACAGCTTGCGGAGCAGGGCATCGTCTCGCGCCGAGGCCTTCGCGCCGCCACCACCCTCCCGCGCGACGAGCGCGGACAGCAAGAGCGGCACCGCGCCCTTCACCTCGAAGCCACCTCGGGCGATAGGCATGACCGCCACTTGAATCGTGGCGCTGGCCGAGAGTAGTGATGACAGGACGGCGAGCCCCTGGGCCGGACGGATGGGGTTCATCCACCGGTCCGCGAGGCGCTCCTGGACGCGCTCGTTCGCCGCGGCGCCCACTTCCGACCAAGCACCCCAGTTGATGGTCAACGCGGGCAGGCCCTTGGCGCGCCGGTAGTGGGCCAGCGCGTCCTGGAACGTGTTGGCCGCGGAGTGGTTCGCCTGCCCGCTGTTGCCCAGCAGCGAAGCGATGGACGAGTAGAGGACGAAGAAGTCGAGCGGCTGTCCCAGCGTCAGCCGGTGCAGGTTCCACGAGCCCAGCACCTTCGCCGCGAACACCTTCTTGAAGCGCGCATGCGTCTGTTGCTCCAGGATGCCGTCGTCGAGCGCGCCCGCGGAGTGGATGACTCCTCGTAACGGAGGCATGCCTTCCAACCCTGTGGTCAGGGCCCGGGCCAGCGCGTCTTCCTGTGACACATCGGCGCGGGACACCACGACGCGCACGTGGGCGCTCTCCAACTCCTGAAGCTGCTCCGAGGCCGCTGCTGTCGGGGCTCCGCGTCCAATCAACAGGAGGTGCCGGGCCCCGCGTTCGACGAGCAGCCTGGCCGTGAGCAAGCCCAGACCATTCAGGCCGCCGGTGATGAGGTACGTCCCATCCTCCCGGCACTGGAAGGGCACTTCCGACTCCATCCGCGAATGCCGCATGACGCGAGGCACGCGCCGGATGCCGTCTCGGAAGGCGACCTGCTCATCGGAGCGCTCCGAGAGCAGCTCCGTCACCAATCCCTCCAGGTCGTCGCGCCGAGGGTCCAGGTCGATGACCGTTCCTCCCAGCTTGGGGTACTCCATGGCGATGCCTCGCCCGAGGCCGTGCAGTGGCGACTGCGCGACGCCCGGTGCTCCATCTCCCAGCACGTCGAGCGCGCCTCGGGTGACGAAGCTCAGCGCAGGGGACAGCCGCGTGGCGAGCAACGCCTGGAGCAGGTCGAGCGCGCTGCCGCAGCCGTTGCGGTACGCCGCCTCCAGGTCGAGCTGCGCCATGTCGTCCGGGCCCGAGGAGTCGAGGCTCGTGAGGTGGACGACGTGCGTGGGGGCTCGCGAGGTCGCGAGCGAGTTCAACAACTGGGAGAAGTCCGCGACCGTGGCTCCCGCGCCGGAGACGATGGTGCACAGCTCGCCTCGGGCTTCCAGGCGCTCCGCAAGCTTGTCTCCCGTGCCTCGTGAGTCCGCGACGATGAGCCACTGGCGATTGCTGGCGCGCACGTCCTCGTCTGGCAGCCGCGCGAGGAGAACCGCCGCCTGGAGGCTGGCCTCGTGCTCCGCCTTCGCCAGCGCCGCGCTGGTGGCGAAGCCCTCCTGGGCGAACAGCGTCTTCCATCCCGAGCTGGGAATCAGCGGATGCGTGGGGCGCAGGTCCGTGTCCGTGTAGCGCCACCAGCCCGACGTGAGGCCGAACGTGAGGTCGACCCAGCGCCGCTTGGAGGTGGCCTCGACGACGAGCAACATCCCCGAGGGCGCCAGCAACCGCCGCGCGTTTCTCAGCGTCTCCCTCAAGCTCTCCGTGGCGTGCAGGACGTTGGCCGCGACGATGATGTCGAAGCCGCCGGCCTCGAAGCCCTGGGCGGCCGGGTCCTTCTCGATGTCGAGCGTCCGATACGTCACGAACGGATGCGCGCGGAACTCCTGCGCGGCCCGCTGGAGGAAGAGCGGAGAGATGTCCGTGAAGACATACTCGGTGCGCTCCACCGGCAGTTCGGGCAGCAGCAGCGCCGTTGTGCCACCAGTCCCGGCGCCAATCTCCAGGATTCGCACGGTGCGCTCGGGCGGCAGGCGCGAGACGGCTTGCGCTAGCGCTGTCTTCGCCTGCGCGTTCAGCTCCCGCGGGCCTGGCGAGTCACGGTACAGACTTGCCGCGACCTCCATGTCGCCCTTGGGGAACAGCAGCTCCAACGGGTCGCAGCGACCCCGCAGTGCCTCCGCGAGTCCCTCGCCGCAGCGCTGTACCAAGGCCTGCTCCGAGCGATGTGCCGGGTAGCGCTCCGCCAGCGACGCCATGCGCGCCGCGACATCCATCGGCTCGGGACGGGTGATGACCTCCAGCGTCTCTCCCGTGGCGCGCAGCAGGCCTTCTTCGGTGAGCATCTCGAGCAGCCGCCGCCACAGTCGTTGATGGAGCGGGATGACACCGAGCTGCACGGCGCGCTCGTCCGCCTTGAAGCGGGAGCCAGGGGTGAAGTCGCAGCCCAGTCGCTCCATCGCCCGCAGCACGTAGGGAACGCACAGCGACTCCAGCTCCTGGAGGAAGACGCCGTAGGCCGCGAGGTCTTCCCGGCCCGACAAGGCCTCCAGCCGAGGGAGGACCGCGTCACGCAGCGAGCCCGGCGTGGGAATCCAGGAGGGGGACACGCGGCGCCCATGGGGCAGGGCGGGGTGCCATTCGAGGGCGTAGAGCCACTCCTCGAGCAGCTTGTCTCCCTGACCCAGCAGGGCCTCCAGCCGGACCTGACGGAAACGCAGTCGCTCGGCCTCCGCGAGCAGTCGCCCGTCCGTGCTGAACACCCGGAGCGAGGCGATCGCCTCCAGGCCTTCTTGTCGACGCTGGAGACTTGCCCAGACCTCGCGCTCCATGGGGGCGTGGAGTCGGAGCCCTTCGATGCCCGCGGGCAGATAGGGCGTGTCCTTGCGCTTGGGGAACGTCACGCCCAACGCCTGGAAGCACGCATCCAGCATCACCGGGTGCACGGTGTAGGGCTCCAGCTTGAGTCCCTCGGGCAGGACGATGCGCACGAGCGCCTCGCCCTCCTGTCCGTACATGGCCTGGAGCGCCTGGAACATGGACCCGTACACCAGGCCTCCGCTGGCCAGATGCGCGTAGTAGTCCGCTGGAGCGATGGCCTCCGTCATGCGTGACCGCAGGGAGGCCAGGGACTCGCCCCCCGACTTCGACGGTGACGCGGCCCCGAGCCGGCCCGTGGCCACCTGCTCCCAGGTGATGACCCGGTCTTGCTCCCGGCGCAGGAACACCTTGAGGGACTGCGTCGCTCCATCCTCCTTCACCAGCGTGGACTGGAGGACGACGGCGCCCTTCTCTGGCAGCGCGACGGGACGCTCGAAGGTGAGCTGGAGCAACTCCAGCGGCTTCTCACCCGACACACCGGAGAAGCGTCCCGCGGCCAGGGCCAGCTCGACATGGGCCGCCGCTGGCAACAGCGCGGTGCCCGCGGCGCGATGGTGGTCGAGGAAGAACGGCTCCCTGGCGCCGAGCGCTCCCTCGAAGCGCACCTCGGTCGAGCCCGCCAGCTCGACGCGCCGGCCGAGCAGCGGATGCACCACTCCCGCCTGTGAGGGCAGGGGCTGCGCTCCCGAGGTCTCCGGACCGGTCTCCACCCAGTAGCGCTCACGCTCGAAGGACGTGAGGGGCAGGCGCACCCGGCCACGCGATGTCTTCCCATGCACCTGGGACCAATCTACGGCGACGCCGCGCGTGTGGAGCGTGGCCAGACTCTCCAGCATCCGCCGTCGATTCCCCACGCCCGTGTGCAGCGAAGGCAGCCACTCGCGTGACTCGCCGTCCTCTGGGATGCACCGCTGCGCGAGGCCGAGCAGCACGCTCGCGGGACCGACCTCCACGAAGTTGCGCACGCCCAGCGCGTGGATGGACTCCACGGCTCGCGCGAAGTTGACGGGCTGGAGCAGGTGCCGGCACCAGAAGTCCGGCTCCGACAAATGGCCTTCCACGAGCTGCCCCGTCATGTCGGAGACGATGCGCAGCCTCGGCGCGTTGAACCGCACTCGGGAGAGCTGCTCCCGGAAGCGGTCGATCATTGGATGCATCAAGGGCGAGTGGAAGGCGTGCGAGACGTTGAGCTTGCGCGCCTGGATGCCCTCCGCCGTCAGGGCCTTCATCACCGCTTGGACGGCCTCGCTCGCGCCGGAGATGACCGTGCTCGTGGGGCCATTGATGGCCGCGATGGACAGCCGGTCGCGATAGGGCTCGATGGCCTCCGCCACCCGCGCATGGGGCGCGAGGAACGAGGCCATCTCCCCACCCGGAGGCAGCTCATGCATCAGCCGTCCACGCAGGGCGACCAATGGCAGCATGTCTTCGAGGCTGAAGACGCCCGCCACGCACGCCGCCGCGTACTGTCCCAGGCTGTGTCCCACCACCACGGAGGGCTCCACGCCCCAGGACTTCCACTGCTCCGCGAGGGACACCTCCAGCGCCACCATGGCGGGCTGGGTGAACACCGCCTGCTCCAGCGGTGAGCCGCTGCCCTCCTCGGCGAACAGCACCTCCAGCAGGGGACGGGGCAGGTGCGGCGCCATGATGCTCGCGCAGCGGTCCATCGCGGCGCGGAACGCGGGCTCACGCGTGTACAGCTCTCGCCCCATGCCCAGGTGCTGCGAGCCTTGTCCGCTGAAGAGGAAGGCCACCTGGGCGGCGCGCGACGCGGCCTCCTCGGAGACGATGAGCCCCTCGACGGGATTGCCGCTCGTGAACGCCTGGAGCTGCGCGCGCAGCTCGTCCCCCGAC
>NZ_JBLZWL010000047.1:0-34329 GCF_049194865.1 Corallococcus terminator | reverse complement strand
CCCGACGTCGCCCGCTCCTTCCGCAGCTTCATCGACCAGCCGGGCGCTCCCCGCGTCTCCGCCGAGGTCCAGTGCGACGCCGGCAAGCCGCCGAAGCTGAAGCTGTCCCAGGAGCGCTACGTGCCCGCGGGCTCCACCGCCTCCAAGGACCAGACCTGGTCCGTCCCCGTGTGCTTGCGCGCCGGTGGCGGCGCGGAGGACGTGCGCGTCTGCCAGCTGCTCTCCGAGCGCACCGGTGAGCTGGAGCTGCCCCTCAAGAAGTGTCCCCAGTGGGTGCTGCTCAACGCGGGCGGCATGGGCTACTACCGCGCGGGCTACTCGTCCCAGCAGCTCACCCAGGTGCTCGCCTCGACCAGGAAGGCGCTGACGGTGCCGGAGCGGCTGGCGCTCCTCGCGGACGTGGAGGCCTCGGTGCGCCGGGGGGACCTGGCGCTCGGCGAGGCGCTGAAGCTGGTGCCGGAGACCGCGGCCGACTCGAACCGCTCCATCGTCATGGGCGGCGCCCGCCTGCTCTACCTGGTGCAAGAGGACCACCTCACCCCGGCCGAGCGCTCGCGCTTCCGCGCCTGGGTGGGACAGCTCTACGGCGCTCGCGCCAAGGCCCTGGGCTGGCAGCCCGCGAAGGACGACAGCGATGAGCTGAAGCAGACGCGCTCGCTGCACCTCGCCCTGGCGACGATGACGGGACATCACCCCTCCCTGGTGCGCGAGGCCCAGACTCTCGCGGCCCGGTGGCTCAAGAAGCGCGACAGCGTGGACCCGGAGGCAGTCCCCCTGGTGCTGTCGGTGGCCGCGCGCAACGCCGACCGCGCCCTCTACGACACGCTGCTCGCCCGAGCGCGCAAGGCCGAGGACCGCAACGAGCGCAGCCAGATGATCACCGTGCTCGCCAGCTTCCGGGACCCGGCCCTCGTGAAGGAGAACCTGAACCTGGCGATGAACGAGTTCGACGTGCGCGACTCACGCCCCCTGTTCGGCGGAGCCTTCTCCGAGCCGGAGACGCGCGAGGTGGCGTGGAGCTTCTATCGCGAGCACTTCGACGCGCTCGCCAAGCGCGTCCGCTCGGACGAACTGGGCTGGCTCATCGCGATGACGGGCTCGCTCTGTGACGACAAGCACCGCGCGGAGCTGGAGTCCTTCCTCGGCCCCCGCGTCGACAAGCTGGAGGGCGCGACGCGCTCCTACGTCCGGGCGCTGGAGTCCATCCGCCTGTGCGTGGAGGCGGACCGCCTGCACCTCAAGAGCCTGCAGTCCTTCCTGCGCCGCCCGCCCTCCGTGGCCAGCACCCCGGCGAAGTAGGACACGGGCCAGAGGCTCCCTCGTCAGGAGAGGGAGCCTCCCGCCCGGGAAGCCGTTCCACCCACCGGGCGGACCGCGCTACACAGGCCCCATGTTCGACGCCGCGCGATACCTGGAACGCATCAACGCCTCTCCCCAGTCGTCGCTGGCCGCGCTGCACCGTGCCCACCTGGAGGCGGTGCCTTTCGAGAACCTGGACATCCACCTGGGCCGCCCCATCCGGCTCGACACGGACGCCCTCTTCGACAAGGTCGTCACCCG
This sequence comes from Corallococcus terminator, assembly GCF_049194865.1. Classification (GTDB taxonomy): domain Bacteria; phylum Myxococcota; class Myxococcia; order Myxococcales; family Myxococcaceae; genus Myxococcus; species Myxococcus terminator_A. The sequence goes on along the minus strand of NZ_JBLZWL010000047.1, from coordinate 32,769 downwards.
CCGGCGCGGCGGCTTCTGCTACGAGCTCAACGGCCTCTTCGCCCGGTTGCTCTCGTCCCAGGGATTCAACGTCACGCCGCTGTCCGCGCGCGTCGCCTCGGACGACAAGGACGGGACGTTCGGCCCGGAGTTCGACCACCTGGCGCTCCAGGTGGAGGACAGGGGCGAGCGGTGGCTCGTCGACGTCGGCTTCGGGGACGGCTTCATGGAGCCGCTGCGCCTGGACGAACGCGGCGTGCAGACGCGCGACGGGCGCGACTACCGGCTGTCCGCCGAGGGCGAGGGGCTCTTGCTGTGGCGCGACTCGGAGCAGGGCTGGGAGGCGCAGTACGCGCTCTCCCTCGTCCCACGCGCGCTGGAGGACTTCACCGGCATGTGCCACCACCACCAGACGTCGCCCGCATCCATCTTCACGCAGCGACGGCTGTGCACCCGGGCGACGCCCAAGGGCCGCGTCACCCTCAAGGAAGGCACCCTCGTCCTCACCGAGGGCAAGGAGCGCCGCGAGCTGCCCATGGTGGACGAGGACTCCCGCCGACAGGCGCTCGCGGAGCACTTCGGAGTCGTGCTCTAGAAGCCGCGAGGGCTCAGGGCTTGTTCATCGCGGCCTTCATCCGCTCGACGCTCTGGATGTACTCCTCCACCGAGTCGAGGCCCACGGCGGCGCGACGCGCGTTCACATTCGCCGGGTCCTCCAGCTGCTTGGGCACCATCTTCCCTTCGGCATTCGGCTCCAGCTGCGTCGCGTAGCGCTGCGGCTTGTCGGTGTTCACCAGCACCCGGTCCGTGAGGTACGCGAGCTCCTTGGCCGAGCCCTCTCCTCGCGTCACGGCCTGCTCCAGCATCGGCAGGACCTGCTCCTGGAACGCCACGTCCTGGTCCGCGTGCTGCACCATCAGCCACGCGCTGAAGGTGGCGCGCGCGCCCACCAGGGCCTTGCCCGGCCAGCCCCGCTTCGCGATGACTTCCTTGAGGAACGCCGTGTTGTCGGCGTCGACCTTGACCATCTCCGCCTTGACGGCCTCGTCCTTGAACTGCGAGGCGACGAGCAGCCGGCGCACCCGCTGGTCCTCCTCGGCGCGCTTCAACAGCTCGTCGCGCAGCGCCGGGTCCGCGGCCTCGTACTGCTTCGCCTCGGCCGCGGCGATTCGCTGCTCCAGCGGCGCGAAGCCGGGCAGGCTCCGGATGTTGTCCAGGTCCGTGTCCTTGGCCAGGTGCTTCGCGTCGTCGAAGCCCTCGTCCACGGCGCGCTCCAACCAGACCAGGGCCTCCTCGGGCTGCTTCGCGAGGGACGCCGAGCAGGCCGCGCTGTAGGCCATGACCTTCCCTCGCACCCCACCCTCCCAGGCGCGGCGGTACAGCAGCACCGCACCCGCGTCGTCGCCCTTCCGGGACAGCCCATACGCCTCGGCGGAGGCCTGCTTCGCCTCGGGCGTGGCGACGGGCTTGGGCGCTGGCGTCGCCGTGGACGCGGCGGGCTCCGAGGCGCCTCCACCGTGGGCACAGGCAATCAGGTTCAGCGCGGTGAGCAGGATGACGAGGCGACGCATGGCGCTCCGGGGGTGTGGGGGTGAAGCCCGGCGCTCCGAGGGCGTCCCAGGGGCGCCGGGGACGCGCAGTGTAGGCGGGGTTTTCAAGACCCCAAGCTCCTGACCTGCCCCGAGCCCCTCTGGACCCACCTCCACCTACTCCGTTCCCCTCCGTACGCCCGGTGACGTTTTCGGTTGCCTGTCCGCCATCCAGGGCCGCATGCAGGGGAAGGCCCCAAAGGGCCCGCCTGTTCATCGGCGTCGGCGGCCCCGGAATGCGCGGGGCCTTCGCCCTACACGCATGTCGCACCGAGGAGAACGGATGTCCCGCTTCACATGGCTGGCCGCAGTCTTCGTGCTCACCTGCCCCCTCTGGGCGCAGGCCCGGCCCGCGGCGGACGAGACAGCCCGCGTGTACGCGACCGAGGCGCTGAAGCAGGCGTCTTCGCCCCGGGGCGCCGCGGGGCTGCTCCGGCTGCACTCGCTGGTGGACGAGGTGGAGGACCTCACGCCGCTGGTGAGCACCTATGCCTACGTGGCCTCGCGGCGGCAGTTCGACGCGAACACCCGCGCCACCGCGCAGCTGCTCCTCCTGGACACCGAGCGTGCCCGGGGTCGGCTGACGCGCGCGGGCGAGGTGAAGCAGTGGATGGGCTTCCTCGGCGACTACTACGTCGTCGGCGGCTTCGACAACGAGGGCAAGTCCGGCTGTGACACGGACTTCGGCCCGGAGGCGGCCAACCTGGACCTGGGCGCGACGTACGCGGGCGCCAAGGGCCGGCAGGTGTCCTGGCGCAAGCTGACCGCGAACACCGCGGACGGCTACGTGGACCTGGCCACCGCCGTGCGCCCCAACCGCGAGGCCGTGGCCTACGCCGTCACCTGGCTGGAGTCCTCGCAGGAGACGCGCGTGGCCCTGGGCCTGGGCACCTCCGGCGCCTTCCGTCTGTGGGTGAACGGGCAGCTCGCCGCGAAGGAGGACCGCTACAACCTGCCGCGCCCGGACCAGTCCCGCGTGTCCGTGAAGCTGCGCAAGGGCCTCAACCGCGTGCTCCTCAAGGTGTGCCAGGAGACGGGCCCGCTGGGCTTCTACCTGCGCCAGGAGTCTCCCTCCGTGCGCGCGTCGCTGCCCGCCAAGGCGCCCGCCGTGGAGCGCGGCGCGGCCCCCGCTCCGCAGATGCTGCCCACGCTGACGTCCGCGCTGCGGAACATGGTGGAGAAGAACCCCGACGACGCGGCGCTGCGCGGGGACTACGCGCGGGTGCTCGGCTTCTTCCGGGGCTTCGATGACCGCGAGCACACCGCCACCGCGGAGGCGACGCGCGCGGCGGAGCTGGCGCCCAAGGACGCGCGCCTGCAGATGCTCGCGGCGAGCCTCCAGCGCGACGACCTGAACGAGCGCCGCCGCTTCCTCGAGGCCGCCGTGGCCGCGGACCCCACGCTGCCCGAGGCCCGCGTGGCCCTGGCGGACCACGAGCTGGAGCGCGGCCACCCCGAGCGCGTCATGGCGCTGGTGGGGCCCGTGCTGGAGAAGACGCCGGAGGATGCCTCCGCCCGGCTGGCGCTGGCCCGCGCCCACGAGGCCCTGGGTGAGCGCCCGCGCGCGCACGCGCTGGTGGAGGAGTCCTTCCGCTATCAGCCCCGGCAGCCGCGCGCGGTGCGCAACGCGGCCCAGATTTCCCGGCAGCTCGGCCGCAACCGCGAGGCGATGGACCGGATGCGCGTGGTGCTGGCGCTGCGCTTCGACGACACCGGCACGCGCCGCGCGCTGGCCGCGCTGCTGGCGGACTCCGGAGAGGTGGAGGCCGCCGAGCGCGAGTACGCGCAATTGGTCGCCCTCAACCCCTTCGACAACGGCGCGCGCGTGCGGCTGGCGGAGCTGAAGGCCAGCAACGGCGCGGTGGAGCCGGCGATGGCCCTCTTCGCGGAGGCCCGGGCCCTGTCCCCGGACGAGCCGGAGGTCTACGAGCGCGAGGGTCGCGCGCTGCTCGCCGCCGGGCGACGTGAGCCCGCGCTGGCCGCCTTCGAGCGCTCGCTGGTGCTGCGTCCGCAGAACCCCGGCCTGAAGGAGGCCCTGCGCGCCCTCAAGGGCGAGGGCGCCGGCGCCGGCATGCAGCACGTGGTGGACGCGAAGCCCCTGGCCAAGGAGGCCGAGGCGTACGTCCACGAGGACGCCATCTACCTGGTCGACAACACCTTCGTGCACGTCCAGAAGAGCGGCCTGTCCAGCCGGCTGATGCAGATGGTGGTGAAGGTGCAGAACGCGCGCGGCGTGGACGCCTTCCGCACCATGCCCATCACCTACTCGCCGGACCGCCAGGAGGTGCGCGTGCTGCGCGCCCGGGTGACGAAGACGGACGGCTCCGTGGTGGAGAGCTACGGGGAGAACGACCGCAACATCAATGAGCCGTGGACGGGCATGTACTACGACGCTCGCGCCAAGGTGCTCTCCTTCCCGTCCCTGGCCGCTGGCGACACGCTGGAGGTGACGTACCGCCTGGACGACACCGCGCAGGAGAACCTCCTGTCGGACTACTGGGGTGACGTGGAGAGCGTGCAGGGCGTCTATCCCAAGCTGCGCTTCCAGTACCTGGTGGAGATGCCCAAGGAGCGCCCGCTCTACTGGAACAAGAGCCGGCTGCAGGGCGTGGAGAGCGCGCAGGAGCCGGTGGACGGCGGGCGCGTGCTGTACCGCTGGAACGCGAAGCACGTGGCCAAGGTGGTGCCGGAGCCGGGCATGCCGGGCTGGGCGGAAGTGGCCCAGAACCTCCACGTCTCCACGTACCAGACGTGGGACCAGGTGGGCCGCTACTGGTGGGGCCTCGTCCGGGACCAGCTCCAGCCGAACACGGAGCTGAAGCAGACGGTGGACCAGGTGCTCCAGGGCGTGGACCGCAAGAACGAGCTGGCGGTGGTGCGCGCCATCTACAACTTCGTGGTGACGAACACGCGCTACGTCGCGCTGGAGTTCGGAATCCACGGCTTCAAGCCCTACCGGGTCGACCGGGTGCTGTCGCGGCGCTTCGGCGACTGCAAGGACAAGGCGAGCCTCATCCACTCCATGCTGCGGGTGGCGGGCGTGGACAGCCGGCTCGTCCTCCTGCGCATGCGCAGCCTGGGCGCGCTGGACGCGGAGCCGGCGAGCCTGGCGGCCTTCAACCACGCGATTGCTTATGTCCCCAAGTTTGACTTGTACCTGGATGGCACCGCGGAGTTCCACGGGGCGAAGGAGCTGCCCAGCGCGGACCGCGTCGCCAACGTGCTGGTGGTGGAGCCGGACGGCAAGAGCACCTTCCTCACCACGCCGGAGGCCAAGGCCGAGGACAACGCCACGGGCCTGAAGATGGACGTGGCGCTGCGCGCGGACGGCAGCGCGGAAGTGAAGGGCGCCAGCTCCGTGAGTGGCCAGAGCGCGCCGGAGTACCGCCGGGCCTACCGCCCCGAGGCCACGCGCAAGTCCACCTTCGAGCGGGCGTGGGCGCAGAGCTTCCCCGGCCTGACGGTGAACGAGGTGTCGCTGAGTGACACCACCCGGCTGGATGACGACGTGACGATGGACTTCCGCATGAGCATCCCGCGCTACGCGGAGGTGATGCCCAACGCGGTGCGCTTCCTGCCCTTCGGCACGGGCCGCACCTACCAGCAGGCCTTCGCCTCGCTGGCGGAGCGCCGGTTCGACCTGGTGATGCAGAGCCCGTGGGTCAACAGCTTCAACCTGCGCTACACGCTGCCCGCGGGCTGGTCCGTGACGGAGCTGCCGCAGGCGGTGGAGGAGACGAACGCGTTCGGTCGCCTCAAGCTCACCTACCGCGTGGAGGACGGCAAGCTCGTCGCCGAGGGCGAGGTGAAGCTCTCCGTCGCGCGCGTGAAGGCGGACGAGTACCCGGCGTTCAGGGACTTCCTCGGCCGCGTGGACCGCGCCTTCGCGCGCCGGGTCATCATCCAGGGCCCCGGCGGTCGCACCGCGTCCCTCGTGCGGTAGCTCCCCTCGGCCTCCGCTCGCGTGAGCGGAGGCCGTGCACCTCGCGACTCAGAGGCGAGGGGAGCGGGCGGCGAAGGTGGTGCCGACGATGCGGTCGGCGACGGCCGGCCGCTCCTGCCCCATGTGCAGCGTGTTGACGGAGTAGACCAGGCGCCGGCGCAAGTCCCGCGTGGCGCCCATGCCGTTGTTGTAGCCGTGCCGGTCTCCGCTCTTGCCCCACAGCGTCAGGCCGTTGACCTCGAAGCGCGTCAGGCCGGCGCCGTGAATCGCGCGACCGCCACCCGACGTGGGCACGTCCGGCACCGTGAACAGCTCCTGCAGCTGCGCGGGCGGCAAGAGCCAGCCCCTGAAGAGCGCGGAGAGGAACGTGTCCAGGTCGGCGGTGGTGGAGATCATCTCCCCGGCGGCCCAGGGGATGGACTGGTTCGCCTCGGTGATGTCGACCAGGTGCACCGTGCCGTCGGCGCGGGTGACGGCCTCGTAGCCTCGCGCGTGGGGCCCGGGAATCGTCGGGTCATTGCCGGGCACGGACGTGTCGCGCAGGTGGAGCGGCCCGAGGATGCGCTCGCGCACCGCGTGGCTGTAGGGGCGGCCCGTGACTTTCTCGATGAGCAGCCCCGCCACGAGGTAGCCGATGTTGCCGTACTCCTGTTGGGTGCCCGGCGCGAAGCGCGGCCCCAGGGGCAACGCCAGCGCGACCAGCTCCCGGGGCGACCAGCGGCGGAACCGGTTGTCGAAGAACCACTCCGGGTCCTTCGACGGCAGCGGGACGTTGGGCAGGCCGTGCGTGTGGTTCAGCAGTTGCCGCACGGTGATGAGGCCGAAGTTTGGGGGCAGCAGGCCGGGCAGGTAGTGCTGCACCGGCCTGTCCAGGTCCACGCGGCGCTCCGCGGCGAGCTGCAACACCACGGTGGCGGTGAACGTCTTGGTGATGCTGCCGATGCGGAAGCGCGCATCGGTGGGCACGGGTGTTCCCGCGTGGACATCCGCGACTCCGGACGCGCCGAGCCAGCGGCCCGCGGTGCCATTGATGCGGACCTGCGCCGCCGTCGTCTTCGTGTCCGGCAGGCCCGCGAGGACCTGGCGCAGGGCATCCCGGTCCAGGGGCGCCAGGAGCGACTGCTCCCAGTCCAACCCCTGTTCACTGGTCTCTACTTCGTTGGCGACGGCATCGTCACCCGGGCCACATCCCGCCCCGGAGAAGCTCACCACCAGCACCGCTGCACCCACCCGCAGACCACGGCGCGGGACATCCATGTTCCATCTCCCGTGAAAATCCGGCCCGGAAGCAGAACACCAGCGGAGACGAGGCCTGTCACCCGACTCGTCGGCCATTCGTGGAATGTCCTACGACTCGTCAACGGAACCGTCGAGCCGCCGCCGCGCCGTCGCCCTCCGGTGCGGCGTCAGGACTCCACGAGCGCGGCCAACAGCTTTCGCACGTCCTCCGGACCGCTGACGCGATACGTGGCGCGCGAGGGCTTGTTGCCCGCGTGAATCGTGAGCCCGCCCTCGGGCATGGCCGCGAACATGTCCTCGTCCGTGCGGTCATCGCCCATGGCCACCACCAGCGTGCCGGGGGCCAGCTGGCGCGTCACCGAGTCCACCACGCGACCCTTGTTCACGCCGTGGGGCCGCACCTCCACCACCTTGTCCCCGGGGAGGATGTCCACGGGCCGCCGGGCGAAGGTCTCCGCCAGCTTCAGCCGCAGCTCGCGGGACTGGAGCGCGCCGAACTCCGGGTCCACCTGGCGGTAGTGCCACGCCAGCGACGCGGACTTCTCCTCCACGAACGAGCCGGGCACGCGCGCGGCGAACTCGTCGAGCATGGGGCGCGCGGCGTCCTTCCACTCCGCCGTCACGCCGTCCAGCATCCGCCACGCGTCCGCCGGCTTGGGGCGGGACCACAGGCCGTGCTCCGCGTGCAGGCCCATGGGCAGCGCCCCGAACCACGCCTCCAGCGTCTCCTTGGGCCGACCGCTGACGACGCTCACCGTGGTGTTCGGCCGCGCCACCAGCTTCGCCAGCAGCGCGCGCAGGGCGTCATCCGGCGCGGCCAGCTCCGGCCTGGGCGCGAAGCCCACCAGCGTCCCGTCATAATCGAGCATCAGCGACAGGTGCTCCGCCGACTTCATGACCTCCAGCGCCTCCGCGCCGCCCTTCACGTCGTGGATGGAGACCGAGGGCAGCCCCTGGAGCCGGCCCAGGAAGGAGGCCACCCACCAGTGCACGTCGTGGGCCTTTACCTGCGCGCGCAGGGCACGCATGCGCTCGCGGCGCTCGTGCTCGCCCATTTCCAGTGCCTGCTCAATCGCGTCCGCCGTCGACTCCACGTCGTACGAGTTGACGACGAGCGCCTTGTTCAGCTCGTCCGCGGCGCCAGCGAACTCGCTGAGCACCAGCACGCCGTCCTCGTCCGGCCGGGAAGCGCAGAACTCCTTGGCCACCAGATTCATGCCATCTCTCACGGGCGTCACGAGCATGACGTCCGCGGAGCGGTACAGGCCGGCGAGCTGCTTCTCGTTGAAGGAGCGGTAGAGGTAGTGCACCGGCACGTTCTGCACGCTGCCGTACTGGCCATTGATGCGCCCCACCAGCTCGTTCACCTGCTCGCGGTACGTGGCGTACGCCTCCACCTGAGTGCGACTGGGTACGGCCACCTGGATGAAGCGCAGCCGCCCGCGCCACGAGGGCTCGCGCTCCAGCACGCGCTGCACCGCCAGCAGCCTGCGGGGGATGCCCTTGGTGTAGTCGAGCCGGTCGATGCCCAGCAGGATGCGCTGGCCCTCCGCACTGCGGCGCAAGGAGGCCACCTCCTCCAGCACGCTCTCCTCCCGCGCGAGGGTGTCGAAGGAGTCCGAGTCGATGCCCATGGGGAAGGCGCCCACCCGCACCTGCCGCCCCTCCCACATGATGCTGTCGACATCCGTGTCCAGGCTGAGCTGCCGCAACAGCGAGCCGGAGAAGTGCCGCACGTAGCTCACCGTGTGGAAGCCGATGAGGTCCGCGCCGAGCAGGCCCTTCAACAGCGCCTCGCGCCGGGGCAGCGTGCGGAAGATTTCCGACGAGGGGAACGGGATGTGGTGGAAGTACCCGATGCGGGCCTCGGGGAGCCGCTCGCGCAACATCCCCGGCACCAGCATGAGCTGGTAGTCGTGCACCCAGATGGTGTCGCCCGGCTGGTACTGCTTCGCGGTGAGGTCGGCGAAGCGCTCGTTGACCTTGCGGTACACCTCCCAGTCGCGGTCCTGCCGGGGGATGCGGTCCAGCATGTAGTGGCACAGCGGCCAGAGGACCCGGTTGGAGTAGCCCTCGTAGTAGCGGCTCACCTCGCTCGCGGTGAGGTGGATGGGGACATAGCGCTGCTCCGCGAACCGCGCCTCCACCTTGACGCGTTGGGTTTCCGACAACCGGGACATGTCGCCGGGCCAGCCAATCCACTGGCCTCCAGAGCGTTCATGCGGTCTGCGCAACCCCGTGGCCAGTCCGCCGGCACTGCTCACCACGGCGACGCTGTCCTTCTCCACCTTGACGGTGACGGGAAGACGATTGGAGACGAGCAGGAGTCGAGGCATAGAGCCCTTGACCCTTATTCACTCCCTCCGCGAATGGCCATGGTCGAATCGCGCGAGGTGGCGATTGGTGGACCCTCTCGCACCGCGCGTGGCGCCCAGCCGAGGCGAGCCAACAGCGCGGGCTCGCGGCCCGGTTTCCAGATGAACGCATCCAGCACGTAGTGCGTGGCCTGCGGCAACGCGAGCAGCGGCACCACCAGCGCCAGCAGGTCCGGCGAGAGCCCTACGCCCGCACCTCCGAAGAGGCCGGGCCGGTCATGCCAGATGAAGCGGTCCCACAACAGTTCCTCGGTGAACGCCAGCGCGACGAGGAACAGGAGGAAGCCGGGGAGGCCCGCGCGCAGGATGGAGCCCGCCGCGCCATAGCGGCCCTCCTCGCCGCGTCCGCGCGAGTAGCGGAACAGCAGCGCGAAGTAGGGCACGCCGTGCAGCACCACGTTCATCACGGTGAAGGTGAAGTCGTCGCGCGCGAGGACGATGCCGCCGAACCACGTCACCCACGTGGCGCCGACGAGCAGCACCTTGCCGACCTGGAGGCCCTCGCCGCGCGCGACGCGCAGGACCTGGAAGCCGAGCCACGTCACCAGCACCACCGCGTGTAGCGTCAGCGCCAGCGTGCCCATCCACATGGGAAGGCCGGGGAGGAAGTCTCCCTCCACGAACCACCAGAACGCGCGCGGCAGGTTCGCGTGCCACCACACGACGGGGCCCACGGTGGCCGCGTAGATGGCGGCGGCGTCCAGGCGACGCTCGAAGTCGGAGGCCCGCGCCTTGCGCGTGTACAGCGCCACCCAGCCGTACTGCTGGCGGACGAAGTGGAACAGCGCCACGTAGGCGAACAGCGTCCAGAAGGCGCCGGGGGACACCTGGTGCGCCAGCACACCCACCACCCAGGCGACGAGGGGCGCGGCCACATACAGGCCGGGGCGCTGGCGCAGTTCCTCCGGGTCCAGGTAGGTGCGGAACAGCGTGGACCAGACGTGGGCCACGTCCACGCAGACGACGAGCAGCAGCCACGCCCACAGTGGTGTGTCTCCCACCGTCCCCAGCCACGGCGACGCGAGCACGAGGGCCACGGAGACCAGCGCGCTGCCGGCGAAGACGGCGAGGTCCACGCGCGGACCGAACAACCAGCTCTGAGAGGGCGCGAGGAGGCGGGGCATCCGGGATGTGAGGCTATCAGCCTCCAAGTCGACCGGCACCCAGGCTCCGATTGGGCGACGGGCCGCTGGGGCGATACAACCCCGAGGCAAGCGCGGCGCGCCTCCCGCGTAGTGCGCCTGTCGCCCTCCCGCCGTGAGCCCGCCCGCGTCCACCATGTCCTCGACTCCCCCGCCCCCCCGCTTCCGCCGCCGACTGCTGGCGGTGATGCTGCTCGCGGGGCTCGTCCCACTGGTGCTGCTGGGCATCGTGGCCCAGGGCGCGCTGGAGCGAGTGCTGTCCGTCTCCGTGACCCCCGTGGAGGCGGTGCTGGATGACGTGTCCCTGGACCTGGAGCGCCGGGGCCTGCCTCGCGGCTCCCTGGACGAAGCTCGGCTGCACCTGGCCCAGGCGGAGCTGACACGTCGGGCCCTCGTCCGGCGCGTGCCCGCGTTCATCACCGTCCTTGTCCTCGTCTCGGGCGGCGTGCTGGCGGTGGCCGCCGTGCTGCTCGGCCGTGCGCTTACCCGTCCGGTGACGACGCTGACCGAGGGCATGTGGGCCTATGCGCGAGGCGACCTCTCCGTGCGACTTCCCGCCACGGACCCGCCCCGCGACGAGCTCCAGTTCCTCCTGGGCCAGTTCAACCGCATGGGCCAGGAGCTGGTCGCCCAGCGCGAACGGCTCAAGTCCGCCGAGCAGATCGCCGCATGGCAGGACGTGGCTCGCTCGCTCGCCCACGAGCTGAAGAACCCCCTCACCGCGATGAAGCTCTCGCTCGTGCGGCTGTCTCGCGCGGACACGGGGTCCCCCTCGGACGCCACGCGCGTCACCGAGTCCGTGGCCCTGCTCCAGGAGGAAGTGGAGTTGCTGATGCGGATGACCCAGAGCTTCTCCACCTTCGCGCGCCTGCCCGCGCCCCGTTTCCAGGACGTGCCCCTGCGCCCGCTGCTCTCCGAAATCTGCTCGCTGTACGCGGAGACCTCGCCCGTGCCGGTGGAGCTGCTGCCCGGACCGGACGTCTCGCTGCGCGCGGACCCGGATGGCCTGCGCCGCCTGTTCGGCAACCTCGTGAAGAACGCCGCCGAGGCCTCCTCCGAGGGCGCCCCTCCCGTACGAATCTCACTGGAGCCCGCGACGGAGCACACCGTGCGAGTCACCGTGACGGATGGCGGCAACGGGGTCCCCGCCGTGCTGGAAGGCGCGGCCCTCACGCGTGGTCTCTTCAGCACCAAGCCCGAAGGCAGTGGGCTGGGGCTGCCCATCTCGCAGAAAATCACCCATGAACACGGCGGCACGCTCCGGCTGGAGCCCGCGCCCGGTGGCGGTACGCTCGCGCGCGTGGAGCTGCCCTTCCTTCCCCCTTCGTCCCCCGTGCCCACGACATGAAGCCCGGCCCCCGCATCCTCGTCGTCGACGACGACCCTGGCGTCCTCAAGGCCCTGCGTGGCCTCTTGAGCGACGAGGGCTTCACTCCCGTGGAGGCCCGCTCCACCGCCGAGGCCACCCGTGTCCTCGAAGCCCCCGAGGGCCTGCCCGCGATGATGCTGCTCGACCTGCGCATGCCGGGCGAGACGGGGCTGGAGTTCCTCGCGCGACTGCCGCGTCCACTGCCCGTGCCCGTCGTCGTGCTGTCGGGCGAGGCGTCACCGTCGGAGGCCGCGCAGGCCTTGAAGCTCGGCGCCACGGACTTCGTGGAGAAGCCGCCCTCACCCGAGCGGCTCGTCACGGCGCTGCGCAACGCCCTGGCGCTCGGCGCGCTCCAGGAGGAACGCGAGCGATTGCTGGACGCGCTCGCTCGCCCCGGACATCTCGTGGGCGACAGCCCCAGCATGGGAGCCCTGCGTCAGCTCATCGCGCGTGTGGGCCCCAGCGACACGGCGGTGCTGATTACCGGTGAGACGGGCACAGGCAAGGAGCGCGTCGCGCGAGCGCTGCACCTGGCCTCGGGACGCAAGGGCCGGCTCGTCGCCGTCAACTGCGCTGCGATTCCCGCCACGCTGCTGGAGAGCGAGCTGTTCGGCCATGAGAAGGGCGCGTTCTCCGGCGCGGTGACTCGGCGCGCGGGGCGCATCGAACAGGCACACGGCGGCACGCTGCTCCTGGATGAAATTGGCGACATGCCGCTGGAGCTGCAGGCCAAGCTCTTGCGCGTGCTGGAGACGCGCGAAGTGGAGCGGCTCGGCGGCTCGGTGCCCGTGCCCGTGGACGCGCGCATCCTCGCTGCGACACATCAGGAACTGGCTCGCGCGGTGAAGGAGGGGCGCTTCCGTCAGGACCTCTTCTTCCGCCTCAACGTCATGCCCCTGCACATCCCTCCGCTGCGCGAGCGCCTCGAGGACCTGCTCCCGCTGGCACGCACCTTCGCGGCCGAGTTCGCCGGACCGGGAGCACCGCTGGAGCTGGCCCCAGGCGCGGAGACCGCGCTGCGCGCCTACCCGTGGCCCGGCAACGTGCGCGAACTGCGCAACGTCATCGAGCGGCTCAACCTGCTGCGAGGCGGAGGTCCGCTGACGCTCGGCCCGGAGGCCGTCGTCGCGCCGACGACCTCAGCCCCCACCGCGCGCCCCAGCCTCGGCGAGAAGAGCTACCGCGAGCACGTGGAGGACTTCGAGCGGGAGCTCATCCGCGCCGCGCTCCAGGAGGGCGAGAGCATCGCCGGTGCAGCGCGGCTGTTGCAGGTGGACCGAGGCAACCTCTACCGACGCATCAAGGCGCTCGGGCTCCCGGTGGCCTGAGCGCATCGACACCGTCCCCGCGCTACGGCCGGGGCTTCACGTCGGTGTTCTGCCCCGCGACGATGCGCCACGTGCCGTCCACGCGGTTCATCACGTACCGCATCTGGGTCCGCAGCAGGCCCGGCTCCGTGTTCTGCACACCGGGAGGCAGACCCACATGCCCGGTCACCTCGTGCGTCGTGTCCACCACGGCCACGTCGCGCGCGGGGAAGCGCACCCGCCGGATGGTGACCTTGTCCTGACTGCCCTTGAAGATCGTCTGGAAGATGGCCGCGTGGCGCTCCTGAATCTGCGGCTGGCCCTCGAACACCGTCCCGACGATGTTGATGAAGTCCGCGTCCGGCGCGAAGTCTTTCGACCACACCACCGCGTCCTGGCGGTTCCACGCCTGGGTCTGCACATCCAACATCTGGCGGATGTCCTGCTCGTCTCGCGAGGGGTCGACGTGCGCGCAGGCCTGGGACAGCAACAGCAACGCGCACACCAGGGCCAACCGGGTGGGAACACTGCGAATCACGGTGAAGCTCCTTGCTGGGAAGAGGACCCGACAGCCTGCCACAAGCCCGAGGGAAGCCGAGCCCTGGCGTCACCCGCCCCCACACTCCCCGCGCGATTCTCGGCGAGCAGGAAACCCAGAAAGCCCCGGGTGCGATAATCCCTCCGGACCCACCCCCAGGTCGCCCCACCAGGAAGAGCCGCCCCATGTCGAACCGCATCGGCCGCCCCCCTTTCACTCCCGCCACTCAGCCCGGGCTCGGCGGGGAGCGTGAGCGCGCGGCGCGGCCCACCGGTGAGAAGACGTCCCAGGCCCGGCCCCAGGTCGACCAGTTCGAGTCCCGCGCCACGCGTCCCCAGGTCACCGCGTCGCTGCTGGGAGGAACCGCCGCGACGACGGCCGTCAACGCGAAGGCGCTCGATATCCAGCCGCAGCTCCACGCGGCCACCGGCTACGAGGCCCGCTTCGAGCAGGGCGGCCGCAAGGCCAACGCCTTCGTGGAAGGCCAGGGTCAGGTGAGCCTGCCCACGGGCCCCGGCCGAGGCCCCTCCTTCCACGCCGAGGCGGGCAAGCCGCTGACGGTGACGGCGGACCCGGCGCGCTTCTCCACGCAGACCGAGAAGGTGGAGCTGGTGTGGCGGCTGGTCCCCGGGGGCACGGAGACGGCGATTCCGCTCACCAACGGCAGCCGCGACGCGAACGGCCGGCTGAACATCCAGCCTGGGACGTTCACCCTTCCTCCTGAAGCCACGGGGCTGGTGCGCCTGTCGTTCCGCACCACGGGCTCCGACGGGCGCGTCAGCAACCAGTGGGACCCGAGCAACGACGCGCAGGTCGCCTCGAAAGAGGGCGCGACGGTGTCGTTCACCGAGGACTTCAAGACGCAGGTCGACGGCACGCTGCGCGCGGGAGACAAGGTCCAGCTCGCGTATGACCAGGACCGCCTCAAGGCGCTCGCGGGCGGCAAGACACCCTCCGACGTCGTGGCTTGCGTGTCCTTCAACGGCGGGCCGCCCCTGGAGTTCCCGCTCGACCTCCAGGCGGGCCAGTCCGGCAACGCGGGCGGCGACTTCCTGCCGTCCTTCCGCGTGCCCTTCGAGGCCACGGACATGCAGGTCTGGTTCCGGGGCAAGGCGGACGACAACACGACGTGGGACTCGGCCAACGGACAGAACTTCAAGTTCTCCGTCGGCGTCACGCGCGACGACGCCGAGCCGGGCTGGAAGAACGAGCTGCTCAAGAGCAAGAGCTTCCCCAACCTGAGCGCCGACAAGTTCGTGGGCATCGGCCCCTCGTCGGAGCGCTACAACTGCATCGCGTGGACGGTGGGCAACCGCAGCGAGTGGGTCTGGCCGGGCACGCGCGTGGAGGACTTCGACAAGCTGTATGCGACGCAGGGCTACAAGCCGATGGACTCGTTGGACTTGAGCCACGACCCCAGCCTGGAGAAGGTGGTCATCTACGGCCGCAAGCCCAAGACGGGCACGGGCCCGCTCGAGGTGACGCACGGCGCGCTGATGGATGAGCAGGGACGCTTCACGAGCAAGATTGGCACCCAGCCGCTCATCCGTCACAACAGCGCTGACGACCTCACCGGCCCTTCGTATGGTGAGCCCGTGCGAGTCTACGTGCGTCCCCGCCAGTCCCCCGTGAGCAGCTCATGAGCAGCGCGCCCGCCGCCCGCTTCGACGCGCTGGCCGAGGAGTGGGAGCGACACTGCGCGGAGCACCGCGAGTCGTCCAATCCCTACGTGTTCCTGGAGCACCCGTCGTTCGACGCGCTCGTGGCGTTGGGACGTCCGGCGGTGCCGCTCATCATCGAGCGCTATCGCGAAGGCAGCGTCTTCTGGGGCGCCGCGCTGCGCCGCATCACCGGTGTCACCACGTTCGGTGAGGGCGTGGTGGGCAACCTGGAGGCGAACCGCCAGGGGTGGCTGAAGTGGTGGAGTGAGAACGAGGCCGCGTACCCCGGCTGAGCCTCCGCTGAAGCCCTGTCCGCCTCCGCGCGAGGCCCGGACAGGGAGTGCTCCCCGAAGGGACACAGGGGCTCGCGGCAATCGCCGGGCTCGATGTCAGTATCACATCTCGATTCGACATCAGGATGTGTCCATGACATCGGCACGGCTGGCCGGCTCTCGTCCTTTCAAGCACTTGCCCCGACGCGGCGGCTGGAACGCAGCGTGCTCTGTCCCATGCGCATGAACCGCCTCGCGCTTCTCTTCTGCTTCGTCTCCCTCCTCGCCAGCGCGCAGCCCGTGCCGGATGCGGGCGTGTCCGACTCCGCCAGCACTGTCGGCGCGACACCCACGCCCTCCCCCGCGGCGCCCGCCACGGCGCCCTCCCAGGAGGAACCCGGCCTTCCCCTGCCGCTCCCCCCGCGCATGCGGACCGCGCCCTCGGAGGCTGAGCGCGAGGAGGAGGCACGAGACAGGGTGCGAACGGAGTCCCGCGACGAGCGGTCGAAGCGCTGGCGTGACGCGGAGGATGAAGACTCGCGAGCCGAGGACCGCGACGAGCGGGCCTCCGCCGAGCGCGCGGAGGACGAGGAGGATGCACGCGGCGCGGCGCGAACGGAGTCGCGCAACGAGCGCGCGTCGGACCGGCGAGAGCGCCGGCGCGAGAAGGAGAAGCGCGCGGCCTGCGACGAGGACTACCTCGACGACGAGGTGGAGGAGCTCGCGGCCCTTCACCCGCTCGAGCTGAACGTGGATGGCCGCACGCTCACGCCGGAGCTCGTCGAGCTGCATGGACTGAAGCGCCTGACGGAAGACCAGGTGCGCGCCTTCATCGGCTCGCCGCCCCCGGAGCCCCGCGCGCCCCTGCCCACCCGCGACCTCCAGCGGATGCTGCGCCGTCTGGCGCACACGGGCCTGTTCGCTCGCGTGGAGCCGCGCCTGCGCGTCCCCGAGCAGGGCCCCGTCGTCCTGGAAGTGCACCTGGAGGAGAACCCCGTCGTCACGTCGGTGGAAGTGGAAGGACTCCAGGACCTCCAGCGCTCCGAAATCCTCGACGAGGTGTTCCGCCTCCCGCCCCGCTTCCCCGACGAGGACGAGGACGACGAGGAGTTCACCGCCACCCTGCGGGTGAATGGAGCGCGAGGGACGCTGACCGTCACCAGGCCTTGCCCGCCGCAGCGCCCGCCCCGTGAGTGGCTCGCGCGGATGGAGCGCGACGAGTACCGGCCGGGGCTCGTGCTCGGCGGAGTGACCTCCTCGCTGCAGCGCGCGCTGCGAGACTTGCGTGGCGACGGCTACATGCTCGCGAGCCTGTCCGGCACGCTGACGCCGAAGGGCCACCTGACCATCATCGTGGACGAGGGCCGTCTGGAGGGCGTGGACGTGGTGGGCGTGGACGGCCCCATCTCGGACCGGGTGCGCGCGGCGCTGGACTTGAAGGCCGGCGACGTCTTCCTGCGCAGCGACGCGCGACGCGCCATGGAGCGATTGGAGTCGCGCCTGCCCTTCCTGCAGGCGGCGAGCGTGGACACGGACTCCGACGACGCCAGGCGCCGACGTGACGCGCGCATCGTCGAGGAGCGCGCGGCCGACGGCGTGCGCCACTACCGGACAGAGGAGCAGCAGCGCAAGAAGCGCCGTCGTGAGCAGGTCGAGCTCGAGCTGAGCTGGCGCGAGATGTTCGAGTCCTGGCGGCACGGCCACGATGGCGAGGGCATCACCCTGGAGGGACGGCGCCTCGTCGTGCACGTGCGTCCGCGCCGTCCGGACCTGGACCTGGAGCTGCTGCCCGTGCACACGCAGGTGACGGGGTTCGCCCCGGGCCTGGCGGGCTCGCTGCGCATCTGGGACGCGAAGGACCGCCTCCACACCACGCTGGATGCCGCCGCTTTCATCCCCCTGCGCTGGGGTGGACAGCGCCTGCCGGATGACCCGGAGGGGACGAAGCGGCAGCGCGAGCTGAACCTGCTGGGCGGCGCGCGCGTGGAGATTCCGGCGGTGGGCCTCGCGGAGCTGGGCGGTCAGGCGTACGACTTCACGGACACGCTGGACCGCTGGCGGATGAGCGACATCGACTCGTCCATCTACTCGGCCCTCTTGAATCGGCCGGACCGCGACTACTTCCGCCGCAAGGGCGTGGCGGCGTTCGCGACCTTCCGCTGGTCCGAGGACTGGCTCACGGGCGTCGAGTACCGCTCCGACCGCTACGAGACGCTGCGCAGCTTCACTCCGCCGCTGTCGCTGTTCCGCCGCGACTCGCCTCCCTTCCCCAACGCGCCGGTGGACGAGGGCCGCTTCCAGTCCGTCATCGCGCGGCTGGAGTACGCCAGCGGAACTCCACGCGACGCGAAGGTGGGCTCGCTGTTCCGCACGCCGGAGACGCCGCTGTTCCACGGGGATGGGGATTGGGGGCACAGCCCGTTCCTGCACGGGTTCATCACGCTGGAGGTGGGCGAGGGGCCCGCCGCGACGGGTCCAGATGAGCGCTTCTGGAAGCTGCTCGGCGACGTGACGATGGTGGTGCCCACGGGCTGGGAGACGGGCCTGCGGCTGCGGCTGCGCGGCGCGGGCGGCGACAACCTGCCCGAGCAGAAGCGCGAGGCGCTGGGTGGATGGAGCGCGCTGCGAGGCTTCGGCTTCAAGGAGTTCAAGGGCGACGTGTCGGTGCTCGGCACCGCCGAGTATCGGTGGCATGCCTTCGGACTCTTCGCGGACCTGGGCACGGTGCGCGGCGCGGGTGAGTGGCAGGACGCGCGGCTGGGCGTCGGAGGGACGTTCCACTTCACCGACGACGTGCGCGTGGATGTCGCGTGGCGCACGGACGAGAAGGCCACGGCCACGCCCGAGGCTCGCCTGTTCTTCGTGCGGACCTTCTGAAGCCCATGACACGCATGGGGACACGGACAAGACGCACGCTCGGCGCGGCCCTGGTGGCCGCGGCGGGGCTGTTCGCGCCCGGGGCCTGGGCGGAGGAGCCACGCGTCACCTGCACCGCCACCCTCTCCGGGCGGCGCGTGCTGGCGCGCTCGGAGGCCTTCGCCTTCCTCTCGGCGGAGCTGGACCGACTGGTGCGGCTGGGGATGGCGGGGAAGCTGGAGGTGGAGCTGACGCTGTGGAAGCGCCGCTCGCTCTGGTTCAACACGCGGGTGGACGGCGCGCGCCTCACCCAGGTGATTGTCTTCACCCGGGAGGGCTACGTGCTGGATGGAAGGCCGCTCCCGGAAGGGCCCGCCACGTTGGAGTTGGAGCGCGTCGCCTGGACCTTGGAGGCGCGACCCGAGGAGGGCGAGCGCCTCATCGTCCAGGTGGAGGTGAAGCTGAACGTGGTGACGGCGGCGAGCCTGGGGCGCATGGCCTCCTGGCTCTCGCGGACGGAGGGGGCGGGAGAGACAGACCGCTCCGTCGTGACGGGCACGCTGCTGCGCACCGTGGCGGAGGACCTCTCCCAGAGGGCCTCGGGGCGCTGCGACGTCACGCCGCCGACTTGAGCGGCCAGGACGAAGCACGGTCCGACTGAAGCACCGACGCGGTGGCCGGCTCCAGGCCGGGCCTCGTCACGTCACGGCTTTGCTCGCGACTCGCGGGCTTCACGACTCATGGAGTGCCCGGCCGCGCGCCGAGGCCAGGAGGACCGTCATGCGTTTCTGGATGCTTCCACTGCTCGCCCTGCTGACCTCGTGCGGAGTGGACCTGACACCGCTCGCGCGCACGGTGCATGTCTTCGTGCCCGACGACGTGGAGGACACGGGCGCGCGTGTCCCCATTCTCTACCTGGAGAAAGGAAGCGCGGTGTTCTTCCCTGAAGGTGTCAGCGGCGACGCGAGCCTCGTGGAGCCCAGCGAGCTCGTGGTGCTGGGACAGCGCAAGGACATCGTCATCATCGCGGTGGACTCGGTGCCAGGACCGCGAGCGGAAGACCTCGGCGACGGGCGCACGCGCTACATCACCCACCCCGGGGGAGGCTAGCTCCGCTTCAGGGGACGCGAACCACCGCGCGACCGAAGTTCTCACCTCGGAACAGGCCCGCGAACACCGCGGGCGCGGACTCCAATCCGTCGACGATGTGCTCGCGGTGGCGCAGGGTTCCGTCCTGGAGCCACCGCCGCAGCTCCGCACGTGCCTCACCGAAGCGCGCGGCGTAGTCGAACACCACGAAGCCCTCCATGCGCAGCCGCTGGATGATGAAGAACGGCGTGTTCTTCAACCCCGCGCGCGCCTCCGGTGGCACGCCGTAGTCCGCGACGAGCCCCGACACCACCACCCGGCCCTTCATCGCCATGCACGCGAGCGCCGCGTCCAGCGTGGAGCCGCCCACGTTGTCCAGGAACACGTTCACGCCCTGGGGACACTCGCGGCGGATGGCGGCGGCCAGGTCCTTCTCCGCGCGGTAGTCGATGCAGGCATCGAAGCCCAGCGCCTCCACCACCCAGCGACACTTCTCCGGGCCTCCGGCGATTCCCACCGCGCGAGCCCCCTGACGCTTCGCGAGCTGTCCCGAGATGGAGCCCACCGCGCCCGCGGCGGAAGACACCAGCACCGTCTCCCCGGCCTGCGGACGCCCCAGCTCCAGGATGCCGAAGTACGCCGTCAGCCCGGGGATGCCGAGCACGCCCAGCTCCGCCGAGACGGACTCCGAGCCAGACTCCACCTTGCGCAGCCCGCGAGCACTCACCACCGCGTGCTCCCGCCAGCCCCAGCTCCCCACCACCACGTCACCCACGGCGTAGCGCGAGTCACGTGACTCCAGCACCTCGCCCACGACCGCGCTGCTGATGACCTCGCCCAATTTGAGGGCTGGCACGTACGAGTCCACACCACCCAACCGGGCCAGCGTGCCCGGGTCCACGGACGCGAACAGCGTCCGCACCCGCAGCTCTCCCTCCTGGGGTTCGCCCACGTCCACGCGCTCCACGCGGAAGTGCTCCGGCTCGGGCAGTCGAGGGATGTGGCGCGCGAGGACGACTTGACGGCTCGGGAGGGTGCTCATCGGCGGCTCCAGGTTCGAGGCACCTCACCATCTTCCGTCCACCCGCCAATTGACAACCTGGATTCAGCGCGTCCGCAGTCTATGGCAGACACGCCTCCTCGTAACCCCACCGCTCCTCGGCCTCACCTTCGTCCAGAATCGGCTTCAAGGTGTCGAGAGAGACGGTGGGAGGAACATCCACGGAGATGAGCCCGGGGACATGGCTCCGCTCGACAGCGCAGCCGTGCTTCTCCAGGAGCGCCTTGACGGCGGCGACGTCGTCCTCTTCGTAGACGATGACGCGCAGGGTGGCATGCCCCGAGGGACGCACGACCTTCTGGAACAGGAGCTCACCGTCCACGTCCGTGGCCGAGACGACGTCTTCGCAGGCAACGCCCTTCGCGAAGAAGGGGACGTTGTCGAGTTGGAACAACCCTCCTCCCAGGGGACGGGCCCAGAGGCCCTCGGAGTCCGCGGGGGGATAGTCGTCCTCGTCCTTCTCCAGCTCGAAGATGACCTTGACCCGGTCATCGACTTTCGCGGCGCTCATTTCGACTTCCCGTCGCAAGAATGTCTGTTGCCCTTCTTGAGGTTGCACTTCCGACAGAGCACCTGCCCGTTGTCAACCTCACCCGCGCCCCCCTTCGACTTCGCGAGCTTGTGGTCGACATGGGCCTCGTTCGACGGAGGCGTCACGCCCTTCTGGTGCCGCTTGCCGGGCACCGTCTCCACGTCGCAACCCACACAGCGAACCTTGCCGTCGTTCTCCTTCGCGTTCCTCTCCTTCACGACCTCCTTCTGCCGCTTCGTGAAATTCTTTCCCGACCGGTCCTTCTTGTCCTTGTCCTTGTCGTCATCCTTGCTCTTGCCCGCGATTCCCGCCTGCCCGTCGGAAATGCCAGACTTGAGCAGGGGAACCGTGTCGAAGGGCGAGGGCGCCGCGGGGAGCTCCGTCGTGGATGGAGTCGAGAGCGCGGCCGTGAGCAGCACGAGAAGAATTGTTTGCATCCGGAAAGCATCTCAGGCGCGCCGCCTCGATGCCAGGCACACGGGACAATGACAGCCATGGGCGTGGGTCGAGAGGGCCTCGACATGTCTCACATTCAAAGAATGACTCACCACCCAGGGTTGCCCCGCTCAGGATTTCCGCCCACTTCGCCCATCTCCCGCTGGCAACCAGGACACTGGGCTTCCTAGGCTGTCCGCCATGACGAGCTCCACCCCACTCCCCGCCCACCCCCTCCTCGCCGCCGCCGTGGAGCTCGCGCCGCGCCTGTCCGCGCGCTCCGCCGAAATCGAGGCCGCGCGGCATCTCCCCCAGGACCTGGTCGCGGAGCTGACCCGCAAGGGCATCTTCCGGATGATGATTCCGGAGACCTACGGCGGGCTGGAGCTGCACCCCGCGCTCTCCTTCCAGGTCATTGAGGCCCTCTCCCGCGCGGACGGCGCCACCGGGTGGAGCGCGATGATTGGCTCCGCCACCGCGCTCACCGCGGCGTGGCTGCCAGAGCCCGTGGGCCGCGCCATCTTCTCCGCGCCAGACGTCATCACCGGAGGCGTGGCCGCGCCCCTGGGCCGCGCCGAGCGCGTCGAGGGAGGCCACCGCGTCACCGGCCGCTGGCCCTGGGCGAGCGGCAGCCGGCACTGCCAGTGGCTCGTGGGCGGCGCGCTCGTCACGGAGGGCGGCAAGCCGCGCATGGTGCGCGAGGGGGTGCCGGAGACGCGCCTGTTCTTCCTCCCCGCCAAGGACGTCACGCTCCACGACACCTGGTTCGCCTCCGGCCTGTGCGGCACCGGCAGCGGCGACATGGAGGTGAAGGACTTCTTCGTCCCCGACGACCACGGCTTCTCCTTCTTCGCGCCCCCGCACGTCGCGCGTCCGCTGTACGGCTTCCCCTTCGGCCTGCTGGGCCTGGGCATCCCCGCCGTGGCCCTGGGCATCGCCCGGCGCGCCATCGATGAGCTGACCACGCTGGCCCGGCAGAAGACGGTGGTGGTGGAGCGCAGGCTGCTGGCCGCGCGCCCCGCCGTGCAGGAGGCCATCTCCGAGGCGGAGGCCGAGGTGCGCTCGTCCCGCGCCTTCGCGCTGGAGACCATCCACGCCCTCCACGACGAGGCCACCCGAGGCCCCGTCTCCGTGCGCGGCAGGGCCGACCTGCGGCTGGCCATGACTCACGCCACGCGAAGCGCCGCGCGCGCGGTGGACCGCATGTACGAGGCCGCGGGCGGCCCCGCCGTGTTCCACACCAGCGCGCTCCAGCGCTGCTTCCGCGACGTCCACACCATCACCCAGCACGCGATGGTGGCCCGGCCCACGCTGGAGCTCACCGGCGGCATCCTGCTGGGCTTCGACCCGCCCACGCCGGTGCTCTAGGGAAAAGAGGGCCCGGCCTCCCTGAAGCGCGGGGAAGAGGCCGGGCCCACACAGGCGACGAGGTGTCGCCTCCCCCTACTGCCGAGCCATCACCGTCTTGCGCTCCTTCTGCTCGTCGTGAAGGTGCTCGCCGGACACATCCACCACCACCTCGCGCAGCGTGCCGCCCCGGAACGCGAAGGGCGGGCGGTACATCACGCTCACCGACGAGTTGTCATCCCTCCCGCACGTCAGCCCCTCGCCAAGGCTGATGAGCAGCGGCATCGTCGAGGCGATGTCGCTCTGGGCGACCAGGTCTCCGTCGATGAAGAGCTTGCCTCGTCCCGGCGCGCCCTTGCCGGCGTCGAGGTCCGGCTCTCCGGTGGGCTCGAACTCGAAGCGCAGCTCCGTGCGGCCGGTGGGCACCTCCATCGCCGACTCGATGTGGAACTCCTTCTCGCCCACGAAGTTGTAGACGTAGTGCAGCTTCCGGTCCTGGATGAAGAAGGTGTAGCCGCCCGTAATCCCGCCGTGGCTGAGCAGCACGCCCTCCGCGTCTCCGTCCACGTCCACCTTCGCGGTGATGGAGTGCGGCCGGTTGAGCACGTGCACCGCCACGTTCTCCGGCGCGGGTGAGGTGTGTGGCCGGTAGACGTAGCGCTTGCGGTCCTTGGTGATTTGCGGGCGCTCCGCGGCGAACACCGCGCGGTCCAGCGCCGCGAGTGGCAGGACCTTGTAGCGGCCCGCCTCCACGTACCAGAGGGTAATCATCTCGATGAGCTTGCCCCGCTCCTGTTGCGCCAGGTTCTTCGTCTCCGAGGCGTCCTCCGACACGTGGTACAGCTCCCACCCCTCCGCGTCGAGCTTGCGCAGCCGCTCCTCGGTGATGGCCGACTCGCCGAACGCCTCGCCCGCCTCCGTGAAGGACGGCCCGGGGAAGGGGCACACCGCCCGCCAGCCGTCATGGTAGATGGCGCGGTTGGTGAACATCTCGAAGTACTGCGTGTGGTGGTGGCTCTCCGCGCGCGCGTCGTCGAACGAGTGACGGAAGCTGACGCCCTCGATGGGCGACTGCGTGACGCCACGGATGTCCTGGGGAGACTCCACGCCCAGGCAGTCCAGCACCGTGGGCACCATGTCGATGGCGTGGCAGTACTGCGTGCGGACCTCGCCCCGCGCGCGGATGCCCTTGGGCCAGTGGACGATGAACGGGTCCGTCGTGCCGCCGCGGTACACCTCGCGCTTCCACCGGCGGAACGGCGTATCCCCGGCCCACGCCCAGCCCCAGGAGTAGTGATTGAAGTACTTGGGCCCGCCCAGCTCGTCCATCGCCGCGATGTTCTGCTCCAGCGACTCCGGCGTGTTGTTGAAGAACTTCAGCTCGTTGACGGAGCCATGCGGCCCGCCCTCGGCGCTCGCGCCGTTGTCGGAGATGACCATGATGAGCGTGTTGTCCAGCTCACCGCTCTCCTCCAGGGACTTCAGCAGCCGGCCGATGTGGTGGTCCGTGTGCTCCAGGAAGCCCGCGTAGACCTCCATCATCCGCGCGTAGAGGCGCTTCTCCTCGGGCGGCAGGCTGTCCCACTCCGCCACGTCCGGGTCCTGCCGGGACAGCTGCGTGCCTGGAGGAATGACGCCCAGCTTGAGCTGACGCTGGAACACCTTCTGGCGGTATGCGTTCCAGCCCTCGTCGAACTGGCCCTTGTACTTGTCGGACCACTCCTTGGGGACGTGATGCGGGGCGTGCATCGCGCCCGTGCAGAAGTACATGAAGAAGGGCTTGTCCGGCGCCACCTGCTTGGAGTCCGCGATGAAGTCCACGGCGCGGTCCACCAGGTCCTCGGTGAGGTGATAGCCCTCCTCCGGTGTCTTGTGCGGCAGCACCGGGTGGTTGTCGTGGACCAGGTCCGGGTAGTACTGGTGCGTGTCGCCGCCGAGGAAGCCGTAGAACCGCTCGAAGCCCCGGCCCAGCGGCCAGCGGTCATACGGCCCGGCCGCGCTCGTCTGCTCCGTGGGCGTCAGGTGCCACTTGCCCACCGCATACGTGTTGTAACCCTGCTTCAACAGCATCTCCGAGAGGAAACCATTCTCGAAGGGGATGGTGCCGTTGTAGCCCGGGTAGCCGAGGGAGACCTCGGTAATGGTGGCCATGCCATTGGAGTGGTGGTTGCGGCCGGTGAGGATGCACGAGCGCGTGGGCGAGCACAGCGCGGTGGTGTGCATGTTGCTGTAGAGCAGGCCGCCCTTCGCCAGCTTGTCCAGGTTCGGCGTGTGGATGGGCGAGCCATAGCAGCCCAGGTGTCCAAAGCCCGTGTCGTCCAGGACGATGAAGAGGACGTTGGGCGCGCCCTCTTTCGCGCGCAGCGGCTGAGGCCATGCTGGGGACGACTGCTCCCACGTCCGGCCGATGGCGCCGGGGAAGGTGCTGCCGGGTTTGTATTCCTTGAGCGACATGGTGTGCCTCCGCGAAGTCCTGACCCAGGAGGCCGCTGCCGCTCGCCGGAGGTTCCGGACGACACGTCCCCAGCCCCGAGGGTCAGAGTTGGGCACGCCACAGGACACCCACCGCTGCCCCCAGGACGGACCCGAGCGGGCAAGGCCCGGCCCGCCTGTCCCTGGGCACCTCGCGGAAGGAAGGAGACTAGAGCCAGCTCGTGGAGGGCTGGCCCAGCTCGCTCAGCACGCGCTCCGCGGCCTTCACTCCGAACCAGTTGGCTTCCTCGAAGAGGGCCAGCCCACCCAGGTCCGTGTGCGCGAAGTGCAGGTGGCGCCCCACGCTCTCC
This sequence comes from Corallococcus terminator, assembly GCF_049194865.1. Taxonomy (GTDB): domain Bacteria; phylum Myxococcota; class Myxococcia; order Myxococcales; family Myxococcaceae; genus Myxococcus; species Myxococcus terminator_A. The sequence goes on along the minus strand of NZ_JBLZWL010000047.1, from coordinate 7,253 downwards.
TGCGCGGCCCGGCGCTCCGGGCCCCAGATGAAGCCCGGCGTCGGCCGCACCATGGCGTGGCCCCAGCGCTGCACCTCCAGGCGCTGCACCTGCTGGAGGATGCCCGGGTGCGCGGGGCGCATGTCCGCCATGACGAGCGCCTCCCAGTCCGCGTAGCTGGCGGAGAGCGCCTTGGTGCGCTCGGCCTTCACGTCCGCGCCCGCCATGGGCAGGTACCACGTGAGCACCGTGGGGCCGCGCTCGTCCTGGCGCAGCCGCTGGTGCGTGGCCACCACGTAGCCCAGGCTGTTGCTCTCCTGGAACACGTTGTCCCACGCCAGCGGGAAGCCGCGCGACACGGGCGGCGACGACAGCGTCAGGTTGGCCACCACCCACGGCGCGTAGCTGAAGGCATCCAGCCACGCGGGCCGCGCGGCGCGCCACGGCGCCACCAGGTGCGCCGCGAGGAAGCGCGGGCACGCCAGCACCACCTGGCGCGCCTGGAAGGAGCGGGGCTTGCCCGTGCGAGCATCCAGCGCGTCCACCCGGCAGCCGTGCTCGCCCGGCTCCACCGTGTGCACCAGCACGTCGCGCTCCACCGCGCGGGGCGGGAGCGCGGAGAGGAGCTGGTGCACCAGGCGGCCATTGCCCTCGGGCCAGCTCAGGAAGCCCTCGCTGCGCTCGCCCTGTCCGTCCTGGCGCGCGGCGAAGTACCAGATGCCGGCCCAGGCGGAGGTGTGCTCGGACGTGGCGCCGTAGTCGTCGCGGCACGCGTAGTCCACCAGCCACTTCAGCCGCGTCGAGCGGAAGCCCTCGCGCGTGAGCCAGTCCGCCATGCTCAGCGTGTCCAGCGCCGTCCACTCGGCGTCGTCGCTGGAGCGCGCCGTGGGCACCGCGAAGGCCTTGCGTCCCTTGGCATCCCGGGCGGCGGCGAAGGCATTCATCCGCGCATCGAAGCGCTCCAGCTCCGCCAGGTCCTCCGCCGTCGCGCCCACGCGCAGGTAGAGCCCGTCGTACCAGTGGCCCCGGTAGAAGTGGCGCTCCTCCGGCTCCTGGATGAGCAGCGACTCCTCGAACGTCGGCAGCCCCTGGGCGTCCACGCCGGACACCGCGCCCATCTCCCGCAGCAGCCGCACCACCGGCCCCCGGTCCTCCGTGGGCGCCGGCAGGTAGTGCGCACCCCACGGGAAGGGGGACACCGAGTTGCGCCCGGAGCGGGACGTGCCTCCGGCCTCCGCCTCCAGCTCCACCACGCGCACGTCCTTCACGCCCGCGCCCGCCAGCCGCCACGCGGCGGACAGGCCCGCGACGCCCGCGCCCACCACCAGCACGTCCACCGTCTCAAGCGTCTGGGCGCGAGGCAGCGGCCCACCGCGCAGCCGGTGCCCCACCTCCACCGCGCGGTCGACGATGGCGCCCGGGATGGGGGCCCGGGGCTGCTCGCGCTTGCACGCGCTGGCCACCGCCGAGCCGAGGAACGCGGCGACCAGCTCCCGCCGCGTCAGTTCCACCGCCGCCACTCCTCCTCGTAGTAGTGCACCAGCACCTGGTTGTTGAGCCGGTTCACCTCGGTGGGCAGGCGACTCATGTCCGGAGGGAACAGCGTCAGCGACTCCATCGTGGGCAGGTCCAGGAAGCGCAGGCCCTCCGGCAGCGGGCGGTGGTGGCCCGGCGCCTCGTGGGCCACCAGCACGTAGCCCCACTCGCCGAAGGAAGGCACCAGCGCGTGGTACGGCTGCGTCCAGAAGCCCGCGGCCTTCAGCGTCGTCTCCACGCACCAGAAGGAGCGCCGCGCGAACAGGGGACTGGTGCTCTGCACCACCGCCACCCCGTCCTGGGCCACCCGCTTCTTCAAGAGCTTGTAGAAGCCCGTGGTGTACAGCTTGCCCAGCGCGAAGTTGTTCGGGTCCGGGAAGTCCACCACCACCACGTCGTAGCGCTGGTCACCCTCCATCAGGAACTGCATGGCGTCCGCGTTGACGACGCGCATGCGCGCATCCTTCAGCGAGTTCTCGTTGAGCGTCGACAGCTCGCCGTAGCCCATGGCGAGCCCCGTAATCGCCGGGTCCAGGTCCACCAGCGTGACGGAGCGGACCTCCGGGTAGCGCAGCACCTCGCGCGCGGCGAGCCCGTCGCCACCGCCGAGGATGAGCACGTGCTCAACCCTGCCCGCGCGCACCATGGCCGGGTGCACCAGGGACTCGTGGTAGCGGTACTCGTCCACGCTGGCGAACTGGAGGTTGCCGTTGAGGAACAGCGAGAAGCCCCGCTTGCCGCGCGTCAGGATGATGCGCTGGTAGGGGGAGCTGGACGCGTGCACCACGTCGTCCGCGTAGAGCTGGTCCTCGTAGAACGTCGTGAGCCTGTCGCCGAGCACGAAGCCCACCATCAGCAGCACCGTGAGCATCGCCGCCTTGACGCGCAGGCGCAGCGGGTTGCCCAGGAGCGGCGCGAGCAGCCACGTGCTCCACAAGCCCACCGCCGCGTTCAGGACGCCGAACAGGAGCGAGGTGCGCACCAGGCCCAGCTTGGGCACCAGGAGCAGCGGGAAGGCCACGCTGGCGGCGAGCGCGCCCAGGTAGTCCAGCGACAGCACCTGGCTGACCAGGTCCTTGAACTTGAGCTGGTCCTTGAGGATGCGCAAGAGGAGGGGAATCTCCAGCCCCACCAGCGTGCCGATGACGATGACGGTGCCGTACAGCGCCACCTGGAACAGGTCCGTCAGCGTGAAGGTGAGGAACAACACCGGGGCGCACAGGCCGCCCAGGAGCGCCACCGCCAGCTCCACCTCCACGAAGCGCTGCGCCACCCCCTTGTCGATGTAGCGCGACAGGTAGCTGCCGATGCCCATCGCGAAGAGGTAGCCACCGATGACGGTGGAGAACTGGGTAATCGAGTCACCCAGCAGATAGCTGGCGAGCGCCCCGACGACGAGCTCGTAGATGAGCCCGCACGTCGCGATGACGATGACGGTGATGTACAGCAGCGTCTTGTTCACGTCGTCACTTCACGTCTTCTTCGAGCCGGGCCTGGGGCCCCTCAACCACCGATGGCCGCGGCCACGATGATGGACAGGCCGAGGATGAAGGAGCCGATGACGATGCCGACCGCCGTGTTCTGGTCGACCTCCAGCTCCTTGTGCACGTCGAACGGCATGATGAGGCGGATGACGAAGAAGCCCGCCACGAACACCGCCAGGCCAATGAGCGAATAGATGACGCTGGCCAGCACACCCTGCCAGCTCACGACGACGCCGAGTAACAGCATCACTTCCCTCCCTGAAAACCACCGGTCCACAACAGGATGCCACCCGGGCCTCGGCGCACGTTGCCCGGCACGCGGTCCCTCTCCTCACTGGTGAAGGGCGACCACCCGGACACCATCATGGTCGTGTAACCCAGCAGCACCAGTCCACCGAACCACTTCATGCCGCGCCTCCGTGTCGTGCCATGCGCGTCTATTCCGTCAGGTTGCTGTCCGCCCACCGGTTCGTCTCGAAGCCGTGCGAGCGGAAGAAGGCGAACGCCGGCGCCAGCAGCATCAGCACCAGCGCCACGCAGAGCCAACTGTCATTGGGCGTGTCGTGCACCAGCTTCACGCTGTAGTTGCGCGCGGTGGGCCGGGGTGACGCGTCGTAGGCCGCCGTGGTGCGCAGCACGTACTTGCCCGCCGGAAGCGCGGACAGATACTGGCTGTCGCTCGGGCTGCCCTCGCTCCAGGAGCCGTCGCTGTCACTGCCCTGGTAGAGGCTGACCTCCTGGTAGAAGCTCACCACGTCGCCCGTGTCCTGGTTCACCAGGTCGCCCTGCACGCCCAGCCAGTCGTTGTTGAGGCCCGCGGCGACCTCCACCTTCATGTTGCCGCGCGCGGTCAGCTCGAAGGGCTCGCTGAACTTCATGGCGGCGGGCGTACCGGGGGCCGCGTCCGGGGGCACCGTGACGCGCTCGTCCAGTACCACCTGCTGCCGCGCGTAGACGGAGAAGAGGCCCGCCAGGAGCAGCAGCCCCAGAAACCAGACGAAGGACCACAGCATCGTGGAGCGCATGCTCGCCGCATGCGGGTTGGGCTGGCTGGGGACGATGCCGTACGTCGGCCCCACCTCCTTCAGCTTGAACGCGTCCTTCACCACCTCCGGCGCCAGGTACTCGCCATGCGTGTACGTCACCTCGTCCTCGGTGGCGTCCACGTTGATGGAGTACGGCGGGGACACGTACTCGGTGGCCTCGGCGTACTCGCCCGCCGTCACCTCCCAGTAGAACTCGCCCTGCACGTTCTCCGTGACGGCGTGCACGTTCTGGAAGGCCTTGTAGCGGCGGCCGTCGTAGAAGGCGGACCGCAGGGGCACCAGCTGCACGTCACCGCCGGCCACCGGCTCCAGGAACACCCAGTGGCCGTTGGAGAGCATCAGCCAGACGAAGCCCTTCGCCCTGTGGAAGAGCAGGTACTCCTCCCACGGGTAGCGCACGCCCTCCACCGTGCAGGAGCGCACCAGGAAGCCGATGCACATCCACTCGGTGCCCTTCAGCTTGCCCTTGGCTCCCAGCGGGATGATGGGCGCGTGGTCCGGCTTCTCCAGGAGCCGCAGGAAGGACAGCTTGCCCTTGCTGACGTCCAGGAGCGCGCCGCAGAAGGGACAGCCCACGCGCAGGGATTTGTCCGGGGCGCGCAGCTCCAGGGGGCCGTTGCACTCGGTGCAGCGCGCCTGCTGGAGGTCCACCTTGCGCTGGGCGCGCGGGCGGAGCTGGTCTACGGGAATCCCGAGCTGCTCCAGCTTGAGCCGCTCGCCGATGAAGACCTCGGGGTCCCTGTCGCGCGTGCCGAAGTCGAGCGTGATGAAGGCGCCCTTGGAGCCGGTGGCGTCGACGTAATAGGAGTCCTGCGAGGGGTCCACGTCGCTGGGGAGCTGCCCTTCGGCGGCCACCACCTTGCCGTGGCCGCGCTCCTCCACCACCCAGGGGCGGTTGCGCAGGCGCAGGCGCTCACCCGGGTGCAGGTCCGACAGGGACACGCCCTCTTCCACGCCCGCGTCCAGCAGCAGGTGGAAGGCGCCCTCGGACTCGCTCACCCACGCGGTGCGGCCGTCGGAGAACTCCACGTACCACTCGTCCCACGGGCCCGCGCCATGGTCCTTCTGGAGGTGGCCCACCACCTGGAACGCCGTGCTCGCGTAGCGGCCCTCCGCGCCCAGTTGGAGCGGCGAGTCGGTGACGAGGATGCGGCCAATCTTCCCGCGCGACTCGAAGTCATCGCCCTTGCGAGCCACCACCGTCTGGCAGTGGCCGCACACAATCACCTGCGCCGAGCCGGCGGTGAACTCCACATCCGCGCCGCACGACGGACACCGCCCCTGAGTCACGCCTTCACCCCCCGCTTCAGCTCCCGCACCTCGCAGGACGCCGCCCTCAGGTGGCGCGCCAGCAGCGACTCGAAGTCGGGGCGCGCGCGCGGGCGGCAGCAGTAGACATTGAGCGCGGCGAAGCCATGCTCCGGGAAGGTGTGGATGGCCAGGTGACTCTCCGCCAGCAGCGTCAGCCCGGTGATGCCACCGGGCTCTGGGAACACGTGCCACTGCGGCTGGCCCACGACCTTCAGGTCGAGCAGGACGAGCAGCTCCTCGAAGAGCGCCGCCAACGCCGCCGCGTCCTTGAGCAGTCCAGGCGAGCAGCCGCTCGCGTCAACCAGCCATTCCTGTCCGGTGGTCAGCTTCGAAGTCCTCCCGCCTCTGGCTGGACTACTTAGCACGAGACCCGACGCACGAAAGCCGCTCGCGGCCGAGTCCCCATCGTTGGCGCCGCGCCACCCCTTGCCGGTACGCTTCTGAGTGAAATGACGCAGCAGTCCGCCGCCAAGGTCCCCGCGCCCGTTCCCCCCGTGCCCTCTCCCTCGCCCGCTCGCGAGCCGGGGGCCATCGCCCGGCTGGCGCGAGGTCTGCGCGGTCTGCCCGCGGCGCCGCGCTGGTGGGGTCCTGGCTGTGGTGGCATGGCCGGCTGGCTCCAGCGCGGGGCGGCGGGTACGACGCCGGCCACGGAGGACCTGACCTGGCGCTTCCATCACCTGCTGCGGAGCGTGCGCGAAGGAGAGGCCGTGCTGCCCGCCGAGGCGTGGCGCCATCAGTATGTGCTGGTGCGCGGCATGCTGGGGGACGAGCTGCCCGGCTACCTGCTGGACAACGTGCAGCGGCTGGAGCGCCGGGGCCTGGACGTGCTCGAGGCGTCGGTGGACACGGAGGGGTTGCTGCTCGACAACGTCGCGGTGCTGCGCGAGGCGCTGCTGGACGCGGAGCACTTCGGCCGCTCGGTGGTGCTGGTGGGACACAGCAAGGGCGGCGTCGAGTGCACCGCCCTGCTCGCCCTGTACCCGGAGCTGCGCCGGGTGGTGCGCGCGGTGGTGACGCTCCAGGCGCCCTATGGCGGCTCGTCCATCGCTCATGATTTGGCCACCACGCCGGACATGCGGCGGCTCATCGACTTCGCCTTCCCGCTGCTGTTCCACGGCGTGTCGCGCTCGGTGGAGGAGCTGTCCTATCCCCAGCGCATGGCGTTCATCGCCCAGCACCCCTACCCGGCGGATATCCCCACCGTGTCGCTGGCCACCTCGCGGCTGTCGCGCCTGTCGTCGCTCTTTCCGCTCCAGCGCTACCTGGACGAGCGCTATGGCTACGCGTCCGACGGCATGGTGACGGCGGTGGACGCGGAGGTGCCCGGCGCGCGGGTGGTGCGGCTGGACGACATGGACCACGCGGAGGCCGCGCTGCGCGCCTTCCCGGGACTGGGCCGCTACCACCCCGGCGACGTCACCGAGGTGATGGTGGCGCTGGCGCTCGAGACGCCTTGAACCCACCGCCGCGACGTCAGGTCGGCGGCGTCAGCGACACGCGCCGCATGACGCTGTCGACGGTGGCGAAGTGCAGCGCCAGGTCTTCCACCCGCTTGGCCAGCAGGTTGTCTTCCTTCACCGCGCGGATGAGGTCCTGACGGGAGACGCCGGACAGCCCGGCCAGGTCATCCACCAGCGCGTCCACGGCGCCCTTCGCGAGCTTCACGCCGTCGCGCGCGGCGATGGCTCGCAGCGCCAGCGCCAGCGTCAGCCGCCGCTCCGTGTCCGCGCGGGTGAGCGGCTCTCGCAGCCAGCCCTCCAGCGCCTCCTGGAGTTCGTTCGGCTGGAAGTCCTTGCGAATCAGCATGGGCCGCTCGACCTCCGCCCAGCGGCGGCGAATCTCCTCGTCCACCAGCGCGGGCGTCAGCGTCACCCGGGTGCGCGCGACCACTTCGTCC
>NZ_JBLZWL010000079.1:0-37386 GCF_049194865.1 Corallococcus terminator | reverse complement strand
ATGAAGGCGAGCCGCTCGGTGGGGTGCTCGGGGTCGAGCGGGACGTACGCACCGCCTGCCTTGAGGCTCGCGAGAAACGCGACGATGAGCTCCGGGGATCGAGGCAGGCACACGCCCACCTGCGGGTGCCGTCGGTCGACGCCATTCACTCGCAGCTCGCGAGCCAGCGCATTGGCGCGCGCATCGAGCTGGGCATAGGTGAGCGAGCGCGCTCCATGTTGAATCGCCACGGCTTCCGGCCGCAAGGCGACCTGTGCATCGAAGAGCCGCACGAGCGACGACTCGGACGGATACGGGCGCGCCGTGCGGTTCCAGTCGATGAGCCACTGGCGCTGCTCATCACCGGAGAGGAGCGGCACCTGTCCACAGGGAAGCTCGGGTGCGCGGACGAACGCCTCGACGAGTCGCACGAAGTGCTCCGCCATCCGTTCAATGGTGCGCGGAGCGAACAATGCGGTGGAGTACTCGATGGAGCCTCGAAGTCCCTCCGCGGATTCCTCCAGCGCGAGGAACAGCTCGAACCGCGAGGTCCGTGTCTCCAGCTCCAGCGGAGCGACGTGAAGCCCTGGGAGCTGAAGCTGTCCTCCGGGTGCGTTCTGGAGCGCGAACAGGACCTGGACCAACGGACTGCGTCCGGGCTCGCGCTCGACGTGGAGCTCCTCGACGAGCTTCTCGAAGGGAAGCTCCTGGTGGGAGTAGGCGCCGAGGCAGGAGTCGCGAGTGCGGAGGAGGACGTCGAGGAAGGAGGGATTGCCGGAGAGGCGAGCTGGGAGAGGGAGGGTGTTGACGAAGAAGCCGATGAGGGATTCGAGCTGGGGGCGGGTGCGGTTGGCGATGGGAGAGCCGACGAGGAAGTCGAGCTGACCGGAGTAGCGGGAGAGGAGGAGCTGGAAGGAGGAGAGCAGTGCCATGAAGAGGGTGGCACCGTGGAGACGGGAGAGGGAGTCGAGGGAGTCGCGAAGGTGGAGGGGAAGGGAGAAGCGGAAGGTGGAGCCCTCGAAGCTTTGGAGAGAGGGGCGAGGGAAGTCAGAGGGGAGAGAGAGGACGTGAGGGACGCCGTCGAGGAGGCGAGTCCAGAAGGAGAGCTGAGAGGAGAGGGTGTCGCCGGAGAGCCAGTCCCGTTGCCAGGAGGAGAAGTCGGCGTACTGGATGGAGAGAGGTGCGAGGGAGGAGGTCACCCCCTGGAGGCGAGCGAGGTACTCGGCGGAGAGCTCCTGGTAGAGGACGCCGAAGGACCAGCCGTCGGAGATGATGTGGTGCAGGTTGAGCAGCAGGAGATGCTCGTGCTCGGAGAGCGTCACCAGCAGCGTACGGAAGAGCGGTCCGCGCGCCAGGTCGAACGGCCGTTCCGCTTCCGTACGCAGCAGGACCTGCGCCCGTTCGAGTGAACTCGCGGTGCTCCGCTCCAGCCGCACGGACACCGACTCCGCGACGTGTTGTAGGGGAGCGCCTTCACCCGGGAAGGTCGTGCGCAGGGACTCGTGCCGGTCGACCAGTGCCTGGAGGCTTTGCTCCAAAGCCGCGATGTCGAGCGGCCCCTCCACGCGGAACGCCATCGGCAGGGAATACACAGCCGTGTCCGGCATCCACCGGTCCAGGAACCAGAGCCGCTGCTGCGCGAACGATGGGCCCAGGCGCGCCTCGCCCCGTGCTGTCCGGATGACGTCTTCGGAGAACGCGCTCGTGGTCTCCTCGAGACTGGTGCACAGCTCTCGAAGAACGGGCCGGTCGAAGAGGGCTCGCAGCGGAAGGTGGAGCCGTGTCACCTCGCGCATCCGGGTGATGACCTGCGTGGCGAGCAGCGAGTGGCCCCCCAGGTCGAAGAAGTTCGCGGTGGCGCTCACCGCTCCCACGCCCAGCACCTCCGCCCAGATGCGCGCGACGGCGCTCTCCAGCGCCGACTCCGGTGCGACGAAGTCCTCGGCGTGCGCCTGGGGCACGGGCAGCAACGCGCGGTCCACCTTGCCGTTGGGCGTGAGCGGCAACACGTCCATCACCACGATGGCGGCTGGCACCATGTAGCCAGGGAGCAGGTGTTGCAGGTGCTCGCGCAGCTCGACGGAAGACGCTCGCGCGACGACATACGCGACCAGCCTCCGGTCTCCCGGCGAGTCCTCTCGCACGAGCGCGAGTGTCTCCAGTACGGAGGGATGCTGGCGCAGCGCGCTCTCCACTTCTCCCAGCTCGATGCGGAAGCCACGGAGCTTCACCTGATGGTCGCGACGGCCAATGAACTCCACGGCTCCGTCGGCGCGCTCCCGCACCAGATCTCCCGTGCGGTACATGCGGCCACCGGACAGGTCGCTCCACGGGTCCGGCAGGAAGCGCTCTCCCGTCAGGTCCGCGCGCTCCCAGTAACCCCACGCGAGGCCCAGGCCTCCCGTGTACAGCTCACCCACGGTTCCAACGGGAACGGGCTGCATCACCTCGTCCAGCACATACATCCGCGTCCCGGTGATGGCGCGGCCGATGGCAACGGCCGTGGTGTCCTCGGCCTCCAATGCTCCGCGCATCGGGTGGAAGCTGGTGAAGGTCGTGTTCTCGGTGGGGCCGTAGAAGTTGACGAGGCGAATGTGCGGAAGCTGCTCCAACGCCTTGCGCGCATGGGGCACGGAGAGGACCTCGCCTCCCGTGAGCAGCTCACGCACGCGGCCCATTCCGGGCAGGCCCAGCTCGACGAGCTGATGAAAGAGGCCCGTGGTCACCCAGACCACCGTCACGCCTTGTTCCTCCAGGAAGGGCCCCAGCTCGTCCAGCCCCGCGGCGCCCTGGGTGAACACGGCGAGCCGCGCGCCGTTGAGGAGCGCGCCCCAGATTTCAAAGGTCGACGCATCGAAGGCCACGGGGGCGAACTGGAGCAGCACGTCATCCGGGCTCACGTCCACGTAGTTGGCGCCGAGCACCAGTCGCAGCACGCCCCGGTGAGGAACACAGACGCCCTTGGGCTTGCCCGTGGAGCCCGACGTGAAGACCACATAGGCCAGATCGTCCGGGCAGACCGCGCGCTCGGGCGGCTGCGTGGGAAGCGCGTCCAGCTCCGCTTCCATCGCGTCCAGGCACAGCGTGGGCACATCGCCCGACAGAAGGCGCGAGCGCAGGCCTGTCTGGGTGACGATGGCGTGGACTCCCGCATCCTCCGCCATCAGTTGCAGTCGCTCGGACGGATAGTCTGGATCGAGCGGAACGTAGGCTCCTCCCGCCTTGAGGACGGCCAGGAGGGTGACCAGCAGGTCCGCCGTGCGAGGCAGACAGACACCCACCTGAGGATGCTCCCGACCGATGCCTTGGGCGCGCAGGCGCCACGCGAGCTGGTTCGCCCGCGCGTCGAGCCGTGCATACGTCAGGCTCACGCCGTCGCTGCTGACCGCGACGGCGTGAGGACGCAGCGCCACCTGGGCTTCGAAGGCGTCCGCGATACTGGAAGGAAACGAAGCCGGGGAGGGAGCCGACAAGGAGAGGGCGTCGAGCATGTCAACGCGTCGCCCTCACGAGGATGAGTAAGCGACGGCTGCCGCGGGGGGCACGGCAGCCGATGAGACAGGGCGAGACGCGTCAGACATTTCTAGGAGGCTTGCCCAGACATGCGCAAGATTGGCCAGGCCTCCCCGCCCTGATGAGGCGGATTCCTTGATTTGTGTTTCAGTATATTACGGGTGACTCGCCGGGTCCGCCGGGTTCGTGCCGGCCGCCCGCTCATCACCATCCCGGAAGCCGTCGAGGTCCCGGTCGATGCCGATGCGCGTCCCCGAGCCAGGGGGCACACATGTGTACGTCAGCACGCCGTTGCCCGCCGTGATTGCCGTGCGGAGGTGCGCATCCGCCACGCCTGGCACGCCCTGCCGGTCGACGATGAACTGACCTCCTCCCACGTAGAGGAAGCCCGCATCGTGCGGGCCAACCCGGCCCTTGGCCACCAGCTCGCACTCGCCCGCGTTCGCGCGCGCCACCAGCAAGTTGATGCGCGGCCCCGCCACGGCGGCCTGCGCGGCCGTCAGCGTCACCTGCTGCCCGACGATGGGCGCCAGGTTCGTGTCGAAGGCGAACATGAACTGCTCCATGTTCCGCTTCGCCGCGATGCCCTCCGGCGTGTCGGGGATGCCCACCGAGTTGAAGATGGGGTGGAAGTCGAAGCCGCTGTTGAAGGCGAAGAGGGTGGGGACGGTGCCATCGCTGTTGAAGCCGAAGCCGCGCACCTGGTCCCCGAGGAAGGGGTCCACGGGCAGGTTGCCCGTGGCGAAGGGCGCGCCGAACATTCCGACCTTCTGGTACAGGTTGCGCATGTGCGGCACCTTGGGGAACTGCGGCACGACGTCGAACGAGGACCGTCCGTCCGTGCCGAAGAAGCCCTTGAAGACCCCTTCGCCAGGGTTCGAGTTGGGGTCGAGCGTGTGGCACGAACCGCAAGGCCCGTGGAAGAACGTCATCGTGTTCAGGAAGAAGTCCCGGCCCGCCTGCTGCGAGGGCGTGAGGGAGTTGTCCAGCTTGCGGATGGGGTTGGGCGGATAGACGACCTGGAGCGCGAAGTCGGTGAACTTCTGGAGCTGCTGGGGCGTCAGCTGGGAGCCTCGGCCCAACAGGTCCATGAAGGCCGGGTTGAACTGCTTGAAGGCCTCCGCCTCGTTGAAGGCGCCGTTGTTGGGCTGGGCGTTCGCCGCGCTGTCGCCGCCGTTGCGGTCTCCTCGCCAGTGCATGGGGCCGTGGTTGGCCATGCCCCGGAGGCTCTGCGTCGTCATGGGACCCTTCAGCGGGTGGAAGGCCGTGCTCTGCCCGAACGTCGGATCACTTCCGAACTCGGGCAGGATGGGGACGACGGGGCTGGGATTGCTCTTCACCGCGCCGTCCGGGTTGCCCAGGTCCCAGGCCAGGCTGTCGAAGTCGCCGAAGATGTGGCAGCTGGCGCACGAGGAGTCGCCGTGGCTGGAGCTGTTCCGCGCGTCGTAGAGGAACGGGCGGCCCTCCACCACGCTCGCGGGCTCCGGGTTGTACATGGGCAGGTGGGCGATCTCCTGGCGCGTCGTCGTGTTGATGACGGAGATGGCGTTGTCGAAGCGGGTGAGGACGTAGAGCCGCCGCCGCGCCTCGTCCAGCACCAGGCCAGTGGGGCCGCCGCCCGTGAGCTGAATCTGGTTCGCGGCGCTCGGCACGAAGGTGTCCGCCTCCAGCGCCGCGGTGGAGTAGACGCCCAGCTTCGAGGAGCCGAAGGCCGTGACGAACAGCGTGGCGCCGTCGGAGGTCACCGCCATGCCCAGCGGCTGCGCCAGACTCTTCTCGCTCTCCGGATTGGGCGTGGGCGCGCAGCAGGTGCCGTAGTCGATGTGCTTGTTGAGGTGGCGCGGCGTGACGCTGTTGGAGCCGAGCACGGTGATGCGGCTCTCGTGGAGGTGGCCGCGCAGCGTGGTGTTTGCGAAGGTGCCGGATCCCTCGAAGCGCAGGTCATTCCGGGCCTCCGTGTTGCTGACGTACACCTTCCCGTTGACCGGGTTGACCACCATGTTGAACAGGATGGTGCCCACGCCCGCGTAGACGCTCCCGCGGCCGGTGAGCGGCGCGGGCGGGTTGGAGGTGGCGTCGATGGCGAAGACGTCCTTGTCCGGCAGGGAGAGGCGCACCTGCGGCGTCCACGAGCGGTTCAGCACGTCCACCCAGTCCTGCCCGTTGTGCTTGACGATGAGGGAGACCTCCGGGGCGGGGACGCCCGCGAAGTTGGTGTTGGGGCCCGGAACGCCGCCCTCGGCCTCGCCACCGTTGGGAATGGCCAGCTCATGCAGCACCGTGGTGCGATTGCCGGAGTGGAAGGCCGCCGCGTACACCCTGGAGCCGTCTGGCGTCGTCGCCAGGGCCCGGGGCGTGTCGGCGAACAGCGACAGGATGGTGAGCGGCGTGCCACCCAGCGAGCTGCCCAGGTGCTCCGAGTCGAAGACCCAGACGTCGGCCCGACCCACGCCCGGCGTGGTGAGCTGGGGGTCGAACGGCGCGTTCTGGCCGCGGTGCGCCGCGGTGATGAACGCGCGCCGCCGGCCATGGCCCGCGAAGACCAGGTCCCGAGGCTCGTCACCCACGAGCAGCGTGCGCGTCACGATGCCGCCGCTTCCCTCCGCGTCCACGCGGACGATGCTGACGCTGTCCGACAGGTGGTTGACGACCCAGACCTCGTTGTTCGTCCGAGCGGCGACGGCCACGGGCTCCAGGCCCACGGGCACCGAACCCCGGTGGCTGAGGCCACTGTTGCCGATACGGAAGATCTCCAGCCGGTTGTCCGGCGTGTTGACGGCGAACAGCAGCCTGCCATCGGGAGAGAGGGCCAGGGGGCGCACCTGCCCGCTCTCGAAGAGGGTGAAGGGCGCGGAGGAGGCTTCACCGCCGACCAGGACTCCCAACAGCAGCAGACTCACGACAACGCTTCTCAGAACACCAGATCGAACAGCCGTGCACGGGGCTTTCAGAACATCCTCCAGGGGATTGAGACAGTTCCCTCCCTCTGTCGAGGGAGTGACAGCTGGGAGGGAATGCGGAATCATCCGTGGATACGGTGTGAGCCGTAAATGCTGGCATCTGTTTTTCTGGAAAAGGCAGGCGTGGCGATGCCTGCGCTTGACAACGTCTTTCTTCCGGCTCGAAGGGGAGGAAGGCGCATGGGCCTGGAGTGTCTGTGCCTACCCATGGCATGTGCGGATGGGTCGAATTTTTACAGGAGTGTGAGCCGATGGCCTGGAAGATGCCCGAGGAACCCTATGTCGACGCGGAGCCTGGCTCCGCGCTGGAGACTGTCATCGTTCCGCGCACGCGGGACCTGGGAGATGGCTTCGAGGTGCGCCGGGCGCTGCCGTCGTCGCGGCGGCGGATGGTGGGGCCGTTCATCTTCCTGGACCAGATGGGGCCCTCGGTGCTCCAGGCGGGAAAGGGGCTCGACGTGCGCCCTCATCCACACATCGGTCTGGCGACGGTGACGTATCTGTTCGACGGCGAAGTGCTGCACCGGGACTCGCTGGGCGTGGTGCAGACCATTCGTCCGGGCGCGGTGAACTGGATGGTGGCTGGGCGCGGCATCGTGCACTCGGAGCGCACGCCGCTGGAGTCGCGCGTGAAGGCGAACCGGCTGTTCGGCATCCAGTTCTGGGTGGCGCTGCCCGGCTCGCATGAAGAGGTCGCGCCGTCCTTCGAGCACACGCCCGCGGACGCGCTGCCCGTCATCAAGGACCACGGCCTGGAGCTGCGGCTCATCGCTGGCGGGCTGTTCGGGGAGAAGTCTCCGGCGCGCACCCAGTCGCCGCTGTTCTACGCGGACGTGAAGCTCGACGTGGGCACCCGGCTTCCCGTGCCCTCCGTGCATGAGGAGCGCGGCCTGTTCATCGCGGAGGGACAGGTGGAGGTCGGAGGCGAGAGCTTCGGCCCCGGTCAGCTCCTGGTGCTGCGTCCGGGCGCGGAGGTCGTCGCCCGGGGTGGTGGGGCCGCCCAGTCCCGCCTGTTGCTCTTTGGGGGCGAGCCCATGGACGGGCCGCGTCACATCTGGTGGAACTTCGTCTCCAGCTCGAAGGAGCGCATCGAGCAGGCCAAGGAAGACTGGACGGCGAAGCGCATCGGTCAGGTCCCCGGTGAGACGGAATTCATCCCGCTCCCGGAGCCCGACCCGAACGTGCCCCGCTATCCCTGACACGATACGCCCGCAGGTGAAGCGAGACGGCCCCGCAGAAGGCTCATCTGCGGGGCGTGTCTGTGTATTTCGAGACGCCCGTTCCTTGTACAAAGCCTCTGCCGCCCCCTCATTCGCAGCTCGGACTGATGGGCAGCTGACGGGCAGGGGAGAGCAGGGTTTCCCCGGATTGAGTTGTCAGGACTTTTGATGCAATTCATTTCGTATCAATCCTGGGCGTCTGGGGATGCCTGGGTGAGTCCGCTGTGCGGGGAAGGAATTGCCGTGAGTCATGCTTTCATGAAGTCGAGAGAAGCGTCTGTCTCCGTCGGAGATTATCTGTGGGTTCGCCTGCTTGAGCTGGGCATCCGGCATGTCTTCGGGGTGCCGGGGGACTTCAACCTGGGCGTGTTGGAGCAGTTGCTCAAGCATCCGGAGCTGCGCTGGGTGGGGTGCTGCAACGAGCTCAATGCCGCCTACGCCGCGGATGGGTATGCCCGCATGAGAGGTGTTTCGGCGCTGCTCACCGCGTATGGCGTGGGCGAGCTGAGCACCGTCAATGGAATTGCTGGCGCGTATGCGGAGCGCGTGCCCGTGGTGGCCATCACCGGGGCTCCTCCGCTGTCACATCTCCAGAAGCGCTCCGTCATCCACCACAGCCTGGGGGATGGGGACTTCGGCAACACGCTGGCCAGCGTGGCGCCCTTCACCGTGGCGCAAGCGGTGCTGACGCAGGCGAACGCGCCCCAGGAGATAGACCGGGTGCTGCGCACGTGTCTTCGGGAGCGGCGGCCCGTGTACCTGCAGCTCCCCGCCGACGTGACGTTCCAGCACGTCCCCGCGCCCGAGGCTCCGCTGGTGCAAGAGGCTCCTCGGAGCGACCCCGCAAGTCTCGGGCTGCTCCTGGCGGAGTTGGTTCCGCGGCTGCGGAGCGCCCGCCGTTGCGCGCTGCTGGTGGACAGTGACATCCAGCGCTTCGGTCTCGCGCCGAAGGTGTTGGCGCTGGCGGAGTCCGCCGCGCTTCCCATTGCCCTGCTCAGCTCCGCGCGGGGGCTGGTCGACGAGGGACATCCCGCGTTCCTCGGCTTCTATGGCGGTCGCCTGTCGGACCCGTACGTGCGGGACTGGGTGGATGGCGCCGACTGCGTGGTGGCGCTGGGCGCGCGCTTCACGGACCTGAACACGAACGCCTTCTCCCTCCGGCTGGAGCCGTCGCGGCTGGTGGACCTCCAGCTCTTCAGCGCGACGCTGGGGCAGGGTGTGCAAGGGGTGCCGCCGACCTTGTACAGCGGGCTGGTGTTGAGCGAGGTGCTGGAGGTGCTGAAGGAGGCGCTCGGCGAACGGAGGGCCCAGGACTTTGTCCCTCGCTCGGCGCGGTTGCGAGCCCTGGCGGAGGCCCGGGCGCCGGCGCCCACCCCCAAGGCCGGGACGCCGCTCACGCACGCGCAGCTCTGGCCCGCGTTGGCGGGGCTGCTCGAGCCGGAGGATGTCCTGCTCATCGAGGCGGGCAGCCCCATGGTGGGGTTCGCGTCCGCGCAGCTGCCTCGCGGGGTGACCTGGGTGGCCCAGCCGCTGTGGTGCTCCATCGGCTACACGCTGCCGGCGGTGCTGGGGACGAGCCTGGCGGCGGCCCCGGAGCGGCGCCACCTGCTCTTCATCGGAGATGGCTCCTTCCTCATGACGGCGCAGGAGCTGTCCACGCTGCTGCACCTGAAGCTCAAGCCGCTCGTCTTCCTCATCAACAACGCGGGCTACACCATCGAACGCCTCATCGTCGGTCCGGAGGCCGTCTACAACGACATCCCGAGGTGGAACTACCCAGCCGTCTGTGATGCGCTGGGAGCGCCGGGGCAGTCCCTGACCTTGCTCATCGAGAAGCCGGAGCAGCTGGCGCCCGTGCTGGCGGAGGCGGTGCGCGCCCAGCGCGACGGACGCCTGGTGTTCGTGGAGGTTCGGCTGGCCCCGCTGGATGCCCCCGTGGGCATGGCCCAGATGGGTGCCTCCATCTATTCCCTGTCATACCGAGATGAGAGTGGGCTGCCTCGCTTCTGACGTGTGGTGGCATTCCCTCGCAGGGGCGGTGGGATGGAAAAACCCTCTCAGCATGCTAGTCTGGGAAGGCCGTACAAACCATTGACTGTCCCTGGAGGCACGAATGCAGGCTGGAAGGTTCATCAGCGGTGCGTTTCTTGCGGTGGGGTTGTTGCTGGCTGGCTGCGGTGGCTCCCCGGTGGAAGACACTGGGGCACAAGACCTCACCTCGCGCGAGGAGTTGGTTCCCGACTGTATGGACTCCCTGGAGGGGACCATCTACTACTCCACCTCGGCGCGCACTGTGGTCGTGGGCTACAGCGGTTGCGGTTGCGGGCCCTGGACGCGATGGGGCCAGACGACGACGTACACCCGGGCCACGACTCTGTGCCCCACGCGGCCTACTATTCCTGAAGATTGAGTGAGCAGACGGCTTCATGAAGAGAAGACGGCCCGCCCTGGAGCGTTTCCGGGAGCGGGCCGTCGCTCGTTCGCGGCTGACTCCGCGCGGCAGTCCCTCTCATGTGCCGAAATACGCGGTAATGAAAGTGAAGGCATCTCTGCGTGCTAGCCTGGAAAGGTCGTACAACCCATAGGCTTTCCCTGGAGGCACGGATGCAGGCTGGAAGGTTCATCAGCGGTGCGTTGCTCGCGGCGGGTTTGATGCTGGTTGGCTGCGGTGGCCCCGTGGTGGAAGACACCGAGGCCCAGGACCTCACCTCGCGCGAGGACGCCGCCCAAAACTGCGATGGGCTCAACTACGAGTACACGTATTACAGCGACGCGACGTACACCACAATTGTGGGCGGCCGGGGCTGTGACTGCTCCTTCTGGTCGGCCTGGGGGAAGATTACGGCTTTCCGCGAGTACGTCGGCGGGACCTGCTGGTAACGCGCGCTCCGCGTCGCGTTGAATGAAGACGGCCCGCCCCGAGGACTCCCGGGAGCGGGCCGTCGCACTTCAGTCAGGCATTGCGCTCAGGCGGTGGCGGAGCGCACGGCCGCGAGCAGCGCGCCGGAGTTGTCTTGCAGATGTAGTTCCGAAGAGACCGCAGGCACTCTGCTACTAACCCAGGGCACGGTTGACGTGATCATCTGACGTATGGGCAGATTGCCCACCTGCTGGGCATTGGCGATGCGACAGTCAGCCGGGTGCTTCGGCTGCATCGGGAGACCGGAGGCGTGACTCCCCGTTCCCGAGGTGGCGGCAACTTTTCGCCCATTCGCGGCAAGGTGGCCGGGGAACTGCGGCGCCTTGCGGCCAAGACTCGGATTGCCACCGTGTTAGCGTTGATGGGGCTGCTGACCTGAGCTATCCCCTCATATGAAACCGAAGGCTTCACGGAAGACGTGGTGTGCGTGAAGGAGCTCGGAGAAGCGTTGCACGAGGGGCAGCAGCCGCTCCTCCTTCATCATGGGCATGGCCTGGTAGTACATGCAGCCCTGGCGAAAGAGGGAGTAGGTGCGCGTCTTCACCGTGTTGGCCTTCAGGCCCTTCTCCATGCCCAAACTTTCGCCCGCGGCGCCCAGCAGCGTCAGCAACGCCTGGGCCAGGGCGCTCACCAACAGCAGCCTGTCACGGCGCTCCGGACTCTTCACGCGCAGTTCGGACAGGCCCATGCCGAAGCGCAGGTCCTTGATGTCTCGGAACGTCTCTTCACAGGTGAAGCGGCGGCCGTAGAGCGTCACCGTTTCGCGCGCGCTGCCGTCAGCAAGGCTGGTGGCCAGACACCACGACTCCTTCATGCCTTTCTGGTGCACCAGCACCACGGCGGGCACGGGCGCCCTGTCGGCGGTGACGCGCACGCGCTCCAGTTTCTTGGCATGGCCGGAGGCCGGCATTCATCCCGAGGCGGGCTGCTGCTGGCCCTGGGCCGTTTCCACCCGCACGTCCTGGCGGAAGCGCACTACGTAGTCAAAGCCCAGCTCGCCCAGCAGCGCATACAGCTTGCTGTCCGCGAACCCTCTGTCGGCCAGCACTGTCACCTTCACGCCCTCGGGCACGCAGTGCTTCAGGTGGAGCAGCAGGGTGTCCTCGGCTTCGGCTCGGTTGCCCTTCAGCACGCTCTTCTGAAGCGTCATCCACAGCAGGGGCGTGGAGCGGCCGTGGGTGGTGACAAGGCTGGCGACCAGCGTTGTGTGCCCGTCCGCATCGAAGTCCGTCCAGTCGAGCGCCACCAGCGCCTCGGTCCGCTCCGCCAGGACGAAAGCCACCCAGGAGGGCAACAGCTTCCAGACGTCTACGCCCTCATTGGAGAGCAGCCGGTCCACCTGCTTGATGCCATGCTTCTCCACGCCTCCGCGCGCCCAGGCCAGCGCCTGTCCGATGGCATGCACCGACAGCGAGGCCGCATGCACCGCGCCCAGTGTCGCGTACGAAAGCGACAGCACTCGTCTGGCGTGCAGGTCCTCCTCGAAGAGTCCTTCGAGGAAGGTCCGCACCTGCTCTTCGTTGAGGGCCACCTTGCGCTCCAGCATGGCTGCGTCTTCTGCACCGCGCCACTGCCTTGGCGCACGCGCCAGCCAAGCAGGCGACTGAGGATCAACTCGCTAAATGAGGGGATCCTTCAGGACGCCGCCCCCAACTGCAATGGGATCTACTACGAGCACACGTATTACAGCGACGCGACGTACATGAATCCCGTGGGCTACCGGGGTTGCGACTGTTCCTTCTGGTCGAGCTACGGTCGGACCACGGCGTTCGTCGAGTCCTACTACGGGACTTGTCGGTAGCGCGCTCCGTCGCGCGTGAAATGAAGACGGCCCGCGCCAGAGTACTTCCGGGAGCGGGCCGTCGTATTCCCCTGACGCCTTGCTTCATTCCCTCTCAGGAGCCGCGAAATGAGCAAGCCATGTTCAGCATGTTAGCCTGGGCGGACCGTACTGCTCACGGGCTGTCGCTGGAGGCATGAATGCAGGCTGGAAGGTTTGTCAGCGGTGCGTTGCTTGCGGTGGGGCTGACGCTGGCTGGTTGCGGTGGTCCCATGGTGGAAGACACCGAGGCACATGACCTCACGTCGCGCGACGGATTGGTTCCCGACTGTACGGGCACCACGGAGGGAGAAATCTTCAACTCCTCACCTTGGCGCACGGAGGTCGTGGGATACGCCGGCTGCGGTTGTGAGAGACGCTGGATTCGATGGGGCGTGGTGACGCCGTACTCCTCCCTTTCGGAGCTGTGTCCCTTGGATCTCCCTTCTGACCCTGAGTGAGCAGACGTCGTCTGGAAAGGTCGTACAACCCAAAGACTGTCGCTGGAGGCATAAATGCAGGCTGGAAGGTTCATCAGCGGTGCGTTGCTCGCGGCGGGTTTGATGATGGTGGGCTGCGGTGGCCCCGTGGTGGAAGACACCGAGGCACAGGACCTCACCTCGTACGAGGCTCCCCTCCCCAACTGCGATGGGCTCAACTACGAGTACACGTATTACAGCGACGCGACGTACACCACGGTCGTGGGCGGCCGGGGCTGTGACTGCTCCTTCTGGTCGGCCTGGGGGAAGATTACGGCTTTCCGCGAGTACGTCAGCGGGACTTGCTGGTAGCGCGCGCTCCGCCTCACGTTGAATGAAGACGGCCCGCCCCGGAGTACTCCCGGGAGCGGGCCGTCGCACGTCAGTCCGGTATGGCTCAGGCGGTGGCGGAGCGCACGGTCGCGAGCAGCTCGCCGGAGTCGACCAGCTGGCTGACGGCCTCGATGTCCTTGTGCAGCTCCCGGTCCCTGTCCATGTGCGGCACCTTGGAGCGGATCAGCTCGTAGGCGGCCAGCGCGCCCTTGCCGGGCTTCCCAGGCAGACGGAAGTCCAACGCCTGCGCGGCCACCAGCAGCTCGATGGCCAGACACGAGCGCGTGAAGTCACTCACCTGTCGGCCCTTGAGCGCCGCCGTCATGCCCATGGACACGTGGTCCTCGCGGCCCGCGGAGGACGGAATCGAGTCCACCGACGCGGGGTGGCTGAGCACGCGAGACTCGGCCACCAGCGCCGCGCTCGTCACCTGGGCAATCATGAAGCCCGAGTTGAGCCCGGAGTTCTTCGCCAGGAACGCCGGCAGGCCCGACAGCGACGGGTTCACCAACTGCTCCACGCGCCGCTCGCTGATGGAGGACAGCTGAGTGAGCGCCATCGCCACCACGTCCATGGCCAGGGAGATGGGCTGGCCGTGGAAGTTGCCGCCGGAGACGATGCGCTCCGTCTCCGTGAAGACGAGCGGGTTGTCCGTGGCGCTGTTGACCTCCACCTCGAGGATGCGCCGCGCGAAGGACAGGCCCTCGCGCGCCGAGCCGTGCACCTGGGGCATGCAGCGCAGCGAGTAGGGGTCCTGCACCTTGCTGCAGTTGACGTGCGACTCCACCAGCTCGCTGTTGACCAGGATGCGCCGCAGATGCGCCGCGCAGGCCTTCTGGCCCGGATGGGCCCGCACGTCGTGAATCTCCGGGATGAACGGCTTGTGGCTGCCGAGCAGACCTTCCAGCGTCATCGCGCCCGCGACGTCGGCCAGCTCCGCGAGGGACTCGGCGCGAAGCTGGAGGAGGGTGCCCACGGCGCACATGGCCTGGGTGCCGTTCACCAGGGCCAGGCCCTCCTTGGCCTCCAGGATGACGGGCTGCAGGCCGGCCATCTCCAGGGCCTTGCGCGCGGGAAGCCGCTGTCCCTGGTGGAAGGCCTCGCCCTCGCCGATGAAGACGAGCGCCAGGTGCGCCAGCGGGGCCAGGTCACCGGAGGCGCCCACGCTGCCGCGCTCGGGGACGACGGGGATGACGCCCCGGTTGAGCATCTCCAGCGCCAGCGTCAGCGTCTCCGAGCGGATGCCGGAGTAGCCCTTCGCCAGCACGTTGCAGCGCAGGAGCAGCAGCGCGCGGGCCTCGGGGAGGGGCAGGGGCGTGCCGACGCCGCAGGCGTGGGAGAGGATGAGGTTGCGCTGGAGGTCGCGCAGGTCCTTCTTGTCGATGCGGACCTCGGCGAGGGTGCCGAAGCCGGTGTTGATGCCATAGGAGGGCGTGTCTCCGGCGGCGACCCGGTCCACGAGCGCGCGGGCGGCGCGGACTCGGGTGGCGGCCTCGGGGGCCAGCTCCACGGTGACCTCGTTCCGAGCGACCTGGAGAATCTGCTCCAGCGTCAGGGTGTCTCCGTCGATAAGGATTCGGGGGCGCGACATTGGGGCTCCAACAAGGGGTGGCGGATTCAGGAGTCTTCCTCAGCGGGGCTTTACACCCGGGAGCCGTGCTCGTATAGGTCCGCCGACTGAAGAGGGAGGTCACGGACTCCGTGGCGCTGATCGTCCAGAAGTATGGCGGTACCTCCGTGGGTGACACCGAGCGGATGAAGAACGTCGCTCGACGCTGTCTGGCCGCGCAGGGTGCGGGGCATGACGTGGTGGTCGTCGTCTCCGCGATGTCGGGAGAGACGAACCGGCTGCTCAAGCTCGTGGCGCAGATCACCGACCGGCCAGACGAGCGGGAGCAGGACGTGGTGGTGGCCACCGGCGAGCAGGTCACCATCGGCCTCGTCGCCATGGCCATCCATGCGCAGGGCGGTAAAGCGACGAGCTTCCTGGGACATCAGGTGCGCATCGTCACCGACAGCACCTTCTCCAAGGCGCGCATCAAGAGCATCGACGCGCAGCCCATCCGCGCGGCCCTGTCCAAGGGCCACATCGTGGTGGTGGCGGGCTTCCAGGGCGTGGACGAGGCGGGCAGCGTCACGACGCTGGGACGCGGTGGCTCGGACACCACGGCGGTGGCGGTGGCGGCGGCGCTCCAGGCGGATGCCTGTGAAATCTATACGGACGTCGACGGCGTCTACACCACGGACCCGAACATGGTCCCCGCCGCGCGCAAGCTGGACCGCATCTCCTACGAGGAGATGCTGGAGCTGGCGAGCGTGGGCGCGAAGGTGTTGCAGATCCGCTCCGTCGAATTCGCCATGAAGTACAAGGTGCCGCTCTGGGTGAAGTCGTCCTTCTCCCAGGACCCGGGCACACTCGTGTGTGAGGAGGACAAGTCCATGGAGGACGTGCTGGTCCGCGGCGTGGCGTATGACCGGAACGAGGCGAAGATCACCGTCTGTGGCGTGCCGGACGTGCCGGGTGTCGCCGCGAAGATCTTCGGGCCGCTCGACGAGAAGAACATCGTGGTGGACCTCATCGTCCAGAACCCGTCGAGGGATGGGCGCACGGACCTGACCTTCACGGTGGGCAAGGCGGACTTCGTCAAGGCGCAGGACGTGGTGCGCGAGGCGGTGAAGGAGATTCAAGCCGCCGGCATCGAGACGGACGAGAACATCGCCAAGGTGTCCATCGTCGGCGTGGGCATGCGCAACCACTCGGGCGTGGCGGCGCGGATGTTCACGGCGCTGTCCGCCGAGGGCATCAACATCCAGATCATCTCCACCTCGGAGATCAAGGTCTCCTGCGTGGTCCACGCCAAGTACACGGAGCTGGCGGTGCGCGCGCTGCACACGGCGTTCGGGTTGGATCAGCCGCTGCCCCCCGAGGGCGTGGCGACCGTGTCCGAGACGGCCGCGCTCAAGGGCGAGAAGGTCTGAGGCGATGGCGGGGCGCACCGCGGCGCTCGCCGTCGTCGCCCTGGGGGTGATCGGGTTGGGCGCGGTGGCTCGCTGGCGTTGGCCGGATTCCGCGCCAGCGCTGGATTGTCCTCCGGAGGCGGTGCGGCTCCGCTCGGACGGGGTGGCCACGTGTGGCGAGGGTGAGGTGCCCACGGGGGCCACGGCGTTGGCGCTGGGGCGGCGGCTGGACCTGAATGCGGCGACGGAGGAGGAGCTGGCGCTGTTGCCGGGCGTGGGGAGGTCGCTTGCCCGGGGGTTGGTGGAGGCCCGCGAGGCGGCGGGTGGCTTCGCGAGCTGGGACGCCGTGGACGAGGTGCCCGGGGTGGGTGCTGCCCGGTTGAAGACCCTCCAGGCGGCCACTGTGTTGGGGCCGACTCCGGATGCCGGGCCCGTGTGGTAAGCACGCGGCGTGCAGATCGCCTGCCCTCAGTGCTCGATGCAGTATGTCCTCGACCCCCGCCTGCTGCCGCCGGGAGGGGCATCGGTCCAGTGCACGCGCTGTGGCCATGTGTTCATGGCTTCGCCGCAGGCGGAGGCTCCACGTCCTCCCCCTGTAGACCCGGCGGGAGTGCGCTCGCCGAGCGGCTCGTGGGCGTCCGCCTCGACGCCCCCGGCCTCGAGCATGCTGCGCACGCAGATCTTCGGTTCGGGCTCGTCCGGCGCGGCGCCTCCGGTGCGGTCCGGCGCGGGCTCTCAGGGCGTGGTGCCGAACACGACGCAGACCTTCGGCGCGGTGCCTCCGGTGAGTCAGGGCTCGAGCACGTACAGCGCGGTGCCCAATACGACGCAGACGTTCGGTGCCGTGCCTCCGGTGGGCCCGGGTTCGGGCTCGCACGGCGCGGTGCCCAATACGACGCAGACGTTCGGCGCGGTGCCTCCGGTGGGCCAGGGCTCAAGCACGTACAGCGCGGTGCCGAACACGACGCAGACCTTCGGTGCCGTGCCTCCAGTGGGGCAGGGCGCGCATGAGCACGCCGCCGGGGGCGCGAGGCAGTCCATCCAGGTCTTCGGGAACACGAACCTGGGCAGCTCCGTGCCGCCCTCGATTGCCCCGGTGACGGCGAGCCCGAAGCCGTCTGCCGTCACCGCCTCCGACGCGCTCGCCCCCCTGGGGAGGACGCTGACCTTCGGAGCCGTCACCGAGCAGTCCACTTCCATGGGAGCTGTGCCCACGCTCCCCATAGAGTCCCAGACCCGCGTCTACGGAGAGTCTCCAGCGGGAGCTCAGCCGGGCGGCACCCAGAGCTTCGGGGCCATCGACTCCGAGTCGTCCCCGGTGTCGCGCAAGACGGCGCTTTATGGTGCTCCCCAGGACTCGAATGGGGGTGTGCGGTTGCCTCCCGAGGAGCTGCCTGGAGTCGGTGCCTTCGGCGGCATCGGTCCCTCGGGTTCCACCGAGCCGGGCTCGCACTCCGGTGCTCCGTCCGTGCGCCGGCCCAGCGTGTCCCTTCCGCCCGAGTTGCTCGCGGCGGGCCGCGAGGACTCCGCGTTCCCCGGGATGGAGCCTGCGAGTCGTTCCTCCCGGCTGTGGATGGGGCTGCTGGTGGCGGCGGGCGTGCTCCTCGCGGGAGTGCTCGCCTATCCAGCCTGGAGGGATCGCGATGCGAACATGCCCGCGGCGGCGGTGTCGGACAAGGACCGCGCGGTGGTGTTGCTCCGCAGAGACGACGCGGCATCCAGGGACCAGGCCATCACGAGCCTCAAGGCCCTGACGGCGGCGCATCCCAAGTACACCGAGGCCCAGGCCGAGCTCGTCAGCGCGCTGTCCCTGCGCCTGGGTGAACTCCAGGCGGAAGCCGATCGCCTGCGCATGCGGAATGAACACATCCAGCGAGAGATCGACACCCTCACCAACAGCCAGTCGCCAGTGGACTGGGAGAGCCGGGTCAACGCGCTCAAGGACGAGAGGGAGAGCCTCGCTCGCGTCAGTGTCCCGCTGAGGAAGGATGTCGACACGCTCCGCAAGGAGCTGGACGTCCTCGCCGCCGCGCTGGACGCGGCGCCGGAGGTGGAGCCCGCCCCGGCCCTCGCGGCCCGAGTGAAGGCGCTGGCCCTGCACGCGGGCGTGACGGCGGCTCCGGACGCGCTGGCCCTGGCGGAGCGCCTGCGCAACGTGGAGAGCGCTCCCAAGATCTGGAGCACCGTGGCCCGGGCCGAGTACGTGCTCAGCTCCGGCTCTCCTCCGGACTCCGTGGCGCAGTCGGCGAACGAGCTGGAGACGCTGCGCCAGGCGGACGGCACGCTCCTGCGCGCCCACATCCTGGGAGCTCGACTGGCCCTGCGGATGAAGGACCCGAAGATGGCGCGTTCACTGCTCGACGAAGTGAGAGCGCTCAATCCGAACCACGAGCTGGCGCGCAAGCTGCTCCAACAGCTCGACAAGGGCGGCTTGCAGCCCTGAAACGACGTCCGTGCTTCCCGACGTGAGACTGGAGAAAGTCCAGTCCCGCCCTGGTGCTGATCCTCGCGCCGCCGGGTTTCGCGGGCGGAACGCGCGGCCGTAAGCGAGGCATGCCTCTTGCTGGTCACCCTGGCGAAGTCGGGGACTGGGTCTTGGGAGGCATGGTCGATGGCGGAGGTCTTCTTCTGGTGTTCCGCGCTGCTGCTTGCGCACACGTACTTTCTCTACCCATTGAGCCTGTTCGTGCTGGACGGGGCGGCGCAGGTGGCGCGGAACGTCCGGGCGATGCGGGGCGGGGAGCCGCGCAAGGGCCTGGCGAGTGCTCGAGGGCCGGCTCCATCGGTGAGCCTGGTGGTGGCCGCGTACAACGAGGTGTCCTGCATCGAGCAGAAGCTGGAGAACAGCCTCGCGCTCGACTATCCGGCGGACCGCTTCGAGGTGGTGATTGGCTCGGACGGCTCGACGGATGGGACGAACGAGCGGGTCCTCCAGTGCCGGGATGAGCGGGTGAGGTTGTCGCCGGCGCCGCGCGCGGGCAAGACGACGGTGCTCAACCGCTGCATCCCCACGGCCAAGGGCGACATCGTGGTCCTCTCGGACGCGAACACGATGATTGAGCCGGAGGCCATCCAGAAGCTCGTGCGCCACTTCGAGGACCCTGAAGTCGGGGCCGTCTGCGGCAAGCTGCGGCTCTACAACCCGACGAAGCAGGACTACGAGGAGAGCGCGTACTGGAGCTACGAGTCCCTCATCAAGATGTACGAGGGGCGCCGGGGCGCGGTGGTGGGGGCCAACGGCGGCCTGTATGCCATTCGTCGCACGCTGTTCACGGAGCTGCCCGCGTCCACCATCGTCGACGACTTCGTCATCCCGCTGCGCATCCTGGAGAAGGGCTACAAGGTCGCGTACGAGGAAGAGGCCGTCGCCCATGAGGAGACGACGGAGGACTACGGCAAGGAGTTCGGCCGCCGCGCGCGCATCGCCGCCGGCAACTTCCAGAGCATCCGCATGGTGCCGGGCCTGCTGCTTCCCACCGCGGGCTTCCCCGCGTTCGCGTTCTGGTCCCACAAGCTCTTGCGCTGGTGCGCGCCCGCGCTGATGGGGCTGGCGTTGATCGCCAACCTGTTCCTGCTCGACAGCATGTTCTACCGCTTCACCCTCCTGGGGCAGGGGCTGTTCTACGCCCTGGCGTACCTGGGGAAGGTGGGCGTGCTGAAGCGCGGGGCGGCGAAGCGGGTCGCCTCGGTGGCCTACTACTTCGTCACCATGAACCTGGCCATTGTCGTGGGCTTCTGGCGCTTCCTGCGCAACTCGCAGCGCGCCGCGTGGGACCGCACCGCTCGCGCGTCCTGAGTCGCGAGCACGTCGTGCTTCCCGGCGCTCGGTCCCTCACGGGGCCGGGCGCTTCGTCTTTCCACGGCCTGTCGCCTACCGGAGAGAGGCGACGGGGACGGGAGCGGGCTTCTTCGCCGCCGGGCTCGGGGGCAGCACGCTGCCGAACGAGGCGAAGAGCTGGCCGGTGAGGACCGGGTCCTTGTTCGGGCCGGGGTGGCGCAGCAAATCGTTGAGCACCTCGCCCGTCTTCGGATCTCTCGGCAGGTGGGGGCGGGCCAGGTTCATGCGGTAGCGCACGACGCCTCGGCGCACCCGGTGGATGACGGTGACGGTGCCCTGGGCGTCCACGGAGTCGACGATGCCCACGTGCGTGAGGCCGTCGTTGCGGCGGCCGTCCCGGTTCTGGTCATACGTCTCATTGAAGAAGACCAGGTCCCCGGCCACCGGACGCCCCTCCGAGTAGACGCGGCCATTCGCGCGCGCATAGCGGTAGAGGGCGGTGACGCCGTTGTCTCCGGGCTTGAGGGTCCCCCGGAAGGACAGCCCCGCCTGGGCATGGACGCCCTCGATGAGGCCCGTGCAGTCCGCCGGGTACTTGCGCCCGTCGAGCGTCACCTGGGGCTTGCCCACCAGCGAGCGGGCCGAGGCGAGCACCGTCGCGCGCGCGTCGGCGGAGACGGGCTTCGCGCGGGTGCTCGCCGGAGTGGTGGCGGGCTTCGTCTTCGAGGGGCGGGCCGCGGTCGCGGCGCGCGGAGGCGTGCGCCGGGCGGGAGTGGCCTTGCGCTCGGCCGTCTGGACCTTGGGGGCCACGGGGCTGGAGAGCGACTCGCGGGGAAACGCGGGCGGGGACGCGGAGCGGTAGCGCACGGCGTAGGAGTCCAGCCACGGCTCCAGCCGGTTCGACGGGGTGGCGCAGCCCGTCGCCGCCATCGCGAGCATTCCCATCAGCGTGAGCCACCGCATGCGCGACCTCCCTGTAGCGTCCTGAGGCACCCATGCTCGCCCCGGTGGCGTGTGTCGTCAAAAAACCTACCCAGGCAACCGTCCGTGACGGCTCGGGTTTCCGAGGGGGCTGGGGTGCGGTATTGCTGACAGGAGAATGGTCGCCCTTCGCCGAGCCCTCGCCGTCCTCCTGCTGGCCGCTGCTGGCTGTCTGCCGTCGCCGTATGACCGCGCCGCCAGGACCGACACCGTGGAGGCCTACCGCGCCTTCCTGCGTGACAATCCAACGCACCCGGATGCGGACGCCGCCGAGTCGCGGTTGGAGGAGCTGGAGTTCGAGGAGGCGAAGCGGCTGCACTCGGTGCTCGCCTACAAGCGCTTCCTGGAGGTGTACCCGGACGCGCCGCACACGCGCACCGCGAAGACGCTGCTGGAAGGGCTGCGCTTCAACGCCGCGAAGGAGGCCGCCACGGTGGCTGGGTGGCGCCAGTTCCTCCAGGAGCACCCGGACGGCCTGCAGCGCGACGAGGCGAAGCGGCTGATGGCGGAGGTGGAGACGCAGGAGATGGCGACGACGCAGGACCCCCGGCGCCTGGCCGAGTACCTGCGCGAGAAGCCGGATGATCCGCGTCGCCTGGAGGTGGAGTCGCGGCTGGACGCGCAGTCCTTCGAGCAGGCCAAGGCCGGCGGCGCGGCGAAGCTCTTCGCGTACCTCAAGGAGTTCCCGGCCGGCACGCACCGCGAGGATGCGCGCATCCTCCTCTTGGAGCTGGAAGTGGAGGGGCTGCTCGTCTCGGGGCTCGTGGACGAGGCGGAGGCCCGGGTGAAGGCGCATCCCCTGGGGCCCAAGCTCACCGGCTTCCCGGCGCGGCTGGCTCGCGCTCGGACGGAGCGGGCCGCGCTGGCCCAGCCGGAGCCGCTGGTGCAGGCGGCGTACGTGGGTCACTACCTGCGTGACCTGGAGGACCTGAAGCGCGCGATGGTGGCTCCGGACGCGCTGGACAGGTGGCAGGCGGCGGAGGAGATGGGACAGCACGTGTCCGTGCGCGCGGTGGATCCGCTGCTGGACGCGCTGCGCTCCGCGCGCAATCCGCTCATCCGTCAGAACGCGCTGGAGTCGCTGCGCACGGTGCTCTCCTCGCTGCCGCGTCCGGTGGCCGAGTATGAAGTGGCCTCGCGGCTGGATGCCCTGCGCGAGCGGGCCAGCAGCTCGGAGATGTACCTCACGGTGGCGGTGCTGCTGGACCTCTCCGGCCACCTCGGCCAGGCGTCCACCGAGTACCAGCGCGCCTTTGACTCCGGCGTGCCGGACCCCGTCGTCCTGCGGCGCTGGGTGGACATCCGCGAGGCGCGCAAGCAGCCCTTCTCCGCGGCGGTGGCCGCGCGGCAGCTCGCGGTGTGGGCGCTGGGCGTGGCGCGCGAGGAGACGGTGACGGCGGAGGGCCGCGTGCCCCTGGCGTCCGCGCGGCAGCTCTGCGCGGCGGCCGTCAACGCGCGCTTCGCCGCGGGGGCCATCGCCCGGGCCCGCGCGGCGTCCAGCGAGTTCCCCGAGGACCTGGCCGAGTTCGAGCGCCGGGCGGAAGAAGCGCGGCGGCTGGCCGAGGCGAGGCTGGCGGACGCGGAGCTGATGCTGCGTGAGCAGAGTCCGGGTGTGCGCACCTGCTCGGACCGGGGCGTCAGCGAGCGGCTGGAGGGTGGGGTGAAGGAGCGCACCGCCGCGCTGGCGTCGGTGGGCACGAAGCTGCCGCAGGTGGGACGGCTGCTCCTGGAGGTGGCGCGGGAGAGAGACCCCTCGCCCCAGGTCCGCGAGGCCGCCTCCGCGCGGCTGACGGCGCTCAAGCCCGTGCCCTGAGCTGACTGATCCGTTCGTCCCGGGAGGGCGGGGCGGTTAGAGTTCGCCGCCCCATGGTCTCCCTGCCCACCCCTCGGACAGTTGCTCCGACGAGCGCCTCGTCGCGCATCGACTACGCCGGCCTGCTCAACGAGGAGCAGCTCCGGGCGGTGGAGGCGGAGGCCGGGCCCGTGCTGGTCATCGCCGGGGCGGGCTCCGGCAAGACGCGCACGCTCACGTTCCGCGTGGCCCGGCTGTTGGAGCGCGGCGTCGCGCCGGAAAACCTCCTGCTGCTGACCTTCACCAACAAGGCCGCGCGGGAGATGACCCGGAGGGTGACGGAGCTGGCGGGCTCCTTCGCGGACGTGCGGCGCATCCTCGGCGGGACGTTCCACCACGCGGCGCACCTGCTCCTGCGCCAGTACGCGGGAGTGCTGGGCTACTCGGACCGCTTCACCGTGCTGGACCGGGAAGACGCCCGGGACTTGATGGTCACCTGTCTGGCCGAGCGCAAGCTCAAGAGCGACAAGCGCTTCCCCCGGCCGGAGCTGGTGCTGGACCTGGTGTCGCTGGCCACCAACCTCCAGCAGGCCGTCTCCGAGGTCCTCTTTGACAGGAGGCCCCAGTTCCTGCCCCTGGCCCCGGAGATCCTCGCGACGGCGGCGCGCTACCGGCAGCGCAAGGCGCAGCTGCACCTGATGGACTTCGATGACCTGCTGCTCAACCTGAAGCGGCTGCTCACCGAGCACCCCGAGGTGCGCGCCCAGCTCACCGAGCGCTTCCACAGCGTCCTCGTGGACGAGTACCAGGACACCAACAAGCTCCAGGGCGACATCGTGGATCTGCTCGCCGGAGAGCGCGGTGATTTGACGGTGGTGGGGGACGACTGTCAGTCCATCTACAGCTTCCGGGGCGCGGACTTCTCCAACATCATCGGCTTCCCCGAGCGCCATCCCGGCTGCGCCGTCTTCACGCTCACGCGCAACTACCGCTCCACCCCCGAGGTCCTCCAGCTCGCCAACGCGGCCATCGCCCGGAACGAGCGGCAGTTCCCCAAGGCCCTCGTCGCCGAGCGTCCCCCCGGGGCGCGTCCCGTCGTCGTCCCCGCGCTCGACGCCGCGGACCAGGCGGTCTGGGTGGCCAGCAGGATTCAGGAGCTTCGCGACGGCGGCCTCCCCCTGGAGTCGATGGCCGTCCTCTATCGCGCGCACAACCACTCGCTCGAGCTGCAACTGGAGCTGACGCGCCGGGGCCTGCCGTTCCGGGTGCGCTCCGGGGTGCGCTTCTTCGAGCAGCCCCACGTCAAGGATGTGCTGGCGCACCTCAGACTGGTGAACAACCCCGGGGACGAGCTCGCCTTCAAGCGGGTGGTGCGCGCGGTGCCCGGTATCGGGCCCACGACGGCGGAGCACCTGTGGACGTCCCTGCGCGCGCTGCCGGAGGGCCTGGCCCTGGCGGAGGGATTGGAGCGCGACGAAGTCCGCACCCACCTGGCGCGCAAGTCGAAGCCGGGCTTCGAGCGCTTCTCTCAGTTGATGGGTCGGCTGGGACGTCCCGACGCAGCCGCCGACCCGGGCCGTCTCATCGAGGACGTGCTGGACGGCGGGTACGCGGAGGTGCTCGCGGCCGAGTCGACCCCCGAGGAGGGCCGGGAGGATGACCTGCGCCAGCTCGCCGAATACGCGCGCCGGTTCGAGGACCTGCCCCGCTTCCTGTCGGAGCTGGCCCTGGTCGCGGAGTTCGCCGCGAAGGAGGCCCTGGGGGCCGATGCTCCCGGGGACGTCCTGACACTCACCACCGTCCATCAGTCCAAGGGGCTGGAGTGGCGCGCCGTCTTCGTCCTCTGGCTGGTGGACGGGCGCTTCCCCATGTCCCAGGCCGCTCGCTCGGCGGAGGAGGAAGAGGAGGAGCGACGCCTCTTCTACGTCGCCACCACCCGGGCGAAGGACCACCTGGCGCTGGTGTACCCCCTGTCAGTGCTGCCCCGGGAGGGGGACCGCATCCTCCTGCGGCCGTCCCGCTTCCTGGAGGAGCTGCCAGCCGGGGAGGGGGCTCCCTATGATCGGCTCGTCCTGGTGTCCGCCGAGGCGGTCCTGGGAGGACTCCCCCTGGGGTCGCCTGGCCCGGGGGCGACGGGGTCCGAGACAGAGGACTGAGCCGGACGCCCAGAAACGCGCGCGCGAAGTCGCGACGTGATACAGAGTGGGACGAGGGCGTGCGTCTTGTGACCCGCGCCTGTGAACTTCATGGCGGACAGACCTCGCATCGTCGGGATTGACCTGGGCACCACCAACACGCTGGTGGCGTCCGTGCGCAACCGCATCCCGAAGATTGTCCCCACGGACCGCGGCAATCTCATCCTCCCCTCCGTCGTCGCCCTGTCGTCCAAGGGAGACCTGCTGGTGGGAGGGGTGGCCAAGGACCAGATGGTCACCAACCCCCGCAATACGCTGTGGGGGACCAAGCGGCTCATCGGACGGAAGTACCATTCCAAGTCCGTGGAAGACCTCCGGGGTGCCTTCCCGTACGACATCGTCGAGGGCCCGGGCGGCGACGCCGCGGTGATGATGGGCGGCAAGCTCTACTCGCTGCCCCAGGTCTCCAGCTTCGTGCTGTCCCAGCTGAAGACCATCGCCGAGCAGTTCCTGGGCGGCCCCATCGACGCGGCCGTCATCTCCGTCCCGGCCTACTACAACGACAACCAGCGCCAGGCGGTGAAGGAGGCGGGCCGGTTGGCCGGCTTCGACGTCAAGCGCATCGTCAACGAGCCGACGGCGGCGGCGCTGGCCTACGGCTTCAACCGGGGCCTGGACCAGAAGATCCTCGTCTATGACCTGGGCGGCGGCACCTTCGACGTGTCCGTGCTGCACCTGTCCGGCAACGTCTTCGAGGTGCTCGCCACGGGCGGCGACTCCTTCCTGGGCGGCGCGGACTTCGACAACCGCATCATGGAGTACGTGCTGGAGCGTTTCCGCGAGGAGGCGAAGATCGACCTCGCCGAGAACCCCATCGCCCTCCAGCGCATCAAGAACGCCGCCGAGGCGGCGAAGATCGACCTGACGCTCATCCCCAACGTCGTCATCGACCTGCCCTTCATCGACGAGCGCAAGGGCAAGCCGTTGGACCTGCGCATCCCCCTGACGCGCGAGTTCCTCAACAGCCTCACCGGCGACCTGGTGGACCGGACGTTCGACATCTGTGATCGCGTCCTGGCGGAGAAGGGTATCGCCCGCTCGGAGATCGACGAGATCATCCTCGTCGGCGGACAGAGCCGGATGCCGCTGGTGCAGCAGAAGATCCAGGCGCACTTCGGCAAGCCGCCTCGCAAGGGCGTGCACCCCGACGAGTGCGTGGCCCTGGGCGCGGCGCTGCTGGGCGACTCGCTGGGCAGCATCGACGCGGTGACGCTGCTGGACGCGCTGTCCATGCCCATCGGCTACGCGCTGCCCAACGGCCGCGTGAAGCGCATCATCGAGAAGAACTCTCTCATCCCCATGGTGAAGAGCTTCCGCCTGCCTCCGCCCAAGGAGCCCAGCGCGCAGTTCATCGAGCTGGACATCTTCCAGGGTGACAGCGACCTGATGGTGGACAACGAGTACCTGGGCACCGTGCGTGTTCCTTCCGCCGCCGCCGGGCGGAAGATCGACTTCCGCCTCACCGAGGAGTGTCTGCTCCAGGTCGAGGTGGAAGAGGCCAGCGGCGTGCCTCGCAAGGTGGACCTGGCCACGCGAGACACCCCGGAGCAGCTCAAGAAGGCGCTCCAGGAGGTCGTCATCAAGCGCGACAATCAGCCGGTGGCCAGCTCCAGTGGCACCAGCGATGACCGGGGCCTCTTCTCCAGCATCAAGAGCATCTTCCGGAGAGGGTAGTTGGTCATGGCGAAGTTCCCGTCGAAGGAGTGGCTGGACGAAGCGGTCCGGCTCACGAACGAAGATCCCGAGTGCGCTGTCGCCGGCCGAGGCTGGAAGGGCGACTTCGGGGCCGTCATCGAGGCGGAGCCCGGCAAGCTCGCGAAGTCGTTCGTCATCTACGTCGTCCCGGGTGACTGCCGCATCGAGAAGGCGCGCGTGCTCGCGGACCCGGACGACCTGGACGAGCTGGAGCCGGTGTACCTGGCCCGCGCCCCGTACACCGTCTGGAAGCAGCTGCTCCTGGGCACGTTGGATCCGGTGGAGGCGGTGCTCAAGCGCCGCATCTTCATGCAGGGTGATCTGCAGCCGCTCATCGAGCGCATGAAGTACAAGGGCATCGCGGACCGCGTCTTCGCGAAGCTGCAGACGCAGTTCGTCGACGAGCCGTAAGGCCGGGGGGACAATCCATGGGTATCCGCGACGACTTGAAGAAGCAGGCGCTGGAGCTCTCCAGCAAAGCGGTGGAGAAGCTGATGGCCGACGAGAAGCGGGCCATGGCCATCGCAAACGCCATTGGCAAGGCCCAGCGTGGCAAGCAGGCGCTGGACAAGGGCCAGGAGGGGCTGATGAAGGCCTTCCACTTCGCGCCGCGCAGCGAGTTCAAGGCGGTGGGAAAGCAGCTCTCCGGCCTCAAGCGTCGGCTGCGTGAGCTGGAGGAAAAGCTGGACGGGCTGTAGTTGAAATTGCGTTGACACCCACGGGGGCAGATGGCATTTACCCCCTCGTCGCGTCTCGGTCGCACACGAAGCGCGGGCGCATAGCTCAGTGGTAGAGCACTGCCTTCACACGGCAGGGGTCGCAGGTTCAAGCCCTGCTGCGCCCAACAGAAGAGGCCGTGAATCCAAGGGGAAACCCAAGGGTTCACGGCCTCTTCGCTTTTCAACCCAGGCAGTGCCGGACGTCACTTCGGGGCGTCCTCGGCGCGCCTGGGTATCGACTCCCAGGCGCGCCGAGGGTTCCCGGTGCGGGGTGGACTTCAGCTCTCCGACGGCTTGGCGAGCGGCTCCGCGTCGGTCGTCACCGGCGCGTGCGGCGGCGTGTTTCGCGACTTGATGATCGACGCGACGATGCTGGCGCCCAGCATGCCGGCGATGACACCCAGGGACACGGCGGGGTGGATCTTCACGAAGTCGATGATGGCCATCTTCGTGCCCACGAAGATGAGCACGCCCGACAGACCGACCTTCAGGTAGCTGAACTTCTCCACCGCCCCGGCCAGCAGGAAGAACAACGAGCGCAGGCCGAGGATGGCGAAGATGTTGGACGTGAAGACGATGAACGGATCCCGCGTGACGGCGAAGATGGCGGGGATGGAGTCGAGCGCGAAGAGGATGTCCGACGCCTCCACCAGGATGAGCGCCATGAGCAGCGGCGTGGCCAGCTTGCGGCCATTCTCCACGGTGAAGAAGTGGTGCCCGTCGAAGCGGGTCGTGGAGGGGATGGTCCGCCGCACCAGCTTCATCATCCACCCGTCCTCCGGGTGGTCTTCCTTGTTGCGCTGGAAGAAGAGCTTCAGGCCCGTGAGGATGAGGAACGCGCCGAAGACGTAGATGAGCCAGTGGAAGCGCTCCAGCATGGCCACGCCGGCGAAGATCATGATGGCCCGCAGCACCAGCGCGCTGAGGATGCCCCAGAAGAGCACCCGGTGCTGGTACAGCGCGGGGATGCGCAGCGCGGAGAAGATGACGACGAAGACGAAGATGTTGTCGACGGAGAGCGACTTCTCGATGAGGTAGCCGGTGAGGAACTCCACCGCCGGACCTCCGCCGAACTTCCACCACAGCCCCGCGTTGAACACGAGCGCCAGGCTGATCCACACCGAGCTCCAGCCCAGCGCCTCCTTGAAGCTGACCGCGTGGGCCTTCCGGTGGAAGACGCCCAGGTCCAGGGCGAGCATGGCGATGACGAAGGCAATGAAGCCGCCCCACAGGGCAGGACTGCCGACGGTTTGTAAGGGTTCCATAGGTGGATTTCAGATAAGAGCGCCCGCTCTCTTCGACAAATAGGGATTACGGCTGCGCTCCATCGAGAAAACCGAAGTGAGCGCGCGGGAGCGGATGGAGGCCTGTCCCGGGAGGGGTCAGCCCGAGGGGGGCTGGTGCGGGCGCCACTGGCTGGGGAAGGGTTGCGGGACGTGGTGGGTTTCGGCCCGTCCGGTTGGAACTCGACAGTCACCGGGCCACTGAGACCAACCAGGCGTCGGCGCCCGAAGGCATTCCTGGCCTTTGGGGCGGTGGGCGCGGCGAGGGCTCGCAGGGCGATCGGCGTCCGCGGCTCTTGTCACTCGAGTGGCCCCTCGAAGAAGGACCGCCCTTTTGACCCGGAACCGTCTTCTCTCCTCGATTTGCGGGGCCTTGCTGGCCCTCTCCGCCACGGCCTGTGGCGCTGACTCCTCTGGTACGACGTCTCCCGGTGATAGCGAGCCGCCTTCCGAGCAGCCTCAGGTCCCCACGCCGACCCCTACGCCCACGCCGACGCCTGATCCGACGCCCACGCCGGTGCCGGTGCCGGACCCGACTCCCACGCCCAACCCGGATCCGACAACGCCCACTCCCGAGCAGCCAGGCGTCGACCAGTTCGGCGTGACGATGCTCTACCCCTCCACGTCGGGGGGCGAGGCCTGGGCGCTGGCGGACAACCCCACGTCGGACTCGCGGTTCGACCCTCAGGGCACCATCACCCGCAACGCGGATGGCTCCTGGAAGATGAAGAGCGGCCAGGTGCGCATGGGCGTCACTACGTCGACGGGGTACTCGGCGGCGAAGATTCCCACCTATGACCGGGATGTGCTGGCGAGCCGTGGGTACATGCAGGCGGCCAACGACTGGCGCAACGTGGAGATGACGGGCTTCGTGAAGCTCAACTCCGCCTCGGACGGCTCCGACAACTTCGACTGGTACGCGCGCGGCGGGAAGCACAACGACAAGAGCTCCGGCTGCGAGGGCAGCAGCTACAAGGGTGGCTTGCACTACGACGGCCGTGCGCGCTGGCAGAAGGAGACGTGGCATGTCTCCTACGAGCAGGCGCCGTACAAGCCGGCCACGTCGGCGCTGAAGGGCCGCTGGGTGGGCTTCAAGGCGGTGATGCGCAACACCACGGTGAGCGGCAAGGAGGCCGTGAAGCTGGAGCTCTACGTCAACGAGAACGCCGACAAGGTGACGTGGAAGAAGGTCCACGACATGGTCGACGCGGGGGACTGGGGCGGTGACGCGGAGCACTGCGGCGGCTCTGTCGGCGCCATGCCGATTTCATGGGGCGGCCCCATCGCCACGTTCCGCTGGGACAACGCGGAGGACGTGGACTTCAAGTGGCTGACCGTTCGTGAAATCCAGCCGTAGTCGGTGCTGAGTCGCGGCCCGCGTGGGCCGTGCCGGGGCGCGGAGGGCCAAGGCCTTCCGCGCCCTTTCTCGTGCGCCTGGCGTGGGCTCGTGTCGCCACGCGAACGAGGGGGGCGACTCCGAGGCAGGTGGCCGGAGTGTCAGGGAGCGCGCAGCCTTCTTCGCACCCCTGCGGGAGCGGGCGGCACATCCGAGCGTGTGGGCGCGGCGCTTCGCTGGCCTGCTTCGGGCGAAGGGCGGCGTTGATGCGAATCACCTTCCTGGGCCATGCGGGCTTCGCGGTGGAGACCGAGCGGAGCGTCGTCGTCATGGACCCGTGGCTCACCGAGCGGGGTGCCTTCGACTCGGCGTGGATGCAGCTTCCGCGCAACCACCACCTGGCCCCCCGCGTGCGCGAGCTGCTGGAGACGCCGGGCCGGGAGCGCTTCCTCTACGTCAGCCACGAGCACAAGGACCACTTCGACCCGGAGTTCCTGGCCACGCTCCAGCGCCGCGACTTCACGGTGGTGATTCCGCGCTTCCTGCGCTCGGAGCTGCAGGACGTCTTCGCGAAGTATGGCTGCAAGCGCGTCATCGCCTGTGAGGACGGACGAGAGGTCCCCTTCAAGGGTGGCTACATCAAGCTCTTCGTGTCGGAGCAGGGCACCAACCGGGACTCGGCCGTCATGGTGCGAGGCGACGGTCAGTGCTTCATCAACCTCAACGACTGCAAGCTGCATGACCGGCTGGCGCGCATCACCGCGGAGGAGGGGCCCATCGACGTCTTCACGGCCCAGTTCTCCGGCGCCATCTGGCACCCCACCTGTTACGAGTACGCGCCGGAGACGTACGCGTCCATCTCGCTGAAGAAGCGGGAGAGCAAGTTCGAGGCGGTGGCGCGGGCGCTGGAGGTGGTGAAGCCCCGGGCGTACCTCGCCTCGGCGGGGCCCGCGTGTTTCCTGGACCCGTCCCTGTTCCAACTCAACTTCGAGAAGGTGAACATCTTCCCCAACGCCACCACGCTGTTCCGCTTCCTGGAGCCGCGCCTGCCGGGGGCCGCGTCGAAGTACCTGGAGCCGATGCCCGGGGATGTCCTGGACGTGGGCTCGCTGGACTTCGTCTCGCTCGAGAAGGAGCGCGTGACGGACGAGGGCATGGAGGCGTACCTCCGGAAGTACGCGGCGGACATGGCGCACCTGTTCCGGGAGCGCCGCCGCAACATGCTGCGCGCGGAGGTGGATGAGATTCATGCGCGGCTGCGCGTGGAGCTGCAACGCAAGCTGGACCTGTTGGACCTGCACGAGCGCGTGGGCATGCCGCTGTACGTGGAGCTGACGGAGCTCCCGGAGCGACTGCTGCGGGTGGACTTCAAGGGCCGGCGCGTGGACGAAGTCCCCGAGATTCGCGAGACGACGCGCTACACGATGAAGGTGTCCGCCGCGGACATGGTGCGGGTGTTGGACCGGAAGCTGACGTGGGAGGACTTCCTGTTGTCCTTCCGACTGCGCCTGAGTCGAGCTCCGGACGTCTACGAGCCCATCCTCCACGGCTTCCTGGGCGTGGAGATTGAAGACATGCGCGCCTTCTGCGAGGGCGTGCGCTCCACCGAGTCGCAGCGCGAGCGGACCGTGGTGACGGTGGGACAGAAGCGCTTCTCCGTGCAGCGCTTCTGCCCGCACCAGGGCGCGGACCTGGCGGAGGGCTGGGTGGAGGAGGGGCGCTATCTGGTGTGCCCTCGCCACCGCTGGCAGTTCGACATGGAGGATGGCGGGCGCTGCTCGATGAATGGCTCCACGCTCTGCGCGGAGCCTGTCACCAACCCCGGGCCCGAGGAGACGGAGAAGCCCTCCGCCCCCACGCCGGTCATCGAGCCGCGCGCGTAGCTCAGGGCTCGAAGCCGGCGCCACCGTTCCACAGGCGCTGGCTCTCGGGCTCGGTCAGCACCCGCTTCCAGTAGCCGACGGCGTCCAGCGTGCCATGCAGGTGGGCGTCCTCGCAGGTGTTGTGGGCGCCCAGGTTCAGGTCGCCGGACGTCACCTGGACTCCCGTCGACCACGGGGCGGACACCACCGTCCCGCGGTCCGCCGTCGTCCCGACGCGCAGGTGGATGCTCCCCGCGAGCGCGTCGTGCCAGGCCTCCAGGAAGTAGAACGTGTCCAGGCTCACGGGGGCGGGGTGGATGACGCCGCCCAGCTCCCCGGGGTCCGCGTCTCCGGTGCTCGACACCTGGAACTCGAAGTGCTGGAGCGTGGCGTTGTACCAGACGCGGTACTCGCGTCCGCCCG
The DNA here is from genome assembly GCF_049194865.1 of Corallococcus terminator. GTDB lineage: Bacteria > Myxococcota > Myxococcia > Myxococcales > Myxococcaceae > Myxococcus > Myxococcus terminator_A. Next base: position 5,141 of record NZ_JBLZWL010000079.1, on the reverse strand, counting down.
CCTCGTTGTTCCACTTACCGACCAACGTCTGGCTGTCGTAGAACGAAGACATCCGCATCCAGCCCGCCCACGTGAAGCTGCCTCGGCCGTGGCTCATGGTGGACACGTTGGGGCGCCAGAAGTGGTAGCCGGTGGGGCCGTTGATCTGCTGCCCCATGCCCTGGATGGCGGCGACGCGCGTGATTCCGACCGCGTCCTCGGGGAAGGGGCTCACGTCCATGCCGCTCGCCAGGTCGACGCGGTCGTCAGTGCCCGTCTCGTCCATCTTGAAGAACATCACCGCGGACTCGGCCAGCGAGGTCGCCGGGTCCACCGGGACGCGGATGCATGAGATCATCCCGTACTTGGCAGCGAGGTAGTCCTCGATGGCCTCACGCTCCGCGGGCAGGAGCGCGCGGTGGTAGACGATGACCTCCGAGATGAGCCCCGCGAAGGCGTCGTTGGACTGCTCGCGCTGGGAGCCGTCGCTCGCGCCCAGCGTGGAGTTCGTATAGGCATACGCGTTCGTCGTGGCGGTGGAGGTGCCCTTCGCCGCGCAGTTGACGAACAGCCTGCTGTCTCCGGACCGGGCCACCGCGCTCAGCACGCGGAGCGCTCCGTCGTGGGTGGTCGTCGGGGAGGACAGGTACAGGCCGCTGCCGTTCGAGTTGGCCTTCACCGTGGGCTTTCCCCCGACGAAGGTCAGGGCGCCCCCATAGGTGGTGAGGAAGCCCGCGGACGAGGAGCCGGTGCCCAGCACGTGTCCCTCGGTGTCGGTCGTCTGGAGTACTGCGAAGACGGTGACGGGGAAGTGGCCGGTGGCGAAGGTATTGGCGGTCAGGTCGAGCCGATCGTTGGCGCCGTCGAACTCGACGGCCGAGTGGCCCCCGAGGGCGGAGCGTCGCAGCACGGGCTGGAGGGTCGCGGACACCTGGTGGGCGTGGTTCGTCTGGCCGGAGGAGTCGGGCCAGAGGGCCACCGCCGCGCCATTCGCTCCCTGCAGGTCATCCGCGCGCAGCCACAGCGCGCGTCCGCTGGCGATGACGGCCTCGTCGGCGCAGGTGCTGTTGTCACCCCCACACACGCCACACGCATCGACGACGGCGCCGCTGCCCGGCACACCATCGCAGCCAGGGGGAAGGGTGATGGTGAGCTGATACTGGCTCCCCAGGCACAGCTCCAGCGCGGTTCGTTCCTCGTCGGTGAGCGCGCGGTCATAGACCAGCAGCTCCGCGAGCCGACCCGCGAAGGCATCGCGTGACGCGTTGCTGTTGGCGCCGTCGCTGGCACCGAGCGTGGCCTTGCCGTAGGCGTAGGCGTTGAGCGCCGCGCTCGACATGCCCAGGGGCTGTCCATTGACGAAGAGGGCGGTGTTTCCTGCCTGCACGACGGTGGAGAGAAGCCGTGGCTGCCCATCCGCGATGGAGCCGGGGCCGCTCAGCAGCAGGCCACTTCCATTCGAGTTGGCCTTCACGGTCGGCTGGCCCGCCACCAGCGTGAGGCCCTTTCCGTAGGTGGTCAGGAACCCCGCGCTGGACGAGCCGGTGCCCACCACGTGGGCCTGCGTGTCGTTCGTCTGAATCACCGCGAACACGGTGAGCGGTGTGTTTCCGGCGAAGAGGTTGGTCGTCAGGTCCAGCCGGTCATCGACGCCGTCGAACTCGAGGGCGGTCCGCCCGCCAATCGCCGCGTAGCGCACCACGGGTTGCTGTCCCACCGTCGCCTGGACGGCATGAAGGCCTTGTCCGGAGATATCCGCCCAGCTCGCCAGCGGCGCGCCCTCCGCGTGGGTGAGTTGGCTGGCGCTGAGCCACAACCGCAGCCCCGTCGTCGAGGGGCCACACTCACTCGATTCCGTGGAGACCTGCTGACCCGCGAGCGATTCCGAGGCGCGTTCGGAGTCGGAGCAGGACCACCACACCGGACTCAGGAGCAGCACGGCGGCCAGACATCCGGAGACCGGATTCACACCGAAGGACACGAAAGGGCGCATGGCTCGATGCTAGCCTTTCCTTCCTGAAAACAGGAATTCCATGTTCGGGGTCGCGAGCGCTCCGCGTGGCGGGCCCCAGGCGGGGCGGAGTCGTGGCCTCTTGCGTGTGATTGATTGGGGCGCCATTCCAGGATTCGCGGAAGCCGGCGGATTTCTCGGGGGCCCAGGCTGAAGAAGGCAGAGACCTGGCGCGGTGTGGGCGGTAGTTTCGGCCCGCCATGTCTCGTGCCCCCAGTCCCCCGAAGAAAGTCGATGTCTCCAGGCTGATGAAGAAGGTGGACGACCTGCTCGACGAGTCGCCGCCCCAACTGGATGACGCGGTGCCGCTCCTGCGCCAGGTGCTGGAGGCGGAGCCGGAGCGGCTGATGGCGCTGCACTCCCTGAGCTGGGCGCTGGATGCCTCGCGTCGCACGGAGCCGCGTCGCTGGGAGCGGGAGCTGAAGGCGGAGCACTGGAAGGCGAGGGACCGCGTCCTCGAGCTGACGCGAGGCACGAAGCCCGGCGGCAAGCTGAGTGAGGCCCAGCGGGCGCGCTCCCTGGCCCTGAGCCTGTGGGCGGAGGAGGTCGTCCTCGGCGTGCCCTCGGACGCTCGACTCGACGCCGTGGAGGCCGCGTTGGAGGAAGCGGAGGGCCTGCGCCCGCTGCCGGACCATGGGCGGGCCCGTCGGGGGCTGGCGGCCTGGCGCGCCGTGCGACTGGGCTCCGGGAAGAAGGGCTACCCGATGCTGCTCGCCCAGGTGGAGGCGTCACCCGAGCAGCGCCTCTTCGACGTGGAGGACGACGGCCCGGAGTGCTTCAGCGGCTTGCAGGGCGCCTTCTCCGACGAGGGCTTCGTGGCGTGGCTGCGAAAGCAGAAGCCAGCGGCGCGTCCCAAGGGGAAGAAGGCGAAGGAACTCGACGCCGGGGTGCTGCTCGCGGCGGGACAGGACACCGCTCCGTCCTTCGGCCCTGGCTTCGGGGGCGGACGGGTCGCCCGCGTGTTGGCCCTGCGCGCGCTGGGGGCGAGCCTGGAGGCCCGGAACGAGGACAGGCAGGGGTTGCTCCACCTCGCCGCCATGGGGGATGACGCGCCGCTGGTGAAGGCGCTGCTCGACCTGGGGCTCTCCGTGTCCGAGGTCGATGGCGAGTCAGCTACGCCGCTGCACCTCGCCGCCGAGAAGGGCGCCGTCTCCTGCATCTCCGTGCTCGTCAAGGGCGGTGTCCCGGTGGATGCGCTCGACGAGAATGGACGGACCGCCCTCTTCAACGCGCCGTCACCAGAGGTGGCCCAGGCGCTGCTCGATGCGGGCGCCAACCCCAACGCGGGCGAGGGCTGGACGCCGCTGCACCAGCACGTGTGCTTCAAGGACCGGGGCCCGGTCATCGAGGTCCTCCTGCGCGCGGGCGCGGACGTCACCCGGAAGGACTCGGGAAAGAAGACCCCTGCGCAGGAAGCGCTGAGCCACAAGAACCCGCACCTCGCCGAGCTGTTGGGGGCGACGCGTCCCTCGGGCGGAGCGGAGCGTGCGCTGGAACTCCAGCCGCTCCTGGCCGCCCTGGCGAAGCAGAAGGCCTCGCTCCTCGATGCCTGGTACTTCGAGGACAAGGACGTGGGCGCGGTGGAGCGAGCATTGAAGTCGCTCTCGCTCCAGGGTGTGTCGTCCTGGGACGCGGTCGCGAAGGGGCTCCAGCATGAGGCACCCTGGACCGTCATGGCGGTGGTGGAGTTGGCCCGCGCGGTCCTTCCCTCCGACGCGAAGGTGAAAGCCTTCACCGGCGCCCCTCGCTTCGTCCTGGGGGACCTGGTGCTCCAGGGCAGCGCGCACCTCGACGGCCCGCTCCTGGTGACAGGCAACCTGACGGTGAAGGGAGTGCTGCGCAACGCGGGGCCGGAGGGCCTGCTCGTGGTGGGCGGCTCGCTGCGCGCCACGGGTGTGGACTCGGATGGCGAGGTGGTGGTGGGTGGAGACCTGGAGGCTCAGGTCGTGTGGGGCCACCACAATGACAACTCGCTGCACGTGGGCGGAAAGCTGAAGGCGGACGCGGTCATCGAGGATGACCACGATGTCCAGGCCAAGGTGAAGGCCCGCCACCACTTCAAGAATGGCGGGTTCGACGCCACCAGCGCGGCGCTCAAGAAGGTCTTCGTCCGGGCCGCCTTCGCCTCTGGCGAACTGGACCGGGAAGCACTGTTCGACCTGCTCCGCGCCGGCAAGCCCGCGCTGGTCTGACGCGGCCCGGTCCGCCCGCATGGGCGGAGCCTCCCCTGGCCCCTGCGGGAGACCTGTAGGCGCCAGGGCTGGAGGCCGAGACCTGTGACATCCCTGGTCACAATACCCAGTCATGAGGCATTGCTTTGTAGCGGTTCATGTCACATGCGGGTCCCGTCAGCCTTGGGTCGCCAGCGACGTGTTTGTTTTTGAGTGGATATTGATGCCGGCATTGAAACACCTGTGCCGGCCGTGGAAACGTCAGACGAATCACATACCCTGTGCACGGTGCCATCGAACCTGATGTCACCTCTCTCTCCCAACCTGGAGGTATGTGATGTCTCTGTCGAGAATCGCTGGAAAGCAGTGGCTGTGGTTGTGCGGACTTCTCGGAGGCGCGGTGGCGCTCGGCGGCGGCTGTGGCGCCCCTGACACCGAGGTCGAGCCTCAGCCCTCCGTGGAGCAGTCGCGACCGCTCGTCAGCTGTAACCCGTCGTCGACTGGAACGACCATCTGTGGCGTCGTCACGACGGCCGCGGGCTCGCCCGTCGCGGGCGCGCGGGTGGACCTGCGTGGCACCGTGACGACGACGGCCACGGACGGCTCGTTCGCCGTCTCCGCGGCGGTACCCATGGGCTCCGCGCTGAGCATCAGCTCGCCGGGGTACATGCCGCACGTGGGCGCCGTCACGCGCAACGTGCTCGGGGCCCGGTTCGTGCTCCACACGCTCCACACGCAGTCCTTTACCGGTGGCACGGCCAATGTGGTGGACCCGCGCAGCGGCGCCTCCATCCAGGTGAACCTGGCCGCGCTCCAGGGGCCGGGCGGTGCGCAGCCCCTGCCGCCGTTCACGGTGGGCGTGCGCTACATCGACACGGGCCTGCTGGCGATGCCGGGCGCGGATGCCGCCATCAACCGCACGGGCCAGGCCGTCTTCCTGGAGTCGCGTGGCGCCATCTACTCGGAGGTGCGTGACTCCA
>NZ_JBLZWL010000006.1:0-34352 GCF_049194865.1 Corallococcus terminator | reverse complement strand
GGTCCACGACAACACGCACACGATGCTGACCTTCCAACGTCACCGGACGATGTGGCGGCTGCGGCTGCACCACATGTTCCTGGCGGCGCCGGATGACGTCGTGCAGGCCCTGGCCAGCTTCGTGCGCAAGGGGGACCCGGAGGCGAGCGTGTTGTTGGACCGCTACATCGAGCGCAACAAGATGTACATCCGCCGGCTGTCTCCGGCGCAGATGCGCAAGCGCATCCGGCTGGAGCCCTTGGGTCAGCACCATGACCTGGAGCGCATCTTCGAGCGGCTCAACGAGCGCTACTTCAACACCCGTCCCATCGACGCCGCCATCACCTACGGCCCGGCGCCTCGGGTGAAGGGACCCCGCAAGAGCATCAAGATGGGCTCCTACTCGGCGGACTCGAAGGTCATCCGCATCCATCCGGCGTTGGACCAGCCGGTGGTGCCTCGCTACTTCGTGGAGTGGATTGTCTTCCACGAGATGCTCCACCACATCTACCGGACGCGGAAGGGCGACGACGGGCGGCGCTGCATCCACCCGCCGGAGCTCATGGAGCACGAGAAGCGCTTCCACGACTACACGCGGGCGCAGGCTTGGGAGCAGGAGAACCTGGACCTGCTGCTGCGCGCCCGCGTCTCGCCGGACTGAAGTGCCCAGGCGGCCCGTCCTCCTCGGCGCTCAGGGGAGGATGAGGCCACCGGGGCTGCGCCGCTCCAGGGTGGGGGCGGCCTCCGCGGGCGAGGGTGCCCGGGCGCCAGGAGCGCCCGCCTCTCGTCGGGCCGCGGCCTCCTGCCGGGCTCCGGCGGCGGCGACCAGGCCCACCACCTTCTCGAACAGGTGCTCGGCGAAGCGGGAGTAGGGCTGGTCCGCGCCGTGGAAGAGGCGCCGGGCCTCGCCCCGGGCGATGTCGGCCTCGCGGGCACGGCCGGTCCGCTCGAAGAAGTCCGCCATCCTCCACAACCGCAGGGCGTAGCGCTGGGACATGGTGGGGCTGAAGTACTCCTGCGTCACCGTGCGCACGGCGTTCTGGAGCTGGTCCTGGCGCTGTACGTCGCTGAGGGCCAGGGGGCTGACCACCACCTCGTCCAGCTTCGCGAGCAGGCGCTTCGTGATGGACTCCGGCGGCAGCCACGCGGCCAGCTCCGGCGTCTCGTGCAGCAGGTCTCCCTCGAGGGCGCGGCGCACGTCCTCCGGCTCGGGCGGGGGGAGGGTGGTGGGCTCGAGCTGGGGCTGCACGCCGAAGTGGCGCAGCGCCACGTCGAGTCCCTCGGGGAAGGGGGTGTGGGCGCGCAGGTTGAGGCCCGCGGCCTCGGCCAGCAGCGCGGCGGCCTCGTGCAGCGGCAGCTCCACCGTGCCGCCCTGCTCCAGGCCGTCCTTGATGATGCGGCGCCAGATGCTCCGGCTCGCCTCCTGAAGCTGGAGCTGGAGGACTCCCTCCTCGTCGGAGATGAGGGCCTGCACCATCTCGACGCCACCGCCGCGCAGCACGCGGCCCAGGACGAGTGCCCGCTCGCCTCGGCCCGTCACCGTGCTGGCCAGGGCCGGGAGCGCCTCGGGCGAGGGGGCGGGGCGGGGCGCTTCCGGGGGCGCCGCGCGGGGCGTCTCGGGGATGGCGACGCCGCGGGAGCGCAGGCGGTACAGCGCCTTCTTGGCGAGCTTGGCCAGGGGCTTCACGGCCGAGGCGGACAGCGCCTCGGGCAGCGCGGCCTGTCCGTCCAGCACCGCGGCCTCCAGGAGGGCGGCGGCGAGCGGCTCGGGGAGGGCCTCGACGCGGGCGGGCGTGGCGCTGCCCAGGTCCTTCGCGAGGGCCCGCGCGGACTCCACCGCGTCGGCGGGAAGGTCGGACAGCGAGGTGCCGGCGCGCAGCGCATCCAGCAGGGAGCGAGGGTCCGAAGCGGAGGATTTCATGCGCGGCCTTGTACTCCGCGAGCAACGCCTGGGGGCATCACCTGCGCGGGCGTCCCGCCCACCAGGCCACACTCGCGTGCGGCGCGCGGCTTTCAGCGGCGGCGCACCAGCCAGCTCCGGCCCGACTGGCCCACCACCGAGAGCTCGGACTGGAGTCGTGCGCCAAACACCTGCGAGGGGTGGACGCCGCGCACCACGAAGGTGTCGTACCAGGCGCCTTGGGTGTCCAGCTTCACATCCTGAGGGCGCCACTCGGAGGGGAAGGTGGGGGGCACCTCGCCTCGGTAGCGCAGGGGCGAGTGCGGCGTGGAGGCGAAGGTGAAGTTCGGCACGCCGCCGCGCTCACGTGCGAGCACCGCCGCCGAGTGGATGAACACCGGGAAGCGCACCACGCGCGAGCCCGGGTCGTAGATGAGGCCCATGACGCGGGGCTTCTCTCCGGTGGCCGCCACCAGTCCCTCCCACTCCGCCGCCTCGCGGGAGAACGCCCGGAAGCCCCGGCCCAGCGTGAAGGCCAGCACCAGCGCGCACGCCGCCGCGGCCCACCTCAGGGGCACCCGCCACTCCAGAATCGTCGCGGGCGCGGTGGCCACGAGCAGCGCGGCGGCCAGGTGCGCGTAGCGCGTGTTGAGGTAGTAGACGTAGCCGCGGATATCGAAGGGCAGCAGGAAGTAGAGCGCGAGCGCCAGCACGCCCAACCCCAGGAGCCGCGAGCGCGCCACCGGACCTTGCGTGCCCGAGGGCCCTGGTCGCACGAGCGCCGCCACCCAGCCCGCGAGCGCCACCGCGCCCACCGCGTACATCGCCCACCGGTCCGAGCCATCGCGCAGCGTGTTGGCGAGCACGTCGAACAGCTCCGCGCGGTTCTGCGCGAAGCTCTTCCACCCCAGGTTCTGCGGGGAGAACGTGGGGCCCCACGCCTTCCAGGGCGCGCCGGGTTGGATGTCCGGCGGCTCGCCGAAGCGCAGCACCACCCAGCCGAGGAACAGCGCCACGCCGGGTACCACGCCCAGGAGGGCCGGCACCCGGGGCCGCAGTCGCGCCACGAGCCCACGCGCGGTGGCGTCCTCCGGCACGGGCGTGGTGAAGAGCAACCACGGCAGCCCGAGCGCGAGGAAGCCGAAGGCCTGGACATGGAACAGCAGCACCGCGACGAGACAGCCCGCCAGGGCCCACGTCCAGGTGCGCCGCCGAGGCACGTCCTCCAGCGCTCTCACGAAGAAGCCGCAGCACATGAACGTCAGCGGCAGGGCCGCGCAGTAGTTGATGAAGCCCCAGCCGAAGCTGTCTCCGTAAGCGAAGGGCAGGGCGAGCAGCGAGGGCCAGGTGGGCCGCTTCAGCGAGCGCAGCAGGAAGCCGAGGCTCAGCGGCAGGCCCACCACGTACGCGGTGAGGAAGACGCGGTTGGCCAGGTCCAGCGGCAAGAGCCAGTTCAACGCGCTGACCAGGTAGTAGTAGCCCAGGTAAGGCGTCAGCGCGTGCCGCGCCTCGAAGAGCTGGGGGTACAGCGTGCTCGGGTCATCCAGCCGGTGCAGCACGGAGATGAGGTACAGGTGCTGCGGCAGGTCCACCATGGGCAGGTGGCGCGACACCCAGAGGGGCAGCACCCCCAGCACCAGTGCGGCGAGTTGAATAAAGCGAGCGTTGGGGTTCGTCACGAGAGGTGCCGGACTGTATGCGCCGCTTCCTTGCCCGGCGAGCAACCGACGCGGGGGGCTGGCCCACCGCGTCGGGGTAGACAAAGGTATGGCCGTCGACCTTGGCAGTCGACGGAGGCTGCGCTATAGGCGCCGATGAACGGGAGCCGAGTCCGAGAGTCTCCCGAAGGAGAGCACACATGACACGCAACGCGACGATGGTGGCCGCGGGTCTGCTGGCCAGCGGTCTGCTGCTGCTCGCCCCCCGGGCGGCGAGCGCCTGTGAGGCCCACGCCCAGGCGGCACGGGCGAAGTCCGAGGCCGCCCCTGACTCGAAGACGAAGCCCTCGCCCGACTCCACCGAGGCGGCCTCCGCTCCCGACAAGGCGCGACCCGCGGGGGGTGAGGTGGACCGGCCGCTGGATGCGCTCGACTCGCTGATGGCCGCCAAGTGTCAGTGTGGCAGCAAGGCGGACTGCACCTGCAAGAAGGGCTCGTGCGAGTGCGCCAAGTGCCAGAAGCCCAAGCGGCAGGTGATGGACGCGCTGCGCGGCCGTCCCGCCGAGCTGAAGCTGGACGAGGCGCGCCGCTACGACGCCTCCGCCGGCATCTTCATCTGATTCAGCGGGGTACTTCTGCGGAGCCCTTCTCCGCCTTGAGCACCAGCAGCGGCGGCAGGGCCACGCGCTCGAAGCGCACCAGTCCCGCCGCGCTGGCCGCCGCGCGCAGCGTCGCTTCGCCCCTGGGGTGAAGCCCCGCGCGGCGATGCAGGACGCCGGACGCGGAGCCCGGGGGCGCATACGTGCTCGCCACCCAGCGGCCCCCCGGACGCAGCACCCGCGCCACCTCCAACATCAGCCGGCCCAGGTCCTCCAGGTAGTGCAGCGAGTCGGCCATCAACACCGCGCCGAGCGTGCCGTCCTGGAAGGGGAGCGAGGGCGCCTGCGCGCGCAGGAAGTCCACCGTCGCGCCCGCTTCACGCGCCTGCGCCACGCCTTCCTCCAGCATCGCGGGCGACACGTCCTGGCCCACGACGAGGGGAAACGCCGACTCCCGCGCCAGCCGCCGCGCCATCAAACCCGTGCCGCAGCCCAGGTCCAACACCGGCGCCTCGGGCGTGCCGAGCAAGCTGCGATAGAGGAGGTACTCGCTGTCCGTGTCGAGCGGACGGCGCAGGAGCGCGCGCTGGAGCGCGGGGCGCACATACCGCTCGTAGGAGCGCGCCACCCAGCGACTCTCCAGGCCGCGCTGGAGTCCGCCGGGCGTGGCGTGCTCCAGGAGGAGGTCCGCGACGCCCTCGGCCACCGGATAGCTGGCGCGACACTCCGGGCAGCGAAGGGGCCCGAACATCAGCACCGGCGCGGGCGCCTCCGGACGGAGGGCGCCACGCCGGCAGCGAGGACAACGGAGGAGCTGGACGAGCGCGTGCCGCATGCTTTGTACGCGGCGGTCCTCGGCGAGGTCAGGCCGACGGACCGGGGTCCGCCACCACTCGACGGTCCTCGGCCACCAGGACGGGCCAGCCTCGGGCCATGGCCTCGCGGAAGAACGACGCCAGCTCCTTGCGGCTGTGGTTCACCGCGCCCTGGAAGGGGTCGATGAGGGCTTCCTCGCCGAGGCTGCGGGTGGCGTTGAGCTCCACCGGCGTCCCGCACCGCTCGCAGCGGATGGACACCTGACGCACCAGGGCGACGGGCACCGCGTACCGGGCGCCGCAGTCGCCGCACTTCCACACCAGCGCGCGCTCACCCGCCTCGCGCCGGGCCAGGCTTTCCAGCTCGTCCGCCAACCTCAGCAATGCGGGCAGGTCCTGGGGCGGCTGGGCGAAGACGGCGGAAGGACCGAACCCCGCCTCGGGGGCTCCCAGCTTGGGAGGCCGGTCGCCCTGAAGCAGGGCGCGCATGCGGTCCTTGGCGCGGCCATCGCGGAACTCGGCGCCCGCCAGGGCGCGCTCCACCGCCTCATGGACTGGCGGCAGGTCCGGCTCGAGGCGCTCATCTACCGGCAGCGACTGGGGGTGGTCCACCAGCCGGTGCGACGGAACTGCGAGAAATCGGAAGGCCACGGATGGCTCCATTGCACCCCGGCCTTTCCGGCGCAAGACGCGAGTTGGCGAATGTCCGCTGTGACGACAGATTCCGCTCTATCTGGACCACTCCAGCATGCGCTGCAAAGGCGCCCGTGCCGCCTCCCGCAGACCCTCCGGCATGGTCAGCTCTGGCGTCCGGTCCTTCATGCACTTCCAGAGCTTCTCCAGCGTGTTGAGCCGCATGTACGGGCACTCGTTGCACGCGCAGCCGTTGTCGGGCGGCGCGGGGATGAAGGTCTTCTGGGGCGCGCCCTTCTTCATCTGATGGAGGATGCCCGCCTCCGTCACGATGATGAACTTCTGCTTCGGGCTCTTGATGACGTACTCCAAGAGCCCCTTCGTGGAGCCGATGAAGTCCGCGTGCCGCAGCACCGCCTGCTCGCACTCCGGATGGGCCACGACCTCCGCGTCCGGGTGCTCGACCTTGAGCCCCACCAGCTTCTTCTCGCTGAAGATCTCGTGGACGATGCAGCTGCCCGGCCACAGCACCATGTCCCGGCCGGTCTCCTTCATGACGTGGCGCCCCAGGTGCTGGTCCGGGGCGAAGAGGATCTGCCGCTCCCGGGGGACCTGGTTGACGATACGCACCGCGTTGGAGGACGTGCAGATGACGTCGCTCATCGCCTTCACCGCCGCGGAGCTGTTGACGTAGCTCACCACGAAGGCGCCCGGGTGCTTCTCCTTGAAGACCTTGAAGGCCGCCGGGGGGCACCGGTCCGACAGCGAACAGCCCGCCTTCAAATCCGGCAGCAGCACCTGCCGCGTGGGGTTCAGGATTTTGGCCGTCTCCGCCATGAAGTGCACACCGCAGAAGACGATGACGTCCGCTTCCGTGCGCTCCGCCGCCTGCGCCAACGCGAGGCTGTCCCCAACGAAGTCCGCGACATCCTGGACTTCGCTCTCCTGGTAGTAGTGCGCAAGAATCACAGCGTTCATGGAACGCTTGAGCTCCTGGATTTCCTGCGCGTAATCCACCTCGGCGCCCATGGCACCTCCTTGCCTGGTCGACACTTAACTCGGCCGCCGGGGCCAGGCCACATCGTCGGAAGTCGGCTGCCGGGCGGACGGACGGCTGTCGCTGGCGTGCCCTGGGTCGACTCTGCCACCGTCCCCCTTCGTGCAGGTGTGGTGCATGCCCGCATCACCTGACGGCGCGGAGAGGGTAGACTGCGCGCAATCCTCCGGGTCGGCCCGGAGGGAGGCAGTCGCCTTGCTGTCAAGCTTGGACAAGCCACACATTCGGGGTCGAGAACACGCGATCGGCTGGTGGAGAGGGGGCGGCACCGGACCTGTGGCCTTGGCAGGCAGTCGATGCTGCCGCTTCCCCATCTGAACGCCTTTCCCGTTGAGGAGAGAGCATGAGTGTCCCCACTCAGGACGTCCTGATTGTGCATCCGAACGAGGGCCGGCGCGCCGCGCTGGCCGAGGTACTGGGCATCCACCGCGTCGTGGCGGTGGAATCCCAGGTGGAAGCCACGCGGCGGATGGAGTCCACCGCGCCTACCCTCATCATCGCGCCACCGGAGAACGCGCGACGTTTCCTGAGACATGTCGACAGGGCAGCCCCGGAAGCCGTGCGCGTCTTCGTGTGCGCGCAGTCGGACCGGCAGGGACTGGAAGAACTCGTGGAGACGGCCGCCGAAGGGCACGTCTTCAATACGCTGGATGACAGCCTGACCGTGTCCGAGCTGGGCCGGCGCCTCACCAACATCCTCCAGCATCGCTCCTCCGCCCGGGTGACTCCGGCCAGCTCGCTGTCGGTGCGCTTCCGGCTCAACGGCGTGACGCATCAGGCCGGATGCCTGGATGTGGGCAACTTCGGCGCCGCGCTGCGCGTGCCGCTCACCGCCTCCATCGGCGCGTTCCTCCAGGGCACCGTGCTGGAGGAGCTCATCTTCGAGCGCCACGGGAAGGTGGTGCTCCACGTCCCGCGCGCCTACATCCGCCACGCCCAGCAGGTCCAGGCCAGCACGCTCTCCTACCTGCGCCTGGGCATCGCCTGGAGCGACGGCATGGACGAGTCCAGCGCGCCCCCGTCCTCACGGATGAGGGACCCGGTCATCGTCCTGGCGCTGTTGCGCAAGGCGGTGCGGCGCGAGACGCCCATCTGGCTGCACTTCCTGGACACCCCGTCGTCGCACTTCCGGATGGAGGCTCCCGTGGTGGAGCTTCAGGACGGGCGCGCGGTGCTCCGGGGCTTCAATGACGGCGCCTTCCCCGCGGACGTGGGGGACGTGCTCCAGCTCACCTTCGAGGTCGGCGGGCAGAGCTACACGGGCGCCACCAGCGTGCTGCGCCGGGGCGACAACGACGTGTCCCTCAGCGTGCCCCGCTCCGTGGGGCTGCAGAACCGGCGGGGCCTGCAGCGCTTCCGGTTGGGGCCGGACCACCGCTTCCTGGTGACGTTCCACGCCCCCATCAACGGCGAGCGCATCACCCGCTCGGTGTTGGACCTGAGCGGGCGCGGCTTCGCCTTCCCCTTCGACGCCTCTTGCGAGGTGCTGCCCGCCGGCTCCCAGCTGGAGGTCGCGCTGCTGCTGCCGGATGGCTCGGAGGTACCGTGTCGCGCCGAGGTCCGCTCGGTGGACGCGGTCAACACCGACAGCCGGTTCGACCGCAGCCTGCGGCCGTACCGCTGCGGCGTGCGACTGCTGGACGTCCCCACGAAGGTCCGCGACGCCATCCATGACGCCTTCATGGCCTCGCGCAGCGGCGCCTCGCGGGATGGCGGGCGGGAGAAGCTCGGCGACATCTGGAAGATGATGGAGGAGTCCCACTACACCTTCCATCCGGACTACCCCTTCGGGGGCGAGGCGGGCTACCTGGACGCGCTGGAGCACACGCACCAGCGGCTGGCCGAGGCGAAGGACCTGGGGCGCTCCATCCTCTACACGGACTCCGGCACCATCATGGGCCACGTGGGCGGGCTGCGGATGCACTCGGGCTCGTGGCTGGTGCAGCACCTGGCGGTGCGTCCGGGCTTCCACCGACACGAGCAGATCGCCAACGACCTGACGGCGCTCGCGGTGGAGATGGGCGAGGCCATCGAGGACGTGGAGTTCCTGCGCTACATGTGGCGCAGCGACAACCGGTGGCCCAACCGGCTGGGGACCTGGCTGGCCCGCGTCATGGAGAACCGGGGCTTCAGCATGCTGAGGACCTTCCACTACATGCGGCTGCCGCTGGAGGGGGCTCCGGAGGTCCCCGCGACGACGCTGACCGTGAGGGAAGGGCGCCCCGAGGACCGGGCCTGGCTGGAGGCACACCTTCGCGCGAAGGGCGAGGTCGTCCGGGTGCTGGCCGAGGACCTCCAGACGGAGCCGGACGCGGAGGACCGGATGCGCTCGCGCTTCGCGGCGGCCGGCCTCTATCGGGACAGGCGCATGTTCGTCGTGGACGGGGAGGACGGTCCCCTGGCGCTCGCGTTGGTGGAGGAGGCCTCTCCCGGGCTGAGCTTCATCGAGGTGACCAACGGCTTCTGGCTGGAGGTCGCGGACCGCTCGAACCCGAAGACGGAGGAGGCGCTGCTCGCGTTGGTGCGTCGGTGCATGGACCACGCACGCGGCCGGGGCCGGCCCTCCGCGGTGGCGCTGGTGGCGGATGAGGACGCGCCGCTGCTCGCGCGGCTCGGCTTCGAGGGCCAGGGGCGCTTCTGCGAGTGGATCTTCCACCGCTCCATGGTCCGCCGCTGGTGCGACCTGTGGCGCTCGCTCTTCGAGCGGCTCAGCCGCCCGCGCCGCGCCGCGCCCGAGGACCCTTCATGTACTTGATGGAGTCCACGGAAGAAGGACGACGGCTGCTGGCGCAGGAAGGGGCGTCCGGATACGTCCGGGCGCTCCTGGGCTCGACGGGACTCGTGGCGGGCGCGCGGGCGCTCGACGCGGGCTGCGGGCCGGGGGGCATCTCCGAGACGATGGCGGACCTGGTGGGCCCCACGGGCCACGTCACCGGGGTGGACCTCAACGAGGACCGGCTGCGCGAGGCCACCGCGCGCAACGCCCATCGCCCCTGGCTTCGCTTCACCCAGGCGGACATCCGCCGCACGGGCCTGCCCGACGCCTCCGTCGACTACGTCTGGAGTCAGTACGTCTTCGAGTACCTGCCGGACCGGCCCGTCGCGCTCGCGGAGTTGATGCGAGTCACCCGGCCGGGCGGCAAGGTGGTCGTCTCCGACATCGACGGGCTGGGCTTCCAGAACTGGCCCTTTTCGGAGTCGCTCCGGGAGGGGACGCAGCGCATCGTCGACGCGCTGGCCACGCGCGGGTTCGACCTGCACGTGGGCCGCAAGCTCTTCTCGGAGTTCCGCCAGGCGGGGCTGCGTGACGTGCGCGTGCACCTCATGCCCTTCTACCTGGTCGCCGGAGCGGCGGACGAGCGGCTGATGAAGGACTGGGAGGTCCGCTTCGCCGCGCTGGCGCCGGTGGCCGCGCCCGCCTTCGGAGGTCCGGAGCCCTACCAGGCCCACTGTCGGGACTTCCTGCGCATGTTGGCGGACCCGGAAGGACTCAAGTATGCGGTGACACTGGTGACGGAGGGAACCCGGCCTTGAGTGACAGTGCCCCACAGCGGGAGGAAGCGCAGCCACCCGACAACGCGCCCGAGGTGGGCACCCGAGCGACCTCCACGCTGTTGCTGTACTTCGAGCGGCGCTACGGCGCCGAGCGGCTCAACCGCCTCTGGGAGGAGCACGGCTTCAGCCTGCGCCTGGACTACATGCGCACGCCGACGAACTTCGTCTCGCTGCGCTTCCTGGAGCGCGTGGCGTCCGTGCTCCAGACGGAGTCGGGAGACCCTCAGTTCATGCGGCAGGCGGGGTTGTTCACCGCCTCGCCGCAGGCGCTGGGCTTCGTCTATTACATGCTGCGCGCGGTCGGCTCGCCGCGCATGTGCTACCGGCAGACGATTGAGTTCTCCCCCAGCTACAACCGCGTGGGCTCCTTCCACGTGGAGCGGCTGGAGCGCGAGCGGCTCGACTTGTCGTACCGCAGCACCATCGTCGAGCAGGACCGCAACATCTGCGAGCTGCGCATGGGGCAGTTCGCGTCGTTCCCCACCATCTGGGGGCTGGCGCCCGCGGAGGTGAGGGAGCTGGAGTGCCAGGTGCACGGCGCGCCGGCGTGCCGCTACCACCTGACGTGGACGGACCCGCCGTCGCTCTGGGGACACCACCTGGGCTTGGTGCTGGGCACCGTCTGCGGGCTGGCGGCGAGCGCGGTGGGGCTGGGCAATCCGGTGTTCTGCGTGGGGGTGCTGGCCATGGCCGGCTTCTCCATGGGCGGCTGGCTGGATGGCCGGCGAGAGCTGAAGAGCAAGGACGAGGCGCTGCGCTCGCAGAACCAGGCCATCATGGGCTCGCTGTCGGAGCTGCAGCAGCGCTACGACGAAATCTTCCGCGCCAACGTGGCCCTCGAGGACCGCGTCGCGGAGCGCACCCAAGCCCTCAAGGAGGCCAACGGCAAGCTGGGTGACGCGCTGCTGCGCCAGCAGGAGTTGGACCGCCTCAAGAGCGAGTTCTTCGACAACGTCAGCCACGAGCTGCGCACGCCGCTCACCCTCATCCTGCTGACGCTGGAGTCGCTGGAGCGCCGGGGCACCGAGGACAGCAACCCGGAGGTGGTCCTGCAGCACGTGGCCACCATGGAGCGCAGCGCCCAGCGCCTGCTGCGCCTCATCAACAACCTGCTGGACCTGGCGCAGCTCGAGTCGGGCAAGGCGCGCCTGCGCTACCAGCCGCTGGAGCTCAACGGCTTCTTGAGCACCGTGCTGCCGCCGTTCCACGCCATGGCGGAGCGGCAGGAGGTGTTCCTGCGCCTGGAGGGGCAGGAGGTGACGCCCGTGGAGGTGGACCACGAGCGCATGGACATCGTCTTCCAGAACCTGCTGTCCAACGCGCTGAAGTTCACCCAGACGGGCGGGGTGACGGTGCGCGTGCACGAGGACGACAACGACGTGCTGGTGGACGTGGAGGACACGGGCCAGGGCATCTCCCAGCCGGACACCAAGGTCATCTTCGACCGCTTCGCGCAGGCGGACAACAGCGGCATGCGCCGCTTCGGTGGCACGGGCATCGGCCTGGCGTTGGTGAAGGAGACGCTGGAGCTGCACTCGGGCGGCATCAGCGTGACGAGCGAGCTGGGCAAGGGCTCCACCTTCCGCGTGCGGCTGCCCAAGGGACGCACGCACATCCGCGAGGACCTGCGCGAGCGGCGCCGCGCGGAGATGCCGGTGCGCCGGGAGCGGCGCATCTCCGGCTCGTTCCCTTCGCTGGACACGGGCGTGCCCGACAACGGTCGCGCCTCCGTGGTCGCTCCTGCGAGGGACCACGCGGGGCCGGGGCCGGACGCGCCCCGCATCCTCGTGGTGGAGGACGACGTGGAGATCCGGGCCTTCATCGCCGGCCTGCTCAAGCAGCACTACCGGGTGATGGAGGCCGTCAACGGCGAGGAGGGCCGTCAGCGGGCCATCGCCGAGCGGCCGGACCTCATCGTGTCGGACGTGATGATGCCCGTGCTGTCCGGCCTCCAGATGCTGGTGGCCCTGCGGGAGCAGACGGCGACGGTGGACATCCCCGTCATCCTGCTCACCGCGCGGCAGGAGGTCTCCGCGAAGGTGGAGGCGCTGGGCACGGGCGCCAATGACTACCTGGGCAAGCCCTTCAGCCCGCGCGAGCTGCTGGCGCGAATCGAAACGCAGCTGCGGCTGCGCGAGGCGGCGGTGCGCTCCGCGGAGAACGAGCGACTGGCGGCCATCGGCCTGTTGACGTCGGGCTTCGCGCACGAGGTGCGCAACCCGCTCAACGGGCTGATGAACGCGCTGGCGCCGCTGAAGGAAGTGCTGGGGGACAACACGCCGGACGGGGAGATGAGCCGGGCCATGGTGGAGGTGATGGAGGAGTGCGGCCAGCGCATCCGCCACCTCGCCGAGTCACTCCTGTCCTTCACCCGCACCTCCGACACGCCGATGATGCTGTCGCTGGACTCGCTCCTGGACTCCACGCTCGGCGTGCTGACGTGGAAGGTGCCGTCGGGTGTCGTCGTCGAGCGGGCCTACGAGTGCGGCACACCCGTGCAGGGAGACCCGGGCTCGCTCAACCAGGTGTGGCTCAACCTGCTGGACAACGCCTTGCGCGCGGTGGGCGAGCACGGCCGCGTCCGCGTCGCCACGGCCTGCCAGGGTGACGAGGCCGTCGTCACCATCAGCGACGACGGCGTGGGCATCCGCGCCGAGGACATGGAGCGGCTGTTCCAGCCCTTCTTCTCCACCCGCGCCGCTGGAGAGGGCACGGGCCTGGGACTGGCCCTCAGCCGTCGCATCATCTTGAGCCATGGCGGGCGCATCCAGGTCCGCAGCACGCCGGGCCAGGGCACTCAGGTGGAGGTGCACCTGCCTCTTCGGCCCCCCGGCCGCTCCTCGTCAGGCAATGGCGCGGACGGGCAGGGTGAATCGCGCGTGGGCCGGCTCGGCTGAACCGCGGGCTCCACGACGCGCCCCGACGTGAGGTGGGCGACCCAGGGGGCTGGGGAATTCTCGGCCGCCCCTGTTGTCCACTTGCGCATGGCTGTTGCGCTGTCTGCTACAGTCAAGTGCTCTTTCAGTCACACCCGACCACAGAAGCGAAGGAAACCACGGCATGCAAGGAACCGTAGCCGCGGGCGCTGCCCGCCAGGGGCACCCGCGAGGGTTGTATCTCCTGTTCTTCACCGAGATGTGGGAGCGCATGTCGTATTACGGCATGCGAGGCCTGCTCGTCCTCTTCCTCACGAGCAAGGTCAACGGTGGTTTCGGGTGGACCACGGGCGAAGCGCTCAGCCTGTACGGGACGTACACCGGCCTGGTGTATCTGACGCCCATCGTCGGCGGCTTCATCGCTGACAAGTTCATCGGGCAGCGCAAGGCGGTGGTGCTCGGTGGCACGCTGATGATGATCGGCCACCTGGTCCTGGCGCTACCCAACGTGACGATGTTCTACGTGGGCCTGGGCTTCCTCATCGTCGGCAACGGCTTCTTCAAGCCGAACATCTCCACCATGGTGGGTGGGCTGTACGCGCCGGGTGACGGTCGCCGGGATGGTGCCTTCACCATCTTCTACATGGGCATCAACCTGGGCGCGGTGCTGGGCAACTTCATCTGCGGCACCCTGGGCGAGAAGATTGGCTGGCACTGGGGCTTCGGCTCCGCGGGCGTGGGCATGTTCCTGGGCCTCCTCGCGTTCCTCTTCTTCCAGAAGAAGCTCCTGGGCCCGGTGGGCCTGGCGCCGGTGAAGCCGTCGTTGGCGGAGCGCGCCAGTGGCACGGCGGAGAAGAAGGGCTTCGGCCGCGACGAAATCGACCGCATCGTCGTCATCTTCATCATCGCCATCTTCGTCGTCGCGTTCTGGACGGGCTTCGAGCAGGCCGGCGGCCTGATGAACCTCTACACGAACGAGAAGGTCGACCGGAACATGCTGGGCTTCGAGGTGCCCACGACGTGGTTCCAGAACTTCAACTCGGCGTTCATCGTGCTGCTGGCGCCGGTGTTCGCGGGGCTGTGGGGCTGGCTGGCCGCGCGCGGAAAGGACCCGAGCATCCCGGTGAAGATGGGCATGGGGCTCGTCTTCCTGTCCACCGGCTTCCTCTTCATGCTGGGCGCGTCCAACCAGAGCGAGGCCGCGGGCAAGGCGGCGGCGTACTGGGTCATCCTGGCGTACCTGTTCCACACCATGGGCGAGCTGTGCTTGTCGCCGGTGGGCCTGTCCATGGTGACGAAGGTGGCGCCCCAGCGCATCGTCTCCGCGATGATGGGCGTGTGGTTCCTGGCGAACGCGGCGGCCAACAAGCTCTCCGGCGTCATCGGTGCCTACTCGGAGAAGCTGGGCGAGTTCGACGTGTTCCTCTACATCAGCATCGGCACCGGCATCTCCGGCGCCATCCTCCTCGTCGTGGCACCCATCCTGAAGCGGATGATGCACGGCACGGACGAGGTGAAGCCCGCCTCGCCCCCGGGAGAGCAGACCTCCGGCGGCTCGTCGGTGGCAGCGGCCTGAGTCGAAACGACGAGAGGCGCGCTCCTTGACGGGAAGCGCGCCTCTTCGGTGAAGCACCTGACGCCGGAGCTCCTCTTGAGATTCGAGGGCTCCGGCGTTGCTCTTTCTCAGGCCGACCGGGCGGAGATTCCGGCGGCGGTGCGCTCTTCCGTCGGGAGGGGCGCGGACGTCTGGAAGTAGTCGCGCACCACGTAGCGGCGGGCGACGAGCGCCATGCCCACGGCGGCGATGAGCGCCATGCCCGCGTAGAAGAAGAACTGGCCGGAGCCGGAGAAGACGTTGAGCGCCGCGGCGATGGCCACCGCCACGTTCGCCAGCGTGTTCGTCACCAGCCACACGCTCTGGATGGTGCCCTTCATCTCCCGGGGCGCCTGCGTGTACGCGAACTCCAGGCCCGTGGTGGACATGAGGATTTCGCCCAGCGTCAGCACCACGTACGGGAGAATCTGCCAGGAGATGTTCAGCACCGTGCCGCCTTCCATCGTCACCTGGAAGAAGCCCGCGATGATGAACGACACCGCGCCGAAGACGAGCCCCAGCGGCATGCGGCGCAGCGGCGTCAGCTCCCAGCCGGTGCGCTGGAACAGCGGGTACACCACCGCCGTCAGGAAGGGGATGAGCAACATCACCAGCAGCGGGTTGACGAACTGCATCTGGCTGGGCTGGAAGGTGAAGCCCAGGATGTTCAGGTCCATGGAGCGCGCCTGCACCACCCACGTGGACGCCTTCTGGTCGAACAACATCCAGAAGAACGGCACGAAGGGCAGCATCAGCCCACTGACGCGGAACACCGCCTTCACGCCCTCCACCGACTCGGACGGATGCTGGCTCTTGGCTCCATCCAGCCAGTGCCCGCCGCCCTGGCCCTGGTTGCGAATCGCGCTGCCGACCACCTTCAAGAACGAGTGCGGATTGGCACCCGTCGGCGGCACCAGCACGTAGTGGCGCCGGCCCGCCCAGAAGATGATGGTCGCGATGAACATCAGCGCCCCGGGGATGCCGAACGCCACCGACGGCCCGAAGTTCTTCAGCAGCAGCGGGATGAACAGCGACGCGAAGAACGAGCCGAAGTTGATGGTCCAGTAGAAGATGGCGAAGACCTTCTTCACCAGGTGGCTGTTGGACTCGTTGAACTGGTCGCCCACCATCGCCGCGACACACGGTTTGATTCCGCCGCTGCCCACGGCGATGAGCGCCAGGCCCGTGTAGAAGCCCGCGGCGCTGTGCTCGAACACCGCCAGACACGCGTGGCCGATGCAGTAGACGATGCTGAGCCAGAGGATGGTGCGGAACTTCCCGAAGAACCGGTCCGCGAGATAGCCGCCGATGAGCGGGAAGAAGTACACGCCCGCCATGAAGGAGTGCATCAGGCTCTTCGCCTGGGACTCCCTCAGCCCGTTGTCTGGCACCGCGTTGCGCAGCAGGTAATCGATGAGGAACACCACGAGGATGTTCCGCATCCCGTAGAAGCTGAAGCGCTCACACGCCTCGTTGCCGATGATGAACGGTATCTGCGGCGGGAACTTGTTGTTCTGCGCGGCGGGACTCTCAGCCATGAGACGGGGTGCTCCCTGGTGGAGAAAGGTGGGGGCTCCAAGATGACAAGGGGCCCAACCCTACCCAACGCGAGGCCCGGACTCCACCGAAGCCCCTCATGACGCAACCTCACGTCCAGGCGGGCGGTCTTCTCCTCCACGACCGGAGCGGCCTCCAGACGGCCTCACGGTCCGCCTGCCTTCACCCGGTGCGGGCTCGTCGCCTCACGCCCGCGGCGCAGTCGCACCGGAAATCTCTTGTCTGCCCAACGCCGCGTTCCGGTGGGAGTGCGTCTTTATTGATACACCTTAAGCGGTCTGGGCTGGTTTGACAGGAATTGATAGGGCTCTAGAATGAGACACACGGTTGAAACTGATTTCGCGGCTCAGACCCCTCCTGTGAAAGCTTCCTCCAAGGTGGACGGGGGGTTGGGGTGAATGAAGGCACCCCTGCCCCCCGCTCCATGTCCTGGAAGCGGCTGGAGTGGTCAGCCCAGCGCGCCGTGCTTCAAGGGCGTCGAGCCGTCCACGCGCTTTCCGACGCGCGCGCGCCGTGACTTGCCCAGCACGTGCGCCAGGTAGCGGCCGGTGTGGCTGCCCGGCACTTTGGCGACGCTCTCCGGCGTGCCCACGGCGAGCACCTGGCCGCCGCCCGCGCCGCCCTCGGGGCCCATGTCGATGAGCCAGTCAGCGCTCTTGATGACATCCAGGTTGTGCTCGATGACGAGCACGCTGTTGCCCGCGGCCACCAGCCGGTTGAGCACGGACAAGAGCTTGCGGATGTCCTCGAAGTGCAGGCCGGTGGTGGGCTCGTCCAGGATGTAGAGCGTGCGGCCGGTGGCCACTCGCGCCAACTCCCGGGCCAGCTTGATTCGCTGGGCCTCGCCGCCGGACAGGGTAGGGGAGGGCTGTCCCAGGCGGATGTAGCCCAGGCCCACGTCACCCAGCGTCTGGAGCACGCGCTTGATGTCCTTGTGCGCGGAGAAGTGCTCCATGGCCTCGCGCACGCTCATGTCGAGCGTCTCCGCGATGTTCTTCCCCTTGTAGCGCACGCGCAGCGTCGCCTCGTTGAAGCGCTTGCCGGCGCACACCTCGCAGGGCACGTACACGTCCGCCAGGAAGTGCATCTCCACCAGCTTGACGCCGTCGCCCTCGCACGACTCGCAGCGGCCACCCTTGACGTTGAAGCTGAAGCGGCCCGGGCCGTAGCCGAACGTGCGCGCCTCCGGCGTCATCGCGAACACGTCGCGGATGGCGTCGAACAGCTTGGTGTACGTGGCGGGGTTGCTGCGCGGGGTGCGGCCGATGGGGCGCTGGTCGATGTCGATGACCTTGTCCAGGTGCTCGAAGCCCAGCACGGCCTTGTGCTTCCCGGGGGACTCGCGGCTGTCGTAGAGGTGCTTGGCGAGCGCGGGGTAGAGAATCTCGTTGATGAGCGTGGACTTGCCGGCGCCCGACACGCCGGTGACGGCGGTGAAGACGCCCAGCGGAATCACCGCGTCCACGTCGCGCAGGTTGTTCTCCTTCGCCCCCTGAATCACCAGCTGGTGCTTGGGATTGAGCGCGCGGCGCTCCTCGGGGATTTCAATCTCCAGCCGCCCGGACAGGTAGCCGCCCGTGGTGCTGTTCTCGTCCGCCATCACCTGCTTCGGCGTGCCCTGGGACACCACCTCGCCCCCCAACTCACCGGCGCCCGGGCCGAAGTCCACCAGCCAGTCCGCCTCCTCCATCGTCTCCTCGTCGTGCTCCACGACGATGACGGAGTTGCCCAAATCCCGCAGGCGCTTGAGCGTCGTCAAGAGCTTGCCGTTGTCGCGCTGGTGCAGGCCGATGGAGGGCTCATCCAGGATGTAGATGACGCCCGTCAGCTCGCTGCCCATCTGCGACGCCAGCCGGATGCGCTGGCTCTCGCCGCCCGACAGCGTGGACGCGGTGCGGTCCAGCATCAGGTAGCCCAGGCCCACGTCGACCAGGAAGGACAGGCGGCTGCGAATCTCCTTCAAGAGCTCCGTGGCGATCTTCCGCTCCTGCGCCGTCAACCCCAGCTCGCCCAGGAACCCGAGCGCGTCGGAGATGGTCAGCCGGCTCAGGGCGACAATCGAGTGCCCGTGCACCTTCACCGCGCGGCTCTCCGGCTTCAGGCGCTCGCCCGCGCAGGTGGGGCAGGGCTTGTTGCTGAAGTACTTCTGCAGCTCGGTGCGCCGGGCCTCGGACGTCGTGGTCTTGAAGTTGCGCATCAAGCGCTCGACCAGGCCCTCCCACTCCATCTTGTACTCGCCGCCCTCGCCCCACTCGACGGTGAAGCTCTTTCCCTTGCCGCCGTTCATCAGCGTGTCGCGCTCGCGCTTGGACAGCTTCCCGTAGGGCACGTCCAGGTCAATCTTGAACGCCTTGGCCAGGCTCTCCACGAAGTCCGCCGTCCAGCCCTCGCCGCGATTCATGCCGCTGGCCCAGGGCTCGATGGCACCGTCGCGGATGCTGCGCGACGCGTCCGGGACGATGAGGTCCGGGTCCATCTCCGGCCGGGTGCCCAGGCCGTTGCAGTCCGTGCACATGCCCAGCGGGTTGTTGAAGGAGAACGACGCGGGCGTCAAATCTCCAAAGGAGATGCCGCAGGCGGGGCACGCGTTCAGCTCGCTCATCACCCGGTCCGACGTGGACGCGCCTGCCTCGTCGGTGATGATGAGGGTGCCCTTGCCCTCGCGCAGCGCCGTCTCCACCGAGTCGGTGAGCCGCGTCTTGATGTCCGGCTTGAGCACCAGCCGGTCGATGACCAGCTCGATGTCGTGCTTGGACTTCTTGTCCAGCTCGACGCGCTCCTCCAGGCTCTTGAGCTTCCCGTCGATGCGCGCGCGGGAGAAGCCGCGCTTCTGCGCCTCGGTGAGCAGGTCCTTGTGCTCGCCCTTGCGGTTGGTGACGAGCGGCGCCAGCACCTGCAGCTTGCTGCCCGCGGGCATCTTCAGGATTTCATCGACGATCTGCTGCGCGCTCTGCTTGCCCACCTTGCGTCCGCAGCTGGGGCAGTGCTGCACGCCGATGGAGGCATAGAGGACGCGCAGGTAGTCGTGCACCTCGGTGACGGTGCCCACCGTCGAGCGCGGGTTGTTGCTCGCCGCCTTCTGCTCGATGGAGATGGTGGGCGACAGGCCACGGATGGTGTCGTACTTGGGCTTCTCCATCTGCCCGAGGAACTGGCGGGCATAGGCGGAGAGACTCTCGACATAGCGTCGCTGACCTTCCGCGTAGAGCGTGTCGAAGGCGAGCGAGCTCTTGCCGGAGCCTGAGACTCCCGTGAAGACGACGAGCTTCTTCTTCGGGATGTCCAGGGAGACGTTCTTGAGGTTGTGCTCCTTGGCGCCTCGGAGGGAAATGACGTCGGGCTCGGACATGATGGGCGGGCGATCTACCACTGAATAAGTGTTCCGGTAGCGGGAAAACTCGTGAGGGTGGGCAGATGGTCGTCAACGCGCGGCGTTGCTCCCACACTCCCGCCCGGGCCGGAGACCTGGCGACCGACTGGGGACCACTGGAGGACGGGTGGGGAATCCGATAGAGGGGGCGCTCTCCATGACACCCCGCTGGGTCCTCCCCGTGCGCTACCGCGGCGCGCCGCTGCTCGTCTTCACGAGCGTGCTGTTCGCGGTGATGGCGCTGTGTACCCGCCTGCTCTCCGGCCGCCTGTCGCCGGGGCAGGTGGCGACCGGCCGCTTCCTCATCGGCCTGCTCTTCCTCGCCGTCTACTACCCGGCGCTGGGCCGCCGGCCGCGCTTCGGTCGCCTGCATCTGTGGGTGCTCCGGGGCGTCTTCGGAGGCGCGGCCGTCTATCTGTACTTCGTCGCCATCGACCGGATGACGGTGGGCCCCGCGGTGCTGCTCAACGCGTGCTGGCCCATCTACGCGGCCATCATTGGATGGGCCTTCCTGAAGGAGCGGGTGACGGGGGCGCTGCTGGTGGGGCTGGTGCTGACCACGGTGGGCGCGGGGCTCGTCATGTGGAGCACGATGGGCGGCGGCGTGTCGCTGTCCCTGGGGCTGGGCGCGTGGGCGGGCATGGGCTCGGCGGTGCTGGGCGGCGCGGCCGTCGTCGTGGTGCGCGCGCTGCGCCACGAGACGGACTCGGCCACCGTCTTCCTCTCCTTCTGTCTCTTCGGGCTGCTCTTCAGCCTGCCCTTCGCGTTGCACGACTGGAGGCCGCTCGGCTGGGATGTCGTTCTTCCTCTCCTGGGCGTGGGTTTGTCCTCCGTGGTGGCGCAGATGACCTTCACGTATGCGTTTGGCTACGTCACCGCGGTGGCCGGCGGGGTCGCCACCCAGCTCACGCCCGTCTTCTCGTGGGTGCTGGGCGCGGTGCTGTTGGGCGAGGCCGTCTCGCCGCTGGCCGTGACGGGTGCCCTGGTGTGCATGGTGGGTGTGCTCTGGGGCACGGGAATGCTGGAGCGCTGGCGCTCGACGCCGGCCCGCACCGCGAGCTGAGCAGCGGGTGGGGGTCCGGTTTCTCCTGATTGCTACCCGCCGTTCCTGAAAGAATTCCAGTCCCACCCGCGCACGAGGAAATGTCGTTCCCACCGCGGGGAACTCCGTTTCCCAAGCAGGCCCAAGGCTTGCCACGTTGGCCGGTGGACTTCGTCACCCCTCCATGATCGGGCACTCGGGTTGCAGAGCGCCCCCTCCGCCGGAATCGCGCGGTACGAGATCTCGCGGGTCCGGGCTCGGGGAAGTCGTGGGGAGGCTGGAATGCGACGTGTGTTTTGGGTGGCGTGGGTGGCGGCGGCGTTGGTCCTGGGGATGGGCTGTGAGCGCCCGTCGTCGCAGCGCGCGAAGAGCGCCTTCCTGGTGCGTCCCGAGACCATCGACTTCGGCGCCGCGGCGCTGGGCAGGACGAAGAGCTTCAAGCTGAAGCTGACCAACGGTGGCCGCGCCGCGTACCGCGTGGAAGGCGCCCTCTCCAGCATTCCGAATGTGTCGGTGCCGCCGTTCGAGCCTTTTACGTTGGGCGCGGGCGCGGAGCGCGAAATCGAGGTCCACTTCAAGCCCGACGTCGAGGGCTCGGTGCAGGGCTCGCTGGAGCTCATCACCGACGCGGACTCGCGGGGCGAGGTGCCGGTGTCCGGGCGGGGCGTGAAGGCCTTCCTGGAGGTGCCGGACACGGAGCTGGACTTCGGCAACGTGGCCATGGGCTTCGTGGAGATGCGGCAGCTGACGGTGCGCAACACGTCGGACGTGGACACGCCGCTGGGGGTGTCCGTCCAGGGCGCGGACGCGGACCAGTTCACCGCGGAGCGCGGCGAGCCGGAGATGCTGGCGCCGGGTGAGCAGCGGGTGCTGTCGGTGGCCTTCGCGCCCCGGCGGCTGGGCTCGGCGGCGGCGGAGCTGCGCGTCGTCGTGTGCGAGGGCTGTGAGCCGGCCGTGGTGCCGCTCAAGGGCATGGGCGTGGCCTCCAAGCTGGAGATAACGCCGCTGCGACTGGACTTCGGGCGCGTGGCGCTGGGGGCCAGCGCGGAGCAGTCCATCACCGTGCGCAACCAGGGCACGGAGCCGCTGCGCTGGTCGGGCGTCGAGCTGCAGACGAACCCCGGTGGTGTCTACCGCGTGGTGAGCGAGCCGGTGCTGAGCGGCGGCATGCTGGCGCCCAGCGCCAGCGTGGAGATTCGCGTGGCCTTCACGCCCGTGGTGCTGGGGCGGGCGGGAGATGGCCGGGTGGAAGTGGGAGTGCGGGAGCAGGGCTCCTCCGCGCCGGGCCCCAAGGTGTCGCTGACGGGCGAGGGTGGCACGTCGTGCGTGGCGGTGCTGCCGCGCAAGGTGGACTTCGGCGTGGTGGCGGAGGGGATGACGGCGACGCGCTCGGTGGAGGTCGTCAACCGCTGCCGCGACAGCGTGCTCGTCAACAACCTGCGGCTGGACACGGCGCAGGGCGGCTACTTCACCCTGGCGCAGGCGCCGGCCAGCGTGACGGTGCCCTCCGGCCAGTCGGCCTTCGTGGGCGTGACGTTCAGCCCTCGCGTGGGCGCGGCGGGTGTCAGTGAAGGCCAGCTCGCCGTCACGGTGCGCGCGGGGAGCATGACATCCACGGAGGCGGTGTCGCTGAAGGGCGAGGGCCGCGCGTTCAAGCCCTGCCAGTACGCGCTGCCGCAGCAGCTTCGCTTCGGCAAGGTGCCGGTGGGGGCGGAGGTGTCGCTGGGTGTGTCGCTGCGCAACACCGGCACGGAGGCGTGCTACCTGGCGTCCATGCAGCTGGTGGCGGGCTCGGACCCGTCCTTCTCCGCCACGGCCGTGCCCAACGGGGTGCTGCTCCCCAACCAGAAGACCACGCTCGTCGTGCGCTTCAAGCCGGAGGCGGAGGGCCCCTTCGAGGGGCTCGCGGAGGCGTGGGTGAACCACCCGTCGCTGGGCCATCCGCTGGTGACGCTCGTGGGCGAGGGCGTGAAGGGCTGCTTCGCGGTGCAGCCCACCACGGTGGACTTCGGCATCACCAAGCTGTCGTGTGGCCCGCGCACGCGGGAGCTCGTGGCCATCAACGAGTGCATCGGGCCCGTGAAGGTCTCCGGCATGGAGCTGGAGCAGACGGGCAGCGAGTTCGAGGTGACGTCGGCCAACCCCTTCCCGGCGACGATTGCGCCGGGCGCTCGGGTGAGGCTGACGGCGCGCTACACGCCGGTGGATGACGGAGATGACGCGGCGGCGGTGCGCTTCCGGCTGGAGGATGGCGGCGAGTACACGGCGGGCCTGGTGGGCCGGGGCGTGACGAAGGCGGAGCAGACGGACCGCTTCTTCCAGGAGTCGAAGGCGAAGGTGGACGTCCTCTTCGTGGTGGATAACTCCGGCTCGATGATGGAGGAGCAGCAGAGCCTGGGGCAGAACTTCGCGGCCTTCCTGAGCGCGGCGAGCGCGGCGGCGGTGGACTACCGCATCGGCGTCACCACGACGGGGTTGGACGCGTCCCCGGGTGGCTGGTCCGAGTGTCCTGGTGGCGCGCAGGGTGGAGAGAACGGGCGCCTGTTCCCGGTGGACGGCTCGCGGCCCCGCATCATCACCCCGGAGACGCCCGACGCGGCGGGGGTGTTCGCCGCCAACACGCAGGTGGGCGTGTGTCACTGGAACGAGCAGGGCCTGGACGCGGCGCACCGCGCCCTGTCGGACCCGCTGCTCTACAACCAGGATGACAGCCGCACCCCGCTGCCCAACGACGGCAACGGTGGCTTCCTTCGCGAGGAGGCGAAGCTGGCCATCATCTTCCTGTCGGACGAGGAGGACTTCAGCTCGCAGCCGGTGTCCTTCTACGAGACGTACTTCCTGGCGCTGAAGGGCAACGACAAGTCCAAGCTCAGCATCAACGCGATTGTCGGCCCCATGGACCTGGCCACCTGCCCGACGTCGAGCAGCTCCGGCAGTCGCTACATCCAGCTCGCGAACGCGACGGGCGGCGTGGCGGAGAGCATCTGCACGCCGAACTGGGCCGCGTCGCTGGAGAAGCTCTCCAACAGCGCCTTCGGCCCCAACCGCAACTTCCCGCTGACCGAGGTGCCCGCCGACTCGACGCGCATCGTCGTCCAGGTGGATGGCGTGGAGGTGACGTCCGGCTGGCACTACGACGCGCGCACCAACACCGTCATCTTCGACCGTGACGCCGCACCCGCGCCGGGCTCGCTGGTGGAGGTGACGTACCCGCTGGGCTGCAACTAGGAATTGCTCGCGAGGCAGTGACGGCGCCGCGCTCCACCTCCGGGGGAAGCGCGGCGTTTCGCGTCAGGGGCTTCGCTACGCGTTGCACCGTCGCTCGAACTGGTCGACGCAAAGGAACGTGTGCAGGAGGGTGGCGGCGAAGATGGCCGGCGCGATGCAACACCAGCAGAAGGGGATGGCGTTGCAGCACAGCATGGAGAAGACGAACGAGGACCAGGCCCAGGAAAGACAGGCGTACAGGGCAATGCACCAGCCCGTGTCCGCGCCCCCTCCAATGGGTGGTGGCTCTTTGTCGGAGCCTTGTCCTTTCTCGTGCAACTCGAGACCGACCGACTGGCGCCCCATGTCTGGCGACTGGAACCCGCGCAGACAGTGCTCCATGACTCCGCGCAGGTGCCCGACGACGTGGGTCAGGTCTCCTTCCGCGGCCGACTTGATGGCGGCGTCGAGCGTGGACAACGAGAGCTCCGCCATGGAGGCGCTGAGTCCCGGTTCATCGTTGAGCAGGTGAAGCCGGACGTCGGCCCGCATGTCCTCGAGCTTCTTCGCGCCACCGCGCTCCTTGAAGGCCGCGCGCACTCTCTCGAGGTGGGTGCTCCTCCAGCCTTCGTCATCGAGCACATGGTTGATGCGGTCGATGACCGTCTTGGCCTGCTCTTGCGCACGGTGGTTGGACCGCACCGCGGCGTCATGGTGAATCCTGGCGACCTCGCCTTCAAAGCCCAGCCCCCTGGCCCGGTCGAACCGATTCAAGTGCCCCAAGCTCCTCCCCGCCTCCGCGATGACCTCCCGGCCCTGCTCGATGACCTCCTTCAGGCCCATCGACCCGAGCAGGTCGGCGACCTGCTTTTCGGCGCGGTGCGTGGAGTCGGAATCTGCGCATGAACATCCCATGGTCGACCTGGCCTTTCCTGGAGTGGCAGCCGTGGCTGCCATGCCTGGTTCGAGTCCCGTCGCCCCGAACGTGACTTGCTCCGTCTGACGGAGTCGCCCCGGCTAGGAGGTCCTTTCGAGGGGGCAGACATACGCACCCACCTCGAGGAATTTTCGTTGGCCGGCATCCCACGCGAACTGCGTGGCGCCGCGCGGTCCATCGGCCCGGATGTCGACGACGACGTACTCGACCGGGTAGGTCGGCTCGCCGTTGCGTTGAGCGACCGCCTGGTCGGCCTCGCTGAAGTACGAGCCGGCGTCGACATGCGAGTGGTAGACGATGCGGGCCGGGGAATCACCGCCCAGGCTCTCCCGCAGCGCGAGGATGTCGCGCGCGTCCAGGTTGTATGCCGTGCGCGCGGTTCGGATGAACCGCGCTGGATTCTCGGCGTGCAGGCGATCCTGGATGTTCTCGCAGGCCGTCACCTGATCAGCGGTGGCCTGGCCGCGCGGTCCCCTGACGACTCCACAGCACTCGCGCGGATACTCCCGTCGCGCGTGCGCGTAGATCGCCGCCAGTGCGCCGGCTGACAGGGCGGGGTGGGGTGCTGACGGAGGGGGCATGTGTAGATGAAAGGTGCGACGCCCCTGCCGGATTCAAACCGACGCCCCCCGGTTGCAGGCTGACTGCTCTGCGGGCACTGACTCCTCCGAGCCCCTCCTTGGAGGAGTCGGGAGGGCTCAGCGGAGGATCTGTCCCGGTGTGTCTCGGTGCCCCGAGCCCTTCGCGCTCTGGGGGCTCGAGTCGTCCGCGCCGCAGTCGGGCGTCTTGCGGGACGCAAGCCGCTGCGGACCCGCGCGGACGGCTTGTTGGTAGCTGTCATTCTCCCCGTTCGCCATGCCCCGGCTGCTGCTGGGGCTGTCGGGGTCGGCGCTCGGGTCGGAGCGCGCCGTGCCTGGGGGCGGGAAGACACTCGGGAAGAGTCGCTCGAGGATGCGGCGAATCTTGGACAGCGCCGAGGCCGCCCCTGACGACAGCGCCGGGGGTCCCCCGGAGGGGCGCGGGCTGGTGGGACTGCCGTCATCCGCGCTGGGGTCTCCCCCCCGCGCGCCGCGCGCCGCCGCCAAGGGCTCGAACGTCGAGTGGCCCTTGAGCGCCTGTTGGAGCGGGGCAGAGGTGGCTGTGCCGGTCTGCCGGACCCCGGCTGGCTGGGAGGGCTCCGGGCGGGGCCGCACCGCGATGGCGAGATGACGCAGCGCGCTCGCCGCGTGACGCAAGGGAGACGACATGAGCGGGCTCCTGACTCCGGAAATCAACGTTGCTTCATTCTCCAGGAATCCGAGGAGAGAGTTGCCGATGGGCGCTCATTGTCTGGAATGCGATTCTTTCCAGAGGGCCACCTCGCGGGCCTGGGCCTGTTTGGCTTTGCCCGCGGAGGTGAAGGCGGCGAGGGCCTCGTCGGCGAGCGCGAGCGCCTGCGCCCGTGAGGACTCCGTGTCCCAGAGGGCCTGGGCCAGCGTGAACTGGAGCTCCGCCCTTCGAGTGGGGCTCCACCCCAGCGGCTGGATGATGTCGAGCGCGCGCTGAGCGGCGACGCGGGCGTGCTCGGGCTGCTTCAACTCCAGCCACGTGCGGGCCAGCTCCACGAGCGACGTGACGAGCCGGGGCTGACGCGGCCCGCCATCCGCCTCCTTGCGAGCAAGCACCGCTTGCACCTCCACCAGCGCCTCCCGCGCGCGGCCTGCCTTGCGCAGCACGGCCGCGCGCTCCTCCCGCGTGCGCAACGTGGCGGCGTCCTTCTCCCCGAGCAGCCGGGCTTGCAGCGCCAGCGTCCGGTCATACCCCTGCAGCGCCGCGACGAAGTGGCCCTGTCGGTCCTCGAGCGAGGCCAGGGACTGGAGGGACCTGGCGTACTCCGCATGCTCCTCGCCGAAGGCGCGCGCCGTCAGCACCAGGGCCTGCTCGTGGTGGGTCCGGGCCTGGTCGAAGCGCTCGAGCTGTTCGTGAAGCCGCCCCAGGTCATTGTGGAGGCGGATGGTGTCCAGGTGCGTGTCCCCGAGCGTGCCTGCGCGAAGCGCGAGGGCCTGCTCGTAGAAGGTGACCGCGGCCTCGGGACCCTCCAGCAGTCGGCGGGCATCCCCCAGGAGGATGAGGGTGTTGGCGATCACGGGATGGCCGGGGCCCAGCTGGCGTCGCTGGATGGCGAGGGCCCGCTCGTAGAGCGAGACGGCGTCACCCGGGCTGCCCTGTCGCGTGCGCACGAGCGCGAGGTTGGTGAGGACCTTGGCGGTGTCGAGGTGCTCGGGGCCCAGGGCTCGCTCGCGCAGGCCGAGGGCGCGCTGGTAGTGCTCCAGGGACTGGGGGAGCTGGCCTTCGCCGAAGTACACCAGGCCCAGGTTGTTCTCCAGCCGGGCCGCGCTCTCGTCATCCGAGCCCACGCGCTCCATCAGCGCCCGTGACTGGGCGGCCTGCTCCAGCCCGCGCTTCATGTCCTCCAGCTCGTAGCCGATGACGAAGACCAGGTCCGTCGCCGCGCGGAGGGCCAGCACGTCATGGCGTCCGGCGAGCGCGGCCCGCACGGCCTCGGTCCAGGAGCGCTCTGCCTCTTCGTTCCGGGCGAGCCGGTGCTCCAGCCAGCCCGAGACATGCAGCACCTCCGCCTCCAGCGGGCGGTAGCCGAGCGCACGGGCCTCCTCCAGCGCGGCCGTGGCCTCTGTCTTGCCCTGCGCGTAGCGCCCCGTCTCCAGCAACACCTGCGCTCGCGACAGGCGCAGTCGGGCCTGCTCCATCCGCGCGCGAGCGGCGGGGGCCTGGGGCTCGGGCGCGAGGGAGAGAATGGACTCCACGCGCGAGCAGTCCGAGACGGCGGGAAGTCGCAGCGAGGCCTCGGCGGCCTTCTGCACCAGGGCCGCATCCGCCCGCTCCAACATGTCAGCGAGGACGTCAAGGGATTGGCGACGGGAGTCCAGGCAGGCCATGCGCAGCGCGAGCACGTTCTCCGGTTGCTCGTGGCGCACGCGCGTGGCCTCGCACGTCTCGGTGTAGCCGGCCTCCCAGGCACGCGCGTAGGCGGAGAGGTTTCGCGCCACCGCGTCCATGGTGGAGCCCGCCAGGGAGGCGCCCGTGGCGAGCATCGCCGCGCGCACCTTGGCCTCACGGGAGGTGCTCCACACCGGGGCGAGGCGCGCGCTGGCGCCGGTGCAGGGCGCGGGCTCGGCGCGCAGCCATGGCAGGGCGGCGAGGGCCGACACTCCGGCGACGGCGCACACGGTGGCGAGCAGCCGCGTCCGCCGACGGGCCGGGTCCTTCGCGAGGTCCTCCAGGAGCGCATCCATTGAGGCGTAGCGGTCCGAGGGCGAGACGCTGAGGCCGCGCAGCACCACGCGGCGCACCCACGCGGGGACGTCCGTGTCGTGCTCGGGCGTCTGGAGGTGCTGGAAGTCTGGAGGGTGGCCCTTGGCGAAGGGGCGGATGCGGAAGAGGGCTTCGTACAGGGCGACGCAGAAGCTGAACTGGTCCCCTCGGGCATCCATGGGCTCGCCGCCCCATTGCTCGGGCGGAATGTAGGCCGGGGTTCCCATCAGCGAGCCCGTGCGCGTCAGCGGCGCCGCGTCATCGTCGGGCACGTCCGCGCGCGGAGGCGTGGGCAGGAGAGGTGGGGTGCCCTGGAGCCGGGCGAGCCCGAAGTCCATCACGCGAGCGCGGCCCTGGCCATCGACGAGCACGTTGTCGGGCTTGAAGTCGCGGTGGATGAGCTGCGCGGCATGGGCCGCCGCGAGGCCCTGGCCCGCCTGCTTGAACAGGTGCAGCACCTGCTGCCACGTGCGGGGTGCGTCCTTGAGCCACTTGCGCAGCGTGGGGCCCTCGACGAACTCCATGGCCATGAAGAGCCGGCCGTCCACGGTGCCCACGTCGAAGACGGTGATGACGTGAGGGTGGGAGAGCCGGGCCACGGCCTGGGCCTCGCGAAGCAGGCGTTGCTCCAGCTCTCGAGCGCCCGCGCCATCCAGCGCGCGCACCAGCTTGAGGGCGACCCTGCGGTCCAGCCTCGGGTCATAGGCGCTCAGCACCACCCCCATGCCTCCGGCGCCCACGCGGC
This sequence comes from Corallococcus terminator, assembly GCF_049194865.1. Lineage (GTDB taxonomy): Bacteria > Myxococcota > Myxococcia > Myxococcales > Myxococcaceae > Myxococcus > Myxococcus terminator_A. The sequence continues at coordinate 5,516 of NZ_JBLZWL010000006.1, read as the reverse complement.
CCAGGACCACATAGCGGCCCAGCTGGGTTCCTCGCGCGGGCGAGGTCGCGGGAGCAGTCGGCTTGTCGGTGCCGGGCTTCGCTCCGGGCACGTCCAGCAGCGTGGTGCGCGCGGGGCCCCGGGCCGCTTCACCCACCAACGCGAGGCACGCCGAGCAGCCGTCCAGGTGCTCCTCCACGGCCTGCGCCTGGGCGAGCCCGAGGGCGCGCTCGCAGTACGCCAGGAGGGTGTTCTCGTCGGGGCAGTCCATGGTCTCAGCGCAGCAGGTGCCTCACGCTCAAGTCCAGCCCGCTCAGGAGGCTGCGGGCCAGACTGTCCAGTTCGGAGTCTTCGACCTTCAGTCTCCGTCGCAGCTCCTCGTGGGTCCGCTCGGTGAGCGTGTCCCGCGCGGCCTTGAGCCACCGCGTCATCGTGGCTCGACTCACGCCGTGCACGCGGCCGATGTCCTCCACGCCCACGTTCTCCACGAGGTGAAGTCGGAGGAAGGCGCGCTCACGAAGCTCCATCGAAGCGAGCGCGGTGGCGATGGACGCCTCGATGTCCGCGTGGTGGCGGTGCTTCAGCGCGGCGAAGGAGGCGTCCTGGATGGGCAGCAGCGCTTCTTCGAGGGGCATGGGGCGTGCGGCGCGCTCACGCAGCTCCGTGAGCGCGAGCCGCAGGGCGACGGTGCGGACCCAGGTCTCCAGGGGCCCGCGCCCGTCGTATTCCGCCAGACGGGGTGGGGCTGCCTCGCGGGGAAGCAGCAGTCGTTCGCGCAGTCGCTGCATTGCTTCGTCCACCACGTCCGGGGCCATGTTTCTTCGCGTCAGGGCCTGACGCGCGGCGGGGAGGAGGTGACGCTCGAAGAGGGCGAGCGCCGCCGGGAGTCCGCCCGCACAGGCACAGGCGAGGTACAGGTCTTCCACGTGGCGGACCGGGGTCGTCCCGCCGCGCGCGCTCAGGTGGGAGAGGAAGACCTCCCGCTTCAGCACCACGCCAGGCCAGGCGGAGCTGGCCCTGAGGTACACGTCCTCGTCGGGGCGGGGTGGGTCCATGCCCGTGGAAGTGTACAACGCTGGCTCCTGTTCCAGACCCATGGGGGCGCGCCGGAGGGACGACGTACCGCGTCGAATCACCCCTGTGGCGGATGGATGGCCGTGGCGAAGCCGCCCGCGTGGTGCTCGGCGAGGAAGCGGGAGAGCTGCTCCGGAGACAGCACGCGGCAGGTGCTGGACGGGTCGTGGACGATGAAGTTGCCCTCGGGCGTCATGCCCGTCACGGCAATCCAGTGGCCGCCGGAGAAGTTGCCGGAGGCGTTGGGTGGCTGCTCGTTGGCGAGCATGACGCTGCTCTCGCCGTTGACGGCGACGAGGTTGCCCGCTTCGAGCTGTTGCTGAATCCACGCGGTATCGGAGCCGGCGCGGGTCTCCGCGGTGAGGCCCTGGTTCGCCGCCATCTGCTCGATGCCGACGTAGCCGGTGCCTTCCCCGCCCATGCCGATGGAGTTGGCGAGCTGGTTGATGAAGGCGCCGTCGGACATGCCTTCACCGAGTCCGTAGCCCTTGAGAATCATCGCCATCGTCGTGGGGCCGCAGTTGGAGAAGCGGTTCCAGTCGTCCTCGGTGCCATTGGAGGTGATCTGGTTGATGTACGGCACGGGGTAGCGCTCGCCTGGCGTGGAGGAGGTGGGGGGCGTGGAGCCCGGTGTCGGAGGCGCGGAGTCCCGGGGAGGAACGCCGGGTGAGGGGACGCCCTCGGGGCTCGTCGGAGGCGCGGGCACCCGGAGCGTGCTCCCGGCGTGGATGAGGTCCGGATTCTCCAGGCCATTGAGCTCGACGATCTGCCTCGCGATGTCCTCGACGGAGCCGGGGACGCCCTGCTGCATCAGGCTCCACGCGATGTCGCCCACGGTGTCACCGGGTTGTACCTGCCAGTCGGTGGTCGAGGTGGGCTCCGTCCTGCTGCGCAGCGCCGCGGCCAGCTGTTCGCCCAGCTCACGAGCCTCGTTCCGCTGGACCGCGGCGCCAAGCTGCTCGAGCTGCTCGGCGCGGCCGGGGTCGTTGAGCGCCTCACGAAGGGCTCGCTGCTGAAGCGCGGCCTGGAGGTCCTTGAGCTTCTCTCGTCCCGTCGCATCGCGGAGCGCCTCCTTGCGCGGGGCCGGCCCCTGGGCATCGAAGGAATCCATGCGATGCCTCGGTGCAGGTTGTCCGGCGGGGGTCCTTCCCGAAGGAGTCGACGTGTCGTGGGAAGGCTTCCGCACAGGGCGCGCGGCGAGAGGGTGCGGGAGGGAACGGATGGTCATTTCATACTCCGCTGAGAGCGTTTGGAGTGTTTGTCGATAAAGTGCGAATAATTGTTTCGTGTGTTCGTGAGGTTTCTCACGACGCCCCGAAGCGCTGGGTCGAATGGGAAAGTCATGTGAATCCAGTGGGTTGTGGTTTTTTTGAGGAAGATTGAGCCACTAATTCCCCAGGCCCCGTCTCCCTGGTGGAGGGATGTTTGAGATATTGATTGTGTCTGTGATTGGGCCTGGGGCCGGAGGCCCGGCTCGCGGGGCACTTGCCCCGAAGTGTGGGTTTTCAATCAGCGGTCGGTCCCCCGGGGCACGGATGACTCGACAGGGTGGATGAGCGGGTGCACCCTTTCGGTCGCGATGCCGGAGCCCCTCTTGGTTGCTGCCCTGGGTGACGTCCACGGTCGCTTCCACCGCGTGGAGACGTGGTTGGACGCGCTGGAGGAGTCGCGTGGCCGGCGCGTGGGAATGGTGCTGGCGGTAGGCGACGTGGAGGCGTTCCGTCGCGCGGATGACCATCGCCGCAAGGCCGCCAAGCGGACCATGCCCGCGGAGTTCGCCGAGTACGCCGACGGCCTCCGCCGCGTGAAGCGACCGCTGTACTTCATCGGCGGCAACAACGAGGACTTCGAGGCGCTGCACGACTTCCTGGACGGAGGCGAGCTGGCGCCGGGCGTCTCCTATCTAGGCCGCGCCGGCGTGCGAGAGCTGTGCGGGCTTCGCGTGGCCTACCTCTCCGGCATCAACGCGCCGCGTTTCATCGACCAGCCCTTGAAGCGCCCCATCACCCAGGACCTCATGAAGCAGGCGGGGTACTTCCGCGCGGCGGAGGTGGAGCGGGTGATGGCGCTTCGTGACGTGGACGTGATGCTGGTCCACGAGTGGCCCCGAGGCATCGTCCAGCGAGCCCGGGAGGAGAACCCCACGCCGCCTCGGCCCCTGCCTTCGTACTGGATTGGGAACGCGGTGACGCGGCGCCTGGTGGACACGGTGCAGCCGAAGTGGCTGCTGTGTGGCCACTCGCACAAGTCCTTCGCGGTGACGCTGGAGGGCACCGGGCGGCCCGCGACGCGCATCGCCTGTCTGGACCAGGCCACCCGGCCGGAAGAGTCGGTCTTCTGGCTGGAGTACGAGGGCACCACCGTCCAGCGCGTGGGGTGGGGCACCTCCGGTCAGGTGGCGTGGGAGGCTGGCCAACGCTGGGACATGTCGGCGCTGCCGCCCATTCCCGTGGAGAGCGATTCGAACGGGGATGACGCTCCAGTCGGCGCGATGTAGCGCCGCTCAGGGCTGTCCCACGTCCCAGTACGACAGGGACCACTGCTCGTCCGGTGTCGCGAGGATGCTCGGCGGAGGGGGCGGCGCTCCGGGGATGCTCGGCCTGCGTCGCACGTTCGTCTCCAGGAACTGGCGTGTGGCGCTCGCCATCGTGGCCCAGCCCCGGGCGATGCCCTCCGAGGACGCCGCTGGCGCCAGGCCCGGGGCCAGCACCGAGGCCGCGCCCACGCTGGTGAAGTCCAGGTGCCTCATCCCCCCGATGCGAAGCCGCCAGCGCTCAGCGCCACGCAGTGACTCCAGCAACCCGAAGTCGGGCACCATCGCGGCATCCCCCTCCTGATGGATGTGGAGCAGCGGGACGCGGTAGCGGTCCGGGTGGAACTCCGTCAGGCCCGTCAGCCAGTCCTTGCCCGCCTGGTTCGCGATGCCTCCGTCCAGGCTCACCAGGGCGGCGGACTCGGGATGCGCGAGCACGAAGAGGAACGCGGCGCGAGCGCCCAGGCTGTGTCCCACCACCGCCACACGTGAGGCATCGATGCGGCTGTCCGACTGGAGGAAGCGCAGCGTGCGCTCGAGCGCATGCGCCTGGGCTCGCGCGGTGGCGAGCACCTCCAGGTCTGGACCCGGAGGCGCGCGCCGCGTCGTTGAGGGCGTGGTCGCCACGATGTAGCCATGGCTCGCCAGGTACTCCGCCAGCACGGCCTGATGATGGGCGGACTGGTCGCGCCCCTGGGCCACCAGCACGAGCGGGAAGCGGCCCGGCGCGGGCGGCGCATCGGGCACGGCGGCCATGGGCGAGTCGAGCCAGGCGCTGGTGCTCTCCTCGGGAACGCCGTGGTCGACGAGGCTCTGCTCGTAGCGCGTCACGGCGTCGTTCGCGAGGCGTGCGTCGCCCGTGGCCTCGGGGTGTTCCTCGGTGCTGGTGAGCCCCACATAGTCGCGGTAGTGCACGCGGAGCGCCGGGTCTCCGCCGCGCGCGGGATACCAGAGGGTGAGCTGGAGCGCGGACGCGTCCGCCGTGTCCGGGGGGATGGGTCGCACGCGCAGCCCCACGTTCCAGGGCCCCGCTTCGAGCGGGCCCCACAGGGGCGGCGTCACCGCCACCGGCTCCGGAGGGACCAGCAGATACGTGGGCGCGAACCTGCTCGCGGACTGGCAGCCCGTCACGAGCAACAGCGCGAGCAGTCCTCCGAGCCACGCGAGGCGCGGTGCTCGCGCGGGGGGCCATCCCACTTGCGAGAGGGAGCTCAGAAGATGCCCGAGATGCCTGCCATGCGCGCGCCGGCGACGGGCATCAACCGGGCGGCGGAAGAGCTTCCACGGGAGGCCTTGGTCTCCACGGTGCCGGTGCGCCCGTGCAGCAAGAGGGGCACCGCCACGCCGAAGGCCGCGCCCAGCACGGCCCCGGTGGCCACGTCGGTGAGGTAGTGCTTGTCCGCGCCCATGCGCAGCAGGCCCACGGACGTCGCCAGCGGTATCCCCACCGCCCAGATCCACCCCTGATGCTCGTAGCCGCGCAGCGCGGCCACCGTGCCGGCGGACACCACCAGCGAGAAGGCCAGGCTGGTGTGTCCGCTATAGAACGACAGGTTGTTGTCGCTCGGATGCTCGGTGAGGCCCTTCTGGTCCTCCGGCAGCACGTGGACGAAGGGCCGCTCGCGGCCGGCGATGAACTTCACCGTCTGGTTGGCCAGCGTCGCCAGCATGGCGCTCTCCAGGATGATGGTCGCGTCCTGGGCGAAGAATCGGTCCGGGCTGTCGGAGGCGCGCCCCATCGCGAACTGGAGCCCCATCACTCCGGCCGGCAGCACGCCGAAGCCCAGGATGTTGCTCCACGTCGCAGCCCGGTGCCGCGACGCCTCCGTGTCTCCCGCGAGCCCCCGGCCCCAGCGGTCCACCCGGTTGAGGGTGTCCGTCCCATCGGGTGCCCGGTCGCACCAGCGACACGTCGCTGGCGCCAGGTCGT
>NZ_JBLZWL010000139.1:0-34896 GCF_049194865.1 Corallococcus terminator | reverse complement strand
CGCAGGGCCTGGAGCTGCGCCAGGCAGGCGCGTCGACGGGCCTGACACCTCATGCGGCGGGGCTCGCCCACCACTGGTCTCGCGCCGGTGTGCCGGGCCGCGCCAGTGTGTGGTTCTCGCGCGCGGGTGACTCGGCGCGCGCGGCCTACGCCAACGGCGATGCGATAACATTCTACGAGGCCGCCATCCGCGAGGCCGCGGCGTCCACCCGGAACGCGGATGCGTTCGACGTGGACGCGAGCACGGTGGCGCTCGACGCGGTCTGGGAGGGATTGGGCGAGGTGCTCGCGCTCACCGGGCGGCAGGAGGAAGCACGGCAGGCCTTCCTGGAGGCCCTGGCACGGATTGAGCAAAGCCAGCGCGTCCATCGCGCCAATGTGCTGAGGAAGGTGGGCAAGTCCTTGCAGACGCACCATCAGAACGAGGAAGCGCTGCGCGTCTACGCCCGGGCTCAAGTCGAGCTGGGCCCGATGCCCGACAGCGTCTCCTCCGCCCCCGGCCAGCGTGAGGCCGCGTGGTGGCATGAATGGGTGCAACTGCAGGGCGAGCGCATCACCGTCCACTACTGGCTGGCCCAGCTCGACGAGATGCGGGCCCTGGTGGAAGGCGTGCGCCCGGTGATGCGGGCCCATGGCACGCCCCTGCAACGCGCGCGCTTCTTCAACTCGCTGGTACAGATGCAACTGCGCAGCGAACGCTATCAAGCATCAACGGAGACCGTGGCCCACGCCCGGGCCTACGCGGAAGCCGCGTTGGAGGCAGAGGGGGACGCTGAGCACGCGGGAGCCCGGTGCGTGGTCGCCATGGTGTTGCTCTTCCATGGCGCCCTGGACGAAGCGCAGTCCTGGATGGAAGAGGCGCTCAAGGGCGCCGAGCGACTGGGAGACGTGACGTTGCAGACGCGGTGCCTCAACTACCTCACCTTCATCCTCCGGCTGCGAGGACGGGTGGACTCCGCGAGCGAGACGACGGCACGAACCCTGGAGCTGGCCACCCGCTCCGGCATGGCCGACTACCTGGGCGCGGCGCATGCCCAGCGGGCCTGGGTGGCTTCGCGGTCCGGAGACACCGCGCTGGCGCGGGAAGCCGCCACGGAGGCGCTGCGCCTGTGGCAGCCCCTGTCGCTCGTGTATCCCTTCCAGTGGCTGGCGCGCTGGCCCCTGCTCGCCGTGGAGCTGGACGAGGGCCGGCTTCCCGAGGCCCTGGAGCACGCCCGGGCGCTGCTCGCCAGTCACCAGCAGCGGCTTCCCGACGCGCTCACCCAGCCGCTGGCGACCGCCCTGGAGCACCACGACGCTCGGCGCCTGGAGGCAGCGCGGGCGACATTGCGCCAGGCGTGTGAGTCAGCGCTGCGACTCTGCTATCTGTGACGGATTGACCGACGTGCTCCTTCTCCCGTCGCGGGCGTGAGGCCCGTGGCCATTCCCGAGGTGCGCATGGCAGGCAAGTACTCGTATTTCTTCTTCAAGCCCGACCGAGTGACCATCCTGGAGGGCTTCACCACGAAGCTCACGGTGTGGGGCGTCCCCACGGACGACCCCAAGAATCTGGAGAACGTCACGGACCGGATGGCCTTCGGACTCGACTCCTCGGATGGCTCCATCGCCATCTACCAGCCCGACCCGTCCATCCTGGAGGTCTCCGGCCACACGGCCAATACGAAGCCGTCGGACGTCATCGCCTGGCCGAGGTCCAAGGACGGCACGTTCCCGGACATCGAGGCTCGCGCGAAGTGCAGCGTGGACCAGGCGGACCTCCTCATCTACGCGCCCGACGGGAACCTCTACTGGGTGAAGCCGGAGCAGTGGCAGCACTCGGAGAAGATTCCCATCGACAGCAAGAGCCTGAGCTGCGCCCTGAAGACGCTGATCGACAACGAAGCCGTCGTGGCCAACATCCCCGAGCAGGCGGACTCCTCCGCGTCACGCGAGGGCCGCTTCCACGAAGGCCCGGGAGGCGCCAGGGCCGAGCCCATCACCTGCTTCCTGCTCAACCTCAACAGCATCCTCCTCAGCTACAAGCCGGGCGCACAGCTCAGGCCGCTGGAGCAGGACCCCTCCTCACGTCCCTCGACTGACACTGACTCCCAGCCTTGATGCGCACCGCCGCCCTCGACTCCACCCCTCCCTCCGCCTCCTCCGGGACGCCCAAGCCGTTCCGGCACGGGACACATCGGGTGATGTCACCCGAAGAGACGCTGGAGCGCGTGCAACGCCTCCTGCCCGTCATGGGCATCACCCGCATCGCCAACGTCACGGGGTTGGACACGATTGGAATCCCCGTCGTCATGGTGACGCGGCCCAACGCACGCTCGCTGGCGGTGTCCCAGGGAAAGGGCCTCACGCTCGCGGCGGCGAAGGCGTCCGGGGTGATGGAGTCCGTGGAGGGCTACCACGCCGAGCACATCTCGCTGCCGCTGAAGCTGGCCACGTACAACGAGCTGCGCTTCCGCTCGCCCGTCATCGACGTGGCGGGACTGCCGCGCCTGTCGGTGAGCCTGTTCCATCCCAACTGGCGCATGCTCTGGGTGGAGGGCGTGGACCTGCTGGGCAACGGGCCCCTGTGGGTGCCGTTCGACATGGTGCACACCGACTTCACGCTGCCCTTGCCCACGGGCAGTGGCGCGTTCCTCATGAGCAGCAATGGACTGGCGTCGGGGAATCACCTCCTCGAAGCGACGCTCCATGGGCTGTGTGAGGTGGTGGAGCGTGACGCCACCGCGCTCTGGTACGCCCGAGGTGAGCGGCGTCAGGCAGCCACGCGCTTGGACCTGGGCACCGTGGATGATGCCGCCTGCCGCGAGGTGCTGGAGACCTATGAGCGCGCGGGCGTGGCCGTGGGCGTCTGGGAGACGACCAGCGATGTCGGGGTGCCCGCCTTCTGCTGTTACATCGTCGACCGGGAGCCGGAGCCCTTGCGCCCCGTCGCGGTGGCGGGCGGCATGGGTTGTCATCCCTCTCGAGGCGTGGCGTTGCTGCGCGCGCTGACAGAGGCGGCGCAAAGTCGGCTCACGCGCATCAGCGGGGCTCGGGACGACCTGCACCGCAAGGCGTACGAGGACGCGCGGGAAGGTGTCGCGGCGCAGCGACTGCGGACCCGGCTGCGTGAGGAGACGCCGGTGCGCCGGTTCCAGGACGCGCCTCATCAGGATGCGGAGACGCTGGAAGAGGACCTCGCGTGGGTGCTGGCGAGGCTGCTCACGGTGGGAGTGACTCAGGTGGTCGCCGTGGACCTGACGAAGCCGGAGCTGGGGCTGCCGGTGGTGCGCGTGGTGGTGCCCGGACTGGAGCCCACGCATGAGGCACCGGGCTACGTCCCGGGAGCGCGCGCCCAACGAGCGATGCGAGGGGACGGGACATGAAGGTGTTCATCTTCACGGGTCCCACGCTGCGCGCCGAAGAGGCACGTGCGGAGCTGGACGCGGTGTACCTGCCGCCCGTGCAGCAGGGAGATGTCTACCGGGCCACGCTGGAGAAGCCGGCGGCCATCGGCATCATCGACGGCTTCTTCGAGCATGTGCCCGCGGTGTGGCACAAGGAGATCCTCTGGGCCTTGTCGGAAGGCATCCACGTCTTCGGCGCCGCGAGCATGGGCGCGCTGAGGGCCTCCGAGCTGACGTCCTTCGGCATGGAGGGCGTGGGCGCCATCTTCGAGGACTTCCAGCGCGGCGTGCTGGAGGACGATGACGAAGTGGCGGTGGCGCACGCGAGCGCCGAGGACCACTTCAGGCCCCTGTCCGAGGCGATGGTGAATGTCCGCGCCACGCTGGCGGCGGCGCGGAGTGCCCAGGTGGTGAGTGAGGACACTCGCGCTGCGCTGGAGCGGCTGGCCAAGTCCCTCTTCTACGTGGAGCGTGTGTGGCCCACGGTGCTGAGCCGGGCCGCGCGCGAGGGGCTTCCTGGCGCGGAGCTGGAGGCGCTCAAGGTGTGGCTGCCCGAGGGGCGCGTGGACGCGAAGCGCGCGGATGCGGTGGCGTTGCTGCGCACGATTCGGGCGCGGATGGAGGCGGGGCTCAAGCCCAAGGAGACGCACTTCCCCTTCCAGCACACGGACGCGTGGGAAGAGGCGCGGAGGCGCGCGGGCAGACAGCCGTTGCGCTACGCGGCGAGCCGCTTGGAGGGAGTGGCCGCCGAGGCGCTGCTCGATGAACTGCGGCTGCGCGGCGGATTGAAGGAGGCGCGACGGTCGAGCATGGCGCGCGCGCTCGCCGTGGAGGAAGCGCGGCGGCTGGGACGGGAGCCGGGAGCGGAGGACCTGCGCACGACGGAGGCGGCGTTGCTGCACGAGCGACAGCTCACCCCCGAGACTTTCGAGCAGTGGAAGTCGGAGCAGTACGTCGACGATGTCCCTCGACTGCTGCGCGATGAGTCGCACGTGCGCTGGGTGGAGACCCTCTTCGAGCCGGATGTGCTGCGCCACCTGGCGGACCACCTGCGCTTGACGGGCGAGTACGGCGCACTGGTGCAGCGGGCGCAAGACAAGGAGCAAGTGCTCGCTGACGCAGGGCTCGCCGCGCCGCGCCTGGAGGACGCGGGCATCACCGAGGGCGCCCTGTGGGCCTGGTACTTCGAGGAGCACCAGGGACGGATGGTGCCGAGCCCGCTCCATCAGGCCGCGCGCGACGAAGGCTTCCCGGACGTGGACTCCATGCGCCGGGCCGCACTGCGCGAGCTCTGCTACGTGCTCGCGAAGGCCGGCGAGGCAGCCTGACTTCCGGCCCTGGGCCACTCGCGCGGGGCTTCATCGCTGGGCCCTCCGCATGGACCTCGACACCTTCGCGGTGAGCCCGTGGCGGATTCGAAAGCCGCCGCTCCCACGCAGAGCAACCCGCCGCTTTCAACGGAGTGTGACAGGAGACGCACAGCAGCCTCCTTCAGCGTGGAGAGTCGCGCCCGCCGATCTTCGGGAAGCGCTCGTAGGCCCGCTTGAGCGCGTCCAGGTGGGCGGGGTTGTCATAATCGAGCGGCGCATCAGTGAGCTTTACAACCCATCCGCCCGACGGCGTACGCCGCGCCCGCGTGAGCAGTTCAGCGTCGCGAGCAGGATCCGGGAACCCGATGGCCTGCGCGGAGGCAGCAGACCAAAAGTTCACCCACCCGAGGAAGCAGGGAGTCTCAGGCGCGGGGAGTTTTTCTGGGAGATTGAGCATGGGAAGCCCACGAGGCGAGCGCTCCGGCCCATGAGCGGAGCGGCGAAACTGCTCCCCGACTTCCGAGCCGTAACCATACGGTGACGCATGCCCCCAGAACGAGCGCGCCCCCTCCGCCACGGCCTCAAGCAAAGCCACCGCTGCCGAGATAGCGGCCTCGTCTAGCGGCAACTCCGCATGAACGTTGAACTGCGACTGACCGCCCGGGCTGAGGCGTCCCGATCTTTCCCTCCCGTTCACCGTCACGGGGTAACTCTCGTCCCCGTTGCACAGAAGAGGGAATTTCCCGTCCTGCGTCATTTCCGCGAGCCACGCGTCGCGATGCGGCAATGCGATGGGGCGCCCGCCTTCGGAGATCCTCCATGCCAGGCGCAAGCCGGGAAGTGCCTTTTCCATCCCATGGACGACATCGAGCGTGCGGCCGTCTTTGCCCACGAGCGCAGGCGCGTAGACGATGAAGGTGAGGACTCCAGGCATGCTCATCGTGTGCACCCCGTGACGACGACATTGAGCGTGGGAATCTGGGCGCGCAGCGCGTCTTTGTGCGCTTGCTGGCTCACCCCAACGACGAAGTCGTATCCACAGGCCGCTGCGGCGTCTTGCTCCTTTTCTATTTGCTCCACCTCCTTTTCAAGCTCCCGTCTCCGGACAAAGGGGGGGTAGGTGTCAAATCGGTGGGTCTTGATCTCCCACAGCACTCGCACACCGACTTGCAGCGCATCGAAGCGCTCACCGCCCACGAATACGTCCATGCCGGGATAGCGGTTGGGCGGAAACTTATCGGCGCACTCGTTATGCGGGACATCTTCGCCCGCGTGCCGCACCGGGATGGGCTCGCACGACGGACGGCGCGGCTTGGTTTCTGGCGGTGGGGGGAAGATGTCTCCGGTGGGTGGGCCCTTTGGCTTTGGCGTTCGGTTCGCCAACGGTTCCTGAGCGGGCTGCGCTTGAGCCTTGGGCTTCGCGCGCTCACGGGATGCGTTCCGTTGATAAGCATCAATCCCCTCCTGGATGGCGGCTGCTACCACCACCGCGCTAATAACAATCACTGCACCGACGACAATTTCGGGTGCCGCGAAGACACAGAGGGCCACGACTGCGGGAGCGGCTGCATCCGCGTAGGCGACAGCACATCTTTCGGTGACATCCCGAAACCTGACCCTGTCGCGATCGAGAGAATGAAAGCACCGCTCCGCGAGGAGCGGCCACTCGTTGGAGGCTTCCCGCACCACGCATTTCCCATCATCCGTCCACGGGTACTGCGCCGCCCGCTGAAGGTTGGCGAAGCTCTGACTCGGGGGACTCGGGTCCTCCATCCTTCCCGGGCTCGGATCCATCGTGGCGCAGGCCGAGAGCAGGAACAGGATGAGGAGGGCGCTGCAAGTTCGCGAACGCATGGCCACGTTCTTTCAATTCGACTGCGACGCAGGCTGCCCCCATGGGCCGCCCGCGTCGCTGGAGTCAGCTTCTCCGCTGAGCTGACTTCTTCCCCGGTGCCGCCTTCGGCTTCTTCGCCGAGGCCTTCCGCACCGAAGTCACCTTCTCCGTCGCGGGCTGCTTCTTCGTCGCCACGACCTTCGGCGCCGATGTCTTCTCGGGAGTCCCCTGCCCCACCACGCCAGACTCCGGCTGCAGGACAAACACGCAGTCCAGTCGTCGACTGCCGCGCCGCGCGGGTGAGTTCACGTCGTAGTCGAAGTCATACGCGGCCACTACACGCAGCCCCGCGTCACGGAACAGCTTGCTCGCCTGCGCCGCGTTGTACGTGCGGAAGAACCACGTCGTCTCGATGAGCCAATCCTTCCCCGGCCCGGTGATGCGCAGTCGGTTGCGCATCGGCGAGCGTCGCGCGCGACGGTCCGGCAGACCCTCGTGCGTGTTGCAGACGACCTTGTCCTTGCCCACGCGCCCCAGCCATCGCTCGTGCTCGGGCACGCTCCGCGAGTAGTCGGTGAGGTGGAAGCCGAGCACATAGAGGCCGTTCGGCTTGAGCAGCCGCCGCGTCCCCTTCAGGTGCGCCAGCGCCGCCGCCTCGCTGTCCAGATACCGGAAGGTGGAGACCAGGTTGTGCGCGACATCCACCTTGCCTTCCAGCGCGGGCTCGAAGAACTCCTCCATGCGAGACGGCGCCAGCTTCACCCGTCGGCGCTCCGCCGGAGTCAGCCGCTTGCGCGCATGCGCGAGCATGGCCTCGGAGATGTCGTAGCCAGCGACCTTCAGGCCGCGACTGGCGGCCTCGGCCACCAACCGTCCCGCGCCACACGCGGGCTCCAGCCACTGCGAGCCCCCCGTGCCGTGCCGCGCGCTGAGCGCCTGGAGGAAATCCGCCTCCCGCACGGTGTCGGTGCCGAAGATGGCTTCGTAGTACTCCGGGTGCTCGTACCAGTCAGTGCGTTTTTCCATGGATGGGTGCCCGTTCGGGCGCGCGCATCCTCAGGTCCCTCGCGTCGAAAGCCAAGTCAAAGCGCGTCAGTCGCTCACGCGGTCCGCTGTTCCGGTGAAACCGTCGGCGAGCCCGATGACTCGGTTCGTGGGCTCGACAGCGCATCGCGCAGCCGCACCCCGAGCATCCGTCGCAGCAACAACACGCCCAGCGGCAGCGGCAACCACAGCGTGAAACCCCGCAGCAACATCACCGCCGTGAGCCCCACCTCCACGGGAACCCCCAGCGAGGACAGCGTCCCCACCGCGGTGGCCTCGAACGTCCCCACGCCTCCCGGGATGATGCTCAAGGTCATCACCAGCGTCGCCAACATGAACGCCGCGAACACATCCGGGAAGTTCACCGGGTGTCCCACGGCGAAGAACATGCAGGAGAGCGTGAGCGCATCCAGCAGGAAGGTCGCGAACTGCAACGCGCTCGCGCGCACCAGCAGCCATTTGTCGCGAACCAGTTCGGGAGGCACCTGGGAGATGGACTCCAGCAGTCCCGTGAGCCCGGGGATGCGACGCGCCCAGCGCGGCGGCTGCCAGCCCCCATGCCGCGTCAGCCAGAGGATTCCGAAGGGCACCGCGCACGCGAGCGCCGCGAAGGCCGTGGCCAATCCCAGGATGGCCGCGTGGAGCTGCGCACGAAACCAGAGGGTGAGGATGGCGATGACCACGGCCACGGCATGCGCCGCGTAGAAGGACACCATGTCCACCAGCAGCGCCGCTGTCGCCACCCGAGGCGGTGCCCCTTCCTTCTGAAGCCCCTTCATCACCACCACCGAGCCACCGATACCCGCCGTGGGCACGAGCTGGTCGAAGGAGAGCTTCATCAAGGCCAGGCCCGAGGTGCGCATCCACGGCGCCTTCACCCCCGCCGTGCTCAGCGTCACCAGCCAGCAGCCCGCCATCGTGAGATACGAGAGCACCTGGAGCACCGCACCGGCCAGCAGCCACTCCGGCCGCGCGCGCTTCAGCATCAAGGCGAACTGGCGCTCCTCTCCGAAGCGCAGCACCACGAACCCGATGAACGCCGCCAGCAACACCACACCTGGCAGCCAGCCCCACACGCTGTGATGTCGCGCGGAGCCGTCCGCCGACGAGGAGGAGGCAGCGCTACCGGAGCCGGAGTGTCTCTCGTGCATGAGCGCATCCACCCCATCAATGAGCGGAGGCTCCCGCCGAGTCGTCCGCGCGAGCCGCGGCGGAATCGAGCAGCCGCGCCGCCATGCGCATGAAGTCGGCCTCGGTGATGATTCCCACCAGGCGTCGGTCCCGGTCCACCACGGGCAGACAGCCGAAGCGATGGTCCAACAGCTTGTAGATGGCGTCGCGCACCGGCAGGTCCGGCCGCACCGTCTCCACATCCTTCGACATGATGCGCGCGACCAGGATGGGGTCCAGGTTCCGCGTCGAGAACTGGCGCGCCAGCGCGCGAATCAAGTCGCGATGACTCACCAGCCCCACCAACCGCCCCTCGCGCACCACCGGCAGGTGCCGGATGTGGTTGAGCATCAGCAAATCGTCCACGCGGACCAGGCTATCGGTCTCCTCCAGCGTGACGACATCACGGGTCATCAGGTCGCCCACGGTGAGCATGACGAGACCACCTCCATCCCAAGCCACGAGCCTCGCGCGCACCATGCGCCGCTCGGGCCGAGTCCTCCCCAGGGTGCGACCGCGCCCCGGTTCGCGCAGCGCGAGGGCGGACAGGCGGGCAGGGGCCGGCGTCCCCTCATGCCTTGTCACTGCACGCTGGAAATCAGACGGTCATCTCGCGCCAGCTCTCGAAGCCGGTCCTTCAGGCTCTTGAACTGCTGACGCAGGACCGCCGCTTTCTTGTGGAGTCCCTCGGCGGACTGGGTTCCCCCCAGCTCACGCGCGACATCCAGCCAGGACATCCGCCGGTCCACTCGCATCAGCAGGAGGTTCCGCTCGCCCGGTTCCAGCTTCGCGCGCAGGGAGCGGAAGCGGTCCTTCACGGGCGTCTGGAGCCAAGGCGCCGTGCCTGACCGCTCGACGTGCATGAGGTCGACCATCTCCTGGCTCGCCACCCTGTCCCTCCGCGGCGAGAAGGCGGTGGACATCCGGTACGCGACATTGCGAGCGACGCGATAGGCCCACGTCCTGAACGAGCTCTCCCACCGAAAGCCTGGCAGGTCCCTCACCAGGCTCTCGCAGAAAATGCAGAAGGCCTCTCGCGCCTGCTCCGGTTCCCGCAACAGCGTCATCAGCAGCCGTCGTATCTCCGGGCCATAGCCCTCCACGGCGGCCTCCACGGCGCCCGCCGTGTCTCCCAGCGCGCAGTGCTCGCGAATCCTCTGCTCCAGCGCATCTCTCTCTTTGGGCGACATTCGTCACACCTCCCAGCGGATGGAATGCCGTCCGCCGTCATCGTGACGGACGCGGAGTCCGAGTGAATTCACATCCATGCCAACGCGTCCCCATCCATATGGAACAGCGGCATGGCCGCCTCACCCCGAGACACCCGCATGCCTCTCATCCTCCTCGTTGACGATGATTCGACCCTCCTGGAGATCTACACCGAGGCGCTCGAACAACTGGGCTGCGACGTCGCCTCCGCGCCGAATGGTGAGGTGGCCCTGTCGCTCGCGCTGTCGCTGAAGCCGGACCTCATCCTCACCGACGTGATGATGCCGGGGATGAGCGGTCTGGAGCTGTGCCGACGACTGCGCGCGGATGAGCGGCTGTGCGGCATTCCGCGCATCGTCCACAGCAGCATGGAGTGTCGACATGGCGCGCACGGTGAGGTCTTCCTGCGCAAGTCCGGGGAGCTGTCGGAGCTTCTGCGGTGTGTCGCCCAGGGCCTGGCTCATGGCGACCCGCCCTCCGAGATGTCCTCCGCGGCGTGAGCCGTCAGTCCCACTCCGCCAGCAGCGCACGCGCGGCCCAGGCATCCGCGAGCAGCTGGCTCCCGGAGAAGACTTCCTTCAGCGACTCCAGCAGCACCCGTGCCTCCGCCGCCTCACCAGTGTGACGCGCCAGTCTCGCCAGCTCCACGGCCGCGCCCAGCTCATGCAATCGAGCGCCAGTGTCTCGCGCCACCGCGAGCGAGCGTCGGAAGCACTCGCGAGCCTCCTCCACGTCCCCCCGTGACAGCAGGAGCTGCCCTTGCGTGCGCAGCAAGGTCGCCAGGGGATGACGCGCCACGCGCCCCTCCACGTGCACCCGGGCCTCGCGCACGGCGGCCAGGCCCTCGTCGATTCGCCCTCCCGCGAGGTACGCGCGAGCGAGCGTCGTCAGGCACCCGCCCTGGAGCAGCGTCGCTCCCAGCCCGGTCATCAGCGCGAGTCCCTCGTGGATGCGCGCGACGCCGCCCTCCACGTCACCGAGGAAGGCCAACGAAAGCCCGTGCATGCAGATACTTCCCACGAGGGGCAGCGGGAAGCCGTACTCGACACAGAGGCCCACGGCCCGCCCCGACACCTCCAGCAACGTCGCCGGGTCTCCCCGCTCCAGCGCCAGCATCGCGGCGAAGACAGACACCGTGGCGACGGCATAGGGATGGCTCATGGACTCCGCGAGCGCGAAGGCCCGCGCCTGTGTCGCGAGCGCGGTGTCGGTGTGGCCCAGCACCAGCTCGCTCACCGCCAGGTACATCAGCGCATGCAGGCACTGCTCGGAGGCATGGCCCAGGCGTCCGCCGCGAATCTGCGCGAGCTGCTCCGCCACGCCCTCCCGGCCGAGCAGCGCCTTCACCTCCAGCCCATGGCTCCGACAGGACGTGTAGTCCGCCCGCCAGAACGCCTGGCTGTTGAGCGCGCCGTGCAACACCACGCGCGTCTCCATGTCCGCCTGCCCGTCGCCCTGACAGCGGAAGAGCTCCGCGAGATGGTCCATGCCCTCGCCATCACCGCGCGCCAGCGCGATGTTCCACAACCCCCAGAAGAGCGGCGTCGGAATGCACTGGGACGGGTCACACAGCGCGGCGGCTCGCGTGAAGACGTCCTCCACCTCGCGCGTTCCGAAACCCTTGGAGGCCACCAGCGCCTGACCCAGCTCCACGTGCAGCACCATGTCGCACTCATCCCGCTCGCGGGAGGGAGGCAGGAGCTCGAGCTGTCCGAGCGCTCGCGTGTAATGACTGATGGCCTCCGGGAAGGCCGACTTCGCGCCCGCGAGCTGGCCCGCGCTCCGCCAGAACTCCACCGCCTGCCGCGTCAGCCCCGCCAACGTGGCGTGGTGGGCCACCATCTCCGGCTGCTCCTCCACCACCTCGGGGAACTGCTCGGAGAGCACCTGGACGACGCGGCCGTGGTAGCGCTGGCGCGTGCTGCGCAAGAGCGACTGGTAGGCCGCCTCCTGGATGAGCGCGTGGCGGAAGGCGTACGTGGTGCATGGCGGCTGGCCCTGTCGGAAGAGCAGTCCGGCCTCCTCCAGTCGCTCCAGCTCCGGCTGCAGCTCGTCTTCCTGGAGGAAGGACACCGCGCGCAGCGTCTCGTAGTTGAACTCGCGTCCCAGCGTGGCCGCGAGCTGCACCTGCGAGCGCTGCCGGGGAGGAAGCTGGTCCAGACGCGCGAGGAGCAGCTCGTGCAACACGGCCGGCACGGCGGAGAGCGTCTCGCCGGAGTCTCCGCGCGCGGCCCCCTGCTCCACCACCACGCGCGTCAGCTCCTCGACGAAGAGGGGGACTCCGTCCGTCCGGGACACCAGTCGCGCCACCGTGTTCGGAGTCAGCGCGCGCTGGCCCGCGACTTCGCGCACCAGGGCCGCGGTGGCCTCCGGCGGCAAGGGCTCCACATCCAACGAATGCAGCGCCGCGCGCTCTCCCCACACATGCTCGAAGCCCGGGCGCGCGGTGAGCAACACACACAGGCGCGTCCCCTCCAGTCGCTCCAGCAGCACGCCGAGGAACTGGAGGGTGGACGGGTCCGCCCAGTGCAGGTCCTCCACCACCAAGACCACGGGACGACGTACGTCCTCGTGGCGGAACAGCTCCACCAGGGCCTTCATCACCGCGGCCCGCTGCCGCTCACCGGACAGGTGGAGAAAGGGAGAGCCCTCCGGCACGGGCAGCGACAGGAACGAGGCGAGCGGACACGACAGCTCCACGTCCACCCCCAGCACGCCCAGACGCTCCACCAGTCGCTCCAGCTTGCGCTCGGGAGAGTCTTCGCGCGCGAAGCCCAGGAAGCGCTGGAGCCAGTCGATGAGCGGATGGAAGGCGCTGCCCGTTCCGCGCACACCGCACTGACACCGCGCCCAGGTGCTCGTGCCCGGGGCCTCGCGGTCATGCAGCTCCTGGACGAGCCGCGACTTGCCGATGCCCGCCTCCCCTCGCAGCAGGACTCCCACGCCGCGCCCCCCCAGCGCATCGGCCCGCCACGTCGTGAGGCGCTGGAGCTCCCGCTCGCGTCCCACCAGCGGTGACAACGCGCCGACCACGAGCGCCCGGTCGAACCGGCTCGCCCCCGGCCTTTCTCCCAGCGCCTCGTGCACGTCCAGCCACGACGTGCCCGACAGTCCCTCGAAGGCCCAGGCGCCCAGCGAGCGCGTGCGGATGCGGCCTCGCACCAGCGCATGCGTGCCCTCGGTGAGCAGCACCGCGTCCGGCCCTGCCTGCGCGGCCAGCCACGAGGCCACCTTCGGCGCTTCACCCTGCATCGGAGGCGCGGTGCCATGCAGCAGCGGCGACGCATCCGCCAGCGCGACACGGTCCGTGTGCAACCCCACCTTCACCACCACGCCCGGAGGCCCCAGTCCCGACAGCTCACCGGGCAGTACCTCTTGCAGCTTCAGCGCCGCGCGCACCGCGCGCTCCGAGTCCCCCTCGCGCGCCACGGGGAAGCCGAAGCACGCGAGCACCTCCGCGCCCACCGCGAGCGTCATCGCCCCCTCGTGCTCGTGGATGATGCGCGTGCAGCCCTGGTGGAAGGCGCCCTCCAGCTCGCTGCAATCCTCCGGATCCAGCCGCTCCATGCCGCCGCGCTCCTGCGCGAGTCGACACGACACCAGCGTCACCAGCCGTCGACCGGAGACGCTCGAGCGCGAGGCAGAGGTGACCTCCAGCCCCAGCAGTCGCCGCAAGCCGCGCAGCCGCTCCAGCAGCTCGCCTCCGTTCGCGGGACGCTCCGCCGGGTCCTTCGCCAGCGCCGAGGCCACCAGGCGCACGAGCTCCTCCGGCAACCCGGGACACCGCCAGCTCACCGAGGGCATGGGCTGTCCGGAGGGAATGTGCAGACGCAGCTCCGGCGCCTTCGAGCGCGGCAGCGGGTGCTCTCCGGTGAGCAGCTCGTAGAGCAACAGCCCCGCGGCCCACACATCGGCCCGCGCGTCCGGAGGCTCTCCTCGCCATTGCTCGGGAGCCATGTACGCGGGTGTCCCGGCCCGCGCGGCCTCGGGCGCCAGGGCGGGCCCGGCCGGTGAGCGCGCGAGGCCGAAGTCGAGCAGCTTCGCCCTTCCATCCGCGAGCACGAAGACATTTGCGGGCTTGAGGTCGCGGTGCACCAGGCGCCGCTCATGCGCATGCGCGAGCCCCGCCGCCACGTCCGTCATCAAATCCAACGTGCGCCGCAAGTCGGGCCGCTCCCGGCGCAGCAGGCGCTGCATCGACTCGCCCTCCAGGAACTCCATCACCAGGAAGGGCACGCTCAGCGGCACCTCCTCGCCTCGCGCCAGCGCCCCGGTGTTCCACGCGGACACGTCATGGATGCGGACGATGTTCTCGTGGTCCAGCCGGGCAATCGCCTGCGCCTCCTCGCGCATCGCGGCAAGCAGCGAGGGCGTGGCGAGCCCCCGGTGCGCGGCGAGGAACTTCAGCGCCACCGTGCGCCACAGCTCGTGGTCCACCGCTCGGAACACCTGCCCCATGCCACCACCGCCCAGGAGCCCGAGGACCTCGTACCGGCGTCCATCCAGTCCGCCCAGTCGGTCCCCCAGGAGCGGCACCGGGCTGGAGGCGCCCCCGTGGATGAGCCCTTGGAGCACCGCGTCCTCGAACTCCGAGCCCGCGCGCGTGGGCGAGTTCGCCGCCTCCGGGGAGACTGCTCCCTGGCCCTCCACCATGCCTCTGGGTGTGCTCATCGCGCGGCCCTCCGTCGAGGGCACCGCCCGCCCGTCCGTCAGCCCAGGCGGGTGCTCCCCCTCCCAGGGAGAGTGGGCGACCCGTCACCGTTTGTGACGAGAAAGCCTCGGCGACCGAGGCTCGACGCCCGAGCAACCAGGCTCAGTGCGCCGGATGCCCCATCAGCCGCGCCAGCGCGAACATCAGCGCCAGGCCCACGAACAGCGCCAGCACGTTGCGGCCCGGCTGGTCCTTGCCATGCCGGTGCACGTGCGGAAGCAAGTCGGACACGGCGATGTACAGGAACGTGCCCGCGGAGAAGGCCAGCGCCTTGGGCGCCATGCTCTCGAAGCGCAGCACCGCGTCGAAGGCGAAGTACAGCAGCGCGCCCGCCGGCACCATCAGCCCGTACAGCACCGAGAGCAGGAGGATGGAGCTTCGCGAGCGCCCCTCCGTCTTCAGGATGGAGGCGAGCGACAGCGCGGAGGGCACCTTGTGCGCGACGATGGCCAACAGCGCCATCAACCCCACGCCCTCCTCCACCGCCGAGCCCAGGGCGATGCCGTCGAACAGCGTGTGCGTGGACAGCCCGAGGAACGCGGTGAGCCCCAGCACCTGCCCGGCCTGCGCGGGGGGGCGCCCGCTGCCGGACATGTGGTCTCCGGGCAGGTCCTCACCCGCGTGCGCCACCAGGTAGCGCTCCAGCACCAGCAGGAACACGAAACCACCGGGCACCAGCGCGAAGGCCCACCAGCCTCCGCCCTCGTACGCCTCCGGCAGCATGTGGAAGAAGGCCGCGCCCAGCATCACGCCCGCGGCGAACGCGAGGAAGCGAACCAGTTGCGTGGGCCGCTGGTTCCACAACACCACCATCGCGCCCAACAGCGCGCCGACGACGACGATGAGGGAGTAGAGGGCCACCGTGGCCAGGACCGACATGGGGCGCGCACCCTACAACAAAACAAAACCGCCGATACAAAACCGCTGACTCAGTAGCGCCGCACCACCACCAGCCCCACCCGGCCTGGTTTGACGTCCACCTGGTGCTCCGTCACCCGCCCCCCCGCCTCGACACGCACCGTGTGGCTCCCCGCCGACACCCGGAAGCGCGCCACCTGGAACTCCGCGGGCAGGGAAAGCCAGGAACGCAGGTCTGGAGCATTGCCGGCGTTGAGCAGGAGGAAGGCCAGCACGCCCAGCTCCTCGCTCTTCGTCGCCGCCCCCAGGCCCGCCGCCAGCCCCGCCTTCACCGCGACGCTGGCGAGCTGCTTGGCGAGCATTCCGCCAATGCGGGTGTCCAGGTGGAGCCGCGCGACCTCCGCCAGGGACGTCACCGTCACGGCCCGCTCGTCCTGGTCTCCCAGCTTCACGCGCACCGACGGCGCGCTGCCCCGGTCCCGGTAGACGGGCACCTCGATGAGACTGCCGCCGTTGCCGTAGTCGCGGGACGCGGACTGCTTCTCTGGCGACAGCCCCGCTTCCACCACCACGACGACCTGGGACTCGTCGCGGGCCAGCGGCGGATGCGCCACCTCCGGGTACTTCTCCTTCAGCGCCGCGTAGACGTCATCGCGGCCGGTGTACTTCGCCAGCCGCAACAAGGGCTCCACCAGCGCGCCCAGGCGGGGCTCCAGCTCGTACGCCTTCGCGTAGTCGATGTATGCCGAGTCCCAGTCGCGCTGGTCCTCGCGGATGACGCCGCCCAGGTAGCGGGCAATGGCGAGCTGCTGGTACGGCTTCTTCTCCTCGGTGACCATCTTCTGGAGGCGCTCGTTGACCTGACGCACCTCCACCATGGCCGCCTCTTCGTCCCCCAGCTCCGCGTAGTTGAGCGCCTGGAAGACGGAGATCATCAGCTTCTCGAAGTCCTCGCCGCGGTAGGCGCGCTGACGCTCGTTCGTCACGAGCGCCCCCGCCTCCTCACTGACGGAGACTCCGTCGAGCTGGGCGCTGAGCTTCTCCGCCTCCTCCAGCACCGCGTTGCTCTCCGTCCACTTGCCCGCGGAGTGCAGCAACATGCCCTTGTCCAGGAGCACGAGCAGCGAGTCCTTCCCGGAGCCCTCCTGCGCCACGGCGTCCAGCTGCGCCAGCGCGCCCGGATAGTCCTCCGACTGGTACGACACGCGGACGCCTCGCGTGCGCGCCACGTAGTCACCGGCGCAGCCCGTCAGCAGGAGCACGCTCGCCAGCGCGAGCACGCCCCCGACTCGAGGGCGCGCCGGATGGCGGAGAGGAGGAGTCATGAGCAGTCGAGCCTTCGCGTGGAGCCAGCAGCTTGCTTCAGCCTGCTACCAGCTGACGCCGCGCTTCTCGAACTTCTTGCGGATCTGCTTCTCGTCCGTCCACTCGATGAGGCCGGTGCGCACGTTGCTCAGCTTCGCCGTCATCTTGTAGTACACGAGCTTGTCGCGGCCGACCTCCTGGATGATGGAGGCCAGGTCTCCCGTCATCATGAAGTCCACGGAGACCTGCGCGCCCGGGCCCTTGGCGGCGTTCGGGTCCACGTAGCCCGACTGCTGGTACTCGTACTCTTCCGCGATGTCCTGGCGAGCGGCCTGGTCCACCATGCCGAAGCGGCCCGTCTGCGCGAGCGCCGTCTGAATCTTGTCGCCCAGCGAGCGCATGTCGATGTGCTCGGACGTGCTGTTCTTCAGCTTGCCCACGAGGACGATGGGCAGCGAGCCGTCAGGACGCGGCGTGGAGAAGCGCGGCGAGCTGGCCAGCGACTCCGCCATCTTCTTGGCGATGAGCTGCAGGTCGTTCTCGTTGAACTGGTCCGACAGCATCTCGATTTCGTTCGGGTCCTCGTACGTCCCGCGCGTGTAGGCGCGCGGGCCACCGCACGCGACGAGCGTGGAGACAAGGCAGGCGGTCAGGATGAGGCGATGGGTCTTCATGGTGCGTATGACTCCTAGTTCCATTCGCATTCGAAGCGGCTGCCCTCGAAGTTCCACTTGTAGTTGAGCACCGCGTCACGGCGGTACCCCGCCGTCAGACGGCACAGGCTCATGAGCGAGGCGCGGGGATAGTCGAAGGTGTAGCTCTGCGACTTCGCCCGCTCCTGCGGCGTGAGCTGCGAGGGATGGGTGAGCGTGGGGCTGGCGCTGGCGACCACCAGCACGTTGTGCTTGCCGTACGTCTTCAGCGGCACCCGCCCCGACAACTGCACGCGGCGCACCGTGCGCGCGACGAGGATGTCGCTGCGGTCCACCGTCGTCTCGTGGCGGTTGCGGCGCTGGAGCAGGTCCGTGATGTTGGCGCTGAAGACGCGGGTGAGGTCCCCGTCGTCGACGAAGAAGTAGAGGAACGCCTCGCGCGCGACGCGGCTCTCGCCGGTGAAGTCCATCGTCACCAGCAGCTC
The DNA here is from genome assembly GCF_049194865.1 of Corallococcus terminator. Lineage (GTDB taxonomy): Bacteria > Myxococcota > Myxococcia > Myxococcales > Myxococcaceae > Myxococcus > Myxococcus terminator_A. The sequence continues at coordinate 16,935 of NZ_JBLZWL010000139.1, read as the reverse complement.
CAGCTCCCGGTTGGGCGCGATGCCGTGGCGAGACACCGCCGCGAGCACGGCCTTGTCCACACCGGCCTTCTTCAGCTTGATGAGGCCGTCCGCGCTGGCGTCACACGCGCAGCGGCGCTCCTCAATCATCTTCACCAGCTGCGCGGGCTCGAAGCCGGCCTGGGACAGCTTGGTCAGCTCGTCGTCCGTGAGGGGAAGCTGGTCCGAGCGCTCGTAGATGCGCGGCAGCTGGTTCGGGTCCCACTGGATGATGTTGTAGGTCTGCGTGGTGCCCGTGGGGAAAGGCAGGGCGACCTGCGGGCCTCCACTCGAGGAGAAGCTGACGGGCGCCTGACTGGCGGCCAACGTCAGGGCGGCTGCGAGCACTTGGGCAATCATGGCGAGCGACCTCCTCTAGAACCTGTAACCGATGGACATGCCCAGCCGGTGCGTCACGCCGCCACCGCCGATGGGGATGTCCGGGTTGTAGTTGAGCCCCAGGAGGATGTTGTCCCGGTGGCCCATCAGCACCTCGGCGCCCAGCTGGGGAGAGATGCCGAAGCGCAGGCCCTCCGCCTCCGGAATCACGATGGCGCCAGCACGCAGGCCCGCGGTGAACACCAGCGGCCAGCCCCACGTGCGGAACTTCGGGCCCACCATGCCGACGAAGCGACCTCCGTCGAAGACATAGGCGGCGCTCGCGTCGAGCGAGAACCAGTCCGCGCCCCACAGCGACAGCGTGGCGCCCACGTACAGCGGCGGGCCCGAGGGAGCGTCCTCGGGAGGCTCCCTGTCGTTGATGGCCGCGCCCCAGTCGAGCTGCAGCGACACGCCCTGGCTGTTCGAGCCGGAATAGCCGCCCTTGCCATACTCGGATTCCTCGGGCCCATCCGTGCGGCCCCGTTCCTGCGCGGCGGCGGTCAACGGCGCCGCGACGGCCAGCGACAGAAGGGCTCCGCACAACCTGGAATGACGCTTCATCTCGAAGACTCCCACATGCGGTAGGTGCGAAAATTCCGACTGCAACGACGGTGCGGCGCCCCCAATATTCAAAACACCTTCCCGGCAGGCAAGTGCCCCCTGCGTCTCTCGCGGCCTCTCAGGAGGTGCGAGGGCCCGTTGGCGGCAGGTCCTGGGGGGCATCCGGCTGGGGATCCCGAGCTTCCGGGGGCGGCAGCGCGGTGGGGGCCTGCCGGGACTCGGTGCGGGTGAAGGGCAGCCACTCGGGATGGGCCCGCAGGAAGCCGACCAGGCGCTCACGGACGAGGGCGCGCAAATCGAAGAGCTTGTCCGCGTTGGCCGCGCTGACGAGCGCGCGGACGGTGAGCGTGCGGTCCTGCGCCTCCAGCACGACGACGGACTGGAGCCGCCCGTCCCAGAGGTGCTTCGCGTCGTTCTCGACGATGCGCCGCAGCTCCTTGCGCACCGCGTCCACGTCGGTGGAGTAGTCCACCTGGAGGGTGACGGCGCCGAGCATCTCCGTGCTGGACTTGCTCCAGTTCTGGAAGGGCTTGTCCAGGAAGTAGGTAATCGGGATGACCATGCGGCGCTGGTCCCAGACGCGCAGCACCACGTACGTGAGGGTGATTTCCTCCACGGTGCCGAACTCGGTCTCCACCACCACCTGGTCGCCGATGCGCACCGGCTGGGTGATGGAGAGCTGGATGCCGGCGAGCAGCGTGGCGATGGACTTCTGCGCCGCGAGGCCGATGACGATGCCGGCGATACCGGCGGACGCGAGCAGCGACACGCCCACGTTGCGCACCACCTCGAACTGCATCAGCAGCAGCGCGGCGGCCACCACATAGGTCGCCGCCTCGAAGACGGCGCGCAGCACCGCGAACTGGGTGCGCAGCGAGCGCGCCCGGGCCGCGTCGCGCGTCTCGCCCGACACGCGGTTCTGCACGAAGTCGGCGAACACCCGCAGGAAGCGCAGGATGAACCACGCCACCGAGATGATGATGAGCGAGTAGCTCACCCCGTTGGCCACCTTCTGCACCGGGCGCGGCAGCAGGAGCAGGGCCGTGCCCACCGCCAGGAGTATCGCGAAGTACGGCAGTCGCAGCGGCCCCCGCCCCGCCGCCACCAGCTGGTCATCCAGGGCGAGGTGTGTCCACTTCGCCAGCCGCAGCCCGAACGCGAGCGTCAGCCGCTCCAGGAGCAGGGCCAGTCCCACCGAGCCCAGCAGCGTCACCAGCAGGCCCAGCCACTGCCAGGGCTCCAGGCCGAACACCGTGCCGGAGAAGAAGTAGGGCGGCAGCCACTCGGCCACGCGGGGGCCGTAGGTCTCGAAGAGGGGGTCCACCATCCGCACGGTGGACTCGCTGAACACCCAGACCAGGTTGCCGTCCTGGGCCACCCGCTGGACGCGGATGGACACATTGGCGCCGTCCAGGGGGATGACGCCCAGCTGGTCGAAGCGGGGGTCGGCCGGGTCGCCCTCCGGGGCCTTGCTCAAGAGGGACAGGTCGATGGCGAGCTTGCGGTCCAGGACGAACTTGAGCCGGCGCGCCAGCTGGGCGCCCCGCTCCGGCTGCTGGGCGCGGGGGATGAAGTCCAGGTCCAGGAAGTGCGCCGCCGTGGCGTAGTCCCCCCGGTGGGCCGAGGCCAGGAAGCCCTGGGTGGTGGAGTGGGGGGACTGCCGGTCCACGGGGGACGCGGGCGGCTCCAGGCCCGAATTGAGCGCCGCGACGGGCAGCGTCCAGAGGAGACTCCCCACCAGGAGCAGGGCCGTCCAGGCTCGGCGGTCTCGGTGCATCATGGCGCCCTGCATACTCCTTTTCGGTGGCTTTGCCGGAAGAAGTCAGGCCCGCCCCCCCGGCCGGACGACCGGGAGGGGGACGTCCGCGACACCACCCCGTCTTACCCCGTGGGAAAGGCGTTGGTGCGCCGGGTGGGGGTAGGATAGAAACGGAGCCCAAGGAAGGTCGACGTGTCCGAGAAGCGAAGAATCCTCCTGATTGACGACAGCGAAATCACGCTCGCCATGGAGAAGGCCGTGCTGGAAGCGCGCGGCTACGAGGTCGTCGCCACCTCCACGCTCATGGAGTTCGAGAAGACGCTCCAGACCTGGAGACCGGACCTCATCCTCACGGACATCCATATGCCCGAGGCCAAGGGCACCGACATCTGCCGCACGCTGAAGAACGAGTACGGCACCCAGGACATCCCCATCGTCCTGTTCTCCAGCCTGCCCGACGTGGAGCTGTCCAAGCTGGCCGAGCAGGTCGGCGCCGACGGCTTCCTGTCGAAGGAGAACGGGCTGGAGGCCATGGGCGAGAAGATCGACGAACTGGTGCAGAGCATCCTCTGGTGAACCGCATGCGGCGCCCCGTCCTCCTCGCCGCCCTCTGGGGCCTGGTGCTGGTGCTCGGTGGATGCATGCGCAAGGAGTCACCACCCCACCCGCCCGAGCCCGAGGCGGGTGTCAGCGCCACGTCGGCCCCCGGCGCCATCCTCTTCGTCTCCGCGGACACGCGCGGCTACCTGGGCCCCTGCGGCTGCAGCGAGAACATGCGCGGCGGCATCGCCCGAGCGGCCTTCCAGGTGCGCGAGGCGCGTCAGGGCGCCCTGCCCGTCTTGTACGTGGACGGCGGCAACAGCCTCTTCGGAGAGACGTCCCTCAAGCCCGGCCAGGTTCCCCAGGAGGAGCTGAAGGCGAAGGCGCTGGCGGATGCCATGCGACTGATGGGGCTGTCGGTGCGCGCCACCGGGCCCCTGGACGACACGCGCGGCGCGGACTTCCGCCAGGGGCTGGGACTGCCCGAAGTCTCCGACGGCGCGGTGAAGCTGCTGCCCGCGGGCTCGCGCAAGGTGGGCGTCGTCGCGGCGGACTCGCCCGCGCAACTGGTGGCGGCCAGCGCCAAGGCCCGCTCGGAGGGGGCGGACTTCGTGCTGGGGCTTTTGGATGCGCCGTTGGAAGAGGCGCAGAAGGCGGCGGAGACGCCGGGGCTCGCGGTGGACGTGCTGGTGGCCACGCGCTCCGCCACGGAGATGAGTGGCGAGCAGAACCGGTTGGTGAAGGCGTCGGTGCCCGTCGTCGCGCCGCAGAGCAAGGGCCGCTCGCTGGTGCGCGTGGACCTGAGCTTCGCGCCCCAGCCGGGACGCTTCACGCTCCAGAAGGGACAGGCCGACCTGGAGCGCGAGGTGGCCGCGCTGGAGCAGCGCACCGCGCTGCTGGACAAGGACATCAACCTCCCGGGCATCGACCCGAAGCTCAAGTCGCTCAAGCAGGCCAAGCGCGATGAGCTGGTGGCGCGCAGGCAGGCGCTGGTGACGGCGCCGCCCGAGGCCGCCACGGACGTGAATGGCTTCACGGTGCGCTTCGTGCCGCTGGAGTCGGGGCTGCCCTCGTTGCCGGACGCGCAGGCGCTGGTGTCGCGCTACGACGCGGAGGTCGGCAAGCTGAACCTAGCGTGGGCGAAGGAGCACGGGCAGGACTGCCCCGCGCCCGCCAAGGGCCAGTCGGCCTTCGTCGGCAATGAGCCGTGCCGCTCGTGCCACGAGGAGTCCTTCCCTGTGTGGGAGAAGTCCAAGCACCACCACGCCTGGGAGACGCTGGAAGAGGTGGGCAAGCAGCACCACCTCAACTGCGTGGGCTGTCATGTCACGGGCTGGGAGCAGCCCGGAGGCGTGTGTCGCCTGGACAAGGTTGCGGGGCGCGAGGACGTGGGCTGTGAGAGCTGTCACGGCCCAGGCTCCGCGCACGCGGACGAGCCGACCACTGACAACATCATCGCCTCGCCCGGCGAAGCCGTGTGCGTCACGTGCCACAATCCGGAGAACTCGCCCCACTTCGACTTCGCGACGTACCTGCCGCGAATCCTGGGGCCAGGACACGGAAAGCCCGTGGACGCTCAGCCGCCGAGCAAGCCAGCGGACGCACCGAAGCCCGCTAAACCGTAATCACGCGTCAACGCCTGGCCGCCCGTACCCACGGAGCGTGCAAAGTTCGGCCTTGGCGCGCGACTCGTAGTTTGACTGTCAAGAAAAAGCGCGAATACTTCGGCCTTCGCCTGCTTCTGGGCGCACTCTTCCTGCGACCAAATGCTGCCTCTCTGCCTGCTCGTGCTGAACCTGGCCTCGCTCTCCCACTTGGAGGGAGTGCCACCGCACATGCCCCCGCCACAGCCCGGCATGCGCGTGCTGGTCGCGGAGGAGACGCGGGCCCTGGCCACCGCTCCTTCGGCGGTGAAGGACACTCCGCCCACCTCGGGCGGAGCCGTGACGAAGACCGAGCCCGTGCCTCCCGCGAGCACCGGTGCGGCTCCGGCCGCCGCGAAAGCCGAGGGCTCGGCGGTCTCGCCTGCTGGTGGCACTCCGGCCCAGGTCGCCGCGCCCTCGGGCGCGAGCACCGCCGTGACGCCGGCCCCGAGCAACACGGTGAAGGCCCCCACCTCCACGGGGGCGGGCGAGGCCAAGTCCTCCGTCGCGGGCAACGTGGCGGCTGACGAGGACAAGGCGTTGGCGGATGGCGAGGCTTCGGACGCCGACGACAAGCGCGCGGGAGCGAACGGCGCGGACGCGGAGGACCCGGACGATGAGCCCGAGGCGACGCGCGAGGTGGTGGAGTCCGAGTCCGCGGAGCTGGAGGAGCTGCGCGCGCTGGAAGGCGCGACGTTGGACCCGGCGGCGCGGCCGAGCGCGGAGGTGATGCAGTCCCTGCGTCGCCTGGGGCTCGCGAACCCGCTGCGCATGCGCATGCTGGACGCGCTGGAGGAGCCCACCTTCCGCGAGGACGACACGCCGGAGCAGCTGCCGCTCATCACCAACCTGGCCGCGTTCGACGTCGGGCTGATTCAGGACCGCTACGACATCCCGGTGGAGATGCAGCCGCTGGTGGCGCAGTACATCCAGTTCTTCCAGGGGCCCGGACGGCGCTGGTTCCGCAAGTGGATGTCCCGCTCCGCGCGCTACCTGCCGGTGATGCAGCCCATCCTGGAGAAGCACGGCCTGCCGCTCGACACGGTGTACCTGGCGATGATTGAGAGCGGCTTCTCCGCGCACGCGTACTCGTGGGCGCACGCGTCCGGCCCGTGGCAGTTCATCTCCAGCACCGGCAAGCAGTACGGGCTCAAGCAGGACTTCTGGGTGGACGAGCGCAGGGACCCCATCAAGGCGACGGGCGCCGCGGCGACGTACCTCAAGGACCTCTACAGGGAGCTGGGCCACTGGTACCTGGCCTGGGCGGGCTACAACACGGGCTCGGGCCGCGTTCGGCGCATGGTGGAGCGCCACGGCACGCGCGACTTCTGGGTGCTGTCGGAGGAGAAGGGCCTGGCGAAGGAGACCAAGCACTACGTGCCCAAGCTCATCGCCGCCGCGCTGGTGGCGAAGAACCCGTCGGCGTTCGGCTTCTCCGAGCAGGAGTTCGACTACGAGCAGCCCCTCGTGTTCGACGTGGTGGAGCTGACGGACGCGACGGACCTGGACGTGGTGGCGCGCGCGGCGGGGGTGAACATCCAGGACGTGCAGGACCTGAACCCGGAGCTGAAGCGCTGGTGCACGCCTCCGGCGACCGCGAAGAACCCCTACAAGCTGCGGCTGCCCACGGGCTCGTCGCCCCGGTTCGTGGAGGGCTTCAAGAAGCTCTCCGCCGCCGAGCGACTGACGTTCCGGGTGCACACCGTGAAGCGGGGCGACACGCTGTCGCAAATCGCGGAGCGCTACGGCACGGCGTCGGAGGCCATCCTCCAGATGAACCGGCTCAAGAGCGCGCGGACGTTGAAGCTCGGCATGGACCTGGTGATTCCGGTGCCGGCGAACAAGGCGGGCCCCACGGGTGGCGGCGCGCTGGCGAGCAAGGTGGCGCAGGCCCGCCGCAGCGGCGTGGTGGTGCACCGTCCCGAGGACGAAGTGCCCGCGGGGACGCCGAAGGGGCCCGTGGCCGCCGGCCCGGTGAAGACGGAGACGCTCAACGGGCGCAAGCGCGTGACGTACGGCGTGCAGTCCGGCGACAGCCTCTGGGTCATCGCCACGAAGTTCAACGTGTCGGTGGATGACCTGAAGAAGTGGAACAACCTGCGGCGGCGCAACCCGACGTTGCAGGTGGGCTCGCTGGTGTACGTGTGGCCCGAGGGCACGTCGCAAGTGCAGGAGCGCGCGGGCACGGTGGTGATGGCGAAGCAGGTGGCCACGAACGTGGGGAAGCCGAGCGGCAAGGTGCACGCGCTGGCCGAGGGCGAGACGCTCTGGTCCGTGGCGCAGCGCTACGGCATCACCGTCGAGGACATCATGCGGTGGAACAACATCAAGGACCACCGCACCATCCCCACGGGGAAGGTGCTCTCGCTGAGCGCGCCGTGAGCCTCTGCGCGGGGGCGTCTTCGGGCGTCCCGCTGTCGGGCGAGTGATTTGCAAATGGGCGGGGGATGACCTCGCCCATTTCGCGGAACGACTCGCTCACCCTGCCCTCCTCACTCGACGCCAACGACGTCGCGCTCCCGAGCGAGGCGAGCGTCGGCTGGGCTCACACGCATCCCCCCTCACGAGCCCGCGACAACGTCCTGGAGACCGCGCCACGCGTCCAGGTCTCGCGACTCCCGTCCCAAGAAGCGCGGACGGCGCGGCGTGGCACTGAAGCCGACAGGCTCGCCCACGGCATCACGGGGCTGAACGTCCTGGAGCCGGTCTCGACACCCGCGCGCCCCATCACCTCGCGCGGCGACGGGCCGGCCCCCGCGCGGCCCGCCTCCGTGAGTGGCTGGGGCAGCTCCTCCTGGCCGCCCGTGCTTGTCGCCCCTCCCCTCGCCAACGCTCGCTTCACGGGGCTGCCCCAGCTCGCGGACGTGGCCTCGGGACAGGTCGTCCTCGGCCCGGGCTCGCGAGGTGACGGCCCGCGCGCGGTGCAGACCGCGTTATTGAAGCTGGGCTTCGCCCTCCACGGCGGCGCGGACGGACAGTTCGGCCCTCAGACAGTGCGCGCCCTGCGCAACTTCCAGGTGCATGCGCGTCGCGACTTCCCCGCCGTCAAACCCACGGGCGCGCTGGACGCCGCCACGCTGCGCGCCCTCGACGCCCTGGCACCCGAACCCGGCATGCGCGGCCAGTCCCACGGGACTCCGCCCGCTGTCTACGACGGCCAGCCCGTGCGCGTCGTCGTCGCGCTGCGCGAGCACCGCACGTTCCTCTACGACGACGAGGGGCGCCTCATGGACATCTTCCCGAACGCCTCGGGCACCCAGGCGACACCCACGCGCGCGGGCCTCAAGGTCGTCCGAGCCCGACTGGACCAGGCCGCCGCCGAGGCAGCGGGCGCGCGCCTGTGGAACGACAGACACGTCTTCGGCACGCGCATCCTCGACCTGTCCTGGGCCGACGGACGGCACTCCGCCGAGGAGCTCCACGGAACCAACGCCCCCGCGCTGCTCGGCGGGGACGTGTCCCATGGCTGCATCCGTCACTCGAACGAAGCCATCGTCGTGCTCCACGACGCGCTCTCCGCGGGAGACCGCGTGGCCATCGTGGAGCACGTGGACGACCCGCACCTGGGCGCAACCCTGGTGCCGGTCTCCTGAGGTGCTACCCCGCCTCGAGCAGCGCCTTCAGCTCCCGCACGCGGCGGGTGATGGCATCGCGGTCCACCGAGCGGTAGACCTCCGGCAACAGCTCCCGGCTGGTGCACTCCTGCACCGCCACGAGGTTCTGGAGCTCGATTTCCAGCGGGTAGCTGGGCGGCACGAAGTCCGCCAGCACCGCGGCCAGGTCCTCCTTCGCCACGGACTCGCGGCCCTCCGCCAACGCGCGGAACTTCGAGCGCACCATGACGGCCTCGATGTCCGCGCCGCTGAAGGCCCGGATTCCCTCCGGAATCATCTTGGAGAAGGAGTCGATGCCCTCCACGGACACGCCCGTCTTCTTGGACATGACCTGGAACAGCTCGTCCCGCTCCGCGTCCGTCTGCGGATAGAAGAGCGCCAGGTGCTCCTCCGCGCGGCCCTGTCGCTTGAGGTCGATGGGCAGCAGGTCCGGCCGCGCCGTCATCAGGAACCAGACAATCTTGCCGCGGTACTGCGTGTTGCCCATGAAGGAGGCGATGGAGCCGAACACGCGGCTGCTCGTCCCGGAGTCCCCGCCCGAGTCACGGTTGCCGAGGAAGGTGTCCGCCTCGTCAATCATCACCGCCACCGGCCACAGCGCCTTGAGGAGGTTGAAGATCTTCTCGAGGTTCGCCTCGGTGACGCCCTGCCACTGGCTGCGGAAGTTCAGGAACTTCACCACCGGGATTCCAATCTCCCCGGCGAAGCAGCTCACCATGAACGTCTTGCCCGTGCCCACGGGGCCCGACAGCAGGTAGCCCATGGGCATGACCTCGATGCGCCCCTTCTTCAGCGCCGAGGCCGCCTGCCGCAGCATCTGCTTCGCCTTGGCATGTCCCGCCACCGCGTCCAGCGTGTGCGAAGGCTCGATGAACTCCAGGAGGCCGTGACACTCCGCCTGGATGATCTCCTTCTTCTTCTCCTTGAGCAGCTCGGAGGTGATGCGAATCTCCCGCTCCAGCGCCTCCGTCAGCACGCGGTCCAGGTTGATGCGCGACAGGCCGGCCGTCATCTTCGCCAGGCCCGCCAGCGGGACGTCCGACAGCGACTGGAGCCGCTTGCCCTCCAGCTTGTAGCGCACGTACTCCAGCCGCTCCTCCTCGGTCGGCAGCGGCAGCTCAATCGGCGCCACGTACGGGTTGCGGGAGATGCGCGGAGAGATGTCCGCCAGGTTCTCCGCCAGCAGCACCACGGACACGTCGCCCGCGAGGAACTGCGGGTCGTGCGCCCACTTGTCCAGCGTGGCCAGCACGAAGCGGTCCTCGGACGACAGGTGGGAAATCTCCCCGCCCGGCACCAGCGTCTCCGCGAAGTCGATGATGAGCGCCAGCGAGCGTCCCTCGCTCAGCCGCATCCGCAGGAAGTTCTCCAGAATCTGGAGCGCCCGCCCTGGGTCTCTCGGCATCACCTTCGAGTAGTCCGTGCCGTACATCGCGTCGTAGCCGGCCATCGTCCGCGCCAGGTCCTTCTGCGTCTCCGGCGTGGCCGAGCGGATGCCCGACGAGCGGTCGTAGAAGAGGACGTGGTCTCGCCCGCCGAACAGCTCCTCGGAGAGGAAGGTCTTCAGCGTGCCGAAGCCCCGCCCGCCGTCCTCCAGTTGGAGCGGCTGCAGGTCCCTCACCGCCCCGAAGAGCAGGAAGGTGCTGACCGTCTTGGTGTAGTACTTGCGGGCCAGCTGCTGCGCCCAACGAGGGAGGTCCGCCAGCGGATCTTCCTTGTGAACCTTGCGCACCTTGCTCACGGACACACGCCTCCTGTCGCTCCTCCGTTTGGGGAGCTGACGCACCCGCTTCCCACGAGGGAAGCGGGGCTCGATTTCATGGAATCTAACGGCAGCGGGGCTGACGCTTGAGGGAAACCGTCGCCGTGGCGATGGATTCTCCGGCCTCCGGCGCGGGCACGTCCACCTCCGCGTCGTTGTGGCACTTCAGCTTCAGCGTGAGCTGACGCACGTTCGGATTCACCAGCACCGTGGCAGGCGTCTCGCCCAGCTCCTGGCCACCCGCGAAGATGACGGCGCCCGAGGGCTTGGAGTCGATCTTCACCGACACCTTGGACACCACGGGCTCCAGCTTCAGCGACACCTCGAACGGGCCATCGCCCGTCAGCGGCACCCGCTTGGACGCCGGCTTGTGCTGCGGCGCGCTGATCTCCACCACCCACTCCTGCCCGGAGATGGGGACGCCCTTGATGAACGCGTCCGAGGCGCCCTGCGCCCGGATGACCTTGCCGTCCACCTTCACCTGGGCATCCGAGGGCTGGGTGACGAGCACCAGTGACGCGGTGCGCACCAGGCTCTCCAGGACGATATCCAACTGCTCCACGCCCTTGCCGCTGTTGACCTGGAGGGTCCGCGTGAAGGTCTTGTAGCCCTCCGCGCTCACCGTCACCATGACCTGCCCGGCCGTCACCTCGCGCAACAGCGTGGAGCCGCTGCCCTCCACGGGGATGGGCTGGGTGTCCAACGTCACCTGCATCCGGCCGCGCACCTCGGGAGGCACGCGCTGGAGGTCCAGCATGACGTAGCCGACCCCGGGCCGGCTCGCGAACCACCCGACGACACCGAGCAGCAGCAGCGCGGCCACACCGGCAAGCGCGTAGAGCACCCGCTTGTCCAGACCCCGTCGGCCCAGCGCGGGCACGGCCGCGGTCGGCCGCTCCTCCAGGTCCTCGTCCTCCTCCTGCTCGACGTGGCGAGGCGGAGGCGGACGCTGCGGCGCTCCCGCCCCGAGCATCGGAGGCGGACGCGAGCTGCCGCCCTGCAGCCCCTCCGCCAGCGCCGCGCGGGAGACTCCCTGCGAGACTTCCGGAGGCAGCGCCGAGCGCGAAATCCCCTGGGAGACGTCCGGCGAGGGCCCTTCCCGGACGATGCGGGGCAGCCCATCACCACCGCCACGGCTGCCACGCGGGCCTGACGCCGGGTTGGCGAGCTCCGAGGGCATCAGCGTGGGCACCGTCACCGAGGGACGGGCCGGCCCGCCCGCGGGCGTCAGCACGGGCATGGACGGCAGGGAGTTGTTCCGGGGAGGCGCCTGCGGCGGGATGACGGCCGTCTTGCCGGTGGTGGGCTCGTCCTCGTCCCCGTCCGCCTGGGTGCGCGACTCCAGCGGGGTGACGGTGCGGCCCACCTGGGCTCCCGGCTGGGTGGTCGGCTCCGGGCGGTCGTCGAAGACGTGGTCGCTGGACACCAACTGCGTGGCCTGGATCTCATCCTCCTTCGGCGCGGGCGCGGCGGTGGCCGCCGTCAGCCGGGGCAGCGCGGCCAGCGTGGGCGAGCGCCGCACGCCCGTGGGAGACACGGAGCCCATGGTCGCGGTGGACCGGGGCGGCGCGGCCATCGGCTGCACCACGGGAACCGCCTGCGGGGGCGGCGCCGACGGAGCCGCCGCGGGCATGGCCATCATCCCGCCCGAGCCTCCCGTGCTGAAGCCCGTGGCGGCCTCCAGCGCGGCGAGCATGCCGTCGGGAGGACGGATGTCGGCGTAGTCAGACAGGCGCTGCCGCTCGCGCTCCACTTCCTCCGCGAAGGTGGACTTCATGTACTGCATGAGGTCCTTGCGGCCGAAGATGGTCTCGCTGGTGATGAGGAAGCGCTGCAGGTCATCGCCCAGCTCGCTGGCGTACTGGTAGCGCTCGTCCACGTCCTTGGCGAGCGCGCGCATGACAATCTTCTCCAGCGTCTCCGGGATGCGACGGTTGAACGTGGACGGCGGCGGCACCTCCGCCTTGCGCACCTTCTCCAGCACGCTGAAGTCGCTGTCGCCCACGAAGAGCCGCTCGCCCGTGAGCATCTCGTAGAGACACACGCCGATGGCGAACACGTCCGAGCGCCGGTCCAACGGCAGGCCGCGGATCTGCTCAGGGCTCATGTAGCCGAACTTGCCCTTGAGGATGCCCGCCTGCGTCTTGGTCGCCTTGCCCGCCGCCTTGGCGATGCCGAAGTCGATGACCTTGACCTCGCCCTCGAAGGAGATGAGGACGTTCTGCGGCGAGATGTCGCGGTGGACGATGTGCATGTCCCGCCCCATCCCGTCCTTCTTCCGGTGGGCGTAGTCCAGGCCCTCGCAAATCTTGGACAGGCAGAAGGCCACCAGCGGCACGGGCGCGGGCTCACCCTTCTTCCGGCAGCGGTCGAAGATGGCCCGCATGTCCTTGCCGGGGATGTACTCCATCGAGATGAAGTAGCTGCTGACGATCTGCCCCAGCTCGTAGATCTGGGCGATGTTGGCGTGGCTCAGCTGGACGCTGATCTTCGCCTCATCGATGAACATCGAGATGAACTCTTCGTCCTCCGCGATGTTCGGCAGGATGCGCTTGATGGCCACGAGCCGCTCGAAGCCGCTCGCGCCGAACTGCTTGCCGCGCCACACCTCCGCCATGCCGCCGATGTTGACGCGGTCCAGAAGGAGGTACTTCCCAAATGGGATGGGCTGACGCTTCGGTTGGGAGGTCGTCACGTGGGGGAGGGTCCGTTCGACGGGAGCCTAGCGATCGCCCCTCTCTAGGGTCAACCACGTGGGAGCCCTCACTGCTCCCCAAGCGAGCAGGCAACAGGCTCGTAGCAGCGCCATTTTTCTCAAGGTTGAAGACTGGAGGTACCGCCGTCGGTGCCGGCCTCGGTGCCGCCCTCTGCCGGGGGGGCCGGGGCATCCCGGAACGCGGAGCCCGGCTCGGCCGGGTCCTCGTCGGCAATCGCGGGCTGGACCAGCAGGAAACGCACCTCGCCCTTGGCGGACAGCAGCTCTGGCGCGCCGAAGCGCTTCTCCGCCGCCAGGCCCACCAGCGTCACCCAGGCGCCCTTGCGCTCCGGGGCGACGCAGTACAACAGCGTCCCGGGCTGGAGGCCTGGGGCATCCTGCACCGGGCCCTCGCAGTCTTTTCGGACCTGGAGGGTATACGCCTTCAGCGGCTCACCACGCACCAGGTAGGGCGGCCGCCCCAATTCTTCCAGCAGGGGCTGGAGCACGCGGGGGTCCTCGACCACCGCGTCCTGGGTGGACAGCGCCTGGGCCAGTTTGTGGAAGCGCTGCAGGCTCATGGACGCCATGTCCGTGGAGTCGATGGGGATGCGACTCTCCGACAGGACGAGGTCCACGAAGAGCGCGCCGACGAGGACGATGGGCAGGAGCCGGTAGCCCTTGAAGCCCTCGACCTTGCCTTGCGCGAGGCCCACCACGACGGCCGCCATCGCCAGGGCGGCCAGCGCCAGCACCACGGCGGGGCGCACGGGCGAGGGCAGCTCCACGAGGGCCGAGACATCCGCGGTGCGGGCCCGCAGCGCGTCTGACAGGTCCCCTCCGTAGATCCAGGCGATGGCGGCCATGCTGAGCGCATTGCCCAGCAGCGTCTTTCGGGAGGGTAGCGTCATCCAGCGAGGGTCCGTGCGGGGTCGGTGGCGGCGGCGCGGCGACTGGGGAAGTAGGCCCCGGCCAGCGCGGCCAGGAGTCCCAGCACCACCCCACCCAGCACCACCGGCCAGGGGAAGGAGAAGAAGCTGTCGGGCTTGAACGGGAAGTTGGGCAGGTAGCCCGCGGCGAAGCCGTTGACGCCCAGGGATGCGACGAGCGCCACCCCGGTGCCGATGACCCCTCCGGCGAGGCCCACCACGGCGGCCTCGGCCAGGACGATGGCCCGGATGTCCGAGCGCGACGCGCCCACCGCCTGCATCACGCCAATCTCCTTGGCGCGCGCGCGCACCGAGGCCGACAGCGCATGGGCGATGTTCACCGCCGCCAGGATGCAGATGAGGATGGACAAGAGCGCCAGCGCGGAAGTCGTGAGCGCGACGGCCGCGCCCGTGTTCTCCGCCATGCGGCGCTCCTGGTCATCGATTTCCAGGCCCATGGCCTTCACCGCGTCCACCAGCGCTGGCACCTTGGACGGGTCCGTGGCGACGAGCGTGACACCGGTGAAGGTGTCCGCGTCCACGCCCGCCTCGCGGTTGATGCGCATCGCGGTCTCCAGGGGAATCGTGATGCCGGCGAACATGGCCCGGTCCGAAGCGCCCACCACCTGCGTCTGCGCGGAGCGGCTGGGCCCCGACGCGGAGTTCGCCGACACGTAGGAGCGGTTGAACTCCACCGGGAAGCCGAAGCCGACAATCATGTTCGCGGAGAGCTGCGGCAGCTTGCGCGCCGGGGCGAACGTCTTGTTGTACAGCTCCAGGAGCCGCGTGGAGACGAGCACCGGAATCGGCTGTCCCTCGCCCGGGTCCTTGAACTCGCCCAGCTGCGAGTCCCCCTTCACCAGCGACGGCTCCACGCCCATCGCCAGCACCTCCATGCCCATGCGCAGCTTGGTGCCGAAGAAGACGCCGTCGTAGCGAGTCACCGCCGGCACGCGCACATTCATCTTCCGGTGCGCCGCCTCCACGCCGGGCAGTGAGCGCAGCCGCTCCACCGCCTCCGCGTCCAGCTTGCCGCCGCCCAGCAGCGAGCCGAGCGACACCGCCGCGGGCACCACGTCCACCAGTCGCGCGTCGTTGGGGAAGATCTTCTCGCGGATGACCTGGCCCACGCCCAGGCCCAGGCCGATGAAGAACACCAGCGTGCCCACGCCCATGGCCACGCCGAACGCGGAGAAGAAGGCGCCCCGGCGCTCACGCGCGAGGCTCAGTCGTACCAGTCGGGACAGCGCGTCCAGCCTCACGGGGCACCTCCCAGGGCCGCGCGCTCATTGGCGCGCTCCTCGACGAGCTTGCCCTCCTTGAGCCGCAGCACCCTTCGCGCGGCGGCGCTCATCCGTTCCTCGTGCGTGACGGCGAGCACGGTGAGGCCCTCGCGGTGCAGCTCACGGAAGAGCTGGATGACGCCGTCACCGGTGGTCGCATCCAGGTTGCCGGTGGGCTCGTCACACAGGAGCAGCCGGGGTCCGCTGTAGAGGGCGCGGGCGATGGCCACGCGCTGACGCTCTCCACCGGACAGGCGCACCGGGGCGCGGTCCTTCTTCGCGCCCAGGCCCACGCGCTCCAGCAGGGCCTCCGCGCGCTTGACGGCGTCCGGGGTGCGCGCACCGAAGTACGAGGGCAGCAGCACGTTCTCCAGCGCGGACAGGTTGGGGATGAGGTGGAAGGACTGGAAGACGAAGCCGACGTGCGTGTTGCGGAAGCGCGCCAGAGCCTTGTCCTTCAGGCCCCCGAGCGTCACCCCGCCCACCTTCACCTCGCCCCGGTAGTCGATATCCAGGCCGCCCAACAGGTGCAGCAGCGTGGACTTGCCGCTGCCGGACGGGCCCACCACGGCGACGAAGTCCCCGGCTTCCACATCCAGGGACATTCCGTCGAGCACCCGCACCCGGGTGCCATCTCCATCCAGATATTCCTTGGTGACGTCTCGAGCGTGAATCACGGAGTGGCCGGCTGGGTCGTGGTGGAAGACGGCGAGGTGGGGGTGAGGCGCAGGGACATCTCCGCCTGGAGCGCGCGCTCCTTGCGAGACACGGACAGCGTCACGGCGCGCAGGTCATCGGTGGCCTCCAGCCAGCGCACGGTGGTGGCCTTGATGGCGAAGCCGCCAATGCCCCACGCCTCCGACGGAAGGTTCTTCACCGAGTCCGCCAGCCGGCGCAAATCCAGCACCGCGCTGAACGCGGCGTCCTGGCCTACGTCCTTCAGGTCCGAGGACAGCGGCCCTTCGCCGGCCTTCGCCGCGAGGGTGGCGAGCGAGGCCTCGAGCTGAGGCTGGGGCGAGGCCACCAGCAGCTTGCCGTTGGGGCCGAGCGCGAAGTGGGCGCCCTCTCCCGCGCGATACGAGGTGAGGTAGACGCGCTGGCCGCCCTTCAGCTCCGAGGCCTCCACCTTGGCGCCGAAGTCGCTGGCGAGCTGCGGCAGCTTCTCCAGCAGGGCCTGCGTCCGCGTGGCGTCCTCCAGCTCCGACAGGGCCACCAGGTTGACGAAGCGGAAGGGGTTGGTGCGGCGCAAGTCGAGGGCGGGCATGCCGGCGCCGAGTTGCACCTTGGGCGACAGCGACAGGGCCAGCACCGTGCCCGGCTTGAAGTTGTCGAGCACCTCCGCCTTCACGTCGAGCCCGCTCTTCTGCACCGCGCGCGTCAGGTAGTCGCCGACGAGGTAGGGCCACACACCATCGAGCTGGGACGGGTCACCCCGGAAGCGCGCCACGAAGAAGCTGTCTGGTGGCAGGAAGCCGCGCAGGTCGACCGCGTCCTTCACGGGGTCCAACGCGGCCAGCGACTCCTTCGTGTCAGGCCACGGCGCGTCCGCGTGGACGGTGACGGAGCGCTCGTCGATGAACCCGGTGAGGGTGAGCGCCTGCACGGTGCCGGCGGGGACCAGCAAGCCGGTGCCGCCCGGGAGGAACACGTGGAAGTCTCGCTTCGACGGCAGGCGCTGGAGGGAGGCGGCCAGCACGGGCTCCTTCGCGAGCGACCTGTCCTCGGGCTGACTGGCCAGGGGGCGCAGCGA
>NZ_JBLZWL010000100.1:0-41828 GCF_049194865.1 Corallococcus terminator | reverse complement strand
CCTCGGAAATCACGTGGGTGACTGGGAGCATCTCACGGTGAGGTTCGTCGACGGCCGGCCGGTCGCGGTGACCATGAGCCAGCACGGGAAGGCACCTGTCTTCGCCTACGGTGGCAAGACGCTCCCCATGGTGGACCTGCGCCCCGAAGCCTATTCGGCGCTGGGCTCCCACGGCCTCTACCCCGACGCCGCCGTGCATGAGTACATGGACCTCTACAACGGTGACTCGTTGAAGGACATCACCAACCAGGGCACGGCCTGGAAGACGTGGGAGCGCCCGGTCATCTTCCCCTCGCAGCCGCAAGGCACCTTCACGGGCTCCCTGGCGTGGCTCAACATCTCCTCTGACTGGGGCAACGCCAAGTCGGGATGCGATACCTACGTCTCGGAGAAGTCGGGGGAGTGCGTGCTCAACGGCGGTCCCGCGGGGCCGATGCACAAGAGCTTCACCCATCCTGACTTCAGCGAGCTGGAGTAGGCCCACCTGGGCGTGAAACGGGCGCGGAGCCCCATTCGGGCTCCGCGCCGCCACGGCTCACCGGGGACTGCTCACTTACCGGTGACGCTGCACGTGCAGGGCTTGCTGTCCGAGCAGGTGCACTGCTGCGCGGCGGTATCCTTGGTGACGGTGGCCTGGTTCGCCACGGAGGCGACGTTCGTGTCGAACCACGCATCCTCGACGGCGCAAGCGCAGCCTCCCGCCGCCACGCTGACGTTGGCGTTGGCGCTGCCATCCGAGCGCGTCAGATAGAAGTCGCCGCCGGCCTTGCTCGTGAAGGTGATGACATGGGCCGCGGTCGTGTAGCTCTTCTCGTAGAGCCGGGTCACCGCGATGTTCCCATTGGCCTGACGGTCGAGCTGCGCGGAGCCACCCAGGTTCAGGGTGGCGGGGTCCACCTCCACCTTGATGCTCGAGCTCACACCCGCGGACGCTCCCGCGGTGGTGGTGCCCGAGGCCGCCGAGCCCACCGTGAAGGCCAGGGTCTGGCTGAAGTCCTTTTCACCGGATCCGGTCTTGCTCGCGCTTCCGTTCGCACCTCCGGACCAGGACGCCGTGGAGCTGATGCTCTCGACGGTCGCCGAGCCCTGGCAGGAAGAGGTCCCGTTCACATACGGCCCCACGACGTGCGCCTTGGCGGCGTCCGTGCAGTCCGACGAGAACGAGCAGGACACCGTCAGGGTGCCGCTGTGGGTGACGGCGGCCTTGTTGTCGGTCAGCTTCTTGGGCGAGTCATTGGTGCAACCGCAGGCGTTGCTCGCGGGCGCCCCGGGGACGCTCGTGAGGATGTTGCAGGTCACCTTGCAGGAGCTCGGGGTCGTTCCGCCATCGCTCCCCGCGTCCGTGCCGGCATCCGGGCCGGCGTCCGGGCCCGCGTCCGGGCCTCCGTCGGTTCCAGAGTCGGACTCGCCGCCGTCGCTGCCTCCACCCCCGCCGCCGCCGCCTCCTCCTCCTCCTCCTCCTCCTCCATCCGAGCCGCCGTCGCCCCCAGCATCCGCGCCCGAGTCGGCGGTCCCTGGGTCGGACGGGCCGGAATCCCGGGAGCGGCCCGAGTCAGGCGCACCCGCATCGCTCGCTCCGCCATCTCCGCTCAGGGCGGACCTGCCGCCGCGCGTCCCGGCATGCGCGGCGAGGAAGTCGCGGGCATTGGCGGCCTGGACAGGGTCGCTCGGGTCGAACAGGCCCAGTCGCCACGTGGCCTCGAAGCGGCTCAGGGGGTCCATCCCCTTCATCGCCGCGAGGGCCTGGTGGGTGTCCGGGGGCACCTCGATGGTTCCATCCCGATGGCGAATGGGGAGCAGCTCGCGAGGCACCACCTCGAAGACGTACCCGGTCTCCTCGAGCTGGCGTTGCCGCGCTTCGCTCAAGGTGACTCCCGACGTGACGAGCCACTCGTCGAACGTCCGCAGGCGTCGGCCTTCCAGAACCTCCCAGGTCCAGGTCGACTCCACGGAGTCCTCGTCAAGAGGACCCTCCTCATCATGACAACCCGCCAGTGCCATCACGAGCACGGCCACGACCCACCACGGCTTCGAACAGCGCATCAACATGCCCCCAAATCATAGGTATCCGGTGATATTCTGACTTTCATGAAAAATGTGAAATACGCGGCGAGTCAGAGCAGCGGCCGGAGGCTGTTATCCGTGGCATTGCTGTGGGGTTCGGCGTGGTTGGTGGCATGTAGTGGGGTCGAGGCGTCGGATGAGGAGGCGGGGTGGGGGCAGTCGGAGGGGCCCATCGACCTGTCCACCTGTCCGGACAGCATCAAGTGTCCCACGGTGCCCTCGCGGGACGACTGCAAGGGCAAGTGGTGGGACAGTGCGTCGACGCCGGGCACGCCGAATCCGGAGTGTCCTTCCTCGCCGCCGTCGAGCACCTGCGACACCGTGGTCCTGGGGCGGTGCAACGACACCTACTCAGACATCTGCAAGTACCGGAACTGCCCGGGCTACATCGCGCTGAACATGAAGGACTGGAGCATCGAGAAGAACGACAAGTTCATCGCGTGTGCCCAGGCTGGCTTGCTCGACAAGCAGTGCAAGGACATCACCATTGGTTCGCCGAGTGACCACGTGCCGGACCCGGCGCCAGGGGAGACGGGGAGCGTGACGTACCGGGAGTTGTGTCAGCTCAAGGCCTGTGGGTGCCCTCCCAAATTCAAGGGCGATGGCGGCACCGCGAGCGGGTGCAACGACGCGGGGACGGACGCCGGGCCAGTTGATGCGGGGACGTCCGACGCGGGAACGGCTGATGCGGGCACGGCTGATGCGGGGAGGGCCGATGCGGGGACGGCCGATGCTGGGATTGTGGATGCTGGCACTCACGATGGAGGAGAGGCCGACGCTGGAACGTCTGACGCGGGCTTCGTTCCCTGAATCCCTCCAGCCCTTGTTGGACCGTGTTCATCCGGGCACGGGCCTCCCGCAGCTCTTCCAAGGTTCGAGCTGGCATGTCGCCGTCGTAGACGTTGATATGCAAATAGAGAGGCAGGAGCCTCCGACAGGTCCACGAAGACCCCGTCATTCTTGTCAATGAGTGGTAGGCGACAGCACCCCGCACGGGGTTCTGTCCATTTCGGGCCTGCCGTATGAGAAGGGACGCTCCACCCAGAGCTTCCTCTCGTGCTGACATGCAAGGGAGGAGGCCTGACGACTCCCGGAGATTCCTTGCATCTGCTCGACTTCAAGCCCCTGACCCTCGTGTTGTCCCTGGTGTCCGCACCTGGACTCGCGCAGGACCTCACACCGACCTCCGCCGCGCGCGAAGACGTCGTCTTCGTGACGGATGACCTGCTGGTGCCTATCGATGCCCACGGCGTGCCCCAGGTCGCCGAGCGCGACACGCGGATTCGCGACGAGGCCGGGGATGTGCACTACCTCATCGACCTGCGCGCGGGTTCGGAGGCCACCTTCGCGAAGCTCTCGCCGCCGATGGATGGCTTTGCGTCGTGGCAGAAGACCCCCGCCCGCCACCTCGTCCGGGAGCTGGAGCGCGCGCATGGCCTCCGCGCGACGTCGATGACCAGCTGGGCGGGGTTGGGCTTCACGGCCTACCTCACCCCCGACCAGGTGAAGGCACTGAGCGAGGACCCACGCGTCGAGCGCCTCACGCCCGACACCGAGCTGTCCCTCAGCGGGCCGCTGTGGACCGACAGCACCTCGGGAGGGGAGACGAAGAGCTGGGGGAAGCGCGCCGTGGCCTTCAGCACGCCCGCGAGCAGTGGTGGCGTCAGGGTCTACGTGCTCGACACTGGCATCGGCTATCACGAGGACCTCAATGTCGTGCAGCGGGTGTGGCCCATGGGCAACAACGCTGCCGAGGGACTCGTGGGCTGCTATGCGCACGCGACCCACGTCGCGGGCATCATCGGGGCTCGTCAGAACGCCACGGGCACCGTCGGTATCTCTCCGGGGGCCCCGCTGGTGTCCGTCTCCGTCCTGGGGACCGGCAACCTGGATGCGGTGAACCGCTGCAACCGGGGCGGCTCGAATGGCGGCTCGACCGCCGCGGGCTTCATCGCCGCGCTCGACTGGGTGATGATGGACATCACCCAGCGGGGACAGGTGGGCATCGTCAACCTCTCTTTCAATGCCTTGACCTCGTCGGACAACATCTTCGCGGCGACGGGCTCCGCCGGCTCACGCATGAAGGTCGTCGCCAAGAGCGTCGGCACGTACAAGGGCGCATTCATCGCGCAGTCCGCGGGCAACAACTTCCAGAATGCCTGTGGGTATGCCTATGGCCCGGCGACCATCACGGACGGCATCATCGTGACAGGCGCCCTCGATGACCGGGGTCAACCCCTGACGCCCATGCACTGTGACACCTGGCCCACCGTCGGCTGCATCGCCGGCATCCGCAACCTGAGCACCGTCGCCCAGTCCCAGCCGGGCTCCAACTACGGCGCCTGCGTGGAGGCCTGGGCACCTGGGTACAAGATTGCGTCGACCTTCGGCACCTTTCCCCAGTCCGGAACGACGGTGTCCACCCTCTACTCCCCCATGTCCGGGACCTCCATGGCGGCGCCCTTCGTGGCGGGGCTGGCGGCATATCTCGCGGAGTCGATGGGGCTTGCGACGCCCTCGGCCATCGAACTCGCTGTCCGGAACAAGCTGTACCCGCTCCAGTCGAAGGACCATGTCAACGAAGCCATCTCCCTGCCGACCCTGAACCCACCCGGCAATGGCCAGGGGCGCGCCCTCGGGCGAGCTGAGTTCGCCATCCGCGAGCGCATCACCTCCCGGGTGTTCTTCCTGGAGCATGTCGGGGCGACGCTGCAACTCCCGACGAACGGGCGGTTCAACCTGAGCTTCGACTCGGTGGGCGCGCCCGCGAGCGGCTGCGTGATTACCCAGTACGACTACGCCACACCCGCGATGCCCAGGCCGACACACTTCGCGACGACGGTCCGCAACATCTGGATGGACCTCTATCTCCCGCCGGTGGGAGGACCGCCGGTGACCTATATCTCCTACAAGTTCTTCTCGAACTGCGAATCGGATGTCAGCGTGGGCCTCTTCGTCGCGCCCTGATGGGTGACGTGAGTGAACCACCCACCGGAGCAACGCCATGACCTGGAAACCTTCCACCGTGATTCGGCCCCTTGTCGTCTCCCTGTTGGCCTGGGGGGCGTCCGCGTCCGCTCAAGACTTCTCCCTCACGCCTCCCTGCGCGCCGGGCCTGTGTGGCGCGTCGCAGCTGGGCGTCGCGGCCACGAAGCCGACGGGCACCGTCCTGGAGACGCACTACATCGAAGTCGACATCGCTGCGACGACGCTGCTGCAGAACAGTAGTGAGCACATCGCCATCAGCGCCTTCGCGAACGGACAGCCGTTTGGCGCGAGCGGGGCCTTCACCACCACGGCGCCGAACGGAGGTATCGGCATCGCGCTGGGGCGGATCGACACCGCCGCGCATCCGAGCTGTCCCTTGGACCCCTCCAACACGAAGGTCGAGTTCGCCATCGAGCAGTTCGCGTGGAGCGACATCTACGGGTCTCAGATTCTCCACTGCGTGTCGTTCAACAAGTCAGCGCTGACGGGCGTGTGGAAGCTCCGGGTCTCTGTCTTCGTCGAGTGCGCGGGGACGACGTGCAGCGCGTCGGCGAGGGTGGAGAATCCCGTCACGTTCGCGCTGCTCGCCTCGGTCTCCGGCACGGGTATTCCGCTCGCGAACCCCAACACCGTGCGACGGCCCTGGTACGCGGTGACCAACTTCGTGGACGAGCCGTTCAACTACAGCGCCAGCTTCTGGAAGCGCTCCGAGATGTACGCCCCCTATTTCTGAGCGGGGTTGGCGGGAGGTCGCGTGTGAAGCCTGGAGGCTGGCCTCGATGGGGCCAGCCTCCAAGTCATGGCATTACGGTGTCGCGCCTGCCCAAGCACGCATCCAGGGATGCGACGCCACGTGTGGAGCAAGTCGTTCAAGCATCCTCACGAAGCTTCGGCGGATACCACCGAGCATTTCCTGGAGTGAGTCCTTCCCAATGGACTCAACCATCGGAGCAGGCCGCCACTCGGTGTGGCTCTCACATCGAGCCAGGTAGTGATGGGATTGGAATTCGAAATGCAGGCTCCGTTCAAGCCCCTGCTCGTAGAAGTCGAGAATGAACGGAGCCTCCGCGTCGATGGATGTCAGCGCCTCGGAAAGTTGCTCCAGGAAGACCACGAGGTCCGTCTGAACGTCGACCGGCCAGTGCTCCTGCCCAAACCCCGAAACCACGAAGTCCACAGTGCCCGTTTCCGCAAGGGCCGTGCAGACGTCAGCGAGGATGGACCGCACATCGTCCAACTCCTCGTCGTAGCGCGGAGCCAGCTCGGGTAGGGCGTGAACACGGTCGACGTTCAGAGCGAATCTCATGGCGTTTCTCTAGGGCAGGATCGGGTAGGCCGTCCTGATGCCTCCCGCTCTATTACCAATGACTTTGGCATGTGTCGCGGAAACCGTCGTGCCGTCCGGACGGATGACCTCTCCCAGTCCTTTGGGAATCTCGACCCGCGTCGCCGCCGCGCGCCCATTGGGGCCGCCCACTTTCACCTGGCTCAGGAACGCCGCCGCTTTCTTGTCGTCGGTCCACTGACCTTGCGGTCTTCCCGTGCCCTTGGCGGTCCCCAGCAATTTTCCTGCTTTCTTCGACCCCGCTCCATGTTTGGAGAACGTATGGCCGAATTGCTTGACGCTCTTCGCGTTGGCGAGAGCCACGCCCCCTGCCTTGAGAGGGGGGACCGCGGCCATGGCCTGCCCCCCCGTGGCGTTGAGCAAGACCTTCATGACCTCCGCCATGCCAAGCAGCGATTGGTCGCTCAACGCCTCCTCGGCCGCGCTCTCTTCATCGGTGCCGAAGTTCGTCGGCACGCGGCCATCCACGGTGTTGTCTCGGAAGTACGCCCGCAGTCCCTGGGGGGACAGCTTCTCGAGAGCCTCCATCGTCGCCCCCCTGCGACGGTTCCTTCCATCAGGACCCGTCGTGTACCAGGTATCGAACTGCCACCCGATGTAGGGCCCGTAGATGGTGGGGTCGCCCGAGCCACCGGTCGAGGGAGCCAGCACGTCGACGGACCCCTCGCATTCGATGTCATCGGGGCCGGTGCCGGTACACGTCTCGGCCGCCATGAACCCGCTCGGGTCCACCAGTCGCAGCGGGTTGTTCCACACGTACGAGTAGCGGTTGTGTGACTGGCTTTGCTCCGGAGACTGGATGAAGGGGTCCGGGGAGAGGAATCGCCCCACCGCCGGGTCGTAGATGCGCCCCTTCATGTCGATGAGCCCCAGCTCATCGTCGTGCTGTTGTCCCGTGAAGCCCTCGTGCGGTCCCTTCAGCAGCACAGGCGCGGCGGCCCTGGCGAGCGCCTGCGGGAAGACCCGGCGACCGAAGGGGTCGAACTTCATCCGCGCAATCAACGCCCCCTGTTCGTTCGACAGCGACTCCACGCTGCCCAGCGGATCCCGGTGGAGGTACGCCACGCTCCGCGCAATCGCCCCGGCCCCCAGCTTCTCCAGCATCACCCGAGCCACGGGCAGCCCACCCGCCGTCACGGAGAACACGTGGCGCGTCAGGTTGCCCTCCACCTGCTTCTCGTACAGCGCGCCTTCCACCGTGATGGAGGAGTCACCGTTCGAGCGTGACTTGCGCACGCGCGAGGCGAAGGCGTCGTACTGGAACGTCAGCGCGTCCGTCCCCTTCTGGATGTGATGGGGCAGGCCCGCCGTCGTGTACTGCACCACCGTGCTCCCGGGCGCGGACACGCGGAAGCCACGCGCGTCATAGCCGTAGGAGCCCAGGGGGCCCTGGGTGACCGCATGCGGCGGCGCACCGTTCTGCCCGTAGACGAAGGTCTCACTCGGAGCCGTCCCCTCCACCGTCGTGCGGCTCGTGAGGTTGCCGTCCGGCGAGAAGCCGTAGTCGAAGATGGAGCGCTGGCAGTTCTGGTACACCGACCAGCGCGTCATCCGCCCCAGGCTGTCGTAGCCGAAATCCTCCGTGGTCTCCGCGACGCCGTCATTGCGGGAGGTGACGTTGCCTCCCGCGTCGTAGTCGTAGAGCAGTCGCTGGAGGTCCGACGTCCCCAGCCCCGTCTCCACCAGGCGCACCGCTCCCACGTCGTCGTGGAGGTAGTGGCTCTCCACGCCATTGCCCAGAATGGCGTGGCGCAGGTGGCCACTCGGCGTGCGGGCCCCCACCTGCCAGTAGACGTGCTGCGACGCGACTTCGCGCACGTCCAGCAACTCTCCTCGCGGCGTGTAGCCATACCGCACCTGGAACCGCGAGGCGCCCGGCACCTCCGGATAGGCAACGGTCGAGGCCCGGCCATGGGTGTCGTAGGTGTAGTCGAACGTATAGGTGGCGCCGTCCACCTGGGTGCTCGACTGGGATTCGCGGCCGAGCGAGTCATAGACATGGGCCGTGGTGACCCCATCCGCGCTCGTGGCGCTCGCCAGCTCGCCCACGCCATGGGCCGCCGTGTCCCACGTGTACGTGTGCGGCCCGAGCGGTGTGACAGCCTGGGTCACCCGTCCCAGGGCGTCGTGCGTGAACACCTGCTCTTCCAACTCCGCGTCCACGATGCGCCGTGTGTCGCCAAACGCGTTGTAGGACGTCTGGGAGACACCGCTGGACACGTCACTGAGCCGCGTGCGCCGGCCGCGCACGTCGTACTCCAGCGTGGATTGGCGCCCCACGGCCTCGGTGGCCGTCATCACACCGAATGGGCCATATGCGAACGTCGTGTCGAGCAGCCCGCCCGCCGGGTTTGGCTCACGAACACGCTGCGTCCACCCGCGTCCGTTCACCTCCGTGGTGGTGACATGGCCCCGCTCGTTCGTCTCCGTGCGCGTCAGCCCGGAGTATTCCACCCGCTGGAAGGTCTCATCCGGGTGCGTGAGCCGAGTCAGCCGACCCAGGGCATCGTACTGATACCGCGTCGTCACCATGGCCGTTCCGCCCGCCGGAGAAGGATGCTGCACCTCCGACAGATTCCCGACTCCGTCGTAGACGTGGTTCTCCTCGGTGGGATTGCCGGCGAAGTCCTGTCCCAGCTGCTTCACCGTGCGGCCCAACGAGTCCAGCAGGACTGTCGTCTCCGCCCCTCCGGCGACAGTCGCCCGGACCTGTCCCGGCAGATATTCGTAAGAGATATCCGAGAGTGTCGGACCGTCCTCGAAGCGGACGCGCCCGAACAAGTCGTACTGCCAGCGCCGCTGCACGCCATTGGCGTCCACCTGCGCGGCCAGCACGCCGAGGCCCGGGTGATAGGCGAACTGGTCTCGATGGCCCGCGGGATTGACGATGGCGGAGACGAACAGGCGCGTCGCCGCGTCGTATTCGAACGTCGTGGTCCGCGTCTGGTTGGCGAGGTTTCGCAGCGTCACGCCGCTGCGCAGGCCCTCCTCCGTGTAGTCGAGGTGCGTGGCCAGGTACACGTCCCCGTCGGTCGAGTCCGGCTCGACGACGACGTCCGTGAGGAGCCCCGTTCCCGGAGCGTACGTGGAGGACTGCACGCGAGAGCGCGACACGCTCTGCGCCGTCGTCGCGGTCTCCGTGACGCGCGTGGGCAGGCCCACCAGCCACGGCGCGGTCCGATTCTCGTAGACCGTGTCACGCCGCGTCACGTAGCCGTCGGACCAGGTCCACTTCTCCGCCTTCACGTTGCCGAAGTTCGCGTCGAAGTCCTCCACCGTCCGCGTCACCGACCAGAGGTGCGGCTGTTGTCCCATCACGAACTCGCGCTCGGTCCGCGCCGCCGTGTAGAGCGAGAAGTAGCGGGTCCCATCGGAGGCCAGCCGCTCGACATACGCGGGCGTCGACTCGACCTCTCGTGCGTGGGTGTTACCTCCCGCCACCGGCGTCTGGACGAGCCGGGAGAGGAGCTGGCGCGCCAGGGGATACCGCTGACCCACGCGCGTGCCGAACGTGTAGGTCTCCCGGGTGATGCTCCCGGTGGCGTGGTCCGTCACGGTGCGCTTGCGCATCCCGAGCAGGCCCTTGCCCACCGCGTCCGAGCGCGCGTCCTCATAGCGGTAGGTCAGACGCCGCATCGGGTGACCGTCGCCCGCGTCGGCCCGCATCTCGGAAGCCAGCCACGCGCCCTGGCGCACGCACGTCAGCGGGAAGAAGCAGGACGTCTGGCTCTGCGTATACACGGCCGCGTTGGTGACGGGCGCGTAGTCGAACTCCGCGCGCGACCCGAGCGCGTCCGTGGCCGACCGCATCAGGTATGGCTTCACGCCCTGGCGAATCCAGACCTTCAGCGTCTGTGTGCCGCTGTCCGGCTGCACGAAGTCCGTCAGGCCATCGCCATTCACGTCCATCGCGAGCGAGCGGTACATCCCCCGGTCCGTCGACACCGCGCCAATGGGCATGGGCAGCAGCGCGGGCACGAACGACGTCCCACGAGACAGCAGCACCCGGGCTTGAGTGCGCGCGAAAGGCCCGGGAGTCGTCGCGATGCCTCGGTCCATCAGGACCAGGTCCGCCAGGCCGTCGCCGTTGATGTCGGCGACACGCACGCCGTTGTCGATGGAGTTGCGCGTGTTGCCCCAGCCCTCGGGCGGCCTCACGGTCTCCACGGCCGGCCCCATCTTCGCCTCATCCGGGAAGGACTGGAGCAACTGCGTGGCGAAGCCCGCCCCCGTGTTGAGGTGGACCCGGACGTACCCGCCCTCCTGTGGATAGGACAGGCGGTCGGTGAGGCCGTCGCGGTTCACGTCGACGAACAGGTAGCGCTCGTGCGCGACCTCCTCCCGGAGGAGGTCGGTCGTCGTCCAGGTTTGCCCTCCCTGGGCATTCATGCCCACGAAGTCGTAGTGGCTGCCATCCAGGACGACGACTGGATAGTCGTCAGACGTCCAGGTCCACTGGGGCACGAGCAACCCCGTGCGACCGGAGCCGTCCAGGTCGATGGGGAAGCCCGCCGATATCGAAGGGAAGACATTGGGTGACAGCTGCAGGGACAGCGGCGCGCCGCTGTCGATGGGCCCCAGGCGATAGCCGAGCCCCGCGGAGCTCGGGTTGCTGATGACGCCGCTGGTGGTGCGCAGCAAGTCCTTGAGACCGTCTCCGTTCAGGTCCAGGGTCCAGAAGCTGTACGGCGCCGGGCCCAGCTCCATCTCCTGGAGTGCGTGGCTGAACCCGGTGCCACCCCAGCTCTTCAACTGGTGGATGACGCGGCGGTTGGTCGCGCTGTCGCGGACGGAGACCATGAAGTCATCCATCCCGTCTCCACTCCAGTCCGTGAAGCGCGCGTCGCTGGTGTCCTCGTTGGGCGCCGCGGGCAGGGGGAAGCCCAGCAGTTGCTGCTCGGCGCCGAAGCTGGTGCCGTTGCTGTAGCGCGCGAACCACGCCACCACGAAGGTGCTCACCCGCTTGCGGTAGACGAGGTCATCGAACCCATCCGCGTTGACGTCCGCGGCCAGGAACGACTGCATGTCGGAGTAGGCGCCCGGATACAGCGTGTCCGTGGACTCGGTGTAGTCCCACGCCCCCTGGGCCCAGGGCTTCTGGGCGGACGGCGCATACGTGAACGTGAACGGGTTGCGGCAGCGTGCGCCGCCGTCACACTCGGTCACATGGTCCAGGACGCTGCTTCCCGTGGTGGAGCCATCCAGGGCCGTGGGCAGGCCGTCGTAGCTGTAGGCCAGGACATAGGCGCGCAGGATGGTGGTGTCCTGTCCCTGTCCCGTGGGACCCCACATCTCCACCCGCCGCAGGCGGCGGCGAAGCTGCTGGGCGAAGCCACTCGCGTAGCTGCCCATCACGTCCTTGCGCAGCTCATAGAGGAACTTGACGCTCCCGAGCGGGGGAGGTGCCCCTGCGACGGTGGACCCCGTGTAGCGGATCTCCACCGGCACCTGCTCGTCGGAGGTGGTGGGGATGTTGTAGTGGACCGTCAGGAAGTTGCCGCTGCGGTCCTCGACGCGCGCCAGCGACCACGTCAGCGCGCGGACCGAGCCCGCGACGGTCTGCTGGAACGTGGCGCTGTTATCGCCGCCCAGCGTGAGGATGAGGCCGTCCTTCGTGTACATCTTGAAGGTGGCGGGGCCATTGACGCCCGTGCCCACCGACACGATGCGCGCGTAGACGTCGTTCTCCGTGCGGTACTCCGCGCCATCCGCGCCGTACGTGCCGGCGACGACCATCAGTCGCTGACCGTCCAGGCAGAAGCGGTCATTCGCATCGAAGAGCAGCTTCTCCGCCACGCCGTCGATGGCCACCGTCTTGCGACAGCGGGAGATGCGCGCCAGGCCGTTGAGGCTCCAGCCCATGCCGGCGACGCCGTTGCCCGCGTCGCTGCTGTAGGTCAGCGAGAGGCGGGGCTCCACGCCCGCCCGGCCCGGGGGATTCCAGAAGGGGAAGGTGTAGCGAACCGCTCCGGTGGAGGACACCCAGGCCTTGGGGACGGTGGAGCCGGCTGCCTTGTCGTCGTCGTCGACCTGCGTGGGCAGCACGGTGTCCAGCGCCACGGTGGGGGGCGGGAACACCAGGCTGTCGCGAATCACGGCGGAGGCGGGACGTTCGTCCCGAGGAGGAGTTGGACTGCTACAGGCCGCCACCAGCTGCGTGGCGTAGACCCAGAGCACTGCGAAGGCGAAGGCGCGCTTCATGGAAGTTCCTGGAAGGAGATGGAAAAAGAAGGCACTGGGGTCCACGCGCGCTCCTCGAGCACGCTCGTCCCCGAGCACGGAATCGGGAGGGTGGGTGGGAGCGCTACGGCGTCGGGCAGGCGCCGCAGGCGTGGGTTCCGCCGCAGCCGTCAGGCGCGGAGCCGCACTCCGTACGCGCACAGGCCTGCAGCGCGGTCAGGGGCGTGCATCCACAAGACGTGTTGTCGAAGCGGCAGACGCTGCCTTCGTCCACGTCGAGGTCGCAGTCATTGTCCTGACCGTCACAGCGCTCGGTCTCCGCCAGCAGCGGGACACACGTCTGGGGGACCCCTCCAATGCAGGAGGCCACCGACGTCGCGCAGCGGCCCTGGCCGCAGCTCAGCGTCCCGAGCCCTTCGTCCGTCTGGTTGTCGCAGTCGTTGTCCACGCCATCACACGCCTCGGGAGCGGCGGGACGCGGCTGACACGTCTGCCAGCCACCGTTGAGACAGGCGGACACGGAGTTGGCGCAGGCGCCCGTTCCGCAGGTCAGCGTGCCGAACTCCGCGGTGTCACCGACACCGTCACAGTCGCTGTCCACGCCGTCACACGTCTCGGTCGCGGGGAAGACGACCTGCTGACAAATCTGGGCGCCCGCCGAACAGGCTGTCCGGCCCTGGGCGCAGGCGCCCGCCTTGCTTCCCACCGCGCAGGCCTGCGCGACGATGTTGTCGACGACGCCATCCTTGTTGTCGTCGCAGGCGTTGCAGACCTCGGCGGCGGCGGTCCCGCTGTTCTGACACAGCCCGAAGTTGCCGTTGCCCAGGCACGCCTGTGTTCCCGCATTGGGCGAACACGAGCAGGAGCGCTTGCTGGTCGCGGCGATGGCGCATTCGCCGAAGGAGCCCTCTCCATCCCAGTACCTCAGGCCCGAACATCCCTGGTCGGGGCCCGCGGGCATGGTGCACGTCTTGGGGGCTGGGTACGTCGGCGGACAGGGCGGATTCGGGCAGCAGTTCTCGCAGGGAGATTCGGACCCCGCATCGAGGGGATCGCTCATCGCCATGCTGGTCGCGGCCAGGAGGAGCAGGACGAGCGGGAGCAGACGCGAAAGGGCGTCCGCGGTGGCCCCACGGAAAGGGCCACACGAGGAGAGGGGGCGCATGTCCAACTGACTTTCACGGGCGTCGATGACGCCTCAGGTTTCCCGCGTCAGGTCGTGACACGGGGCGGCCCCTGATTTTCACCACTGCTTCTGAAGAAACTCCGCGCGGGGCAGGCGCGCATCCGTGTCGGCCCCTGGAGTGAATACGGAGGGAGGGGAGGAGCTGGGTCGTTCCGGGAGATTTTCCCTGGCAACGCGCCCGCTACCGTCGCTGAACCCAAGGGGCCGCCGATTCCTCGGCGACCCCTCGTTTCCAACCTGAGCCCCTTGCGCCACGGCGGGAGCCGTGGCGCATGTCACCTCACGGCGCCCCGGGGCCCGGGGTCATCAGGGGACCACCGTCGGCTTGATGCCGTTGCGGAAGTCCTTGTGCCACGCCTTGGGCAGGCGCTGGAGGATGGAGACCTGCTCGCGCTTGGGCTGCGTGAGCACGTCCTGCATGCGCAGGTCGCCCACGAGGAAGCCGCCCGCGTAGAGGGTGCGGCCGTTCTTCTTCACCGCCAGCAGCTCCGTGTCCGTGCCCAGCGCCAGGTTGTAGACGCGCTGGCCTTCGGGGGAGACCTTGGTGATGGAGGTCAGCGTGGCCACGCCCTGCTCGGTGCGGACCTGGTCCTTCACCCGCAGGTCCTTGGCGGCGACGACCTCGCCCGTGGACATGATGACCGGGTGCATCTCCGTGAGCGTCGCGTCGTGGCCCGCGTCGTCACGCAGGCGCAGCATCGGCTTGACCTCGTTGCCGCGGGAGACGTCCGTGACGGTCAGCGCCGTGCCCTGCTCGTTGGCGAGGACCTTGTCGCCCAGCTTCACCTCTTCCACCGGCACCACGCGGCCATCGGCCATCTTCACCTGCGTGCCAGAGGCCATGCAGCTGTTGCGGAAGAAGATGTTCGGCGTGACGCCCGAGGTCGCCTTCGGGAACAGGATGAGCAGCGGCAACAGCGTGCCGTTGCAACGCACCTTGCCCGTGAGCTTGATCATGTAGCGCGTCATCTCGTTGACCACCGTGGACGCCTTGCAGTCCGCCGGGCTGGTCCCGCTCCCCGCGGTGTTGAAGAGGCGGTTCATGTTCGTGAGCACGTTCACGTTCGTCAGGTTGCCACCCAGCGCCAACGAACCGATGAAGTCCGTCTGGTTGAGGCAGGTGCGGCCGGACTCATTGGTGATGAGCTGGATGCGGGCGGCCGTCACGCTGTCGAGGGTGCACTGGAAGCCTCCCTCCGCGCCGGCGTTCAGCGTGCCGCGGATGGGGACGTAGAGGTTCTCGTAGTTGTACGGCGCGCCGAAGCTCCAGAAGTCGGAGGGGTTCAGCAGGCCCGGATTGGTGGCGTAGGTCGCCGCGACGCCCGTGGGCACGGGCGGATAGGGGCTCAGGGTCCCGTTCTGGTAGCCCGCGACCGAGTAGTCGCAGTCAGCCCCGCCACGAAGCTGGCAGGCATAGATTTCCGCGTTGGGTGAATTGAGGAGCACCTTGCGGGGGTGCGAGAGCTCCAGCGACGGGGCCGCGTTCACCGCCGCGCCGCGCTCGACGATGTATGACGTCTGGTCGAGCGTCTCGCCAATCGCCATCAACAGCGACTCCATGCGCAGCACGCGGCCCTTGCCGGTGGCCACGGTCGCCACGGCCCGGACGTCGTCGAAGGCTCGCCCGTCACCGTACTCCTCGCCGGAGGCGGAGTTGATCAGGATGGAGTTGGTCTCCGCCACATTCGTGTCGTAGTTGAAGAGGTCGGCGTAGACGTAATCCGCGCCGTCCTTGCACGCCACCTCCACCACGGGGAAGAAGGTGGAGTAGCCGTTGGCGTAGACCGGGCTCTGGCTGTACTTGAGGAAGTGGTTGCACCACGCTCCTTCCGCCAGGCTCGGTGGCTGAGTCCCCGCGGCCTGCCGGGTCAGCGCGCGCTCGCGCATGAAGTCCAGGCGGCGGAACAGCTCCGGCGCGTTGCGCTCGTTCTTCCCCGCGGACGTCAGCCGTCCGACCAGGAAGTCCCAGTCGCTGGTATTCGCCAGGTTCAGGTCAATCTGATACACGCCCACTTCCTGGGTGGCGATGTCATATCGCTCCACCAGTTGCTGGGCGTTGGCCCGGTCCTCCTTCGGTGGAGTCAGGGTGTTGCTCCACCCCGCGGTCAGCAGCATCACTCCCGCAAACGGCAGCATCCGCGCGACCTTCATTCCTACCTTGAACATGCTTCCTCCGGTTTGACAGTACGACGACAGACGTGGCTTCTTGGATTTGGAGACGGAGGCGGTGCTGATGACTGGCGGCACAGGTAGAACCGGGTGCCGCTGAGCCCCGCATTCACAATCCATGTAAATATCGGGCAAAACCGAAATCTTAGACTTAATTGATTTTCTGGCATAATGAATGGCTAACACTTTCAATGGCAATAGCACCCGGGCCCGTTTTTCATGAAGTTTGCCGTTTATCCGGAGACCCCATGCTTGCAACGTCGGTTGGTCAACGCTCACATCGGCCCTCGGTTTTAGGACGTCTGGCCATGAATTGGCTGTTCGTGGCGCTCGCCGCGACGCCGCTGGTGCACTGCTCGGAAGGAGAGGAAAACGACCCTCCTGACGCGAGCACACGGCAAGACGCGGGGCCGGATGGTGGAAACCCCGATGGTGCGACACCCGACTCAGGCTCCGACGGTGGAAACATCTCGGACGGTGGTTCGGATGGTGGAAACCCCGTGGATGGCGGACCGCTTCCCACCGTCATGGGGGCCTGCACGCCAGCCCAATGGTGCTGGGATAATCCCATACCTTCCGGAGAGTCTCTTCAGGCCGTCTGGAGCGCGGGTTCTTCTGATGTCTGGTTTGCTAGTGGAAACCACGCACTGCGCTGGAGTGGTCAGACATGGGACCTCCGCGAGACGGGAGTCTCTGGCAACCCCTTGCTGCTGTCTGGCTCCGGTCGGGAGGACGTCTGGATTGGCGGCGACTCCGCGGAGCTGGCCCGGTGGGATGGGCAGGGCTGGGGCCGTGTCGCGCTGGGGCATGCGGGGCAGGTGAGCGGGCTGAGTGTGTCCTCCGGGACGGAGGGCTGGCTCACGCAGGCCGCGAGCGCACAGGCTCCCAACGGTCGGGTGTGGCGATTGACGGCCAGCGGTTGGCAGCCGGCGGAGGGGCTCGTCAATCAGACACTGTCGGCGTTGTGGGGCCGGGCGTCGGGGGATGTGTGGGCGCTGGCGGGAGGTCAGGGACTGGCGCGCTGGCGAGGCCTGGGCTGGAGCGGTGCGGGGCTGTTGCCGGGCCCCGGAGCGGCGGGTGAGGTCTACACCGCGCTGTGGGTGGCGCCAGGCGAGGACACGGGCTTCGCGGTGGCGACCTCGGGCGCGATTGCGCGCTGGGCGGGCTCCGGCTGGGTGTCGCTCCAGTCACCCCGCGCCGTCCGTCTGCACGGCGTGTGGGGCAGCGGACCGGACGACGTGTGGTTCGTGGGCGAGCAGGGCACGTTGCTGCACTGGAACGGGCAGACGGTGTCGGTGGTCGACACGGGAACGCGGGAGGACCTGCTCGCCATCTCCGGCACGGACGCGAACCACGTCTGGGTCTCCGGGACGCGCGGGAGCCTGCTGGTGAAGAACGCTGGAGGCTGGAATCTACTGACGCGGGACCTGGCGCCCTCCGCGAGTTGGAGCGTCATCACCGGGTCGGCGTCGGACCATGTCTGGGTCTTCGGAAAGGCAGGTACCACGGGTGCGGCGCTCTCGTGGGATGGGCAGACGTGGCGCTCGATGGAGGCGCCGCCCGAACCGATTGTCGCCGCCTGGGCGGCAAGCCCTGAAGCGGTCTGGGCGGTGGGCCTCCAGGCGCACCGCTGGAATGGGAAGAAGTGGGAGGCCTTCGCGCTGCCGGACGGCCTGGTCGCCCGCTCCATCCATGGTGCGAGCACCACGGAGATATGGATTATTGGAGCGGAGGGGAGGCGCGCGCTGTGGCGGGGGCAACGCTGGGTGGACGGCGGAAAGAGCGACGTGGAGCTGCACGACGTGTGGGTGCTGACGCCGGAGTTCGCGTGGGCGGTGGGCGCGGGGGGAACGTTCGAGGTCTACAACGGCGCGGATTGGCTCTCCACCACCGTGGAGCCCGCATACACCCTGCGAGGCGTGTGGGGCGTGGACCCAGACAGCGCGTGGGCCGTGGGTGACCAGGGGCTGCTGGTACACTACGACGGCGCGGTGTTCCGCGCGGACACCACCAGCGCGCAAGGCGCGGCGCTCAAGGACGTCTGGGGCGCGGCCAACAACGACGTGTGGGCCGTGGGTGACAACGGCGTGCTCCTGCACTTCGACGGGACACGCTGGCAGCGGCAGGCGAGCGGCACCACCCAGCGGCTGGTGGGCACCTGGAGCACCCGCGCGGAGGCGTGGACCGTCGGTGAGCAAGGCGCGGTGCTGCGCCGACGCTGAGGTTTCACGTTCGGCCTGCCAGGCGCGGTCCATGGCTGGACCGCGCCCGGAGCGCTGGGCTCAGTTCTGTGGCAGCTCGTGGCAGGTGGGGAACCTCATGGAAATGGTGGGGTTCGACGAGCAGCTCTCACAGTAACCTCCCGAGCAGTAGGTGCCCTGGTCGCAACAGAAGCCGTTGCAGGGGAAGGTGTTGTTGGGGCAGCACACCCGTGTTCCCGAGGCGCAATAGCCGGAGCTGGTGCAGGCATCTCCGGTGGTGCAGTCATCTCCATCCTCGCAGAAGGCGCCCGTGGGCTTGCGCGTATACTGGCAAGTCCCGTTCGAGCAGGTGCCCGACCCGTAGTAGCACTGGCCCGGCGCGGCGTTGCAGGCGATGGCGGTGCCCTGGCAGGTGCCGCTGGCGCCGCAGGTGTCTCGCGTGGTGCAGGCATTGCCATCGTCGCAGGCCGCGCCCGAGGGCTTCAGGGTGTACTGACAGGCGGCGTTGTAGCAGTAGCCATTGGGGTCGTGGCACGCGCTCGGCGGGGTATTGCAGGCGCCGCAGGTCGAGGGGACGCCGGTGATGTCCAACTGGAAGGCGCCGCAGGAGGCGCCCTTCCCGTCGACGGAGACGCGGATCTGCTGGGACTTCCCCAGGCTCACGGTGACGGAGGATTGAGAGGTCCCCCCGAAGTCGTCGTTGCAGCCAAGCACCAGGCTGTCCACCCAGCGGGTGACCTGGACGACGGTGTCGTAGGTCGTCCCGTTGCCCCGGGTGGAGAAGGTGAAGGCTCCGTCATAGGGCGCGACCCAGTGGAAGTTGAGGTCCGAGGACGCGCCGCTGGCGCAGCTCGGCGCGACCTCGTTCCCCGAGCCGCAGGTCCTCCCGGACGACACGCCTGTGCCCGTGCGCATCCGCAAGTCAATGTATGACGAGGAGACGCCCAGGGCCGAGGCGGTGGTCGCCACCTCTGGTTCCAATGGAACCGCATGCGCCGCGGGCTGCTCGCACGCGGACAGCAAAAGGACACTCCAACCCAGCGACAGCGCGCTGGCCCAGTTCATTCGTGACATGGCACACCCCCGAGGACTGCCAGGGATTATCGAGGGGGGCCTTGGTCATACACAATCAGGGTACGGGGTTCCCCCGAGCCCGGGAAGAGGTGCGCCCCGTCCTTCCGCGCAGGGGCCACGGGATATCGCGCGCGAGGCGTGGAGGCCGGCGTCCGGTTCAGCTGGAGCGACAACTGGCTCGCGCCATGGATGATGACCGTCCCAGCGATGGCGGTCAGTGAGTGCTTCGCGCCCGTCCCGTTCCATCCTCCGACAGTGCCATCCGGGCCCGCGATGTTGATGCCGTAGCCCAGGGCGCCTGGGTTATGGGCAGCCACGGTCTGCCACGCGCACTCGCAGGGGCCAGAGCCTGGGAAGGGCCAGAAGCTCGAGAGCTGGTGGGCATGGCTGTACGCCTCGCCGCGCAGGTGCGGGAAGTGTTCGCTCACCTGCTCGACCAGGTCGAACGCCGCGCCTTCGCCGGCCTCCGCCTCGAGCTGGGTGATGGCCTGGTGCAGTTCCTCGCTCAGGTGCACGACGTCCTTGATGGTGGCGACCGGACCGTCCGCCGCGTCCTTGGCGGCCCAGGCCGGCGAAGTCAGCAGCAGCCCCAAGAGCAGGAGGGCGGGGAGGGCCAGCGCGCGCAGCAGGAGCGGGACGAGGCCACGAGTGCCTCGGTCGGGGAAGGAGAGCATGTGGCGCATTCCTTGGGTGTGGAGATTCACACTCCGACAGGAATTGTCGGAATGCGGATGTCTGCCGCAGCACGGAACATGCCGGTTTGCTTTGGTCTGTCTGGTCTGGCCCGGAGTGCGTGGAAGTCCGCGAGTGTTTGCGGGGCGGGAGTGTTTGGGACCTGACAGGAGGTGTGTCGCTTCAGGTCACAAGCGTCGGTGGTCTGTAGCACGGGCCGTTACTCGTCAGGCGGTCTCGTTCCAGTCCGCCGCGCGTCTGGGAATGCATTGGAAGACACACGTCGGAGGACCCCACCTTCGCGCTACGCCGACACCGTCGTGCGCCGACCCGAGGTGTCCTCATGGCGCATCGGCTGCGCCTTTCCATGCGTCAGCGACCGCTACACCCACTCCGCGGGGCCAGCTTCGTGATGAAGCCCAGTCCGTATCCGTCGAAGAACAGCGCGGGAAGTGGGGGCAACGTGAGCCCGCTTGCCCGTGTTCCCCGCGAGCGCGCGTCCCGTGAGCGGCGCGGCTCCCAGCTTCTCTTTCAGTTCGTCGATGGAGGCTGTGCGCCTGACCTGCCAGTTCGCGAACCTGCACGGCCACGCGCCGACGACGGTGCTCAATGAATGTCGTCAGGGGACTGCACGCCGCGCCTGCGCGAGCAATCCGGGGCAGGGGAGCGCAAGTCCCGCCGTGTCACGGTCCTTTCGCGTGCTCGCCTGTCGCCCCAGGAGGGATGCAGTGGCGGACATGTCCTGGCGCGAGGTCGCGGACCGTGGGGCGCTCCGGAGGGAAGTAGGGCAGACTCGCCCGGTGATGGCCCCGGCGCTCCGGATGGCGCGGTGGGTGGACGGGCAGTGCCCGTACCAGGGGCCGGGAGCCAAGCCTATGAAGCACAAGGAAGCCAGGATGGTGTCGGTCGACGGCCCCGCGGGTCGGCTGATGGCGACAGTCGAGGGGGACGGAGGTATCCCCGCCCTCTTCGTGCACGATGTCGGCGCGGACCGGACGCACTGGGCCGAGACGCAATCAGGCCTCGCCACGCACACCGTGGCCTTCGACCTTCGCGGGCTGGGCGAGAGCAGCGGCCCCCGTGGCCCCTTCGGCGTGGAGGCGGCGGTGGAGGACGTCGCCGCGGTCGCCGACGCGCTGACCCCCGAGAAGTTCGTCCTGGTGGGACACGGCTTCGGCGCCGCGGTGGCCGGCGCCTTCGCCGCGTACTACCCCGAGCGGCTGGCCGGGCTGCTGTATGTCGAAGCACCTGGAGACCTGCGCCGCATGCCAAAGGCCGAAGCGGAGGCCTGGCTCGACAACTTCAGCGCCGCGAAGTACGGCGCCTTCCACGAGCACTGGCTCACCCCCCAGCTCCTCGCCGCGAAGGATTCCACGCGCGTGCTGGTGATGAAGACGATGCGTACCTCGCGTCGCGAGGCCATCGCCGGGAACCTGGAGTCGCTCCTCGCTCATGACCCGGACGCGGCCTTCGAGCAGTTCAAGGGCCCCACCCACGCGCTGGTGGCGGCCACCGGCCCGGAGACGCTCGTGGGCCAGCGGGCCGACCTGTCCCGCTCCGTGGCGCCGCACTCCAGTCACTGGCTGATGCTGGACTCGGCGAAGTGGTTCCACGCGGAAGTGGTCCGCTTCCTCGGTCAGTGCCGGCATCACCCCTGAGCCACGCGGACGGGTCTGCCGAGGCGCTGGAGTCAGCGTGCCCGGCGGACCCGCCAGCTCGGAATCAATGTTCCAGAAGCCCCGGGTTCGTCGACGAACGTGCGCGTCGAGTCGACCTGCGGGTGCTTGTCCGAGCCCAGCGCCATGGGGCGGTGGCAGGCACGAAGCAGGCGCCGCTGCGCGACGAGTCGTTGTCGGCCGTCCCCCCCCATGGGTCGGTGAAGACTCCCTCTGGGACAGGCTGCGAACCCTGGGTTCGTCCGCTCCTGCTGTAAAATTGACCACTGGTAGCAACTTTCACCCGGACGGGCAGAGAATCCGCTAAAACAAATTGGTCAATTGGTTTTTGACCGCGCCCGCTTCCCAGGAGTGAGAGTCCATGGCCCCGATTCGCCGCGCCGCCGCCCAGACGCCTTCCGCCGTGCCTCAGCCGACCGTCGCCGCCGCGCCTCCTCCACCGCCGCCGCCTCCTCCTCCCCCGGCGCCGAAGCAGGAGCCCGCGGGCCACTCGGGGCGCAGCAGCTTCCAGTCGGGTCGGCGTCCTTCGATGGACCTGTCGGGCGGCGCGGGGCCGGCGAGCACGCTGCGCACGGAGGTGCTGGGGGACGGCAAGGCCAACTGCCTGGAGAAGGCCAACACGCTGTCGAAGCCGGGGGACCAGGTGCTGCTGCTGAGTGACTCGCGCGACAGCGTGGGCCACGCGCTGGTGCGCAAGCCCGGTGGTGCCATCGTCGACCCGAACGAGCCCGGCAAGACGTACGCGAACCTCGCCGAGTGGAAGGCGTCGCACGCGTCCTACGGCCAGCCGGTGGCCGTGCCGGACGCGCAGCTGGCGCGCATCCTGTCCGTGCCGCCGGGGCCCGCGCGCGAGGCGCTCATCCACGGCTTCGGCCTGACGGGCGCGGCGGCTCGCTCGGTGGCGGACGACGCGGCGGCGACGACGGGCGCGGCGGAGCCGGCGAAGAAGAAGGAGCCGGTGGACCTGACGCCGTCCATCGTCATCTCCACCGACGGCACCATCGAGGTGGGCATCAAGGCCGAGTTCAAGCCGCTCGAGGGGGAGAAGGAGAAGGGCGAGCTGAAGGGCACCATCAGCGGCGGCGCCTACGCGGAGACGGAGGTGAAGCTGAGCTGGAATCCCACCGAGCCCACCGCGGACGGTCGGCACCTCATCACCGTCACCTTCGACGCCACCGGCGGCGTCAAGGCCGGCGCGGGAGTCGAGGCCGGCACGGTGGGCCCGTTCGGCGCGGAGCTTGGCGGGGAGACCGGGAGCAAGAAGTCGGTCAGCTTCCAGCTCGCGCTCACCGAGGGGGAGATTGGCGAGCTCGTCATGAACCCGGGCGGCTTCCAGGTCCCCACCCTGAGCGACCCGCTGGCGCTGCCGCCGGGCAGCAAGCTCGTCATGGATGCCTCCGACTTCGTGACGACGTCGAACGGTCTGTCCATCGGGCCCCTGAAGCTCAGCGGAGAGAACGGCAAGGAGAAGACCCAGTCGGTGGCGGTGGAGCGCACGGGAGACACCACGGTGCGCGTGACGGTGGGCCCGGAGGAGACGCTCACGTCGAAGCTGGAGCTGGGCCTGGAGTTCACCGTCAAGGGACACAAGGTGGGGGGCGGCATCGGCTCGGAGCACAGCTACACGGAGGGCAACTCCGCGAGCGTGGAGTTCGACCTGAGCACGACCGAGGGGAAGGCGGCCTACGAGACCTTCGTCCGGGATGGCACGCTCCCCACACAGACGGGCCCGGGCGTCCTGGACGTGCGCACCCAGCAGACCTGGTCGGAGGAGGGCTCGCTCAGCGCGGAGCTGCACCTGACGAAGTTCGTCGGCTTCGAGCACCAGTTCTGGGATGAGAGCCTGACGCAGACGGCGACGACGGTGAATGGCCAGACGACGGTGACGGCCGAGGGCAAGGTCGCGGGCACCGACAACACCTTCGAAATCCAGTTCTCGCTGAACCCGGACGGCTCGCGGAAGTTCGAGGGGATGACCATGGACATCCTCCAGTACGACAGCACCCAGTACACCACCATCACCGTGACGGGCGCGGAGGGGCTGGCGAACGTGCAGAACGTCGCCGCCCGGCAGGCGCAGGACATGGTGGTGGGCTCCTTCGCGAACTCCAGCGACCCCGCGGCGCTCGCCGCCGCGCGTCAGAAGCTCAAGGCCGAGGGCGAGCCCTTCGCGACGCTGGCGATGACGCCGGGTGATCCAGGCTACAGCCACGAGGCCTGGCTCACCGCCTATCGCGACTTCGACGCGACGCACGACTACCTGCCCGATGTGCCGGTCACCACGATGACGCTGATGGAGGCGACGCCTGCGTCGATGCCCACGGCGCTCTTCATGAGCCTGGGCACCGCGGGCCACGTGGACCAGAACCCATTGGCCACCCGGACCGACGGCACGACGGCCAGCTACAACATGCCGGGGTGGATTGACCTGGGCCTCGGCCAGATGCCGGGCGTCGAGGTGAAGTGACGCGAAGGCCCGCTCCTCGGTCCCGGGGCGGGCCGTCATCCTCGGGATGGGTGTCTTTGAGGTTGTGAGTTGCAAGGGTAGGACCAACGAGCCTCGAGGTGGGGTCCGCCCGGTGAGTCGGCAGGGGTTCCGTCTCCATCCGGCAAGCATCGGTGGCTTGCCGGGGAACATGGAGCCTCCCTCGTCGTATCCGGGATGACCACCGGCGCCTTCGCGGGTGGCTTCATCACCGAGGCTCCGCATGAAGACTCATCCGCGCTCACCGGGCGCATGGCGCTATCTCCGCGTCCTGCTCCCGATTCTTCTCTCCGCCTGCGGCGAATCCTCCGCCCCCAGCAGCGACGCCGGCCCGTCTGTCGATGCGGGCACTCCGGACGCCGGGCCCCCGCCGTGGGACGGCACGTCGACCCCCATCGAGGACCTGGGCGACATCGTGGAGACCGGCCGCCATGACGCGTGCCAGTTCATCAATCCCGAGAGCCTGGACCCGCTCCTCTGTGAGAGCCTCACGGCCTTCGACCTGTCCAGCTGCTCCGCCGGAGCGCTCTCCGGCGTGGAGGGCCAGGGCATCTTCCAGGTCAACCTCCGAGGGGAGCTGCGTGTCCGCCCCGACCGCCCCACCTCCCCCCTCATCTCCCGCGCCGCCGTCGGCTTCCGGCTCCACTCCGACGGCACGCCGGATGCGATGTACGGCGGGCCGCTCCTCGCCCGCGTGACGGAGGGCGGTACGTTCTTCGTCGTGGGAAGACGCAGCCTCGCGATTCCCTCGGGGAACATGCTCACCACCACCGCGCTCGCCGGCTGCCATGTCCCCGCGCCCGGGGTCATCACCGGCTGCTACGTGTCCTGCTCCAGCGACGCGCGGTTCGGCAAGACAGTCGGTACCTTCGTGGCCCAACGCATGACCTGGGTGGCGGGAGAGGGCGAGTCTTCCGGGGGCCTCGCGCTCGTGTCGGAGGCAACCACCCCTGTCGGCAGGGCCGTGGACCTCTTCGTCGCCAAGGAGCACGCGTACGTCGTCTCGCTGGATGCTCCGCCTCGGGTGGGCGGGCTCAGCGTCTTCGACGTGAGGGACCGGCGCAACCCCGTCCTCAAGAAGACGGTGAGCCTCCCTGGCGACACCTCCTGGAACGGCGTCTGGGCCAAGGGCGACGCGCTCTACATCGCCAGCAACTCCTCCGGACTCGTCATCTTCGACATCAGCGACCCGGCCAATCCCTTGTTCGTGCGCCGAGCCGAGGGCCCCAATACCGTCCACACCGTGCTCGTCGACGGAGACCGGCTCTATGCCAACGCTCCCGGCACGGGCACCTATGTCTACGACGTCACCAAGCCCCTGGAGCCCACGCTGCTCCAGATTGTCACGCCGACACCGGGAGGCATCAGCAGTGGCCCCCACGATGTCTTCACCTACCAGGGCCGCCTCTACGTCAGCAACGCGGAGTCGGGCTACTCCATCATGGACATCACCGACTTGAATGACGTGCGCCACCTGGGGACCTACGTCCGGCCAGACTCGCTCAGCTACGCGCACCTCAGCGCGGTGGGCACCTTCGCGGGCCGCACCATCGCCTTCGAGGGGGGCGAGTTCAATGGCTCTCACGTGCGCGTGCTCGACGTCACCGACCCGGCGAACATTTCGCTCATCGCTACCCACCGCATGCGGCCCACCGTGTCCATGCACAACCTGCTCTTGCGTGGCCACCTGCTCTACGTCGCCTGGTACCACGATGGCCTGCGGGTGCTGGATGTCTCGAACCCCACCCAGCCCAGGCAGGTCGCCCACTTCAACACCTTCCGGGAGACGGACCCGGGCCGCGGGCATGGTCTCTTCGAGGGTGCATTCGGAGTCCGCATCCCCGATGACGGCTATGTGTACGTCGCGGACTCGGCGCGCGGGCTCGTCATCGTCAACGAGTTGTAGCGGCTCCGTGCTCCCGCCGGGCCCGCTCGAGCAGCTCATCCTTGGACAGCGTCTGGAGCGCCCCATCCTTGCCCGGCACCTGGAGCGTGAACTCCCGGATGGGGCCCTTGACGAGGTACTCCTGGTCCCTCGCCGTGTTCACCATGGCGCGCTCCCGGTAGCTGAAGCTGGACTGCGTGGGGTCCACGCCCACTGAAGGCATCAGCGCCCGCTCCTCGGCGGTGGGCTGCCAGAGCGGCTGGGGACGGGGCTGGCTGCGCAGCACGGCCGTCTCGTCCAGGGCGCTGTCCGGGTGGGTCCGGATGTCGCGCTGGATGTCGAACTGGTCCAGCACCACACCGCCCTGGGGCTCCCGCGAGGGATTGGTGACGATGAGGTTCTTCCCATACATCGGCTTGTCGACGAGCTGGTGGGGCGCCGTCCCGTCCACACCCGTCCGCAGGCCACTGAAGGACGTGAAGGGGCTCTTCTCCTTGTACTCCTGCTTGCCGTCGACGTG
The DNA here is from genome assembly GCF_049194865.1 of Corallococcus terminator. Classification (GTDB taxonomy): domain Bacteria; phylum Myxococcota; class Myxococcia; order Myxococcales; family Myxococcaceae; genus Myxococcus; species Myxococcus terminator_A. Next base: position 15,383 of record NZ_JBLZWL010000100.1, on the reverse strand, counting down.
CAGCGCCACGGGCGTCGCGCCGTCCTTGTCCACGGGCAGCAGCGTGCCCTTCGCGTCGATGGCCGCCTTGTGCGTCCCGAACTCAGGCTGGATGGACTTGAAGGGGTGGTTGTCCCGCCGCGAGAGCAGGACATCCGGACGCAGCCGGGGCGCGTGCAGGTTGTTGCCCCCGTGCCGGCGGTCCTCGGCGCCCATGATGTCGCTCATCAAGTCGTGACTGTTGTTGCGTGCCCGGAGCTCCTGCGCGATTTGAGCGGGGCTCTTCGTGGGCGAGCCAGGCGCGTGCACCTGCGTGGGCGGCCGGGTGGAGTAGGGCCGCACGTTCGGGACGGACTTCGGCAACGCCGTGGCGAGACGCTTGAGCATGACAGTTTCCTTTTGGATGGAGCATGAAGTGCGAGGCCTCATGCATTTGTAGGGATTGTCATGCTGGTGCGCGCCGGGTTGCGGGAGCAGGCATCGGTCGATGGGGGGATGCCGCGCGGACGGTGCATCTTCTCAAAGGTCGCTACTCGCGCGGCGCCGGGCCGGCTAGAAGGCCTCTCCACACAGACACGAAGGGACACGGCATGGACCTCATCGGACAGCTTTCGCAGCAGCTCGGAGTCGATGGCACCCAGGCGCAGGGGCTCGCGGGCGGCCTGCTGAAGCTGGTGCAGGGGACGGTGAAGGAGAAGCTCGGTCCGGACACCGCGAACCAGCTGGGCCAGGCCATCCCGGAGATGGACACGTGGCAGCAGGCCGCGCCTCCCGCTGAAGCCGAAGGCGGCGGGCTGATGGGCGCGCTCGGTGGGCTCATGGGAGGGCAGGGCGGCGGCGCGGGAGGGCTGATGGGCGCGCTGGGGGGCGCCGCGGCGCAAGGGGCTGAAGTGGCCGCCGTCGTCTCGCTGCTCGGTCGCTTCAACCTCGACGCCAGCAAGGCCACCCTCGTCGCGCCGCTGCTGCTCGACTTCCTCAAGTCGCGACTGGACCCCGCGCTCGTCGGCAAGGTCCTCTCCGTCCTCCCCCTGCTCACCGGTGGCGCCAGTGGCGGCGGCTCCGGTGGCGGGCTGGGTGGAATGCTGGGCGGCTTGCTCGGCGGTCGCTGAGCATTGGCGCCGGTGGCGAGGTGCGCTGGCACCTCGCCCCGGTGGTGTCTCAGTAGGGCTTTTCGCCCTTCACCACGCCGAAGGGGGACGGCTCCGCGAAGACGCCGTTCACCGTCGTGCCTCCATTGTGGATGGCGGGGAAGATGGGCTGCATGCTCTGGGGGAAGCCGAAGGTCGGCTTCGTGAGCGTGTCGAGGCGGCCGAGCTGCTCGGCGGTCAACTTCACCTCGAGGGCCCCCACGTTGTCCTCCAACTGCGACAGCCGGCGCGCGCCGATGATGGTCGAGCTCACTCCCGGCTGTGCCCGCACCCAGGCCAGCGCCACGCGCGCCACGGAGGTCTCATTCTCGCGCGCGATGACTTCGAGCGCGTCGACGAGGGTGTAGGTCTTCTCGTTCAGGTACGACTCGATGAAGGCGCCTCGGTCACCCTTCTGCTTGCCGGCGTTCGCGCGGGTGTACTTGCCGCTGAGCGCGCCGCTCTTGAGCGGCGACCACGGGGTGATGCCGAGCCCCAGCTCCAGGGCCATGGGCACCAGCTCCTGTTCGACGCTGCGCTCGAGCAGGGAGTACTCAATCTGCAAGCCGACGAAGGAGGACCAGCCCCGGAAGTGCGCCATCACGTTGGCCTGGGCAATCTTCCACGCGGGCGTGTCCGAGACGCCGAGGTAGCGGACCTTTCCGGCCCGAACCAGCTCCTCGAGCGCGGCCATCGTCTCCTCGATGGGCGTGTGGATGTCCCAGTTGTGCAGCCAGTAGAGGTCGATGTAGTCGGTCTGCAAGCGGCGGAGCGAGTTGTCGCACGCCGAGATGATGGCCTTGCGGCCCGAGCCGCCGCCGTTCGGGTCCCCCGGATAGAGGTTCCCGCTGAACTTCGTCGCAATCACGAGCCTGTCTCGCCGCGCCGGGTGGCGTCCGACATGGTCGCCGATGATCTTCTCGGAGTGGCTCTTCGTGTAGAAGTTCGCGGTGTCGATGAAGTTGCCGCCGAGCTCGATGTACCGGTCGATGATGTGCTGGGATTCCTCGACGCTGGACCCCCAGCCGAGGTCTTCACCGAAAGTCATGGCACCGAGGCACAGCGGGCTCACGCGCAGGCCTGAGCGGCCGAGCGTCACGTAGTGGTTGAGCGGCATGGAGGGCTCCTGGGGCGTGCTACATTGTGAGGACGGCGAATTAGTTCAAGATGGAATTGGTTTAATGCTGTACCAATTTCCGCGCAAGGAGCCATGTCGAAAATCGACCCGGCGAGAATCTGGTCGCTCAACCACCGGCTGTTGATGGCGGTGATTTCCAGTGTCGCCTCCGACATCACCGCGCTGGGGCTCGAGACGAAGGAGTTGTTCGTGCTCGCGGAGGTGGACGCGCACCCCTACCCAGCCGAGCTGGCGGCGTCCCTCTGCATTCCCAAGCCGTCGGTGACGCTGTACGTGAAGCGGCTCGAGGCCGCGGGCTTCCTGCGCCGTGAAATTGACACCGCGGACCTGCGGCGGCACCGGCTGCAGCTCACCCCGGCTGGCCGCAAGGTGATGCAGCAGGGGACCGCGCTGCTCTCCGAGGCGTTCGGCGAGAGGCTCGGGCGCCTGAGCGCCGCACAGCAGGCGGAGCTGCGAGTCCTCCTCGAGAAGATGAGTTGACCTTGCAGGGGAGCGGGCGGTGGGGCAAGTCCCGAACCTGGTGGAGTGGCTCGGGAGGGGAAGGCTCCTTGGCGACATCAAGCCGCGTGATGAAGCGCTTCACCTCGCCGAGTGGACGAAGGCTTCCGACCTATCTCCGCACGGGGTTCGTGGGAGTGGGGGGCTCGCGTCCGTAGAGCGCGACGCTCAGCTCCTCCAGCTTGCGCATCACCGAGGGAGCCTGCTCCTTCCCGTAGAGCTGCTCGATTTTCGGCCGGAGCCCCGCGAGCTCCTCGGGACGCGGCGGGACGGGGAAGTTCAGCGCGTCGTTGGCGGACTTCTCCAGACGGGCCCGGTCGGCGACCTTCTTCGCCGTGGTGTCGTTGTAGAGGTCTCCCAGGAAGGAGCCCCACTTGTTGAACTCCTCGATGGCTCCGACGCCCGCCGACGTGGTCCTCATCCGGCCCACCGTGCCGGGATTGAGCACCGGACTCTCGAAGGGAAGCTTCCGCGTCTCCTTCATGGTCCGCGAGTAGGGCAGATTGGGATTCTTCTTCACGCCCTTCTCGCTGAGGTGGTGGTTCATCGTGACGGTCGCCGTGCCCTCCGTCCTCAGCGCGCTGTCCAGCGCGAAGCGGGTCGACGCCGACGGCACCAGCTCCCCCGTCTTCTCGTTGAGCGTGTAGCTCGGCTTGGTGAACTCCAGCTTCTGCGGGTCCTCTCCCAAGTCCTTCTTGGGAATGGGGGACGGGCCGTTCTGCTGCTCGAACTTGCGCAGCGCCTGCTCCTGGGGCGTCGTCGCCCGCATGCTCGGCGTGTCGGATGGAGCCCACCGGGGAACCGTCTTCACCAGGCTCGGACTCTCGAACCGCGCGCGCTCCTCCGGTCCCATCTCGTAGAAGCGGCCCACCATCTCGCGGTGCAGCGCGCCCCGCGTGTCGCCGAGCCCCTTGAGCATGATGGAGGCCTGCTTGTTCACCCAGGCGGCCTCGGTGCGGTCAGGCCGGCCCTGCGAGGCTCCGGTGGTGGTGGTGTCGCGCTTGTCCGCCAGTCGCGCCACGTCGTCGATGCGCGCGCTCATCCGCGCGTTGTCGCCCGCCTCGTCGCGCGGCCCGATGAACTGTTGCTGCCGGTCGAAGTCGAGCCGCAGCTCGGCCAGCTTCACCGCGGCGTTGGACTTCTGCGACTCGCTGCCCGCCAGGGTCTTGATGGCGCCGTAGACCTTGTCCGCCTCGGGCTTGCCCGTCTCCGCCAGCGCCCACAGGTTCTGCGCGGCCTGTGCCTTGTCGTCACCTGCGCCCACCGTCAACCGATTGAGCTCGAGCAGGACGTTGCCGCGAAGCTTCGGGTCTTCGATGCCCTGGGTCAGCTCTTCGTTGTGCCGCAGCTGCCGCAGGTCCGCGAACATCGCCCCATGCTTGCCGGGGGTGAACTCCAGCTTGTAGGTCCCCACGCTGCCGGCGGGCGTGCTGGTAGCGCCTGGCGCGTTCTCCTTGATGTTGGACTTGAAGTCGCCCTGGCTGAGGGCGTCGCCCGTCTTGTTGGAATAGATGCGGGTCTCCCCGCGCTGGTGCAGCTTCGCCGCCCACGTCTCGGCGAACACCTTCTGGCCCTCGGGGCTCAGCCCGGCCTGCTTCGCCAGCATGGGCAGCGCGCGCCGGACCACGTCCCACTCGGTGTCACTCGGGAAGACGGGGACGTCGACGTAGCGAGCGCTCTCGGTCTGCTTCGGGGCGATGGGGAACGTCACCGCCTGGGGGCCTCCCGTGAGGTCCAGCTTGCGGGAGGTCGACTGCCGAGGCGTGAAGCTGTCGGGGCTCGGCTCGACGGAGCCTCGCGTGGCGGGGCGAGTTGCGTCCCGTGTGACGGGCTTCGACGCAGGAGTCGTCTGCGTCTCCGAAGTGGCCTGGGTTCGCGTTGAAGATGCAGGTCGGATGCGTGCGCCGGAAACCTGGAACGTCATGTGCCCCCTCGGGTGTTGCTGCCAGTACACGTGAAGCCGCGCTGCCGGCGGACTGTGTACGGACGAGTAAGGAGGATGGATCTTTCGCGAAAATCCGTGCAAGTCAGGGTCGTGGATGACCCGAGTTGTGCGTGACGCGGAACCAGTCCGAGGGAGTCACCCTCGATTGAACCTCCCACCCGGCTGGGTCAGGATGCAAATCGGCGTTTCCTGGTTTTCATGGAGAAGCAGATATGCGTTCGAAGCTCGCACTCGCCGCCGTGGCGCTCGCCTGCGCCGCCTTCACCGCGACCGCCGCACAGACCTCGTTCAGCGCGAACGAGACCGGACTCTCGTTCTACGCGGGGAACTTCGCCACGCTGGTCGCGAACGTGCCCAACCCGGATGGGAGCTGCACGGCGTTCCCCGCTGACGCGGACTCGCTCGTGGGTTGGAGCAACGTCCAGCAGGTCATCGCGTACCGGAGCGCGGACTGCACCGGTCAGGCGGTCGGCCTGGGCACGCTGCGCACCTTCAGGCCGGGCGAGTTCGCCAGCTACACCGCCCACTGACCCGAGTCGCCGTCTTCCGCTGGAGACTCCCCATGTCGCGATTCAAGCCTCCGTTCGCAGCCGTGCTCACCGTCCTGTCCTCACTGGTGGGTGTCCCGTCCGCTCTCGCTGTGACTCCCGAGGTTCGTGACTTCCTCATCCAGGACGTCTGCGTGGATGGGGCGGATCAACCCATCGCGGGCGATCCCTACACCTGTCCCTCGCACCGCGACCTGCGACCGGGGGAGGCGGTGCCGTACCTGCGCACAGACAAGAGCCTGGTGAACGGGGCGGTATACCAATCCGTGTTCTCGTTCCCCGTGCGCTCGCCCAATGCCGGGGATCCGAATCCCCGCGTGGTCGTCGCGAAGGAGTTTGGAGGCGACGACGTGGGAACGGCCTTCCGGGACTTCGATCGCTGCACGAGCGGCAACTGCACGCCGGTGTTCCGTGACGGCTACGACGTCGCGGAGATGAATGGCACCTACGTCTCGTTCGTGGGGACCAGCGATCCGGGAATCAACAATCAGACCTTCTGGCGGTCGGGCTGTCCCCTTGGCACGCAGGACCCCTCATGGAACGAGGACGGGTGGATTCTTTTTCCCACGAACCTCACGCGAGGCGTCCAGGGCAACGTCACGCACAGGCTCAACATCACCACGAACGATCGCTGTCCAGGGTCGTTCAACTCGGCGCACGCGGCCTGGGACTACCTCGTGCAGGACCTCGTCTACTCGTCGGGCAAGTCCATGCCGACCATCACGTCGCACCACTTCGCGGGCACCGGCAGCAACAACGCGACGTCGTTCGAGGTCTTCTACTTCACGAAGCAGTATGGCTTCACGCGTTGGGAGGCGTGGAAGCGTTCGGACCAGTGCGGCGGCACGGGCTGCGCGCCGTTGGTGAACCTCAATTGCAATGGTGCGACGAGCACGGTGTTCAGCGGCCAGACCTTCTATCGCCTGGACTGCCGGGACAGTACCTACGTCATCCCGCAGCCCTTCCCCCTGGAGCCCGTGCTCTTTCTGCCCACGCCGCAGCTCAGCCGCACGCAGAACCTGGTGAAGGGCGGAACCTTCGCCAACTCGGTGTTGGAGCTGGGGTGGAATCGCTTCAGCCCCCAGACGGTGACGAACTGGGCCTTCCGGTCCGGCCATCACACGGCGAACAACGTGTCGCTGGCGTTCTCGTGCGCCGGGACCTGTTCCTCCAACAGCGTCTACCACGACGCGAACGTGACCTCTCTGAACGGAGCTGGCGTCCAGACGGTGCGCTATGGCGCGGCGCTCAAGGCGGACTCGGCGGCAGGTCTGACCATGGTGGTCCACCTGTTTGCACAGAACGGCACGCACCTGACGTCCCGCGCGCGCTACCTCGAGGTGGGGACGTCCTTCGCGCCTTTTCGGGACGCCTTCGCGTGGGACTTCAACGCGCAGCCTCTGTCCGTCATCCGGTTGGAGTTCTACCCGGTGATGGGCAATCAGGATTATCACCTGGATGAGGTGTTCCTGATGGGGCTGTAGCTTGCGCGGGGAGACGCGGAGGTGCCCTGGAGTCCAGGGCACCTCCGGTCCTCGCTATCAGTGGAAGAACTCGACCGGGCTCGCGGAGTTCTGCGGCTGCCGCGTCGCGCGGGTCACGAAGTCCGCGCTGTTGTTTTCGGTATCCTGCCCGTTGCCGCGCGTGGCGTGCGTGCCGCCCACGGCCATGGTGGTGTTGGTGGAGGTGACGACGGCCTTTCGCTCCAAGCTTCCACCGGAGGCCGGGTGTGAGGGCGCGGCGGTGCCCTCGGGCGCGTTCCCGGTGCCGTAGCCGATGCGGTCCACGTCGACGTAGACCGTCCCCGACAGGCGCTGGAGGCGGATGTGGCCGCCACCGGTCGTGGACGACGCCGCGTCGATGTTGTGGGTCGCGTCAGCGGCGACCGCCCCCGAGTAGGCCGTGCCAACGAGCAGGAAGTAGCCGTGGGACGGAATGCTCCTGCCGGCGGGGATGGTGTACGTCGTGCTGTAGTTCGGCCCTGCGGCGGACCTGTAGCTGAGCTGCCAGCCGGACAGGTCCACCGCCGCGCTCGTCGGGTTGTAGAGCTCCACGAACTCATCGCGCGCGTTCGCGGTCATGCCGCCGCTGAACTCGCTGATGACGACGTGGTCAGTCTGCGGCCCCGCGAGCACCGTCACGGAGCCGTAGGTGCCAGCGGGGGGCACCGCCACCCCGTTCTGGTCGCAGTACGTCCACGGCGCGCCCGCGTCCGTGAAACGGTAGCGGAAGCCGTAGCGGTACGTGCCCGCGGTGGGGATGCTCAGCGCGGCCTTCAGCTCGTCGTTGTTGGAGCTGGCCGGGTTGTAGCTCGCGTTGAAGTCCGCCGACTTCCACGTCCAGCCCGCGGGGTCGGCCGAATCCGTGCCATAGCCCAGCTGCGCCTCGATGCGCGGATAGGCGTCGTTGCCCGTCTGGTTCCGCGTCGTGACATCGAAGCTGTAGAACTGGCTGAAGATGTCATACGGGTCGAAGGCGAGGATGCTCGACGGGTAGTTGCCATCCCCGGTCGGGAACGTCTTCGGGTACTGGATGGCGCAGTAGTTCAGCGGCTTCTCGACGTTCATTCCGCACTCGTCGTTGGGCTCGTGGGGCGTGCCCCGGTCGCCACCCGCGAGGACGCCGGACGAATCACACCAGTACCAGGGCTTGGACGTGCCCGCCGTGCCCACGATGCTGGACGCAAGGCTCATCGCGCGGCCGACCGTCTGCGGGAAGGCGTTGGTGTACTGGAGGCTGGCCACCGTGATGCTCCCCTGCATGAAGGTGATGGACCCGGTGTTGTCCAGGTGCAGGTTCGTGCCGTACGCGTCGTTCGCGTACACGCCGCCGTTCGTCCCGAAGTTCGCGTTCTGCGCGAGCACCACCCGCGCGCCCGGGTCGACCACCAGCGCGTGTCCATGGTTCACCGTGAAGGACGTGGTCGCGCCCACGCCGTCCACGAAGCTCACCGACAATCCATTCAGGTCCAGCAGCTTCGCGCTGGTGTTGGTCAGCTCGATGTACTCCGTGGTGCCAGCGGACGGCGAGTGCATCACCTCCGAGATGGCCAGCTCCCCCGCGCCTGGATGCGGCGCAGTGGCGCACGCGCCAGCGTGGCAGACGGCGTCCGCGCCGGGACAGGCCTCCAGCTCCGCCTCCCCGACCTCGCAGGTCGGATCGCCTGAGACCACCACGCACACCGACGAGTACACCTCCAGGGACGTGCCGTCCTCCGCGCAGGTCGGGGCCGGCGGCGTGCACACGTAGTCGTCGCACGGGTTCGTGGTGCTGGTGCTCGCGGTGGCCAGGGCACTGCCGTTGCCCGCGCCGTCGAACGTCTTCAGGGCGAAGAAGTACGTCGTGCCCACCTCCAGGCCGGAGACGGTGAAGGACTCCGCCGTGCCCGGTGCCTGGGGCGCGCTCACGCCCGTCACCACCGTGGCGGCCTCGAAGGTGGCCTCGGTGATGTCCTCCGTGGAGTACCGGAGCTCGTACCGCGTCGCGGTGCCCAGGTCTCCGTCGTCGCCAGGGGCCGCCCAGTTCAGGCGGATGCTGGAGTCAGACAGCGCGGTGGCCGCGAAGCCGTTCGCGACGGCCGGCGCCACCGTGTCGGAGATGACCAGGTCGGCGGAGGTGGCGGTCGGCAGGCTGCCCCCGTTGGCCTCGAACCGATACGTGCCTTCATCCACCACGACGAGGCCGGTGAAGCTCGCCACGCCGTCCACCGGGGTGCGCGTGGGCGAGCCCTGAGAGAAGCTTCCGCTCGCGAGCGACAGCGTCACGTCGGTCGTGGCGTCGGTCACGGTGTTGCCATACACATCCCTCAGCGCCACCTGCACCTCCACCAGGGCCTGCCGCACCGTGCCCGTCGTGGGCGCGGAGGCGAACGCCAGGGAGTCGAGGGCGGCCGGGGTGATGGAATACGTGTGCGTGCCCCTCAGGGTCGCGGTCACCACGTCCTCTGCGACGACCTCCTGGTCACCTGCGGTGCGCGGCTCCACGCTGAACACGTGCCGACCCGCATCCGCCAGGGTGAACGTGTAGGCGCCGGGGAGCACCGCCTGCCCATCCGTGGACGAGAACGTCACCGTGGAGGCGTAGCCCGTCGCGACGTTGCCGTAGGTGTCGCGCGCCACCAGCTCGTAGCTCAGCGACTGGCCCGCGGCGAACGGCCCCGTGCCCGCGATGACCTCGAAGGACGCGGCGGCGATGGAGCGAACTTCCGCGTCCACCGTGGCGGTGAGGGCCGCCGTGACGGTGTCCGTGGCGGTGAGGGACTGCGTCCCCGCCGTCTTGAACACCAGCCCGGTGATGAACTTCTGGCCATGGTCATCCGCGGTGAACGTCGTGTCCGGAGGAAGCACCGCCTGGGCGTCCGTGGACGTGAAGTGCACCGTCCCGACGTAGTCCCGCGCGAGGTTGCCGAAGGCATCCGTCAGCGACACGCCCGCTTCGAGCGCCTGGCCCGCGTCCACCGGCGAAGAGAATTGCCACAGCACCAGCGTCGACACCGGCCCCGAGCGCACGGTGAAGGACTGGCTCTGCTGGCTGAATGCGCCCGCCGTGGCGGTGAACGTGAACGCGTCCGCCGTGTCGATGCGCAGCCCCTGGAAGGTGGCCACGCCGTTGACGGCCGACGCCGTCACCGCCGGGAAGAAGGCCTGGTCCGTCAAGGCCAGCGTCACCGCGGAGGTGGCCGTGGTGACGACGTCGCCTCGTGCATCCAGGAGCGCCACGCGCACGTCCGCGAGCGCCGTGCCCGCCGTGCCGTCCGCCGGCTGCGTCACGAACGCCAGCTGCGTCACCTGCGGATGGGCCGTGGACACCGTCAGGCTGTCCGACCGAGCGGTGTTGCCCTGCTTGTCCGTCACCTTCAGCGCCACATGGTATGTGGCGCCCGCCGCGAGCCCCGTCAGCGTCGCGCTCTGCACGGTACCGGGAGGCACCGGACTCTCGGTGGCCACCAGCGTGCCGGCCTCGAAGGCAGCGTCCGAGTCGATGGGCGTCGTGGCGTAGCGCAGCTCCTGCGCCGTCAGAGGCCCTTGGGTGCCGTCATCGCCCACGCCCGTCCACTGCACGGTGAGGCCCGTCTCCGTCGACGCCGTCTGCGTCAGCACCGGCTTCGCGGGCGCCACGTCATCCACCACGGTGAGGTCCGCGCTGCTCGCGCCCGACAGTCCGTCCGCGGAGGCGGTCAGGCGAGTGACTCCATGGCCCGCAACGCTCAGCGTGTTGAACGTCGCGACGCCGTCCACCGGCGCCACCGCCGTCGTGCCAGACAGCGTGAAGGCTGCTTGAGGCAGCGACAGGCTCACCGTCGGCGCGCTCACCCGGGCCGTGTTGCCGAAGGCGTCCTTCAAGGTGACTTGCACGTCACCGAGGGCCGCGCGCGTCGACACGCGCGTGGGCTGCTGGGTGAAGGCGAGGAGGGCGGGGGGCCCGGCGCTCACATTCACATGCAAGGTGAACGAGATGGCGCTCGTACCGTCGTCCATCATCAACCGCTGGCTCCCAGCGGTCTTGAAGGTGATGCCCTCGAAGGTGAACCGTCCCGCGTCCGAGGTGGTGTACGCATGCGCGGCGGGCAGGCTCGCGGCCGCGTCCGTGGACGTCAGCGCCACCGTGCCCGTGTAGCTCGTCACCGTGTTGAAGTACGCGTCCTGCACCGTCACCTGGAGGTCCTGCGCCACGCCCGCCACCGCTGACTCCGGCAGCGTGCTCAGCCCCACGGCCGCCGGAGCGCCGGGGTTCACCTTGAAGGAGGAGCTCGTGGCCGGCTCGAACCCCGGGGCGTTCGCGACGAGCTGGTAGTTGTCGCCCGCCTTCTTCAGCACCACCTCCGGAAAGAGGGCCACGCCGTCCACCGCCGTCACCGTCAGCTGACCCTCCGGGAAGACGACACCGACGGAGGCCAAGGACAGGGTGATCTCCGCGGTGCCGTTGGAGACGGGGGCTCCGTTGGAATCCTGGAGGACGACCTCCAGGCCGGCGAGCGGGACACCGGCCACGCCATCCGGCAGGGCCTGTCGGAACGCGAGCCGTGAGGCCGTGGGGACGACCGCGACGAACTCCACGGTGGCGGTGGCGGTGAGCGGAACCGACTGACCGTTCACGTCCCGCACCGAGGCCCTCACCGTCTTCACGCCTGGAGCCGTCGATATCACCTGCGCCCGTGCCTCACCGGTGCTTCCCGTCTGCCCCGGAGCCACCGCGATGGACGCTCCCTCGCCCTCCACCGTCACCGTCACCGCGCGCCCGGCCATCCGCGCGCCGTCCTTGTTCACCACCGTCACCGTGACGGCGGCCTGCTCCGTGCCGTTGGCGAGCACTCCCGTGGGCTTGTCAACCGCCACCGAGGAGGCCGCCGCGTCCACTGGGGCTTCCACCACGGGGGGAGGCCGCGGTGAACTCCCGGAATCGCTACAGCCCAGTGACAGACCTAGACACAGCACGCTCAATCCCAGACAGCGGGTGAGCACTTCGAAACGTGGGGACATGAAGGACTCCGTCCTGCGGGCCGCCCCCGCGTGGCAGCGACTGCCCGGGCGGGGTTCCTCTGCTTTCTAGCAGACATTCACCGCGCCAACGACCGTGGGACCGGAACATTGCGGCTCAACTGGAGTCCTGCGATTCCTCGTTTGTGACGCGCAGACTGGGGGGAGGGCACATCGGGACGAAGTGGGTGGTGCCGGACTCGCCCGGGTCGAGGAGATTTATCGAGGCCTGGAATGACAACCACGCGGGCGGAGAATCCCTCACCAGCCTCCGTAGGGGACCGTAATCGCTTCCATGAAATGGCCCGAGGGGTCCTGGAAATAGACGCCTCGGCCGCCATCATGGGTGTTGATCTCTCCGGAGCGATGGCCACGCGGGTCGGTCCAGTGCTGGAGCCCTCGCTCACGGAGCTTGGCGATCAACGAATCGAACACATCGTCTGGATGGATCCTCCAGGCGATGTTGCATCTTGCGATAGGCTGGGGCGATGGCCGTGCCTTTCTACTATTACGCCCGCGACCTGCTGGACGCGGACCTGCATGTTCAAGTCGAGGTCGACCGTGTCGTGCTGCCGTCCGTCATGCCAGGTGAGGCGGTGGTGGAAGGGAGGGTCGCACGGGTGTTCCGAGGCGACCCTGCCGTGCTCTCCTCGAGCGTCACCTTCGAGGTGAATTGCGTCGGGGAGGGGGGCTACTCGGGGCCGCCGAGCGGGTTCCTCCCGACGGCGGCCGACGTCCTGGCAACGGCAAGGGTCATGGAGGTGTATCTCAACCGGTGGAAGGGCGGCTATGGGGTGGTCGCCTACCAGGCCTTCGTGGTCGACGCCTTGACGGATACGCCGCGATATCCCGTCACCGAGGCGGACGCGCTCGATCCGTCGGATGCTCCCATGAGCTGGCGGGAGAGGCTGTCCTTGTTGGGCATGTGGTTGCTGATGGTCCTGTTCTTCGGCTCGGGGCTTGCCGGATTCGGCTACGCCATCAAGGCCTTGCTCCAGTAATTCGATCGCTTGCGGGAGGGGATCGAGCCCGGGACGACCGTCGAAACGACGCCCTGACACAGGCTCGTCGCGGTGAACGGAATGGCGCCGTTGGGTCGCAGCGCGACAAACGCGTCTCCTCGCGTATCATCCATCGATGAGCGATAATCCGGTCTCGGACCGATACCATGCTTGCATCGCGCCCCTCGCGGCTTCCTCGGTGGCGAAAGCTGGTAGGTGCGTGCTCTCGTATGGCCACAATGGCGCCGATCTCGCCCGCGTACGACAGACTCTGACACTGCCCGCGGCACTCGAGCGCTTCTACGGGCAGGCTGATTCCATGCAGATCCGATGGCGCTTGCAACAAGGCGCCGCAATCGAGTACCTCGACCGCGAGATCGACATCGTTGGGGGAGAGGCGAACGTCCTCCCTGTTTCCACATGCGTCGACGGCATCGACGGCCGACGTGGAGCGGAACTACTCGACCCGTACGGCTCCTTTCCGGAGGCGCGTGAGTTGCTCGACCGCCTCGCGCCCTTCGATTACTGCGAGGGCGAGTTCGCGGTCTGCCTCGAAATGGAATCGGGCCGGGTCCTCGACCGGCTGCATTGCGTGCCCCTCGACGGAGTCGGAGAGATCAGGCCGCTGCCCGTGGGCGTCGAGGACTATTTGCAGCGCGGCTTTGCCATGCGTTTCATACACCACTGGGTCGAGGCAGCATTCTTCGACAGTCCTGACTGGACGGCGTTCTCGAAGCACTATCTCGCGCAGGTCTTCGGTTCGGAGTAGGCGACCGATTACTCGCTCTTCGCCGGAAGTCGGGACGTGAAATCTCGCGAGATTTCCGTGTGCTGCTGCCGAAGGTTCGACGCGCTGACCCATCGACACCGAGCATCCGGCTGCTCTCTTTCGGACGTGCAAACGAACCGGGAGAGAGCGCGCACCACTGCAACGAGCGACGACAGCGTGGGGTTGCTCCGGCCGCCCTCAAGGTCCTGCCAGTGCTTGGCCGACAGCTTCGCGAAGTCGGCCGCTTGCTCTTGTGTCAGGCCGCCCGCTTTTCCCAGCTCGCGGATCCGCTCGCCCAAAACCTCGAGGTCGCCGCGCGTTACCAGCTCGCCGCGTGACCTAACCTGTTCGGCGCTCTAGGCCGAGGCTGGACTTGAGATGATCTCCAGTTCACCGAGAAGATTGCGCGCAGCGAGCGCGCCGTGGTTTTTTCGGACCAGCATCCAAGGAGGCTCCGTGCTGCAAATGCGTCCAGGCTGTGAGTGCTGTGATCGCGACCTGCCACCCGACTCGACGGAGGCCCGCATCTGCACCTTCGAGTGCACGTTCTGCGTGAGCTGCGCGACGGAGCGATTGAAGGGCATCTGCCCCAACTGCGGCGGCGAGCTCACGACGCGCCCGCGTCGGCCCGCCAGCAAGCTCGCGGCATACCCTCCGTCCACGCAGCGCGTGTTCAAGCCGCAAGGGTGTGCTCCGCATCCCGTGGACTGAATCGACGAGATGGCGGCCCATGGTTTCCTCGTGCTCCGTCGAGCACTTTCCCCCGGAGGAGGATTCCCTGGACGCTGCCCCAGGTGCGCCGGCGGCTTCAGCATCTACTGCCGCGCCGCCTCGGCCATTGTCCGATGTGCCTCCGAAGACTCGGCGCGCGCGCTCCTCGGTTCTGGTTCGATTGAGCTGCGGCACGGGACGGCCTCGGGCGGCTCCTGACCTTCCAGGAGCCGCCCGTTTGACTGCTTCATCCCGTCACGCGGCGCGAGGGCCGCGCGTGCATCACGGCGCGGGAGCCGAGGAGAGGGCGTTGACCGCGCCCGGCGTCACGGTGGTGGTGAACTTGAAGTCCACCCCGTTGTCGTCGGCGTCCGTACTCTGTGCATCGCGACACACCGAGCCCTCTACCGCGTTGCTGTCCGCCACCGCCGCCGTGCTCGTGGTGCCCTCCTGCATGTCGAACTTCTTGGCGGACCCCGCGATGGTGGCCTGGGTGATGGTGCCTTCGTAGGAGAGCGAGTCGATGAGCACGTCCTGGACCCCGTCGTAGAGCGCCACGGCGTCCGCCGCGGGGCTCGTCGCGCTGCCGCCGTTCTGGATGAAGTCCGTGGTCCCTCGTTGGAGCGTCTTCACCCCGGGACGACCCGCCAACGGACCGACGACCGCTGCCGGGCCCACCACCAGGAACTCACCCGCGCCCAGCGTGCCGACCTCCGCGAGGTCGAGCTTCTGGTAGCTCGCCGGAGGATTGACCCCGCCATTGACGAACACCAGGAACGTGTTCGCCAGGGACACGGGGCCACCTGTCGGGTTGTAGATTTCGACGAACTCCTTCGTGTCCGTGTTGAGCTGGTCGTAGTCCACCTCGTTGATGACCAGGTGGCCGATGGCCGGGCGACTCGTCACGGTCAGCTCCGCCGATAGCTCGTCGCCTCCGTACGTCGCCGTCAGCCGGATGCCGCCGGCCGTCTGGCCCGCCGTGAACACCACCTGGCCGCTCGTCTGGCCCGCGGCAATGGCCACCGTCGCGGAGGACAGCGAGCCCAGGTTCGAGGCAGGCGTCAGCGCCACGTCCACCGAGGCTCCTCCCGCCGGAGCGGGTCGATCCAACGTCACCGTGAACGACTGCGTCGTGTTGAAGAACACCGTCGACGTCGAAGGCGTCAGCGCGCGGAGCATCGCGGGCGGCGG
>NZ_JBLZWL010000025.1:0-44017 GCF_049194865.1 Corallococcus terminator | reverse complement strand
GCGCAGAGGCCCTCCAAGAGCGCCGAGTATTGTCTCCCGATGCGCTCGACCGTGGCGGCGTCGAACAGGTCGACGTTGTAGTTGAAGGCTGCTTCGAGTCCCTCGGCCCGTTCACCCACCTGCAACGTGAGGTCGAACTTGGCCATGCCGTTGTGGACTTCATCGGGCGTCGCCGTCAGGCCATCGAGCCGCAACGCGTTCGCCCAGGCGTTCTGCAACGTGAAGAGCACCTGGATGAGCGGGGGACGTCCTGGCTCCCGTTGGGGTGCCAGCTTCTCCACCAGCATCTCGAACGGAACGTCCTGGTTCGAGAAGGCGCCTAGCGCCGTCTCAGTGACTTGCCCGATGAACCGCGTGACGGTCGGGTTGCCGCTCAGGTCGGCCCGGAGGACCATCGTGTTCACGAAGAACCCGATCAAACCCTCCAGCTCACGGCGGGAACGGCCCGCGCTGAGCGCCCCCACCACGAGGTCCTCCTGCCCGGACAGGCGGGACATCAGCAACTGGAACCCCGCGAGCAACACCATGAACGACGTCGCGCCTTCTCTCTGCGCGAGCCGCTTCACTCCCTCGGCTACCTTCGCCGGAATCATCACGGAGAGCTCGGCTCCACGGCCGCTCGGCATCACGGGTCTCGGGCGATCCGTCGGGAGCCGCAGCGTCGAGGGCGCGTCGGCGAGCTGCCGGGCCCAGTACTCGAGCTGCTTCTCCAGCGTCCTTCCCGTGAGCGACTCGCGCTGCCAGGCCGCGTAGTCGGCGTACTGGATGGGAAGCTCCGGCAAGGCCGTGGCCTGTCCATGACGGAGCGCCTCGTAGTGCGCCGCGAACTCTCGCATCATCACGCCGGTCGACCAGCCGTCGCTGATGATGTGGTGCATGTTCACCAACAGCACATGCTCCGACTCGGAGAGCTTGAGGAGCGTGGTCCGCAGCAGCGGTCCTCGCTCCAAATCGAACGGCCTTCGCGCTTCCTCGTCCGCGAGCCTCCGCGCCTCCTCGTCGCGCTCGGACGCGAACTCCGAGAGGTCCACCACCGGCATCGACCCTGGTGAGGGCGCATGGACCCGCTGGAACGCCTCTCCGTCGCGTGCCTCGAACGTGGTGCGAAGCACTTCGTGCCGATGCGTGAGGCGCTCGAATGCGCCTCGCAGCGCCTCCACGTCCAATGGACCCGAGAGGCGCAGCGTGAACGGCATGTTGTAGGTCGGGCTGTTCGGTTCGAGGCGATCCAGGAACCACAGCCTCCGCTGGGCATACGACACCGGCGTCGGCTCGGAGCCCTGGCGTCGGGAGATGGTGGGCGCCCGCGCATCCTGTTTCACGGTGCCATCTCCGGGACCACGAGCTGCGTGGTGTTGAGTTCCGGGTCCGCCAGGATGTCCTTTCGCTCGAAGAGGACGGGGCGAAGCTGCTTCTTCGAGAAGAGCCGCGTCTGGTCCGCGAAGTGGGTGGACGCAGGGTCGGTCGAACCGGAGTAGGCGAGGAGCGCGCTCGCGCGGGGGCCTGCCTTGGTGAACTCCATGACCAGCAGGAAGCTCGCGCCGTTGTTGACGAGATACCCTTCCGACGTGAGGCCCGTGTTCTCCGAGAGCACCTTGCCCCGCGGAGTCCTCGGCAGCAGCGTCGTGTTCACCGAGGAGAAGCCGACGACGTTGGCCACGCCCTCGACTCCGTTGACGCCTCCGTGAATCGGAATCACCTGGTCGCCCTTCCGGGTGAACTGCACGTCACCCAGTCGCGCACCCACGGGGATGCCCGCCTCGCGGAGGACGAGGACGGCCTCGCCGAGCTTCTGCAGGAGCGGGTCGGGCCCCGACGCGGGAGCGGGGACGAGTCCCGTTGGCGTCGACACGGGCCGGCGTGGATCGAACGGATCCGCGAAGAGCACTCCCTTGTCGTTGAGGTCCGCGCGCGTGAACCGCGCCAGGAACTCTCGCCAGACGATGGCGCCGGAGCGGTCCACCTCCAGTCGGCCATCCCACGCCGCGAGGGCGCGACACGCCTCGGTGAGGTCGACCTGGGTGTCCTTGACGCTCACCGTCGTCGCTCCCTGGCAGCGCCGCGCGATGGGCACGAGGAGCTGCTCCGCGAGCCAGTCGCGGTTGCTCAGGATGGCGCGCTCGAGCTCCTCCCGCGTGAAGGTTCCATCTGCCCCGGAAGCGGAGTCCGCTCCCTGCTCGGTGAGGAGCATGAGGTTGCCGCGCGACCGGTTGGAGAGCCGTCCCTGCGGGCTCGCATACACCTCGTAGGGGAAGGGGACGTTCTGGAGAAGCTCGGCCGGGTTCGTGTACCGGGCCGAGTCATTCGCATTCATCACGAAGTCCGCGCGCGACAGCCGAGGCGCCTTGTCCACGGGCACGAGCCCTCTCGATGGGCCCTCCACTCCGACCCACTCGTCGCGGGACTTGCTTCCGTCCAGGAGGATGACCTTCAGGCTCGCGAAGCGCTGGGTGTCCGGCTCCGTCTCTCGCGCGGCGTGGTACGCGGCGAGGGTCTCCTCGCTCAGGTGCGGTGCTCGCGAGGCGTCCGCGTAGCGCGTGTCGCCGTCAGCGCTCGCCATGAGCGTGTTGACCCAGGGGATGCCGCGCACCGTGCGGTCCACCTCGACGAGCTCGTCCAGGCTCCGTGCCTTGTTCATCCGAAGCCACTGCTCCGCGAACTGGTGGTTGTCCTCGTTCGCGTCCCGCAGCGTGTAGGCCACCGCGCTCGTCCAGGGGACTTCGGGCCGCTTCAGCATGGGGCCGTAGTGCGAGCGCCAGAAGGTGCGCTTCACCTGGCTCAGGCGTCCATCGGCCTCCAGCACGTCGATGGTGTGCTCCTCTCGCGTCATCCGTCGGACCTGGCCGTCGTAGTGGTAGGCGGTGGGGTCTCCTTCCACGAGCCGGAGCCGGTACGCGGTGAAGTGGCTCGACGCCGTCACGGTGTGCGTCCACGCCACGTGACGGTTGAACCCGATGTTGATCACCGGCAGCCCGACCAGGGAGGCGCCGTACACATCGAGGCGCCCCGGAATGGTGAGGTGGCTCTCGTAGAAGCGCAGCGCTCCTTCCCAGGGGAAGTGGGGGTTGGCGACCAGCATCCCTCCGCGTCCAGTGGACCGCTCGCGGCCGAGCGCCCAGCCGTTGCTCCCGAGGCTCGTCTCCCGAAGCTGCCCGAGCCCTCCCTGGGGCAGTGGGCTCCACTTCGCCGTGCTCGCTTCGCCGGGGGGCTGCGCGTTGGCCACGTAGCCGAGAAGTGGTGCCAGGGTGTCCAGCAGCGAGATGTCGAGGTGGTACGCGAGGAGATCCGCGTGGGTGATGGGCTTCACCCAACTTGCGCCCCTGCACGGCGCGGGGAGCCGTTCCGGCGGCGTCTGCTCCAGGTAGTGGTTGTAGCCAGCGGCGAACCCCTCCACCAACTCCCTCAGCTCCGGTGACTGCCGGGCATAGGCGGCCTCGGCGCGAGCCCGGAGCGCGAGCCCCCGGTAGGTCAGGTCGCTCTCCACGTTGGCGCCCTCCGGCCCTCGGCCGAAGTACCGGGCGCGCTCTCCGCGGACCTTGAGGAACTGGTCCGCGAGCGTGCAGACCAGGTCCTCCGCCTGGACATGACCAATGCCCGCGCCGAGGCTCCGGTAGTCCTCGGCGGTGATGTGCGGGACGCCATGGGCGGTCCGTTGAATCGTCGCCTTCAGCGGCGTGGGCGGCGGCTCCTCGCGCGTGCACTTGGAGAGGGCGGCCGTACCGAGGAGCAGCGTCACGTAGAGGCGCATGGAGGAATTCGTCGGAAGGAGGGGTCGCGTTGCCGCTGAAGGCCGGGGCTACTGCTCGATGAACTGCGCGAGGGCCCGGATGGTCGGGTGCTTGAAGAGGTGGGTGATGGACAGCTCCTTGTCGACCAGCTCCCGCAGCCGGTTGAAGACGCGGACGACGGACAGCGAGTCCCCGCCGATCTGGAAGAAGTTGTCGTCGAGGCTCAGCGTCTCCACGGAGATAGTCTCCTTCCAGAGTCCGGCGATGGTCCGCTGCAGTTCGGTCCACCGCGCGGTGACGGGCTCTTGTTCCGTCGCGCGCAGCGACTCGGGTGCGGGCAGGGCCTTGCGGTCGACCTTGCCGTTCGGCAGTCGTGGGAGGCTGTCCACCAGCACGAGCTCCGACGGCACCGCGAAGCCCGGGAGCTGCTCTACGGCCGCTTCGCGCAGTGTGGCGACCGAGCCCGCATGGGCCCCTTCCACGACGAGATAGGCCACGAGCCGCTTGCTCTTCTCCCGCTCATCCTCCCTGACGGCGACGACCGCCTCGCGAACAGAGGGCAGCCCGCTCAGCACCGCTTCGACCTCACCGAGCTCGACGCGGAAGCCGCGGATCTTCACCTGGTCATCGGCTCGCTCCAGGAACTCAAGCGTGCCGTTCGGTAGATGTCGCGCCAGGTCTCCTGTCTTGTAGAGCCGCGCCCCGGGCTCCTGGCTGAATGGATCCTTGATGAAGCGAGCCGCCGTCAGCTCGGGCCGGTTGAGGTAACCGAGGGCCACGCCCGCTCCGCCCACGTGAAGCTCACCGGGAACACCCACGGGAACGGGGCGCAGGTGGGCATCCAGGACGTAGATGCGTGTGTTGGCGATGGGGCGCCCGATGGGGACGATGGGGCGCCGCTGCGCTGCCTCCAGCTTGTGAACGGTGCACCAGACCGTGGCCTCGGTGGGGCCGTACTCGTTGAAGAGCGCGCAGCCCGCGAGGGTCTGGTGATGCTGCTCGACCAACGAAGCCGGGCAGGCCTCGCCCGCGACCATGACCGTCCTGAGCGACGCCAGCTCTCCTGGCCGTGCCTGACGCAGAAGCAGGCTGTGGACGGAGGGGATGCACAGCAGATGCGATACGCGATGCGCGGCAATCAGTCCGCACAGCACGGTCAGGTCCGGCAACCCTTCGCCCTCGGGGAGCACCAGGGTTCCGCCCTGCGTCAGCGTCCAATAGAGGCCCGCGACGGAGCTGTCGAACGCGTAGGGAGACAGGAGCAGGAAGCTAGAGACGGGCTCGCGGTAGTACGCCCAGCGCGCGGTGGTGGAATGCACCACGTTCCGGTGGCTCACCAGCACACCCTTCGGCGCGCCAGTCGAGCCCGAGGTGTAGATGACGTACGCGAGGTCGTCCGCGCTGGCTGACGGTGTGGGGTCGGCCTTGCTCCGCGAGGCGAGGTCATTCCCATCCGCATCGACGCAGAGGACCTGCGTGGCTTGGAGCGAGAAGCGCGAGCGCAGTGAGGCCTGGGTCAACAGGACTGAGGCCTTCGAGTCCTCCAACATGGAAGCCAAACGCGACTGGGGATATGCGGGGTCCAGCGGTACGTAGGCGCCGCCTGCCTTCAAGACACCGAGCAGGGCCACCACCAGGTCGGTGGAGCGCTGCAGGGATACGCCGACGAGCTTCCCTGGGCCGATGCCCATCGCACGCAGGTGATGTGCGAGCTGGCTGGCTCGTTCGTTCAGCTCGCGGTAGCTCAGCCGCTGGCCGGCATGGGCCACCGCGATGGCCTCGGGCGTGCGCGCGACCTGGGCCTCGATGAGTTGATGGAGCGTCTGGTCCCGAGGGAACGCGGTCTCCGTCTGGTTCCACTCCACCAGCACCTGTCGCTCCTCGGACGAGGGCAACAGCGGCAGCTCGGCGATGGGCCGCTCCGCATCCTCCACGAGCGCCCGGAGCAGGACCTCCAGATGTCCGCTCATGCGCCGCACCGTCGCCGCGTCGAACAGGTCGCTGCTGTACTCCCAGTGGCCATGGAGCCCTCGGGGCGTCTCCTCCATCACCAGCGTCAGGTCGTACTTCGCGGTGACGCTGCCGATCTCCATGGGCGCGAGCGTCAGCCCCGGCAGCGTGAACTCGGAGGCCGGGGTGTTCTGCAGAATGAACATGACCTGGAAGAGTGGGTTGTGGCCCAGCGAGCGCTCGGGCTTGAGCGCCTCCACCAGCTTCTCGAAGGGGAGCGCCTGATGCTCGTACGCGGCCAGGGCGGTGCCGCGCGTCCGCTCCACCAGCTCCGCGAAGCGCGGGTTGCCGCCCAGGTCCCCACGCATGACCACCGTGTTCACGAAGAACCCGATGAGCTGCTCGAGCTCCGGCTGCTCACGATTGGCGACCACCGTTCCCACGGGGAGGTCGGTCTGTCCCGTGTAGCGGTTCAGCAGGACCTGGAAGCCCGCCAGCAACGTCATGAAGAGGCTGGCGTTCAGCTGGCGGCTCAGCGCGGCCAGTCCCTTGCTGACCTGCTCGTCCAGGGTGAAGTACTCGGTGGCTCCCGCGAAGGACTCCGCCTCCGGTCGCGGGTTGGCGAACGGCAGCGTCAGCAGGGGCGGCACGTCCTTCAACTGCCGAGTCCAGTACTCCAGTTGCTTCTGGAGGACCTCGTCCTTCAACCATTGCCGCTGCCACAGCGCGTAATCGGCGTACTGGATGGAGAGCTCGGCGAGCGGCGACGGCCGGCCCGCGCTGAACTCCTTGTAGAGCGTCGCGAGTTCCCGCTGGAAGACACCAATGGACCAACCATCGAGGACGATGTGGTGCACCGTTGTCATCAGCACGCTCTTCCGAGCGCCCAGCTGGAACAGCGTGGTGCGCAGGAGGGACCCTCGCGTGAGGTCGAACGGACGTCGGGCTTCCGCGTCGATGAGTCGCTGGAGCTCGCGGGACTGATCGGCCTCCGCCGTTCCGCTCAGGTCGACGACCTGCAGGCGCGCCGTCGACGTGGCGGAGATGAGCTGGACCGGGCCGTCGGCGGAGTCCGCGAACTTCGTGCGCAGGGCTTCATGCCGCTGGACGATCTCCTGGATGCACCGCTCCAGGACGGCGACGTCGAGCGTTCCCTCCAGGCGCAGCGCGGACACCTCGTTGTAGGCGGCGCTGCCGGGGCGAAGCTGCTCGAACAGCCAGAGCCTGTTCTGCGCCAGGGAGACGGGGACCGGCGCGGACCCCGTGTCGCGGCGCGAGATGCGCGGCGCCTGCGTCTGGAGCGCCTCGTGCTTCAGCGTCTTGAGCACCTGCGCGCGCTTCTCGGGCGGGAGGTTGTGGAGCAGCTCGAGAGTGTCCTTGTTGACGGTCATGGGGCTCGGCTCGTGAGGTTCATGGCCGGCTCGCGTTCGCGAGGCGGCCAGCGGGTATGGGAGTGCCTGCGCTACGTCCTGTCCTTCTTCCTTCGGTTCAGTTCGAGCGCTTGCTTCTGCTTCTTGATGCGTTCCTGGATTCGCTGCAGGTCGGTGGAGCTCTCCTGGCCTCGGCTCAGGTAGCTGGCGAGGGAGCGGATCGTCGGGTGTTGGAAGAGCTGCACGAGCGGGATGTCCCGCTTCAGCTCTTCCTGGAGCGTGTGGTGCACCTGCGAGGCGAGGAGCGAATGGCCGCCCAGCTCGAAGAAGTTGTCGTCGACGCCCACCCGGTCGACATGGAGCACCGCCTGCCACGCGGTGGCGATGGTGCGCTCCAGCGCGCTGCCGGGCAGGACGAACGCGGCTCCCAGCTCCGGACGGGTGTTGTCGGGAGCGGGCAGGGCACGTCGATCCACCTTGCCGTGGGAGGTCAGCGGGAGCGCATCGAGCGACACGAACGCCGCGGGGACCATGTAGTGCGGCAGCGCCTCCGCGACGAAGCGCCGCAGCTCCGGCGTGCTCGTCCTCAGCTCGGGCGTCTTCCAGACGAGGTACGCGACCAGCCGCTTGTCACCGTTCGCTTCGGCGCGGACGGTGGCGGCGGCATCGAGGACTTGCGGGTGCTGACGCAGGGCCGCTTCGATCTCCCCCAGCTCGACGCGGAAGCCACGGAGCTTCACCTGGTCATCGATGCGGCCGAGGAACTCGAGCGTCCCGTCCGGCAGGTAGCGCGCCAGGTCGCCGGTCTTGTACATGCGCGCGCCGGCCTCGGCGCCGAACGGCTCGGGCAGGAAGCGCTCCGCGGTCAGCTCGGGACGACGAAGGTAGCCGCGCGCCACGCCCGCGCCCGCGATGTGAAGCTCCCCCGGGACTCCGATGGGAACGGGTTGCAGGTGCCGGTCCAGGACGTAGAGCCGGGTGTTCGCGATGGGTCGGCCAATGGGCACGCTGCTGGACGAGAAGGCGAGGTCGGTGACTTCGTGGACGCAGCACCCCACCACCGTCTCGGTCGGACCGTACTCGTTGATGATCCTCGTGGTGGGCGCATGTTCTCGCCAGAACCCGAGGCTCTCGCGTGAGAGCGCTTCGCCCCCGACGACGAAGGCCTGGGTGCTGCCCTCCGCGAGCCGCGCGGGCAGGGCGCTCCGGAGCAGATCGAGGTGCGCCGGCGTCAGCTTGACCAGGCTGAAGTCCCGCTGGGTGGAGAGCACGTCCACCAGCGCGGCGAGCTCGTCCTGTTCCTGGAGGAGGACGACCTGTCTTCCCACCAGCAGCGGAGCGAAGAGGCTGGTGATGGTGGCATCGAAGCCGATGGAGGTGACGACCGGAGCGCCATTTCCGCTCTCGACGGCGTAGGCCCGGGTGCACCAGGAGAGGTAGTTGACCAGGCCTCGGTGCTCGATCAGCGCGCCCTTGGGCCGACCCGTGGAGCCAGAGGTGTAGATCGCGTACGCGAGGGCGCCAGGCGTGGCGCGGCACACTGGATTGTCTCGCGTGTTCCTCGCGATGACTTCCCAGTCCGAGTCCAGGCAGATGACCTGGGCATCGACCGGCGGCAGTCGCGGCACGAGCGTGCGCTGCGTGAGCAACACGGTGACCTTCGAGTCCTCGAACAGCCAAGCGAGGCGCTGGATGGGGTCGGACGGATTGAGCGGGACATAGGCGCCTCCCGCCTTCAGCACGCCGAGAAGACCGACCACCATCTCGATGCAGCGAGGCATGCAGACGCCGACGAGGGTCTCCGGGCCGACTCCGCGTCGCACCAGGTCGTGCGCGAGTTGGTTCGCACGCGCGTTCAGCTCGCCATAGCTGAGCGCCTGGCCGTCGTGGACCAGCGCGATGGCCTCTGGCGTCCGGTGGACCTGGGCCTCGAACAGCTCATGCATGCAGCGGTCATCGGGGAAGGGGATGCGGGTGTCGTTCCACTCCACGAGGAGCCGCTGCCTCGTTGTGGCGCTGAGCAGGGGGAGCTGGCCAATGCGCTGAGCCGGGTTCTCGACGACGGCCGTGAGCAGAAGCCGCAGGTGTTCATCCATGCGCCGCGCGGTCGCCGCGTCGAACAGGTCGGTGTTGTACTCCCAGGCGGCCGTCATCGAGTCGACGCCATCCGTCACCTTCAACGTCAGGTCGAACTGGGCCGTGCGCTGCTCCAGCGCCAGCGACGCGAGGGAGAGTGCCCCCAGCTCGGTGGACGCGCCTGGAGCGCCAGTCACCATGGACGCCAGCTCCTGGTGCCGGTGCGGCTTCTCGAGCACGAACATCGTCTGGAAGAGCGGCGAGTGGCTCGAATCGCGTCCCGGCTGGAGCCGCTCCACCAGCAGGGCTAGGGGATAGTCCTGATGGGCCAGTGCACCCAGGACCGTCGCTCTCACCTGCCGCAGGAAGTCCTCGAACGTGGGGTTGCCCTCCAGTCGCGCGCGGAGCGCGAGTTGATTCACGAGGTAGCCGACGGTCCCCGCGAACTCCGAGCGCGTCCGCCCCGTCACCGAGCCACCGACGATCAGATCCTCCTGTCCCGAGTAGCGATGGAGGAGGACCTGATACGCCGCGAGCAACAGCATGTAGGGCGTGACGCCCCGCGAGGCCGCGAGTTTCCTCACGCTGGTGACGAGGCCGTCATCCCATCGGGAGAGGTGCACCGCGCCCCGGTTGCTCTGGACGGGCGGTCTGGGTCTGTCTGTCGGGAGCGCGAGGACCGGGCGGCTCCCCGCGAGTTGCTCCTTCCAGTAACTCCAGAGGGACTCGCCTCGTGGGCCCGCGAGCAGCTCCGATTGCCAGACCGCGTAATCGGTCGGCTGCGCGCCGGTGGAGGGCAGGGTGATGGGCCGTCGGGCCCGGACCTCGGGGTACACGGTGGAGAGCTCGTCCAGCAGGACGACCAGGGACCAGAAGTCGACCACGAGGTGGTGGGCGGTCAGGACCAGGACGTGGTCTCGCTCCCCTCGGTGGAACAGGCGCGCCCGGAGGAGCGGCGCTGCTCGAAGGTCAAAGGGACGGTGGGTGCACTCCAACAGCGCTTCGTCGAGCTCTTCCTTCCGCCACCGGGTCGCGTCGATGCAATCGGTGTCCAGCTTGGGCGCCTCGTGCACGCGCGCTACGGGCTGACCCGCGACGGTCTCGAACGAGGTGCGGAGCGCGGTGTGACGCTCGGTCAGGAGCCGCAGCGCGGTCAGCATCGCCTCCACATCCAGCTCCGAGACGATGCGCACCGCGAAGGACACGTTGTAGGCCGCGCTCTCAGGAGCCAGCTGGTGCAGGAACCAGAGCGCCTGCTGTCCTCGCGACAGTGCCTGGTGCGTGGCCTCCCGCGCCGTCGACCGCGCGAGTGGCGACGGCGCGCGGTCCGGTCCTTCGGCCATGAGCGCGAGGAGCTGTCCGGCGAGCTGATCGACGTTGCTGTCTTGCAGGAAGAGCACGAGCGAGAGGCTCACGCCGAGCTCCACTTCGAGCTGGTGCTGGAGCTCCGTGGCCGCCAGGGAGTCCATGCCGAGCTGCGGGAGCGTTCGTGTCGCCTCCACTCGCGAAATGGGCAGCCTCAACACCCGCGAGACCAGGTGTCGCAGGTGTCCGGTCAGCAGTGCCCGTTGCTCATCGCGCGACAGCGAGATGAGGTCGTCCCGAGAGAGTCGCGGGAGTTGCCCCGCTTCGGGCTCTGTTTCGGAGGCGAGGATATCGACACCGATGGTTTCGAGCGTCCCTTCGAGAAATCGCGCCCTGCAGGCGCCGCGTTGAATCTTGCCGCTCGAGGTCTTCGAGAGCTGCCCCGGCCGGAGGAGGACCACCGCGTGCACCTGCAGTTCGTGGTGCTCCGAGATGGCCGCGCGCACGGCCTCGATGACTTCCTCGAGGTTCGCCTTGCGCAAGGCCACGCGCTCGACTTCGTGCACGATGACCAGCCGCTCGGCGCCTTCCGCCTCGATGGAGAACGCCGCGCCGCCGTCGGGCCGCAGCGCCGGATGACTCCGCGCGGCGGTGAGCTCGAGGTCCTGGGGATAGTGGTTGCGTCCTCGGATGATGATGAGGTCCTTCAGTCGACCCGTGACGAAGAGCTCCTCGTCCTGGAGGAATCCCAGGTCACCGGTCCGAAGGAATGGCCCCTCTCCCGTATCGGCGAGGTGGGCATGGAAGGTCTCCGCGGTCTTCCCTGCCTGCCGCCAGTAGCCCATGGCGACACTGCCACCCGACACCCAGACCTCGCCCACCTGGCCCGGCTCGCAGCGGGTCCGCGACTCTGGATTGACGATGACGACCTTCGTCACGCCATGTGCTCGTCCGGAGCCGACGAGGGACAGCGCCCTGTCTCCATCCTTGGAGGGCTCCGCCACGCGGTGTTGTTCCAGCAGTTGCGCGTCGACGTCACGGAAGACAGGCGGTGCGTCGACGAGCCCTCCTGTGACCATCAGGGTCGCTTCCGCCATTCCGTAGCAGGGATAGAAGAACCGGGCCTGGAAGCCTTGTGGCGCGAACTCGAAGGCGAACTCCTCCAGCGTGGCTCGGCGGATGGGCTCCGCGCCGTTGTACGCCATGGTCCAGCAGCTCAGGTCGAGCCCTTCGCGTTGCTCGGGAGTCGTCCTCCGGACGCAGTGCTCGTAGGCGAAGTTCGGTCCGCCGCAGTGAGTGGCCCGATAGTCCGAGATGGCCTTCAACCAGCGGAGGGGCTGCTGAAGGAACGACGTGGGCGACATCAGGTACGCGGAGAACCCCGCGTAGACGGGCTGGAGGATTCCGTCGATGAGGCCCATGTCGTGGAAGCTGGGGAGCCACGTCACCGACACGTCTTCCGGCCCGAGCCCGAAGGCGTGCCGGATCTGCTCCGAGTTGTGGAGCAGGTTCGCGTGGCTGACCATGACGCCCTTCGGCGTCGACGTGGAGCCCGAGGTGTACTGAAGAAAGGCCAGCATGCTCCCGGTCAGCGAGGGCCTCCGCCACGACGAAGCCCGCTCGACGTCGACCTCGTCGGTGGGGAGCAGCCGGAGCCGATGGACGTCGGGCTGCTCCGCGAAGTGCGCGCGGATGCCTTGCGCCAGGGAGGCGAGGGTGAGGACCGAGGTGGGCTCGGCGTCGAGGAGGATGGCCTGGAGCCGCTGAACCTTCTGGTTCCGCTTTGGCGGATACGCGGGCACCGGCACGACCCCCGCGTACAGGCACCCGAAGAACGCGGTGATGAAGTCCAGCCCGGGGGGATAGAGCAGGAGCGCGCGAGCTCCCACGTGGCTCGTGGTCCGCAACGTCGCCGCGATGGCCCTCGCCTTCCGGTCGAGCTGTGCGTTCGTCAGGGACTCGGTCCGCGCCGTGTCGTCGCCCAGGAAGGTGAACGCGAGCCTGTCCGGCTGGTGCTCCGCGCGGTGCACCAAGAGGTCGACGAACGTCGGGAACTCGGTTCCCGCTTGCGGGTCACTTGTCGCCATCGAGCTTCCTCAGGACCTCGGCGAGCCGGTCCTCGCTCACATGCCCGATGAGCGCTTCGTCGATGGCCGACGACATGCTCCGGAGCGTGGGGTGCGCGTAGAGGCTCTTCGTGGACAGCTTGACTCCGAAGCTCCGGTTGACCCGCGAGATGAGCTGCGTGCCAATCAGCGAGTCGCCACCCAGCTCGAAGAAGTCGTCGGTCGCTCCGATGCCCTCGATGCCGAGCAGCTCCTGCCAGAGGCTGGAGAGGGACTGCTCCGTCTCTCCGTGGGGCTGCTCGAAGGTGTTGCCCAGCTTCGGTCGCGCATGCAGCGACGCGGACAGCCGCGTCTCGCCCAGGGCTTCCATGTAGAGCTGCGAGAGGTCTCTCCCTCGCGTCTGCAACACGTGAAGGTAGTCGGAGGTCGACACGAGGACGTGCGGGAGTCGGCACTCCAGGACGCGCCGGAAGATCTCGACACCTTCCTGCGGGAGGATGCCTCGCTGGTTGAAGTCCTCCTCCTTCAACTTCTGGAGCGCGAGCGGCGTTCGCGCGTCGTAGGCCATGCCCTCTCCGCGCCAGACGTCCCAGTTGATGCACGCCACGTGGCGATGACGACGGGCCCGGCGGCTGTGGACGAACGCGTCGAGGAAGTTGTTGGCCGCGGAGTAGGCGACCTGTCCGAAGCCCGGCTCGAGGGCCGAGAGCGAGGAGAAGAGGAGGAAGAAGTCGAGCGGCGCGTCCGCGAAGAGGTCGTGGAGGACGAGCGTCCCGAGCACCTTCGGCGCGAGCACTCGCGTCAGCTCCTCGGAGGACTTCTGCTGGATGGCGCCGTCTCCTAGGACACCCGCCGAGTGAATCACCCCATGAATCGCGCCGAAGCGCTCCGTGGCGCGTGCGAGCGCGGCCCGCATCTGCTCGGGTTGGGAGACATCCGCGCGCAGGACGAGGACCTCCGCGCCCAACGCTTCGAGCTCACGCAGGCTCCGAATGGTTCGACTGGTCGGGTCCTCCGAGGGATGCGCGCTCAGCCACGCGTCCCACTCCCGTGGGTCCGGGAAGGCGCTGCGCCGGGTCAGGATGAGCCGGGCTTGGACGGTCCTCGCCAGGTACTCGGCCAGGGTGAGGCCCACCTTTCCCAGTCCTCCGGTGAGCAGGTAGACGCCGCGCTCCCTCAGTCGGTCCGAGCGTTCGGGAGGAGAGGGCAGCGGAGCCGGCTCGAAGGTCCGCACCCAGCGATGCGGGCCCCGGTAGGCGACGACCGCATCGGTCGCCCCGGATTGGACCTCCTCCAGGAGCTGCGTCTCCGGCTCCAGCGCGTCCCGGTGTCCCGAGGCCGGCAGCACGAAGTCCACGCTGGTGCATTGGATGTTCGGATACTCCAACGGGATGACCTTGCAGGGGGCGAGGAGCAGCGCCTTCTCAGGGGAGACCTCGTCGCCCTGGACCTCCTGCACGTCGTTGGACACGACCCAGAGTCGGAGGGAGTCCGTGATGCCCCGCGCGCCCAGCGCCTTCGCCAGGAGGAGCAGTCCGTCGAGCCCGAGCTCCCGCGCTCTTTCAAGTGAGGGGAGACCAGGGGACACGCTCCACAGGTGGACGAACTTCCCCGGCGACGTGCCCTGCGCTCGCAGCTCGCCGAGGAGCAAGTCGTAGTCGCCCGACTCCTTCGCGTTGATGGAGAAGCGGCCGGGCCCGTCCTGGTGGAACCCCTCGCCGGCCCTCACCGTGATGACCGAGTGCCCCTGGTGAATGAGGCGCTCCGCCAGCGCGGCGCCCAGCCCGACGTCATCGACGAAGAGCAGCCACGTCTCCGGCGCGGCCTTGGTGCGGGTCGTCGGACGGGTGCGTGGCGAGCGCTTCCAGGAGGGGACGTAGAACCAGTCGCCGACCTCCGCCTTCTTCGTCAGTCCCGAGGGAGGACGGCGCACCGGGTCCAGAGTCGGAGTCGGCGAGGCGGAGAAGGCTGGCGCCACGGACTGACTTGAATGCGGTGCCTGCGCGATGAGGGCATGCTGGCCGAGGACGTCGGTATCGGGAGCCGCCGTTGCGCGGGCGAACCCGCTGGCTTCGAGCACCGCGCACCAACGCTCGGGAGACAGGAAGGGATTGCCCTGGTCTCGCTCCGGGTCCTCGACCGGGTTCATCATCAAGCTGTAGGTGATGGCGAAGTCCGGGGTGGGCTGCGTCAGCTCGCCGATGAGCAACAGGCCTCCCGGGGCGAGCAGGGAGCGGACGTGCGAGAGCGTGGCGGGGAGGTTCCGCACCGCGTGGAGCACGTTGACCGCGACGATGACGTCGAACGACTCCAGCGGGAGCCCCTGCTCGGCGGGAGGTCGCTCGAGGTCCAGGGGGGCGAACCTCACGAAGGGGTGCGCGCCGAACTTCCGCTTCGCCTGGGATAGGAAGAGCGGCGCCACATCGGTGAACGTGTACTCGGTCCGCTCACCCGGGAGGATGGGAAGCAGCTCGCTCGTGGCGATGCCCGTGCCGCCTCCAATCTCCAGCACCCGGAGCTTCGCCGTGGGAGGGAGCTGCTGGACCAGTCGCTCCATGCCTCCGCGCAGGATGGCCCGGTAGTACGTGCGCAGCCCGAACTCCGTCTGCGCCTTCTCGGCCGAGCCCTCCAGGATGGAGGCGAAGAGCTCCGTCGGAGATTGCTCGCCGCGCAGGACGTCCTTCAGCGCATCGCCGCAGCGTCGGATGAGCTCCACCACCTGCGGCGTACGCGCCCACCGGGCTTCCGCTCCGCGCACCAGTGACTCGCCGGACTCAGGCGCGCAGGGGCGCAGTGCTCGATAGCGCCCCGCCTCGTCCTGTTCGAGGTGGCCGGCCTCCACGAGCAGCTGCAACCACCGGGAGACGAGCTGCTCGTAGCGGGGGATGACCCCGCACTGTTCGAGGAGCGCCTCGCGCGTGTAGGACTCCTCCGCGTGGGAGAAGGCCCCCAGCTCGCGCAGCGCCAGATTCATATAGGCGGTGCAGGCCTCGTCGAGGCTGCGCTTGTCGAGCAGGTGTGTCCCGGCGTCGAACCCAGCCAGCTCGGCCTCGCCTTGTTTCCGAGCCGCGTCCAGGAGACCTCGCCACAGCTCATCGACGCGAGGGGACTGCGCTCGCGGGACGTCCGGAGCCGCACGCTCGGCCGGCTCCATCCAGTAGCGCTGACGCTCGAAGGGATACGTCGGCAGGGGAACGCGGTGAGGGCGTTGTTCTCCCCGCACCTTCAGCCAGTCCACGGTGAGCCCCGCCAGCCAGAGCTGGCTCAGCGTCCTGAGGACGGACGTGAGGTCCGACATCGAGTCCCGCTGATGGGGAAGGGTGGAGAGCACGAGCTGCGTCGAGTCACGACCCGGCTGCCTCCTGGCGAGCTGGCCCAACGTCCGGCCCGGTCCGACCTCCAGGAGCACCAGTTGCCCGTCCTTCAGGAGCGCACCGAGCCCGTCCGCGAAGCGCACCGTCTGGCGAAGGTGACGGACCCAGTAGGCGGGGTCTGTCGCCTCGGAGTCCGTCAGCCACGTGCCCGTGACGTTCGACAGGATGGGCGTCCGGGGCGCACTCAGGTGAAGGCGCCTCAGGTGTTGTGCGAACGGAGCGAGGACGGGCTCCATCATCTCCGAGTGGAAGGCGTGGGACGTCTCCAGGTAGGAGCCACTGGCGCCACGTGCGCCGAGCTCCTGCTGGAGCACCTCAACGGCCTGGGGAGGCCCTGAGACCACGCACGAGCCCGGCGCGTTGATGGCGGCCAGGGAGAGCCGAGGCCCGAGGAGCGGCGTCAGCTCCTGCTCGGAGAGAGGCACTGCGAGCATGGCGCCGGGAGGAAGGGCCTGCATGAGCCGGCCGCGTGCGACCACCAGCGCGAGCGCATCTTCCAGGGAGAAGACGCCCGCGAGCGTCGCCGCGACGTACTCGCCGAGGCTGTGCCCGATGGCGGCGTCCATCTGGATGCCCCAGGACATCCACATCCGCGCGAGGGCGTACTCGACCACGAAGAGCGCGGGCTGGGCGTTCTCGGTGCGCTTCAGTTGTTCAGACGCACTCTCTCGCTGCGCTTCGGGGGCATGGATGAGCGCGCGGAGATCGAGCCCGTGCCGGGTCCGGAGCAGCTCGAAGCAGGTCTCGGCGTGCTCACGAAAGGTGGGCTCGGTTTGATGAAGCTCGCGCGCCATGCCGACGTACTGCGTCCCCTGTCCACTGAAGAGGAACGCCACGCCCCGAGCGGGTGACTCCGAATGCCGCGTGAGGACTCGCTGCGCATCGCGCCCGTTCAGCGCCGCCACAGCCTCCGCGACGCTCCCGCACACAATCGCCCTTCGATGCGCGAACGGCTTGCGACCAACCTGGAGCGTGAAGGCCACATCGGCCAGCTCCACCTCCGGGTTCGTCTCCAGGTGGTGGGCGAGGTTGGCGCTCGCGACCTCCAGCGCCTCGTTCGTCTTCGCGGAGAGCACGAGGAGGTGCGGCCCCGGCGCGGCCTTCGTCCTCCGGACCTTGGGAGCCTCCTCCAGGATGACGTGGGCGTTCGTCCCGCCCAACCCGAACGAGCTGACGCCCGCCCTCCGGGGAAACCCATCGGTCTTCCACTCGGCGAGCGCGGTGTTGACGAAGAAGGGGGTGCGCGGGAAGTCGATCTGCGGATTGGGCGTCTGGAAGTGCAGGCTCGCGGGGAGCTGCCCGTGCTGGAGGGCGAGGGTGGTCTTGATGAGCCCGGTGACCCCCGCCGCGGCATCGAGGTGGCCGACGTTGGTCTTCACGGAGCCGAGGGCGCAGAAGGATGTGGCGTCAGTGCTGGCGCGGAAGGCCTGGGTCAGCGCGGCGACCTCGATGGGGTCTCCCACGATGGTGCCGGTGCCGTGGGCCTCTACATAGGTGATGGTCTCCGCATCGACTCCGGCCGACGCGTGGGCCTCCATGATGGCGGCGGCCTGCCCGTCGATGCTCGGCGCCGTGTAGCCGGCCTTCGCCGCGCCGTCGTTGTTGATGACCGCGGACTTGATGACGGCGTAGATGCTGTCGCCGTCCGCGAGCGCATCCTCCAGACGCTTGAGGACGACCACGCCCGCGCCGTTGCCGATGACCGTGCCCTGCGCCCTTGCGTCAAAGGCCCGGCAGTGCCCGTCCGGGGAGAAGATGCTGCCGGGCTGATGCAGGTAGCCCGCCTGGGGAACGGTGATGGAGACGCCGCCCGCCAGCGCCAGGTCGCACTGGTACGTCATGAGCGCCTGGTGGGCCACGGCCGTCGCCACCAGCGAAGTGGAGCAGCCCGTCTGGAGGGTGAGGCTGGGGCCCTTGAGGTTCAGCTTGAAGCTGACTCGCGTCGCCAGGTTGTCCTTGTCGTTGCCCAGCAGGACCTGATGCCCGCTCTCCGGGCCCAGCAGGTGCGGGTGGGTCGCGAGGTTGAACAGCAGGTAGCTGGGCCAACCCGCACCGGCGTACACGCCGATGGCGCCTGGGTGCAGGTCCGGGTTGTACCCGGCGTGCTCCAGGGCCGACCACGCCACCTCCAGGAAGATGCGCTGTTGCGGGTCCGTCAGCTCGGCTTCCCTCGGGCTGAACCCGAAGAACGACGCGTCGAAGAGCTCCGTGCCGGCCAGGACGCCCTTGGCCCTGACGTAGTGGGGATCCTCCAGCAACGCGGGCGAGACACCCCGCGCCCGCAGCTCCTCGTCCGAGAAGAACGTGAGCGTCTCCGTCCCCGCCTTCAGCGCACGCCAGAACGCGCCCACGTCCGTGCAGCCGGGGAAGCGGCCCGCCATGCCAATGATGGCGACCGCGGACCCGACATCGCTGGTGGGGTCGAGAGGATCCACTGATGGAACTCCTGGGAAGGGACGCAGGGGAGGGACGCGCTCAGAAGTTCAGGAAGCTGAGGCTCGAGAAGATCTTCCGCCGCGGGTCCGTGTAGGCGTTCCGGCCGTGCAGGTAGCGGGAGTTGTCGATGAACGCCAGGTCGCCGGGGTGCCAGGACAAGGGCTCCTCCAGCTCCTCCATCGCCTCCAGGATTTCGGAGACGATGGTGTCTGAAATGGGCGAGCCGTCGTCGAACGACATCAACTCCCCGAGGGTGTTCTTGCGCTCGGAGAGGAGGCTGTTCGCGAAGGCCTCCTGCCCGCCATAACGTGTCTGGACTACCGCCGAGCAGACATATTCCAGGTAGATGGAATCGTCCGGGCTGACGTAATAGGAGACGCCCGGCTTCTTATCGAGGGTGCTCTGGACGTCGGCCAGCGAGGCGCCCTCGCCCATGAAGCGCTGCCACTTGTCGAGGGAGTAACGCTGGAAGAAACGAAGCTTCTTCCCGCGGAAGAGCTGCTTCAGCTCGGGGCTGAGCTTCTCCCAGAGCCGGACGCCATCCCACGCGAGCGTCTCGCCCCCCTCGGCGGCGGGGACGCTGCAGCAGAACCAGAGCGCATCCGGACGGAAGGGGGAGTTCGCCTGCTCGGCGTGCGGCTCCACATACCCCATGCCCTCTGTCACCAACTGAACGTAGCCATCGCTCCCGGGGACGACGGGACGCAGCCGGTCCCGGTTGAAGCGGGTGCTGAACCTCCCCGCGAAGTCATGCATGACCTGCGGGCCGGTGGTGAAGCCACGGAAGATGACCAGCCCCGCGGACTTGAACAGCTCAATGACCTCGTCGGTCGGGAGCTCAAGGATGTCTTTGTGACCTTCCCGGTGCACAAGC
Organism: Corallococcus terminator; assembly: GCF_049194865.1. Lineage (GTDB taxonomy): Bacteria > Myxococcota > Myxococcia > Myxococcales > Myxococcaceae > Myxococcus > Myxococcus terminator_A. Next base: position 24,838 of record NZ_JBLZWL010000025.1, on the reverse strand, counting down.
CGCCCGCTTCCCGTTCCATATGGTTCGCTTCGGATTGTCATTTGGTGTCCCCAGCCGAATCCCGTACGTAATTACCGAAAGGGATTGGGTTGTGCCGACGAAGCCTATCCAAGGCATCTCTTGTAAATTTGCGAAGTAAGAGGAATTCGCGTAATGCAGGATGTTGTGGCAGGCATTGATGGTTGTCAATACGATTGGCCCGTCGCCGTATTCCAGGAGCCTCCCTTGAGAATCTGTCTCATCGCGCTGCCGTGGTCCCTCCACAGGCACCCGTCCTCCGCCATTGGCGCGCTCTCGGCCTATCTCCGACAGCAGGAGCCCACGGTGACGGTGGAGTGTCGTTCCGCGTATCTCGACGTGGCCAACGCCATTGGCCTCGCGTGCTACGACCGCATCTCGCAGAACTCCTATGAGGTGGGGGAGATGCTGTACACCCCGTGCCTCTACCCGGAGCGGAAGTCCAAGGTCCGTGACTTCTTCGTGTCACGGATGGAGGGGATGGGGATTCCGCTCGACGGGCCGGACGGCATCCTGCCGCCCGCACTCTTCGGTGAGAAGCCCACCTGGGCCAGCGCCTACGACACGCTCTCCGAGCGGTTGGAGGCCCATCTTGATCGGCTCGCGGACGACCTTGCGGGGCGCTACGACGTGGTGGGCCTGACGACCTGCTTCGGGCAGCTCTTCGCCAACCTGGCGCTCTGCCAGCGCCTCAAGGCGCGCTCTCCGCGGACGAGGACCCTCCTGGGGGGGTCGACCATCTCCAATCTGGTGGGACCCTCGCTCCTGAAGGAGTTCGACTTCATCGACTACGTCATCCAGGGGGAGGGAGAGCAGCCGCTGCTCGCGCTCGTCCGGCAGCTCCAGGAGGGGCAGACGGAGATGCGGGGCATCAAGGGCATCATCGCCCAGGGCACGGCGGCCGAGCTGGCCGGAGGGGCGCCGCTCTGGGAGGTCCCCAACATCAACGCCCTCCCGCTGCCCGACTACGACGAGTACGCGGCGAAGGCGGAGCAGGGGAACCTCTTGTGGTTCCTCACCATCGAAGGCTCCCGAGGCTGTTGGTGGGACCGGGCCAAGCGCACCGGAAATCCCAAGGCCACCTGCTACTTCTGCAACCTCAACGTGCAGTGGAACGGCTACCGCGAGAAGAGCGCGGAGCGGGTCGTCACCGATATCCTCGCGCTCAACGAGCGCTATCACACCAACGTCCTCTTCTTCCTGGACAACATCATCCGCGCCAAGGGGCTGGAGGAGTTCGCCGACCGGGTCATCGACACCGGCAAGGACTTCGTCATCTTCTACGAGATGCGCGCCAGCGTCCGTCCCCATGAGCTGCTGAAGCTCTGGGAGGCGGGGGTGCGCTACGTCCAGTTCGGAATCGAAGGCCTCTCCAACGAGTTCCTGAAGCGGATTGGCAAGGGCACCTCGGTCATCGCCAACCTCCAGGCGATGAAGATCTGCCACGAGCTGGGCATCCTCAACAGCGCCAACCTCCTGACCGACTTCCCCGGGGCGACGCAGGAGGAGGTGACGGAGACGTGTCAGACCATCCTCGACTACGCGATGATCTTCACCCCGCTCAATCCGAACCGCTTCTGGTTGGGGCGCGGCGCGACCATCGACACCTTGAACAAGGAGTATGGCCTGCGGAACATCCGCAACGCCGACTTCTACCGCGTCGGCCTGCCGGAGGAGGTGTATCAGCGCATCTCGCTGCTCGACCTCTCCTACGACAGCCCCAGCGCGCCCGCGGACTGGAGCAGTGTCTATAACGCCTGTCAGTCGTGGAGCAGGTCCTACGCCGCCGCGCGGGAGACGCAGTACCGGCACCTGCTGACCTATCTCGACAGCGGCGACGCGATGCGCCTCTATGACACCCGGGGCGGGACGCTGAACAACATCGTGCTGCGCGGGCTCGAGCGCGACCTCTACATGGCGTGCATGGAGATCCAGCGCTGGGAGGACCTCCGCGAGGCCTTCATCGACAGCGGGCGCGCGAGCACGGAAGAGGTCTCCGCGCTCCTGGAGCGCTTCGTCGGGCAGCGCATCCTCTACCGCGAGGGCACGCGTCTGGAGGGCAGCCGCTTCCTGTCGCTGGCCCCCGCGTACACCCCGGAGATGGCGACGCGCCGCATCCGGCGGGCCCATGAGGCCTCGGAGAAGCGCCGCAAGAAGACCTCCGCCCCCCGGCCGGAGCAGCCGCAACAGGAGACACGTCCATGACCGCAGCCGTGAAGTCCTATTCTGACTTTGAAAGAGAAGTGGATCCGCACGTCGAGGCGCGGACCGAACCGCTCATCATCCAGTTCGGCTTCCCGGGCAGCGGCTCCACGTTTGTCTGGCAGGTGCTCAACTCCATCTTCGGCAACGTGAAGAAGACCCACAAGTGTCCCAAGTATCGCGCTGACGACCGGGTGGTCGTCACCATCCGAGACTTTCGAGACATCTTGTGTACGTATTTCAAGCGCGCCAATCTGCCTGTCACCAAGCAGAGCATCGACTTCCTGGTCAAGGAGCACGCGGAGGCGAACTCCTCGTTCAATGACCTGTATCAGGTCAGCGAGGCCTGGGCCGGCAAGGAGAACGCGCTCTGGCTGAGGTACGAGGACTTCGTCAACGACCACGACTACCTGTTCGGGCAGCTCGAGACGTTCTTCCGGATGAAGTTGACGCGGGAGCAGAAGGAGCAGGCCTCGAAGAACTTCTCCCTCGAGGCGAACAAGGAGCGCTCCGAGCGCGTCGCAGTGGTCTGCCGGAAGGAGGGCGGCGAGGGGTGGATCGACGACAAGTGGCAGGCCTATACGATTGATGGCATCAACGGGCTGCATGTCACGGGGGATGGATCGGTGGACAAGTGGCGCCGCATCATCCCGCCAGAGTGGCATGGTTACGTGAGCGAGCTGCTCGCGGAGCCGTTGAAGCGCTACGGATATCGGGTCGAGCCCTAACCTGGAAGTGTGCACGTCATGAAGCCATCGGCGCGAAGCGAAGAGATCCTGGCGTCCATCACCTCGGAGCTGAGCGTCGCGGAGCGGGCCGTGCTGGCGCGGGCTCTCCAGAAGAGCATCGCGCGGGCCGGCCTCCTGCTCGGGCACCTCTCGTTCGGTGTTCGGGAGCTCGCGCGCGCCATGGCCTTCTACGACGCGGCCCTCGCGCCCCTGGGCTACGCGCGGGTGTGGAACAGCGAGCGCTCCGCGGGCTACGGCCCGCCCGGAGAGGGGGATGTCCTGGCGCTGTTCGTACGGCCAGACACCTCGGCGCCCGGGCCCGGCTTTCACCTGGCCTTCAATGCGCCGAGCCGGGAGGCTGTCGACCAATTCCATGCCGCCTGTTTGAAGGCGGGGGGCACGGACCAGGGACCGCCCGGCCTGCGTCCGCAGTACAGCGATTCGTACTACGCCTGCTTCGTCACCGACCCGGACGGGTACAAGCTCGAAGCCGTCCACCAGCTCGGGTGAATGACTGACGAAGCGCGTCATCCAGACATCCCGTCCCAGTCAGACAGACGGCGAGAGGAAACAAGTCCGCGTCCAGTGCCGACAACTCCGGTGGCAGTGAATTCCAATCGCCACCCGAGAGAGAGCTGGCCATGTCCACGCGCATCGACCGAAACCCTCGCACGAACGTGGGGACGACCCAGAAGCAGGAGCCTGCGGCCCCTCCGGCCCGGAGCACCGCCGGTAACAGCGTCGCGGAGCGGTCGCGTTTGAAGGGCGCCGTGGATGCCTTTCAGGGGGCGCCGCTGACCCAGCGGGCGCTGGCCAGCCTGGGCAATCCGACGGCGACGGCGAACCAGGTCGTCGCGACGCCCCCTCCGGTGATGAGTCGCGCGGACGAAGAGTCGGCGAGACAGGCGCTCCAGGAGGCGACGAACCGCGAGGACCCGTCCTACATCACCGAGTGGCTGAAGGCCCATCCAGACCCCGCGCAGCAAGCGGCCTTCATGGACATGCTCTTCGAGTATGGCGCTCCGGCCGGCAACCTCCTCGACAAGGCGGGGGAGCTGAGCCCCGAGGACCAGCAGCTCCTCTCCGATGCGGTGGACGCGGCCTACCGCTCGGGCGCGCTCACGCTCGAGGAGTTGACGGAGGCGGTCGGCTCCCATGGGAACGGCTCGTGGGGCGGCGAGACGCACGAGGCGCTGGCGAAGATCATCGCCGGAACGGGGAACCCCGAGCTCATCAACGCCTATGTGGAGCGCGAGCTGGAGATCATGACGGCGAGCAACGCCGAGGACCCGGCGCGCGCCGTCGCCATCGCCACGGCCCTCGCGGGGCTTCCTCCGGACGAGCTTCAGGAGTTCCTGGAGCGCCACCCGGACGTCGTTCCGCTCGTGCTCAAGAACCTGGACGAGCCCATCGTCGTCGGCGGTGGGTCGGCGCTCGGCAAGCTCCTGGATGCGGCCAGCGCCATCCAACCTCCCACCGAGGAGTCCCTCCAGGTGTTCATGGACAGCATCGGGCACCTCGGCGAGAACTCCGACTCCCGCGCGGCGGCGGCCCGGTTCTTCACGCGCAACGCGGACGCGATTCTCTCCGCGGTGGGTGACGCCTCCGGGTCCATTGGCAGCCAGGGCGCGGGCAAGCTCTCCGAGTTCTTCACCCGGACCCTCTTCACGGAGCCCGAATTCGAGGGCCAGGAAGCGCTCCATACCTTCGTCACGTCGAAGCTGGGCGAGATGCTGGAGACGCTGGAGACGCAGGCCCAGGCCAATCCTCCCTCGCAGGACACTCAGCGCCTGGCCCGGGCCATGGGCAGCCTGGTGGGAGCCATTGAGGGCGGCTTCCTGCTCGCCGTCGAGGAGCTGGACAAGCGAAACGAGGCCGTCGAGGGGCTGGTGGGCCTGCTCTTCAAGCTCAAGGAGCTGCTCCCCAGCTCGAAGCTCCCCGGAGCCGGGAAGCTCCAGGACCTCACCATCGACCAGATTGAAAAGTGGGTCGTGGATGCGTTGAAGGAGCACGCGGACGACCCGAAGGACGCCATTCCCTTCCATCGCCTCTTCGGGGAGCAGATCTCCAATCCGCTCCTGCGCAGCATCTACGATGCCGCCCGGTTGACGTCCCTGGAGAACCGCGAGCTCGGATTGAACGACTGAGCCACGGTCCTGACAGTGTCTGGCCATGTCCTCCAGGTGTGCGGGCATGGCCAGACAAAGGCTGCGGGGTTCCTCCGGGTGCCGTGATGCGCTCCAGTCAACGCCAATAACATCCACAATCCGTCGCGCGTGGAGGTTGGGTTGCGCCTGTCCTTCTCGATTGGTTTATGTGCGGCCCCGTTTTACCGGTCCGTTCCGAGAAGCGGGTTTTCTGGAGGTTGTCGTGGTTTCTCAGCGTCATGTCTTGCGCGGTGTGGTGTTGTCGGTGGTGTCCCTGGTCCTGGCGTTCTCATCGGCGTGTGGTGGCGGGGCTCCTGAGTCCGTCGATGACGTGACGGAGCCTGTCCTGATGGAGGAGGCGTCTGTCGAGACGCAGTCACAGGAGCTCGGCGCGCCGTGCGATTTCTACAATTACTATCGGGATGAGACGCGCAACCCGGGCGGGGCCTACCGGTGCAGCAACAGTTGTCAGTGTGATGGCATGCGCACCTGCAGCCAGTGGGGGTGGTGCCAGGGCGCGGCGCGTCCCTCCGTGAGTTGCACCAGTCCCCAGTACCACTGGAATGAGGCCTGGAACGCGGGGGGCTCGAACCGCTGCTCCAACGCCTGCCAGTGTGATGGTCGTCGCACCTGCAGTTCCTCCGGTTGGTGCCAGGGGACCTCGCGCTAGCCGCAGCGAAGCGAGAGGTGCTGGACGGCGTGTCGTCGTCCAGCCGTTCGCTGGTTCGGTACCCAGCCCTGGAGGGCTGACGGGTGCTAACCGGTGAACAATTCGGGGTTGTCGAACGTTTTTTCAGGCTGCAAGTGGCCCACGTCACCTCCAGGTTGAGTGCCGCGTTGTCGCGCACATCTTCTGGTTCTGGCCCCCCACGCCTGTGCCTCCACGTTCCCCGGAATTCTCGAATGGTCAGTCCTCCGCAGAACTTCGACACCGGAATCCCCAGCTTCAACGTGCTCCTGGCGGGTGGGTTGCCCGCTCGCCAGTCCATCATCGTCACGGGCACGCCCGGCAGCGGCAAGACGGTGCTGTGCAGTCAGGTGGCCTTCGCTGCCGCGGCACGGGGCATGCCCGTCGTGGCGGTCACCGTCACGTCCGAGCCTCATGACAAGCTGGTGGAGGCGCTGTCCGGCTTCTCCTTCCACAATCCCGAGTTGCTGGGCGACAAGCTGTTCCTCATCAGCGCCTACTCGGCGCTGAAGCGGGGCGCCAAGGAGGCGAGGGAGCTGCTCCTCCAGACGGTGCGTGAGCGCGGCGCTCGCCTGCTCTTCATCGATGGCCTGCGCTCCATTCGCGACCTGTGGCAGGACGAGGCGCGGTTGCGGGAGTTCCTCTACGAGCTGGGCCTGGGCCTGGCGGCGCTCAACTGCATCGGCATGTTCACCACGGAGTATCCACTCCCGAGACTGATGGAGCTGCCGGAGGCCACCACCATGGACGGCATCGTGGCGGTGTCGGTCCAGTCCCAGGGGTCGCGCCGCCTGCGTCGGGTGGAGGTGGTGAAGCTGCGCGGTCGCCCGCACCTGCAGGGCGAGCACGTCATGCGCATCACCACGGAGGGCGTGGACTTCCTGCCTCGACTGGAGGCGACGCTGCCCGACGTTCCGGAAGCACCTCTGGACCAGGAGCGCAGGGGCTTCGGGCTTCCGGAGCTGGACTCCTTGATGTACGGCGGCTTTCCGTCCAACAGCGCCACGCTGATCGCCGGCAGCCTGGGCATTGGCAAGACGCTGCTGGCGTCGTACTTCGCGCTGGACGGCGCGCGCCATGGGGAGAAGTCGCTCTTCGTCTCCTTCTTCGACTCTCCCGAGCGCGTGATCTCCCGCGCGAAGCGGGTGGGGCTGGACATGCGGCCCGCGTACGAGTCGGGGATGCTGGAGATCATTCAGGAGCTGCCCGCGGAAGTCGAGGCGGACGTCCTCATCCGACGCATCATCCAGCGCATCGAGGAGCGCGGCGTGAAGCGCCTCGTCCTGGATGGACTGGCGGAGCTGGAGCACTCCATCATGGAGAGCGGGCGACGCCGCGCTTTCTTGTCGTCCCTGGCGCTGCGCCTGCGGCAATTGGGGGTGACGTCGTTGTTCACCCGCGAGGTCTCCAAGGTCGTGGGCACCGAGCTGGATTTCAGCGACTCGCCCGTGGCCATCCTGGCGGAGAACATCCTGCTCTTGCGCTTCGTGGAGCTGCACGGCCGCCTGCACCGCATCCTGTCCATCCTCAAGATGCGAGACAGCAAGTACGACAGCACCCTGCGCGAGTTCGAGGTGGCCGACTCTGGCCTGCGGGTGCTCGCCCCCATGCGTTCCTCTCAGGGCTTGCTCACGGGCCAGGCCCGTCCCGTGGGGACCACCATCGGCGGGAGTGAGACATGAGCCTGGTTCTCATCGCCGAGGATGAGGAGGCGCTCCTGGAAGTGTTCTCCGAGGTGCTGGAGGACCTGGGCCACCGCGTCGTGCGAGCGAGCAATGGCGAGGAGGCCCTGATGCTCGCGCGCACGGAGCCTCCGGACCTGGTCATCAGCGACCACATGATGCCCCGCCGCACGGGGATGCAGTTGTTCTACGCGATGCGCTCGGAGCCCGCCCTGGCGGACGTGCCTTTCGTGCTGCTCAGCGCGGCGCGACCACCCGGTCGTGAAGAGGCCGAGACGTTCCTGGCCAAGCCAGTGGACCTGGCCACCTTCGAGAAGACCGTCAGCGCCGCGCTGTCCCGTCACGACCGGGCCAGGGCGGACACGCCTCCTCCGCGTGATGTCGCCACCGCCTTGGGCGCGGCGCGCGAGGAGATGCTCAACTGGGTCGCGCACGAGCTGAAGACGCCGCTGAGCTCCGCGCGCCTCAACGTCCAGCTCCTGCTGCGCAAGCAGCTCAAGCGCGGCGCCTCCGAAGACGAGCAGCGCTCGGCCGAGTCGGTGATGAGGCAGCTCGATCAGATGAACGGGTTGGTGACGTCCATCCTGGACGCCTCGCAGCTGGCGGATGGAAGGCTGGAGCTCAAGCGCGCGCGCGCGCCGCTGGTTCCCTTCCTCCAGGAGGTCGTCCACGACTGGGCCGAGGCCCAGCCGGAAGTGGACTTCCGCCTGGAGGCGCAGGAGCCGCCGGAGCGAGTGTCCTTCGACGCGGAGCGGACGCGGCAGATCCTCAACAACCTGCTGTCCAATGCGGTGAAGTATCGCGGTGACTCACGCGAGGTGGACATCCGGACGGCGGTGGACCCGGGCGCGGTCCTCATCCATGTGCGAGACAAGGGCGTAGGAATCCCCGCCGCGGCGCTGCCCCACATCTTCGACCGCTTCCGGAGGGCGGACAGCCAACAAGGGCGGGGCCATGGACTGGGCCTGTTCATCGCCTCGTCGCTCGCGCGGCTTCATGGCGGCTCGCTGGCGGCCCGCTCCACGATGGGGGAGGGCTCCACCTTCACCCTCCGACTCCCCCTTCGTTCCTGAAGGGGGCCGGGACGTTGCCGGGCCCCCTCCCAGGGGCTACTGCTGACGGCCCTCGATGGCGCACATCAGGACCGCCGCGGCGATGCCGAGCCGCCGGTCCAACGCGTGTCGGTCGTCCATCGAGAAGTCGAGGTCGATCTTCTGGATGAACGGGTTGAACCGCTGGTGGAAGGCGAGGACCGGCGTCTCGCCCAGCTTCCCGGTGAAGGACTGGGGCACCAGGTTGGTGAGGAGGCGACGCACCAGCGCCAGCATGATGCTGTCCTCTTCAATCTTCCCCACCTCCTGGTCGTTCTCGTTCAGCACCAGCCACTGGTCTCGGAGGAGGGAGCGCAGGCCCTTGCGGCGCAGCGCGCCCACGCGCTCTCCGGAGACGGCGTCCGTCACGTCGTACGTCATGCCGAAGTCGAGGATGCCGCGCGCCTTGATGGTGAGCAGCTCCTCACGCATCTCCTCATCGCCGTAGATGCGCAGGTCCTCCTTCAGCTTGAAGGCCTTCATCTTCGAGTAGAACGCGAGGTTGCCTGCCTCGTCGTAGATGTGGAAGGCGCCGCCGAACAGCTTGAAGAACTTCCGGCGAATCATGTAGCGCGTCTGACCAAAACGGCCGTTGGCCAGCTGGCTGGGGGATCGGGTCTGCAGTGCCGAGGACATGGCCCCCCCATAGCAAAATCCGGGTCCGGTGGCCCAAGCCCACCGGGGTAGGGTGTGCGAGGACGCAACTCCCGGGCGTCTTTCTGAGAGAATCGATTATCCCGGAGGCCTGTTCTTGATCACCTCGATTCCTCGCCGCGCCGTCCCCACCACGACCCAGACGGACGCCGCGAAGGCGCCGGCGGCCGAAGCTCCCGTGACGCCTCCAGCCCCCGCGCCCTTCTTCCAGGACGGCTTGGACGCCGCCAGGCCCAGCCCCGTGAATCTCACGGGCTTCGGGACCAAGGCCGCGGTCGCGGATTCCTCGCGAGTGGCGGCTGACCCGATTTCCACGAGCGGCTCGGCGCCCGTCGGTCCGGAGTTGCTGCATCTGGACGAGGGCTGGACGCCCCAGGGCCAGGGGTACGACGCGAAGCGCGGTGAGGTGCTCACGACGTACTACTCCGACGACCACGATGTGTTGCTGTCCGTGCAGGACAAGAACTCGGGCAGTGAGTCGCTCCAGGTCCAGCTCGGTGGGACGGACCCCAAGCACCCAGAAGAGGGCAAGCCCACGCACGGCGGTGGTGTCTCGACGGAGGGCGACTTCGTGTACGTCTCCGACACCCGAGGCATCTACGTCTACACGCGCGAGGAGCTGGAGCGCGCGGCGAAGACGGGGACCGTGGCCCAGGCCTCCCAGGTGATGGAGGTCCCATTCCCCGAGGGCGTGAAGGACCCCGCCACCGGCATGGACCTGGTCTCCGCTGGCAGCTTCATGACGGTGAAGGACGGCTACGCGTACATCGGCAGCTACAGCAAGGATGGCGATGGCAAGGCGGGCGCTGTCTGGCGTTACGAGATTGACGAGAAGACAGGCTCTCTCATCGAGGACTCGCGCCAGGGCCCCATCCGTGCTCCAGACCGTGCACAGGGCATGACGGTGGTCGACGGCGCCTTGCTCTTCACCACGGGCGACCAGAAGCTCATCTACCAGCCGTTCGAGGCCAGCGCGGACTCCTTCACGGCCAACATCGACAACCGGGTGGACATCAGCAACGGGTTGATCGACCCCTACGCCCAGGGCGTGAACATCATCGATGGCGAGCTCTGGGTGACGTACGAGAGCGGCTCGGACAAGTACCGCGACAAGCTCAATCCCAAATACGAGCCGCGCGAGCACATCCAGCGCATCCCGTTGGAGGACCTGGACCTCGGCGCGGCCTGCGTCACGCCGGAGCAGCTCGACAGCTGAGTCCGTTGGCGTCCCGTGGCAAGTCATCGCGCCACGGGAGTCGAGACACCCTTTGGTTCAGGGTGTCTTGCGCATCCGATTCTTCTGGGAGCTGCCCGCCGCCATCGCCTTGCTCACGCGGGAATAGGCAGACACGTAGGGCTGAAGGACGGTGCGCGGCCAGCGCCCTGGAATCCACAGGTAGCTGAAGAGTGGATGCCTTCTCGCGCCCCTTCGCCGCTTCGTCTCGTACGCGCTGGGCCCGAGCCAGAGCTTCCGGGCGCCCAGCTCGTATGCACGCCGCAGCGGCTCGTAGAAGCCGAGGTTGAAGTACAGCGGCGTCTCCGAGGCACCCGCCTCGGCGCGACCGACCCGGTAGAACCACACCTCGTCGTGCTTCTGCAGCAGCAGGGAGAACCCGATGGGCTCGCCGCCCTGATAGCCCACCACGGCCTCGGCCTCGGGTGAGACGTGCTGCTGGAGGGCGGACCAGAACGCGGGCGGGTGGCGGAGGTGCTCGCTGCCGTACTTCGAGTACGTCACCTCGTAGAACCGCTCCAGCAACTCGGCCATCTCGCCCATTCGGGAGACGCGCTCGAACGTCACGCCCGCGTCCCGGACGTTCGCCATCTCCTTCTTGATGAACCTCCGGGCGTCGCTCTTGAACTGGCCCAGGTACGCGTCGAGGCTCTCTCCCGGCGGCACGTCGATGACGTTGTCGTCGTAGATGAAGACCTCTTGAAAGGACGCCGAGTTGAGCGCCTCTCGCAGCGCCGCGTCGTCTCCATCCACTCCGTAGAAGTAGAGGGGGAGTCGCTCACTCGTGGCCAGCTCACGCAGGCCCCGGAGGATGAGCTCCCGAGCCTGACGCGCGAGCTCCGGCGACTGGGGCGCGCAGATGATGCTGCTGCGCATGCTGAGCGGGCTGGTGACGAACACGCCTCCGTCGATGCCAGCCCCCGTGAGCTTCGCCAGCGAGTGGTAGAGGTCCGCCACCGTGACGGCCACCCGGCTCAAGCCACCCGCGTTGGCGAAGCCTCCCTTCCAGCTGCTGAAGAAGAACTTCTCCAGGGCGTAGGGCGTGTAGATGTTCTTGCTACGCGTGATGAAACACGGCGCCAGCGCGACGGGGACCTCGCCCTGGCTGACAATGGCATAACGAAGCGACAGCTCCCCCCGGACCATGAAGGGGAGGTCGACCGCGTCCAGCATCCGGAGCCAGCGCCGGCCGAAGAACACACTCGACTCGGACGTGAGGACGTCCAGCGCCTCGTCGCTCAGGTGGCTGACGGAGTCATGGAACTTCAGGGTAAGCGTCATGGCCGGAGGGCTTCGGATGCCGGGAGTCCGCTCAGCCGTTGAGGAGCTGGACGGGCGGGTTTCGCGTCGGTGAGGCGATGTAGCGCGCGAGGTTGGGGCGCTGGCTCATCCGCTCGAAGAACGAGCGCAGGCGCGGATAGCTGCTCTCCAGCACCTCCATGAGCCCGTTGTCGACGAGCAGCTCCAGGAAGCCGAAGATGCTGGTGTCCGCCACGCTCACCGTGGTGCCGACGAAGAAGCCGTCGCCGCTGCCGTTGTTCGAGAGCACCCGCTCGAAGTGACCGAGCCACTGGGGCAGCTCCTCGCCCAGGATGATGGGGAGCTGCTCGCCCAGCTGCTCAGGGCTGAGTGACGTCAGGCTGCGCGCGCGCGCGGTGACCTCCTCGACGCCCTCGATGATCATGTCGCAGGCGGCGCTCTCACGCGGGTTCGCGCCGTAGAGGCCCCGGGTGCGCGCGACGTGGCGCAGGATGGCCAGGCTCTGGACGACGCGGAAGCCGTCCGGCTCCTCCCACAAGGGCACCTTGTCGAAGGCCAGCTTTCCGGTGCGCTTCAGCTCCTCGAACGGAGGCGTCTTCTCCTTCGCCTTCACGTCGAACTTGCCCAGGTCGATGTCCTGATACTCCGTGCCAGACTCGGCAAGCGCGAGGCGGATCTTCTCCGCGACACCTCGACCCGTGAAATACGAAAGACGCGGCAATGATGATTGATCGCTCATACAGGGAACGCCGTTGAGAGGGACGGGCTGTATACTAGAGTAGGCGGACAATCCGGAAGGGGCAGACTTCCTTGACCGCCGTACCCGAGCCTCTGGAATTCACGATGTCCGTTTCACCCTCGCTTGTCCCGCTTGCTCCTGGAATGGCGCTGTGGCCCTGGGCCGCGCTGCGCGGCGCCGGTTTCCCAGCGGAGGATGTGCTCCGGCTCGCGGCTCCGACGGCCGCTGCCGCCGCCGAGACCTGGCTTGCGACGGGGGCTGATAAACCCGGTGACGCACTGCGCGCCGCGTTCGACGCGGACCTGCTGAACATCAGCGCCGCGCTGCGCTCGCTGGCGGGTGAAACACGACTTCGCGAGGCCCTCCTCTGGCAGAACCGCCATGCCTACAAGACGGGTGTCGAGCCGCTCGCGGCGCTGCCCGCCACGGCGCGCAACAGCAAGGCCCGGCAGCGCGAGCGCCTGGTTGCTTCCTACGTCCAGCGCTACGCCACGAAGAACGACACCATCGGCTTCTTCGGCCCGGTGGGCTGGGCGCGGCTGACGCAGTCGAGCGACGCGCTGCGGTTGCTCCCTGGACAGCAGCTCGTCTCGCGGCGCGCCGTCTACTTCGAGGCGTGGTGCATGGACACGCTCGGCGCCGCGCTGGCCCAGGACGCGTCGCTGCGCCGCTGGGCTCCGCCCCGGCTGTTGCCGTACTTCCGCCTGGACGGCCAGGTGCTTCACGGCCCCATGCCCGAGCCCGTGGAGCTGTTGCCGTCGCAGGCGGCGTTGCTCGCGCGGTGTGACGGCTCGGTCAGCGCCGCGGCCCTCGCTGAGACGCTCACGCGTGGCGCCGCGCCCTCCTTCACGAGCGTGGATGAGGTCTACGCCGCGCTGGACCAGGCGAGCGGCATGGGTGTCCTGGCCTGGGGCTGGGATGTGCCGCTGGTGGTGAGACCCGAGGTGGTGCTGCGCGGCGCGCTGATGGCGATTCCCGACGCGGAGGCCCGGGCTCGCGCGTTGGCTCCGCTGGAGCGGCTGGAGCACGCGCGTGCCGGCGTCGAGGCCGCGGCGGGCTCGCCCGAGGCGCTGGATGGAGCGCTCGCGGAGCTGGAGGGCGTGTTCAAGGAAGTGACGGGTGCGCTTCCCACGCGCGCGGCGGGGAAGACGTATGCCTCGCGGACGCTCATCTACGAGGACTGCGTGCGGGACGGCGAGCTGGAGCTGGGCGCGCCGCTGCTCGCGCGGCTCGGGCCCGTGCTGGAGCTGCTGCTGACGGGGGCTCGCTGGCTGGTGGGCGAGGTGACCCTTCGCACCGGCGTGGGGCTGGAGGCGCTGTTCGACAAGCTGTCCCAGGGCGGAGCGCCCGTGGAACTCACCACGCTGCAGCTCGCCTTCGTCCAGGCCATCCAGGACCCGGCGTCCTCGGGGGCCCTGATGCCCATCGACGAGATTGTCGCCGAGCACCGTCGGCGCTGGCGTGACCTCTTCGCCCTGGAACCGGGCGTCCGCCGTCAGACGCGGACCGTCGAGGCGCTGCGTCCCCTCGTGAGCGAGGCCTTCGTCACGCGCGGGGCAGGGTGGAAGCGCCGCTGGCATGCGTCACCGGACATGATGATCGACGCGGCGAGCGCCGAGGCCGTCCAAGCCGGCGACTACCAGCTCGTGCTGGGCGAGCTGCACCTGTGCAACAGCCTCTCCTCGCTCTTCGTGGAGCAGCACCCCGCGCCCGCGGAGCTGTTCGCGCTCGCGGAGCGGTGTGCCTCCGAGGCGGACATCATCCCGGTGTTCCCCAAGTCCGAGTGGAGCCAGCGGACGCTGCCGTGCCTGTTTCCTCGCGACAGCCTCCACTACCTCTCCGGGCAGGAGCCGTCGCCGAACCCGGGCGCGCGTGCACTGCGCGTGGGCGACCTGATGGTGGAGCGGCGTGACGGCGCGCTGGAGGTCGTCGACCGCGTGAGCGGGCGTCGCTTCGGGCTGATGGACTTCCTGGCCGTCTACCTGGAGCACCGCTGTGCGAGCGCCTTCGACCTGGCGCTGGGCGAGGACTACTCACCGCGACTGACGGTGGACGGGGTCATCGTCGCCCGCGAGCGGTGGAGCGTGCCCGCGGCAAGCCTGGGCTTCGCGAGTGTCACGGAGGCGCTGGAGCAGTGGCTGGAGGCGCGGCGCTGGCAGCGCGGACTCGGCATCCCTCGCTTCGCGTTCTTCAAGGTGGCGACGGAGCGCAAGCCCTGCTTCGTGGACTTCGACAGCCCGCTCCTGGTCGAGATGATGGCCAAGCTCGTGCGACGGGCGGTCGAAGATGCTCCGGCCTCGCGGGTCAGCTTCTCGGAGATGGTGCCGGACCCGGACCACCTCTGGCTCACGGATGCGGCGCGGCACCGGTACACGAGCGAGCTTCGCGTGGTCTGCGAGCTGTCTTGAGCCACTCCCACGCGGTCGACGTGGTTCACTTCTACCCATGAAGGAGCAGTACGGAATGAGCGTGCCCGAGCCGATTCCCGGCGGAGAGTTCCCTCCCGACATCAAGGCGCTGCACGGGGGGCTGTCCTCCACGGGCGCGAAGTTCCTGGAGTTCGCCGAGCGCGTCCCGGAGACCTTCGCACGGCACCACTTCCTGGCGAGCGAGGCCTCGCCACTCTTCCCCTATGAGCTGCATGCCTGGCCCACCTTCATCGACGGCGCCGCGGCGCGGACGATGCGGGAGATGGCGACGGGGCTGTGCCGACTCATCAAGCGCGCGCCACGGCGTCTGCTTGGGGACGCGGCTCGCGCGGCGGACTACTACGGGCTCCCGGAAGAGCGGGCCCGCCTGGCGCTGGACGCACTGGCGCGCACGGACGACGCGCGCGGGGCCATCAGCCGGGGTGACTTCATCCACGACGGCACGAACTTGAAGTGCCTGGAGTTCAACCTGACGGCGGGCGTCGGGGGCTGGGAGACGGCCATCCACGTCCAGCAGATCATGTCACAGCCAGCGATGCACCGCTTCGCCACCGAGCAGGGGCTGCGCATCCGCCAGCCCCGGACGCTGCGCGACTTCTTCGCCAACATCGTGGACTGCGTGCGCCGCGACACCGAGTGGGAGGGCGAGGTCAACATCGGCATCCTCTTCTCGCCGAGCACCCTTCCGCCGACGGCGCTCGCGGAGCAGGCGTGCCGACTCTTCACCGGTCAGCTCCTGGAAATCCTCCGGCCCGAGGGCGCGCGGGGCGAGGTCCTGATGACGACCTACGACGCGGTGAAGAGCGCCGAAGGACACCGCCTCACCACCCAGGGCAAGCGGCTGCACGCCGTCGTCGAATACGAAGCGAGGGATCGTCTCCTGATGGCGGGCCCGGAGTTCATCGCGAACGCCCAGTCCGCCATCTCCTCCCGCGCCCTCAGCCTCTTCAACGGTCCGGCGCAGGACGTGCTCGACGACAAGCGCAACCTCGCGCTCCTGTCGGAGCATGTGACGTCGTCGCTGCTGTCTCCCGAGGAGCAGGCGCTGGTGCGCACCCATGTGCCCTGGTCCCGACTTGTCGCGCGGACCCACGTCGAGCGGGGAGGAGAGCGCGTCTTCCTGCCCGAGCTGTTGGCCTCCCGGCGTGAGGAGCTGGTGCTCAAGGCGGGGCGGGACTACGGCGGCGCGTCGGTGCTGCTCGGGGCGTCGACGCCCGCTCCGGCGTGGGACGCGGCCGTGCGCAAGGCGCTCGATGGTGGCGGCTGGGTGGTGCAGGAGCGCGTGCGGCCCGCGCCCTTCCACTACCCGGGGCCCGAGGGCGTGGTGATGCCCCACATCGTCATCTGGGGCCTCTTCGTCCTCGGTGAGACCTACGGCGGCCACTCGCTGCGCCTGAGCCCCATGGGAGAGGGCACAGGCGTCGTCAATGTCTCGCAGGGCGCGATGTTCGCCGCCCTCATCGAGCTGGAGTGAGCCGCCGGTTCCGCGCTACTGCTCGCGGAACTCGCGACCGAGCGTCTGCTGCTTCCTCATCTTCTTCACCGCGCTCACGGCGATGGAGGGGATGAGGCGCGGGCCGATGCGGGCCAGCATGGACCAGGTCCACCACCAGTAGTTGGTCGCGATGGCGTCCTCGACCGTGTACACGCGGTGCCACCAGCCATAGGGCAGGTAGAGAATCTCTCCCGCCTCCAGGACGAAGTCGTAGTCCGGGACCTTGTCCGCGGGCAGCTGGTCCGGCTTGCCACCGTGCGGCGTCAGGTCATGCGAGCTCATCACCGACCAGGGGTGGCTGAGCTTCGCCGGGTTCAGCTCCGCGTCTCGTGACGGCGAATACAGCTGCCACTGCTTGCGGCCCACCATGACGGCGTGCAGGTTGTGCGCGCGGTCGAAGTGGAGCTGGGTGAAGGTGCCCTTCGGCCCCATGAAGAAGAGCTGCTCGGTGAGGCGCCGCTGCACGGCGTACTCGTCGAAGCGCACGTCGCGGTGCAGGGCGGGGAGGGTGCGGAACAAGTCGTTGCCGATGAGGTAGCCCGGCGTCTCCTCGCCATCCTTCACCTTCAGCGAGGCGACGTAGTCCTTCATCGTCATCTTCCGCACGCGGCCCACGCGCTCCACGTCTCCAGCGGGGCGGGCGTTGTAGCGCAGCCACTCCACGGGGACGCTCACGTCGCCGTATTGCTGCGTGAACCAGTCGAAGGACCACCGCTCGGCGGCGGGCCAGCCCTTCATGGCATCGGTGAAGATGATGGGCTTGTTGTTGGCTTCCAGGCCCTCATAGAAGGCCCGGCGGTTGTCGAGCGGCATGCGCTCGGGGGCCCGGGGCCCGACAGCCTTCTGGACGGTGGCGGTGCTCATGACTGCTCTCCTGGGTGGCGCGTCACGCCGCGTTTTCTTCGGCCTTGGCCGGGGGGCCATCGCGCTTCAGGCGCTCGAAGTTGTTGTCGATGCCGTGGCGCACGTCCGCCAGCATGTGGATCTCGAACTCCTGGAACGCGAACGACGGCCACGCGCGCAGCAGCGTCAGCAGCGTCTCGTGCGAGTCCGCGTTGACGATACAGAGCCCCATCTTCGGGAGGACGTAATAGGCACAGTCCATGGTGCCGTCCTGGAGGCGGGCTCCCACCCACTCGCGGACGGAGCGGTTGAGGGCGATGGGGTCGGGGGGCACGGGGCCCGACGTACGGTCCTTGACGTAGATGAGGTACTTCATCTGGGCAGCTCCTTGGGAAGAATCAGGGGGAAGGCGCGGGTCGCAGCTTCGCGAGGCTCCGGCGGAGGTTCTGCAACAGGCCGCGAGGCGTCTGCCGCAGGAAGAAGTGGTCCCCCAGGAAGGTCTGGGTGGAGAACGCTCCGGACGTGAGCTGACGCCACGCCTCCGTCGCGTCCTCGGGGACGTAGTCGTCGAAGCCCCGGAAGGCGGACAGCGGACAGGCCAGGGCGGGGCCCGGCTTCCACGTGTAGCCCTCGCACACCGCGGTGTCCGCGAGCAGGGTGGTGCGAATCAGCTTCAGCAGCTCTTCCGCCATGTCACCCGACACGGAGATGGCCTCGCCCATGCGCCGCGCCTCGGACGCGTCGATGTCGTGGGTAATCGCCGTGGGTGGGTGGGCCCGCAGCGTCTGGGGCGCGCGGTAGCTGGCGACGAAGAGGTGCAGCGGCGTGGGGAGCCCTCGCTCGCGCAGGGCCCGTGTCAGCTCGTAGGCGAGCAGCGCGCCCATGCTGTGACCGAAGAGGGCGAAGGGCTTGTCCCCATTCCGCGCCACCACCTCCACCAGGAAGTCGACGACCGCTGGCAGCTCGCGCAGCGGCGGCTCACGCAGGCGGTTCTCCCGGCCGGGGAGCTGCACCGGACAGACCTCGATGTCCTGCCCCAGCTCCGCCTGCCAGGTGCGGAACAGCGAGGCGCTGCCGCCCGCGTGGGGCAGACAGAACAGCCGCGTCCAGGCGGTCGGCTGAGGGACGTGGAAGGCCAGCCACTCCACCGCGGCCAGCGCGGAGGTCGACGACACCTGGGACGTCATGAGAGCACCTCGCGCCGGGCGACAGGGGCCTCGGCCTGCTGGACAGGCATGTCGATCAGCTTCTCGTACACGACGCGGTTGGCGGCCACCATGCGCGGCAGGCCGAACAGCTCCACCACGCGCTGCTGCCCGGCCTGGCCCATGTGCTTCGCGCGCTCGCGGTCCTCCAGCAGGGCGAGCTGCGCGTTGGCGAGTGACTCGACATCCACCTCGCGCGGCCCACCTGGTTCACCGGGCAGCACCGGAACGAGCATCCCCGTCTTCTCGTGCTCGACAATCTCGGCCGGGCCACCGGAGCGCGTCGCCACGAGGGGAAGGCCGGACGCCATGGCCTCGATGGCCGTGTAGCCGAAGGGCTCGTAGAGCGAGGGCACCAGCGCCAGGTCGGAGATTCGGTGCAGCAGGCCGAGCTGACGGCGCGGCAGCTTGCCCAGCAGCTTGATGCGATGGCGCAGGTGCGCGTAGCGCTTGCTCAACCCCTGGACCATCTGCGTGGACTCGCGCGAGTCGGTGCCGCCCGCGAGGAGGAAGCGCACCTCGGGCCGCTTCGCGAGCACGCGCTCGGCGGCGGCGAAGATGGCGGTGATGCCCTTCTGGGGATGCAGCCGGCCCGTGTAGAGGACGACGGGGTCATTGGGCGTGGCCACCGTGGCGCGCAGCCGGGCGTACTGCTCGGGCGTGTGCGAGGGTTGGAGGAACGGCCCCGCGTCCATGCCGCAGTGGATGGTGTGCAGCAGCGACGACGACAGGCCGTAGGTCTCCCGGATGAGCTCGCTCATGGACTCGCTCACCGAGATGACCGGCGTCGTCCCGTCGTAGAAGCTGCGCTCCTCCTCAAGAATCTCGGGGTCGGGCGTCTGGCCCCACCAGCGCTCGGCGGGTTCGGAGATGTAGTGGCTGGTGCCCAGCACGGGCACGCCAGCCTCTTGGCCGAGCACCCGCGCGGCGCGATGCGTGTGCCACTGGTGGAAGTGGATGAGGTCAGGCTGCTCCTCGCGGATGCGCTCTCGTCCATGGTGGATGAGGTCCTCGTTGAAGAGGCGGATGCCGCCCACGAGCGAGAGCTGCGCCGCCTGTGAGAGGCTGCCTCGGCTCGGCGGAACCATGTGCACGGTGAGCTGCGGCTCGCGAAGCACGGCCGGCTCGCCCGGCGTGTACGCCACGACGGTGACCTTGCATCCACCACGAGCCAACCCTCGGGCCAGTTCGTAGACGTAGGTGCCCACGCCTCCGGCCACGTTCGGGGTGTACTCCATGGCCAGGATGAGGACCTTCAGGGGTGTGGTGTTGGAGAGTGCCATCGGCTGTTTCTCGAAAGGGGTGTGGAGCGCGACTAGCGACTGACCGCGACCTCTTCGGGGGTGAGCTCCGTCAGCATCCTCAGCAGGGCTTCGACTTCCGGGTCATCGTGGCCGGGGCTCTGGCGCTGCTCGGCCACCAGTGACGCGAGGCGCGCGACCGTCGGCGCCTCGAACAGGGACTGCAACGGCACGGTGAATCCGAAGGTGTCTCGCAGCCGTCCCACCACCGTGGTGGCCAGCAGCGAGTGTCCACCCAGCGCGAAGAAGTCGTCGTTGAGGCCCACCGGGCGCACGCCCAGCACGTCCTCCCAGATGCGCGCCACCGTCCGTGCATCCGCGGTGTCGGGCGACACGTACTCCGTGGCCAGCGCGGGGCGCGTGTAGCCGGCGGACGCCGCCTCTTCGTGCTCCCGGGCCTCGGGTGCGCGCTCCGGCGAGAAGGACGCGGCCAGCGCGCGGTGCCCATCCGGAGACACCCAGTAGCGCTTGCGCTCGAAGGGATAGGTGGGCAGCGGCACGCGAAGGCGTCGCTCTCCACCGTGGAAGGCCTCCCAGTCCACGTCCACGCCCGCCATCCACACCTGTCCCAGCGCTCCCAGCAGCACGGCCGCGTCGGACTGCCGCGTGTCCGGGTGACGGAGCGAGGTGACGGTGGTGGGTACTTGCGGCAGCGCGCCGGGCTGCGCCGCGAAGGTGGACAGCGCGCGACCGGGACCGACCTCCAGCAACACCTGCGCGGGCCGCAGCAGGCCGAGCCCCGCGGCGAAGCGCACGGGCTGGCGCAGGTGACGGGCCCAGTAGCCCGGGTCCGTCGCCTCGGCGGCCGTCACCCAGGTGCCGGTGACGTTGGAGATGTAGGGCACCTGGGGCGCGGAGAGCTTGACCTTGCGCACGCGCTCGGTGAACGGCGCGAGGATGGGGTCCATCATCGCCGAGTGGAACGCGTGCGAGGTGTGCAGCTTGCGGCACTGGACGCCGCGCTGCTCGAGCCGGGCCTTCAGCGCATCCACCGCGTCTTCAGGACCGGCGACAACCGTGAGCGACGGCGCGTTCACCGCGGCCACGGACACCCGCGCGTCCAGCAAGGGCGCCAGCGCCTCGTGCGAGAGCACGACCGAGAGCATGGTCCCCGGCGGCAGCTCCTGCATGAGCTTCCCGCGCGCGGCCACCAGCGCCAGCGCATCCGGCAGGCTGAAGACGCCCGCGAGGCACGCGGCCACGTACTCACCGATGCTGTGGCCGATCATCGCCTCGGGCTTCACGCCCCAGCTCATCCACAGCTTCGCCAGCGCGTACTCGATGGTGAAGAGGGCGGGCTGGGCCAGCCGCGTCTGCTGCAGCTGACGCTGGGCTTCCTCGGCGCGCTCGGCGGTGGGGAAGAGGACGTCGCGCAGGTTCAGGCCCAGCTCGGGGGCGAGCCGGGTGGCGCAGTCGTCCACCACCGCGCGGAAGGTGCGCTCGCTCTCGTAGAGGCCCTGGGCCATTCCCGCGTACTGCGCGCCCTGGCCGGGGAACATGAACACGGTGGAGCGGCTCGTGCGCTCCTCGGCGACGGAGAGGTGCCGCGTGGGGTCGACCAGGGCCGCGAGCGCGTCCTCTCGTCCCTGACAGACGATGGCGCGACGCTGCGTGTGGCGACGCCTGCCCACTTGGAGCGTGTACGCCGCGTCCGCGGGCTCCAGGACCGGGTTCGCGCGGAGGTGCTCCGCCAGCCGCTGCGCCTGCGCCGTGAGCGCGGTGGAGGTGCGCGCGGAGAGGAGCAGGACCTGGTGCGCGCGAGTCGCCCGGACGGGGGCGCGAGCTGGCGGCTCCTCCAGGATGACGTGGGCGTTGGTGCCGCCCATGCCGAAGCTGCTCACTCCAGCGCGCCGTGGACCGTGGGCCGAGGCCTTCCACTCGCGCAGCGCGGTGTTGACGTAGAAGGGGCTGTCGTCCCAGGGGATGTTGGGGTTGGGCGTCTCGAAGTTGAGGCTGGGCGTCAGCTTGCGGTGCTTGAGCGACAGCGCCGCCTTGATGAGCCCCGCCACGCCCGCCGCCGCATCCAGATGGCCCACGTTGGGCTTGAGCGAGCCGATGGCACACGTGCGCGGTCCCGCCGCTTCGTCACCGAAGGCCCGGGTGAGGGCCTGCACTTCAATCGGGTCTCCCAGCGCGGTGCCAGTGCCGTGAGCCTCCACGTAGCCGATGCTCGCGGCGGAGACGCCCGCGCTGCCCAGGGCCTCGGAGATGACGGCGGCTTGTCCCTCGACGCCCGGCGCGGTGTAGCCCACGCGCGCGGCGCCGTCGTTGTTCACCGCGGAGCCCTTGATGACGGCGTAGATGGGGCTGCCATCCGCCAGCGCGTCCTCCAGCCGCTTGAGCGCCACCACGCCCGCGCCGCTGCCGAAGACAATGCCCTTCGCTTGCGCGTCGAAGGTGCGACATCGACCGTCCGGCGAGAGGATTCCACCTTCCATGAAGCGGTAGCCGCCCTGGAGCTGGAGGTTGATGGACACGCCACCCGCGAGCGCCACGTCGCACTCATGGTTGAGCAGGCTCTGGCAGGCGACGTGGACCGCCACGAGCGACGTGGAGCACGCGCTCTCCACGGTGAAGCTGGGGCCTCGCAAATCCAACTTGTAGGAGACCCGCGTGGTGAGGAAGCTGCCCGCGTTGCCCAGGTTGAGCTGGAGCGGATCCGCGGTGCGCAACAGCTCCGAGTTCCCCATCAGGTTGAGCAGCAGGTACGTGCTCAGCGCCTGGCCGCCGAAGACACCCACCAGGACGTCCTGGGGAGGCGCTCCCTGGCCCGAGTCCTCCAGCGCCTCCAGCGCGCACTCCAGGAAGAGGCGCTGCTGCGGGTCCATCACCTCCGCCTCGCGTGGCGTGTAGCCGAAGAAGGCCGCGTCGAAACCGGTGACGTCCTCCAGCCTCGAGGCCACCTTGATGAAGTGAGGATCCTTGAGCACCTCCGGGGGCAGGCCCGCCTTCAGGACCGCCTCGTCCGTGAGGGGCTCGATGGCCTCCACGCCATCGCACAGGTTGCGCCACAGCTCATCGAGGCTGCGCGCGCCCGGGAAGCGTCCGGCCATGCCGGTGATTGCGATCTCCACGCCCGTGTTGCCTTCAGACACGCTGATTCCTCCCCCTCAATGACCCGACTGACGGCGCTGCTGAATCTGCTCCCGGCGCCGCGCCCCACGGCTCCGCCGGTCGCTGGTGGTCGTCGTCGGGGCCTGCTCCTGCCCGCGAGTCAGCAACCGCGCCATGGAGCTCAGCGTGGGGTTCTCGAAGAGCGCCACCACGGGCACCTCCGTGCCGAAGCGACGCTTCACCTCGTTGATGACCTTGAGGCCGATCAGCGAGTTGCCGCCCAGCTCGAAGAAGTTCTCGTGCAGCGACACGTTGTCCACGCCCAGGAAGCGCCGCCAGATGTCCGCCAGCTCGCGCTCCGCCTCGTCCATGGTGGCGATGACCGCGCGCTCCACCGGGGCCGAGTCATCCGTCTGGGCCGGGCCCATCAGGTCCTGGAGGAACGAGGCGCTGCGCGCCATCGCCGCCCGCAGGTCCTGCGTGGACACCACGACGTGCGTGGGCATCTGCGAGAGGACGCGCTCGAACACGTCCACGCCCTCGGTGGGCGACAGGGCGTGGGCGAGCATCGCCTCGCGCAGCGCGCTGGCTCCGTCGGGAAGCTGCGTGGTGACGGCCTGGCCCACCTCGCGCCAGGTATCCCAGCCGAGGGAGACCACCGGCAGTCCGCCCGTCGCCGAGGCCTGATGGGCGAAGGCGTCCTGGAAGGCGCACGCGGCGCAGTGGTCGATCTGCCCGGGCTCGGCGGTGAACGCGGTGCGGGACGAGCAGAGCATCAGGAAGTCGAGCGACATGCCGCTCAAGAGCTCGCTCAGCACCCACGTGCCCTGCAGCTTCGGGCGCAGGACGTCCTCCACCGCCTTCCGGGTGCGAAGCTGCGCCAGCCCGCCCGCCGGAACACCCGCGGCATGGATGACGCCATGGAGGGCGCCAAAGGTCTCTCGCGTGCGGCGCAGCACCTCCGCCATCTGCCCGGAGTCGCCCACGTCCGCCTGGAGCACCAGGACCTCGGACCCGAGCGCCTCCAGCACGAGGACCTTGCGAATGCGCTGGCTCACCACATCCTGCTTGTCGTGCGTCGCGAGCCACGCATCCCACGCGGCACGCTCTGGCATCGCGCGGTGGCCCACCAGCACCAGCCGGGCCTGAACCTTCCGCGCGAGGAACTCCGCGAGCACCAGGCCGATGCCACCCAGGCCGCCGGTGATGAGGTACGTGCCCCCGGCGCGCAGCCGCTTCGGAGCATCCGCCTCGGCGGGCGTGAGGCGCGCGGACTCGAGCGCCTGCTCCCAGCGCTGGGCTCCTCGCAGCGCCACCGCGCCGTTGGAGGAGGCCGCGCACACTTCGCCCGCCAGCCGCGCCGCCAGCGCCTGGAGGTCCTTCGTTCCTTCGGGCAGCTCCACGTCGATGGTGCGACACGTGAGGCCGGGTACCTCGTGGGGCAGCACGCGACATGCGCCCAGCAGCGTCGCCTTCGAGGGCGCGAGCGCCTCGTGTCCGCTGACGGCCTGCACACCCGTGGAGACCACGGTGAGGTGCACCTGTCCCGGTGCCCCCTGACCGCCCAGCGCCTGCGCCAGGAAGAGGAGGCTGAAGAACCCGGTGTCCTGTGCGCGCTCGATGCCGGCCAGTCCCGTGCTTCCGGCCTCCGTGCTCCACAGGTGGATGATGCGCTCGGGCTTCGTCCCGTCCTCGGCGAGCGCGGCCATCAGCGACGCGTAGGTGTCCGCGCGGGCCGGGTTCACTTCGTAGTCTCCGTCCTCCAGGCGGCGGAAGTCGGAGCCCTGCTTCACGCGGGTGACGCGGCCACCGGTCTCCATGAGCCGCGCGGCCAGCGCGTCACCCAGGCCTCGCTCATCGACGAAGAGGAGCCAGTGTCCCAGCGTGGCGGCGGGCGGACGCGGGGCCAGCGTCCGCTTCCACGACGGCAGATAGAACCAGTCGGAGGCGTCCTTGCGCCGGGCGAGCGAGGCTTCCACGCTCACCGTCGCAGTCACCGGCTTCGGGTCCAGCCAGTGCCGCTTGCGCTCGAAGGGGTAGGTGGGGAGCACCACGCGACGACGCTTCT